>LVAT01000001.1 GCA_001604135.1 Clostridiales bacterium Firm_14
CCGAGAACGCCGCATTCATAATGAGATAGTAGAAGTTGTCGTCATCGAAGCCGATGAAGCCTTTGCGGTTCATATCGTAGTCGCTGCCGATGACGTTGACACTGCACCTGCCGCTGTCGAGCAGACTTTTCAGCTTGTCGCAGAACTGATAGGAGTAGTTTTCATTCTCGACAATGGAATTGTTTCTGACGGAACTTGTGACGATTATGTTTTTGAATGCGCTTTTATAATTCGCCATGTCCTGCACACCTATTTCTTCTTTTGTATTCAGGAACGCAAGAAGGAAATCGAAACCTATCATCAAATGCGCAAGAGTATCAGGAACTCTTGTGTGGAAGTTACTGCACCTTGCAGATAACTCCTCTGTTACTTCGGTGCGATATTTTTTGAATGTATCTGACAAGCCCTGCACGAAAGTATTTTCATCGCAGAGATATGTTTCGCGCAGCCAGTCAACGTAGCTGTGCATTATCGCCGCAAGCACACCGTCCGCTGCAAGCTGCTGATACTCAGTCATCAATGCAAGATCTATGTCGTCAGATTTCATTTCGACAATGAAGTAGCGCGCGAGACCGCTCTGCGATATCTCTGGAACGTACTCCGCAGTGACAAGACACATACCTGTCGGCGGACGCGAAGGCTGCAATTCGATTTTACTATTCAGCCTCGCACGACCAATGCGGTCGCCGTAGAAACGAGCGAGGTTCTGCGCAGTGCTTTTCATTTCAGAGTCGCCGTACGCACCATTCGGGTGAAGGTCGTCGACGCAGGTCAACACGTCCTTCAACGAATAGATGTTGCTGAGAATGCTGTTTGTCGTATCGTGAAACGACATCGGCAGAGTGCTGGCTGTGAAGTTTCCGAAGAACGAACACATCAGTGCCGCAGTCGTTGATTTGCGCGTACCTGTTTTGCCGACCAGTGCAGTTATGAACTTTGGTTCGCAGCTTGCCGCTTTCAGAAAGTGCTCCAGCGGAGACAAGAATGTTACTGCAAGCAACGGCAGCATAACTCGCTGTGGAAGCAGACCGTTCTCTAACAGCGCTGTGAGATAAAACAGCTTGTCCGTATCACAAGACTTCGGAAAATTGTAGCTGTTCAGTTTACCTTGCAGCTCCACCGTGAACTGACTATCCGCAGACGGCATCAGGAACTCATACTGCTCACCGATCTGCCGCCAGCCTGTCTGACTGTACACAGTTCTGAACTCAACGTCAGCCTTTGTACTCATAATTGCATGACGTATTTTGCCGAGCGTATTGTTTGCAGGCGAATATGAACCCAGCGAGCCCCACTTCTCGATTAGCCATTTCATGCTGCTCATCTCGTCTGCGGTGACAGTTACTGTCTGCATTGTCGTTCCGTTTGAATGTATCGCTCCTACTTCAAATGCTTTGCGCTGTTCCGCTCCGTCATCGAATGTTATCTCAGATTTCAGCACGGGAACGTAATCGCACAACCTGACCATCGTGACCTTTCCCTTCCGCTCGACTGTTTCGTAAAGGCAGCCATCTTTGACGCAGTACGGCTCGTTGTAAATGTTGTTGTCGTAGTTTTCGGTCATCCTATCATCCTTTCTTTCAAACTCGCTTTATTTGCCCTCAATTTCGCCTTGAGAGCTCTGGTGGTGTAGTTATCCCTCCTTTCTCCGCAGGACGGCACAAACCGCGCACAAATGCACGACACGCCGCCCTGCCACTCTGATTTTACTAACAAACTACCAAACACTGTCAAAGCACGTGATACAGAGCTTTTCCGGCGTTAGCAATTTACTATCGCCGAACTAACAACTATCAGTTTTGCTATCGGCAGAAGTAAAGATATATCGGCATTTATACCCTCTTGGTAGCAAGTTGGCAATTGTTTTGTGTGGTCCCTTGCGCAGTACCGTTCCTTTCATTCCGTCTTGCGTGACGAGAGAGAAGTAGTTCACAGCTCGATGCGCTAAGTCCCTCCAAACCATCGCGGCGCACTTAACTGCTGTGTTATCACTCCTGCGCAGGATATTTAATTTTCAAGATACTCTGCCCTCTAATTATAGAGAACTGGGAGAGGCGTTTTGATAACCCCTTCCGGCAAATTTTTCAGAAAATTTTCCATTTCTGATAATTGCCCTCTACTTATAAGGGAATGGGAATGGCGTTTTGCACAGTCTTTTTGTAAAACTTTGTAGGACTGCACAAGCACCGAATTATTTGTCCCTCTACTTATAAAGGAATGGGAAAGCCCATTTTGCTACCCATTTAATAATTTTTTCATATTATTTTGTAGAGGTGCATAATTGCAGGCTTATGAATGTTCCTATTTTTAGCGTCCCATATAGTAGCCGTTGGGAAGGACTGTTTTGTCCGACATTTTTCAAACTTTGTATGATTACACAAGTTTGAGCAAATAATACGGCTCTGCTTTTGTGTCCTTCATAAAGTAGCCGCTGAGAGAGGCACTTTTTGGCAATGGTTTTGAAACTTTGTAGGCTTGCACATAATCATGTTTGATGATTCGTATATTTTGCCAATTATAAAACTAACAACTATCAACTTTGCTATCAGCGAAAATGAAGATATATCGCCGCCTAAGCCAATTTGGTAGCAAGTTAGCAATTATTTTACAGGAGCCCTTGCGCAGTACCGTTCCTTTCATTCCGCCTTGTGTGACGTGAGAGAAGTATTTCACAGCTCGATGCGCTAAGTCCCTCCAAACCATCGCGGCGCACTTAACTGCTGTGTATCACTCCTGCGCAGGATATTCAATTGTCAAGATTCTATGCCCCTCTACTTATAAAGAACTGGGAGAGGCATTTTGTAGCCCTGTTTTTCAAAAACTTTGTGACTATGCACAAGCCGAGGCATATGGCAGCTGTTTATTTTGCCCTCTACTTATAAGGGAATGGGAGAAGGTGTTTTTGAAGTCTGACCAAAAAAGTTTGGATAGCTGCACAAAACACAACCAATATGAGCCGATTATTTTGCCCTCTACTTATAGGGGAATGGGAGAGGCGTTTTGATACCCTATTTCACACAACTTTCATTTTAATATGTAGAGGTGCATAAAAGCCGGCTGAATATAACTCGCGTTTTTATCGTCGCCTTATTGTCGCCGATGAGGAGGACGCCTTTCAATGCCCTCTACTTATAAAGAACTGGGAAAGCCGTTTTGCACAGTCATTTCTCAAATCTTTGGATAAATGCACAAAAAACAGCACCTGCAATTGTGTATGTTGCAGGTGCTGTAAAAGTATCATTTGCCAATTTGGACTAACTGCCATTTTTATTACGAATAATGGGAGGAAAGCGCTTGTTATTGAGAAAAAACTCAGAAATATTGATTTTGTTCCTTCCGTATGCTACAATAGCAAATATTTTGTAGGAGGTGCCACATGAGTGTTAATGCAAACGAGGAAGTATTCGACCTATTGGAGCTGTTCGGAAAAACAGTTCTTTTCACCTGTATGAGAGTTAAGAGGAATACAGTCCCTGACAACTTGTACGTTTATGACGTCCGCCACGACGATGACTGCAGCGGCAGGATTGTCGAGGTCAGACCGCACATTTTGGTCAATCACTGGGGAACTGTTATCTGTAAAGAACCTATTGAAATGACCAACATCGGCTGTAAATTCGTCGAGGAAGGTGATTACAGGTATATGGGCGAGACGTGTAAACTATCTGATTTTATATAAGTACAAAGGCATTCTGTTAAAATCGACAGGATGCCTTTCTTTATTTCGTAAGATACACCAAAATAAGCAAAATATATTGAAAAATAAGGAGAATTATGTTATAATATTACAAACAATTGCTTCTCGTTTAACAATTTTTCGGAGGTGTCCCCCCCTATGCTCAAACCCGGACTATACGAACAGGTCATAAACAAAGAACTATCGGATAAAATAGATGATTCCGCACAGCTTATCGACAAGCGCAATATCGACAAGGCGGAAGCTCCGCAGGTGCTGGCAGGGTATCTCTCTGAGGTCATTGAAAAGGGACTCTCACGGCTTGCAGGTGATGATATCGAAGGTCAGCTGGGACTTGCAAACAAAATAGTTTCGGCAGTTACCGAGCTTACAGGCGATGACGAGTTCGACGGTCTGAGCGTTGACCAGCGTGCAGAACAGCTTCTTGCGGTTGCAAATATGCAGAACAATGCGGATACCATGAAGCGCCGCATCACCATGACACGCCCCGAAACTTCTCTTGCTTCAAGCTCTTTGTTCACAGGCGCAGGTCACGAACCGCAGATGATGACTGAACTGAAAAAGGAGATAGTATCCGCCGACAGGATAGATATGCTGGTGTCGTTCATCAAGTGGAGCGGACTGGTGCTTATCATTGATGAGTTGCAGGAGTTCACGGCTCACGGCGGTCAGCTTCGCGTTATCACAACTTCTTATATGGGCGCTACCGACGTGAAAGCAGTGGAGGAACTGAGCAAGCTGCCGAACACGCAAATCAAGGTCTCTTACGACACTGAACGCACAAGGCTTCATGCGAAGTCTTACGTTTTCTACCGTGACACCGGCTTTACTACGGCTTACGTTGGCTCGTCGAATATGTCCAACGCTGCCATGACAAGCGGCCTTGAATGGAACCTGAAAATAACCGCCCACGACCAGCCACACACAATCCGCAAGATAAATGCGACCTTCGAGAACTACTGGAACAGCACCGATTTTTCGCTGTATTCTCCCGATGACCGTATGCATCTGATGCAGGCTCTGAAGGCCGAGAAATACCACGGCGACCAGAGCGATTACAGCTTTGATATCCGCCCATTCTCCTATCAGCAGGAGATTCTGGACAAGCTGACTGCCGAGCGTGAGATACGTAATCACTGGAAGAACCTTGTTGTCGCCGCAACGGGTACAGGCAAGACTGTCATTTCCGCCTTTGACTATAAGCGTTTCCGTCAGCAGAACGGACGTGCTCGTCTCCTCTTTGTGGCGCACAGAAAAGAGATTTTGAAGCAGAGTATAAAATGCTTCCGCGGAGTGCTCCACGATGCGAATTTCGGCGATCTGTGCGTTGGCGGCATCGTGCCCGAAAGTCTTGAAAACATGTTCATTTCCATTGAGTCTTTCAACTCTCAGGCTCTTGACAAGATAACCTCCCCCGACTACTATGACTTCATCATCGTGGACGAGTTCCACCACGCTGCTGCAAAATCATATCAGCGTCTGCTGGAATACTACAAACCGAAGATACTTCTCGGTCTGACGGCTACTCCCGAGCGTATGGACGGCAAGAGCATACTGCCGTATTTCGATGACCGTATCGCTGCGGAGATACGTCTGCCCGAAGCCATAGACAGGAAACTGCTTTGTCCCTTCCACTACTTCGGAGTGTCCGACAACGTTGATCTGAATGACGTTAAATGGTCAAGAGGCGGATATGATAAAACTGCCCTGTCGAAGCTGTATACCGGCTATGACCTGCGTGTTATGCTTATACTGAAAGAGCTGAACAAGTACGTTGCGGACATGGACAAGGTCAAGGGACTGGGCTTCTGTGTGTCGAAAGAGCACGCAGATTATATGGCTCAGCGTTTCAATCAGAACAATATCCCGTCTATCGCCCTGACCGCCGACAGCAAGAAAGACGAACGTGATTCGGCACAGCATAAGCTGGCGA
This sequence comes from Clostridiales bacterium Firm_14, assembly GCA_001604135.1. Lineage (GTDB taxonomy): Bacteria > Bacillota > Clostridia > Saccharofermentanales > Saccharofermentanaceae > Saccharofermentans. The sequence goes on from LVAT01000001.1 coordinate 5,631, forward strand.
ATGGCGAGATAAAGTTTATCTTCACCGTTGACCTGTACAACGAGGGCGTGGATATTCCCGAGGTCAACACGGTAATGTTCCTGCGTCCTACCGAAAGTCTGACTGTGTTCCTGCAACAGCTTGGACGTGGCCTGCGTCTCAGCGAGGGCAAGGACTGCCTGACGGTACTGGATTTCATCGGTCAGGCACACATGAAGTACAATTTCGAGAGCAAGTTTGCAACACTTCTCGGCAACACTCAGCGAAGTGTCAGGGACGAGATAGAGAATGGCTTCCCTCTGCTGCCGAAGGGCTGTTATATCAAGCTGGAGAAGCAGGCGCAGAAGTACATTCTCGACAATATCAGGCAGGCTGTTGGCAACAAGAGCGCTATCGTCAAGCGTCTTGCGAACTTCACAGAAGACAGCGGAAAAGAGCTTACACTAGCCAATTTCCTCGACTATTATAATCTTGATCTTAGCAC
>LVAT01000002.1 GCA_001604135.1 Clostridiales bacterium Firm_14
AGACTGAAAATATTGTTGTGGGAAGATGATGGATTTCTCTTGTTGTATAAAAGGCTTGAGGACGGCAAATTTAACTGGCCTCGCAGTGAACAGGAAGTACGTAATTTGACTCACGAACAATATATATGGCTGATGCAGGGATTATCTGTTGACCAGCCGAAAGCAATCAAAAAAATTGAAGGCGGTGTGGATATCTGCTGAGTTTTGAACAGCAGATATGTACATAAATGTGAAAGATATTTCTCAATCAAGATGTGCTCTTTTCCTTGAATGAAAAGGTATTCTATGGTATGATAAAAGTACCACAGATGACCTGATATCGAGGAAAGGAGCATTTTATCATGACGTATGAAGAGCTGAAAAAAGCATACGAAGAATCCTTGCAGAAATGCTCCGAGCTTGAAAAAGAAATAGAGGATAAAGATCTTCGTATCGAGCATCTGACCGAACTTTTGATAAAGCGAAATATATGCCCTGAATAAATGGCGGTTACCAGCTTTCCGCCTTATTTATCGCCGCAATTACATCTCCGGCTGCCTGTCGGTTTTAATCAGTATCATACCAGTTTAAAGCCAGCTTCGCAAAGCGAACGAGTTATAAGATCAACGTGGTCGAAATCCCTTGTTTCCATGTTGATACGCAGGAAACATCCGTTGACACTTTCAGTAGCACCTTTTTCGTAGTGAACACCGGTGACGTTTCCGCCGCAGTCGGCGATTATACGTGAGATTTCCTTAAGCTGGCCAGGCTTGTCAATAAGTTCGATAAGCAGGCTGGTTGAACGTCCGGAATTGAGAAGGCCGCGATCGATAACTCTTGAAAGACTTGTAACATCGATGTTACCACCGGATACAACTGCAACAACACGCTTGCCGGCAACATCAAGTTTACCGCTCATTACTGCCGCAACGGCAGCTGCACCGGCACCTTCCGCTACCATTTTCTGCTTTTCGACAAGTGCAAGGATGGCACCTGCCACTTCGTCGTCACTTACAAGGACCACTTCATCAACGTATTCACTTACAAGGGCGTATGTATTTTCACCCGGCTGTTTTACAGCGATACCGTCTGCAATAGTCGATACTGACGGAAGGCATTCGATCTGACCGTTCTTTACTGAATTGTACATACTCGGTGCGCCTGCGACCTGAACGCCGTACACCTTTACGGACGGCCGGATCTGCTTTACTGTATAGGCGATACCGGATATGAGCCCGCCTCCGCCGACAGGAACGACAATGGCATCGATGTTGTCAATATCATTTAAGATCTCAAGTGCGATAGTGCCCTGACCGGCAATTACATTTTCATCGTCAAAAGGATGCACAAAGGTGTATCCCTTTTCGTCACGGAGTTCAAGTGCTCTGCGGTATGCGTCGTCGTAGCATCCTTCCACTAAGCACACATCTGCACCGAATCCCTTGGTGGCTTCTATTTTCGAGATAGGCGCAGTATCCGGCAGACAGATAAGCGATTTTATGCCGTTTTTAGTTGCAGCAAGAGCAACACCCTGTGCGTGGTTTCCGGCTGAGCATGCGATAACGCCGTTCTTCTTTTCCTCCGGTGAGAGCATTGCGATCTTGTACGCAGCTCCGCGGATTTTGAATGATCCGGTAAACTGAAGATTTTCTGGTTTCAGATAAAGTTCGCACTTCGGTGCGATACCGTGAGCTCTTACGAGATTTGTTTCCCTGATGATGTTTTTGAGCACTGTCTGTGCATCGAATACCTTGTCGAGTGTAAGCATGATAATTCCGCCTTTCATTTCTTCGGATGTTCCGCATCTGCTTGTTTTCCGCATGTCAGTACAGAGAAACAGCAGGCTACATTTTTTGGCTGAAGCTCTGAGAAGGCAAAATAAAAACCGCCTCAAAGCACGTATTAGCTTTGAGACGGGTATTGACTCTGAATACTCGCGGTACCACTCAAATTGCGGATTCAATGATCCGCCACCTCTTCGAAGTCTGACAACTTCTATGCACTGACGCAGCATACACGTGAAACGCCTACTGGGTGTAAACCTTTGGGGTTTCCGGCTCGGAAGCGATGGGAAATTCTGCAGTCATTTACCGGTATCACACCACCACCGGTTCTCTGAAAAATTCGTTGCAGGTTCCGTCTTCGTCATAGCTTTTAATTTGTCTGAATTATAACACAGCAAATTAGGACTGTCAAGAGATGCTCTGCAAGTTTGGAATAATCAACAAACGTTCAAATAAGTGTCGCTATGTTATTTGCTGTAATCAACAAAGCGTATTGCTTTTTAATATTTTATGGACTATATCTGCATCAGTTTATTCTATCCGTTTATCAAGGCATGATCAGATGTCCGGCTGAAAGCCATTCATCACTCTTGTGACTGTCCT
>LVAT01000003.1 GCA_001604135.1 Clostridiales bacterium Firm_14
TATTACGTTTTATGGAGGCTTTTTCTTAGCTAATGAGATTTTAAGGATAACAAGCCATATCCATGCGTTTTTAGTGTGTTTTGACTTGTACTGAAACCGTCTGTCATTAGCTATCATTAGCTTTCGTCAGACGGTTCGTATTTTATTATGTCCTCAACATTGCAGTCAAGTATCTTGCAGAGGTCGTCTATCAGTTGAGTAGTCACTCCCTGATCGTGTCTCAGACGATGTATGGTACTGCTGCTGATGTTACTAGCCTCGCCATTCCGGCAAGGCTAGTTCTTTACTGCAAGGCGTCGATTGTTTGTTGCATACATCTGATCGAAGATATCCTTGTTTTTCTTCTGCTGATATCTGAGATAATAGCCGGCTGTCATGGAGGAGACCATTGTTGTCAGAATCAGAACCGTAAAGAATTCCAGAGAAATAATATTCGCACCGTAGCTGACAGTCGCGAGCACGATGCCGGGGCCGCCTCTCGCATTCATGGTAACGGCAAAATTCATCCGCATATCTCCTGGGAGATCCGAAAACAGCAGCATAAGCCATGTGCCGGCGAATTCCAGCCCGAATGCAATGACGAAGAACAGGCAGAATCTTCCGAATGAGAAATCATGGATCACATTCAGCTGTATGCCGACCAGCGCAAAGTATACCGGAACAAAGAACGAGAATACGATTTCCTTGAGTGCGCCGATCGCCTTTTCTGCACGGACGTCTTTTCCGAAAAAAACCTTGATCAGATATCCCGCGATAAAGGCAGTATACATGATATTGATGCCGATGACCGAGAATATGCCGCATACGGCAAGCAGAAGCACAAAGCATACAGTATAGAAATACTTTGTGTTTCTGAATTTCCCGATTGCTTTGACCTTTTTGGATAAGACCGTGATCAGAACAAATGCGCCCAGTGTGGAGAGCACAATCATCAGCATCTGTCCGAGCCCGATTGTTCCGGAGACCGTGATCTTTGCTGCGATATTCAGAAGAATCCACAGGCACAGATCCTGAAAGGTCGCCACCGTCAGGACAGTGTCTGCGAATTTGGTATGCATGATGCCCATATCAAAGAAGATTTTGGATATGACAGGGATGGAGGTGATCGCAACGCCGATGCAGAATACAAGTGAAAAAGAAAGCCCGTTCCCGGCAGAACCGATAAAGCTGCTTCTGAATAATGGAATGAACGGGATCGAGGCCAGCATCGGAAGTACGGTCGCGCCGATGAATACAAGGGATACTGTCCTGGCGTTCTGCTTCCCGAACCGGATTTCCGTGTTATATCCGGAAAGAAACATCAGGAAGACCAGTCCCAGCTGATAGAAGATGTTGAGCACCTGCCCCTGTTCGGGATATGCAAAGAACACGCGATTCATCGTTTCCGGCAGCAGGATAAACAGACAGCTGCCGCCCAGAATCATGCCGCCGAGGATCTCGCCGACTACCCGCGGTCCCTTCAGCTTTTCCAGCAGCGTTCCGAACACATGCGCAAACAGCAGCAGCAGCGCAAGTGCGATGAATGTTGCGCAGATCTGATGATCCGATAATGTCAGCAGTTTCATATACATCACTCCGATCTTTTCCATGATTGATGAATGCAGTAGGACTGTACAGAGTTATCAGTCTCTGTAATCATCTTATCACAACGGATGATGCCGCACAAGATGCAAAATGTAATGGAATGCGTGACATTTGTCACTTTCAATGAGCCAGTTTTGATAAAAGAATATTGAGCCACTAGCTGCTGACGGTCGCATCAAAGCGATAAGAGGATGAGCAGTTCATGTTGAGAACAAAAGACCTGAATTTCACCCTGTCTATGAGCGCAGCCGGCATCATTTCGTTGTCAAAAAGCTGTGTCCATTCTGAGAACTCCAGGTTGACACCAGAGAGGAAGACGCGGAACATTTTACCCTTACAAAATGTCGCCTTGAAGGCGACCAAAATAATCCTGAAATGTAGTATTATATTTATAGA
>LVAT01000004.1 GCA_001604135.1 Clostridiales bacterium Firm_14
TGAAAGATGCGATCAAAGATTCGGCTATAAATAGCCAATGCAACGGAAGTTAACACGATTGTCAGCGCCCGTTGACAGATTTCCAGCGTTAGTTGGTAGACCTTTTCCGACAAAAATGGTACTATGGATTCATCAGGAAAACACTATCGCTCAGCGATAGAAGGAGGAATCATTTATGAAGGAAAGTATCATTTACAAGCTCAGTCCATTCAACAATTATGATGATATGCCGGCACCGATCTTAGTCTTGAAAAAGCTGCTCGCATTTTTCATCTGCTTCGTACTCGGAATGCTCGCAGGCAATGGAGTCATTATTGGTATCATGATCGCCTGCGGAAAAGATCTGTCGAAGGGAGAAACGTTCAGCGATAACGTTATGTCTCTTCTGGGACTTTATTGTATGGCGGCGATCATAGCCTTCAGCATTCTCTACTGGAAGCTTATAGAGAAAAGGAAACTCTCAGAAATGGGCGTGACTAAGCATATCGGCAACTGGTTTATCGGTGCTCTTATAAGCATGGGACTGCTGGCTGTCTGCGTTGCTGCGATAATGCTCACAGGCAGCATCAGATTTTACGGAGTGTTAGGAGATCCCAACGTTAAAATGATATTGCTTATGCTTGGAGGATTTGTTATTCAGGGAGCAGCCGAGGAGTTCCTTTGCAGGGGACTTGTTCTCTGCTCTCTCAAGGACAGAGTACCGCTTCCTGTCGCTGTTGCGGCAAGTACACTGTCTTTCATTTACCCTCACTGGAGTACGCTCCGTGAATTCGAGCCGCTGTACATCTTCTCCGGACTGCTCAATTTAGCCGTTATCTCATGTGTATTCTCGTTCCTGACAATTCGTACAAAAAACATATGGGCAGCCTGCGGACTTCACTCTATATGGAATTTCTGCCTGAGCTGCGTCCTCGGACTTAATCTCAGCGGCAGCGAGGGAGCTTCAACTGTGCTAATTGATATGAGGAGCGCAGGCGCAAACATTCTCAATGGCGGAGCATACGGCATAGAATCAAGTATAATCGCAGATATCATCATCGCTGTACTGGCAGTTATGACCGGATACATGGCGATCAGAAAAAACAGGCAGGAGGTATGATCATGGAGTTCAATAACAAGCTTTACGATCTTCGCAAGAAGAAGGGCTTATCACAGGAGGAGCTGGCAAACAGGCTCAATGTTTCAAGACAGACCATATCCAAGTGGGAGGTGGGGGATTCTACCCCTGACATGGAGAAGCTGATAGCCATCAGCGACCTCTTTGAGATATCCCTTGACGAGCTGATAATGGACAAGGCACCGGCGCCAGCCGCAGAAGCTCCGGCAAAATCGGATCTTTACTCTGACATAAAGGAAAAAGTCCTAACGGAGGATAACAAGAAAAAGGCTAAAAAGGGGCTGAAAATAGCTGCAATAGTATTGGGAGCCTTTGTCCTGATCGATCTTGTATCGTTTGTTGTCTATGTCAGTGTTAACGGCTTTCCCGGTTGAACAGATCTTTCCCCACAGCCTGACCGGCGAAACCAATATGTCTGAATAAAATCAAAGCGGGTGATAATGTGCTTTTATCACCCGCATTTTTATATTCAATGTTTTCTATTTTAGCTTTCTTTTATTTCTTTTCTCTGGCAATTACTGTACGACATTGCAATAAGGAGCGAATACAAAGCCCTTATGCTTCTTCCCATTAGTATCCTTTATATTCTTGAAATGATACCATCTCTCTCCATTATCCCAGACGATCATATAATCTGACTTAAACTTTGTATTCAGCATTGCATTGCCAAGTGAAGGTGCACCTGCACAAGCCCATTCTCTTATTATTGCATCACCTTTAAATTTATTAGGGATCTTTACATAGGTTGTCACATTAATAGTATGACTTCCGCCACGGTTAGAATCACTGCAATCAGCTTCCTTTATCCAACCCTTTACTTTCTTTCCATTAGTTGCTACGAACTCATCT
>LVAT01000005.1 GCA_001604135.1 Clostridiales bacterium Firm_14
TTATCCTACTCAGATGCAGTAACGACAGATAAATGGATATTAAGAGCATATTTGAATGAAAATGAAGATTCTCCTTTTGCTGATTCAAAGCCTTTCACTATTATCAAGGCTGTTTATTCCGGTACATGTGGAAACAATCTTAATTGGTCTTATGAAGACGGAGTGCTCACGATCGATGGTACCGGCGTTATGTATAATTATGATGATACAGTAGCTGGTTCAGCACCTTGGCATTGGCTTGCAGCAAATATCACTTCTGTTGAATTAGGCCCGGATGTTACCACTATAGGTAATTATGCTTTCAAAGATTGTAAATTGCTTAAGACGATGGTAATTCCGGAAAGCATAAGACAGATAGGCGATTATTCTTTCTATAAAGCAGGTCTTCAGAGTGTAACGATCAGTTCGAAGCTATTGCTAATTCCGACTGGTGCTTTTGCTGAAAATGATCTCAGGAATGTAACTGTTCCCAGTGGTATAGTTCAGATCAACAGTAATGCATTTGCTTCAAATCCGAATCTATGGAAAGTTACGTTCCCGTCTTCATTGGGTTCTATTGGAGATTGTGCATTTGCGAATTGCAGGATTAATGAGATTGTTCTTCCTGAAGGGTTAACAAGTATTGGAGAAGGCGCTTTCAGTAATAACAAAACTGTATGGGGAATTAAGTTCCCTGACAGCGTTACTAATATTGGTGCCAGAGCTTTTGCAGATTGCTCGGCCCTCCAAAAACTTGAGTTCGTAGGTGGTGCTCCTACTATTGGTTCAAATGCTTTCAGCAATGTTACTGCGAAGGCATATTATGTGATCGGGTTGAATGGATGGGATTCTTCCACACTTAAGAATTACGGAGGAACAATAACGTGGGTAGGCTTGCAGACATGCAGCGAAGACGGAAAGCTTACCTGGTCACTTAAGGACGGCGTTTTAACAATTTCCGGGACGGGTTATATGACCCAATATATTAGTGGTAACAAACCGGGTTGGTATGAAGATAGAGATAAAATCAAGTCCATCATAATAATGCCCGGTGTAGCCCGAATCGGCTCACATGCTTTTGATGATTGTACAAATGTGAATACGATAATCTTCTATGGAAGCAAACCGTCGTTTGGATTCACTCCTTTTACGGGAGTTACAGCTAATGCATATTACACACCTGATGAAACATGGACGAATCTTCCTAATTACAGTGATGCGACTATTACCTGGATCGAATCAAATGGTCAGTGCGGTGATAACTTGTTCTGGAGAATCGATGAGAATAAGATACTTCACATTACCGGAACAGGAGATATGTATGATTATCCCGGTAATTTCTCTCTCCCTTGGTATAAGTGGGCGGAAGAGATAGTTGGTGTCGAGATTGCTTCAGGTTGTACAAGCATTGGTGAAGGAGCTTTCTACAGTTGTTCGAAGATAGAGAGCGTTACTATGTCTTCAACTGTGAAGACAATAGGAAAGAATGCTTTTTACAGATGCTCGAGACTTAGCAGCATCAATTTGTCATCAGCTTTGACGACCATCGGTGAAAGTGCTTTCTACTATTGTTATGCTTTGTCAGAGATAACTATCCCTGATAAGGTTACTGTTATTGATGAAACGGCATTTATGGGATGCAGTTCATTGAAATCTGTGGTAATTCCTGACAGTGTAGTTACATTGGGATTGCGTGCATTTGCTCAATGCTCTTCGTTGGAATATGTTGAGATAGGCAAGGGTGTTACAGTAATTCCTGGAAGCGCATTCAGTTCATGTAAGAATCTGGCATCTGTTGAGTTTTCAGGTGATGTCACGGCAATTTATAATTATGCTTTTATGGGCTGCTCATCGCTTGATTATATTGAATTGCCGGCATCACTCAAAGAACTTGGCATGAGTGCTTTTTCTGGTTGCACATCACTGTCGAGGATAAAGATCCATGATAAGCTCGAATCCCTTGACTACGGAGTCTTCTCAGGCTGTTCTGCTCTGAGTGAAGCATTCTTCTATGGAACACCTGAGCAGTGGGATGCTGTTACGAAAGGATCGTCTAATACTGCCTTGATCAATATAGTCCGTTGCGTACGCGCTGAAGGTGACTGCAGTAAGAATGACAGCACTGAGTACAGTGATGTTATGTGGAGACTTTTCTGGGACGGAGAATTACGTATCTTTGGTTTCGGAAAGATGAATTCATATGAAAATCCGAATTTCGCAAGTGATAGTAACAAAATAGCTCCTTGGAATGAATTTAAAGACGATATTACATGTGTAATTATTGAAGAAGGTGTAACTAATGTGGGAAGTTTTGCTTTCTACAGTTTTACTAATGTGAAATCTGCTATTCTTCCGGAAGGAATAACTTCTATTGAAAAGTTTGCATTTGCATTCTGTGCTTTTACGACATTGGAACTTCCGGATACGATAACTGAGATACAGAACAATGCATTTGTTAATTGTAACAACCTGGTAAGTATTGTTATTCCTGATGGTGTGCAGGAAATAAGTAATGATACATTCTTCCGTTGCAAAGCTCTTACTACTGTTACTATTCCGGAAAGTGTAACCAAAATCGGAAAGGAAGCTTTCAGAGAATGCGTGGCACTTACTGAAATAACTATACCTTCTACTGTTACGATTATAGACAACTATGCATTTGATGGCTGTACAGGACTTGAGAAAGTTGAGCTTAATGAAGGCCTTAAAACTATAAATACCAACGCTTTCAGTAATTGCAGCAGCTTGAAAGAAATAGTGATACCTTCAACAGTTACCTATATAGGCAACAAGGGTTTTTCAAAGTGTACTTCTCTTAAGACGGTTATTTTTACAGGAAATGCTCCATTGATCAGTACAAACCGTTCTTTCGAAAACGTAAGTACATACGCATACTATCCGGCAACTGATTCCACATGGACTGAATCTGTGCGTCAGGATTACGGCGGAACGATCAAGTGGGTACCGTATGGAGAAGGTGACATAATCGTCAAGTTCTCGCACAGCTGTTCTTTCAGTAACAACCTGTCTGTTAACTTCTACATTCCTGCTGATGAGGTCTCTGATTATGAGAACTACAGGCTTGTTGTTAAGAAGCAGGTATTCAACGGTTCTTCTTATACATGGAAGGAGACAACTCTTACGGACTATACGACCAGTGTTCAGAGCGGTGTTACCTATCTGCGTTTTGTATATACCGGAGTAGCTGCAAAAGAGATGGGCGATGAATTAGAAGCAACGCTTTATATGGACCGTTATGGCATGACATTCAATACGACTGTGGACAGCTACAGCGTTAAGGAATATGCATATAACCGCCTTAAGTATTCTGACGATGATATATTTAAGACATTGCTTGTTGATATGCTGAATTACGGCGCTGCTTCACAGACATACTTTAAGTATAATACCGGTCACCTCGTAACTGCGGAACTGACAAGCGCTCAGAGAGCACTTGCTTCTGAGATGCCGGAGTTAAAGAGTGTCGAAGATTATATGCCTATCTTTACCGCTGATGAACCATCTGCATATTTCTACGGGAAGAGCGTTGTAATGGGCAATAATGTCGAATTAAAGTATTACATGAGATTTGATTCGGGTGCCCCTGCCGATAGTGTTGTTTTGCATATTGAATACAAGACAGTAAGCGGAACATTGGTAAGCAAGAATTTCCACGCTTCCGAATTTGTTTACGATGCAAAGAATGATGCCTATACAGTTAAGATATCTGATATTTCCGCAAAGGATATGTGCTGTGCTATCGATGCAGCTCTATACGATGGCGAATATTCAAAAGATAATGATGATAACAGGATCAGCGAAATAATGACTTACAGTATAGAATCATATGTTTACAACCGACTTCAGAAATCTACTGATGAAAACTTCAAAGATTTAGTAAGAGCCATGATCAAGTATGGCAAATCGGCAGAAAAATATTTTAAAACACATTAATTAGGAGGAGACATATAATGAAAGATACGTATGAGGAAATTGAAATCCAAGTTATAACATTCGATGCAAGAGATGTGATCGTTACATCGGATGAAGATGAGGGAGAAATAGATTTTTAACATTCATCCCATTCATCAATGAATCAAAAAGCGCTGTCGTTACTTCGGCAGCGCTTTCAACATTTTTTATACAGCAGTTTTTCTTTCGTGGATCTTCTTTATCGCCACCTGATATATCAGGTAGGCAACAGCGCTTGTTCCAAGACCCAGCAAGAGGCCGCAGAGAACGTCTGTGGGGTAGTGGACGCCGACGTACATTCTGGAGAATGCGAGGAGCGTGGCGTACATGATGAGGATCACAGAAATAAGCTTGAAGGTGAGAGAAGGATCTTCGCGTTTAAACTCGCCGGTCTTTTCGATCATGGGAAGGCCGAACAATGCGACTACGAGCATTGCGCCTGCAACTGCGAATGCAGCGCCTGTGTGGCCTGAAGGGAAGGAGTAATCACTCTGCTTGCCGACAAGATTTACAAGTCCTTCGATCTCGTCATAAGGTCTTGTTCTTGCGATGAGATTCTTCAGGAGAACATTATTGAGGAGAGCTTCGATCACGATGCTTATCGTGGACATGATGCCGATGGCTCTTGTTCGCGGAATGATGAGAAAAGCCAGGATAAGGACGATCAGCAGAATGCCCTTATCACCGGAATGGGTCAAGACCTTCATGATCGGGTTTAGAAAATCCGACCTGATATATTCCTGAATGTAAAGCAGAAAGCCTGCATCCCAGCTCATATCCAACCTCTCAAATTAGTTTTACCTGATTATTGTAATACTAATTCTGTTACAAACCCGTGAAAATTGAGGGAACAGGTCTTTACTCTTCGGGAGGCATCGGAAGCGTCGCACCGCCGAAAGGCATGCAGATGACAGAGCAGTCTTCTCCGTATCTTGCATATGCTTCATCGAATGCTTCCTGAGCAGAATGCATCGGTTCAAGGAAGATGGACCTTACGAAGTCGTCGTCCATCTCGGAGATGAGAACTATCTTGGCGTGCTTTAATACCATGGCAATGGCAGCTGCCTTGTGACCGCCTAACTGGAAGTCTTTTCCGACTCTCTCGATAAGCTCATCCGGTGTGTTTGCGGTCGTGAGCCACTCTTCGAACTTGGCGCTACCAAGACCTTCATTACATGCGCCGACAACAATGATCGTGCCGCCGTCAGCTACGGCATACTTTGAGTTATCAAGGGCCTTCTGTGTCTGGTAGAGGTTGGCGTCCTTAGGTGCGCCTCCCTGTGAGACGATAACGATGTCGGCTCTTCTCTTAAGGGGCTTTCTGTACATCTTATCTAAGTATTTGCAGCCTTCCCTGTGAGCCTTGGTAACGTCGCCTGCGACGCAGTAAACGATGTGCTTGTGCTCATCAAGGATAGGGTTAACGATGAAGCTCAAGTGGCAGAATGTCTCAGACTCTTCGATGTCTGCTCTTATGGGGTTGCCGTTCAAGTTGCCTGCGCAGGCCTTCTCGTCGACCATCATGCGGTGGTTGGCCTGGATTGCAGAAGGCGTGGAGACGCCGGGCATAAGGGCCTTTGCGCCGCCGGAATATCCTGCGAAATAGTGGAACTCGATATTGCCTACGCCGATCCTGAAATCAGCCTCAGCAACGCTCCTTGTGATATCAACGGGTGTCCCTCTTGATGTATCGCCCATGTGGATGCAGTCTGCAGGATCAGAGTCGATGCATCTTACTTCGCTGTAAACGCGCTCTCCGACGAGCTTTTTCTTCTCTTCCTCGGTGTGAGGTCTGTGTGAGCCGAGCGCGAAAACGACATAGATGTCTTCCTTTTTGCAGCCTGCGAGATAGAGCTCATCCAAGATAGAAGGGATTACGTCAAAGCTCGGGATCGGTCTGGAGATGTCGCTCGTGATGATGCAGATCTTCTGACCGGGCTTTACGAGGTCTTTGAGACGGGGGGAGCCGATAGGGTTTTCGAGAGCATAGACAACGGCATCAGGGCCGCGCCTTACGTGCTCAATGTTATTTGCAACAAGGATCTGATCGAGATTCTTGTCAGGGATATCTACTGTCTGTACACCTTTGCCGTAACCGAATTCAACCTTCATATGCCGCTCCCATGTGAAAAAGATTCTTCTATTTTACATATTGGGTGAGGTTTCTCAACAAACATATTGACCAAAGACTGAAAACGTTAATTTTCTATATTAAGACAGGTTTTTATACGCGCGCGCATGTTAAGATTAAATCAATACTTTAGCGGAGGTGGAATATATGCTAAGTAACTTTGAGGAAGCGAAGAACTTCATTCAGGAAAACGACATCAAGATGATCGACTTCCGAATGATCGACTTGAATGGCAGATGGCATCATCTGACGATCCCTGCCGACAGATTCTCCGAATCTACAATGACAGCAGGCATAGGATTTGACGGCAGCAACTACGGTTTTGCGCCTGTCGAGAAGAGTGACATGGTATTTATTCCTGATCTCTCAAGTGCTGCCATCGACGATTTCTGCGAGATCAAGACTCTCTCCATGATCGGCGACGTAAGGATCATCGGCAAAGACGAGAACATCCCATTCAACCAGGAACCCAGAAACGTCAGTAAGCGTGCGGAAGAATACATGAGGGAATTAGGCGTCGCAGACCAATTCCTGCTTGGACCCGAATTTGAGTTCTATGTTTTCGATGAAGTAACTTATGCCAACAAACCCAACAGTTCCGGCTTCACGATCGACGGCGAGGAAGCTTTCTGGAATTCCGGTGAGCCGGGCAGCTTAGGCTTCCAGACACCGCACCAGGGCGGCTATCACGCAGCGCCACCGCAGGATATCGCATACGACTACAGAAGCCGCGTTACGATGCTCATGGAGAACCAGGGCATCAAGGTCAAGTATCACCATCACGAAGTCGGCTCTGCCCAGATGGAGATCGAGGTCGAGTTCGGCGGAATGACCGAGATGGCCGACAAGACGATGCTCACCAAGTATATCGTTAAGAATGAAGCAGTCGCAGAAGGCAAGACCGCAACGTTCATGCCCAAGCCCCTCTATGGCGAAGCCGGTTCAGGTATGCATGTTCACATGCTGATGTTCAAGGACGGAAAGCCCATCTTCTACGATGAGAACGGATATTCAGGCCTGTCCCAGACAGCACTTCACTTCATCGGCGGCGTGCTCCGTCACGTTCCTGCGATCTGCGCATTCTCGAATCCTTCAACGAACTCTTACAAGAGACTTCTTCCGGGCTTCGAAGCTCCCGTTACGATCGGCTATGCTACCGCCAACAGAAGTGCGGTAATCCGTATCCCTGCATATGCTAAGACCCCTGACAAGAAGAGATTCGAGCTCCGTAACCCTGATGCTACCTGCAATCCTTACTATTGCTATGCTGCGATCCTTATGGCAGGTTTGGACGGCATCAAGAACAAGATCGATCCTGAAGCAGAAGGCTACGGTCCTTATGACTTCAACCTCTTCAATCTTTCCGAAGAAGACAAGAAAAAGATCAAGGGCCTGCCGAAGTCATTAGGTTCAGCTCTCAAAGCTCTCGAAAGGGACCACGACTTCCTCACCGCAGGCGGCGTTTTCCCGATCGAACTGATCAATCTCTGGATCGCCAACCGCAGAAAGGATCTTGGCCGCCACATCTCCATGCCCACACCGATGGAGTACGAGATGTATTACGATCTCTGATTTTAGTTATTTACTTCTGAAATTAAGCCGCAGACATGTAAATGCCTGCGGCTTTTATATTGATAATATTCTCACTTCAAGAAAAGCTCCGTCCTCGTGCTAGATTATAAGAAATAGTAAAAACACTTGACCTGTGCCAAAAATGGCACTAATATAAAAACAGCATTTCCAAAGGGGAGAAATATATGAATTACACTGAGATCCTTTCCAATCCTGCAAGGATGAGAATAATGCAGTATATGGCTATCAACGGTGAAGCAACTGTAAAAGAACTGGCTGATTATTTTCCGGATATTCCCAGAAGGACTTTGTACAGACATGTCGATTTCCTGATCGATGCAGGAACTATCGTTGTAAAAGAAGAACGGAAGGTCAGAGGAGCTTTTGAACGCATTCTTAAAGATAACTCTGAGGCATTTGTGGATAGCTGTGATCTCTCTGAGTCAGCATACAGTTTCTTTATGAACCTGTATTCACAGTTTGACAGCTTTAATAAGAAACCGCATAAGAATTTTAAAGAAGAATTCATGAAGGAATACTTGTGCTTTGGAACTTCTTTTTTGTATCTCAATGATGATGAGATGAACGCCATGATGGAAGAGCTTTATGAGATCCCTATTAAATATGAGAAGGCTCATAACGAGAAATATGGCGAAGGTGCCACCGGTAAACTCAGAAGTATTTCATTTGTCTCCGCACCTGTTGAGTGATGAGCTGTTTTTGGGGAAATAGTTATGGCTAGATCTAATCTTAAGAAGAAATATGCAAAATACGGATATCTGTACTCGCTGCCTTTTATCATTGCTTTCAGCGTGTTCTTTTTGTATCCGACGGTATTGACTTTTATCCTGGGCTTTACGGATCTTAAGGGTGCCGGCAATACGGAGTGGCATTTTCTTACCACAGTCGGAAAACCCTGGTATCAGAACTTTGAAGATGTAATAAAGTCAAAGACGTTCTGGAAAGCATTTGCCAATTCATGGCTGTTTTGGATAATGGGCTTTGTGCCTGAACTGTTCTTAGCGTTTCTTTTCAGCGTCTGGTATTCCGACAGAAGACTGAAGATAAAAGGTACGCTGATATTCAAGATCATTTACTACATGCCTCACCTTGTTGCAGGTTCTGTTACGGCCACACTGTTTATAAAATTATTCGGTTATCCGGTCGGAGCCGTAAACCAGGCAATGGGTAAACTGTACGGGCTTTTCGGTGCGACATGGGAAAACCGTAACTTCCTGATCAACGGAGGGGACCTGAAAAAGCTGGTCGTTCTGATCAACGTATATATGTTTTATGGTTATACGCTGCTTATCATATATTCCGGCATCATCGGGATCAATCCTGAGATATTCGAATCGGCCGAGATGGACGGATGCAACAGGATACAGACATTCTTTAAGATCACTCTTCCGTGCATGCGCGAGATGCTTATCTTTGTTCTTGTCACGAGCATCATCGGCGGACTCGGCATGTTCGATGTTCCGCAAATGTTCGGAGTTGTAGCCAATAACGCAGTAATTACGAATATGACTTATCTTAATAATCTGGCCTTCCGCAACGGATATATCTATAACAGGGCAGCTGCATTAAGTATCATGCTGCTTATATTGAATTCGATCTGTTCGGGAATAATCTTCTATCTCATGCGCGATAAGGATGAGGAGAAGCTCAAAAAGATCGTAAAGCGCGAGAGAAGGGAAGCAAGAGGAAGGTACCGATAGTTTATTTTCTGGTGAGGCTTCTATAAAAACGGTAATCTATAGGCGACTTAATAGATCGTCTTTACCTCATCGACGCCATAGAGCCTCTTGAACTCTATAAGGTCAGCGTCTGACTTGATTAGCATTACATCGTGGTACTTGCCGGTCTTATTGTCAATGAAGCCGGCAGTCTTCTCGCCCGTGCAGATGCTGGACTTTACTGCGGGCGTCTCATTGTCCTTATCGTAGGATAATTGTGCGGATTTCTTTTTGCCGAACATCACAAGAACTCCTTTGCCAGAGCTTCAACAAATTCGCCGTCATCAAGTACCGATATGTCGGGAAGGACTTCAGGTGCAGGAAGCCTGCGGCGGTTGATCCAGAGGGAATGCCAGCCGGCTTTTATAGCGCCTGCGATGTCCTTATCGTAATTGTCGCCGACCATCCAGAGGTCAGAAGGGGAGAGCCCAAGGTGTTCTTCCATCATGCGGAACAGTTCGACATCAGGCTTGGTATACGGTGTGTCTCCGGTAACGATAACAGAGGAACGGTCGAACCAGCGGCCCAGGTCCAGCATATCGACCTTGTTCCACTGGTGCTTGGATTCGCCGGCGGTAAGGATCGCAAGCTTTATCTCCGGATCCCGGGCAAGCTTATCCAGTACTGAAGCCAGCTCATCGCTTATGAACATGTGACTCTGGAGTTCCAGATAAGCGTCGGCAGCGCGTCCGCCGTCCTCAGGCTTATAGGGAAGGCCTAACAGTCTGAACGTCTCGTTGTAGCGCCAGCCGTTGATATCGCGGGTTGAGACTTCACCGGATTCCAGCTGCGCCATGTTGATGTCGCTCTTCTCGTAGAAGATGCTGATGAACAGCGGCCAGTCGGGGACCTTGACGCCAAGCACAGTCTCTGCGGCCCGGACCAGCATGTCCTGTCTGCAGTATAGTGTGTCGTCGATGTCGAAAACGATTCCTCTCATGGATCCTCCGATTTAAGGTTAGGTTAAGATTGTTTGTAATATAATAAAGCAGTTTTACAAAAATGGAATAAGGGAGAATTTTATGAAAGTACTTAAAAGGAGCCTTGCGCTTATTGCCGCAGCTTTTATGACGTTGCCTTTGCTGGCTTCATGTTCGGCCAAGGCGGAGAAACCGGAAAAGAAGATCTATGCAGGATCCTACGAAGAGAAGATCAATGCTTTCTACGAAGACCACAAAGACACCACTGCAGGTGCGATGGTCGGAGTTTTCGATAAAGACGGCGTTGTATTTAAAGGCTATTACGGTTATTCGGACATCGCTAACGGAATAAGGGCCGATGAGAATACCGTTATCGACTGGGGTTCGACCACAAAGACGATGGTCTGGGTCAGCGTCATGCAGCTCTGGGAACAGGGAAAGATCGATCTGGAAAAGGACGTAAGGGAATATCTTCCCGATGGTTTCCTTACTAACTTAAGATACGAGAAGCCCGTCCGCATGATCGACCTCATGAATCACAGGGCAGGCTTCCAGGAATACTATACGGATATGTTCCTTCCTGCAAACATGGAAGCTTATACTCTGGAAGAAGCTTTGAAACTGGACCAGCCGGCACAGATATTCGAGCCTGATACGCTCACGGCATATTCCAACTGGGGCGTGGCTCTGGCAGGCTTTATCGTCGAGCGCGTCTCTGGCGAGAGCTTTGTTGATTATGTTCACCACCATATTTTCGAGCCTTTGGACATGAAGGATTCCGCTCTGGCACCTGACCTCATGGATAACCCTAGTGTCAGACAAAGGCGCGACAAGCTCATGTGCTATTCCGGCACCACACCTGTCGGCAACGCATTCTATCTGATCAGCCTCTATCCTGCAGGTACCTGCGTATCCACGCTCGATGACTACATCAAGTACGCATCCTGCTTTGTTAAGGATGAGTTCCCGCTTTTCGAGAACAGGGAAACATACGAGGTCATGATGTCTGCGACATCTTACTTCGGTGATACGGGCGTTGCGAAAAATGCGCACGGCTTCTGGGCGCTTCCTTACGGAGACAACACATACGGTCACGGCGGCAATACGCAGGCGTGCTCGTCTTATATCACTTTCGATCCCGAGAAGCAGATCGGCTGCGTCGTAATGACCAACCAGGCAGGCGAGGAATATTACAACGACGAATTGTTCAATTCGATCTACGGCAAGTCATCCTGGCTCTCATATACAGCCGCTGACTATGCAAAGGGCATGTACCATCCGTGCAGGACTGTGCTCGAGGGCCGCTTTAAGATCATGGGCGCAAGCTATGTGACACCTGATACTTTCAGTGAATTCCTCTGGGCGTATAACGAGAAGGACGGCATTTCCAAGATCGAGATGCCTTACGGCGATTATTATCTTGCCGACACCGGAGTCATGATCGCAGACTGTATCCTTTTCTACGGATGGATGCTGTTCCTGGCGTTCGCGCTCGTAAGCCTCATAGTCAAGGGCATAAGAGCCATTGTCCGCAAGGCAAGAAAGAGCACGAAGAAGATCATGCTCGGCAAGACTACGGGCTTCATCGCTCTCGTTGAGCTCCTGCTCGGTCTGTGCGGCCTTGGCATCATCCTTTCGATTTCCGTATGGCTGCCTCACACCACATATATGTGGTTCTTCTATGCAGCCGGCGTGCTTACGGTCATCCTCTTGGCACTGACGCTTTACGGTATCTTCAAGTTCATTAAGACGCCGCGCAAGGAATCTTCCGTAATCCGCAAGATCTACAACATCATTACTATTCTAGGCGCTGTGCTGACGATAGTATTCGTTGTCTACATGCAGCTCTGGCACTGGTGATCGATTGGTTATAGGCTCTGTACCGACAAAAATGCGAAAAAACGGTTTTCTGTCGGTACAAATGAGCAGCCAATTGCTTTTTCTGGTACTAAAAGACCGACAGAAAAACGAAAAATCCTGAATTTGTCGGTACAGCACTGCTGATCGCGCCTCAAATGTCAAAATTTCCATTGAGGCCAAACAGCCTGCAAATGCCTGAAAACAAGGCTATTTGTGAAGCCTCAGATTTCACTCAAATATTCATTTGACTATTTTTGACTTTAAGAGTATATTGTTGTTGGCACTCATAGAGTGAGAGTGCTAATCGGAAGAAGGGAGAGACAATAAGATGCAGTTAGATAACCGTAAAAAAGAAGTCTTACACGCAATCGTTGATGACTATGTATCTACTAACGAGCCTGTCGGTTCGAAGAGTCTTATAGAGCGTCACAGCTTCAATGTCAGCTCCGCTACTCTCCGTAACGACATGGCAGAATTGGAGCATCTGGGACTTATCGAGAAGCCTCATACATCTGCCGGCCGTATTCCTTCGGATAAGGGCTACCGCGAATATGTAAATTCCCTCATGACGATCGAAGCATTGTCACCCAGGGAGCAGCTCGAGATCGAGAAGAGGATCGATTCCAGCGTTGACGAGGTCACGGACCTTATCAAGAATGCTACACATACATTATCCGAGACAACGGGATTCGTATCCCTCGCAATGAGCCCCAGGCTTAAGAAGAGCTTCTTAAAGCAGCTTAAGATCCTGATGATCGAACCGGGCAAGGCACTCGTAGTCATGGTTCTCTCGGCAGGCGTAGTTAAGGATAAGGTTGTAAGAATACCTAATTTCTTAAACGATGAGCAGATCATGAAGATCTCCGGCGCGATCGAAAAGCACCTTACCGGAAAGCCTTTGGATGAGATCACACTGGTAACGGTCGAGAGTGCGGGAAAGAATGCGGATGTACCCGAACCCTTGCTTAAGCAGGTTTTGTACGAAGCATATGCAGCTATTAAGCAGGCTGATGAACTTAATATCTACTTGGAAGGCGAGCACAGGATGTTAAGCCTCCCGGACTTCAGTTCATTGGGCAGGGCAAGAGACCTCCTCGGAACATTGTCCGATTCCGGAATGGTTGCAGGATACGTCAACGAGATGGAGAATGCCGCAAGAGAAGCAGGATCTGATGATTCTTACATGATCAGGATCGGCCAGGAGATAACACTGGAAGGCTTGGATGACTGCAGCTTCATAACCGCAACATATAACCTTACGGATTCAGTCTCCGGCAACATCGGAGTCATTGGACCCAAGAGAATGCTTTATTCGAAGGTAATTTCCCAGATCGACTTCGTTAAGAAAAAGCTTAATGAAGAGATGAGGAGATTTATCTGATGAAGAAAATGAAAAAAATAACAAATAGGGAAAGGATAAAGAGAATGAGCAACGATGAAGAGTTGATCTTCGGAGCTGACGAAGAGCCCGTTAACAACGAGACAGAGACCAGCTCCGTAGAAGATGCCGCAGCTTCAGACAAGGCATCCGCAGAAGCAGAGGTGGAAAAGGCAGAAGAAGCAAAGGCTGAGGAAGCAAAAGCTGAAGAGGCAGAAGCAAAGGAAGCCGAAGCGGACGAAGACGACGATGAAGACGATGAACTGCCTGCCGACAATGCCGAAGCAGTAAGTGATCTCGAAGCAAGATATATGAGCCTCTACGCTGAATACGATAACTACCGTAAGCGTACGCAGAAGGAAAAGGAAAACCTCTACGCAGATGCGATCGCAAACGTAACAAAGGAATTCTTAACGCTCATTGACAACTTGGACAGAGCAACAGAAGGTGCAAAGAAGTCCGATGAGAATTCACTCGATAAAGTCATTCAGGGAATGGAACTTGTCGGAAGACAGGCACAGGATACTCTCAAGAAGATCGGTGTCGAAGAGATACCCGCAGAGAGAGGAACAAAATTCGATCCGAACTTCCACGATGCAATGATGCACGTCGATGATGAGGAGTTGGGTGAGCAGGAGATAGCGATGGTTTTCGCTAAGGGATATAAGTACAAGGACAGAGTAATCAGACATGCTCAGGTCCAGGTAGCTAACTAAGATAAAAACAAATAACACATAAAGGAGAAAGACAATGGATTTAATCAGATCAAGCTTGGTTCCTACGGTTATCGAGACAACCGGCCGCGGCGAACGTGCCTATGACATCTATTCCAGACTTCTCAAAGAGAGAATCGTAATCCTCTCCGAAGAAGTAAACGCAGTAACAGCAAGCCTTATTACGGCTCAGCTCCTCTTCCTCGAGGCAGAGGATCCTGATAAGGACATTCAGTTTTATATCAACAGCCCCGGAGGATCGGTTTCTGACGGTCTCATGATCTTAGACACAATGCGTCTTATCAAGCCTGACATCCAGACGATCTGCATGGGTATGGCAGCTTCCATGGGTTCAGTTCTCCTTTCTGCCGGTACAAAGGGCAAGCGCTGCATCCTTCCTAATGCGGAAGTCATGATCCACCAGCCTTTGGGCGGTGCTCAGGGCCAGGCTACAGAGATCCTGATCGCAGCTGATCACATCAGGGATACGAGAAAGAGACTCAATCAAATCCTCGCAGACAACTGCGGAAAGAGCTTGGAGACCTTGATGATCGACACTGAGAGAGATCACTGGATGACGGCTGAGGAAGCTTTGAATTACGGTATTGTAGACAAGATCCTTGTCAGCAAGAAATATTAAGTAAGTGATAGATATTTTGTAAGTTCGAAAAGAACTTCAGGAGGAAATTAAAATGGCAAAAGTAATTGGTATCGACCTTGGTACAACAAATTCATGTGTTGCAGTTATGGAAGGTTCGGAGACAGTAGTAATCCCGAATCCCGAAGGCAACAGAACTACACCTTCAGTTGTAGGTTTTACAAAGACAGGCGAGAGACTTATCGGACAGGTAGCTAAGAGACAGGCAGTTACAAACCCTGACCGTACTATCCAGTCAATCAAGAGAGAAATGGGTTCCGACTATAAGGTATCCATCGACGATAAGCAGTACACACCTCAGGAGATCTCCGCAATGATCCTCTCTAAGCTTAAGAGCGACGCTGAGGCTTATCTCGGAACTCCCGTTACACAGGCAGTTATCACAGTTCCTGCTTACTTCACAGACTCACAGCGTCAGGCTACAAAGGACGCTGGCCGTATCGCAGGTCTTGAGGTATTGAGAATCATCAACGAGCCTACGGCTGCATCTCTGGCTTACGGCCTTGATAAGGAATCTGACCAGAAGATCCTCGTATTCGACTTGGGCGGCGGTACATTCGATGTATCCGTACTTGATATCGCAGACGGCGTTTTCGAGGTTCTCGCAACAGCAGGTAACAACAGACTCGGCGGTGACGACTTCGATAACAAGATCGTTGACTACCTCGTAGAGTCTTTCAAGTCATCTGACGGTGTTGACTTAAGATCTGACCGTATGGCTATGCAGAGATTGAGAGAAGCAGCTGAGAAGGCTAAGATCGAGCTCTCCGGCGTTACATCTTCCAACATCAATCTCCCTTACATCACAGCAGATGCAACAGGTCCTAAGCACATGGACATCACTCTCACAAGAGCTAAGTTCGATGAGCTCACAGCTGACCTCGTTCAGAAGACAATGGATCCTGTTAAGCGCGCTATGAGCGATGCTTCGATCTCACCTTCCGACATCGATAAGATCCTCCTCGTAGGCGGTTCCACAAGAATCCCTGCAGTTCAGGATGCAGTTAAGAATTATTTCGGCAAGGAGCCTTTCAAGGGCATCAACCCTGACGAGTGCGTTGCAATCGGCGCAGCTATCCAGGCAGCAGTCCTTACAGGCGACGTTAAGGGACTCCTTCTCCTCGACGTTACACCTCTCTCTCTCGGTATCGAGACAATGGGCGGCGTATGCACAAAGATGATCGAGCGTAACACAACGATCCCTACAAAGAAGAGCCAGGTATTCTCCACAGCAGCTGACGGCCAGACACAGGTTGAGGTTCACGTACTCCAGGGCGAGCGTGAGATGGCTGCTTACAACAAGACACTCGGCAACTTCATCCTCGACGGTATCGCACCTGCACCCCGTGGCGTTCCGCAGATCGAAGTTACATTCGATATCGACGCTAACGGTATCGTTAACGTAAGCGCTAAGGATAAGGGCACAGGCCGTGAGCAGAAGATCACCATCCAGTCTTCTTCCAACATGAGCGAGGAAGATATCCAGAAGGCAGTTAAGGAAGCAGAGCTGCACGCTGCTGAGGATAAGGCAAACAAGGAGAAGATCGAGATCAAGAACCAGGCAGAGACAGCTTGCTATCAGGCAGAAAAGACCATGAAGGATGCAGGCGACAAGATCTCTGACGCTGACAAGGCTCCCGTAAACGACGAGATCGCAAAGCTTAAGGATGCTATCGCAAAGAACGATACAGACGCCATGAAGAAGGGCACAGAGGACCTCACACAGGCTCTCTACAAGCTCTCTGAGAAGATCTACCAGGCAGCAGGCCCTGCACAGGGCGCACCTGGAGCAGGCCCTCAGGGTCCTCAGGGACAGCCTTCACCTGAAGATTTCGCAGGCTACGGCACAGAGTCCGTTGACCCTAACCAGGGCGCAGGCTCAGACGGATTTAAGAACGCAGGCGGCGACTTCTAATCCGGATAAAATCTGATACAATAATCCGGCACTTCCGAAATGGGTGTGCCGGATAAACTTGTATAAGGAACATGTATAACAGAACGGAGGGGTTCCTCATTGCCTAGAGATTATTATGACGTCTTGGGAGTAAGCAAAGGTGCTTCCGATGACGAGATAAAGAAGGCTTTCAGACAGCAGGCCAAGAAATATCACCCTGACTTGCATCCGGGTGACAAAGAGGCTGAGGCTAAATTCAAGGAAGTCAACGAAGCATATTCGATCCTGTCTGACCCTGATAAGAAAGCCAAATACGACAGATTCGGTCACGCAGGAGTCGATCCCAACGGATTCGGCGGTGGCGGCGGCGGTGCTTACAGCGCTTACGACGTTGACCTGGGTGATATCTTCAGTTCATTCTTCGGAGGCGGCTTCGGAGGGAGTTCCAGAAGACGTACTGGTCCCCAGAAGGGTGCCGATCTTAAATATCACATGGCTCTGGAATTCATGGAGGCTGCATTCGGCTGCACCAAGACTTTCCAGATCACAAAGGAAGATATCTGCAAATCCTGCAACGGTTCAGGCGCACAGCCAGGAACGACACCGGAGACATGTCCCACATGCAGAGGTGCAGGACGCGTTCAGCAGCAGACTCAGACACTCTTCGGCATGACTATGGTCACCAAGGCATGCCCCACATGTAACGGCAGAGGAACAGTCATCAAGACACCCTGCAACCAGTGCAGAGGCAAGGGAAGACTTAAGACAGTCAAGAACCTTTCAGTTCAGATTCCTGCAGGCGTTGACACGGGCGATCTCCTTCCTATCAGAAACGAAGGCGAACCCGGTACGAACGGCGGACCTTACGGTGATCTCTACATCGAATTCAAGGTCAAGAAGCATGATGTTTTCGAGAGAAACGGAATCAATACATCCTGCAGCGTACCGATAACATATGCACAGGCAGCTTTGGGTGGTGAGATCGAAGTTCCCACCATCTACGGCAAGGAAAGATACACTCTTAAGGAAGGAACACAGCCCGGCGACACGATCACGATCAGGAGCAAGGGTATTCCGAACAAGAGCAACCCGAACATGAAGGGTGATCACGTAGTAAAGTTCGTACTGGAAGTCCCGACGGGCCTTTCGCGCGAACAAAAGCAGCTCTTAAAGCAGTTTAACGACACGCTTACAGACCGCAACTACATGAGGTCGAGCCAGTTCTTCCAGAGGATAAAGAACCTGTTTAAATAAAAACTGAGGTTGGGATCCTGATTAAAGGGTCCCGCCTTTTTCATAAGAGGATAAGACTATGAGATGGGCAGAGATAACGATCAAGACAACTGAAGAAGCTTCCGAAGCAATCTGCGAGATGCTCGCACAGGTAGGCGCAGACGGCATCGCGTCACAGGACCCCATGGAGTTCCGCAACACCATAGACAACGACCCTTTGAGCTACTGCGATGACGGCACGATCGAGAGCTATGGCCAGGACGTTGTCATCAAGGCCTATTTCGCAGAGACCGACGACGGCGTTATCCGCATGGGCGCCAAGAGCGAAGAATTCGCCAATCCCGACGGCGTCGGCATGATCTACGGCTCCATCACAGACAAAGAGCTTCCAACGGCTGAGGCCATGGACTTCATCAAGCAGCGCATCGCTTCGATCGGCGAGTTCCTTGATGTCGGCAAGGGCTTTGAAGGCTTCCGTTATGTTGACGACGAAGACTGGGCCAACAACTGGAAAAAATACTATGAGGAGTTCAAGCTCTCTGACCGTATCGTCATCTGCCCTTCATGGGAAGAAGGCGACGCAGAGCTCGAAAAGGACGCGGTTAAGGTCATTCTCGATCCAGGTTCCGCATTCGGCACAGGCACCCACGAGACAACCTCTATGTGCGCTGAGATCCTTGATCAGGTGATCAAGCCCGATACGTCTGTTCTGGACCTTGGCACCGGCTCCGGAATATTGGCGATCATCGCCAGCAAGCTCGGCGCAGCAAGCGTTGATGCCGTCGACATCGACTCCATGGCAGTCAAGGTTGCAGAAGAGAACTGCGCCATCAATGAGTGCACCAATATCAATTGCTACACGGGCGAACTCAAGAGCGTTAAGAATGCGCCCTATGACCTCATCGTCGCAAACATCATTGCTGACGTAATCGCCGAGATCGCATGCGATATTCCCGCAGACCTTGCGGATGACGGAATCTTCGTATGCTCCGGCATCATCAACAATAAGAAGGACCGCGTCATTGAAGCTTTGAAGGCCGCCGGCATGGAGATAATCGAAGAACGCTCCAAGAACGACTGGATGGCGTATATAGCTAAACGCAAATAATATCTCGCTTGCTTAGGGCTTCCGCGCTCACTCCGTTCGCTTGTGCAGAAACGCAAGCTCGATCTATTGCGTTTTGCGCGGACAGGGATAATTACAGTCGCAAGCATAAATGTTATGCATGTTTTTAACATCGGATTCCCAAATGAACGGCAAAACGGGCGGCAGTGCCGTTCATTCCGCCGTTCATACACAAAATGCAACACAAAAAATACACGGCTCCGTGAAGACTGCCGCTCAAAACCACGTCTTTCAGGTTGTTTATTGCCCCTTTTAATATTATAATAGCGCGTGTTATTTATTAGACTAGGAGAACTATGATGAGATACGCAGCACAGAAGGGAACGAAGGACATACTGCCTTCAGAGATACACAATTGGCAGCGCGCAGAGAAGACTTTTGCCGATGTATGCCATTCCTTCGGCTATGAGGAGATAAGGATCCCGACATTCGAGCAGACAGATCTGTTCCAGAGAGGCGTTGGCGATACCACAGACGTCGTAACCAAAGAGATGTACACCTTTGAGGACAAGGGTGGAAGAAGCATCACGCTGAGACCTGAGGGTACGGCAGGCGTTGTAAGAAGCTATATCGAGAACGGCATGTCGAGCCTCGCAACTCCGGTAAGGATGTTCTACAACATTACGGCTTTCCGTTATGAGAAGATGCAGAAGGGCAGAATGCGTGAGTTCCACCAGTTCGGCCTTGAGTCTTTCGGCGCACAGGGTCCTGATATCGATGCTGAGATCATCTCCGTAGTTGATGTCTTCTTCAGGAAGATGGGACTTAAGAACATTGCGCTCCATATCAATTCGATCGGCTGCCCCAACTGCCGTGGCGAGTACAATAAGCTTCTTAAGGATTATTTCAGACCTCACGTATCTACTATGTGTGAGGACTGCCAGGCAAGATTCGAGAAGAATCCTTTGCGCATGATCGACTGCAAGGTCGATGGCGGCAAGGATATCGTTAAGAATGCGCCGAGACTCATCGACCACCTTTGCGATGACTGCAAGGCTCACTTTGAAGGCCTTAAGGCAAGGCTTGATGCTATTGGCATCGCATATACTATCGACCCTAACATCGTAAGAGGTCTGGATTACTATACGAGAACGGTTTTCGAGTTCGTATCAGAGAACGTCGGAACGCAGGGAACTATCTGCGGCGGCGGAAGATATGACGGACTTGTTGAAGACTGCGGCGGCACGGCTACACCGGGCATCGGCTTTGCCATGGGTGTCGAGAGACTCCTTCTGGAGGCTGAGGCGCAGGGCGTGCTCACAGATGCACCTTCTTACGTAAAGCTCTACATCGCATCAATGTCTGAAGCAGCTAAGATCGAAGCATTAAAGCTCTGCTACGAGTTAAGAAATGCAGGCATCGGCTGCGAGACAGACATGGCAGGCAGATCCTTCAAAGCACAGATGAAATATGCCGGCAAGAAGGGGATCCCTTACCTTGCAGTAATCGGCGACGACGAGCTCAGCTCGGGCGAGGTTAAGGTAAAGTGCATGGCTGACGGTACGGAGACGCCCGTAAAGCTTAATGAACTTACAGCGTATCTCGCAGATAAATAAGCAAACAATTTTGGAGGAATATATATGCAGTCACGTACTCATACATGCGGAGAATTAAGGATCACGGATGCCGGCAAGAAAGTTCAGCTCTCAGGCTGGATGGAGAACTTCCGTGAAGTAGGCGCAGAGCTCGGATTCGTAGTTATCCGCGATTTTTACGGAACAACACAGGTAGTAATCGAGACAGCCGAGATGATGAAGACTTTCAAGGCCATCACAAAGGAATCCACGATCTCAGTTGAGGGAACAGTAAGAGAAAGAAGCTCTAAGAACCCCAAGCTCGAGACAGGCGACATCGAAGTCGTTCCCGAGAAGGTTACAGTGCTTGGAAGATGCCGTTATAACGAACTTCCTTTCGAGATCAACCATAGCAGGGAAGCTGATGAGGCAGCAAGACTTAAGTACAGATATCTCGATATCCGTAATCCTGAGGTAAAGAAGAATCTCATCCTCAGAAGCAATGTTATCGCTGCACTCAGAAACGCCATGATCGACCACAACTTCATGGAGATCACGACACCTATCCTTACGGTATCTTCACCTGAGGGCGCAAGAGACTATCTCGTTCCCGCAAGAAAGCATCCCGGCAAGTTCTATGCTTTGCCGCAGGCACCCCAGCAGTTTAAGCAGCTCCTGATGGTATCAGGCATCGACAGATATTTCCAGATCGCACCCTGCTTCAGAGATGAGGACGCAAGAGGCGACAGGTGCCCGGGTGAGTTCTACCAGCTCGACATGGAGATGGCTTTTGCTAGCCAGGAAGATGTTTTCGCGATCATCGAAGACGTGCTTCCTCCGGTATTTGCTAAGTACGGCAAGTACAACAGAGCATCAGGTTCACCTTTTGTACGCATTCCTTATCTTGAGGCAATGGAGAAGTACGGTACGGACAAGCCCGACCTTCGTATCGACCTGACTGTTACTGACGTAACGGATCTCTTAAGAACTGAAGAGTTCGCACCTTTCGCAGAGGGCGAGATCAAGGCAGTTGTTATCTCTGACTTCCACGAGAGCCGCAAGTTCATCGATAAGACAATGGCTGACTGCGAGATCCAGTCCGGCAGCAAGGGCTACTGGTTCAGAATGGATGAGAACGGCGAGATCGTCGGCGGTATCTCCAAGTTCGTAGCTCCCAAGAAGGATGAAGTAATCGCTAAATTAGGCCTTAAGCCCGATACGCTCGTTGTATTATCAAGCGGCAATAAGGGCCAGGCACAGAAGATGGCAGGTGTTCTCGTTAAGACATTCGGCGCTGCAGTTCCGGGCCACATGGACAAGGAACAGTATGCATTCTGCTGGATCGTTGACTTCCCGATGTATGAGATCGGCGAGGAGTCAGGCGAATTGGAGTTCTGCCACAATCCTTTCTCAATGCCGTCAGGCGGCCTTGATGTTCTTCTTAAGGCAGAGAAAGGCGAGATCGATCCTCTTACGATCATGGCTGACCAGTATGACCTCGTTGTTAACGGCATCGAGCTCTCATCAGGCGCTGTAAGAAACCACGATCCTGAGATCATGATCAAGGCATTCGAGCTCGTAAGACTCGGCGAAGAGGACGTTAAGAAGAAGTTCCCTGCAATGTATAACGCATTCTGCTACGGCGCTCCGCCGCATGCAGGAATTGCTCCCGGCGTTGACCGTATGGTAATGCTCCTCTCAGGCGAAGAGACGATCCGTGAGGTAATCCCTTTCCCGATGAACAAGAACGCACAGGACATCATGATGGATGCACCGGGATACGTTACGGACAAGCAGCTTGAAGAGCTGCATATCAGCATCACAAAGACAGAAGCAACTGAAGAATAAAAAGCGGAGATAATAGAATAGATGAATGGCAAATTGAACAACAATAACGAGGGCTTCGTATTCGGCGATGAACCCGCAAAAAAGGAAATCGCGGTTGCTGGTGAGACGGCTGTCTCCGGCGCAGAAACTGAAGAAAGAGCACTCGCAGAAGCAGATGAATCTTCCGGTAAGGAATTGTCTGCTGAAGAAGCAGTAAGCGGCGAAAGATCACTCTCGACCGAGAAGGCTTTCGCGAAGAGCAAGAAACTCGAAAAGGGCACTGTGGCATACGAAGTCTTTGACTGGCTCCGTACGATCTGCATCGGTATTCTCGCAGGCATCTTCATCGTTGTATTCCTTGTCCAGAGAGACAACGTTTACGGCGATTCGATGAATCCTACGCTGAGCAACGGAGATGTCATCTTCACACAGAAGATCTCCACGTATTTCAAGTCATTCAAGAGAGGCGACATCGTTATCCTTGACGGCAGCAACATGGAAGGCTATTACGGAAAGGAATTCCTCGTTAAGAGAGTCGTAGCACTTCCCGGAGAGACCATAAGGATCGCTGACGGAAACGTATACATCAAGCCTGCTGACGGCACTGATTTCTATCAGCTCGTAGAGAACTATCTGCCTGCCGGCACCAAGACCACAATGATGGATGACGGAATAAGGAAGGGCTATAACGAGATCACGCTCGCCGATAATGAGTATTTCTGCTTGGGTGATAACAGACCGGTAAGCAACGATTCACGTAACTTAGGGCCTTTCACGGCCGACAGGATCAAGGCAGTTGGCGTTATCAGAGTGTTCCCGCTTAACGAGATAAAAATCATCACATAGGATCAACTTAAATGAGCGACAACTATCGTAAATACATCAGAAACTTCTGCATCATCGCACACATCGACCACGGCAAGTCCACTTTGGCTGACCGCCTGATCGAGCACACCCACGTAAGGGAGAAGCGCGAGATGCAGGACCAGATCCTCGATAACATGGATATCGAGCGTGAGCGCGGAATTACGATCAAATCACAGGCCGTAAGACTTCCTTACGAAGCTTCTGACGGCAACACATATCTTCTTAACCTCATCGACACTCCGGGCCACGTAGACTTTAACTACGAGGTCTCAAGGTCCCTTGCCGCATGCGACGGCGCGATCCTTGTCGTTGACAGTTCACAGGGCGTTGAGGCGCAGACACTCGCAAACGTTTATCTTGCTGTTGATGCAGACCTCGAAGTCCTTCCGGTAATCAACAAGATCGATCTTCCTTCCGCAAGGCCTGAAGAGGTCCGTCAGGAGATCGAAGACGATATCGGAATCGACGCATCCTATGCGCCTTTGATCTCTGCAAAGAGCGATATCAATATCGACGAAGTGCTCGAAAAGGTAGTCGAGTACCTGCCTGCTCCCGAAGGCGATGAGACGTTGCCTTTGCAGGCTCTTGTTTTCGACTCCAAGTACGATTCATATAAGGGCGTTATCGTCAGCGTAAGAGTTAAGAACGGCACTGTTAAGACAGGTGACCGCATCAGGATGATGCACTCCGGCAAAGAGTTCACGGTAACGGAACTCGGCATGTTCCATCCGGGCGAGCTCGTTCCCACCGAGAGCCTTAAGGCAGGCGAGGTAGGATATATCTGCGCTTCGATCAAGAACGTAAGAGATACGGCTCCGGGCGATACGGTAACACTTGCTGATAACGCGGCAGACGAGCCCCTCATCGGCTACAAGGGAATCCAGCAGATGGTATTCTGCGGCATCTATCCCGTTGACGGCGCGAGATACGGCGATCTCAAGGATGCATTGGAGAAGTTAAGACTTAACGATGCGGCGCTCTCTTTCGACGCTGAGACATCGGCAGCTCTGGGCTTCGGCTTCAGATGCGGCTTCTTAGGACTCCTTCATTACGAAGTTATCCAGGAAAGACTCGAAAGAGAATTCAATCTTGACCTCATCAGCACGGCGCCTTCAGTTATCTATAAGATCTATCTGACGGACGGTTCTGTCGTCGACTGTTCGAATCCTACGAACATGCCTGATCCGGCTTCGATCGATTACATGGAAGAGCCCATCGTAAAGGCTACGATCATGCTCCCCAAGGAATATGTCGGCAACATCATGGAGCTCTGCCAGGAGAGAAGAGGCGAATATACTGACATGAAGTATCTTGATGAGAAGCGCGTAATGCTTCACTACAAGATGCCTTTAAATGAGATAATCTATGACTTCTTCGACGCTCTTAAGTCGCGCACGAGAGGTTATGCTTCATTGGACTACGAGCCTGCAGGATACCAGAGATCCAAGCTCGTTAAGCTCGACATTCTCCTTAACGGCGATGCCGTTGACGCATTGTCCTTTATCGTTCATGCTGACAAGGCATATGCTAGGGGCAGAAGAATGTGCGAGAAGCTCAAGGAGAACATCCCGAGGCAGCAGTTCGAGATTCCCGTACAGGCTGCGATCGGCGGCAAGATCATCGCCAGAGAGACGATCAAGGCTTACCGCAAGGACGTTACTTCCAAGTGCTACGGCGGTGATATCTCGCGTAAAAAGAAGCTCCTCGAGAAGCAGAAGGAAGGTAAGAAGAGAATGAGACAGGTAGGTTCCGTCGAAGTTCCCCAGGAAGCCTTCATGAGCGTTTTGAAGCTTGATGACGAGTAAAAACAAACGGCTGTCTCAATCTGAGGCAGCCGGTTTTCTTTATATGACCTTGCTTGATGACGGGAAATCCGAAGACGTCCTTGACGGGCGCGCGGGCTTTCCGGTCGGTTCCTTATTCTCAGGCGGTTCTTCCATCCGGTAAGTGGTTACGACGGTAGCAGACATTGTCTTATAAGTGCGCAGTAATTCTACACATTCCGCGTTCTTTGCTTCGACCTGCTTTTCCAATTCGTCGAGCTTTGCCTTAACAGGGACTTTGGCAGCCTCAAGGCTCTTGTTAGTAACGAATTTGATTATGTTGTAGATCGAGACGAAGAACAGGATAAAGCCGGCTAATAAGATCGGTATCCAGTACTGACGATGGGCGATCGTGGCATAACCCAATCCGACCAGGATGACAATTCCGATCTCGATAATAGCTGTCGCCACTTTATAGTTGTCTACCATAAATGAAGCGGCATCGCTCATGGCGGTACTGAACTGGCTGTTGTTTACCGTCTGTGCGCGGATCAGATCCCTGAGCTTTTTCTGAACTGCCATTCTGTCGTTCTCGAGATTTGCGAGTTCAGCTCTGCTCTTTCTGTAATCCTTTAGGACTTCCAGAGTCTTTTTGATCGTGCCGAAATACTCCTTGTGCTCAGGCATGCAGTTTTCTAACGCCCTTATGAGTTCAGGATCATCCGGATGCAGATGAACTTCTTCATTTTGCTGTATCGGTGCCATTGTGGTCCATTTGCACTTGCAAAGGATCAGGCCCCTTAACGCTTCGAAATTGTGAGGGTCTTTCTTGAGCATGTACTCATAAGCGTCCCTGGCCGCACCGAATTCGTGTCTGGTGATGGACTTTTTGGCGAGCTCCAGAACATTGTCCTTACGGAAGTATTCATAGTCGAAGGTGACTCCGCAGAAAGGGCAGATATAGACCTGACGGTCGACATCGATGTCGAGAAGACCGCCGCACATCTTACATATGTTGCTCTTGATAACTGCCATGCTGTTCTCCGTACCTGCACAAAATCTGCTATATTATAATATCAGATTTAAAAGAAAAATTTACCAATTTTGCTTTAGGGGATATATAATATATTAAATGCTTTGTGGACACCAGTCCATTCACATAACAATTCAGGAGGCTTTATATGACCATTGAAGCTCTTTATGCAGGCAAGAACCCCCAAGACTTTTACATCGGCAAAGTAACCCAGGTTTACAGAAGCAACTGCGTTGCACAGGTTGAGAACTTTGACCTGATGTCCGACAGAACGAGATTCAACAAATCTTTTCTTCCTAACACGATCAACAACTTTGTAATCATTGACTCGGTAGTTGGTCTGTTCCTTGGTGAGATCTTCGAGAACAAGGCTTCCAGAAAGAATATCTATGAAATGAAGACCGGTGACGTTAAGCCCAACGATTACCAGGAAGTCTGCATCGACACTATCTCGTTGATGCCAACGGATTCCGATAAGTTCCAGCTCGCAGGTTTTAACACTCTCGGTATCACCGATAAGGTTTACCTCGCAACTGACGACGTTTATAAGCTCTTCTTAGCATCACTCGAGTTCACGGGCGAGAATGAGGAACCGCTTCCTTCTTTCGCTACATACCTCAACAAGTCACAGGCTGAGGTATGCCTTAAGCCCAGTACGCTCTTCAACCGTCACCTTATGTGCATCGGCGCTACGAACAGCGGTAAGTCAACAACAGCTCTTGCTATCCTCGATAAGGTTGTTTCCACAAGAAGAAAGGCTCTTATCATTGACCCTACGGGCGAGTACAGAAACGCATTCACCAACGAAGAGATCACAAAGCTTACACTTGGTGTTGATACTACAGTATCTCCCGGCAAGATCTCCATGGAGCAGTGGGAGAAGCTCTTCGAGACAGAGAACAGCTCACAGGGCGCTGTCCTTTCCGAGGCTATCACATCACTCCGTTATATGAAGAAGATAGGATCGAATACTTACTATCCTAAGGTAGGTGAGGATATCGAAGAGGTTCAGGAGAACATCGCATCCGTAGGCAAGGACGACGTTGATTTCAACATTGAGCTCCTTCCTGAGCAGATCCAGGCTGAGTCCGTCTGCGAACCTGACAGAGACAGCGATTACAACTTCAAGTACCGTTACGATACATTGAGAGCCAACCTCAATTCTTCACTCGTTCAGAAGATCCAGTATCAGATGACGAACACGAAGTTCCTCTCATTCTTCTCTAACGATCCCAGCATGTATAACCTCCTGGACGTTATCGAAGACTTCATTCATCTTCCTGAAGAGAGCCTTTACATCGATACATCACAACTCGGTGCATCCGAAGGTATCGGCGGCATGATCATCGACCTCGTAAGCACATTCGTTATGTCCAGAGATGAGGTCTGCCCGTTTGTATTCTTCATTGATGAGGTACACAGATATGCTAAGTCCAGATACTCCGACAAGGAATATCACGGCGGTCTTACACTCCTCGCAAGAGAAGGCCGTAAGAAGGGTATCTTCCTTTACCTCACAACACAGAACCCGAAGGACGTATCTCCGATCCTCTTCGGTCAGATCGGTACGATGCTCATCCACAGACTCATGCTTAACGATGAGATCCGTGCTGTAGAGAGCCACCTTGACGATTACGCCATCAAGCACGTCAGAAAGCTCAATCAGGGTGAAGTTATCCTTACGAGCGTTAACCTCCTGCATAACATGTTCATCCATGTTAACAAGAGCCCGAGAACGCAGCACAACGATACACCTCAGCTCTGATACGGAACTTAACAAAGATAATATCTGCCCCGGAACTTCCGGGGCATTATTTTTGGGTTTGTAGTACAATTGTTGTCACTTGCATTATGGGGGCAATGATCATGGCAAAGCAGAATATCTTCGACAACGAGATCTTTTTCGAGAACTATCAGAAGTTAAGAGAGAGGGAAGTAAACGCGAATAATCTCTTCGAGATCCCGGAGCGTCTTAAGCTTATGCCTGACCTTAAGGGCTTAAGGATATTGGATCTCGGATGCGGCGCGGGTGATGAGTGCAGCGAGTATATCAGGATGGGCGCTAAAGAAGTCGTCGGCGTCGACATCTCAGAGAAGATGCTTGAGGTTGCCAGAGAGAGGAACAGCGATCCTGACATCACATATCTTTGCATGCCCATGGAAGACATCGGCAATATCGAAGGCGGATTTGATCTTGTGGTAAGTTCATTGGCTCTTCATTATATCGAGGATTTTAAGGGCGTGGTAAAAAACGTTAACAGGCTCCTTAACGAAGGCGGCATGTTCATTTTCTCGCAGGAACACCCGGTCGTCACATGTCATGAAGACAGTTACGGCAGCAGATGGACCAAGGATGAGAACGGAAAAAAGATCCATTGTAATCTCGCGAACTACGGCAAAGAAGGCGAGCGCAATACAGTGTGGTTCGTCGATAACGTGAAGATATATCACAGGATGTTTTCCACGGTCATAAACGACCTTGTGGACGGCGGTTTTGCGATAGAAAGATTAGTCGAACCCGAGCCCTCGGAAGAGCTTCTGGAGAAGTACCCTGAGTACTATGATCTGTTCCACAAACCGGATTTCCTGTTGGTGAAGGCTCGAAAAGTATAACCCTGCACTTATCAGTGCATCATGCGCCTGCCGTGGCCCTGTTTCTCGAACTCAGTAGCATTCTCGTCGTAAGTCTGCTCCTTTGCTTCAGGGCGGGCTGAAATGAAGTCGTACTCTTTCTCGTCTCCGTATTTCCAGCCTTTTTCCAAAGATACGAAGTCTTGTGTCGTCTCATATGCTACAACAGGGAAGGTCGTATCGAAATAGACTTCAACGCCCTGTTCTTCGGCCAGGTCATGGCTGCTTGTCTTAGAAAGCGAAGCCAGGTCTTTTTGTTCCTTGCTGTGGAGGATCTTGGGCAGGATCTCTGCAAGGAAATATGTGAGAAGTCCCATTACGACAAGAACCAGGATTATCTCAACCGGATTGTTATAAACAAACTTCATCCACTTGAATGTGTCGCCGAAGCGGAATAAGCGGACGCATGCGAGTGCCAGTGCTGGAAGCAGATAGAGACCTGCACGCAGACCGGTATTGATGCTTACGGAATTCATCTTCGCTCTTTTGCCGGTCCTCTCGATGGTCTCCCAGCCTCTCGCATAAGGAAAATCTCCGGCAACTTTTCCTGTCTGGCCGTTTACGATGTACTGATAGCTCTTGCCGTCGAATTCGATTGATAGGAACCAGCAGGGAAGAAGCGCATACTTGATGTTCTGATTGTTATAGCTTGTATAGCTTGCATTAGTGTCAGGAACGAATCTGTCGAATCCGAATGTGATCTGCTCGCAGACAGCGAATGCATATCTGTCCAGGCGCCGGTAGATCCTGTCGGTCATGTCCAGAGGCTGCTCATCGTATTTCTCGGCAAAGAAGCCCTGAAGGTATTCAGGCCTGAATTTGATAAGTTCGGAATAATCGAAAGGCTCACAGGCAGCCATAAGGCGGTTGGGAATCTTGATCTCGCCGTCGAACGGCACATCCTTCAGTCTGAATTTGACCTTGCCGAATGTGAGCATGGAGTAGTTGTTGATCGTAGACGCATGGTTATCGGAATAAGCTTCATCGACCATCTTACCCTTGCTGCCATGGCCTACGACATTTACTTCGACCTCTGTAGATATGATCCATGTAGGCACATAAAGGCCTGTCATCTTTTCAAGGATCTTCTTCGATCTGAAGCTCTTGGGAAGGTGGCTTACCGTAGCACAATAATCTTCGAAGATCTTGATGGCCTGCTCCTTGTCGAACTTGAAAGGAATGATGTAATCAGGCTTGAATTCTCTGGTAAGTCTTCTCGTGACCAGGGCAGGGGAACCGCAGAAGGCACAGAAAGTGGATGCCGTATTCTTGTCGGTTACGATCTGTGCGCCGCATGAATTGCAGACGATCTCGACGCGGTCAGCGTCATCACCGCTTATTTCGATCGTTCCGTCGTAATCCTTCTCGGGATTAACAAAGCCGAATGCGCCGACTTTATCGAGTGTGGCCGGGTCAAAGCATCCGCCGCAGTTGTTACATATTAATTCGCCGCGGAGCGAATCGTAGGTCACATTGGAACCGCAGTTGGGACATTTGGCTGCATTAGCCGAGAATGTCTGTGTGTCTGAACTGCCGGGCCCGCTGCCCTTAGCAGGTTTATCCCAGATTGCCATATAAAACTACCCCTCTTATCTGTTATCCGTTTTTAATATACAAAAGGCAAAAATTGATGTCAATGAGAGCTGATTTTTGACTTTTCGCAGTGTGAATTGAAAAGCAAGTAAACCGCGGTTAATATAAAGATTTCTTTACAGAGTTCAATAATACTTTATCTTATCCGTTTTAATGGTATGCTTAAACTAACATTAATTCGAGGAGATACGGCATGGATTTTGAAAGTTTGCTTTTAGGATTTAAGTCTAAGGCCTGTATTATTTCTGTTGATGTTCTCCCGGATGATCACTACGGGAATATCCGTATAATGGCAGGCAACAAGCCTCACTGCGATGACATGCTCGCAACCATGCATAAGGAATTCGTTCCCGGCTCTTCTTATCAGGAATACTTCCCGGAGGACAAGAATTTCGAGGACTTCTGCTACAGGAGCGCTGTCCTGGGACAGCCCCTCCATACATATGTAAATCTTCCTTTCATGAACCTGTGGCTCAATATGTTCCTGCTTCCTTTGGATTCAGACAAAGAGGGCACAGGTTACTGCTTATATTCTTACGAAGTAACACCTCATGTTGATGCTTCGCAGAGAGCGAGCCTTTCTGCCGATACTTCAAACCAGGTCCTTGAGACATGCATCAAGCTCCGCGGATCAGGCAATATCCGGGAGAAGGTCCAGGGCGTAATAGATGACATCAGAAATATCTGCGAATCCGATCACTGCTGTATCCTGCTCGTTGATAAAGAGAACCGCGAATGTAAGACTTTCTGCGAATCCATTAATCCCGGAAGTACAGTTCTTCCCATGGATACATTCATTGATGAAGGCTTTTTCGACATCACCCAGACATGGGATGACACTATTGGCGGAAGCACCTGCGTAATCGTTAAGAACCAGCAGGACAGGGAGTGGCTTGAGTCCGTAAATCCCCTGTGGTTCAGGTCGCTTACGGATGCTCATGTAGACAACATCGTATTGTACCCGCTCAACTATAATGAAAATACTTTGGGCTATATGTGGGCTCTCAATTTTAATGAAGAGAGTACCGTAAGGATCAAGGAGACACTCGAGCTTACGACTTTCTTTATTGCGTCTGAGATCGCCAACTATCAGCTTCTCCAGAGGCTCGAAAAGTTAAGCACCATGGATATGCTGACAGGTGCCAAGAATCGTAACGCCATGAACAACGTGATCAGCGACATCATTG
This sequence comes from Clostridiales bacterium Firm_14, assembly GCA_001604135.1. Taxonomy (GTDB): domain Bacteria; phylum Bacillota; class Clostridia; order Saccharofermentanales; family Saccharofermentanaceae; genus Saccharofermentans. The sequence continues at coordinate 31,591 of LVAT01000005.1, forward strand.
ACGGAAAGATGCAGGTCAGGTATCCGTATTCCGTTATCTTCTCTGATCTTAACGGCCTTAAGCGTGTAAACGATGAGAGCGGCCACACAGAGGGCGACCATCTCTTAAAGACCACTGCAAGCACTCTGGCAGGCGTTTTCTTCGAAGGCGAAGTGTACCGTGCAGGCGGCGATGAGTTCATGATCTTAGCTTTCGACATGGATGAGAAGACCCTTGCAGCGAGGATCGAGAGACTTGAGAAACAGGCTGACAAAGAGAATATCAGCTTATCCGTCGGCACATATGTCGTTCACGAAGGCGAAGATATCCGTAATGCGATGCGTATCGCAGATGAGAGGATGTATAACGACAAGAAGGAATACTACGAAAAGAACCCTGAGAGAAAATACAGGTAAGCTTAAAGTATTACTTCCATTCCGATCTTCTGCGGCTTGAACCCCAGTGATTCATAGAACTTTCTGGCGCTCGGATTGCACTCCCAGACGTTTAATGTGATGTTGTAAAAGCCGTTGACTTTTGCATATTCTCTGACGTGTTCATAGAGCATCGTTCCTATATGTTTTCCTCTGTTTTCCTCATCAACGCAGATGTCATCGACATAGAGAGTCTTAATGTCTGTAAGGACTGAGTCGTTAAGGACCTGCTTGCCTATGCAGAATGCGTGTCCTGCGACAAAATCATTCTCATTCACGCATACGAAGACCGGCGTGTCATCGCACGCGATTATCTTCTCCAATTCTTCTGCGTTGTACTTGGTCGCAGGACCTTTGAAGAGGTCTGGCCGGCCTATATGATGGACCATATCGACCTGGATAAGGAGCTTAAGGATTCCCGGAATATCTTTTATTTCTGCACGTCTTACTATCATTTTCAGCACCTCGGATTTCCGCATTCAGGACAGAATTTGCCGGTAAGTCCTGTCTGACCGCATGAGCAGTTCCACGGCCCGTTTGATTGAGCCTTAGCAGGGGATGTATTGGATTCTGCTCTCATGGCATCCATAGTCTGCTGCATTTGTAAAGCTGCCATCTGATTCGTGCCGATTCCCATAAAAGGAATGGATTCCGGCTGGTTATTTGCCTGATCGACTGTATAAAGATACGGATTTGCGGTGGATACTTCGATCTCCGCGCCGGAAACTTCCACGCATTCACAGATCAGGCGGGAGATCTCCTTATCAACTTCCTTGCCGCCCATCTTGCATGCTGCTTCACCAATAGTGCGCATAACGCGGGGAGCTCCTGTGATGAGCGAATCGTCATAGTAGATGTTGATGTTGGCGTTGAATGTGTAATCGAAAACGATCTCGCGCGGAATAGAAGGGTCAATGGCCGCATAATTCCAGCAAGGAAGATTCTCTCTGTCAGAGATCTCCTGGATCTTTGTAAAGATATCCGATTCAACTTCCTTTATATCAGTCTGCTCCGGCAGATCGCCCTGTTTTCTGTATAAAGTAACGCGTACGATGCCTTCCTTATCAGGGATCTTCTCGATCGTCTGCCTGCGCCAGATATTGCTGTTATACATCATTCCGCTTTCGAAAGTACTTGTCTCAACGGCAATTACCGGTCCGTGCTCTTCTTTGAGTTTGCGGCAGTCTTCCAATGTAGGGTAGATATTCTCTTCAGAGATCTTCTTATCATCTTTGAACGTCTCGAAAAAAAGCTTCCTGAACTTCTCAGCGGCTTCATTTCCGATCTCTTCAGATACTTCTCTGAATGTGATCTTTGAGGTCGTACCGTCATCAAATTTAAGCGTCAGCAGCTGTGAGATAACCGAACCGCCTTCTTCCGGGATCTTCGGTGCTGCAGGCGTCTTGCCGGTCCAGTCAAGGATCTTATAGGAATCGATCAGGCTCTTATACTGATCGATGGTTTCCTGACTTAACCGGAACTTTATTATCTCCGTATAAATGGTTTCTCTTCTGTACTGGGTAGCAACAAGATCCTCGCCGGTGAAAGGAATATCTGCTTCCATCAAATGTTCAGATGTAGTGTAGATAAATGTGATCTTGTGATTTATGCCTGTAATGGTCATAGCGTTTACCTCACGGAACTATTTTCCTTATAACCGGAATCTTCCGAAGAACCCAGGTGACAGCAATAGTGACTGCGTATATCACCAGCGGGAACAGAAGACGGTATGCCAGATTCTTCACGTCGATCGTGAAGATCAACTCTGCGGTGTTGATTATAAACCAATGAAGCAGGAAAACTTCAAATGTATATTTTCCAAGCATTTCGAAGAACTTTTTAAGATGGCCGTTTTTCTCGATCCTTATGGCGATGTCTCTGAGCAAAACGAATACTCCGAGTGCGTAAAAAATGCCCGGGAAATTTGCATATCCTTTAAGCATCTCATCGATCTTTCCGGCTCTGACCGAGAGCATATATGTGCCGATCATTTGTGTCAGCAATCCGCAAACGGCGAGGCTGTAGATGATGATCTTCGCTGCGCGCTCCGGCGGCTTTTTGTACACGTAATAGCCGATGAAAATATATATCAGGTTACCCAGTCCGATGCCGCTCGTATCAATGACTTCGGGATACTTGCCGATCAGTTTGAGAACGAAAAATATTGTAACGTCACATATGAAAATGATGATGATAAACCACTTGAAAACCTTAAGCTTTTCCTCTTTCTTTATCGAAGCGATGACCGGCATCAGCAAATAGAAAACGAACAGAGCTCCGAAGAACCAGTAGAAAGCGATTATGTTGCTCGTCCATATCACGGATGTGATGATCCACGCAGGCGTTATATCGGATGGCAGCATTTTCCCCGTTGCAAGAAGGAATGCGACTGCCAGAAGTGACCAGACAATGTAGGGAATAAGGGTCTTTTCAATGCGCTTTTTGAAAAACGTCTTTGTGGAATACCTGTCCAGATAATCTGCCAGAGTAATGCCGGTGATCATGAAAAATACCGGTACTGCAAAATAGCCTATGCTATCAATGATGTTAGCGGTAAACCAGTAATCTTCAGTTGCCGAGAAATCCCAGAAACAGCCGTTTGTGTGAATCATCACAACAGCCAGCGCAGAAATGACCTGACAGAACGTAAGGGAGAAATCCTTCTTAGTCATAGCGGGTTCCTGATTACCGGTCATGCGGGGCTCCTATAATTTTTTTGATACATAGCGATTATACGCCTAAGCCAAATCGAAAAGCAAAAAAAACGCGCACGCGAGTAAGTTCTAAACATTCATAAAGTAAAAACATATACCCCGTACGAGCATATGGCACTCGTTTATGGTTCTTTGTTTCAGTAAGCAAAAAATAAACACCCACGCACGAGTTAATTGCGCCAGCAATTACTGTTCGAAGTGCGGGTGTTATTTTTTGCGATACTTGGTGCGCCTGACAGGACTTGAACCTGCACGTCTTCCGGCACCAGAACCTAAATCTGGCGTGTCTGCCAATTTCACCACAGGCGCATTTCGCCGAACATTATAACACTTCGGTTACTAAATATCATAATTGAGTTGAAAAAGATAATCTGTGATAAGATTGTCGGAGGACGGAAAACCCGTCCCCTAAGTTAAGGTAAGAGGAGTTTTACAGTTGTCTGAGAGAAGAAAGCGCAGAGAGAACCTTATTACGGCACTCCTTATTGCGGGAATGTGCATAATAATTGCCGGCACTATTATTTTCGCCGCCAAGTACGTTAAGGACAGCGGGGAATCACAGGTCAGCGTAACTGAGGTTTCAACTGAAACAACTTTGTTTTCGGAATCTGTTCCGACTGAAATAACGGCTTTGAGCACGACGGAGAGCTCAACTGAAGCTACATCTGAGAGTACATCAGAGTCTGCATCCGAGAGCCCTTCAGAGAGTACGACTGAAAGCGGATCGGAGAGTTCAACTGACAAAGCGACCGTTACGGCTACGCCTACTCCTGCAAATCCGGAATCTTCGACATCATCAGAAGAAACAACGGGTGAAGAATACTTTTTTGCGCTCTCATCTGAGCCTGACGTCCTTACGAGCATATCAGATCTTAAGGCAGGAACGCTCTTAAGCACTGCCCAGATCGACAAGAATAACCTCTCGCAGTATTTCACCTCGGTTAAGATCGAAGAGGGAGACAGCGTTTACGAGAGGATAAACGGCAAGTCCTACCAGAAGAATAATGACATCAAGTTAAGCGACTTAAGATACCTTAAGATGCTCCATATGAATTTCAATAATGATATTCAGGTCGGCGAAATGATAGTAAATAAAAGCGTTTCGGACGAAGTGCTGTCGATTTTCAAGCAGCTCTTTTCAGATGGTTATCAGATCTATTCGATGTATCTGATCGATAATTTCTGGGAAAAGAACGCCGGTACCGCTGACTGGAATTCGATCGAAGCCAATAACACGTCCTGTTTCTGCTACCGTGCCGCTACCGGCGGAAGCAAGCTCTCGAAGCACGCTCTGGGCAGGGCGATAGACATCAACCCCATGCAGAATCCTTATGTTACTTACAAAAACGGCAAGCCGCAGTATTCCCACAGCAATGCGGCGGATTACGTAAGCAACAGGTCTTCCAAGAAGGCGCACGTCATTACGACATCCGACAAGGCCTACAAGCTCTTTACCAAGAAGGGCTGGACATGGGGCGGAAACTGGTCGAGCCCTAAGGATTATCAGCATTTTCAGAAATAAGGCAAATGAAAGAGATTTGACTATCTGATTTTCACTTGATAATATCTTTGCATGAATAATCCGGACAGAAGAAAACAGATTTTGGACATCCTTGAGGCAGAGGGCGAGATCAATACGACCGTTCTCTCGTCCAGGCTTGGCGTAACGGGCGCCACGATCAGAACAGATATCAGAGCTCTCGAGAGAGAGGGCGCGATCGTCAGATTCCACGGCGGGATCAAGCTTCCTCACAAGATGTCATCTTACAGCGGCGAGAACTATATGGTCAGAGCCGTTACCCATGTCGATCTCAAAAATGCCATTGGCGCAAAGGCTGCGAGCCTCGTTGCAAATGGAAATACCATTTTCATGGACGCGAGCTCGACGACCTTTCATATGATTCCTTACCTCAAGAAGGCCAAGGACGTTACCGTCATTACCAACGGAATCCATACGGCCATGGAGCTTCAGAGGAATTCCAACTTCAAGTCGATCATTATCCTGGGCGGTATGTTAAGGCCCCATTCAGGTGCCATCGAAGGACTTTCATCTAAGGAAATGATAGGCAGGCTTTCAGCTGAGTTTTATTTCGTGTCCGGAAACGGCTTTTCCGCTGATGCCGGGCTTTCAGGTGATAATTTCTTCGAATTGGAGCTTAAGAGGCTTTGCGCAGACAGGGCTAAGAAGATCGTTGCCCTGATCGACTCCACAAAGCTCGGTGCCGATTCCGCATCGTCCTTTATCCCTGCCGACAGGATCGATTATCTCGTAACGGATTCAGGCGCTTCGCCCGAGAGCGTTGCCCTGTGCCGCGCCAAGGGTATCGAAGTCCTGATAGCCGAAGTCTGATTGCCTGATACACGCCTAAATTACAAATTTCTTTTTATTAAATTTTTAATGTATAATACTCGGATGAGAATAATTTTACTTTTCCGAGGTTAAGTAGATGCAGATAAATCCTATAATTTTGCCCAGCTGGCTCTCGAGCAAGTGCGTTTTCCAGCAGGGAGTAGAGCATAAGATCGAAGGCATAGCGGCACCCTCTGCAACGGTTACGTTGGAGATCGTCAAGGACCCTACGGACGGCAGAAAAGTCAGTAAGCTCGATACCGACTACGGTGTCATCTTAAGCCGTGAGGCAACGACCAATGCCAAGGGCCGCTTCAGCTTCACCATTCCGCCTTACAAGGCATCTTCAGACGCTTACACATTCACTTTCAAGTGTCTTACTGACCAGACCACCCTTACTGACATGCGATGCGGCGACGTCTGGGTGTTCCTGGGCTCTGATTTTCTCTCGATCCCCATGAAGGAAGCAAATGCCACGAAGGCACCCCTGAAGCGCAAGGTCATGAACTACTTGAGATTCTTCATGCCTTCCCGTTCAGGCCTCGAAAAGGGTGAGGAGATCTACAAGTACGAAGAGAAGACCCACTATAAGAATTCCGAGTGGATCAAGGTCACTGATACTGCAAAGCTTGCTGAGATCTCATCTTCAGCATTCGCTTTTGCTTACCGTCTGAGTGACCAGATCTCATATCCTGTTGGCATCGTCGACCTCTCTTATAACGATTCGACGATCCTTAACTGGATCGCGCCTTTCGCGCTCGACAGAGTGGAAGCGCTTAAGGATGTCGTCAAGAAGATGGGCCTTTATCTCGATGAAGAAGCATATCAGAAGCTCTTAAGGATCGACGAGAAAAAGAAGAAGGCCGAAGAGCTCAAGGAAGAATACAAGGAGACCATAGAATCCGGAGATATCGATATCTCGATGCAGGATGAGATAAAGAGACTGGAAGGCCATGATCCTGATGACATCAAGCCTCTCGACATCGACTTCCCGACAACGGACGACAGCTCTCTTAACACGGCCAAGGGTCACAAGGAGAATATCTCTTTCTCTTCTGCAAGCCAGCTTGATTTCAACATGGTCCAGGAGAAGAAGGATGACGACAAGCTCAGCAGGGCTGACATGAGGAAGTTCATAAAGCTCAAGTACAGAATGTCCATCCTCTACAGAACGAAGCTCGTTCCTCTGAGGAACCTTGCAGTAAGAGGTTTCTGCTTCTCACCTGACAAGGGTGAGCTCATGTATGAGAGATACGATCTCTTCCTCATGGGACTTCTTACGACGCTTGCTGATGTTTTCGAACCCAAGGAAGTATTTGACGAGACAGTAATGCCGTCGATCCTCTTTGTTACGATGCATCCTAATGACGTTGATTTCGAGAATCCTTACAGCGTTCTCGAGTTCAATGAGAACTTTACAGCATTTACGAAGATGCTCAGCATGCCTTCCGGAATCGTAAGCATGCACGACATGCTCCTTCCTGATAAGACGATCAGCTTCATTCTCGGCATGCGTCTTGCGACCATTGCTCTGGGAACGCACTTCTCGCCCAAGATGAGCAAGTCTTCACCTGAGCCCAACGATATCGAGATCGCGGGAAATAAGCGCATCATCAAGTTCAGCAATCTTAATTCCGGTCTTAACAGCCAGGACGCTTCAGGCGAGATCACGGGATTTGCCGTAGCAGGCGAAGACCGCATCTTCTATCCTGCGCACGCAAAGAGCCTCTACGGCATGTGCGTAATGGTATGGAGAGATGATATCGAAGAGCCGCAGTCGATCACTTACGGCTTTACGCCTTTCCCGCACGATGCAACGCTTAAGAACGGCGAGGATCTCCCGATCCTTCCTTTCAGATTCGACAGGGATCCCGCGTATTTCGCACCCGACTTGAGCTTCACGCACTGCGACAAGCTCGAATTTGTCGGCAAGAGAACGCCCGAATCCGATTTCGAGAACTTGGAGATATACAGAACATTCAAGGGCAAGGGAATCATTTCCCAGGATAACATCCACAAGCTTACGGGAAGCGCTTCTTTGAGGATCCGTTATGAGACAGACAAGTCGCTTTACGGCTTCGAACCGTGCCTTGAATATGCTTCGCTTTTCTCGCCGATCGAGATCTACGGAAGATCAAGGATCCAGCTGTCGGTATTTAATCCCGACCAGAAGAAAAAGAAGCTCATCGTTGAAGACTTCGGCGAGGCCGAGATCCGCCAGCAGCTAACATGGCAGACGATCACGCTGGATTATTCGGAAGACGGACCGATCAGACTTAACAGCCTGAGGATATATATTGAGGACAAAGACCGTAACGGCGAGATTTACATCGACGCTATCAACTTTATCTAAAGAGAGGAGCCCTACATGGCAAACAAGCTTTTATCTGCTATTGAAGACGACGTTTTCTTGTCAGAAGGTTCGGTACCGATAGTTATCGAAGGTCTTGAACACTCCTACGATAAGGAAGACTTTCTGCCTGATGAGAGCATGCATAATTCACACGAACTGCTCTGCCTCCGCGAAGGTAAGATCGAGGCAGTGATCGGCGGTGAGACTATCCAGCTCACAAAGGGTTCTGTTGTCGTCATAAGACCTCTAGTAAGGCACAAGCTCATGATCAAGAGCGAGAAGGCCGATATGCTCAATCTCTATTTCGGTTTCGTTCACGATACGTCAGATCTTAAGCTCACCAAGGAATCGGGCAGCAATGCCGCAAGCAAAGAGAATAAGAACAAGAATGCGGGCCCCAGCGTCAACATTCCGGGTTCGCTCGCGAAAATTACACTCGAGAGCTTTTTGAAGTTCGCAGACTTAGGCATCACCGAAGATAACGAGATGATCAGACTTCCGTTCTTTGTCATCAAGGGACACGAGAAGAAAGAGATCAACGAACTCGCAGAAAGGATCGTTACAGAGCATTCAGACAACCGCTATGCAAAGGATCTCATGGTTCATACGCTCACGGTCGAGCTCATGATCATCCTCTCCAGAGCTTTGAGAAGCGAATGGGAAGAGAGCTTAAGCGTTAAGAACGGCAAGGCAAAAGAGCTCGTATCGATCGCAAAGCAGTATATGGACGAGAACTTCGATCAGGGAATCACCGTATCGGAGGCTGCTGCATATGTTTATTTAAGCCAGGGTTATTTTACCCGTGCTTTCAGGGATGAGACCGGCATAAGCCCGATGAACTATCTCATGAAGAAGAGGATCGAGAAGTCCTGCAAGCTCCTGCAGAACAACGAGATCAAGGTCTCCGCGATCTCGCTGCAGTCAGGTTTCTCTTCACCACAGAGATTCAATGTCGCATTCAGAAAGCAGATGGGCATGACACCCATGGAATATCGCAAAAAGTATTTGTAAGAAGGTGAGATAAATGTACGATTACGCAAATGACAATTCGATCCCTGAGGAGAGCCGTCAGAATATGGATCTCCCGAAGATCGAGAATGCCGTAAGAGATATCCTCGAAGCTATCGGTGAAGATCCGAACAGGGAAGGCCTCATTGAGACTCCGCAGAGAGTTGCGAGAATGTATGCTGAAGTATTTGCAGGACTTCACAGGGACATCAACAAGGACATCAAGACTTTCCACGGTGAAGGCAATGACGAGATGATCCTGATCGGCGACATCCCGTTCTATTCAATGTGCGAACACCACCTTCTTCCTTTTCACGGAAAGGCTCACGTGGTCTATATCCCTAAGGATGGCAAGATCTTCGGCCTTTCTAAGGTTGCAAGGATCGTAGATACGCTGTCGAGAAAGCCCCAGCTTCAGGAAAAGCTCACATCAGAGATTGCAGATGCGATCGAGAAGGCTGTCGACGCGAGATCCGTATGCGTCGTACTGGAAGCTGAGCACCTCTGCATGACCATGAGAGGCATCAGAAAGCCCGGTTCCAAGACAGTCACATCCGCGATGAGAGGCGGATGCAGATCCGATATAAGGACCAGGAACGAAGCACTCGCACTGATCAACAGGCAGCGTTCGGGCGTATAAGGGAGTCAGCTCTTAATGAATTCAACAGACGGCAGATTTTCAGGGATATATAAGTGCGGCAACAGAACGCTCGAGTTCGGCAGGAAGACGCTCATAATGGGTATCTTGAACCTCACTCCGGATTCATTTTCCGACGGCGGCAGATATACGGATGTAGACGCTGCAGTCGACCAGTGCGCACGCTTGGTAAATGAAGGCGCTGACTGCATCGACATCGGTGCAGAATCCACAGGCCCCAAGGCTGTTCCGATCTCAGCTGAAGAAGAGCTCGAGAGGCTCATTCCTTCACTTACGGCTATCAGGAGCAGGTTTGATATCCCTCTGTCTGTTGATACTTACAAGTCTGAGACAGCAGCTCAGGCGATCACCGCAGGTGCTGACATCATCAATGACGTTAACGGGTTCCTTGCAGATCCCGACATGGCAAAGGTCGTGGCAGACAATGGCGCCGGCTGTATCCTCATGTTCAACAGAAGGACCAGAGGCGATGATTACCCGGCTTTCGAGCCCATCAGCAGAAGATGCGTAAGAGAACTTACTGAAAGCATTGAGATCGCTAAGAAAGCAGGCTTGTCAGACAATATGATCATGACTGATCCGGGCATCGGATTCGGTACGACCAGGATCGAGGATGCCGAGCTTACGGCATCACTGCTCTCACTTGGCATGCAGGGCAGACACCCTGTTCTCTATGCGGCTTCCAGAAAGCGCTTCGCAAGGATCTTTGCGGGTGGCGACCAGGCAACGGAAGCCCAGCTCGACTATGCGACGGCAGGCCTCTCATTTACGGCCGCATCCGTCGGCGCATCGATCGTCAGGGTTCATAACGTCGCGGCTTCCAAGCTCGCCCTAAAGAGCTTTGACGAGACGTTCTATGCATTCGCGAATATGTGATCTTCGAAAGGAAAACGGCATTTGGATAAGATAAAGCTCTCGAAAATGGAATTTGAAGGACATACCGGCTGCCTCGACTTCGAAAAGAAGGACGGCCAGAAGTTCATAGTATCCCTGGATCTCTTCATGGACAGGATCAGGGGATGCTACACAGACGAGCTTTCCGATACTGTCGACTATTCGAAGATATATGAAGTCACAAAGGAGATCGTAACTTCTGACTCCGGAAATCTCATTGAGAGTCTGGCCCAGAAGATCTCCGATGCAGTATTGAAGGCTGACAGCCGCATCGAAAAGGTCATCGTTAACGTGTCCAAGCCCGATGCGCCTATTATGGGCATCTTCGATACCATGGAGGTTACGATCGAGAGACGCCGCAAGGAGTTTGTGATCCTCTCACTGGGAAGCAATCTCGGTGACAGGGAAGCAAATATAAATGCCGCAGAGGAAGCTTTGAAAGCTCTCCCGGGCGTTGAAGGATTTAAGACCGCTTCGATCTATGAGACAGAACCCGTAGGACTTGAAGACCAGCCTTATTTCCTTAACACATGCGTCGGTTTTTATACCGACATCGAACCTTTCGAGCTGCTCGACAAGATACATGTCATCGAGAATGAGCTCTTAAGGACAAGAGAGGTGCACTGGGGTCCCAGAACGATCGACATAGACATCATATTCTATGGAGATCAGGTAATTATGAAGCCTGAGCTCACGGTCCCGCATCCCAGATGGTATCTCAGGTCATTTGTAACGGTCCCCTTAAGAGAACTTAAGGATGTGGGACAGGATCACCCTGACGATAAAGAAGTGTCCCTTTATCGGAAGCGCGGATAATTGAGTTATCAGGTATCAAAGTTTATAATTAGGCACGTCATTTACAAAGATGGAGGAAATTATGTCAGAAAACAATTCGGGCGCAGTTGTTCCGCAGTCAGACAACCGTGGCAATGAGAATAAGGATAAGCGCCAGAGATTTGATCCTGCCAAGCAGGACGGACGTAAGAACAACTACAACCGTAACCGCAGAAGAAGGAATAACGGACCCAGACAGGGCGGATATGACAATAAGAAGGGCGAGAACTCTGAGGGCCAGGCAGAAGCTAAGGGCCAGAACAGAGAGCGCAATTTCGACAGACAGAATAACCGCGACAAGAACAACAATAATAAGCAGTTCAGCAAGCGTGAGCAGCGCGAGCCCCGTGAACCGCGCGAACAGAACCAGAACTCTGAGAAGAGACAGCAGTTCAGCGGAGAGCGCAAGCCCAAGAATAAGCGTTCAAGAGAATTGGATGCTGAGGTCGCAAAGAACGTCAAGAAGGTTGAGACCATCGAAGATATCAGAAGCGATAACGCCAGAATAACCAAGGAAATATATCTTGAGATCGCATCCCTCAAGAATATCAATCTCAACTGATCATGAAGGGTATATTTATAACTTTTGAAGGCATTGACGGCTGCGGCAAGAGCACGCAATGCGAGCTCCTTAAGGACTATCTTAAGGCTAATAACAAGGATTTCATCTTCGTCAGGGAACCCGGCGGAACTGTAATCGGCGAGCGCATCAGGGAGATCCTTCTCGATAAGAAGAATTCCCAGATGACAGCAAGGACCGAACTCCTCTTATTTGAGGCTGCAAGAGCCCAGATCACCGATGAGGTCATAAAGCCTGCACTTGAAGAGGGCAAGATCGTTCTCTGCGACAGGTTCTTCGATTCGTCTTCCGCATATCAGGGAATGGCTAGAGGAATGGGCATGGAATTCGTTTCCGGCCTTAACATGGCTGCTACGGGCGGTCTTAAGCCTGACGTCACTTTCTTCTTTGATATCAGTGCCGAAGAGGCCTTGGAGAGAAGAGGCAAGAGAGGCGAAGCTTCAGACAGAATAGAGCTTGCCGGCCTTAAGTTCCAAGAGGACGTCAGGCGTGGATACATAGAGCTCGCCAAGTCATCTGAAGGCCGCGTGATCACTGTTGATGCGACGAAGGGAATAGATGAGATTTTCGAAGTGGTAAAGAGTTCGTTGGAAGGGAAGATCTGATGTCTTTTTCGAAAATAACAGGACAGAAGCAGATAAAGCTCAGATTAGCTGCCGAAGCTCAGAGAAGAGGCAGCGGAGCCTATATGCTCTCAGGCCCTGTCGGAATGGGGAAAAGACTCATCGCAGAAGAGTTCGCCAAGGCACTCATGTGCTCTGACGCAGGGAGCAACGGTGCCTGCGATTCATGCACCAACTGCAAGTATTTCGATAACTTCACGACTCCTGACATCACCAGAGTCTATGAACCCGCTGAGACAAAGAACGTTAAGGTCGATTTCATTAAGGACAATGTCGTTGCGGAGTCCTATCTGAAGCCCCAGTTCGCGAGGACCAAGACATTCATTATCGATTTCGATTATCTTGGCGTCGAGAGCCAGAATGCGCTCCTTAAGTCTCTGGAAGAGCCCAAGAAGGATGTCGTGTTCATCCTTACCAGTTCCAATACCGATGCCGTATTAGATACGGTTATGTCCAGAGTAACGGAGATCAAGTTAGATCCCTATTCTGAGGAAGAGTTGGAACAGATTGTAAAGGCCAATTGCCCTGACCTGGAGGATTCCAAGGTCAAGGCGGCAGTATATAACAGCGGCAGGATCCCCGGAAAGGCAATAAGCCTTGCAATGGAGGATTCCGGCGTAAGCATCAGGCATGAGATCAACAGCATCATGATCGGAATGCCCACGAGCTCATATATCGATGTGCTCGAAGATTATGTGGAGGTCTTAACAGGCTTTAAGGATGACGCGAAGATCGTTGCCTCATCGATTCTGTTGTTCCTCGACGACGCGGCAAGGCTCATCAATTATCCTGACTGCCGCAAGATCAATAACGAAGCAGACAGAGAGGCAATCGAGACATTCGTTGCCGCTAACAAGCATATAACAACACTTAAACTGGGAAGATGCACTGAGGCGGTCAATACCTTCTTAAGGGCCCTGGAAGTAAATTCGAATTTCGATTCTTCCGCATCCGCCATGCTTCTTCGAATACATGAGGAGCTTAAAAAATGAAGATCGTAAACTTAAGAACCAGAGATGCCGGCGTCACGCTGAGATTCCGCTGTGACGGCTATTCGCTCGCATTGGGCGACGCAGTCATGGTAGAGCTCGAGACAGGCGAAGAGATCGCATTTGTCGCGCAGGAGCCTTACGTCGAGGAGACATCTGAGGAGATCCCTTATATCAAGCGCATCGCCAGCGAGAAGGAACTAGAGAAGTATTACGATATCTGCGCCAAGGAAAAGGAAGCTTTCTTCAAGTGCAAGGAGCTCATAGCAGCCAGATCGATCGAGATGAACCTTGTCGACTGTGAATATACTTTCGACATGAAAAAGCTCACTTTCTACTTCACGGCAGACGGCCGAGTAGACTTCAGAGAGCTCGTTAAGGACCTGGCATACACATTCCGCACCAGGATCGAACTCCGTCAGATCGGTTCGAGAGACCAGGCAAAGCTCGTCGGCGGAATCGGCATGTGCGGCAGAGAGCTTTGCTGCTGCTCATTCCTCAACCGCTTTGCTCCCGTTAACTTAAAGCTCGCCAGATCACAGGGATTGTCCCTCAATCCCGGCAAGTTAAACGGCGCCTGCGGAAGACTCATGTGCTGCCTTCAGTTCGAGAAAGAAGCCTATGACGACGCTCACAGAAGGCTCCCCGAGCCCGGCGCCAGAGTAAGGACACCCCGCGGAATGGGACAGGTCACCGATGTTAACTATATCGAAGAGACGCTGAGCATCAAGTTCGTATCTGAGGCCGAGACTGAGATCGAGAAGTTCTCATGGGCAGATATTGAAGACCTTAACGGCGACATGGTAAAGCGCAACGCCGCAAAGAGTGATTTCATCGATTATCCCGACATGAACGGAGCCTACAGCGATTCTGACGGTGAAGAAGTCTAAGGTTTCCGACCGATGTCGATTTTTCGGACATAAAAAGTGGCAGAAAAGGGTGTTTTTTGACAAACACCCTTTCTTATACTTGTTGAATTTTTCTTTTTATGGAATAATCATCTCATTATCTGAATAGGAGGATATTTTTATGGCATATGTAATTTCTGACGCTTGCGTTTCTTGCGGTACTTGCGCTGATGGCTGCCCCGTTGGAGCTATTTCTCAGGGCGATACACAGTACAACATCGATGCTGATGTTTGCGTATCCTGCGGTGCTTGCGAAGCTTCCTGCCCTACAGGCGCTATCTCTGAAGGCTAATATCGTAAGTTATTAATCGATAAGCAGATTACAGAGGTCATCCTTCGGGGTGACCTCTTTTTTGTTGATTGTTTTCGGGGGAGGTTCGGTTGTTTGGGCGGTATTTTGTGCGGCTATAGCCGTCCGTTTTACCGCACTTTTCGCTGCTTTAGGCTGTTTGGACGGTATTTTGTGCGGCTATAGCCGTCCGTTTTGCCGTTCAAATACAGCTTGGTCAAAATCCAGGCCAAAATCCAGGCGCCGCCTGAAATTCCGCCTGGAATTTGCTAAAACCCTTGGCGCCGCCCGGCGCCCCCCAATACACCCCGCGCGATTCATGGATGACACTATATCCTTATAGATAGTATAATTTAATGATAAGAATGCATGATTGGAGGGAGCGCTTCGTGTTTTCCAAGAACAGTTTGTCGACGAAGATTATCCTAATGGTAGAGTGCATTCTGCTCATCTCCAGTATTCTTTTCTGCGCGGTCTCCATCTACAGGTCAAGAGTCGGTATCCGTAAGGCCATACAGCAGCGTATGCTCGATATTGCCAATTGCGCGGCGGGTTCCGTCAGCGGCGAGGATATGAAGTATCTGACCGAAGATGCGATCGGCGATGACAATTACAACAAGATTTATGACACACTTGCTGTCTTCAGAGACAACGTTGAGCTTGAATATGTTTACTGCATCAAGGAAGCAGGGCAGGATAACTTCATCTTCACGATGGACTTGGACCTTGTTGATCCTGCGGCCTATGGTGACAGCGTTGAATATACGGTTGCTCTTGCGAGCGCAGCGAAAGGCCGTGCCGCGGTGGATGAGACGCCTTATACCGATAAGTGGGGCGAGTTTTACAGTGCGTACAGCCCTGTTTTTGACAGCGAAGGCAATGTTTCCGGTATCGTTGCGGTAGACTTTTCTGTCGGCTGGTTCGAAGACCAGCTCTCGGCACAGACAAGATCGACAGTTATTGGTTATTTGATAATCCTCATCGTATCGCTTTTGGTGGGTGCTGTTCTGGCACTCCTTACAGTAAGGCCTTATGTGAAGGCACAGGGTGAGCTTTTCGAGGAGAAGGTAAGGGCAGAGAGCGCGAATAACGCGAAAAGTGACTTCCTTGCAAACATGTCGCATGAGATCAGAACGCCGATCAATGCGGTTCTTGGCATGAACGAGATGATCATACGTGAGAACCACAGGGCGATGGAGCTTACGGCAAGCGATCCGCTTCTGGTTCAGGAATCTCTGGAAAACATCAGCGTATATGCAGGAGACGTTAAGAAGGCGGGGCATAATCTGCTTGCGATCGTCAACGATATCCTGGATTTCTCGAAAATCGAAGCCGGACGAATGGACCTTCTGGAAGCACCTTATCAGCTGAGCTCACTTCTTAACGATATCAATAACATGATCCTATTCAAGGCGCAGGATAAAGGCCTTAAGTTTACCGTTGAAGTAGATCCGGCGATTCCGGATGAGCTGTCAGGCGATGAGGTCAGGATCCGTCAGATCTTTACAAACCTTCTTAACAATGCAGTCAAGTTTACGGATAAGGGCTCAGTCAGCCTTAAGATCCGCAGCAAGAAGATCGAAGACGGCAAGATCAATCTCGTCATCACCGTCTGGGATACCGGTATCGGCATTAAGCCGGAAGACAGGGAAGTCCTGTTCAACAAGTTCGAGCGTCTGGAGATGGAGCGCAACAACACGATCGAAGGCACCGGCTTAGGCCTTGCGATCACAAAGCGCCTCGTTGACCTCATGAACGGTACGATCGAAGTCGAGAGTGAATACGGCAAGGGGTCCATCTTTACGGTTACGATCCCGCAGACAGTCTCGGCAGAGGAACCAATCGGCGATTTTCAGGCACGCCTTAAGGAGCATCTGCCCGGCGACAGGCCGTATAAGGAGTCATTCAGGGCGCCTGATGCCACAATCCTTATCGTTGACGACACGAGGATCAATCTCACCGTTGCGGTAAACCTCCTGAAGAATACCAAGATCAAGATAGATACTGCAACATCCGGTGCGGATGCTGTCGTTATGGCCGCTAATACCAGATATGACATGATCTTCATGGACCAGCGCATGCCTGAGATGGACGGAACCGAGGCCTTCCACAAGATCCGTGACGATGAGAACAGCTTGAGCCACGATGTGCCTGTCGTCTGCCTTACGGCTGATGCCGTTATCGGAGCGAAAGAAAGATATCTCGCAGAGGGCTTTTCCGATTATCTTACAAAGCCTATCGACAACTATGCGCTGGAAAAGATGATAATGAAGTATCTGCCTGAAGATAAGGTGGAGCGCGTTGCCGATGAGCCTGTGATGACCACGATCGAAGAAGGTACGTCTGAGGATGCATTTACGATCCTGCGTTCTGTTGGCATTGAGCCTAAGGCCGGACTTAAGTACTGCCAGGATGATGAGGCTTTGTACCGTACGCTTCTGGCTGAATATGCTTACGGCGAGCTCGAGAAGTCCAATAACCTGCAGAAGAGCTATGATGCCGAGAACTGGCATGACTATTCCATTTACGTTCATGCGCTCAAGAGTTCTTCGAAGATGATCGGCGCGTCAGCACTTTCGATGCGTGCGGCAAAGCTCGAAGCTGCTGCAAATGCATCTGACAGCGGAACGATCAGGACCGAGCACAATACATTGATGGAAGAATATGAAGTCGTTACGGCAGTCATCCGTTCTGTCATTCCCAAGAGTGAACTTACTCCGGAAGACAGCAGCGTGACCGAATTCTCGCCCAACGACGAAGTTATGGAATTCCTGCCGAGCGATTTTAACGAGGACTAAATATGGCAAGCTGTGAAACATGTCAATACGCATACATCGATGAAGAGACAGGCGAAGCTTTATGCGATCTTAATCTTGATGAAGACGAAGTAATCAGATTCTCTCAGAGCAGAAGCAAAGAATGCCCTTTCTATAAGGACGGAGACGAATATAAGACCGTAAGACATCAGATGTGATCGAGAACCTTATACCGGAGGTATTCCCCCTATGATCGAAGCCAGAAATCTAACCATGGTCTACGGAAACGGCAAGAAGGCCACAGACGACGTTTCCTTTACCGTTAAAGCAGGCGAGATAGTCGGATTTGCAGGGCCTAACGGTGCGGGCAAGACCACTGTGATCAAGATGCTCACGGGTATTTTAAAGCCGACATCTGGCACGGCTGTGATCAACGGGTTTGACATAAATAAGGATCCGATTAAGGCAAAGATGTCTTTTGCCTATATCGCAGATAATCCGGACATTCTGATCCAGCTTACGGGACTGGAATATCTGAACTTCATAGCCGACATGTATGAGATCCCGGAAGATGCCAGGAAAGATAAGATAGAAGAGCTTTCAGAGAGATTCGGAATGAAAGACGTTCTTAATACCCAGATGCGTGAATATTCGCACGGCATGAGACAGAAGCTCATGGTCATATCGGCGCTGATCCATAACCCGCCTGCGTGGATCCTGGATGAGCCTATGACGGGATTAGACCCGTCTGCAGCTTTCGAATTAAAGCAGATGATGAGAGAACACGCAAAAGCGGGGAATGCCGTTTTATTCTCCACGCATGTTCTGGAAGTAGCAGAGCAGTTGTGCGACAGGATCTTGATCATCAACAACGGAAAGATATTAAAGGAAGGTACTCTGGATTTCTTAACGCTCGATAATCCCGGAATGTCATTGGAAGAGATATTTGTAAAGCTTACGGGCAAAGCGGAGTCGTGACATGAACAAGACAAGAAGCTTATATAAAGCTTTCAGTTCTAATCTGGAGATGCCGAAGCCTAACGGCGAGAAGAAGGTAAAGATCTATAACCGCTTCGGCATGATCGCTTTTATCGGGATAATGCTGCCGATATCAATACTGGTCGGCTATATCACGTTTGTCCTGACGGATCTCCTTTTCGCCTTTAACGGCAATGCGTACGGGCTTTTATCGGAATTGGATCTGATCTCGGCATTCGCAATGATCTTCGGAATCCCGCTGATGTTCAGCGTGCTGTTTTTCTCGTCGGACCTTAATTTCCTGACTGCGCTTCCGGTAACGCCCAGATCGCTTTATGTAGCGAGATTCTGGCACACATTCAGAGCCGAGAATGTCATGACATCCAATGTCTTATATGCGATTTACATCGGCTATTTCGTTGCAGCGGTGAAGAATACGGGATTTGCCTTCGCACTTAATCCTGTAGCGATCCTCGCATCAATCGCGGGGCTTTACGGAGCGCTCATCCTGCCCCTTATCTATTGCTCGATATTAGCGCTCCTCCTTATGCTCATATTAAGGAAGATAAACCGCACGGATATCTACTATCACACGTCACTTGTCATGTTCGTGATCTTTGCTCTGATGTTCCTGTTATCCTTCAGAGGTTACGGCAGGATAAGCGTCATGGATTACATTGATACGATGGTGCTGAGCAATAACGATTTCACCAATATCTGCAATTTTCTGTTCCCGACAAATTACCTTACGACGCTGGCTTTGACGACGCATAATGTTCTGCCGCTGATCTGCTCAGTGCTCATTGTCGCAGCGCTTTATGCCTTATCCGTTCTCGTGGCTCATCTGACATATCGAAAAGGACTTTTCGCGGCTGCCGTCATCGGCAATAAGAAGGCATCGCGCAAGACTGTTTCCGTAAAAGGCGGTCACAAGGTTCTCGCATCCCTGGTGATCAAAGAATTCAAGGTCTTAACGAGGACGATGACATACAGGATGAACTGCGTTTACGCTAATCTCCTGTGGCCGATCGCTGCGGTGATATTCATTGCGGAAGCGCCCAAATTCGAGTTCTTCAAGGTATTCGCTTATAAGCTTAAAAACGGCGATCCGTTAAGCCACGTGATCCTCTTTGCGGTGATAATTGCAATGGCCTTTATTGCGTCCGGCCTTAACTCGATCGCATCGACTTCATTTACCAGGGAAGGCGTGCATCTCGACATGCTTAAATACCTTCCGGCACCACTCGAAAAGCAGATCAGAGCGAAGATCATCATAGCGGTGCTGTTTACGTTCATTCCGGAAGTTTTATCTGTAGCCGTGATCACGCTGCGGTTCGGTATAGCATACATGCTGCCGCTCTATATACTGATTACTTTCTTATGTGTTCTGATCGCGACGATAATAGGAACGCTGATGGATTCGATCTCGCCTTATACGGTATGGTCTGATGAACTGAGCGCTCTTAGAGGGAATCTTAACTGCTTCTTCAATCTTGCCGCAGAGATGGTATTCGCGCTTATTGTCGGCGGTATCTCTTATGGTATCTATCTGTTATCTTCCAACGCGGTTATAACCATTGCCGCGGTATCTGTGCTTCTTGTCATAGCGGGGACCGCAGGCGTTCTGGCCGGTCTGCCGCACGTAAAGAAGAACATTGAACTTCTGAAATAACACTGAGTTTTTGCAACTCATGTTCCCGTAATGGCAACTTACGTTCTTAGCCATTGAACGTTCCTTCAGGCTTTGTTAGTTTTGTGCCAACAAAGACTAAAGGAGCTATAGACATGATAAAGGCATCAGGCATTACGAAAAGCTTTGCCGGCAAGCAGGTCCTCTCGGGGATAGATCTTGATATAAAGGCCGGCAGGATATTCGGGCTTTTGGGTCCTTCAGGCGCGGGCAAGACTACGCTTATCAAGATAATCACTGGACAGATGGGTTTTGACGATGGCGAAGTCAGAGTGTTCGGAAAGAACGTAAAGGAACTTAACGGTGACGACAAAAAGCAGATCGGCATCATGATGGATAATCACGGCATCTACGAGAGGTTCTCGTGCGCTGACAATCTTAAGATATTTGCTGATATCTACGGCGTTGACCATTCGAAGATAGGTGAGACGCTGGCTAAGGTCGGCTTGTCTGAAAGCAGAAGAAAGCCTGCGATGAAATTATCCAAGGGAATGCGCGCAAGACTCCAGCTCGCGAGGGTCCTCATGATATCTCCGAAGATCTTATTTCTCGACGAACCTACGAGCGGACTTGATCCGATGACAATGAAATACATCCATAAGCTCATCACGGACCAGAGAGACATGGGTTGCACGATCTTCCTTACGACTCACAATATGGAAGAGGCGGCTTCTCTATGCGATGAGGTCGCGCTTCTTAATGAGGGAAAGATCATAGAGCGCGGCGCTCCTGAAGAGATCTGCAGAAGATATAACCATCAGAAGACGATCAATCTGCATCTGTCATCAGGAGAAGATATCGAGGTTATCCACGGCATGGATTCAGCAAAGATCATAAGCACTCTTATGGAACAGGGGAAAGTCGAGACGATCCATTCGTCCGAGCCGACATTAGAGACTGTATTCATCGAACTTACCGGAAGAAAGATAGAAAGTGACGAGGAGGCAAAGTATGCGTAATGTTGGGATAGTTTTTAAGAAGGAACTGATGGATACGCTGAAGAATAAGACGGTGCTTATCCAGTTCATTATGTTTCCTTTAATGACGCTCGTTATGGAGAACGCGATCAGCATTCCGGACATGCCGGAATATTTCTTCACCAAGCTTTTCGCCGTCATGTACATGGGAATGGCGCCTCTTACTTCGGCTGCATCGATAATCGCTGAAGAAAAGGAGAAGAATACATTAAGAGTCCTCATGATGGCAAACGTAAAGCCATGGGAATACCTCTTAGGCGTGGGATCATATGTCTGGGCGCTCTGCATGGCGGGCGCAGGATTGATGTCGACAGGACTTCCTGCTGAGAACATTCCGTTCTTCCTTGGCATAATGGCTGTCGGATTCATTATCTCCATCGCTGCAGGTGCGTGCGTCGGCGTTTTCTCGTCAAACCAGATGGTCGCGACATCACTTTTCATGCCTGTCATGCTGGTGTTCTCTTTCGCGCCCATGCTCGCGCTCTTCAATGATAAAATAGAGAAAATAGCCAGGATATTCTACACGCAGCAGCTGCGCGTCCTGCTTAACCAAATGAGCTTTGACGGCATGAAGGCCGAGACGGTATTAGTCATAGCGGTAAACGCGCTTATTGCGGTCTGTCTCTTCTTCGTTGCCTTTAAAAGAAAAGGACTTGAGTGATGAAGATCAATCTGGACATTGACGGCAAATATGACGATATAGAAGTCATAATCAGAGCGCCGCATCTGAACAACGACATCGAGCGGATGGTCGCAATGATGCGCATGATCGACATGCAGATCGCTGTCCGCCGCGACAATGAAACGGTCTTGCTCGATACGGATAAGATACTTTATGTCGAAGCCGTCGACCGTAAGACTTTCGTATACACAAACACAGAAACCTATGAGTCTGAGCTTAAGCTCTATGAGCTTGAGCAGGAACTCGTTGAGCGTGATTTCTTAAGGATCAGCAAGCAGAGCATCGTGAACCTTCGTAAGATCAAGAGCTTAAAGACTGACGTTAACCGCAAGATCAGGATCACGCTGCAGAATGGCGAACAGATCGTCGTATCGCGCATGTATTCAGATGAACTCAGAAGAAAGCTGGGGTTAAGATAATGGAAGAGAAGAAAAATATTTTCGATTATATAAGGCAGTTATTTACTATCTTCGGAGTAATGGTCCTGATATTTGTCATATTTAATCTGATCGTAGGTGATGAAGCGAAAAGCATCTCCACGCTTTTCACGCTCGGCTCACAGGGACTTTTATCTGCAACATTGCTCCAGCTTCTGCTCATGGCATTGATAATCACGGTGGCGCAGAATATATTCCTCACGGATATCCTTATTAAAAATCTTGCATTGATTGTCCGCAACATCTTATTCTTTGTGACCATCATGATCGCCATCACCGCATTCGTTATCATCTTCGGGTGGTTCCCGATCGATAATGCTGCTGCCTGGATAGGGTTCTTTATCTCTTTTGCAGTCTGCACCGGAGTCAGCGCATGGCTCATGCACCTTGAGGAGAAGGCTGAGAACAAGAAGATGCAGGAAGCATTAAACAGACTGAAGAAATAGGAATAACCAAGATCTTGCCCTTTTCGAAAATGTCTCCACAAATCTGAAAAATCTGTATAATTAAGTTGGTGGGCTTGGTTTTGCCGGTATGGATTCCAGGTTTAAGGGATTAGGGTAGATCTAAATGGCAGTACTTAAGAGTTATACGTGTTCCAAGTGCGGCGGCATCCTGAATTTCGATTCCGATCAGGAGTTTTTCGATTGTCCTTTCTGCGGCAATAAATTCGACATCGTTGATTTCCACGAAGACGAGATAATGGCCCAGGCAGAAGAGAGCCTTAAGCAGAAAGCTTTTTCTTCTGCAAGGGAAAAGTTCAGTTCCGTATTGGACAAAGATCCCACTGATTTTGAGGCTCTTAAGGGTCTGGTCTTATGTGAACTGAAAACAGTAAAATTGGAAGATTTAGTTTCTCCGCGCATATTTGATTCTGTTGACGATGCCGCTTTGAAAAATCTTATTGCGAGGGTGAATAAATATTCTCCCGATGATGCGGAACTTTTTAATAAGATCCTGATCCTGCAAGAACTCAGTACCAAATTGAAATCGTATCAGGGCAGAAGCAAAGCCCTGACTTCTGACCAAACAAGAGCGAAAGTAGATGAGGGTTTAGCCAGAGCAAGGGCCAGAAGGATAGAAGCAGCAAATGAAGATTTTCACGCCGGATACGTTTTTGTTGTAATAGGCGTCATAATAGGCACGCTGATATTTGTTTTTGCCGAAGAATGGAACGGCTTAGGTATCTTGATCCTGGGAATATCAGTTGTTGCTGCCATGGTTGCAGAATCATCCCATAAAGAGTCTGTTCTTCAGGCTAATCCGACGCGTAATTCCAGGCAAATGAAGACTCAGATGGACAGCCAGTTCAACCGCTTAATCAAAATGTACGCCACGGAGTATAAAAAGATCCTGGAGCTCAGCAGCACTGCAACAGCAAGAATTCCGGTTGAGAAAGATCCTTCGGAGGCTAAAGAAACGTTCAACGAGATTGATCCGGATCATCAGGAGACCGTCATCTGTTCCAAGTGCGCTGCACAGCTCATTCTCGATAAGAAAAAGAGAGTCTACCAGTGTGATCACTGCGGCGTGGCCTATGGAATCTCACTGTTCTTCGGAATGCCCATGGAAAAAGCCTTAAATTCCATGAATACCGGCCGCTACAGCGAGGCAGAAAAAAGATTTGAGAATATCCTCATGGTAGAGCCGGAAAGCTTTGAAGCTTTTCTCGGACAGATCCTTTGCGTAGGCAGATGGTCCAAGGTAAGTAATATCAGCGCAACTGACGATTTAAGCAAAGAGGATCTAAGCAGGCTCAACGAACTTTTTAGCGCTGCAAAGGAACGTGCTTTAGAAGCTGACAGGGCTTTTTTCGAGGAATTGGAAAAACTGACAGAAATGCTCGGCAAGATAAGCTTTAACAGGGGCAAACTTGATGAACTGAACAAAGAAGTCGAGAGGCTTGAATCAGAGGCGCGCGTTTATTCCATGGCAGAAACCGCTTCTTTCGGCAATCATTTGCAAAAGAGAAGCAGATACGATGATATAGAACGTTTCGAGAAAGAAAACAGGTATCTGACTCATGATTTCCATGCGCTTAAGAGGAAAATCGTAACAATGAAGACCGACAGCGTACTCGTAAAATAAAGTGTTTGATTAAAGGGAGAGGGAGAAAAATGGCTGTATTAAAGAGTTATACATGTTCAAAATGCGCAGGCGTCCTGATGTTCGATTCCGATCAGGAGTTTTTCGACTGCCCTTTCTGCGGCAACAAATTCAATGTAGTCGATTTTCACGGCGATGAGATCCTGGAACAGGCTAAGGAGAGTCTAAAGAAAAAGTCTTTCGATGCCGCAAAAGAGAAGTTCAAATCCGTATTGGAAAATGATCCGGAAAATTTCGAAGCTCTTCTTGGAGCAGTTCTTTGTGAGCTCCACATTAAATCTATCGATGATCTGCTTGACCGCAAAGTGTTTGAAGGAAGAGACATTAAGCAGACAAGGAAGCTTCTTTTCAATGCCCAAAAGCAGGCTCCCAGGGACGGCGCAAAGTTCTTCGGCAAGATGTTGGAGATAGTTGGTCTTCATGAGAAACTGACCAAGCTCGAGAAGGCGAGCAAGGAGCTCTCAACCGGAGACACCAGCTATACGATCAACCGTAAGATGGTCGATGCTTTCAAGGAAGAACAGGCGCAAAAGCAAAAAGACAGTGTCTGGATCATCCATGTTGTTTTCGGCGGGCTTTCCTTGCTTATGATTCCTCTTGCTTTTGTTGTGACGGATTTGATTTACGTAAGGATCTTTTTCTGTACCCTGTGTGCCGTTTTTGTCATCTGGGCGTTCATGCATGCGGCTAACATGAAGAAGATCGAAGAATCCTATACGCCTGCTAAATTCATCGCAAGATCATATAACACGTCGATCACAATGAGTGATTCGGATTATAAGAAAGCCTGCCGTGAGCTTAATACAATGTATCCTTCGTCAATGAGAGCGAAAACTAAACAGCGCGAATTAAATGAAGCAGCTAACCTGAATAAGAGCTCTGAAACCGTCATCGATCCTGAAGAGACGATCATCTGTTCAAAGTGCGCCGCAAGACTCATTCTGGATAAGGATAAGAGAGTTTACCAGTGCAATCACTGCGGCGTGGCTTACGGCGTCTCATTGTTCTTTGGTCTTCCTATGGAAAAGGCCCTCAATTCAATGAATACCGGGCACTTCGGCGATGCAGAACAGAGATACGGGAACATTCTCATGATCCATCCTTCGGATTTCGAAGCTCTCTTGGGACGCATCCTTTGCGCAGGCAAGTGGACTAAGATCAGCGATATCGATCTTACCGATGACGTAAGTTCTACAAGAGAAGAAGACGTCAAGAAAATGATCGGTGAGGCTTTGCAGCATTCGTCTGCTGAAGACCGCCCGTATTTCGAGAATGTCGAAAAGCTCATTTCGCTCTTTGGAATTTATAACGAGAACAATAACAAGTTAGATGAGATCAACACTGAGCTTTCTGATTTTGATGCAAAAGCCGAAGTATATTCTTATGCTTATGATGAACCTAAATACAAGAAAAGACGCGCAGAAGAAAGATCTGACATCTTAAAAAAGTCATATCCGTACCGTATTGAGAACAAGAAGATCGAAGATGAGTTCAGGGAATTGCGCAATTCGATTGTGGAATCACATGATGACAGTGTTCTTTGCAAATAGCAAAGGAGGATAGTGTAATGTCGGTGGTTAAAAGCTATACATGTTCCAAGTGCGGCGCAGTTCTGAACTTTGATTCCGACCGGGAATTCTTCGATTGCCCGTTCTGCGGAAGCAAGTTCAACAGCGGTGCTTTCCACAGCGATGAGCTTTTCTCACAGGCAAAAGCAGGCCTCGAACAAAAAGCATATGAACTTGCCAAAGAAAAGTATCAGCTGATCCTTGCCGATGACCCTCATAACTTCGATGCTCTTTTGGGCATTGTGCTTTGTGAGGCAGGTGTTGCATCTGTTGACGGGATGGAAGATCCTGACAACTTGCAGAAGGCTGATCTTGATAAAGTCAGAGAAGCTGCCGGCAGAGCAATGAATAACAGCACTGTTTCCGAAGCGCGGTTCTTTGAGCTTCTTTCGGAACTTGCCGGTAAAGCGGATGAGATCAAGAAGGTCAAAAATGTTGAACGTGAGATCGATTCGGGAACGACGGGAAAGAGATTCGAGGCGTCAGCACAAGTTGTTAAGGTATCAAATGATCAAATAGACAGTCACAATACATTTTTCGGAATCTTAGCGGCAATTTTGCTTATCGGCGGAGTGTTTTCGGGCATAATAGGAATATTGTCCGATAACGATCTTCTAAAAGTTATAGCTGCTTTTATGCTCGTAGGTTTAGTGTTTGTGGTGTCCCGTCTGATCTTATGGAACAAGGCTGTCGGTGACCTTGTAACTCCGATACGCATGGTGGATGAAGTGGGAAGAAACGCAAAAAGAAATGCTTCAAGGGAAGCAGAGCGCGAAATGGAGAACTACAAAAAGATCTATTCGCAATTAACTCATTCTTATCCCGAACGGAAAGAACCGTCCGGACCTGCTGCGGAGCCTGTGAAGGCTGAAGACGAAGACTTGGTTCATTCCGTTGATCCCGGAAAGAAGATTGTCTGCGACAAGTGCGGAGCCGAACTGTTTCTTGATAAGTCCGGGCGCGTCTACAGGTGTGATCACTGCGGCGTGGCGTACGGAGTCTCTCTGTTCTTCGGGCTTTCGCTCGAGAAAGCCTTAAGTACGTTAAATGCCGGTTATTTTGCGGAAGCTGACAGCCGCCTTTCTCACGTCCTGATGCAGACGCCGTCTGATTTTGATGCCTGCCTCGGAAGGATCCTTTGCTGCGGCCGCTGGACGAAGATAAGCGATATCGATTATACGCGAAATGTCACGATCGATCTGATCAGAAAGCTCGAGAGCCTGACAAAAGATGCGCAGGAGCGTGTCAGCGAATCCGACCGGGAATTCTTCTTTAAGATGAAAGAACTGATCAACATCCTTTCCACGCTCATGATCAACAAGAACAAACAAAACAAGCTCACAGTCCAAATGGATGAGCATGAGGCTGTCAGGAAAGCATATTCGTATTCATATCAATATGTGAAAACCAATATTGAAAATGCGAAAAGACAGACCGACTATGATCTCAGAACGCTTAAGCTCAGCGAAGAAAAGATATATAGAAGATTTGAAACATTGAAGAACGAATTGATCGGCATGAGAAGTGACAGCGTATTCTGCAAATAATTGTATAATATCTTGTGATTCTTAATGAACGGCGGTAAGAACAGTTGTCTGATTCTTTAGTAATTAATATCGAAGGCTGTGATGTCGAGCCCGAATCTCTTGGACGCGACGGGCTTATGCTGCTGCAACACAAAGACTGCTATAAGCTTGATACTGCAAGTGTGCTTTTGGCATGGTTTGCTGCTTCCTTTGCGCGACTTGGAAAACCCAGCGAGATGTTAGAACTGGGAAGCGGCACGGGCGGAGTTTCCTTGCTTACTTCGGCGCGCTGTAAGAATGCGCATATAGACGGCGTTGAGCTTGTTGAGCTTGCTTACAAAGTCTTCTGTGAGAACATAAAACTCAATAACTTGTCAGACCGTATAACTGCTTATAATTGCGACCTGCGCGATCTTCCTGCCTCGGTAAAGGAAAAGGCCTACGACGTGGTCTTCATGAACCCGCCGTTTTACGACGGAACCAAAGGTTCGGTAACTGATTCATCTGTCAAGCCTGAGCACGAGAAGTCGGCCCGCTTTGCAGACTGCGGTGTGCTCGAGGACTTTGTGCGCGTTCAGTCTTTGCGTACCAGGACCAGCGGCGGATTTGCCGTAATGTGCATCAATCCCGAGCGCGTGCCCGAATGTTTTGCTTTATACTCGAAATATAAGATCACACCTGTTAGACTTCTTACTGTTCATGCAAATGCTTCAAAGCCTGCTTTTCTGGCTTTGATCGCAGGAAAGAAGGGCGCGCCGAACGCTGAGTTTAAGGCTCTCCCGCCTTTGTTTATAAACGAAGAAGGATCATCGGCCCTCACAAAGAGAGCTGTACGCATATACGAGGAGGAACATACGGATTGCTTTATCTAGTAGGCACACCAATAGGAAACCTTGATGATATGTCGCCCAGAGCATGCGAAGTGCTTAAGAGCGTTGATGTTATAGCCTGTGAGGATACGAGAGTAACGGGCATTCTTTTATCCCAGCTCGGCATAACGGGTAAGCGCCTTATCGCTTACCATGAGCACAACAAGGCCGCGAGCGGCAACGGGATAATCGATCTTCTGAAGCAGGGATTGAATGTCGCTGAAGTATCCGATGCCGGTATGCCCGCCATAAGCGATCCGGGTGCTGATCTGGCGTTGCTCGCTGCCGAGAATGGTATAGAGATCTCTGTCATACCCGGACCTTCTGCAGTTACAGCTGCTTTGAGCATTTCAGGACTTGATACCAGATATTTCCATTTTGAAGGATTCCTTCCTTCGGAGGGATCAAAAAGACGCGAGAGATTAAAGGCCCTGACCCTGATCGGTGAGACCATCGTTCTTTATGAAGCGCCTCACCGCCTGAAGAAGCTTCTTGATGAGCTTGCCGGGGCCGGATTCGGCAGTAACAAGATCGCTCTGTGCCGCGAACTTACAAAAAAGTACGAAGAAGTACTGCGCATGACGGTTGCTGAATCGGTCGAATACTATAAGAGTAACGAGCCGCGCGGCGAATTCTGCATTTGTTTAGAGCCTATGGAGCAGCAGACGATGGCCGCTGCAGGCGATGGAACCAAGCTTATTGCTCTGCTTAAAGAAAAGGGCATGTCTTCAAAGGATATTTCTTCTGTTGTGTCTGAATATACGGGCATGAACAAGAAGGAAGCCTATAAGATAGCGAGCGAATCCTGAAAAATTTAATAGCACCTGCTCCGCACTTTGCCGTCAAGGCACCGGCTCCGCCTTGCCTTAAGGCAGCCTTGACCGCGTGCTCGCAGGTGCTTTTTTGTGCTTAAGATGCGGAGATTCGATTTTCTGAGATTTTGAGCGGTTGCAGGTACTATCAGGAAACTATAATTTGATGTCGGCTGCTTGTCGGTTTTTCAGGGCTCTTTTTGATGCTTTCTGCAGGTTGTTGTCGGCTCAGGTCCTGTTTTGTCGGTTTTTCAGGGATAATTTGCCGGAAACTCTTTAGAGATTTGTTATGTTTTGTCGGGAGCGGGTGTTTCTGCTGCTGCCGACAAAACCTCTGAAAGCCCCAAAGGAATTCTTACAGGTTTTCATACAAAAGCCTGCAAAGGCGTGAGATTGCCGACAAAAACCAACAAAACCCCGGTAAAAAATCTCTGAAAAGCCGGCAAAGAATCTGCACTGAACTATATGTTTTGGGCATTAAAGCCGGCGGACTCTGCGGGGAGGCAGCATGGCAGCGGGAGGCAGCAGGGCAGCGGGAGGCTGACAGAACGAACGGCTTGGAGGTTGGAAGGAAGACTGATTAATCTGGAGGAAGCTGGGAGGAACGGCCGGATTTATGGAGCGGGCGGCTCCGTCTTGAAAACAATCGGATAAATAACTATAATCTTTTAATTACGCGCAGACTAATAATATATACGCGCGAGGAGGAACATCATGGCAGAAAAGAAGACATTCTACATCACGACACCGATCTATTATCCGTCGGGCAATCCGCATATCGGACATTGCTATTCGACGCTTGCTTGCGACGCAATCGCCAGGATGAAGCGAATGCAGGGCTATGATGTAATGTTCTCCACAGGTACAGATGAGCACGGCCAGAAGATCGAGAAGAAGGCACAGGAAATGGGCGTTACGCCTAAGGCCTATGTTGACGATATCGTCGCAAACTTTAAGAAGCTCTGGGCTACACTTGGCATTAAGTACGACAGATTCGTCAGAACCACTGACGATTACCATATCAAGACCGTTCAGAACATGTTCGAGAAGCTCTACAATGACGGTTATATCTACAAGGGTGCTTACACAGGCAAGTACTGCACACCCTGTGAGTCTTTCTGGACAGAGAGCCAGCTCGTTGACGGCAAGTGCCCTGACTGCGGCAGAGAAGTAACAGAGGCTTCCGAGGAGGCTTATTTCTTCAAGCTTTCAGAGTTTGGTCCGAGGCTTAAAGAGCTCCTTTTAGACCCTGAGAAGAATTTCCTTGAGCCTAAGTCCAGAGTTAACGAGATGATCAACAACTTCATCGAGCCCGGTCTGCAGGATCTCTGCGTATCCAGAACAAGCGTTAAGTGGGGCATCCCGGTTACGATCGACGAAGGACACTACATCTATGTATGGATGGACGCTCTTACGAACTATATCTCGCTCCTGGGCTTCATGAACGATACTTACAACGATTATGAGAAGTACTGGCCCGCTGATGCGCACGTAATGGCGAAGGAGATCGTAAGATTCCATTCGCTCATTTGGCCTGCATTCCTCATGGCATTGGGTGAGCCCCTTCCTAAGAAGGTTTACGGCCACGGCTGGATCACATTTGACGGCGGCAAGATGAGTAAGTCGAAGGGCAACGTTATCGATCCTTTCGTACTCTGCGAGAGATACGGAGTTGACGCTTTGAGATATCACCTCTTAAGAGAGATGGTATTCGGTTCTGACTGTCCTTATTCGAATGAGCAGATGTTTGCAAGGATCAACTCTGACCTCGCAAACGACCTGGGCAACCTTGTTTCGAGAACGGTTGCAATGGCTATCAAGTATTTCGACGGCACACTTCCTGCAAAAAAGGAATTCACGGATGCCGACAACGATCTGCTCGAGCAGTTGGATGCACTCCCGGATTTTGTATCCGATACATTTGAGACAATGCGTTTCTCCGAAGGCCTTGCAAAGATCTTCAGCGTAATCGCAAGAGCTAACAAGTATATCGACGAGAATGAGCCCTGGAAGCTCGCAAAGGATGAGACAGCCAAGCCGAGACTTGCAGCAGTCCTTTACAACCTGCTCGACGCAATCAGACGTGTTGCTATCCTCTTAGAGCCCGTAATGCCTCATACATCACCTAAGATCTTTGAGCAGATCGGTGCTGACGAGTCCAATACCACATGGGATTCCACCAAGGTAAGACATGCTCTTGCTGCTGACGTAACAGTCAAGAAGGGAGAAGTCCTATTCCCGAGAATCGACATCGACAAGGAGATCGAGGAACTCAACAAGATGTTCCCGGCAGAAGAGGAGAAGGGTAAGGACTTAGAGCCATTAAAGCCCCTTACGAAGTTCGACAACTTCGCTGCTTTGGATCTGAGAGCAGTTAAGGTCCTTGAGTGCGAGAAGGTGCCCAAGTCCGACAAGCTCTTGAAGTTCAAGGTCGATGACGGATTCGGCGAGAGACAGGTCCTCTCCGGAATTGCCAAGTACTATAAGCCGGAAGATCTTATCGGCAAGACACTTGCGATGATCGTTAACTTGGAGCCCAGAAAGATGATGGGCTATGAGAGCAACGGCATGATCTTGTCCGTTAAGTACGGTGACGGTTACCGTGTAGTCGAGTTCGATGACACTGTACTGCCGGGTTCTGATATCTCGTAACAAGCCGTGAGAGATCCTGTTTACTACAGCGGCAGTGCCAAGTTCTTTGATACTCACGCGCATATCTACGACAGAAAATTTGACGCAAATAACGTGACAACGGAAGACATCCTGCAAAGGTGCAGGGCTTCCGGCGTTACGAGCGTGCTTATTCCTGCTGACTCGGAGGAGACCAGCCGTATCGCTCTTGATATGGCAAATAAGTATGACGGCTTTGCTGAAGTCAGTCTTTACGCCTCGGTGGGCGTTCATCCGCACGAGGCGAAAACTTACACAGAAGACACCGAGAAATACTTAAGAAGCGTTCTGGAGGCCCGCAGGACGCAAAAGGTAACGGCATTAGGCGAGATAGGCCTAGATTATTACTATGATCTGTCTGAGAGGAGCGTGCAGAGGGACGTTTTCGAGAAGCAGTTAGAGCTCGCATATGAGTATGACGTGCCGGTCATCCTTCATGAGAGGGATGCGACAGGTGACTGCCTGGACATCCTGAGGCGCTTTTACAAAGCTGGGAGGATGAGAAGCCTTCCAGGTGTGTGTCATTGCTGCTCGTGCTCGTTAGAAGCCTCTCAGGAGCTCGTTAAGATGGGCTTTTACATCGGTTTTGACGGTCCCGTTACTTTCAAGAACAATAAGAAAACGCCTGAAGTGGCTCTTAATACGCCCTGGGACAGGATCGTTATAGAGACGGACAGCCCTTATCTGACGCCTGAGCCCAACAGGGGACTTATTAATGAGCCGTGCCATGTGGCATATGTATGCGCGAAGATAGCAGAGATCAAGGGCGTTACTATTGATGAAGCTGCGCAAATAACCTATGATAACGGCAAGAAGCTATATGGAGTGGACTAATTATGAAGGGTAAGAAAGACGTTATTCTGGTAGTTGTTACAGTCATTTTGGTGATCGTTCTGATCGTCGGATTCGTTTACGACAGGAACAGTGCCCTGCTCGAGAGAACCAATCTTTATGATTTCGCAGTGGACGATAACATTGAAGTCGTTAAGATGAATAAGGTCGGATTCTTATTCGCTCGCGCAGCTTATGAAGCAAAGCTAAAGATAAAAGACGGAGATGCCGAAGGGTATATCATTACTCTGGCCACCGTGTACGGCGGAAAGGGTCAGATGTTCGATTACGAGCAGTATAAGCAGTATGAATCAGAAGTCCTGACAAACGTAAGCCTTAAGCCGAATCCAATGCAGGATTCGTTCATTTGGGCTCTCGGATCGCCTCTGAAGGCGGATTCTACGGAAAATATCGTGTATATCATCTCGCTCGAGAGTGAGAGCGAAGCGTATATATACCTCTATTATTCAAGAAAATAAGAATGGGACAAATGATGTCTCATTAGCCTGAACAGGGCGTTTGCCCGTTTTGTGTCCTGTTTCCCGGGCAAGTTTTGCCATAGACTCAGGCCATCACTCAAGGAGGCGTACGAAATGGACCAGCAGAAGATCGGAGAATTCCTTAAGACACTTCGCAAGGAGAAAAATCTTACCCAGGAAGAACTGGCAGATAAGATGAATGTCTCCAGAAGAACTGTCTCAAGGTGGGAGACGGGAAGCAATCTTCCGGATCTCTCCATTCTTGTCGAGCTTGCTGACCTTTATGACGTCGATCTGAGAGAAATCTTCGATGGCGAAAGGAAAAGCGAGACTATGGATAAGGATCTTAAGGAAACCATGCTAAAGGCAGCAGATTATACTGACGATCACATGAATAAGGTTATGAAGAGGATGCAGATACTCTTCATCTGCGCGACAGTATGCGGCGCGCTTTATATTTTGGGAGTGTGCTTCGGACCGGAGACGGAATCAGTTCTTTATTCCTTTGCAGAGGGCATTCTGCTCGGAGTAATGTTCGGTGCATTGATCTTAGGAATTATCATTACCGGAAGGAATTTCAAGAAGTTTGCAGAGTGGAAGCAGTCCAAACTCGGCAAGTCTGACGCCTGATTCCAAAGGAGAACAACATGATAAACCCTAATGAGATAACCAACAAAAAGTTTGGTGTATTTATGGCGGCCGCATTTTTGGCGGCATACATACCTTTAACGATCGCAGGTCTGGCATATAAGGGCGGAAATACTATCCTTTGCCTTTTGCTCTTCAGATTTATATCAATCTTCATCCCCTTGATCGCCGTTCTCATAGCAAGGCTGCCTTTCAAGGCGCTTGGCTGGAAGCCTAAGTTCTCTTTCAAGTACTTTTTAGGCGCTCTGATCGGCCCTCAGATCTTAAGCTGGATCGGAGCAGGGATATTCTTCATTTTCAACAAAGACGCGTTTGGAGTGTCTCTGGACGCTTATCTGGCGATGCTGCCCGCTGAGGCAAGAGATGCGTTCGCAAGTGCAGGAGCAGATCCCGTTCCTGTTCTGATAACTGTGACGGTAATGTCTCTGACTTTCCTTCCCATATCACAGATCCTGCCAAGCCTTGGCGAAGAGGCAGGGTGGAGAGGCGTCATGTATCCTTTCCTTAAAGAGAAGTTCGGCCCTGTAGGAGGAAAGCTTATCGGAGGCGTTCTCTGGGGCGTATGGCACTGGCCTTTGGTAATACTCGGCAATTATTTCTATGAGGGAGAATATTTTGGAAAGCCGTTCCTGGGGCCTGTCATGATCTGCATAACGCTTTGCGCTTTCGGGATCCTCATCGATCATTTCTATGAGAAGACAGGCTGCATCTGGATCCCTTCGCTCATTCATGCGTCCATGAACGCATCTGCCGTTCCTCTGATGTTCATGTTAAAGAACGGAAATCAGCATCTGTCGGTTTTGGGTCCTAACTGCTTCGGACTAATAGGATGCCTTCCGGTCATAGTTTTGGCGGTAATATTGCTGGTTACTGATGCCAAGAAGCGTGCATAATCAGCCGTAAAGGCGTATCTTAAACAGGGATGCGCCTTTTTTATATTCCGCAAATGCCCGTTTTATAAGGCTTTGAGCCTTTATTCTCAATAGTTTTGATATTTCCTGAAAATAGTTGTTGACATATCTTCGGTATTCGGTTTATAATTCATTCGCGCTTTGAATAAAGGTGTGGCTAACGGAAGCTTAGCTCAGCTGGGAGAGCATCTGCCTTACAAGCAGAGGGTCACAGGTTCGAGCCCTGTAGTTTCCACCAATGGTACGGCGCAGTAGTTCAGCCTGGTTAGAATGCCAGCCTGTCACGCTGGAGGTCGAGGGTTCGAGCCCCTTCTGCGTCGCCATTAACTTTAGGCCGAACACTTTATAGAGTGTTCGGCCTAACTCTTGCTCAGATAGCTCAGTCGGTAGAGCAGGGGACTGAAAATCCCCGTGTCGGCAGTTCGATTCTGTCTCTGAGCACCAAAAAGCGTTAGAAGCTCTTTCTTTTGCCAGATATCTTTGCAAAAGAAAGAGTTTTTGCATATAGGGAGAATATTATGACGATCAGGAAAAGACTGACCCCTGCATTATCCACACTGCTATTCTTACTGGTAGCAGTTGCTTGTCAGGTCGTTGCGATTAAGATCTTTCCTTATGTGGTAGGAGCGCCTCTCGTAGAAGACAATGCTTATATCCTTACCAGAATGATGGAAGGATATCTTCTCCTGCTTACTTTCATATTTGCCGTCTTTACAAAGTTTAAGATCCATTTCGAGTGCTTAAATCCCGGTAAGGAGAGAGTCAAGAATGACCTTATAATAAGCGGCATCATCAGCGTGGTCCTCGTTATCGGCCTCATTGCAGTACGAATGGTCCAGAATGTCGTTGTTCCCGGTTATGCCGAAAAGCCCTGGTTCGGACTTTATCTCGGCACATACATGCGCTGGTTCTATCCCATCAGTGCCGTATTGCAGGAGATCTTCGTTAAGGGTGTCGTTGAGGACAACATTACCGCTTCCTGCAAAAAGTACAATAAGCATTTCACGGTCTGGATGACCGCTCTGTTCTTCTTCGTCATCCACATGGGATATGAGCTTCCCATGATGTTCGGTGCGGCGATCCTCTGTGCCCTGACAGGTTATCTTTATGAGAAAAACAAGTCTGTCTGGGGAAGCATCCTGATCCATTTTGTGATCGGATTCGTGCCGAAGATAGTCGGTGTCTCACGTTAACTCCAGATTTTGCATAACAATGTTACAAAGCTTGTAATATAAGGCATATTACAGTTTCTTGACATTACGTTTTCGCGCGGCTTTTATAATAAAAGCTTATGCTATACTCCAAAATATCTAGTCAAAAAGAAATGCGATTTTGCATGAATTTGAGGTATTTATGGAGACTGACAATCTTACTAAATTTCGCAAGATAGTAGCCGGTCTGGAGCCTTCGAAAAGAGAGGCTCTTATGGCCCGTATGAAGGGCATGTCCAGGGAAGAGGCCATGGGTCTGGTTGACCGCATGGTCGAGATATCCGAGCAGCGCAAGATCGAGATCACGGCAAGACCAAAGGTCCTGGCAGGAGGCGCAAGAGAAAGTGCTTTCTCCGGTACCGATTATGTTGAATCAAGACCCCGCACATATAGAGAAGTACCTGACGATTCGAAGATCGAGATCGTTAAGAACCCCGGCAGAAGAGTTTCTGCTCCGAGCAGCTTCAGACCTGAGCAGCGTCCCGTTAAGAGAGTTGAGCCTGCAATTGCAAGAGCAGGAAGAGAACAGGCCGCAAGAAAGATCGCCCAGAGAGAGCAGCTCGCTATTGAAGAGCAGCAGCGAAAAGCGAGAAACTCGGCTATCGCAAAGAAGGTCCTCAGGATTACGGGCAAGTATGCTGCAAGAGTGATGGGAACGGCAGTTCTTACGCTGGTCCTCGTACTGGCAGGCTTCTATACATTCCTCGGCATCATCATGAAGGGACCTTCCCCTCATTTGAGAAACCAGTTCGTTCCTTCCGTAATGGAATCTTCTGCAGGCGGCGTTCTTGCCAGAATGATCCTTACAGATGAAGAGATCGATGCTATCTTAAACAGCAACAAGACTCAGGAATTTTCCGAGATCACCGATACGACTCTCGTAAATGCGATGGCAGCAGAGCAGAAGAAGTCTGAGGCTAATGCCGCAGCAGTTAACGAGCTCGATCCTGACGGCGACGGAATCGAAGTCCACGATGTATCCGGTCCGATGTATCACGGTAAGATGCTCGTAATCTACGATCCTTCAAGGATCATGGTAGCCACTATCGACAACTACAACCATAACGGTGCAGGCCTGACTCTTAAGCAGCTTATCGACAAGTACGGCGGTGTCGGCGGAATCAACGGCGGCCAGTACGAAGATAAGAACGGCATGGGAATCGGCGGCTGGCCTGAAGGCATCGTTATCTCTGAAGGCAAGCTCAGAATGGGCAGCAAGAACGGCACATATGACGTATACGGCCTTACAAACGAGAATGTACTCGTCGTAGGCAGAATGACAGCCCAGAATGCACTTGATATCGGCGTAAGAGATGCGGTCTCATTCGGACCTGCACTTATCGTAAACGGCGTAGCAGCCAAGTACAGCGGAGCAGGCGGCGGCCTTAACCCCAGAACTGCTATCGGTCAGAGAGAAGACGGTGCAATCCTCCTTCTCGTTATTGAAGGAAGAAAGACATCTTCAATGGGCGCTACAATGGCAGACCTCATAAAGGTCATGCAGGACTACGGCGCAGTTAACGCAGCAAACCTCGACGGCGGCATGTCCTCGGCAATGTGGCTTTACGATGATGAACTCGTTTCCAGCTCATCCATCAGAGTCTCACGCCAGATGCCTACTGCATTCATTATCCTCCCCCAGAAGGACGGAAATGGCGCGGCACAGCCTGCGGAGGGTTAAATGAAGTCCTCGGCAAACAGACAGGAAAGCAATAGCACAAAGGAAAATGGGAAGAGTAAGTTAAACTACTTCCTCATTTTTCTTATTTGCTGGCTTGTTGTTGTAACAGGCTTTATTGCATGGTTCCTCATCAGATTCAATGACTTCGCGGCAAAGTACGAAGAACAGTATCAGGCATCACTGCCTATCCATACTGCAGAAGCAGTAACAAAGCATTTCAACGATCACGATGTCGAGTACATCTGGAACAACATGGCAGAGAAGCCAGAAGTCACTGTTTTCGAAGACGAGACAACGGTCAAGAAATACGTAACGAATCTTATCGCCGACAAGTCATTTGTATGTGCTGAGGCTGAGAGCTCCACTGACAGCGATCCCGAATTCTACGTAAAGACTTCTGACGGCCTAGTCGTCGCAAAGATATTGCTTGCGGAGGATAAGAGCAAGGAGCTTCCATACGGCTTTAAGGCATGGAAGGAAGGAAAGCTTGAGTTCTATACGGCTGCTACCGAAGTCGCTACCGTCAAGGCTCCTGCCACATATAAGGTCTTCGTCAACGGCAAGGAACTTAATGATTCACATCTGGCAGGCGACGTTGCCGAATCCGAGCTTAACCAGTATGTAACTCCTTATGCGGAGATCCCCGGCACTGCGACATATCAGGTAACAGGTCTTTATGACAAGCCCGTCGTAACAGCTAAGGACTACACTGGCCATGAATGCGAATGCGTTTACGATGAGAATACCGATACATATACCGTAGAATTCATTAAGGATTTTGAAGGCAAGGATGAGCTTTCGGAGTTTGCGATCAAGTTCGCATCGACCTTTGCAAACTATATCTCCCAGGATGCCGGAGCTACCGCGCTTGATAAGTATTTCCCGAGCGGAAGCAAGCAGCTCAGCTACATTAAGAGAAACTCTTCAAGGCAGCTTTATACAAAGCACGGCAAGGTAGAGATCAAGAACGGCGAGATCAAGGATATTACGGTATTCTCTGACGATGTCGTTTACATGGAAGTCTATGTCGAGCAGCACATGCAGATGTATTTCGGATCCAAGGAACCTGAAGTCATCAAGACGGATGCGCACGTATATTTCGTCAAGATAAAAGGCAAATGGTACGTCGGCGGTATCCAGTACTGATACGGATTTGTTGATCCGGAGTCAGGCTGTGCGCCTCATCCTCAGTTAAGGATTTGTTGCCTTCTAAGCGGACTCAAGAAGCAACATTTGAAGCAACAATTCTTAACAGGCTGAACCATCGGGTACTAACAGGCCAAGGCCTCAAAAACCTTACTCCTTAAACTCTTAACCGAGCGCAGCCGTTAAAGCGGCAGCGCCTTTTTGATTGCCGTAGTTTTACCACAGAATTACTTCGTTTTTGTAACGCTCCTGAAACTTAGTCTTTTCTTTTAAATGATACAATCACAGTAGGCTATTATCGGACAATTATCGAAGGGGGTACTTTGTCTTGGAATTCACATATTCGAATGACGGCTTTTTGCCTTATTCATCTTTTGACTATATCTTTGGCGAGCGCGAAATGCCGGAGTTCGGCAAAGTCGTATCACCATACATGAAGCCTCTTAAGACATGGAAGTTCTATCTTGCGAACGGCCAGTCTGAGGTTCCTTTCGGCGTAATGAATACTTCTTTTGACGATTCTGACTGGGCGCTTGTAAACTGCCCTTCAACATGGCAGACAGAAGGCTTCGGACTTCCTCAGAATCTCATCTACGATTATCCTGAGAGACTTGCGCAGGATGTTGCCAGAAAAGAAGAATCGATAAGCGATAAGTATATCCTGAAATCAACAGGTTATGACGATGACGAAGTCGGCATCTACAGAACCACCGTGGTATTTAAGCCTGAGGACATTGACAGGGCGCTTTATCTCGAGACATCAGGTATCTGCGGAAGCTTCAAGGTGTTTGTAAACGATAAGCTCCTCTGCAATTCTCATGCGGTCTTCACAAGAAAGAGACTTCTTATCTCAGGCCTTGTAAGAGCAGGCGTTAACCAGATCACGATCATAGTAAACCGCTATGACAGGGATGACGAAGGCCACATCATCCTCGACATGATGAACTTCGGATTCTCGGGATTATTCAGACCGATAATGATCGTTGAAGATTCATTGCTCGAATTATCGAATCTTCACATCCAGCTCGAATACGTTCCTTCGGCTTATATCTCCGAAGTCGCGAAAATGGATGCCTTAGCTACGCGCTCATCCGTATCCCGCGTGCCTCACGGCGACTTCATGATCAAGGTCGATTTCGGAATGAGGAACCACACGAATTACATGATTCCTTATTCCGTCCGTATCTCGCTTCTTGAGGCCAGGGCCGAGTACGATCCTTATAAGCTCCCGTTCGTTAACATCAAGGGCCAGAGCGAGCCTGTAGTAGGCGTTGTCGACGCGCTGAAGGAGACAAGGGCAAGCACTGATTTCGTAGCGCTTGATGTTGCACAGTGGTCAGACTGCACTCCTGTCCAGTACGACATCGTTTTCGAGGTCATGGATTCGGAAGGAAAAGTCATCTGCGCGAAGAAAAAGAGATTCGGCTTCAGGACCACTGAGATCGTTCAGGATAAGCTTAATATCAACGACAGAAGAGTTAACCTCAATCTCGTTAAGTACTATGAATTCGATCCGCAGAACGGTATTGCCGTATCTTTGGACCGCATGCGTCAGGACATCATCCTCATGAAGCGTGCCGGCATTAACGGCGTCATCGCAGACGGAATGCCTTTGTCTGATGATTTCTTAAATCTCTGCGACCAGTACGGTATGTATGTCATTGCGACGTCTTCTGTCGCTTACATGAGAGATTATGTTGAAGCAGCGATGAATCACCCGTCAGTCGTAATGTGGGGATTCCAGAAATACAATTTCAATTATGAGCTTGCCAACAGGGTAAAGCATGAGTGCATAAGGATCGACGATACCAGAAGATGGTATTGCGAGGCAAAGATCGCAGAAGCTGCAAACAAGAAGGCCAAGCCGCTCGAGAGGATCTCCGACATGAAGCCGCTTCCGAGCGAAGCAGGCGCCGTATTCGGACCCTGGGAGGATCTGTGCCTCGACAGAAAGAAGATCTTCGCCCTTAACAGGACAGGAAGAAATCTTTTCGAGACGATCCCCGGAAGAACCAGATTTACGGACGACGAGACACCTTATAAGTGGATCCATCACGCAGACCTTGTCGGCGGCAAGCAGAAAGAGAATTCCTGCATCGGTCAGGGTATCGTAGATGCAGAACGTAATCCGCACCCGATCTATCTTGATATCAAGAAGCAGTGCCAGTCGATCGTAATCTTCTCTGCTGCAGGCGACCCTGCAACGCTTACGATGCGCAATTCCAACCAGTTCGGTTATACGTCCGAGTTAGACCTCGAGTGGAAGATACTTCTCGGCGGCAGAGCTATTATGTCCGGAAGAGGCGTTATCCCTGAGATCGAACCATTCGGCTCAAGAACGCTGAAGTTCCCGTTTGCCACGGAGATCTTTACAACACCGGGCTGGGCACAAGGCAAGGCTGAGTTTATTGAGATGTATATGAATGCTCTCTCGAAAGAGCTCGTATTCGATATCACATTGAAGCTCCACAAGGATACTTACTATGCGAAGGCAGGCTATGAAGTTGCTTTCTATCAGGATGTCCTTACGGATAACATCGCAAGCCCTGTAGGCGACGAGCCTTCTGATTCTGTGGGACTCGGAAGCGGCGAGAAGCCTCAAGCTGAAGCTCCCATGCAGCTCGGTTCCGGAATGAAGGATCCTGGAAATGCGATCATGGATACAGGCGTTGACAGCGACCAGGCGCTTCTTACCGAGAATGATGACGGCCGGGTAGAGCGCATGAGCGAGAGCAGCGGACTTGCCGGCTATAATGAAGGCTTTGATGACGGCTCCGCTCCTCTTGATGAGAGGATCACTGACGTTATAACGCATAACGCCGTCTTTACGGTTCCTCACGGCCTTTATGTCGGCAAGGGCGATCTGAAGATCGGTTTCGGAAGAAATCCGGGAAGCCTGGAGAGCCTTGAGATCGGCGGATATAACTTCCTTAAGGGACCTCTCGTTCCGAGTTTCTACCGCTGTCCTTCCAATATCGACAGAACTGACAGGAGCTTTATCCTCGCGAGAACCGTTTTCTCCAAGGAAAGCGATTACGAGCATATCCAGGAATCGATCAAGTACATCGGTTCAGAATACGGCAGCAGAGACGGCGAATTCACGATGATCTCAAGATATAAGTCTTTTGCCATGCACGGCGAGGTCATCTTATTCTATGAAGTTCCCAGAGCCGACACCGTCAGGATCACGTTGGAATTCAAGCCTAAGTATGACATGGTCAGATACGGCATAAGATTCCCCATCGTAAAGGACGACTGCGTATGTTCCTGGTATGGAAGAGGCCCGGGTGAGTCTTATGTAGACCGTAAGAACGCTGCAAGACTCGGTGTATATTCCGCAGGTGCAGGAAAGATCTATCACCCTTATGCAAGACCAGCCGAGAACTCATCCCACACTGATACACAGGTCGTAAAGCTCACGAACGGTGACGGCGATTCAATCGAGATCAGAAGGATCGGATATAACCCCAAATTCGACTTTACGGTGCTTCCTTATACGCCTGAGCAGATGAACGAGTTCCTGCACGAAGAGCAGCTCATGAATAACGATTTCTGTGAGTTCTTCTGCGATTTCGCATCCAAGGAGATCGAGCGTACAAGGGACAACATCACATCACAGCCCCTCAAGAAGGATGTCAAGTACAAAGAGACTTTCGAGATCCGCCTTGTACCGGGACAAAATTACGTAGGAGAAGCATGATATGGATAACAAAGAAAGAATGATCGCGAATCTTCCTTATAAGTCCTGGATGGACGGACTAAACGAAGAGCGCATGGAATGCAAGAAGAAGCTTTACGAATATAACAATATGCCGCCTGAAAAGCAGGCTGAAAGAGAAAAGCTCCTTCGTGAGATCTTGGGAAAGACAAAGGAAGGCTATCTCTGCATCGAATCGCCTTTCCACTGTGACTACGGCTATAACATCGAAGTCGGAACGGACTTTTTCGCAAACTACAACTTCATAGTCTTAGACTGCGGCAAGGTCAGGATCGGCGACCACTTCATGTGCGGCCCCAATGTCCAGATCTGCACCGCAGGACACCCGATCCATTGGGATTCCAGAAATTCCGGATACGAGTACGGAATCGACGTAACGATCGGCGAGAATGTCTGGATCGGCGGAAACGTTCTGGTATGCCCCGGCGTCACGATCGGCAACAATGTCGTCATTGGCGGCGGCAGCGTAGTTACCAAGGATATCCCTGAGAACATGATCGCGTACGGCAATCCCTGCCGTCCCGTAAGAGAGATCACCGAAGCAGACAGGGACTTCTACTTCAAGGACAGAAGATTCGACGTCGACGACTATAAGTAATTTTGTGAATACCTACCTCGAGCGTGGAAATGACGACTGGGTAGGTATTTTTGAAGTCCAATTGTTCACCTAAGTGACTAAATACCTACCTGGAGCGTAAAAACGGCGTCAAGGTAGGTATTATTT
Organism: Clostridiales bacterium Firm_14; assembly: GCA_001604135.1. GTDB lineage: Bacteria > Bacillota > Clostridia > Saccharofermentanales > Saccharofermentanaceae > Saccharofermentans. The sequence goes on from LVAT01000005.1 coordinate 74,624, forward strand.
ATGCTCGTTTGTTGAACTTGCTATTGCTGAACACCTATTTGGAGCCCGAAAACGTGTCCTAAGTAGGTGTTTTCGAGTTTTTCCTATTAATCAAGGAAAGCAAGATACCTACCTGACGTGCAAAAATGAAGTTCAAGTAGGTGTTTTGGCTTTCTATTGAGATTGCGAAATGCGAAAAGCTTACTAAAAGCCCTTAAAAGAGTCTTCAAGTGGGCTTTCTGCACCTGCGACACCAATAAAAAGCACACTTGGGTGCGTAAATAGCTGCTCTAAGTGGGCTTTTGTTCCAATGGCATTTGATAAGGAAAAAGATATCTCATGAACAAATAAATTCCCTTATTGCTTTAGTCGATTAAATGGTACACTTAATTCATAACGCCCAGGGAGGAAGATCTATGAATAAATGGACCAGAGCGGCCATACCGGCTTTGTTGATTCACTGTTCTATCGGTACGGTCTATTGTTGGAGCACGTTCAAGCAATCTATCGCTGAAGCCATTGGCATGACTCCTTTTGCCGTAGGCTGGGCATTCAGCTTCGCGATCTTCTTCCTCGGTATGTCAGCAGCTTTTGCCGGAAAGATCGTTGAGCAGAACATCCACAGATCTTCATTGATCTCTGCCATCTGCTTTACGGCAGGCATGCTTGGCACAGGTGCTGCAATCAAGTTCTTCCAGGGAACTTTGGCGCTGATCCTTATCTACATCTTCTACGGATGCATAATGGGTATCGGTCTTGGCATCGGTTACTTAACGCCTGTTAAGACGCTGATGCTCTGGTTTAAGGATAATAAAGGCCTTGCTACGGGTATCTCGATCATGGGATTCGGCCTTGCAAAGGCCATTGCTACGCCGATAATGGAGTTCCTCCAGAATAAGTTCGGCATAGCTCCGATGTTCTTTATCCTGGGCTGTGTATATTTTGTAATGATGTTTGCAGGTCACCTTCTTCTTAAGAAACCTGAGGGCTGGGTCGAGGATAAGGCCGTCAACAACAGCTTTAAGGCTACATCGATGTTTAAGGACAAGACCTTTATCGGCATATGGCTCATTTTCTATATCAACATTCACTGCGGTCTCATGCTCATCACATATGAGAAGCAGCTTCTTAACGAGAAGTTCGCGGGCCTTGCGATCCTTGCAACCATCGTAGCCGTCGTTCCTTCGATCACTGCAGTTTGCAATGCTCTGGGACGTATCGGATATTCGACCGTCTCAGACAAGATGAAGGACAGGGCAACCGTTTACGGGATCATATTCCTCTCATGCGTACTGCTCTGTTGTCTTTCTGCTGTTATCGGCAACGGCTGGGTCATCATTATCCTTCTCATGGTAATCAACTTAGGCTACGGCGGCGGTTTCTCGACATTGCCCGCGCTCCTTGAATCCAGATTCGGAATGAAGAATATCTCGAAGATCCACGGCCTGTCTTTGTCAGCGTGGGCTGTTGCCGGAATCACGGGCAACAACCTCTCTGAGATCATCCTCTCCAATACGAACAACAACTATACGGTCATCATAATCACCGCCATGATCCTCTACGCTGTTGCAGGCGTTATCTACTTCACGATGGTAAAGGCGAAGAAGGCCTGATATGCCGGTTTGCGTTTCGACAGAGGTAATGAGGGCGAGCGATAAGTGGACTATCGAGAACCTTGTCCCTTCAAAAGAGCTGATGGCAAGGGCCGGGAAGGCTATTTTCGAGCACGTCGAATGGAAGGCTCCGGTCGGCATTATCTGCGGTAAGGGAAATAATGCAGGTGACGGATTTGTCGTAGCGTCGTTTCTTAAAGACCACGGGATCGACTGCGAGATCGTCCTGCTTTACGAGGACGCCTTCTCTGAGGACGGCAGGTATTTCTATGACAAGTGTCTCGAAAAAGGTATCAGGACAGTTCCTGAGGGCAATTACGGCGCTTACAGGACCATTCTCGACTGTATCTTCGGTACAGGATTCAAGGGCGAAGTCAAAGAACCTGCTAAATCTGCCATTGAGAGTATCAATTCTTCAGGTGCTTACGTCGTTTCCGCCGATATCAACAGCGGCCTTAACGGAGATACGGGACTGGGTGATCTCTATGTCAGATCCGACCTGACGGTATCGATAGGGACCTTCAAATACGGACATTTCCTGGGAAATGCGAAGGAAGCCATGAAGGATAAGATCAACTGCGATATCGGGATAAAGATAATAGGGGAGACCAGAGAACTTTCATAAGATGCTTTTATCAAGTCTTATTGGAGGGTAATGGTATAATCTTGTCATTAAGTTTTAAGTGGTGCCGGTAAGATGAGTGAGCCTGATTTGATCAAGACAAGTAAGAATAAGTATCTGCCAATACTTATCATTAATGCTGTCCTTGTCCTGCTGGTTGTTTTCAGGGCTTTCCTTTGTATCAGCGTAATGGATGAGGTGTTCAACATCGGTCAGGCATTGAGAACGATACAGGGGAACACATTTCTAGTTGAGAACTGGGACTATTTCCAGACCGGCGATTCGTTCCTTACACCTTTCCTTTTTGTGTTCCTTAAGATTACGGGTTCGACCGACGGAATAGTTCTTTTCTCGAGGATCGTTTTTATTGTTCTTCAGATCCTTCTTTCGACGTTGATGTATAAGATATTCTCGCGCTTTTTCGACCGCATGAGTTCTTTGTTTGCAGTGGTAATCTATTCGACCGCCGTCTCATTCCTGCTCTTCTACATGTGGTACGACAACTGGGAGTTATTCTTCAGACTTACGGGATTAATCCTGATCTTCTATGTAATAGCTTCTTTCGATGGGAAATCACTTAAGAAGTCTTATCTTCTTGTGTTCCTGGCAGGCATTGCACATGCATGCATGGTTTTTGCGTATCCGACAATGCTAGCACTCTATGTGTATGTGCTGGCTGTGCTCTTCTTCTACAGGAGAAAGCAGTCTTCAAGAGCGCACAATCTGATGGCATTGTTTTATGTCCTGGGAGCTGTCCTGATCTTTGCCGTTTTCTTGTTGTATGTGCTTAAGATAGGGGTCGGGAACCTCTTTATCTTCAACAGCACGATGTCTGAAGCAGGACTGTCTTCAACGGGGAGGGAAGGGTTCTTTGAGCTTGCAAGCACAATCGGCAAGTTGAAGGCACTCATCGTCGAGAACATTGTCCACTACATGTTCGCACTGATCTTATTCATTGCAGATCTCCTGATCCTTTATGTTTTCCGTAAGAATAAGCATAAGATCCTAATGTTCTGCTCGATAATGCTCTTAGGATGCATCGTTCTTCTCCTGATGACCGTCTTCCGTACAGACAGCCTTAATACGCTCATGACTTATCTGTCGTTTTATACCATTCCTTTGTATCTGCTGGTCAGAAAGGAATCCGATAAGGCCGGCCGTTACAAGGATCTCATCGTTATCTTGTGGATCGCTTCTTATATAGCCGGTGTCGTATATTCGATGACCGCGCTTGACGGTGCCATCAAGTTCTCGGCGGGATCCAGATCAGGTGCGATGGTAACTGTTCTGCTTCTCTTTGAAGTGATTAAGACGGCTGATATGAAGTTCGACCGTAAGACTGCTTTTGGCATACTTGCATCGGTCTTGGTGGTCATGAATGTGTTCGCGCTTTATTCGTTCTCTTTCGACGGACTAAAGCCTTATGATTGCTCTGCCATGATAAAGTCCGGAATATTCAAGGGCATCATCGATACGCCCGAGAATGCCAGCCGATATGAGACCGCAGGAAAGGACCTTGCAGAAGTTATAACAGACAGCGATAAGACGATTACCTGCGGGCCGTATGCTATGGAATTCTATCTCATGACGGATCTTAAGCCAAACGCTTCTAACCTCTGGGATCCCAATAATACAGATCTGTTATTCCAATACTACAGGTCTTACTATGGAGAACCTGACATCATTGTCATGCACGATTCGGCAGACGACAGCACGAGTGATGCTTTCCTTGAATTCGTAGAAAACAATTACGAGCTCGCCAAGTATACCGACGGATACTTTATCTACCGCCATAAATAAACAGCTTCCAAGTTGAAACACCAAGGGGATTAAATGGAAGAAAAAGTCTTGTATGTAACAGATCTTGACGGAACGCTGATGCACAAAGATCTGAAGATATCGGATTTCTCGGTTAAGACGATAAATGCACTGGTCGAAAAGGGTGTTGCCTTTACCTATGCTACGGCAAGGTCTATCACTAGTGCGGGAACGATCACAGCAGATCTCAGGTTAAGGCTTCCTGTGGTCACGAGAAATGGCGCAGTGCTCGCAGATAACAATACGGGAAAGATAATCGAAAAGGCATTATTCACGGAAAGCGAAGTCGATCTTCTGAAGGAAATGCTTCCGGAACTTCCCAAGACAGGCTTCGTGTCATGCTATTTCGGTGATGACATGAAAAAGGTCTTTGCAGACACGCAGCATACTCCGGAACTTCAGGGTTATCTGGATTACTACAAGGATGATCCGTCGTTGGTTTTCTCTTCTGATCTTACAGGAATGTTCAGGGGAAGTCCCGGCTATGTGACCATCATTGGAGATAAGAGTGAGACCGGGCCGCTCTATATCCGGGCAAAGGAATATAACGGCTGGGAATGTCTGTTCCAGAAGGATGTTTACAGGGATGAATACTGGCTCGAGATAGCCCCTCAGAATTGCACAAAAGCAAAATCCATACTCAAACTTAAAGAAGAGTATGGATTTGATAAGCTTGTTGTTTTCGGAGATTCCGTAAATGATATTCCGATGTTTAAGATCGCTGATGAGGCATATGCTGTTTCAAACGCAATTGATGAACTTAAAGCTTATGCAACAGGCATCATCGGAAGCAATGAGGATGATGCAGTCGCAAAGATCCTTATAGATCATTTGGATTCGTCTATAACGGTCTGAAGACGCTTTTGCATTACCCTGATAACATCTTCCATGGATTTCTGTCCGTTAAAGTATGCGGAAGATTCTTCCATAAGTATGCTCTCAACTGCGCTTCCGGCACTCATTCCGCCATATGAGGAAGAGAGGATATCCACGTATTTATCAATTGTATCCGGGGACAGTTTTGCTTTCTTGACGGCTATATCGTATTTGCTTTCTTCGTCGATTTCCGCGTTATAGACATCAAGCTTCTTTCCGGCTATATAACGGAGCGCTTCACGGTTGATCGGATTAGATTCCTTGTGGCACTGGACATCGTAAGAGATCAACAGTTTTACGAAGTCTGCGCAGACATCAGGGAACTTTGTATCAGCTGAGATGCTTACGAATTCGCTCGATACGGTTAAAGGTCCTCTGCCGTCATAGGAAGGGAGACCGTATACACTGAGGCTGCTTCCGAATAACTTATATCTGTCTAAATAGTTCTCGAAAGAATAGAAGTTGCCGTAAACTGCTCCGATCTTTCCGTCGATCTTGGCGGACGTTCCGTCCATAACTCCATCTATTTCAGCTGCAACTTCGGTGACTGCGCGGTTGTGTTCGGTTACATACCCGAAACCGAGATCATAAGTTGAAGATGTAACATCACTGCCGTATTCATCAACGAAAAGCATGAGATTTCTGAAGTCTTCACCTTCGAGATCAACTTTTCCGTCCTTGATGAAAAGGTCACTCATGTTGAGGAAGAGCCTGGTGAAATATTCTTGTTTGCACATCTCAAAGCCCTTGGTCTTGCTGATCGGATCCACGCCGTTGCATTTGTCGTTTAAGAACTTCTTGTATTCATCGAATGTAAATCCGAGTTTTCCGGAAGGAACATTGGAAGAATCGGTAATGATCCCTGATGCACTTATGTCCAAAGGCATGCGGTATAAAGAATTGCCTGACTTGGATGCTTCTAAGGCGTTGAAAAAATACTCATTCTTATATGAGGCATCATTGAAATCGAAATAAGGTGCCAGGTCCAGATAACGGCTGCTGTCAGAAGTATCAGATACCGGATTATAAAGAAGAAGGATATCTGCATTAACATCTTTATATTCGCCTGACTCGTCAAATGGCATAACGAACTTGATGAAGCAGGGATTATCCTGTCTGTTATAGATCTTTGCCGCATAGAGATCAGAATACTCGGGATATGAATCTTCGCCAAGCGACATGGTGATAACCGTCTTGCCGGCATTGGGATTGCGGTCGGCCTTGGTAAGATGCATTATCTTGTATGTATCACCGGAAAAATAGCTTGAGTTATCGAAAACATATCCGCCGAGAATGATCTCATTGCCGTCATCTGATACGTACAAAGTCTCAGTGTCAATGATGTCGTAATAAGACTCATCGACATTGCTGTAATCGAATATCCGTTTCAGAGTGCCTGATTCGGTATCAACAAAATTCAATCCGTAAAAATCACGAGAAATAGTTTTACCATTGCAGTATTCGAGCATGTATGTCTCTTCGCTGCCGTAAAGACCTTTGAGTTCGGATACTTCTCCGGTCGCAAGATCCAGCTGGATCTGTGATACTTCGTTCTGCGCAATTATCGGGAAGATGACTTTGCCGTTTTCAGCCGGAATCATATCGCCAACATCAGAGTATCCGTATTGGAAAAGCTGATAAAAATCCGGTTCATACTGGGTCCCGTCAGGTCTTACTACGATCGTAGAGGTATCGTACCAAGTGGAATCATATAAAGAGAATACCATGTAGCCATCTGTCGTATACAGATCATTAAGGGAGTAAGAATCATCATCACTGGCAAATCTTGGTTTCGGAAGTGTTAATTCCTCACCATTTAATAAATATCCTTTTTCCTTGTCCGTACTGCCGTTTCTCTCGATAACACGCTCCAAAAGGTTGAGCTTGCCGTCAGATATCCAAGCCTTCTGGACAGTCCTGAACTTACCGTTCTCGTAAGAGATAGCGTTGGTCTTCTCCAAAAGCTTTCCGTCATAGGAGTATCTGAGGATCGATTGATCATACAGTTTGAGAAGTTCTTCGTCAGTAAGTTTCTTATAGTCTCCATCGTAACGCTTCGATGCCTCGGCCATAAGGTATACCGATTCTTCGGTCGCACCTACTATTTCAAACCATGAGTATTCGTATTTATCTGAAGGATACAGATTATCGGTCTCAAATGAAGTTACTTCATACCAGGGATCGGTTTCCTTGATAACTTCATAAGTTTTCTTTTTCGATGAGCATGAAGATGAAGATAATGCGATGAGCATTACCAAAAGAGCAGAAATGAGTTTTAGGTCTTTTCTAGTTTTCATGAGTTTATTCTATACCAATCCGTGCGCGAAAAGAGTTAAGATTCAGGTAACATTTATGTCCTCAAATTGATTTGGGAAAGGTTTAGGAATAAGATTTTGACATGAGCAGAATTTTGATCGTTGAAGATGATGAAGATATCGGTGCTGTCCTTCAAAAAGAACTGATGAAGGACGGCTATGAAGTCCTGCGCGCGGTAACCGGAACAGAAGGCCGCATGATGCTCGGCACGAATCCTGACCTGATCCTTATGGATCTCATGCTGCCGGGCCTTACGGGAGAAGAACTCCTTACACATATACCTAAGGAGACTCCTGTTATTGCCGTAAGCGCCAGATCTTCAGTCGATGACAAGGTATCCCTCTTATCCAGCGGATGCGTTGACTATATAACCAAACCCTTTGATATCAAGGAGCTCAAAGCAAGAGTCATAGCAGCGCTTCGTACAGTAGAGAATAAGAAGAATTCCAATGTCATCACATGCGGCGATATGATTATCGATACAGATAAGCACGAAGTAAAGATAGAAGGCAAGGAATTAAAACTTACGAGGACCGAATACGCGATCTTAAAGATGCTGGCATCAGGTGACGGACGCGTTATTTCGAAGTCCGAACTGTTGGATCTGATAAAGAGCGAGACTCCTGATTGTACCGAGAGTTCGGTCAAGGTCCATGTAAGCAACCTTCGTAAGAAGATAAAGGAAATAACAGATATTGAATATGTGGAAGCAGTATGGGGCATAGGCTTCAAGCTGAAAGGAGACACTTAATGGAAAACGTACTCTCTACAAAAGACCTGTGTAAGAATTACGGTAAGAACCGTATCCTTAAGAACGTTAATATGGATATCCCGAAGGGAGCGATCTTCGGCCTTGTCGGCAGAAACGGCGCAGGTAAGACTACGCTTATGAGAATCGTCACAGGTCTTGCAGCGCCTACGTCCGGCACATACAGCATCGGCGGTGTTAACAGCAATGACAAGAAGATCTTGGCTGTAAGAAGACGTATGGGTTCCATTATCGAGAGTCCTGCCATATACAAGAATCTTTCTGCTTATGACAACATTAAGCTCCAATATATCAATCTTGGAATGACCACATATGACACCATCCAGGATCTTTTGGAACTTGTAGAGCTTAATGATACGGGAAAGAAGAAGGCCGGAAAGTTCTCACTCGGTATGAGACAGAGATTAGGCATTGCAATAGCTCTGTGCGGTAATCCTGATATTCTCGTTCTTGACGAGCCCATCAACGGTTTGGATCCCCAGGGTATCATCCAGATGCGTGAGATCTTATTAAGGATCAATCATGAGAAGCATACGACGATCCTGATCTCGAGCCACATCCTTGAGGAATTATCCAAGCTCGCAACCCACTATGCGTTCATCGAAAAGGGTGAGATCCTGCAGGTGTTGAGCAGCCACGAACTGATGAGCAAAGTGCGTAAGGCATCTAGGCTTAAGACTACATCTACAGAGCTCTTGTGCCCCGTTTTCGACCGAGAGGGAATCGAATATAAAGTCGAGGACGAAGAGAATATCGATATCTATTCCGATATTACTGCAAGCAAAATATTCAATCTTGCTAATGAAGCAGGAGCTGAAGTCATCAGCATAAATGAGAATAATGAGAGTCTTGAAGGCTACTTCATGAATCTTGTTGCCAAGAAGGACGGAATCTCATGATCCGCGCACTAAGATCATCTTTTTTCAGATTCTTCAGGACAGGACTCTTTTTCATGAGCCTGATCTTTACTTTTGTTCTTGCATTTTTTCTTATATTCAGGAGTTGCACTGAAGACTTAAATCTCCTGCCTTTCCAGCAGCCTAAATTCATAAACAATACATTCGTTATGACAACAATGCTGACTCTTGTTTATGTAGTTCCGTTTGGCATGGCGGTATTTTCGACGATCCTTACAGGATCAGACGTGTCATTCCGTTCGATAAACAATAAGATCGCAACAGGAATCTCGAGAACACAGATCTTCCTGTCTGATCTTATAGTTACTGTTTTTGCAACCGAATGCTCTGTCATTCTTCAGGCCGTGGTAATCTGGCTGTTTGCGAGATTTGCACCGGTAAAGCAAAATGTCGTTCTAAACAGCAGGATCATTAACCTTATGCTGTGCATCATGGTGATCTGCGCTGCTTTCTGCGCGTTTTTTGTCCTTATTCAGTATTTCAGCAGCAACAAGCTTTTGGCACTTATAATCTCGCTTCTGATCATACCGGCGCTTGTTGTTTCAACTCAATTGCTCGAGGCGAAATTAGATGAGCCTTACAGATTGTATCAGTATGAATATGAAGAAGGTGAAGAGCCGAAAGTAACCGGCTGGGAAGTCAATCCTGAGTATGTCGGAGGGACATCACGCGAAGTGCTGACATTTATATATAACACGACTCCTTATACTTACAAGTTTGCTAATGCGGATAAAGAGGCTCTCAAATCCGAAACTATGGCTTCAGGCATGATCTTTTTGGCATCGACTGTTCTCGGCATAGTTAGTATCAACAAGAAGGAGTATTCGTAATCTATGAAAAAGATACTTTCAGGTATGCTTTTCAGGCTCGTCAGAGGTTATGAGATATGGGCTCTCCTGGCTTTATTTATCCTGATATCCGGTTATTTTACATTTGTGGAAATAGCAACCTTAGATTATGTAGCTGTTAAAACCGGTTATACAAACACCTTTTACTTAGACCTCGATGATTCTGTAATAACAAAGGATAATGCCGAACAATTCTGTTATAAGAAGTCGGGCGTCAGCGCTTATAACCTTTACAGATACAGAATTGAGAAGATTCCTCAGGATGACTTTGATAAGATCTACACTGATATGAAATCTGAACCGGTATATGAAGTAAGAACGATATTCAGATTGGTGTTCAGATCTTACCTTGTTGCTTCTGTTCTTATGGTCATTTTTATTCCTATATTCTTCGGAAGACTGTTCAGTGACGGAACGATCAAGAACCTGGTGTCCGGCGGGTATAGCAAAAGACTTATCTATCTGTCGTCACTCTTACTGGCGTTTGCCATAGATCTGGTCCTGAACGTGGCAAGCTTAGTGATAATTGCAGTATTGTGCCTGATCTTACAATGGCTGCCGCCGATATATCTTCCTGTATTGCTGCCGGCATTTTTACTTTCTGTTTTGCTCTCATTTACCATAACTTCTGTCAGCATCGGTTCTTTGTTTGCCGGCGGGAAAAAGACATTAACTTTTATCCTTGGATTTATTATGATAGCCACTCGCTTTTTCTCCGGTTCTTTTTTAGCGACGGGACTGCTTTGGTCCGGACAGGCATTGAATTATTCTGAAGTGAACGAAGAGACTTTGGAGAAGATCAAAGCCGGAGGTCCTAACAACTTGGAGATGAAAATCGATCTGTCTCAGTTTATCGAAAAATACTATCTCAACGGGGAAAGAATAATATATACATTTGCTGATGAGAGTTCTTATCCAAAGTCTGTTGTAAATCTTCTTCTGGCAGTCATTTATACTGATCCTTATTTGATCGATTCAACTATTGAGTACATTGGTTACGATCCTTATTTGATGGCACGTGACGGCATTATGGCGATCAATTTTGCAGCCAATGCTTTCTGGACTGTGCTGTTCAATGGTGCCGCTATATTTATATTAAACAAACGCGAACTTCATTGCTGATTATAAGGACAGCCGGATCTGATGAAGAAGATTATCACAGGGATGATATATAACCTGTTCAGGAGCTATGAGATATGGGCTCTGCTGATCCTTGCCGTGCTGACTTCAGCACTATTCGATTTCAGCAATCTGAGGGATCTGGACATAGTCAATGTCGGTGTTTTCGGTGAGACCATAACTTATAACGAAGATGATCCTGAATTTGATACAGTAACGATCACTCCGGATAATGTCTCCCGGTATACTTTCAAAGACAGCGGCATAAGCGCTTTTGACGTTTACAGGTTGAGAGTAGAGCCGATCTCAAAGGATACATACAAAAAGATCTTAGAGGATATGTTTAGTTTGCCTCACGACGAGATGTGGACGATTTATAAGGCAATGATCCAGCTGGATATCTTGCCCGCTATACTGATCGCCATTTTTATCCCTGTATTTTTCGGAAGACTGTTCAGCGATGGTACGATCAAGAATTATCTGGCCTGCGGCTTCAGCAAAGCGGAGATCTTCCTGTCGGCTTTTGTACTGACACTCATTATTGATGCTGCAGTATTTCTCATAAGATTGCTTATGTTCGCTTTGATGTGCTGTATCCTGCGCTGGCAACCGCCTATATATCTGCCGGTCCTGATCCCATCTGCAGTTTTGTCATTGCTTATTCTGTTTGCGGTAACTTCGGTCTGCCTGGCAGCTCTGTTTGTCAGCACCAGGAAGACAATAGCTTTTATAATAGGGTTCCTCATGGCATTTTCTTTTTATATTTCTGTCTCGAAAGTTGCCATGGCGCTCTTTTGGAATTACGGGTATATCGATAATGAAGCTGCTGAGTTTGAAGATTATCAAAATGTCATAAAAGAGCAGGGCAGAAACGCATTATCCGAGAAGTTTAATTATGAAGTGTTCTCGAGCGACTTTTATTATGACGGGAAAAAAGTCATCAGTTTTGGTATTGAGGATGGTTTTCCTGCACCTGTTAAAAACGCTTTGCTGACAGTTATCTATGCCGATCCTGTTATGGTCCAGAGTATGAATTATTCATTTACCCCATATCTTCTGGCCAGGGACGGAGTTATGTATCTTTCAATGGGAGTTAATGTCTTTTGGATAATTCTTGCTACGGGAATAGGGGTATTTGTATTCAGGAAACGTGAGATTCATTGCTGATTATAGGAAAGGCCGCATTATTGGGGAAAAGGTATGAGGAAGATCTTAGCGGGATTATGGTTCAGGCTCTTAAAAGGCTATGAGATATGGGCGCTTATAGCCTTGCTGTTGTTTGCGGGCCTGTATATCGATCATAGCTTTTTAAATACCTGGTCGTTTTTAAAACTGGTACGGGTTAAGGACGTAGTATTTACAGACGGTGATATAAGCGTGGTTACAGACAGTAATGAATGGGGTGTCATGACTTATGATCTCTATACTCACAATATTAAAGATTACCGCTTTGAGTCACAGGGAATAAGCGCTCTTGATCTGTACAGATATAAGACAGAAGCTCTATCTGAAGAAACATCAGATGTGATCACAAGATACAGTACCGCATATAACGAGCTTACGGTGTTTTCTTTTATGATCGTGTCATCGGTCTCGATACCTATGGTTCTGATGATGATCTTTATACCTGTTTTCTTTGGACGGATGTTTTCTGACGGGACTATAAAGAATTATCTTGCATGTGGTTACGATAACAGGAAACTGTATCTTTCCTCTCTGCTATTCACGTTTTGCATTGATCTGTTCCTCGTATTTGTTAACCTGCTGATCTTGGGATTCTGGTGTATCTACTATGAATGGAAACCGCCATTCTATTTGCCGGTCCTGTCTGCTCTGCTGATTTCTTCAATATCCTTACTCTTTACTGTTACTGCATTATGTCTTGCAATACTCTTTATAAGCAGAAAGCAAACGATAGTATTAATAGCAGGTCTGCTGGTTGCTGCTTTTAGCCTGGCTACTATACCGATAGAGGCTCCATTTGATATGATCTTTGAATCTCAGAACTTAAATGATCCGGGATCCAAAGAATATGTCGATATAATTCTAAGTAAGCGGAGTTATGCTTGTTTTGACCAGCAGTTTGATTATTCCGAGTTTAATGTAAGGACTTATTATGAAGGCCGTGATCTGAATGTATTGGGGAAGAGCAACTTGAATCCTGTTTTGAAGAATGCCCTTCTTGTTACAATCTATACTCAGCCTCTATTAATCTATGATCTAACAGAACTTGAGTTAATGACCGATGCTGTTGTCGGATCGACTAATATAGATATCACGCCGTACATGATGTACCGAGACGGCCTTATCGCGATCAACATCGCAAGCAACATCTTCTGGATATCACTAATGTCCGGTGTAGTTATCCTGTCCAACAGAAAGAGGGAAGTAAAAGGATGAGAAAGCTTCTGGCAGGATATTTATTCAGGTTCCTTAAAAGCTATGAGATATGGGTTCTTATAGTTTTGTATGCTGTTGCTTCAGCGTATTTGATCTTCGAATTTGCACGTGAAGAGAATTTCATAACAATAACGCGCGGTGACTTCACTATACATATGGCTGACAATAACGAGATAACCATTACTAAAGACAATGTCAGAGATTATAAATATGAAAGCCTCGATGTCAGTGAAGCAAATCTGTACGGGTTTTATAGTGAAACTATGCCCCGGAATGAATATGTTGCTATTTTGGATAGTTTTGCTAATTCTGAGAAGAATATACTATTGGGATTAATAGAGTACCTGCATGTTGTTCCTGCAGTTATCGTTCTGATCCTGATTCCTGATTTTTTCGGAACCATGTTTAAGAACAGAACAATAAAGAATCTCATTGCCTGCGGTCACAGTAAAGCTAAGATATATCTGTCCTCTCTGGTTTTTTCGTTTCTTTTGAATCTTGCGATGATATTTGCGACGGTTACTATTTTTGTGCTTTTGTGTCTGTTCTATATGTGGAAACCTCCGGTATATCTTCCGGTTGTGCTCGTAATGTTCATCGCAGAGATATTTATAACATTTGCGCTTTCTTCAATATGCCTTGCTGTGGTATTTATCAGTGGGAGAAGAACCGTGGCATTTATCGCGTCATTTCTGATGATATGGGCAGTGATAGGTGTGTATTTGGGCAAATATGGTGGCAGTGGATCAGACACAATATCCAGGCTCTATTACCGGATAAATGACTACGAAAACACTGATAGAGCAGCCTGGGAGGAATACATGTATATTTTGGAGCATGAAGGCCCTAATGTGTTAGAAGACAGGTTTGATGTTTTTACATTCCGTGAAAAAACATATTACGAGGGAAGAGAACTGAAGCTGACTGATGAGGGCTATATGCCTCCGGTGCAAAAGTTTGCATGGATGGCAATAATATATATGGATCCGTTAATGGTTGAGAGGTTTGAGAGTTTTGGTTTTGAACCATACATGAGCTACCGTGAAGGGCTTATGGCAATAGAATTGGCAAATAATGTGTTCTGGATACTTATAAGTTCTTGGATCGGTCTCGTTGTTTTCAAGAAGAGGGAAGTAAAAGGATGAGGAAGCTTTTGTCAGGTTACCTGTTCAGAATGATCAAGGATCCCGTGATCTGGATCCTGTTGGTCTTGAGCGTAATTGCTTCAGTCTATATAACATCTATCAGCTTTGAGGAACTTAGCCCTGTAACGGTCCTTCATACGGATAAACATTTATATTTAGGAAATTACAATCAAGTGTATGTAGATGCAGGGAATGCTAAAGAGTATAGATTCGAGAGTATGGGAGTAAGCGCTTTGGATATTGCACAATGCGGTGTTGTACCGATCGATCAGGATGATTTTGATCTGATAACTTATGGAGTTCAAACAGGCAGTTATGAATCATGGATGTTTAATGGTTTCCTTGTTTCTTTGCATTATGCATCAGCAGTATTGATAGCGTTGGTAATTCCTGTCTTTTTCGGAAGGCTGTTTAGCGACGGTACTATAAAGAATCTTGTGGCATGCGGTTATAGTAAGCGGAAGATATATCTTTCTGCGTTGATCTGTTCATTCCTTATGGATATGTTAATGATCCTCTTAAACATATTTGTTTTTATCTGCTTTTGCATATATTACGAGTGGAAACCTCCGATATATTTGCCGTCGTCCTTTACGGCTCTTCTTGTCGAAGTTTTAATAGTATTTAACGTCTCGGCTTTTGTAGTTTCTGCTTTGTTTGCAAGTTTTAGAAAAACAGCAACGTTTGTTGCCGGTTTCCTGATGCTGGCATTTGTTTTTTGGGGATCTAATCCTTTGGTTGAGTTTTATCAAGAGCACACTGTTGATTTAAACACTCAGACCGAATATGCAGAATATTCCAGAATCGCTAAGGAGTATGGGTATAATTCATTTGAAAGCAAGATGGATCTTTCAACGCTCTCCAGTGAGGTTTATTTTGGTGACAGGAAGATTATGTCCGCTAATGAAAGCACTCTGCCAGCAGCTTTGCGGAATACGATCGTGACTTTGATCTACCTAGATCCCGCATTAACTGTAAGAGGTGAGCTCGGTTATGGCTTCAATAACTATATCTTCTATAGAAATGGCGTTTCGTTTATAGAATTAGCTGCTAATGTGCTCTGGATCGCAGCCAGCACCGGGGTAGGGATAACTCTCTTTAGGAAACGCGAATTGCACTGACATCTGCCCGTTGTGGTATCATTGTTCTTATCTTGAATTAAGGAAAACCTGAACTTGCCTGTACTTATCATTATCTGCATTCTGCTTGCCATAGCGCTTGTTCTTGCGGTCATTAAGATCGTTCTCTTAAGGCGCGGTTTTGATGAGCTTACGGATAATATTGAAGACCAGGTGAGCGGTAAGACTCAGATTCCCGTAACGCTGTCTACTTCTGACCCTCATGCCAGGAAAGCTGCAGAGACTATCAACCGCGAGCTTAAGAACCTTGACAGGGAGCGCAATGCGTACCTTGACGGCAACCGCAAGGTCGCAGAAGCGGTTACCGGGATATCCCATGATATAAGAACACCTCTTACAGCGATCAATTCTTATTTGGACCTGATGGCTGACGAGAAGGATGAGAAATTAAAAGCCCAGTATCTAGAGCGCATCAAGAGCCGCACGCTTTCTTTGAGCGATCTTGCAGACGAACTTTTCAAATACAGTACTTCCACAGATCCCGAGAGATATCCTGTACAGACAGAGAGTGTCTCTTCCGAGCCGATTGATATCTGCAGAGTCTTGGAAGAATGCATGCTGTCTTTCTATGCCGGTTTTAAGAAGAAAGGGATCGAACCTGATATCGAGATACCTGATGAGCCTGTATTTGTATTATGCGATAAGAAGAGCGCGAACCGTATTTTCGAGAACATAATCGGCAATGCGATTAAATATGCCAACAACGATCTGAGAGTAAAACTCGATCCGAAAGGGCAGGTAATATTCAGCAATCCTGCACCGGACCTGACTCCTGTGTCGGCCGCAAAGCTTTTCGACCGCTACTTTACGGTCAATGAAGGCCATGCTTCAACAGGTCTTGGCTTTTCGATCGCAAAAGAACTAATAACAAGGAATAACGGAACGATCGAAGCCGACCTTAAGGACGGCATTCTTATGATCACCGTCAGCTTTAATTTGAAGGAAGCTGAAGAGCAGGACTGATCTAGCCGATCTTCTCGAAATGCCAGACCTTGCTGTCATCGAGATTGGAGACCATGAGCGTTCCGTAAAGGACATAATCTGTACGCGGCTCACCATCTGAATACCACAAAATGTAGTCATCATTAAATCCAATGACGAGCTCGTCTTTGTCTGTATAGAATTTATAGGCCTGTGAAAGGCTGCCGTCAGTATCTTTGATGAAAGTCTTGTCGCCCATATTGATGAGCTCACATTCGATCTTTGTATCACCGTTAGTGAGAATATATCTGCCGTCTGACAGCGGATTCCAGGATTCCGTAAATCTCTGACGCACGTAATCTTTATATAAAGCACGGTCTTGAGGGAACTGGGTCCTCAAAGTTGCAAGTCCCAACACTTCGCAGAAAACGAGAACTGTAGCCGCTGCTGCGAGCGTGAAAGAGAAATTCCAGTTAAGTCTCGTGTTGTTGAGCCTGTCGATCTTCTCGCTTATGGGAGTCTTATCTCTTGATACAAACCATTCCTTGAATAATCTGAGTCCCAAAAGACTTATGGGGAACAGAATAACAAAGTAGGAAAAGACATATTGTGATTTAGCTTCCCAGAGTGTGTGGAAGATAAAGCCTCCGACAAATATCATCGGCATGATGAGCGCTTCTTCGAGATGTTTATGCCTCTTATAGAACCAGAGCGCCAGAACAACGCCTGTCCAGATGATTATCTGGAAAAATGAAAGGATTATGATCACGGGATATGCATGATCAGGCCTTATGAACTCATAGAACCATTGAGCAGTGTCGTGCTCGGGGCAGGTCTGGATGCACATATATGCCTTATAAGCGGGATCTGCCCACTGGTGGAGCTGTTTTCTCGTAAAGAAGTTGAAGAAGTAACCGGGGTCAGAGAACATCTCTTCCAAAGTCTCGAAATAAACAGATGCCGAATAAGCAGACTGCATTACCTGGTCACCGCCGAACTCCACGTAAGTATCCGCATTAAAGCCGTTATAGCCGCCCGGATAGTTCTGGTCGTTCTCCTGAACGCCCATGGCAATGTAAGATATATAACTAACACCGCCATCAAGAGGGAGGTCTGTCAGTTTCCTCATTACCTGTTTCGGGATGAATGAAGACAGCCAGACGCATATAAGCAAAGCCGGAACTAATATAAGCTTCTTGTATTTTTTTGCTGAAACTGCTTTGAAAAGGCAGTATATGAGGATCCCTACCGCAAAGATCATCTGGTTGCTCTTAATAACACAGGAGAAGAATATTGCGATCAAGGATAAGATCCCGTACAAGGCGTTATCCTTCTCGAATGACTGGACAATAAGTCTTACAGCCAATACAGATAAAGCCAGTGCTGAGATGTTGCCATAGATGTAGAGCGCATAGAGCGTGGAAGGCATAAAGAAGACGCCGATTAGAAGGATAAGAAGCTGCGATGTTTTGCCCAGACCGATCTGCCTGCCAATCAATGACAGTTCGTTATAGAGCAGCACCAGGCATATGACATTTACGATTCTGAAGAAAGTGTAATTATATGTTCCGACAACGAAACTTGCGAGATAAGACAAAAGAGCCAGTCCGTATTGGTTAGGATAGATATCCATATATTGGCCCCGGCGGAATGAATCAACGACGCCGTTCCTTAATTCCGCCACGCTGTTCTGGACATTGAGCTGGTCAGCTGTAGTTCCAAGACCGCAGGCGAGGGAGAAGACTACTCCTATGACCGCAATAAGCGCCAGGAGTATTATCTTCAGCAGAGTGAAGTGCTTATTTGCAAATTCCCTTATCTTTATCTTGTCGCAGAAGACCACTCCCAATAATGCAGCAGCTATGGCCAGCAGGTTAAAAGGGATGATATCGCCTGAAAAGTAATTCATCTGGAATCTGTCGCCTGTCGTAAAACAGGTGCAGAACAGATTCAATATCAATATGTAAACCGATATTGCAAATGAAAAGGCTGAAATTATGTCACGATAGGTCTTCATGTTCATAAAAAGATTATACGCTAAAACATGTTTGAAATGTTTGTGTATAAATGAATAAGCACGCAACCTTTTGGCTGCGTGCTTAATGATGAGATCTAGATTAACCGGTACAGTATCAGTCTTCCTGAGTCTCTTTGATGACCTTTGCGTTTTCTTCCTGGATCTTCTTATCGAAGGAGAGCATCGGTTCAATATCTTTGCCATGGAGTCTTCTGTCGACGTAGTTCCTGGTGAGCTTCATTACAACAGGGCTCATTGCGAGAACACCTATGAGGTTGGGGATCATCATGAGACCGTTGAATGTATCAGAGATATCCCATGCGATAGAAGAAGTCATGAGGGCGCCTGACAGGATCATGATAACGAATAATACCTTATAGATCTTTGTGACAACGGGCGCATGCTTTCCTGCCAGGTATTCGACTGCCTTTGAGCCGTAATGAGACCAGCCGAGGATAGTCGTAAATGCGAATGCGAGAATTGCAAGGGCAATGAATATCCTGCCGAATTCGAAGTTACCGAACTTGAAGATAGTATTGAAAGCCTCAGCTACAAGTGTAGCATCAGAAGCTGTGTCTGCAGCACCTGTTGTAAGGTCGATAACTCCTGATGTAAGGATCGTAAGAGCTGTCATCGAGCAGACGATGATCGTATCGGCAAAAACTTCAAAGATGCCCCAGAGGCCCTGCTTAACAGGTTCTCTGACGTTGGAGTTGCTGTGAACCATAACTGATGAGCCGAGGCCTGCTTCGTTGGAGAAGACGCCTCTCTTGCAGCCCTGGGTGATTATCGTCTTGAAGGCAACGCCTGTAGCGCCGCCCCAGGCAGCCTGCTTTGTGAATGCCATGGAAAAGATTGCCTTGAAAGCAGGGAGGATGCCCCTGAAGTTTGCGATGATGATTATAATGCTTCCCAGAACGAAAAGTACTACCATTACAGGAACTACTGTTTCAGCTACGGTTGCGATCCTCTTAAGACCGCCTAAAACAACGAATCCTACGAGTACCATCAGAATGATTCCGACGATGAGCATGTAGAGAGTGACATCAGTGTCGCCTGAAGAATAGAGGACCTTGGAAGACAGCGGCTTGATGTCAAATGCCGATGTGAAGTTGATTACGATCTTGTTGACCTGGCCCATGTTTCCGATACCGAATGCTGCAAGCGCTGCGCATACTGCGAAAATGATAGCAAGGATCCTTCCTATGATCTTCATGTGCGGATAACCGCCCAAGCCGTCCTGGAGATAGTACATGGCACCGCCTGACCATTCTCCTTCATGGTTCTTTCTTCTGTAGTAGATACCGAGGATGTTCTCGGAGTAGTTTGTCATCATGCCGAAGAATGCTGCGGCCCACATCCAGAAAACAGCGCCTGGGCCGCCTGTCATAATGGCTGCGGATACGCCTGCAATGTTGCCGACACCTACAGTAGCTGCAAGAGCAGTGCAGAGTGCCTGGAACTGTGAAATGGATGCTTTTTCTTTTGTGTGGGAGATGACCTTTTTATCGAACAGGCTTCCGATGGTCTTTTTCCACCAGTGTCCGAAATGAGTGATCTGGAAAAATCCTGTTAAGATCGTCATTAGGATTCCGGTGCCGATGAGAAGGATGATACCGATCTTTACCCAGACGAATTCGTTGATTACGTCATTAATGCCTGCCAAAGTGTCCCAAAATGAATTGTCCATAAACATTCTCCTGATTACGAATGGCTTATTTTATACTGACAGATATATTTATGGCAACAAGCTGTTTTTGCATTTCACCTTCGAAAATCCGCCACTTACCGCTTTTCGCGATACAGGGAAAAAAGCCTTTGATAGTATTTGGCTACAAACAAGGAAACAGGAGGTGACAGATATGATCAAGGCATTTATGACAGTCTATGAGTTCTGGTAATTCGCATCGTTCAGGAAGAAAAATGAGGTAACATAAGAGAATCTTTCCAATGGAGGCTTACTCAAAGTGAAGGTTAATATAGATATTTCAGCTGAATATAAAGAGCCGTTTGCCGTGATCCATACGGACAAGGTCACTGCCGAGATACAGAGAGCAGTGGATATGCTGGGCACGAACGAGACACCGGTAACGGCTTTCAGGAATGAAGAGGATATCGTGGTCTTAAAGCCCGACGAGATCTACATGGTCAGGGTAGAAGACGGTGATACGATAATATACGGCGCGAAAAGCCAATACCGTTCCAGAAGAAGGCTCTACGAGCTTTCGGAGCAGTTGGGAAGCAAGTTCATGCAGATATCCAAGACCACACTGGTAAACCTCTCATATATGGACAGCATAGAACCCGGATTCTCGGGCACGCTCTTATTGAAATTAAAGAACGGAAGTAAGGACTATGTTTCAAGAAAATATCTTCCGGAGTTTAAGAAATACCTGGGGTTATAAGGAGGTAATAGCAATGAAAAATGTAGTTAAAGATCTTTTGAAGAGTACGGTAATAAGTATCGGCATGGCACTGACGATATTCTGCCTTATCGGCGTTGCTTTCGATATCATCTATGGCGGTAATTTCAGCCTCGATAATTATGGCTACACCAAGATGGCTTTAGGCAGCATCGTCGTAGGCCTGGGATTCGGAATCCCGACGGTCGTATATAACAAGGAGAGCCTGCCGACACCGGTAAAAGTAATTATCCATATGGGAATAGGATGCGCGATCTATACGGCAGTAGCATTCGCAGTAGGCTGGTTCGGAGGTTCAACCACACCGGTACAGGGCATCATCATAGCAGTCATCCAGCTTGCCGTAGCATTTATCATCTGGTTCTGCTTCATGCGCTACTACAGGAAAGAAGCAAAGAAAATGAATGAGAAGATCCAGTCCATGAAGAAATAAAGGAAAATACCTGATTTTTGCCGAAATTTAGATGCTTTTAGTTTAATTCCCCTTCTGTATAATCGCACGGAAGGGGAATTGCTATGAAAAGAGAGAAAGTTTTAAGTTTTGTACTGGCCTTTGCTTTTTTGGTTTCAGGGTGTAACAGGGGCAAGGCTGAAACAACAGAACAGACGGTTTTAAGCGGTGTTGTCGGCCAGACGGCGACATCTGACGTAACAGAAACCTCTGTAACGGAAACTGCGGCTTCCGAGCCCTTTGAATTCAATCCGCATGTATATTCAGGAAAAATCGCAGAAAGGGTCCCTCAGGATTACTGGGATTCATTCTATAATCTTTGCGATGCCTTGAGAAAAGGCGAGGATACATTCCAATGTTCAAGTCAGGAAGCCTATAACTGGGCTACTGACGTGGGTGTATTATGTGATCTTTTCCCGCCGGCAGGTGCGAAGATAGAAGGAAAGAGCACCGACGGTTCTCCTGCTTTCGAGAACGGAACAGGAAAGATCCTTTATAAAATGCCTGTTGAAGATTTTCTCAAGAGAGAATCTGATTTTGAAGTCCTGATAACGGATATCCTCAACAGCACGATAGAGAAAGACGACTCGGAATATGAGAGAGCCCTTAAGCTGTATCTTTACGTGGCGAAGAACTATGTTTACGATACCTCGCTCATAGATAAAATGAGTGATGATGAAAACTTCGTATATGCGTGTTTCATGGAAAAGAGGGGACAGTGCGTTAATTTCGCTTCTGTCTATGCCTATCTTCTCCTTCAGGCTGATATCGATGCAGTAAGTTACCGCATCTATGAGGACCTTTGTCATGCCTGGACATATGCCGTGATAGACGGCAAGGGATATCATATCGATACCACATGGGCTCTTCAGGCTGACGGAGTTGACGGTATTTATCTGGATTATTTCATGATGAGTGACAAAGAAAGGATCATTGACGGATGCACGTTAACTGATCCTGATGTAACGCTGCTGCCCGAGTGCAGTGTGAATAAGACTGATGTTAAGTTCGAAGCGGCTGACGGCCGGTACTGTATCAGGGATTACTGCAGATTCGTATCTCTTGATGAAGAGAAGAAGACCGTTCATTATGTTGATCTGTATAATGAACCAAAAGAGTTTTACTATGGAAATATCTGAGAGCTTTGGGGAGATAGAATGAAGACCAGGAATTTTATTTGTGTATTGCTTGCTTCTGCAGTCCTTTTGTCCGGCTGCAATACTGCTAAGCCTGTTCAGACTGAATCAAGTTCAGAGGAAACGTCACAGACGATAGAGAAGATCATATTTACCGAAGATGAATCCGTGACGGAAGCATCTTCTGAACAGACTCAGGAAAAATACGAATTTAATCCGCATGTATATTCGGCTCAGCTTGCAAAGACTGTGCCCCAGGAATACTGGGATGCTCTGTACAGCCTCTGCGACGCATTAAGAGCAGGCGAGACCACGTTCAAGTGCGCTGATGAAAAAGCGTATAAGTGGGTTACGGATATCACCATTATGTGCTGTCTTTTCCCCGCGGCAGGACTTCAGTTTAATGCAGAAAGTTCCGACGGATCTCCTGCTTTCGAGAACGGCATTGGCAAGATCACGTACAAAACGGATATCGATGAGTGGAAAAAGAGAGAAGCCGACTTTGAAGCCATGATCGTTGACATCATCAACAGCACTGTTGAGAAAGACGATACGGATTTCGAGAAAGCCCTCAAGCTCTACTTATATGTCGCTAAGAACTACACTTATGAGCATGACGTTGTTCAATGGGACAACTATGTATACAAGACTTTTGTCAAGAAGACCGGACAATGCATCAATTTCGCGTCCGTGTATGCTTATCTGCTCATGCAGGTAGGCGTTGATGCGCTGCCGTGCGGTACATACGACGGTCTGTGCCACGCGTGGACGTATGTGACGATAAACGGAAAAGGCTACCATATCGATACGACATGGGCATTGCTGGATAATTATGCCGGTATGGAGCAAGTCTATCTCGATTACTTCATGATGAGCGATGCCGAAAGAAATAGCGATAACTGCCTTGTAGCGGATCTTACAGTAGATGTCCTTCCGGGAATATGGGTAAAATACACGGATGTATCTTATGCCGCAACCGATAACAGTTACAACATAAGATCATTCAGTACATTTGTCTCGCTGGATGAAGAGAACAAGATACTTCATTACAGGACAATGGATGGAGCAGATAAAGAACTCCGCTACGATATCTGATAAGAGCCTTTATTCGTAATCGCTGAATGAATTCTTGTAGATAACGGTCTTGCCGTCGCCTGCGATGCCGAATACGGGTTCACTCGAGCTTCCCGAAGACATATCCTTGAAGTTCTCTTCGTACATGTACATGCGCGAATCTATCATGTCGAGCTCGTGAAGGATCATTGCTTCAGGTGTGGAAGGCATCCTGATGGCGCCCCATTCCGGCTGGCCGTGGTGGGATGCGATCATGTGCTTGAGCATAGCGACCTGCTCTGAATTATAGGATTTGCCGCCTATTGCCTGATTCTTATTCCAGACTTCGTGATCGATCATCTCGATGCCCAAGAGGGGATGGCCGAAAAGATTGCCCATATCGGTATATTTGGCGATGCCGGTATCTGATGTCTTCATCTCGATGAGCTTGCCGATGTCATGAAGAGCTGTGCCGCAGACCAAAAGCTCCCTGTTAAGAAGCGTGTAGATCTCACATACCTTATAAGCTGATCTGACCATTCTGTATGTGTGGTAAGCAAGGCCGCCGTAGATGTTGTGGTGCATTGCCTTCGCTGCGGAAGACTTCGTGAATGCGGCCAGATTGGACTTGATGATCCTGACAGCGAGGGCTGTGAGTGAGAAATCATCGTCAGGTACGTCAATCGTATTCATGTCATAAGCTCTGTCTGAGGACTGCTTAATGAGCATGATGATGTCATTTGTAAGCTTGGCAGGGTCTTCCGGAGGAAGCTTGATAAGCTGCTTAAGCTCATCTTCGGGGAGCTTTACCGGATTGATGTTTACGATCTTATAGCTCTTGCTGCCCTTGTAATCGGTGATCTCGAGCCTGATGAGTGCTGTAATGCCTTCTTCAATACCGGCATATGCAAGATCTGCCTTCGTAGTATCGAACTGGATAGCTGTAATGGTGTCTTCGCCGTCACTTATCGTGATCTTTACCATTGGTTTGTTATTTGCCGTGTTGGTCTGGGTGATCGCGGAGATTACGACGCTGGTGTCATAAATGCCGAGATCCATAGTGTTGAACTTGATTATTGCCATGATGCACCTCTGAAAATTTCTTTTGTGTAAATGTTAGCATATATGTCATTTAATGCTATAACCTTGATATTGAATGAACGGTCATTCGTGCTATAATCTGCGCGACTTGTCCTAAAGTCAGAATTTATTCTTATACGGGCAGTGATATGATATACAAATTGGCATGCTTTGATCTTGACGGTACTCTTCTGGATACGATAGGAGGGCTTACTTCAAGTCTCAATGCGGCAAGAAGGATGAATAACCTTAAGCCCCAGACTGAAGATCAGGTAAAGACCTTCATCAATAACGGCGTTGTCAGATTCATCGAAAGAAGCCTGACGGCTGATCCCGGAGAATATAGCGAAGAGTTAAAGCAAAAGCTCCTGAAGGATAATGTCTTATATTACGATTCCCATTGTCTTGATAATACTAAGCCTTATAACGGCATCTCGGAAGTGCTGACAAGGCTTAAGTCTGACGGTCTGATGCTTGCCTGCATCACCAATAAGAACGACGAACCGGCTAAGATCCTCATAGAGCACTTCTTCCCGGGCCTTTTCGATTACGTAAGAGGTTCGATGGAAGGCGTCGAGAGGAAGCCTTCGGCTGAGCCTGTTGATAAATGCCTTGAAGCTCTTGGCGTCAAGAACAGCGAAGCCGTATATATCGGAGATTCCGATACCGACATTAAGACCGCGGAAAACAGCGGCCTTGATATAATAAGCTGTACATGGGGCTACAGGACCCGTGAGTTCCTTATGGAGAACGGAGCCGTTAATATCTGCTCTGATCCTATAGATCTCAGGCGTTTTATGAGGTAAGGCTATGTCTGATAATGCGAAAACAAAAGCAAGGTCTAAACTCAGAATAACCGCTTTGTGCGGTGTTTTCGCAGCGCTCGTGTTCGTCGGAACACAGATAAGGCTCCCTACGGCAATCGGATATATCAACTTAGGCGACGGAGTCATACTCATCGCATCGTATTTTATCGGACCTGCGGCATTTTTCCCCGGAGCAATCGGCTCTGCGCTAAGCGATCTCATCGCAGGTTATCCGATGTATATCGCACCGACATTTCTTATCAAAGGCCTGATGGGGCTTATTGCTGCTCTCATAATGGCAAATGCTGACGGAAAGAAAGCGATGGGTTTTGTTATCAGGCTCATTGCATCTGTTGCAGCCGAGCTGATCATGGTAGCGGGATATTTTGTTTTCGAATCCCTGTATTATGACGTTGCTGCGGCAGTGGGTTCTGTTGTGTTTAACCTTGTTCAGGCCGGTGCGGCCATTGTCATTGCAATTCCTCTTACTTACGCGATAAGGATCAAGAAAACAAGATAAAAAGTGACACTTAAGAGAGATGTCATCAGTTTTTTGCTGCAATATGGAAGGCAGCAGAATTAAATTGCGGTAATCTGTAAGAAAATGACAATCTGAATCGTTTATATAGTGAGATCTCAAATGCAGGGGAGGTTCTTAGGATTGAAAAATGAAGACGTTGTAAGGCTGTTCGATCTTTATTCGAACGATCTTTACAAGTTTGCCGTCTCATATCTGGGTTCGAAGCATGATGCTGAAGATGTCGTTCAGGAAGTGTTTTCGAAGCTTCTGGATAAGCGTATGTCTTTCGAGAACAAAAACGAGAAGGCATATCTTATGACCATGACTGCAAACAGATGCAAGGATCACCTTAAGTCTTCTGCCAGATCAGACGTCGATCTGGAATCCGAAGAATGGCACCTGCGGTACTATGACGGTTTTACCGAGAGAAACAAAGCTGTCTTCGATGAACTGATGCGCCTGGAAGAACAGTTCAGAGTGCCGATATATCTGCATTATTATGCCGGCTACTCGTATAAGGAGATCAGCAGGATTTTAAAGCTTTCTGAGTCTGCAGTCGCGGTGCGGATAAACAGGGGCAAGGAGCGATTGCGGATCAGGTTGGAGGAATAGAAAAATGAAAGATACATTCGACAAAGTAGTAATGAATGAAGAGCGGCAGCAAGAGATCCGTGCCGGACTTATGGGGAAGAAGAGAGCTAAGAAGACTTGGATTGCTCCGGTTGTTGCAGTAGCTGCAGCTATAGCGGTCATAATGATTGTGCCTTATACAAGGGAGATCGTAGTTAACGCCGCGGAAACGTTATATGCGGCCTTCACAGCGAGTTTTAATAATCTGACCGTTTCAGTGGAGGAAACATCTTTTTCGGGAGAGGGCGGAGCTCAGATATACAGGATATCTACCCAGTATGATTTCAGTAATTATGAACCCTGGGCTCAGGTCAAAGACGGCCGCCTTTTCTTTGTCCTTGACGGCAAATGGACAGATATTACGGATAAGTGCAGTGCCACGGAGGCCTTCCTCTATGAGCAGGACGGCGAAAACGGTTATAAAACTATCCTGTTCGTCGGCGGAACACCGGATGATTACGGCTGGGGACAGATAATCCGTAATCCGAATGGCGAAATGGTGGAAGGCATGGCGTTTGTTGACGACGAGAACACGGAGCCTGAATGGCTTAAGCGCTTAAAAGAAAAGGAAGTTCATTCCGATTTCCTGATGACGTTGTTCTCGAAGGACGAAATATCGGTGCTTGCAGGAAAAAGTGTAGCTGTTGCAGAAAAACCGACTGAAAACTGACAGTTTTTATTCTCTTTGTTGACAGGGCTGCCTCGCATAGAGGCGGCCTTTTTTTCGCCGGAAGACGCCTTTTTTCTGTGACAGCTGGACTGAAATTTTACACCACAATGCCTGTATATTAATTTTGGTGTAAAAAATGGCGGCTCACGTGTATTTGAAAGAGTTCTAACTTAATTCTATAATTAAGTGTAATCCTTGCATGCAAAGGAGCTTTTTTATGAATAATTATGATGTGATCATTATCGGCGCCGGTCCGGGCGGAATATTCTCTGCCTATGAACTCGTTAATCTGAGACCTGATCTTAAAGTCGCTGTTTTCGAAGCGGGAAAGCCTCTCGAACAACGTAAATGTCCCATCGACGGAGATAAAGTTAAGAGCTGCATCAATTGCCCTTCGTGCGCAATCATGCGCGGATTCGGCGGAGCAGGCGCTTTCTCGGACGGCAAATATAACATCACAAATGATTTCGGCGGAACCTTGTACGAGCATATCGGCAAGGAGAAAGCATTGGAACTCATGAAGTATGTTGACGGAATAAACCTCGCTAACGGCGGTGAGGGAACGAAGCTCTATTCGACAGCAGGTTCTTCATTTAAGAAGATCTGCCTTGAGAATAAGCTCCATCTGCTTGATGCTTCCGTAAGACATCTCGGTACTGACAAGAACTATCAGGTTCTCGGAAACATCTTTAACGTTCTTAAGGACAAGGTGGATTTCTTCTTCAATTCACCCGTAGGCGATCTTAAGGTGCTGGATGACGGCACTTATGAAGTCGAATGCGGCGGTGAGTCTTACACATGTAAGAAGTGCATCGTTTCAGTCGGACGTTCAGGAAGCAAGTGGATCGAGAAGGTATGCAGCGAGCTTGATATCGAGACATATTCCAATAGAGTGGATATCGGTGTCAGAGTAGAGCTTCCGGCCGTAGTATTTTCCGATCTCACGTCTGAACTCTATGAGAGTAAGATCGTATACCGCACGGAGAAGTTCGAAGACAAGGTAAGAACATTCTGCATGAATCCTTACGGCTATGTCGTTACAGAGAATACTAACGGTATCGTAACGGTAAACGGCCACAGCTTCGATAATCCGGATCTCCAGTCTGAGAATACAAACTTCGCTTTGCTCGTATCAAAGCACTTCTCTGAACCTTTCAAGGATTCAAACGGCTACGGCGAATCCATAGCAAGGCTTTCCAACATGCTTGGCGGCGGCGTTATCGTACAGCGTTTCGGTGATCTTACGAGAGGTAGAAGATCCAACACCTCAAGGATCGAAGAGTCGACGGTAAGGCCTACTCTGAAAGCAACACCGGGTGATCTGTCACTCGTTCTTCCGAAGAGAATATTAGACGGCATCATCGAGATGATCTATGCGCTCGACAAGATCGCTCCCGGTACTGCAAATGACGATACACTGCTCTATGGTGTTGAAGTTAAGTTCTACAACATGGAAGTAGCGATAAATGACAGACTTGAGACGCGCTATCCCGGCCTGTTCGTAATAGGTGACGGCTCAGGCGTAACGCATTCGCTGTCGCACGCATCTGCGTCCGGCGTATTTGTCGCAAGAGAGATCGCAGAAGAGTAAAGACACTGAACTTAAAAAGTAAGGGGCTGCCTCATAGTGAGACAGCCCCTTTAGTTGGAAACTAAGATTTAATTACTTCTTTTCTTCGATCTTTGATGCAGCGTTCTTCTTAACGGATTCGACACCCTTAAGGCAGCTGTCGACCTTTGAATAACCTTCGCTTGTAGCAATGATCTGTCCGTTCTTAGCCTTTAAGCGGAAGCGGAATTCACCCTTCTTGTCCTTATAAACTTCGAACTTAGGATTTAACTCTGTCTTGAAGTCCTTTACTGTCTGGTTCTCGATGTTAGCAACAGGTGCATTTGCAGTAACAGATGCGATGCCGTTCTTAGCTGTTGCGATCGATTTGTAAAGCTGGCTGGAGGCGATAACTTCGCCGTTGCTGGCAACAAGATTGAACTTAAAACCATTCTTTGCTTCTGATAATACGTACTTTGCCATAATTAACCTCCTGACATAAAGACTGTATAGTTATTAAAGTAATTTTATAATAGCAAAACAATCTGTTCAGGACAACACCGAAAAGTAGTTATTTACGGGCTTTTCGGGATTTTGATATAAGCAATATGATTATGATGACAAGGCAGACTGAGGTAACTGCCGTTGTTGCAAGACCGCCCTCAGGTCCGAATGCACCGCCGGTAATGAGAGAAGTGGCATCCTTGCTGTAAAGGATCTTAAATACCGTGTTCGAAGCTTCATTACCTGATACCTGGAGTCCGTAGATGTTGCCCTGTGTAAGGTTCCACGCTGTATGCATAGCCGAAGTCATCCAGATATCACCCGTATAGAGATAGATCAATGCGAAAAGAACTGCTATCAGTACGAGGTTAATTGAAGCAAGCGGAGTAAATCCGGGGTTCAGCGAGTGGAATGCAGAGAACAGGATCGAGGATATGATGACGCCTACGGCAACCTTATATCTCTTGTTGAAGGCGGGGATCATGTAACCTCTGAACATCAATTCCTCAGATGCGCCCTGAGGGAACCACATGAAGAGATTGAAGATGAATGCTCCGATGCCTGAAGCGCTGAGATTAAATCCCGAGAAGGATATCTGGCCTGTAAGTACCATTACTGATATTGTTGCGGTCATCATTAAGAAACCGAACAGGAAGCCGAGACCGTAGTGTACCGCGATGTGCTTTCCGTTCGTGAGAGGATAGCCGCATGCACCGATCTTATTCCTGATGCCCTTGATCTTCCAGACTCTTCCGGCGTGGATGAAGTATGTGATGATGATAAGGATATATCCTATTGTCATCATGACAAGGAAGAGCGGATCCTTGAAGAAAATGCCGAAGATCTCAAATGTCTTGTTGAAGATGTCTTCCACTGTTCCTACATTAGCGAGATCCTGAATGAATGAAGAGTATTCGGGTTTTCTCATATAGGAGACAACAACAGGGATCATTGCAAGGAATTGATAGAACGACAATACAACGAGAGGGTAGAAGAGTTCTGTAATGAAGTAACTGAAATCGTCGGATGCCTTATTGAATCGCTGCATCAGAGATGATTTGCCGCCTTCGCGGTAGCGCTTGACTTCTTTCGCATCAACAGTATCGATCGAGACGGTATAGCGTTCGCTGTGAAGGAGCTTCTCGGTAACGAACAGGATTATTGCCGTAAGGATAAGTGTAGCAGCCGAGCTTACAAGAAGGCCCGGAACATGGACGTTGCCTGTAAGGATCTCGCCGATTCCGTAGAACTGTCCGTGAACGGGCAGGAACAGATAGAAATCCTCTCTTTCTGATACTGACTGAATGCAGGTGACGCAGACAGCTACAAGGATCAGGAAGATAGGAAGGAATGCGGTCTGAGCCGATACAACCGTATCGTTGATCACGGATATCATGATTGTTACTGATGCGATGAATATTGCAAGAACGATCAGATACAGATACATAGCGAGTATGGCACCGACGTTAAACTGACCGACTAATAGGGAAGAGACCGTCGCCACTATTAATGCGGGTATCAGCGTCTTGATAACGACTCCGCCGAGATATCCTAAGACGATCGCGTATCTGGGAAGCGGAGTAAGAAGGATTCCCGTAAATGTTCCGCGTTCTTTCTGTCCGGCGATGACATTGGTACCGATGCTCATTGAAGAATAGAGCAGGATTATGAACAGCAGGATGGGAACGAACGTCCTGCTCATAGTATTAATAAATGCCTTGATCCCGTATTCGCTCTCTTCGGTCGTGATAGGGTCATTGATGATCTGAGAGTCTGTTACTGATGTTATCTTAAGACCGTAATCTGCGCGGAGCTTGCCCTGATAAGCTTCCATGTATTCTTCAATGAAGCCGTTCTTCATCTCGGAATATTCCATGGAATTAGTTCTGTAGTAAGTAAGGATCTGAGGCTTGATATCAGTGCTGCCGTCCTGTCTTTCCCTTATCTGTTCATCGAAATCTTTAGGGAAGACGATAGTAAGATAGGCATCGTTATCTCTCATCCATTTGCCGAAAGTAACGAAGTCGTAAAGGGCATCCGTATCTTTATATATGAATTCAGTCCAGCCGTAACCATCGTAGCGGTATTCGAAGAACATCATGTTGCGCCAGTTTTCTAAGAAATTATAACGGTCACCGTATGTTTTGGACCTTTCATCACGTTGTTTCTGGGTCTGTTCATTATATTCAACGAATGAATCAGGCGCATTTACGACAACAACGTTATAGACTTCATCGCTGAAGAGATGATAAGGGAACCACCAGAAGATAAATGAAGTGGCACTGCATGCAACGGCAACGACGAATAAAACAGAGATCAGGAAAGCAGCAGATGAGGCTTCTGCGCCCATCTGTCCTCTCTTGCGGAAGAAACTTCCTATTATTGTTCTGATTCCCCGTCCTGCGTTCATAAATACCTTTTCTTATTCAACGTGATTTTCTACGTAGATCTTGAAGAATGCATTCTCAAAAGTCTCTACATCAGCCTGCTTTATGAGCTCATCAACTGTTCCCTGTGCAGCGATCCTGCCGTCTACCAATATCGCGATCTCATCGCAGAGCTCTTCTGCTACTGAGAAGATGTGGGTCGAGAGGATGATCGCATGTCCTTTTGCCTTAAGCTCTTTGAGATAATCCGTAACCTGCTTTGATGTCAGGATATCGAGTCCGTTCGTAGGCTCATCGAAAATGATGACCGGCGGGTTATGGATAAGGCTTATCGCGATCGAGATCTTCTGCTTCATGCCTGTTGATAATTCGTTGATCCTCTTGTCAGCGAAGGGAAGGATGCCGAATCTGGCAAAGCTCTCGTCCTTTCTGTCTTTGAGATCCTTTTCCGGGATATCGTAAAGCTTAGCGAAGAAATCAAATAAGTTGTTAGGCGTAGACAAAGGATCGAGTTTTATCTCGTTTGTGAGAAATCCTATCTTTCGATGTATCTCCAGAAGATCCTTATCTGCTGAAAGACCGTCAATGAGGATCTGCCCTGATGTAGGCTTCATAAGAGTTGCGATCATCTGCATCAGTGTCGTCTTGCCGGCGCCGTTAGGTCCTAAGAGACCAAATATCTGACCCTCGTGCACTTCAAAGCTGACGCCTTTGATCGTCTCGTGTTCTTTGGTGTAACTCTTGTGAACATCAACTAACTGGATCATATATTTTCCTCTTTCTTAAACGTAGCTCTTAAAACCCAAAGCGCGATACCGAGATTTAACAGATAGATCAGTAATACGTGCCATGTCTTGTTCTGTGCATTGAATGTCTCCGCGATCAAGGCCATCGTATTATGGAGCGGTATGAAGTATTCCAAAGTTACCGGCCTTGTTCCTCTGAACATCTGAATGAAGAAATCACCGAGGAAATAAATAAGCGGCAGCTGTAGGTTCACCGTGATGTCCTGCATTCTCCTCAATTGGAATGTAGTGCTTATGCAGACCGCAGTCATGAGAAGGACTGTTATCGGAATGCTTCCCAATACGATGAAGAGTTCTGCCGGAGTAAGAAGCATGCCGAAGGGGAGAAGCGACATCGCGTCATTGCTCCTGTTGATCCATGAAGAGAAGAACAGAAGGAGCATCGTTATTACTGTGGAACATGAGACGATGACATTTATCGCAAGTATCTTTCCCCAGTAGATCTTTCTTCTTGATACAGGCGTCATTATGAGCTTTGCCATAAAGCCTCTGTCACGCTCTGATGCGAACATGTCGCTTACAAGTGAATATACACAGTAATACATCATTATCATGAGTACTCCCGGTACGACTCTTGATGCGGCGGTGTTTGCAGTGGTCCTGTAATCTTGAAAATCGGTTACAGGATTAAAACTGTCTGTCTCGAAAAGAGAACTTCCCACAACAGAATAATCTCCGCCGAGTTTGTCTATAAGGCTCGCCTGGTAATCATTGAGCACGCCTTCTTTCAGCTGTTCGGCGCGTGCTTCCATTGTAAGCGAGTTTGCATCATAAGCGACATAGACAACAGCTCTGCTTTCAGCCTTAGTGTTGTCAGCGGAGATCTCTTTATAATAATTTCTTACCTCATCATCAAAATCTACAAGCGGATCACCCGAATAGAAATAGCAGATGAGCATGCCCTTGCGGAGCTGCCTGTTATAGGAATCCCTGTCGCGCATGATGTCGGCGAATTCCTGATATGTTTTGTAATCATATGTATATACTCTGGCGTCTACTGTCTCATCTACATAAGTCCTGAATGATTCGGGCGCGCCGACAACCGTGACAGGCTTTTTGTTCAACGATCCTGTTGACATGTAGTTTACGAGAAGGGGGAAAACATTAAGCGCAACCATCAACAGTAAAGCCGGAAGAAGAAACAATGCAACGGTTCTTCTCCAGCTCGAAAAGAGTTTTTTAATTTCCCAAATAAAAACTGTGATGATCTTGTTCATATGCACATTGTATTTTAACTCAAAAATTTTTTCTATTAGATAAAATGAATTTTTGTATAAGAAATGGTTAAGGCGAAAAACCGCAAACGTAATGTTTTATGTGTATAAACTGAACAAATGGAAAAACGGAATTCTGTTTATTCTTGCAAAAATTATAAAAAATGTTTGTTGACACAAAATATAAAGAAATGTAGATTTATTATATCCAAACAAGGAAAAGTTATATCCAAACAAGGAAAAATACGGAGGTTCTTTTAGTATGGATACAGAAAAGAAAGATGTTAAGGTTGAAGCTGCTGTAGCTGCTCCTGCTGCTGCACCTGTTAAGGCAGAAGCTAAGAAGCCCGCTGCAAAGAAGGCTGCTGCTAAGAAGCCCGCTGCAAAGAAGGCTGCTGCTAAGAAGCCTGCTGCAAAGAAGGCTGCTCCTAAGGCTGACGCTAAGAAGGCTGAGGCTAAGAAGGCTGCTCCTGCAAAGAAGGCTGCTGCTAAGAAGCCCGCTGCAAAGAAGGCCGCTGCTCCCGCAAAGAAGGCTGCTGCTAAGAAGGCTGCTCCTGCAAAGAAGGCTGCTGCTAAGAAGCCCGTTGCAAAGAAGGCTGCAAAGAAGGCTGCTGCTCCTAAGAAGGTTGACATCATCTTCCAGATCGATGGTCAGGAAATCTCTGCTGCTGCTATCGCAAAGAAGCTTCCTAAGGCAGGCAAGATCTATGTTGTTGCTGCTGAGAAGAAGGCTTACGATGTTGACGGTAAGGGTGTAGACCTCTTCTAATTTCGAATAGCAATTAGAATGAATCAGGGTTGTCTCTTTTTGGGACAACCCTTTTTTTATGACTGTGATAAAATGATTGCCGAATTAACACACTTGAGGATATAAAATGCCGCTTCTGACACTTAGTAACATCACGATGAATTATGGCCCCAGACGCATACTTGACGGGGTCTCTTTCCGCGTTAATAAGGGTGACCGCATAGCTTTTATCGGTGATAACGGAGCAGGCAAATCGACGCTCTTTAAGATTATCAAAGGAACACTTACTCCGGATGACGGAGAAGTCATTCTGCACGGAAATACGATCGCTGGTTATCTGTCCCAGAACATGGATGAACAGGACCTCTCCGGAGCATCGTTAAAGCCGTCGAATCTTATCGATCTCGAATTGAAAATGGAGACTTTATCTTCCAGGATCACGCACGCTTCCGAGAAAGGCGAAGATGCAACTGAACTTGTTGAAGAATTGTCAAAGACACAGGGCCTTTATGAATCTGCAGGCGGCTAC
Source organism: Clostridiales bacterium Firm_14 (assembly GCA_001604135.1). Classification (GTDB taxonomy): domain Bacteria; phylum Bacillota; class Clostridia; order Saccharofermentanales; family Saccharofermentanaceae; genus Saccharofermentans. The sequence continues at coordinate 109,629 of LVAT01000005.1, forward strand.
GATTACGAATACAGACTTAAGGATGCGCTTGCAGGATTAGGTTTAAAAGACATTCATTCCAGAGAAGATTTCACTGATCTCTCAGGAGGCGAGAAGATGAGAGTCTGCTTAGCACGTCTTATCGTCGACAGGCCTGATATCCTTTTGCTTGACGAGCCTACTAACCATCTCGACATGGAAGCAGTTGAGTGGCTTGAGAATTTCCTCTCATCTTATGGCGGAGCAGTTTTCGTCATCACGCACGACAGACACTTCATAGATCAGGTCGCTAACAGAGTGATCGAATTAGACGGCGGCCACATAACAGAATATAAAGGCGGATACACGGATTATAAGGAACAGAAAGAGCACTTCATCAAGTCTCAGAGCCTTGTAACCAAAGCGTTGGAAGAAGAGCTCGCTCATCAGCTCGACGTTAAGCAGACAATGCTCTCTCACAGAAATATCAGCGGTTACCATCAGAGAGAGAAGATGGTCGCAAAGCTTGAAGAGAAGCTTGAAGAAGCCAGATCAAAGCTCCCTGCAGGTTATGCAAAGATGAGCTTTACCGCCCAGCCTCTGGAAAGAACGGGAAGATCCGACAGGATAATTCTTCAGGCCAAAGATCTCGAGATGAGATTCGAAGACAGCGACGTGAATCTTTTCGATGCGTTGTCATTTGAAGTAACGGCAGATGAGAAGCTGTTCCTGGCAGGCCCGAACGGATGCGGAAAGACTACGCTCTTAAAGCTCCTGTCAGGTCATGCAGGCGAGAAGCTCAAAGGCTCTTCCGGTACTGTTCTGATCGGTTCGGCACAGTCGATGGGTTATATGGAACAGTTCGTTCCTTTCGATGATGAAGAGATGAACTGCTTTGATGAACTGGTATCAAGAAGTGACATCGGAACCACAGAAGCAAGGACTCTTCTCGCGAGATTCGGATTCAAGGGCGACGATGCATTTAAGAAGATATCGATGCTCTCAGGCGGCGAGAGATCAAGGCTTTATCTCTGCTGTCTCTTAAGAGAGAATCCTGACATTCTCTTCCTTGACGAGCCTACGAATCACCTTGATATCAATTCCAGAGAGATTCTGGAGGATGCCATCAAGGAATACAGCGGTGCCGTCATCTGCGTAAGCCACGACAGATTCTTCATCGACAAGTGCGCAGATAAAGTTCTTGGTTTTAAGGACAGAAAAGCTGAGCTCTACGATTCATATTATTTCTACCGCAAGGCCGTGCAGGCAGCATCTGCCGAGCCTGCTGCCTCTGAAGAACCCAAACAGGAAAATGAGAATACGGTAAGAAATGCTAACCGCGCTCTTGGCAGAAAAGAATCTGCGAAGCGCCGTCAGCGCATATCCGATATCGAGAAGGAGACTTCAAAACTCGAAGCTGAACAAAAGGAACTGGAAGCTAAGTTCGGCGGTTCATGCAGCAGTGAAGACCTTAAGCGTTACGAAGATAATGCCAATAAACTTGCTGCTTTATACGATGAATATTTCGAGTTGAGCGACGAATAATTACCTCATCATTCTTACGCGCGTTATTTTAATAAATCAAATAATGTTGTAAAATAGACATTATTGTTCCGGAGGTAATGCACGTATGCCAATGACCATGACGCAGAAGATCCTGGCTGATCATGCAGGACTGGACAGCGTCGCCCCCGGTGACCTGATTGAAGCTAAGCTTGATTATGTTCTGGGCAATGACGTAACCACTCCGCCGGCCATCAAAGTTTTCGAGAAACTCGGCGTAAAAGAAGTCTTCGACAAAGACAGAGTCCTCCTGATCGGCGATCACTTCACTCCGAATAAAGATATCAAATCCGCAGAACTGAATAAGACCATGCGCTGCTTTGCACGTGAGCAGGAGATCACTCACTACTACGAGCTTGGGCGTAAAGAGATGGGCATAGAGCACGTTATCATTCCTGATAACGGAATCGTGCTGCCCGGCGATCTTGTGATCGGCGCGGATTCGCATACATGCACTTATGGCGCTTTGGGCTCATTTGCAACTGGTGTCGGTTCGACAGATCTCGCCTGTGCAATGGCAAGAGGCGTTACCTGGTTTAAGGTTCCTGAAGCGATCAGGGTAAACCTCAACGGATCATTTAAGAAGTTCGTAACGGGCAAAGATCTTATCTTAAACATTATCGGTAAGATCGGCGTCGACGGTGCGCTCTATAAGTCTCTGGAGTTCGGAGGCGAGGACATCAGTGCGCTCTCCATGGATCAGAGACTTACAGTATGCAACATGGCAATAGAGTGCGGCGCGAAGAACGGTATCTTCCCGGTCGACAACTGTACGTTAGAGTATATTTCCAAAACTAATCCCGGCAGATTCAACAAGAACGGTTATAAGGTCTATACGGCTGATGAAGATGCCGTATACAGTGATGTATTGAATATCAATCTTGATGATATCGACCTCACTGTCGCATTGCCGCATCTGCCTTCGAATACGAAGAAAGCATCTGAGTGCAGTGACTTGAAGATCGATCAGGTCGTAATCGGTTCCTGCACTAACGGCAGGCTCGAAGACATCGGAACCGCAGCCGCGATCTTCAAGGGACTTAAGGTTCATAAAGACGTAAGGTGCATCGTGATTCCCGGTTCCCAGAGAGTATACAGACAGGCGCTGGACAACGGCTGGCTTCAGATATTGGATGATGCAGGATGCGTTATTTCCACACCTACATGCGGTCCTTGTCTGGGCGGCCACATGGGCGTTCTCGCGAAGGGCGAGAGATGCGTTTCCACAACTAACAGAAACTTTGTAGGACGCATGGGCGATGTCGATTCCGAAGTCATCTTAAGCGGTGTTCCCGTAGCAGCTGCTTCGGCTGTGCTGGGCCGTGTCGGAACACCGGACGAACTGTAAAGCGGGGAGGTTAGCATGAAGGTCAGCGGTAAAGTTTTCAAATACGGCGACAACATCGATACTGATGTCATCATCCCTGCAAGACACCTCACATCTGCAGATCCCGAGCACCTTAAGGAACACTGCATGGAGGATATCGACAAGTCTTTTAAGGACAGGGTCAAGCCCGGTGACATCATGGTTGCAGGAAAGAATTTCGGATGCGGTTCATCGAGAGAGCATGCGCCTGTCGCGATCAAGGCAAGCGGCATATCTCTTGTCATCGCAAATGATTTCGCGAGGATTTTTTACAGGAATTCGATAAATGTCGGCCTTCCGATCCTGGAATGCCCTGAAGCGGCAGCAGGCATCAAGGAAGGCGATGAGGTAGAAGCAGACTTCGATACCGGAGTCATTACCGATAAGACTACAGGAGAGAGCTTCCAGGCGAAGGCTTTCCCTGAGTTTATAAAGAACATAATGGCCAGCGGAGGACTCGTAGGATATACGGAGTCCGAGTTAAGAGTATAAGGGGAAATACTATGGCAAAGAAGTACAACATCGCGGTCATTCCGGGCGACGGAATCGGCCCTGAGATTACACAATCAGCAATCGACGTTCTCGAAGCCGCTACTTCAAAAAGGGATATTGAGATTTTTACAAAGGAACTCAAAGCGGGCGGCGCAGCCGTCGATCTTTATGGAATACCGCTTCCGCAGGAGACGATAGCTTCCGCAAAGGACAGCGATGCAGTGCTCCTGGGCGCTGTCGGCGGACCTAAGTGGGATAACGTAGATCCGGATCTGAGACCTGAGAAGGCGCTTTTGGGCTTAAGGTTCGGACTGGGCCTTTATGCGAATATCAGGCCTGTTACGATCTACGATGAACTGAAGGACGCTTCACCGCTTAAGAATACGGGAAACATTGATTTCGTTATCGTAAGAGAACTTACCGGAGGAATCTATTTCGGCAAGACCGGTTCTTACCAGAGCGGCGACCGCCTTCCCGACGGAACCGTAAAGGGCAAGATCGCGTACGATACAGAGAGCTATTCTGAAGGCGAGATCACGAGGATATTGAAGATCGCTTTCGAGCTCGCGATGAAGAGAAGAAAGAAACTCACACTTGTCGATAAGGCAAATGTTCTTCTTACCAGCAGAATGTGGAGACGTCTTGCAAGCCAGATGAGCTTCGATTATCCGGAAGTCGAACTCGAATGCCTCTATGTCGATAATGCCGCAATGCAGCTTATCAGCAGGCCTTCGAGCTTTGACGTCATAGTAACGAGCAATCTCTTCGGCGACATCTTATCCGATGAAGCAGGACAGATCGCAGGATCCATCGGAATGCTTCCGTCAGCATCTCTGGGCGCTGCAGGAACGCCGGGTCTTTTCGAACCCATCCACGGTTCAGCACCTGACCTTGCAGGCCAGAACAAGGCAAATCCTCTGGCATGCATCCTGTCTGCAGCTATGATGATGCGTATGGCATTCGGTGAAGAAGAGATCGCTTCAGATATTGAAAACGCAGTTAAGAAGACTCTCGAAAAGGGCCTTCGCACTAGTGACATAACCTTCGTAGGTGAAGGTAATAATACTAAACTTGTCGGAACAAAGGAGATAACGGCTGAAGTTATCGCCAACCTCTGATAAGGATACGAAAAGAGGAATCGAAAAAATGGCAAAAAAGCTTGTCGCGGTGATCGATATCGGATCGCTCACGGCCAGACTTAAGGTCTTTGAGATAGGTTCAAAGGGCAAACCCAAAGAGATAGAGGCAGTCCGTAAGTTTACGGGCCTCGGCACAAAATCTTACAGCTCCGGCGTCATTGCCGCATCGCAGGTTGAAGAGCTTTGCAAGTGTCTTAAGATGTTCGACGAGAAGTGCAGGGAATACGGCGTTGCGCGTGTCTTCTGCGTTGCCACATCCGCATTCAGAGATGCTTCCAATGCCGAAGTCGTAATCGAGAAGGTCAGGACCAGAACGGGATTTAAGATCAAGGTACTGGACAACTCGATGGAGCGTTATTATCAGACCTTGGCCGTTCAGGCTATCTATCCTGATTTTGCGAAGATCATATCAAACGGAACCATGATCCTGGATATCGGTTCAGGATCCATCCAGGCTTCTGTTTACGATAAATCGGAATTCGTCTTCTCACAAAACCTCTTGCTTGGTTCATTAAGGATCTCGGGAATGCTCCAGGATCTTCAGAGCAAGACGATACACTATGATGAAGTCGCTGAAGAATTCATTGCTCAGGACCTTGAAGACTACCACGCCGTAGAGCCCAAGGGCATTATCTACAAGAGCCTTATAGCTTTCTCGGGCGAGATGGGCTATATCAAGCAGCTTGCAGGATACGGAGCAATGTCTTCCTGCATCCTCACAAAGGAAGAATTCCTTAAGGTCTATGATTACCTGTTCAAGACGAGAGCGACCGATCTTACATTGAAGGACAACATACCTTCCATGATCGCTCCGTTGCTCCTTCCTACGGCTCTTATCGTTAAGAATATGCTTGAATATACGGGCGTAGACATGATCTACATGCCGCATGCATCCTTGTCAGACGGTATCATCTACTACTATTGCGTTAACTCGCAGGGACTTAAGACTGAGATATCTCCTGACAGCTATCTCATCTCCGCCTCAAGACATATTGCCAAGCGTTACCGTTCCAATAAGAAGCATATCGAATATGTCGAGAAGACCGCGCTGCAGTTTTTCGATGAGACAAAGAAGATAAGCGGCTTGGGAAGCCGTGACAGACTGCTTTTGCAGGTTTCCGTTATTCTTCACGAGATAGGTAAGTTCGTTCACTCGAGAAACCACAGTGATGCTGCTTATTCGATCATCAAGAATACAAATCTTATGGGCCTTGATCACGATGAGATCAACATGGTTGCCATGATCGTAAGACTCTATCCGAGAAATAAGCCTTACGACAGTTACTACTATTCGATCCTGCCGCCTGATCAGAAGGTCATAGTATCCAAGCTCGCTTCGATCCTTAAGATCGCTGATGCGGTCGATGCTTCGCATAAGGAAAAGGGCAAGAAGATATCCTGTAAGATCAAAGACAATGAATTTGTCATTACTTGTGACGCTTCGGAAGATATGTCTTTCGAGAAATGGGCATTCGAGAACAGAAGCGTAATGTTTGAAGACGTAATGGGAATCAAGCCGGTTCTCAAGACCAGGAGGGAAGGTTAATGGCTGTTAAGAAAAACGCCTCTGCGCGTAAGACAGATACATCAGCAGGAAAGAAAGCCGCAGTTAAGAAAGCACCCGCTAAGAAGGCTTCTTCTAAGAACCCTGCAGTTAAGAAAGCGCCTGCCAAGAAGGCTGCTGCAAATAAGCCCGCAGCAAAGAAAGCTCCCAAGAAAGCTGCTCCCAAAAAGGCTGCATCGTTCGTATCTACACCTGAGGTATTTGATGCGGGATACAGTGAATCAAGCGCGTCTTTCTTGAGCGGAAACGCATGCTTTTATAACCGTGAGCTGTCCTGGCTCGAGTTCGACGACCGTATTCTCCACGAAGCAAGAGATACCAAGAATCCTTTGCTCGAGAGGCTCAATTTCTTATCGATCACTGCATCGAATCTCGATGAATTCTATATCGTCCGTGTAGCTTCATTAAGGGACATGCAGAGCATCGATTTTGCAGAGCGCGATATCGCAGGTTTCTCTATTGACGAACAGCTCGAAAGGATAGACCAGAAGACAAGAAGGACCATGTCTCTTATGTATTCGACATACACGAGATCACTTGTTCCTTCGCTTGCATCAGAGAAGATCTTCCTGAAGAATTACGACGAACTGAGCGATCAGCTTAAAGCCATTGCTGATTCATATTTCAAGGCTGTACTTTATCCTATCTTAACACCTATGGCCGTTGACTCTTCAAGGCCTTTCCCGCTCATTTACAACCGCATGCTCAACATGTGCGTAAGACTTCTTAATGAGCCCAAAAAGGTAAAACTCCAGGAGAGAGCAACATTCGGTCTTCAAAGCGACAGCAAGAAAAAATCCGTAAATGAAGATAAGTACATGTATGCGACTGTTCAGATCCCTACGGTCGTTAAGAGACTTTATCAGATTCCTACTGAAGACGGCGATGTTTTCGTTCCGGTAGAGCAGATAATAAGAGCCAATGTCGACATGCTCTTTGACGGCCAGACCGTTGTGGCTACTGCATTTTACCGTGTTATGCGTAATGCCGACCTCGATATTGACGAAGACGAGGCTGAAGACCTTTTAAAGGAGATCGAAGCCCAGGTAAGACGAAGGAGATTCGGCGAGATCATCAGGCTCGAAGTTCAGGATGACATCGATTCCGACCTTCTGCATTACATTGTTGATGAGCTCGAAGTCGATGAAGCTGATATCTTCAGCGTAAACGGACCTATCGACCTTACGTTCCTCTCAAAGCTCACATCCGCATGCAAGGCAAAGCATCCGGAACTCTGCTATAAACCTCATGAACCTGCCGAGGCAGCTTCATTTGACGGACCTGTATCAGAACTCGATATTTTCGAGCAGATCAGGGAAAAGGACAGGATCGTCCATCACCCGTATGAGACGTTCGAACCGGTATTGGAGTTCGTTAAACAGGCGGCAAGAGATCCTAATGTTCTTGCGATAAAGCAGACTCTTTACCGTGTATCCGACAGGTCGCCGATCATCGCATCGCTCCTTGAAGCTGCACAGAACGGCAAGCAGGTAATGGTGCTCGTTGAACTTAAAGCGAGATTTGATGAAGAGAACAACATCAACTGGGCCAAGAAGCTTGAGAATGCCGGATGCCACGTAATCTACGGTCTTGTAGGACTTAAGACCCACAGTAAGATCACGCTCGTGGTACGTAAGGAAGAGGACGGAATCAGAAGATATCTGCACCTGGCGACCGGCAACTATAACGACGTAACAGCAAAGATCTATACAGACTTAGGACTGTTCACCGCCAAGGAATCCTTCGGTGAGGATGCTTCCGAGTTCTTTAACATGCTCTCCGGCTTTTCAATCCCTCAGTCCTGGCGAAGACTTATTCCCGCACCTTTGTGGATGAAGGATTACTTCATCGCAAGGATCAGGCGAGAGGCAGACAATGCAAGGGCAGGAAAGCCTGCACGCATTATCGCGAAGATCAATTCACTGGTTGACGAGCCTGTTATAAAGGCGCTTTATACAGCATCTAATGCAGGCGTTAAGATCGACCTTATCGTCAGAGGCATCTGCTGCTTAAGAGCAGGAATCCCCGGCATGAGCGAGAACATCACGGTCCGTTCCATTACGGGACGCTTCCTTGAGCACTCCAGAATATTCTACTTCTACAATGAAGGCCACGAGGATATCTATCTTGCATCGGCTGACTGGATGCCGAGAAACCTGAACCGCCGTGTAGAGCTCTTATTCCCGATCGAAGATCCTGACTGCAGGGCGCGCGTAAAGGAAGTCCTTGATGTCGAACTGGCTGATACTGTAAGGGCTTCGTTCCTTTCTGCTGACGGCACGTATCACAAGCTTGACCTCAGAGGAAAAGAGAAGATCGATTCACAGCAAAGACTCATCGAACTTGCAGATGCCGCTGTTGCCGAGCGTCACAAGAGTATTGATAAACATGAGTTTATTCCTGAGGAAAGCCCCAGGGAATAATTACAATCAGCTATAAGAGGGTGCCGAGAAAAGGCACCCTATATTTTTGCCTGTGCGATAGATGGAAAGTTCATGGCCTCATTTTTTGTGGCACTGATGTAAGAGTTTTATTGCAAAGCTTGAAGTTATATTAACGTTAATGGCAAATTAAGATGCCGTTAAGAATCGGCGAAGGGAATAATGGTAGAATATCGCGGTAGGGGGAGTAACATATGGAATTTGTTATAAGTCATTTAGTTAAGAACTACGGCTCAAAGCAGGTATTAAAAGACGTTGATTTTGTTTTCGAAGAGGGTAAGATATACGGCCTCCTGGGACGCAACGGCTCAGGTAAGACTACCTTTTTTAACTGTGTAAACGGTGATATCGATTATAATTCAGGCGCTTTTTATTTTCGCGAAAATAAGGATTCGGAAGAAAAAGTCATTCTCCAGCCTGAAGATATCGGATATATGGTATCAACGCCGACGGTTCCCGAATTCATGACGGGAAGAGAATTTTTGAAGTTCTTCCTTGAGGTGCATGAAGATATCAAACCTGATAAGACTATAGATGAATATTTCGATTATATGGTCGTTCCTGAAGATGACAGGGACAGGCTTCTTAAGGATTATTCGCACGGTACCAAGAATAAGATGCAGATGCTCTTAAATATCATTGCATCTCCTAAGCTAATGCTTCTTGATGAGCCGCTGACGTCTTTGGATGTTATCATCGCTGAAGAGATGAAGAATGTTATAAGAAGCCAGAAGCAGGGGAAGATCACGATCTTCTCGACACACCTTCTGGATGTTGCTGTTGACCTTTGCGATGAGATCGTACTGCTTCATAACGGCAGGCTTGAACCCATTGACAAGAACGATCTCGGCGATGCCGCTTTCAAGGACAAGATCATTAATGCGTTAAGGGATGCTGACAATGATCAATGAGTATAAGGACATTCTTTTTAAAGTAATTCACTTAAGGAGCATCATCGGTTACAACAGCCTTGTTTTCGCGCTTAAGAAGACTCCGGTAATCGGAAACCTTATCCCGGACAAGCTTTATTCGACCACATTCCTTAAGGTCATCTACTGGATATTCCATGTGATCGTGGAGGTCTTTAAGCTCTTTATCGGAAAGATCTTCGGTCTTGGAATGATCTACCTTGCAGCATTCCTTTTGTCCGACCAGTATATTGAGCATGAGATGGTTCAGGGTGTAAGCCGCAGTGCGATGTACGGCAATCTCGGCCTGTTTATCTTCCTTTTGTATGCTTTTTGCGGAATCCTCATCAGGGTACCGTATTTTAACTGCACCACGGAGAAGGAATACCTTGTCTTTATGCTCCGTATGGATGCTAAAAAGCTGAATGAGACACTTATCTGGTACGATCTTGCAAAACTTTTTATCGGCTATATAATGGCCGGCATTTTTGCTGTTATTACAGGCGCTCCGTTCTGGCTCTGGCTCGGGATCCCTGTTCTCGCGCTGGCTGTCAAGTTCCTTGGCATAGGACTTCAGATCCTCAGCTTCAGATTCAAGTCCAGGCTTCACAAGTCACTTAAGATAAGCGCTGTAGCTTATCTCATCAGACTTGCACTTGTTTTGCTCGCCGGACCTTTCTTTATTGTTTTTGTCGCGAACGGATATTTCATTCCGATGCCTCAGATGGTAATCATTACCGTTCTTACAGTCATTGCAGGAATATGGGGCCTTACTATGTTTTTGAAGACTGATTCCAACCTTCACAGAAGGGCTCTGCACGATAATATAAGCAAGACCGAAGTGAAGGCAACAAGCCAGTACGATAACACCAAGAGCTTCAAGAAGATCAAAGCAAAAGGCACCGTAAAGGGCGATAAGAAGGGCTTTGAGTATCTGAATGCTTTATTTGTAAAAAGACACTGGACGATGCTCTGCATGAAGCCGGTCATCTTCACGATCATTGTAGCCGCAGTCATGATCCTTCTTTCAGGGGAATTTATCTACGGATATTATTCCCGCTACGGCGCTGACAACTGCTGGAACATGGTTATTACAAACATCATTAATTTCTTCACTTTCAGAGGTTTTAGTGATCCGCTTCTGCCGGTCGGAAATGATCCTGCTTTTGAGTTCTTCAGATATGTTGCCCAGTCACATCTGCTTGCCCTGATGATCCCGCTGTCGATTTCCGATAATTCCTTTAAGAATACTCAGGCTATGTTTATTAATTGCGATAACAGCCTTATGACATTCAGTTTTTTTAAACAGCGCGAAAAGATAATCAAACTCTTTGATATCAGGCTTAAGCAATTGATAAAGATAAATATCGGACCGGTCGTTTCTTTAGGACTTTTTGCCGATCTGATCCTCTTTGTCACTGGTGGCCAGAGTTATCCGGGTGAATATCTTGTGACGATACTCGTCGGCTTCATGCTGAGCATATTGACTTCCGTTACATGGCTTGCTCTTTATTATCTTTTCCAGCCGTTTACTACTTCGGTTGTTGCCAAGAGCGGCGCGTACAGGATCACCAGCATAATCATCTACTCAGTAGCATCGATCCTCGTGTGGGTTCCTCTGGTATCTTATATCCTCGCACCTGTGCTTCTGGTATTCACAGCAGGATATGTGTTCTTCCTGAGAAACCGTGTCTATAAGCTGGCTCCGAAAACCTGGAAGATCAAGTCGTAATTCCTTAAATATAATTAATTTCTATAAACAAATTGTATTAAACCTGTGATAGAATCCTCTTAAGATATTTTGATATTTTGGAGGGACAGAATGGACTTCAAGAGTTTTGTCGACATGATCGATGTCATGACCTGTGTTATGTCGGTCGAGACAAAAGAAGACGGCTCTTACGGGGAAATAAGGATCGTCACCGGCAATCAGGCATATGTTAATTCAATTGAACATGCCAATCCGGATGTCCCGCAGCTGCTTACTTCGAAGTTTGTTCCGAACAGCCTTTATCAGAATTATTTCCCCACGGATCTGAATTTTGAGGACTTCTGTTTCAGATGTGCCGTATTAAAGCAGCCGATGCATACCTATGTGCATCCTGACAGATTCGACTTCTGGTTCAATCTTTTCATGATGCCGTTGGGATCTGAAGGAAATCTCCATTACTGCACATATTCCCAGGTCGTATCCAGAAATGCAGATACTGAGGAGATGAGCAATACTTCTGCTTCGATCGCATCGAAAGTCCTTAATACCTGCATCAAGCTCAGAGGAACGACCAACTTCCAGCACACTATGGATGAGGTTATTTCTGATATCAGAAAGCTTTGTGATGCGCAGTCCTGCGTTATCCTCCTTACGGACGACGAGAACAGAACATGTACCGCACTTTGCGAATCAAGAAATGAGTATTCAATGCTTCCGAGCATGACAGGCGTCTTGAGGGAAGGCTTCTACGATCTTGTTGTTTCCTGGAAGGATACGATCGGAGGCAGCAACTGCCTGATCGCCAAGAACAGGAATGACTGGGAATATATCAAGCAGAAGAATCCTGACTGGTATGAATCTCTCATGAAGAACCATGTTGAGAGCATCGTTTTATTCCCTCTAAAATCCACGGATGAGACTCTTGGGTACATCTGGGCATGTAATTTTGATATCGAGAATACCGTTAAGATCAAGGAGGCTCTCGAACTTACTACTTTCTTCGTAGGTTCCGAGATCGCAAACCAAAGACTTGTTAAGAAACTCAGGATATTAAGTTCCATCGATATGCTTACCGGTGTTCTGAACAGGAACGAGATGAACAACAGGATCGACGGATTAAGGAAGAGCGGCAGCGAGGAGCTTAAAGGATTGGGCATTGTTTTCGCTGACTTAAACGGTCTTAAGAGAGTAAACGATAATGAAGGACACGCAGCCGGAGACCTGCTCCTCAAGAATGGCGCGATCCTTCTCCAGAACGTCTTTGTCGGCGATGAGATCTACAGAGCCGGCGGCGATGAGTTCATGATCCTGCTGTCCTTTACGACTGAAGAGAAGCTTGTTGAGAAGATCGAGAGGACAAAGAAGCTTTCCAGACATTACGGAAACGTATCTTTCGCCATGGGATATTGCTATCAGAACATGCTTGGCGATATTACCGAAGTCCTTAAGACTGCTGACGAGAGAATGTACGAAGACAAGGACAAGTATTATAAGGAACACCCGGAACTGAAGAGATAAGAAAAATAAACCTCTGTACGAGTTATTTGCGACAGCAAATATTGTCTGAAGTACAGAGGTTATTCATTTTCGACCTTGGTGGAGCATACGGGACTTGAACCCGTGACCCCCACACTGCCAGTGTGATGCGCTCCCACTGCGCTAATGCCCCGTCTGATTAACGATTATACGTGGCTTTGAATATTTATGCTATACTTCTTTTTATCTAATCTTTTTACGGAGGTTTTTGGGGAATGAGTATTACAACAGGCGAATTGGTTTCAGTAAAAGATTCCTCTCTTAAGGCTAAGAAGTTCACGATCACAATAGACGGCGGCTATGAGGCTTCTGTCATTACATATGGTGCAGTCATTACTGATCTTATCGTTCCCGATAAGGATGGCAAGCCCACGGACATCATGCTCGGCTGCAAGGGCCTTGATGAGTATATGGGCAACGGCGCTAATCACGGTGCAGTCGTAGGGCGTTCAGCTAACAGGATCAAGGACGCTTCCTTTGTTATCAACGGCGTTAAGTACCAGATCCCCAAGAATGAAGGCGAGAATAACCTCCACTCCGGCAATCCCGGTTACCATAATGTATTCTGGGACGGCAAGATCCTTTCTGAGGAAGAGGCTGATGCGATCATATTAGATTCCAAGATCGCAGGCATCCCCGGCTGCGACGGCGGAGCAGTCCTTTTAAGCTATACGAGCCCTGACGGAGCTACGGGTTTCCCCGGAAACCTTGATACAAAGGTCCTTTATTGCTGGCTCGAGGATAAGACGTTCCTGATCCTTTATTGCGGAAAGACAGACAAGGATACGATTTTCGCGCCCACAAACCACGCATATTTCAACCTCAGAGGCGAGGCTGCAGAGGGCACGGTCAATAACGACCTCATCATGATCAACTCTGACAAGATCACGATCAAGGACGACATGAACGTTCCTACAGGCGAGCTTCTGGATGTTGATGGCACGGTTTTCGACTGCAGGGAATACCGCTTCATCGGCGAGCTCAACGACAGTGATGACCATCAGATGGTCATCTCCAAGGGTATCGACCAGAACTTCTGCCTTAATACTACAGCAGGCACATTCTCATTTGCAGCTGCAGTTACGGCTCCTGAGTCCGGAATCACCATGGAGTGCTTAACAGACCTTCCCGGCATCCAGATCTATGCAGGAAACAATCTGGGCAGCCCGCTCGACATCAAGACAACAAAGGCTTACGGCCAGTATGATGCTATCTGCCTTGAGGCTCAGATGGTACCAAATGCCGTTAACCTTGAAGGATTTGCTTCTCCTGTCATCAAGGCAGGGAAGAAGGTTTACCACGCCTGCGGATACAGATTTGTTTAAATCATTGATGATTTTGGCGTTTTTGAGTGGTACAATGCTTAACTAATTAAAAACAATCTTTAAGAAAGAAGGAATGTTTTATGGAAAAGAAGAATCTCGATTGGTCAAATTTGACCTTCTCTTATCAGAAGACAGATAAGAGATTCGTAGCTAACTACACGAACGGCGCATGGGACGAAGGTGCGCTCATCGATGACGACATGATCGTCATGAGCGAAGACGCTGGCGTTCTCCAGTATGCTCAGACAGTTTTCGAAGGCCTTAAGGCTTATGAGACAGTAGACGGCAGGATCGTTACTTTCCGTCCTGACCTCAACGCTGAAAGACTTCATGACTCTGCAGTCCGCCTCGAGATTCCCCCGATTTCCAAGGAATTATTCCTCAGATCAGTCCAGGAGACAGTTGCAGGCAACGCAGCTTGGGTTCCTCCGTATGGTTCCGGCGCATCACTCTACCTGAGACCTTATATCTTCGGTATTAACCCCGTTATCGGTGTTAAGCCTGCTGATGACTATCAGTACAGAATCTTCGCTACACCTGTAGGCCCTTACTTCAAGGGCGGCGCTAAGCCGATCGCAGTTAAGATCTCTGACTTTGACCGTGCTGCTCCGAGAGGAACAGGCAACATCAAGGCAGGTCTCAACTATGCTATGTCTCTCCACGCAATCGTTACAGCACACAAGGAAGGATTTGCTGAGAACATCTATCTCGATCCTGCTACACGTACAAAGATCGAGGAGACAGGCGGAGCTAACATCATCCTCACAGACGGTCAGGGCACACTCGTTGTACCTAAGTCCGATTCCATCCTGCCTTCAATCACAAGAAGATCGCTTGTTTACGTTGCTGAGCATTACTGCGGCATGAAGATCGAGGAGAGGGAAGTATACCTCGACGAGATCATGAGCGGTAAGTTCACAGAGGGCGGTCTCTGCGGTACAGCTGCAGTTATCTCACCTCTCGGCTCCATCAATGATCACGGCAAGGAGTTCAAGTTCGCTTCCGGCATGGAGGAGATGGGTCCTGTCATGACAAAGCTCAGAGAAACACTCACAGGCATCCAGATGGGTACTGTTGAAGCACCTGAGGGCTGGATCATGGAGATCAAAGTCTGATCCTTAGCTAATTGATTTTTAGAAGGGCTGTCTCGCATGAGGCAGCTCTTTTGTTTGCTCCCGGGCTGTTTGGACGGTAATTTGGGCGGCTATAGCCGTTCATTTAGCCGTCATTTTCGATATTCCGGAAAAAGGAATAACTATTTAACCGCTGCCTTTAAAACCGCATAGCTGTATAACCCTACACCTTCTGAAGCATTCGGGTGGAAGTCGTTATACATGTATTTGTCATAGCCTTCCGCGTAGATTACTGAAGTAATGACCGGGTCGGGGTTTATGTATTGGTAGCCGGAGCCGGCACACATATCCTTAAGCGCATCGCGGAAGCTGTTGCCCAGATCGTTTATGTCTTCACTCTGACCGATAAAGGTCCAGGGCGCAATAAAATAAAGCTTCGCATCGGGTGAGATGCCCTTTATGGTATCTGCCAGCAGGGAGCATCTCTGTGCAAATTCTTCTGGTGTCTGAGCGGATTTGACGGCATTCCTGAAGATTACGTCATTGATTCCTATGGCGATAACGTAAATGTCAGCGTTGGGAATTGCAGTCGCCTGTTCTATGAGGTATTGGACCATCCAGCCACCTGTCGAAAGGTTAGAGATGCTGCCTTTTATATATGGGGTCAGCGGGTCATACCAATGGATCCCGTTTATCTCCGTTCCGGCTGTGATGCTGTCTCCCAGAAAGCAAACGGAACGCCCGCTTTGGAGATCTTCAAAAAGCTCACTGTTCTTGAGTTCATCGGTCATGCCGCCGTAGATCTCATATTTAGTCTGAACTTGAGGAGCATCAGGTGAATTAGGATATAGGAAAACGAACACAAAAAAGCCGAGAACGAGCAGCAAAAAGACTATCGACAAGACGATAGCAGGAGTTTTAACAGTTGCAGAGCCTTCTTTTTCCATAAATTGATTTTAGCAAATCAGCAAATAAAAAACCTGCACACCTTAAAAAGTGTGCAGGCAATGATCGAAGTTTAAATGATATCAGAGAAGGTGAGCTCTTAAATCCTCGCCGGAAAGAGGTGAGAGGAGAGCAGGTGCGATATCGAAGACTGTCTTGCAGCCGAAATCGCCCTTCTGCGAAAGACGGTAGATGGCTCTTGCGTATGCTGTGAGGACAGAGCCCGTGAACTCAGGGTTGGAGTCGAGCTTTAATGAATACTCGATAACGTGCTTGTTCTCGCCGTTTACACCTGTCTTGCCTGTGCGGAATACGAAGCCGCCGTGGTTGATCCTGGAGTGGTCTCTTACGAATTCTTCTTCGGAGATGAAGTGTACTGTTGTGTCGTAGTCTGCGAAATAGTTAGGCATTTCCTTGATCGTCTTCTCGATGAGAGCGAGGTCTGCACCTTCTTCAGCTACTACAAAGCACTCTCTTAAGTGCTTCTGGCGTGTTGTGAGCTCAGGCTCGGAGCCGGATCTTACTGCCTCAAGTGCAGCTTCTACAGGAATCGTGTACTGCTTGCCGTTCTTTACGCCCGGAACTCTTCTGATCGCATCGGAGTGGCCCTGTGAAACGCCCTTGCCCCAGAATGTGTAATCCTTACCTTCAGGAAGGATGCAGCTGCCGTAAAGACGGTTGATGGAGAACATGCCGGGATCCCAGCCGCCGGAGATGAGGGCTGTGTGATTGCTTGCCAAAGCAGCCTTATCAACGTTTGCGAAGTGCTCAGGGATCTTAGCGTGCGTGTCGAAGCTGTCGATTACGTTGAACATTGAAGCGAATGCGGGTGTCTGTGTGGGCAGGTCTGTAGCGGAACCGCCGCAGATAACGAGAACGTCGATCTTGTCCTTCCAGTCAGCTGCATCGTTTGTGGAAGCAACTGCAACACCTTCTGTAAGTGTCTTTACGGAAGAAGGGTCTCTTCTTGTGAAAACTACTTTAAGCTCCATGTCGGGATTCTGACGGATAGCGAGCTCAACGCCCTTTGCGAGGTTGCCGTAGCCTAAAATACCAATTCTGATAGCCATTATTTGATCCTCCTCAAGGATGATGTAACATCCGGTTACTTATTTTATATTCGTCCGAAATTATAACAAACTTGATAGGAATTTGGGTATATTTTGCGAGTATAACAAAAATACAGTTATTGTATTATAATTGCCCTATGCCAAACATAAAGTATCTGATAAGGCGCGTTACGCGCATGGACTATAAGGCGATGAACGCCAAGATCAAGGATATCCACGAGAAGTCGGGTAAGTCCCGCGTGTGGATATTTTTCGACATGATCCACTGCGGCAGGAAGTTTGGAGCAGGATATATGGATTACTGGCTCTATGAGATGTACAACCTTAACGATAAAGAGCGCGACACATATATCACCAGAGGCCGCAACTACGATCTCGTAAAGAGATATAACGATCCGGCTTATACGGATCTGATCGACAACAAGATCGAATTTAACAAGCGTTTCGGCGAATTCCTGGGCCGCAAATGGCTTGAGATCAGGAAAGACAACAAGCAGGAGTGCCTGGATTTCATAAACAGCCACGATATCCTTTTTGCCAAGGCTGATCTTGGTTCTTGCGGTAAAACTGTCGAGAAGATCGACTGCAAAGCTGAAAAGGCCGAAGATATCTATGAGCGGCTTGTAAATCTGGAACGTCCGCATTTCTTTGAAGAGGCGATCGTACAGCATCCGGCCGTAAGCGCAATCTATCCTTATGCGATCAATACGATAAGGATCGTAACGATCCAGAGGGAAGGCAAGGTCCATGTGGCAAGTGCCTGCTGCAGGTTCGGCAATTACGGCCACAGCGTGGATAACTTCAATAACGGCGGCATGACTGCGCCGGTTGATGAGAAGACCGGTGAGATCACCGATTTTCCTATAGATAAGACCAAGGTCCTTTATGAGAAACACCCCATGACCGGTGCCGTATTTAAGGGCTTTGTTTTCCCCATGTGGGACGAGGTCATTGCTATGTGCACAAAGGCTGCAATGGTAGTTCCCCAGGTCGGTTTTATCGGCTGGGATGTATGCCTTACGCCTGACGGACCTGTGATCGTTGAGGGCAATGACTATCCCGGCCACGACCTCTATCAGCTTCCTGAGCATACCCACGATAAGATGGGTATCTGGCCAAAATATCAGTTTTAATCAGTCTGTTTTGGTGATTATTATTTCTTCCTAAAGAGATAGACATTTTCAGATTCGTAGATAAGCTCAAAATCTTCATCGTGCATAAGTGGCAGATAAACATTCTGGCTTTTCTCTTTGTTGAAAACGAAATAATTGAATCCGTATTTATCTATAAAATCTCTGTAGTAGATCTTTCCTTTTATAAAATCATAGTACTCTTCAAAATAGTCACATTCCCCATTATTCTTTTTAAGGAATAATTCGGATCTCCCGTCCACAAAAGCCGGGTACCCATGGAACTCGAAATACTGTGAGTCGTCAAAATCGGTGAAAAGAGTTATTTCCTCATTGTTTTGGTTCAATATCCCGATAACATTATCCAATTGTTCGTAACGGTCGATTTTCGGTTGATTTGATAATTTTGAAAAATCACATAGTTGAATACCTATGCAGACTAAAGCGATAGCTAATAATCCTACTGTCAAAATCGTGTTGCGCCTCGTTTTTTTGAAAGGAAACGATATTGAGAACTTGACATCACTAAGCATATAACCAAATGACGGTATTCCCAAAATCAAGAAATATGGAATGCCTTTGTAATGCTTTAGCGCTATGAAAAGTGTTCCGGCGAAAAGAAGAAAATAGCGAAGTTCGAACCGTTTCTCTTTTTTGGCGAAAGAAATAATGCCCATGGCAAGCAATAATGCAAAAAAGACTAATCCGTATATTGATTCGGTACTTGTTGATTTCATTTCACCAATCAGATTGATATGTTCGTGACCTGCCGTAGACGTCATATATAACATGTTTGTTAACCCGTAAGGGTTTATGAACCCGGCTAAAATTCCGGAAATCATAGCGATCAGCAGAGGTAGCAGACTGCCGCAGGCATATTTTTTTAATTGTTTTGAAAAAGATAGTGCTGCCGAAACAATAAACGGTACCATAAAAACAAAGATCATTGGCCACATGGAGGCATGCAGATTGATCTGCAACACTGAGAGGATCGGGATTCCGATAAGAAAAGCCCGTTTTTTTGTCTGAATGTATTTTTCAAGCAGATAAACTTCGAGAAGAATTACAATGTATGTAAAGATGTGCGGTCTGGATACCATAAAATGGAAAAACAAAAAGAAACCGCTTAACCATGTAATCAGGACTGCAAGTAATTCGTTACGGGATATCAATAATGCAAGGCGATAGAGTAAATAGTTTATTACCGCGTAGCAAATATATATAAGAGTAATGACACCATATTTACCAAACAGGGAGTATGCATAATAAAAAAATACAGAACTGAGCCATTGCTGAACAGTGATTTCCATGTTTGTATGCATAGATAGGAAATCAGTGTGCGGGAATCCGTTTTTTACGATATATTCGCCTGTGGGATACAAAAAATAGAAGTCATTATCCAAAATGCGGATCTGAAAGCAAGCAATAAAAACGGGGATGAGGAGTAAGATGACCAAAAGCCATCTGGGCATTTTATTAGAAATGACTTGTGTCCGGCTGTTTTCCATATTATTCCCCTCCTGAATAGAATTATAACATCAGATCGGCAACTTAATTTATTAGGTATTGATTTTCAGAAATAAAGTAGTAAACTTCCGATTGTCAACTAAAAATGCAAAGAGGTTTACAATGTCTGAGACAAGCGTAAAATCAAGCAATTCAAAGTCTAAAACAACTAAAAACAGGGCGTTCATTTATGATATGGTCCTTATCTCGATATCCGCAGCTTTAATTGCGGTATGTTCATGGATAAGCATCCCGTTAGGCCCTGTGCCGTTTACTTTGCAGACGCTGGGGATCCTTGCCGTAATGCTCACAACAGGCGGCAGAAGAGGAACTATCTCTGTTCTTGTATATCTTGCGCTTGGCGCAGTCGGAGTGCCTGTTTTCGCCGGCTTTAAAGGCGGGATCGCATCTTTTGCGGGTCCTACGGGCGGATTTCTTGTAGGATTTATCGTTTCGGCACTTGTTTATTGGCTCCTCGAAAAGCTGATCCTAAAAAAGCTCATGACCACACCTCTTAAGACCTGGATCTTCGGAATGCTGGGATTTATTGTTTTCGAGATCGTAATGTATATTGTCGGCGTTATCTGGTTCATGACCGTATATGCTGCGCAGACAGGACCGGTAGGCCTTGCAACCGTCATGACATGGTGCGTGATCCCGTTCATTATCCCTGATATCGTGAAGATGGCAGTCGCCGTGTTCATCGGCGAGCGTGCCTCAAAACTCATCCGAAATTAAGGTTGAATTAATATTAGCGTCTGCGGTATTTGTTATAATGTCTGGGTCAGGAAGGAACTTCCGGCTAATCAGGTATCATAAGGAGAATACACGTGGCGGAAACTAAAGATTTCGTTCTAAAGATAAATGGTGTTTCCAAAGACTACGGCAGTGCACATGTTCTTGATAACATGAGCTTTACTGTCCCCAAGGGTTCGATCTTCGGCCTTGTCGGAAGAAACGGTGCAGGCAAGACCACGATCATGAGGATCATATCAGGTCTTCAAAAGCCTACAAGCGGCACGATCGAATACGGATTTGATAATAAGAAATTAGGCAACGTAGGAGCTCTTGTCGAGGTTCCTTCGATCTATTCCTCTTCGTCAGCAAGAGACAATCTCATCTATCAGTATATTAATCTGGGCCTTAAGATCGACGATTCAGTCGATAAGCTCTTGGAGTTTGTCGGACTGGGCGATACAGGCAAGAAGAAGGCTGGCAAGTTCTCTCTGGGTATGCGTCAGCGCCTTGGTATCGCAATGGCCATGGCAGGAAATCCCGAAGTGCTTATCTTAGATGAGCCCATCAACGGACTTGATCCGCAGGGAATCATCCAGATCAGGGACCTTCTGATCAACATCAATAAGGAAAAGGGCGTTACGGTAATCATATCCAGCCATATCCTTTCAGAGCTCTCCAAGCTTGCGACTGACTTTGCCTTTGTCGAGAACGGCAGGGTGGTAAAGGAGATCACCGCTGAGAGATTGGAAGATGCGGGCGGTCTTCATACCGAATTCTATACGGGAACGCCTGATAAGCTTATCCCGATCCTTCTTGCGAACGGCCTTACTGCCAGATATGAGCAGGAGACGGGTGTTGTTCATGCAAAGGGCTATTACAATCTGACAAAGATCGTTGTGGCTGCTGATCAGGCCGGTGTCAATATAGCGCGCGTCGTAACGAAAGAGACGGACCTTGAGACTTACTTCGTAAATCTTGTAGGAGGTGAGTCCAATGCCTGAGTTATTGAAATTTGAATTCAGACGCCTGTCAAAGAGTATTTTCTTCAAGATAGTTGGCGGTTACTGCATAGTCTGGCCTCTTATCGTCACGATCTTCTATAGGATCTTATTCGGCCTGACCATGAAAGAAGCCGGAACTTCTTTTGCCGCAGAAACAATGAAAGAAAGCGAGATCATGTATCTTACGTGGATGATAGGTGTTGCTTTCGTTAATGAACTTCCGAAGTTCATCGCGCTCTTTGCCTGCCTCCATGTCGGAAGGGATTTCACTGACGGCATCGTCAGGAACAAGATAATTGCAGGTCACTCCAGGACGGCGATCTTCTTCTCTTACATGATCACTCAGCTCTCGGCTGTTGTAATCTGGTGCCTTCTCTACATGTCATTCAGCTGGTTAGGCCTCCTTGTCACAGGCTTCGGCGTTAACCTCAACGGCGGTGAGATGCTCTTAAGATATGGCGTTGCTATCCTTTTAACATTGATGCTTGCGGTAACCTTCGTGGTTCTCTCTGTCATCTTCAGAAGGCGCGCTCTCCCGATCATTTTATCGATCATCATCGTCATGGTAATGTCCACGCTGACTTCTTTCGCAGGCATGTTCAACACACCTTCCAAGGCGGTTGACGACTACCTGAAGAAGAGAGACGAGAAATATGAGGAACTGATCGAATCCGAGATTTTGACCGCAGATGATGTGAAGGAACTCAAGAAATACTATAATAAGGACCATTATCTCTCATTGCCTTGGAAGATATGTCATCCTGCTTATCTCATAACAACAGCGGGTTTTAACGGAGATTACTCCACTGACGTCGTGTCTGCATTGCTCGGAAGTGCCGAATACGAGGAGGAGATCGATTATTCTGTTTCTCTCTGTGGTGACGAGTTCTTCGGAAATCCGGATTATTCAGGCCTCACACCGGCCGATTTCAAGAACACGAAGTCAATGCACATGAGTTATTCCACACTCAATCTGATATACTCGGGCAAGGCTTTAGCGTATATACTGTGTATCGGCGGCTCAGGCTACTTTATCTTTAGAAAGAAGAATCTGTTCTGATGTTTTATCTTGATCATCGTTTAACAATCATCATCGGCGCTTACGGCAGCGGTAAATCCGAGATTGCCGTAAACATGTCTCTTGCACAGCGGAAAGCACTGCCGGACAAGAAGCTCCTTATCGCTGACCTTGATATCGTAAATCCGTTCTACCGTTCATCCGATTGCGCGGCAGTGCTCAAGAAAGAGGGGATAAGACTGGTTACGCCCATGTATGCGGGCTCTAACGTTGATGCTCCGGTGTTACCGCCCGATATGTACGTAATCTTCGATGATGAGTCTTATCAGGGCATCTTCGATATCGGAGGAGAGGACATGGGCGCCCTGGTATTAGGCTCGATCAGAAAGCGTATTGAGAGTACCGACGCCGTTATCTACATGGCCGTAAACAGTTTAAGACCGTTTACTTCAGATCCTGAGCAGATCGCCGTCATGACTAGCGAGCTGTCCGCTGCGGCAGGCTTTAAGATCGACGGATACATAAACAATACAAATCTCCTGGAAGAGACTACCGCTGAAATGATAAAAGACGGCGAATCGAAGATATTGGAAGCATCGAAGATCACGGGTGTTCCGCTTATCGCAAACTGTGCCATGGAAGGTGTCGAAATACCTGACGGAATGCTCGAAAACCATGAGCTTTTCAGAATGACCAGACAGATTTATTACGCGTACTGATTCGTGTTAAATATTATTGTTGTTTTGTTAAATAAATGATATTATTTTTCTTGGCGGAGATAATTCGACCAAGTACCTAGGAGGAATATTAATATGGGATTGATTAGCTTAATCAAGAATGTTGCAGGAGCAACTTTCGATTCTATCAACAGCCAGATCTCAGATCAGTACCTTGAGTTCTTCACACAGGACTCTTTAGGACAGGAGATCCTTGTAAAGAAGGGTGCTAACAAGATGGAGAGGGGCAGAAACAAGGGTAATTCCGAAGTTATCTCCAACGGATCCATCATCAACGTACCTGAGGGCTGTTTCTGTCTCCTCGTTAACAACGGAGAGATCGTAGACGTAGTATCTGACGCAGGCGCTTATAAGTGGGATACATCCACAGCACCTTCAATTCTCGCTAACAAGAACTTCGGTGAGAATGTAAAGCAGTCCATCGGTGACATCTGGAACCGTATGAAGATGGGCGGAGAGATTCAGCAGCAGCAGAGAGTTTACTTTGTAAACAAGCTCGAGATGATGAATCAGAACTTCGGTACACCTTCACCGGTACCTTATGCAGACCCTGAATATCGTAACATCTATATCCGTTTGAACGGTACATTCTCCTTCAGAGTTGAGAATCCTGTTACTTTCTTCAGAAACATCGTTGGTAACGTAAAGGATGAGTACACAGTTGCTGACTTCATGGGTACACCCGCTAAGCCTCAGCAGCCCCGTCTCGAGTTCCTTGACAACATCACAGAAACACTCAACAAGTGCGGCGGCCCTTACCCGAACGGCATTATGTTCTCAACATTGCCTTCCAAGCAGGGCGAGTTCCGCAGATACATGCAGGATTGCCTTGATGACGAATGGCTCCAGAAGAGAGGTATCGTTGTAGAGAAGGTTGCTATCGCTTCCGTTACACCTGACGACAAGTCCCGTGAGAGAATCGAGAAGGTCGACGAGGCAAAGCTCTATGGTTCCGATCAGGCAGCTCTCGGTGCAGCTGTTGCTTTGGGCCAGACAGAGGCTATGAAGGCTGCCGGTGGAAACGCAAACGGCGCAGTAACCGGCTTCATGGGTCTCGGTATGATGGGCCAAGTTGGCGGAAACAACGCTACAGCAGCAGCTCTCAATACTGTTCAGGCTAGCCAGGGTCAGCCTCAGACAGGTTTCTTCGCTGGTCAGACAGCAGCACCTGTTGGCGCTCCCGCTGCAGCAGGCTGGACATGCTCCTGCGGCCAGACAGGCAACACAGGTAAGTTCTGCGGCAACTGCGGTCAGCCTCAGCCCGCTCCCGTATCACCTGCAGCAGGCTGGACATGCTCTTGCGGCCAGACAGGCAACACAGGTAAGTTCTGCGGCAACTGCGGCGCACCTGCACCTGCAGCAGCTCCTACAGCTTGCCCTAAGTGCGGCTACAAGCCTGCTGACGGCGTTATGCCTAAGTTCTGCCCTGAGTGCGGCACAAAGATCGAATAAGATTCGGATCTTAACTGAAACACTTAAGGAGGCTGTCTCTTCGGAGGCAGCCTCTTTTTCGTTTTGTTATTTCAAATAACATATTGCATAAGTAGTTTTTGTGATAAAATTTGTAATTAACTTTAAAAGGCGGGTTTATCTATGGGTAAATACTTCGGTACTGATGGTTTCAGAGGCGAAGCCAACAAAGCACTCACCGCGCAGAAAGCTTTCCAGGTTGGAAGATATATTGGTTGGTATTACGGCCAGATGC
Organism: Clostridiales bacterium Firm_14; assembly: GCA_001604135.1. Taxonomy (GTDB): domain Bacteria; phylum Bacillota; class Clostridia; order Saccharofermentanales; family Saccharofermentanaceae; genus Saccharofermentans. The sequence goes on from LVAT01000005.1 coordinate 134,555, forward strand.
ACGATGACAAGAGAGCAAGGATCATCATCGGAAAAGACACTAGAAGAAGTTCATACATGCTCGAGGCAGCACTTACTGCCGGCATTACATCTTCCGGTTCCGATGCATATCTCCTTCACGTAACAACAACACCCTCGGTTTCATATTGCTGCAGAACAGACGGTTTTGACTGCGGAATCATGATCTCCGCATCTCACAACCCTTTCTATGACAACGGCATTAAGATCATGCGTGCCAACGGTCAGAAGATCGAGGCAGAGATCGAAGAGAAGATCGAGGCTTACATCGATGGCGAGATCGAAGAAATCCCGCTGGCAGAGCGTGAGGCGATCGGTAATGTTGTCGACTACGCTGCCGGACGTAACCGCTACATCGGCTACCTCATGACAGTTCCTACAAGAGCATTCAACGGCATGAAGGTCGGTCTTGACTGCGCTAACGGTGCTTCATGGAACATCGCAAGATCGGTTTTCGAGGCTCTTGGCGCTAAGGTTTACATCATAAACAACACACCTGACGGTCTTAACATCAATACAAACTGCGGTTCAACACATATCGAGAACTTGAAGAAGTACGTTCTTGATAACGGACTTAACGTAGGCTTCGCTTACGACGGCGATGCTGACAGATGCCTTTGTGTTGACGAACTCGGCAATGAAGTAAACGGCGACCAGATCATGTATCTGTGCGGCAAGTATCTGAAGGAGAGCGGCAAGCTCGACGGCAATACGATCGTTACCACCATCATGAGCAACATGGGACTTTACAAGGCATGCGAGGCTATCGGCATCCGTACGGAGAAGACGGCTGTAGGCGATAAGTATGTTGCAGAGAACATGATGCAGAACGGCTTCGTCTTAGGCGGCGAACAGTCCGGTCATATCATTTTCGCGAAATATGCAACAACAGGAGACGGAATCCTTACTTCCCTCATGGTCCTCATGACCATGCTTGAGAAGAAGCTTCCTCTCTCAATGCTCGCAGGTGAGATGAAGATGTTCCCTCAGTGCCTTAAGAACGTTGTCGTTAAGGATAAGGAAGAAGCTCAGAAGAATCCTGCAGTCCTTAAGGGCGTTGAAGAAGTCAATAAGGCTTTGGGCGGCGACGGCAGAATGCTTCTGCGTGCATCCGGCACAGAACCTAAGATCCGTGTCATGGTAGAGGCTAAGACGGATGAACTCTGTGAGAAGTATGTAGATCAGCTCATCGCAGTCATTAAAGAACAGGGCCTTGCAGCAGACTAAAGAGTATTACGGCTTCGTATGGTTTCATGCGAAGCCGTTTTATATACACACAATAAAGTTGGGAGAATTGAATTATGAGAGTCATCAGAAAGAGTAACTACGAAGAAGCTTCAATGGCATGTGCTGAGCTTATCGCTTCACAGATCAGGCTTAAGCCTGACTGCAAGATCGGTCTTGCAACAGGTTCCACACCTATCGGAACTTACAAGGATCTTGTAGACATGTATAAGGCAGGAAGCCTTGATTTCTCCAAGGTCACATCAGCTAACCTTGACGAGTACAGGGGCTTGGGCGGTGATCACGACCAATCCTACAGATATTTCATGAACACAAATCTTTTCGATCACGTAAACATCGATAAGAGCAAGACATATGTACCTGACGGCCTTGAGCAGGATGCTGTTAAGGCTTGCACAGATTACGATAAGATCCTTGAGTCCCTCGGACACCTCGACATCCAGCTCCTCGGTATCGGCGGCGACGGACACATCGGCTTCAATGAGCCTGCTGACGCTTTCTGCGTAAACACACAGTGTATCGATCTCGAGAACCAGACGATCCAGGACAACGCAAGACTCTTCTTCAACGGAGACCTCGAAGCAGTTCCTACACAGGCTTACACAATGGGTATCGGCTACATCATGAAGTCCACAACAGTTATCCTCATGGCTACAGGCGCAGGCAAGAAGGATATCGTTGAGAAGGCATTCTGCGGTCCTGTTACGCCCAGAGTACCTGCTTCTATCCTCCAGCTCCACCCGAACGTAGTAGTTATCGGTGACGAGGCTGCTATCTCTGATGCAGTAGTAGCAAAGGCTCAGTAATCCTTATAAACATTGCTTTTCAAGGGCTGTCCCGTGGGCGGGGCAGCCCTTTTGTTGTGTCACAGTTATATTAAGGTTACTTGACTTTGAAATGCGAGAATATATAATTGGTGTTATATAACTAATGTTATACAAAGGAGCCGGAAATGCCGCCTAAGGTTAAGATCACACGGAACATGATTGAAGATGCTTCTTTCGAGATCATAAGAAAAGAAGGGCATGAGAACCTGAACGCCCGGACGATAGCCAAATATCTGAATTGTTCGACACAGCCGGTTCTGTATAGTTTCAAGACTGTAGACGAGATAAGAGAATCCGCTTACGAACTGGCTGACAGATACCATGTCGGATACATTATGCCGGACGGGACAGATGATGATCCGCTTCTGACACTTGGGCTTAACTATGTGAGATTCGGACATGAGGAGAAGAACCTTTTCCGCTTTCTGTATCAGACGGATAAGTTCGGGGGAATGGATATCGATTCACTTATGGGAAATCCCGGCCTTTTAGACATATTGAATGTGGTTGCCCGGGAAGTGAATTGTGATATTGGGAAAGCGCGGAAAATGTTTTTAATATTTTTCAGTGTCGCTCATGGTCTTGCAAGCCTGCTTGCGAATAACTCAATGAAATACGATGAAGAGCAGATAACAGATATGCTGAAGAAGGTTTTCTACGGAATGCTCTCATCAGGGGAATAAGGGGGAGATCATTATGTCAAAAGAAAAGAAGTCTTTGCTTGTTTTTTATGGAATAACGCTGACGGTAAGCCTGATATTTGAGCTGTTATACATTTTTACCCAATCCGACCTTTTCGTTTCGATCCTTATGTGGATTCCGGGAATAACAGGAATAGTTTGTTCCAAAGTGTTCTTTAAGAATCAGGGCATACTTGGTTTTAAGTTTAAGATCAAGCCGTTATATATCATCCTGAGTATTGTTATACCCGTTATATATCTGGTGCTGACATACACTTTAGCCTGGGTGGTCTTAAAAGATCCGACAACAGGTACAGGAACTCTTCCCAAAACTGTTCTGGGTGAACTGGGAGAGGGGATTCCCGGCGGTATTTATATTGCGGTATCCTTTATTCCGTTTTTGATCTTCAGTGCGCTGTCTGCTGCCGGAGAAGAGTTAGGATGGAGAGGTTTTGCTTATCCCGTGCTCGAAAAAGTATTCGGCCCGGTTAAAGCGGTGCTCATTAATGGATTTATATGGGCATTGTGGCATCTGCCGTTGATCCTTGGCAAGGTGTATCAGTCAAATGTAAATATCGTATATGGTATCGTTTCTTTCATTGTTTTGGTGATGCTTGTGACAGTGATCTATTGCTGGTTACGTAGTGTAAGTGGCAGCGTGATAACTGCAATCCTTCTTCATGCGGTACATAACGAATTGGATCAATTATACTTACAGCCTCTTTCAAGCAATGAGAAGGTGCCGTACTTCGCAGGCGAGCAAGGGATATTCACGATAGCTGTTGTGGCAATAATAGCCGTTTTGGCAATTATTGTTTGGAAAAAGAATAAACATTCACGGAATACTTCTGTTCTTCCGGACTAAAGAATGATCCGCATGTTCTTTAAGGAGACAAGCATTCTACGGAAGCTGCATTTTCGATCTTACAAGATGATACCAAGGTTTCCCAAGAAATCCTTAAGGGAATATTCCGAAATTCGGCTAAGTGACAAGAAAATAATACTGTTGCAACACACCTTTTTAATGTTTATAATACTTTGAATATTTTCTGCGTATTTCTACGCGTGTACAGAGGAGGTTCATCGTGGCAAAAGGTAAAGTGACTTTTAACGAGAATCTGTGCAAGGGCTGCGGACTCTGTGTTGCAGCATGCCCTAAGAAAATCCTCGAGCTTGACAAGACAAGGCTTAACGCAAAGGGTTACCACCCGGCAACAAGTGTAAATCCGGAAGAGTGCATCGGTTGTGCTTTCTGCGCTACACAGTGCCCGGATGTCGTAATCACTGTTGAGCGTTTCTGATCGGGAGGGAGTTTTTATGGCACAGAAAAGAGTATTAATGAAAGGCAATGAAGTAATTGCCGAGGCAGCTATCAGAGCTGGCTGCCGCAACTATTTCGGTTACCCGATCACACCTCAGACTGAAGTCATGCATTATATGGCTAAGAAGATGGTCCAGGTTGGTGGTAACTTCGTACAGGCAGAGTCTGAAGTTGCAGCCATTAACATGGTTTACGGTGCTGCAGCAGCAGGTTTCAGAGTTATGACATCTTCTTCCTCTCCGGGAATTTCCCTCAAGCAGGAAGGTATCTCCTACATCGCAGGCGCTGAGCTTCCTGCAGTTGTAGTTAATATCGTAAGAGCCGGCCCGGGTCTTGGCGGCATTCAGCCTGCACAGGGCGACTATTTCCAGGCTACAAAGGGCGGCGGACACGGTGACTACAGAAATATCGTCATCGCACCTGCTTCCGTTCAGGAGCTCTATGAACTCGTAGTTGAAGCTTTCAACCTTGCTGACAAGTACAGAATGACCTGCATGATCGTAGGTGACGGTACTTTGGGTCAGATGATGGAGCCTGTTGCTTTCCGCGACGAGGAACCCATCGTAAATGTCGAGAAGCCTTGGGCTGCATGCGGCAGAAAGGGTGACAGCTTCCACCACACAGTTACTTCGATCTACATCGATCCGGATGTCCTCGAGAAGAAGAATCTCGAGCTTCAGGACAAGTACAAGATCGTTGAAGCTAACGAAGTACGCTATGAAGCAATCAACATGGAGGATGCTGAGATTGTTATTACAGCTTTCGCTACATGTTCCAGAATCTGCAGAAACGTTATCCGTCAGGCAGCTGAGCTTGGTATCAAGGTCGGCATGATCAGACCTATCACACTCTGGCCTTTCCCTTACAAGGCAATCTCTGAAGCAGCAGATATGTCCAGCGTAAAGGCATTCCTCGACGTTGAGCTCAATGCTGGCCAGATGATCGAAGATGTAAGACTTGGCGCTAACGGCAAGAAGCCCGTATATTTCCACGGCAGACTCGGAGGAAATCTCCCGATGCAGAAGGAAATCCTCGACAAGATCGTTGCGATCCACGAGGGAAAGATCACCGAAGGAGGTAATTTCTGATGGCTGTAGTTTTCGAACCCACAAAAGGCCTTACAGATAAGCCTTTCCATTATTGCCCCGGCTGCTGCCACGGCATCATCCACAGACTCGTAGCTGAGACCCTTGTTGCAAATGATGCTCTCGAGACAGCTGTAGGTGTTGCATCCGTTGGATGTACATACAATTCTTATGAATACATTGCATGCGACATGGTCCAGGCAGCTCACGGAAGAGCACCTGCTGTTGCTACAGGTATCAAGAGAAACTTAAAGGACAGCTTCGTCTTCACATATCAGGGTGACGGCGACCTCGCTTCCATCGGTACGGCTGAGATCGTTCACGCTGCTGCAAGAAGCGAGAATATCACTGTAATCTTCGTAAACAATGCAGTTTACGGAATGACATCAGGTCAGATGGCTCCTACAACACTCGTAGGCCAGGTTACGACAACATCTCCCTGGGGTCGTGATCCTTCATATCAGGGCTATCCTATCAACGTTTCCGAGTTCTTGTCCAACCTCGCAGGTGCTGCTTACATCGAGCGTGTTTGCGTAACAGACTTCAAGAACATCCAGAACGCTAAGAGAGCCATACAGAAGGCTTTCAACGTTCAGAAGAACAAGCTTGGTTTCTCTCTCGTAGAAGTTCTCTCCACATGCCCTACAAACTGGGGTAAGGATCCTCTCGTAGCCATGGAATGGCTTAAGGAGAACATGGAAAAGCAGTATCCTCTCGGATGCTACAAGGGCGCTGACATCACATTCGATGCTGACGGCAAGTATGTTTCCGGTGCGATCCCTGCTACTGCAAACAACTGCGTTAATGTTGGGGAGGTGAAGAAATGATTGATTTCTCTGTAATTTTTGCCGGTTTCGGCGGTCAGGGAATCCTCTCCGCAGGCAAGATGGCAGCAGAAGCTGCTCTTTATGAAGGCAAGGAAGTATCCTGGTTCCCGTCTTACGGACCTGAGATGCGTGGCGGCACAGCTAACTGCTCAGTAGTTTTCTCTGATGAGCCTATCGGATCACCTGTAGTTAACGATGCTGACGTTGTTATCTGCCTCAATCAGCCTTCAATGGAGAAGTTCGAGAAGCAGTTAAAGCCCGGTGCTTTGATGATCCTCGATTCTTCACTCATCAAGACAAGACCTACAAGAACAGACATCAAGGTCATCGCTATGGAAGCTTCCGATATCGCTTCCGAGCTCGGCAAGATGATGTTCGCTCCTATCACAATGCTCGGCTGCATGGCTACGGCAACAGGCTGCTTTACAAGAGATTCTTTCGAGAAGTCTCTTTATGAGATCCTTCCTGAGAGAAAGCACAACCTGATCCCGATCAACATGGAAGCATTTGACAGGGGAGCAGCGTTCGCTAAGTAAGCCCAATAAACAACTGAAAAGTAATTAAAGCCGGCAGATTCTGCCGGCTTTTTTATTCCTATTTATAAAGTAAATCAATTATTTATTATCCAATCAAGCAAAATATCGGTAATTTACATAATCAAAAATATTTTATTGATATTTAATCGAAATCGTTGCTTTTTGTTATTTTTATGTTAGTATTCTTAAAAGAAATTAAAATTTGTAAAAGTGTATTATAGGGGGAGTTATGAAAATACGTGTTGCCGTATTGGATAACGATGGTGTCTATTTAGACCGTTTTGTATCAGCATTCAGTGCAAGATATGCTGATAAGGTTGAGCTTTATTCTTTTACTGATCCCGAGATCGCATTAAACACTCTGGCTTCAAACAGGATCGATGTCTTTGTCGCGAGCGAGAATTTTACGATCGATCAGAACGCCATCCCTTCCAAGTGCGTTTTCGCTTATTTTGTCGATAGTACAGGAATTGATTCATTTAATAACTGCAGTGCTATCTGCAAGTTCCAGAAGGCAGATTTGATATATAAGCAGTTCCTGAGTCTTTATTCTGAGAAGGCCGGGGGAATTTCGAGCCTGAAACTCGATGATGACAGCACCAAGGTTATTGTTTTTTCTTCTCCTTGTGGAGGCGTCGGAACTTCTACAGTTGCGGCTGCCTGTGCTAAGCATTTCAGTGATAACGGCAATAACGTTTTGTATCTTAATCTCGAGACGTTTGGCTCTTCTGAGAGCTTCTTTGAAGGAGACGGTCAGTTTGATATGGGTGAGGTTATCTATGCCCTTAAGAGCAAGAAGACTAACCTCAGTATGAAGCTCGAGAGCTGTGTCAGAAGAGATGCATCAGGAGTTATGTTCTATTCACCCACGGCTATTCCGCTCAATATGCTCGAGTTGACTAATGATGACATTATCAGACTTATCGAAGAACTGAAACTGACAGGTTCATATAATTACATTATCGTCGATTCCGGTTTCGGCCTCGATTCTAATCACCAGAAGATATATAAGCTGGCTCACGCGGTTGTCTGGGTCACTAATGGTGAGGATATTGCTAACAATAAGATCATCCGCGCTTATAATGCTGCTGCATTACTTGATCAGACAAAGAACACTGACATCACCGACAATCTCAGACTCATTTATAACAATTTCTCGAGTAAGACCGGTAAATATGTTGATGGCGCTGAGATCAAAGTCATCGGTGGAACACAGGTATTTGTACATACAAGTGCCAGACAGGTAGTGGATCAGATTTCAAGTCTGGGAATGTTCGACAATATCGTTTGAGGGAGATTAGAAAGTGGATTTTGAGAAGGAACAACAACTGGTTGCTGAATTAAAGCGTATAGTAACCGAGACAATGTCTCTCAAGAACGTCACTGATGAGGAGCTTGAAGACAAAGTAGAAGATCTGGTTAACCAGCATTTGGGAGACCAGTATTGTTCCATTGAACAGAGAGTTTCTATTGTCGAGCAGGTTTACAGTTCGATCCGCGGCTTCGGATTGCTTGATTCGATAATCAAGGATGAGACTATTACCGAGGTAATGATCAACGGACCCGAGAACATCTTCATTGAGCAGAATGGCCGTTTGTTTAAGCTTGACAGGCAGTTCGAAAGCCAGAGAAAGCTTGAGGATGTTATTCAGAGAATCGTTGGCCTTGCCGGCCGTGAAGTTAACCAGGCAAATCCTATCTGCGATACGAGACTTCCTGACGGTTCCCGTGTTAACGTGGTTTTGCCGCCTGTAGCCCTTTGCGGACCTACGGTAACTATCCGTAAGTTCTCCAAAGACCCTATGACGATCGAGAAATTGATAGCTTATGGATCTCTTACCCAGGAGATCGCTGATAAATTAGAGATCCTGGTCAAGGCAAAATACAACATCTTCATCTGTGGCGGTACAGGTTCAGGTAAAACAACATTCCTTAATGCATTATCTAACTACATCCCCAAGGATGAACGTGTTATTACGATCGAGGACTCTGCCGAGCTTCAGATCAAGGGTATAGAGAACCTTGTAAGCCTTGAAACCCGTAATGCAAATACTGCCGGTGCCGGTGCGATCACCATCAGAGATCTTATCAAGTCTTCTCTCCGTATGAGACCTGAGCGAATCGTTGTAGGTGAGGTCCGTGGAGGCGAGGCGCTCGATATGCTTCAGGCCATGAATACCGGCCACGACGGTTCTCTTTCCACAGGCCACGCAAACTCGGTTCACGATATGCTCAGCCGTCTTGAGACCATGGTACTTCAGGGTGCTGCCGGTCTCCCTTTGGAGGCTATAAGACAGCAGATAGCTTCAGCAGTTGATATCATTATCCACTTATCGAGACTTAGAGATAAGTCACGTAAGACTATGGAGATATGTGAAGTAGTCGGATATGAGAACGGTCAGATCCTTCTTAATACCTTGTATAAGTTTGAAGAAGATGAGAATTCTACTCTTGATAAAGTTTCAGGAAGCCTTAAGAGAACTGAGAACAAGATGCAGAATGACTTTAAATTGATCCTTGCCGGATACAGGGGGGTATTCTGATATGGCAAAAAAGGAAAGAGGACCTCAGTTTATTCCTTCGGCGCTTAATACACCGATGATCAACTACAATGAGTACTACATGAATATTCAGGAAAAGATCCTTACTTTTCTCATTGGTTTTGTTGGTGGTGGTATATTAGGATTGATTTTTTATGGTAATCAGTTTTTGGATGAAGAGGGACATGCCACCAGAGCTACTGCAATTGGCAATGTAGTTATCTTCATCGTCATAGGACTGATTGCATGCAAGTTCCTGTTTCCTATGAGAACTAATTCCTTGCGAGAAAAACGCAGAAAGGATCTGCGCAAGCAGTTTAGAAGTTTCTTAGAGGCATTGGCTGTTTCGCTCTCAAGCGGTATGAATATGTCTGACTCATTATTAAGCGCTCATAACGATTTGATAACTGAGTTTTCTGACGATGCTTATATTGTTGCAGAGATAAAAGAAATGATAGACGGAATGCAAAACAATATTCCTATTGAAGATATGATGGCAGCTCTTGGTGAAAGAAGCAGTATAGATGACATCAAAAATTTCGGCGTGGTATTTGAGTTGTGTTACCGTGCCGGCGGTAATATGAAGGATATTGTAAGAAGAACCAGCGATATCATCAGCGAGAAGATAGAGATTGAATCTGAGATCGAGACCGCGCTTACATCTAATAAATCTCAGTTTACTATTATGATGATCATTCCTGTCGGCCTTGTTTTTATGATGCGTTTTATGATGACAGGTTTTGCCGAAAGCTTTGCAACTGTTCCTGGTGTAATTGCGATAACGATTGCTGTTGGCATTTTTATCGGTGCTTATAAACTCGGAAATAAGATCATGGATATTAAGGGGTGATAGCATTGAGATTTGTATTATTGTTTGTTGGAACTGTATTAGCGATCCTTTTTATAATCCAGCTTAATCGAGGAAAAGAATCTGCTTACTTATTTGAGAATTTGGATAGTAATAAATATCCGCTTTCCGGTTTATATCCGGTTGGATATGCGTGGGCATCTAAAGGCATATTGCGTTTCAAAGGTGATTTTGCTACCGAACTGAAAATGCAGGCAGCAATGCTTTATGAGCCTCAATACTGTGAATATTATGCATCAACAACTTGGTATCAGACGATTACATTGGTTCACTTTTTCTTGACTTTGACTTTTTTGATAGCGGGATGGATGTATGGTTCTGCAACTTTTATCATAATTGTGGGGTTAGCTATCTCAGCAGTAGCAGGATTTTTCTTTATGACACAGATGAAGAATAATCTCTCTGAGAGAACTGAAAAATGTGAGGCACAGTTACCTGAGGTTGTATCAACGATGGCTATTCTCGTAAACTCGGGAATGGTATTAAAGGATGCATGGGCTCTCGTTGCAGAAAAGAGCGAGGGTGAATTCAGCGATCTGATGAAGATAGCTGTTGAGAACATGAAGAACGGATATTCAGATGCAGATGCCATTTTCTTATTTGGTAAAGCATCAAATTCCGGCGAGATAAAAAAGTTTGTAAGTGCGCTTCTTCAGAGCATGGAGAAGGGCGGAGCGGAACTTTCTTTATTCTTGGCTAATCAATCTTCTGAATTATGGAAATTGAAAAGACAAAATATGTTGCAAGCCGGAGAGAAAGCCGCAACAAAATTGTTAGCTCCGATAGTCCTTATTTTTGTCGGAGTAATAATCGTGGTCATTACAGCAGCCTTTGCAGGAATGCTGTTTTGATAAATATAAATTTTATTAGGAGGAAGTAGTATGAGAAAAGTTTCCAAAAAGAAGTTCCTTAGTGAGTTATTAACCTCAGAGAGAGGTGACACTAACTTCATCTCAATCATCATCATTTTGGCTATTGTTGCATTTGTTGGTGCTATGTTTTTTGGCGTTGTAAAGACATTTATGCCTCAGTTCTTTTCGAACATAACAAATTTCTTTAGTAATGTCTTATCTGGTACTTAATGAATGATTAAACTTTGTTTTGGTTTTTTATGGGGGATTATAACTTTGTCAGTTTTTATTCTGACGAAGAAGTTTTATATTCCTTATTTAGTAGCTAAAAACGAAGGCAATAAGGTTAATAGTGAAAAAACAGAGAGTAATCTTCAAGGGATTTCTAAAGCAGCGTTTATTATCATCGCCGTTATCTGTTCATTGTTATCTGCCGTATCCGGTTATAGGTTTGCAGGCGGGATCAGTGTAGCTGTTGTTTCAGGCTTGATTATATTCACGTTTGCTAATGGAATATTGAGCTGCATATTCGTTACGGATATGCAGCTGAAGATTATTCCGAATGCATGTGTTATTGTTGCTCTAGCTGCAAAGGTGATCTCTTTTGTTACGGATTTCATTCTTTATAGAGACCGTTTCCGCGACTCAATTGTTTTCAGCTTCATAGTTGGAGCAGTCGGTTTTATATTTCTGTTTGTAATGTCAAAGATTACTCATGATGGAATTGGCATGGGAGATATAAAACTATTAAGTGCAATTGGTTTCTTATGTGGCCTTAAAACACTGTTTTTTACAATTATATTAGCTTTTATATTTGCTTCATTATTTTCACTTGTGTTGATAATTATGAAGAAAAAGTCTATCAAAGACAGCATTCCTTTTGGCCCTATGTTTTGGGTCGGTTTTCAGATTGCCGTTTTATTGTTGTTTGTTTAGGAAATATTTATGAAGAATTCTACACTGATTACAGTTATGCTTATAGTTTTGATGGCGTTGGGTTGGACGTCTGCTTTGCTTGCTCCTCGTAATAAGGAACAGGAAGAGATCAACTCACACATTATACAAGCAGAAGATTATATTGACAGACAGTTATATCAGAAGGCAATTGAAGAATATGATGCTGCTCTTGCAGTGAGAAATGATGAGCATATATGGGGATTAAAACTGGATGCTTATAAGAGTTTATATGAGTGGAATGATATTGATTTCTATAAGGGTTATTTGCAAGCTGCTACTACAGGTGCAAAGTTATTCCCGTTGAATGTTGATTTTCAGATCCGGTTGGCGGATTTATATATAAAAAAAGAGGATTATACATCTGCTTTTAAGAGTTTATCTGATGCTGTAGCAGCCGGAAATAAAGATGAGCATGTAGCTAAATATTTATTTGATGTAACTTATGCTTTTAAAGTGCAAAAGGCTCTTTATAATGATTATAGATCTTATTGTAATGAGTTTTATACAGTTTCCAGGAAAAAAGATAACATCTATTACCTTAAAGCTTCTGATTATACCTATGATTACAATAAGCTGTATTCGTTTGCAGGTCCTATTGGGGAAGATGGAATAAGACTTATTAAGAATGAGTTAGGTACTTACATTATCGATGCTAAGAATGTTATTCAGGGAATTATAAAATTTGAACCTGAGGATTGTGGTGTTTATGCTGATGGATTGATTCCGATCAAACAAGATGGTAAGTATTCATATTACGATATTTTAGGTGATATTCAGTTTGACGGTGCTACTTTCGATTATGCCGGAACATTTACGAATGGTACAGCTGCTGTCTGTGTGGATAAAAAATGGAAGATTATAAATAAAGATGGCAACCCGATCGATGATAAGGTATTTGATGATATTGTCTTATTCTCAGATGGAACTTACACCAGGAAGGATGTTAAGTTATTCAAATACGATGGAAAATATCACTTAACCGTAAAAGGTGAAGATCGTGGTTCATTTGACGGAGCCGATATTCTTACCGATGATGGTTTGATAGCTGTTTGTGTAAATGGAAAATGGGGATATGTTGATTTTGAAGGTGAGATGAAGATTGAACCTCAGTTTATGCTTGCCAGGAGTTTTTCTAATGGGTTAGCTGCAGTATTCAATGGCGAGAGTTGGGGATTTATTAATAAGGACGGTCAATTAGCCATAGCTTATCAATTCCTGGATGTTGATTACTTTGATAAGAACCGTAATTGTATGGTTGCCCTCTATGTCGAAGAAGAAAAGACTGTGGATATTAATGAGGAGATCACAGATGGCGAAGTTCTTAAAGAAACAAGACATGAATATGCGCAAGCAAAAGATGATGGTACGACTGAGATTACAGGCACTAAGCGTGTAGTCGTAAAGTATAAAAGATACCAGTTAATTACTTTATATAATGAGATTTAACTGAATAATAGGAGGAATTTTGAAAATGAAAAAAACTAAGATCTTAATTGGCTCGATTATCATGGCAGCTGCTTTACTTGTAACAAGCTGCGGTGGCTCCGGTTCCGGTTCCGGTTCCGGCTCCGGTGCTCAGGGTAAATCAGGCGGCGGAAAGAAAGAGGTTTTTGAGATCGAAGACGGAGTGATTTACGGACTTACCGACAGCGGCAAAAAAGAGAAGGAAATTGTAATTCCTGCAGGTTGTACGGAATTTGTCGGCGCAATAATTGACGGTGCTTCTTTTACTACCGTGTCGTTTGAATCAGACGATGATATAGCTATTAAGCTAGCATTTTCCGGTTCAGAAACATTAGAGAATATCACATTACCAAAGAATCTTAAGTCTTTTAACCCTATGGTCTTCCAAAATTGTACCGCGTTAAAAGGCATTACTATTCCTGATGGAATAACCGAACTGCCAATAGCATCATTTAACGGCTGCACAAACCTTAAGACAGTTACACTTAGCAATTCATTAACCAAGATCGGATCGGACTGTTTTGCTGATTGCTCCAGTCTTGAAGGTATTAGTTTTCCTTCTACTCTTAAGTCGATCGGCAGAGAGGCATTTGACGGTTGTTCTTCGATTAAAAGCATAGAGCTTCCGGAAGGATTGACTACATTAGATGACAGCGTTTTTAGTTATTGTGAATCTTTAACAACCGTTAAACTCCCGGCTTCTCTTAAAGAAGTAGGAATAAACATGCTTTATAAATCTGGAGTAACAGATATTTATGTTCCAGCAGACATGGAGCTTACAAGTTATGATTCGACTTCTTTTTTAAATCCCGGTTCTCAAGTTGCGATCAAGGTTCATATTGCTCAAGGTTCATGGGCAGATCAGAATTTTGATGAAGTATTCCCAGGAGCAGAGAAAGTGTATGATTAAACGTTTCATTAATCAAATTAGAGATGAGAATGGAACAATAATGATCGAATCCACATATTGTATGTTGGCGGCAATGATCGTGATGATTTTCATTGTCGGTTTGGGATTCATTTATTATCAACATGTTATGTTTGTTGTTGCTTGTGATCAGGTTGCTGAAGAAGTGGTGCAAACATATAAACTTAAGAATGTAACTCATAATGTTGAAGTAACTCAGGCAGATGTCGAGCACGACAGTCTTGGGTTTTATAGATATTTATGGGGAACCATTCAAAGTTCAAGTCAGGATCACCTGGAAGTATTAGTTAATGAAAGATTATCGCAGACTTCTTTTGCACTTGATGGTGGTAATGCTACAGTTGAGATTGTCCCGCATATTGATGATATCGGCAGAAGACATTATGCTGTAACGATCACTAAACCTTATAAAACCTTATTCTCTAATTTTTTTAATGGCTCTGTCTTCAAAGCACTTAAAATAGATAATAATATGACTACAACTGTTTATGTTGAAGGTACGGATATTTCCCATATTACAAACACAGTCGATTTTACTTTATATGGTATGCGCTTTCTTGAAAAGTGGGAAGTTACAGGTATTATCTCTAGTTTTTGTTCTTTGTTTAATACAATTTGGAAATTTTTCACGTAATCATTTTATCTGTGTTGGAGGGTCTGTATGAATAAGCAACGTAAAATCGGTTTGAGAAAGCATCTATGGCACAGTTTTTTGGGCGTGTCTAAAGGCGCAGTTTCTATCCTTCTAATGATTGTAACTACACCATTTCTTTCGCTTACTTTATTCCTGGTTGAGTCAGTTCGATATCAGGATGCTTTAGAGTTGCTTTTTGAGCTTGAAGATTTGGTTGCTTCATCAACATTAGCTAATAACGATTCGTTTTTGAACGAACGATTTGGCTTGTTAGCTGTTGATCAAACCGTAGACCTTGATGAACGGTATAACATGTATATGGATGCCAACATGGGTTCTTTTAAAAATGAATTACAGATGAACAGCATGACAGCTACCGGTATGTTCCCTCTTTCAGAGACAGATGTATATGAGCAGCAGATCATAGATACTTGTGAGATCAGCGGAATTGCCGAGGTTATTTTTGACGGCTTAGATTTAGATAAATTATTTGAAAAATTGAATGGTGTTACGAATCTTGATAAGATCCAGAAGATTGCTGACACCGGTGATCAGGTAATGACTGTCCTTAAAGCCGTTAAGACTGTATATTTTGATATAGCCGGCAATCCTAAGCCTGATACAAAAGACGGCGAAAAGAAAATGGATTCGCTGAAAACTTTGCATGATAATTATAATTCAGCAAAAAAAGAGGTTGGTACGTATTATCCTAATTTCAAAGAAAAATTTAAGGCATATTGTGATGCTTTAGCAACGGCAAAAGCAAATTGTAAAGAGGGGGAAGATCCTTATAAAAACGCTGATGTTGTTAAAGCTTATAATGCTCTTACTAAGCCATACAACTATTCTCCCAAAGATCAATATGTAAAAGCATTAAAAAAATATCAAGATAGTTACAAAGCTCTATCTGGCAGAATTAAAGATATATTTAAAGACGTTGCTACTCTTCAAGCTGAAATAGCAAAAGTAAAGGATAAGGATAGCGAGGGTGAATTTGCTGAATTAATTAAAAAAATCGCAGGCTTTATTGAAGCTGTAGAGACTGTAACGATTACTAGCGATACATACAGAGCCACTATGTCGGGGGAGGAGGCTACAATTGAATCGCTTATTCGTGATTTCGATAAAATCAATAATACCAGTTTTGCGGAGACTGATTGGAAGAATATTGAAAGTCCGTTTGATCTGGGCAAAAAAGTAACCGGTACTATTGATGATCTATATACTGTTTTTAATAACGCTGTGACAAGTCTTGAGAAAATTTTCGATGAAAAAGCTCAGGAGGATGCTGCAGGAATATCTGATTATTTGCAGCTCTTTGATAAGATCAGGAATATTACTGTTTTTTATAATTCTAAATTAAACAGTAATATCAATAAAAGTGATTGGGCTGTTGCTGTTGGAGCAGATAAAAGCTCTGAGAGTTTTATGAATGCTGTTGGCAATTTTACCAGTGCTTGTAAGGATATTGTCGATGGCCTGGCGAAATTAGATTTTATAAAGCTGATTTCAGCTGCTTATAAAATCGCAAAAGCTATTTGGGAATTGTCAAAAGCTATAGTTTTCTCTGTTACAAAGTATATTGATAAAATCGGTGAGATTATTGATGCTACCAATAGTAATAGTAATAAAGTAGCTGGATTTTTTTCCTACGTGGCCAGTGATTTTTTGGTAACTTCATATGCTTGTTACAATTTTTCAAGCAGAGTTAATTATCTGGGCAAATCTTCGATTATGGGATCTGTAGATGAACCTGGTAAAACGGGTTACAGTTACAAATATGAAGGTAATGAGAGTTTAACTAATTCTTTTGCCGGAGACTTTTCTGCTTTTGCTTCAGTTATGTCAGGTACAGATCAGCCCAGTAATGACAAAAGATTCAAGGGCGCAGAACTTGAATATATCCTTATTGGACTTGATAATGAATGCCAGAATCAGCTTTGTTCATTTATAAATATGTATTTATTAAGATTGGCATTTAATATTCCTTCTGTTGTTAACGATAGCGTTATTAAATCATTGGCTTCGGCATATCCCCCTTTTACATATGCTATTTATTTACTTGCTGTTTTAATTGAACCCTTCCTTGATATGTTGCTTCTTGTTAACGGCGGAAAAGTCAATTTAATTAAGAGCGATATCTATTTATCAGCTAAGGGTATTCTTATTTTCACTAAGGATTTTATTAATGCTGTTGATGCTATGAGTTCTATAGCTAAGGTTGAGGGAATGAAACCTGATGAATTGAAGAAAGGGTTAGAAGAATGCATAAAATCTGAAGCTTCCACCGGTGGAGATTTTAAAGTAGAACTTAATGTAACCTATACTGAGAACATGTTATTACTAATGTTACTATCAGCTAAAAAAGAAGATAAATTGAAACGAATGCAGAATTTAGTTCAAATGGAAGCAAGGGTCAAGAATCCGGACTTTCAACTAAGTAAAGCTTATACCTATATTAAAGCGGATGCTAAATGTAAGTTGAAACCTATGCTTAATGTGGGCTTTGCGAATAACGGGTATATTGATGTGTCAAATACACGCTATCTTGGTTACTGATTTTATCGGGTTTGAGGTTGTTCAGTATGAATAAAATATTAAAGACTCGCAAAAACAGAAAAGGAACGGTTACTATTGAAACCGCTATTTTCTTACCGATCTTCTTTTTTGTATTCATGGCTATATTTGGCGTGTTTGGTATCATTTTGGCCAGACATCAGGTAAGACATGCTTTTTTCCAGGCAACCAAAAGCTTAGCCAAGGATTCACTTATTACAGAAAGAGTTGATAAGCGAAGCGACGACGGAAATCTTTTCTTAAATAATTTTGGAGAAATCGCTACTTTATTCATTAGATGGGTGATAGATGGCGACAACTTTTCTTCCAGTGAAAAATGGTATGCGAACAGCAATTCTACAGATGGGAAAGAAATAATCAAGGCCAGATTTGTTGGCTTCCTTACCGGTGGAGATGAAACCAAGGCAGATACCTATTTGAAAAATCTGCGTGTTAAGAATGGCCTAAGCGGTGTTACTTTTGATTACTATGTTGAGAATGGAGAAATGACGATAACTATTAATTATACTGTCGAGTATTGGGTAAAATTATTTGGTGCCGAACAGATCCCGATGTCTCATACCCTTAAAACAAAGATGTGGCGTTACGACGGCGGCAGTGGCGGTCCGCCTTCAACGACATAGTCTTAACAGAAAAATCGGAGATTTATAGAAGAAAGAAGCAAACAATATGAACAAGTTTACTTACGAAAACAACGGAATAAACACTTATCTTGTTTATGAGATCGGAATCGGTGATATCGTAGACAGCATGGGCCTTGGTATGATAACAAACAATAAAATACAGGGGCTGGCTCAGACTTTTTTCACTCAGAAAGATAATGGAAAATTTATAAAATACAATGTCTCTTCCCGAATTACTCTTCAGTCTTTTTTTACAGGCCAGGTAAACAAGAAGAGATTATTAAGTGTTTTCAAGGGAATCCTTGATGCATATTTTGCTGCCGAAGAATATATGCTTGACACCAGTTCCATTGTTCTGGATGCCGAGTATATTTTCGTTGATGTCTCAACTTGTGATGTCAGCATGATCTTCCTGCCGTTGATTGCAGAATCCAAAGATGTTTCTGATGTATGTTTCTTCTTCAGAAATCTTATGTATACGATCCAGTCTGATGTATCAGAGGACTGCAGCCATGTTGCTAAGATAATTAATTACCTGAATTCTTCAGCTAATTATTCTTTGGTCGATTTTAGAAACTTATTAAACGAATTGGATAATCGTGGAGCTTCTTCAGCACAGAGTGCTGTTAAGCCGATAGCTCAGATTCCTTCTGCAACACAGGTTCAGGCTCCACAGGTTGCTCAGCCTGTAACGCCGGGATTTGCACCCGCTCCGGCGCCCGCACCTGCTCCTGTACAGGCACCAGTTGCTGCCCCGGCACCTGCACCGGCTCCCGCGCCTGCTCCTGTGCCTCCTAAGGCTGCCGTAAAAGCACCTCCGATGCCTGTTCCCCCTAAGGGTGCACCTGCAAATGTACCTCCCAAGGGGCCTAATGGAATGGTTGTTCCGCCGAAGGCAGCTCCGCAAGCGGCAGCTCCTGTCACCACGCCTGATGGCAAAGAAATCTCACTTTTCTATCTGCTTCAGCATTACAATTCTGATAATGCAGCAGCATATAAAGCACAGAAAGAAGCGAAGAAGGCTGCAAAGGCAGCTGCACAGCCGCCCAAGAATCAGCAGGCTCCAGCAAAGGCTGCTAAGAATAAAAAGGCTCCCAAGGCACCTGCTCCTGCGCCGGTTATGCCTCCGGTTCCGGGTGCTCCCGTTCCGCCTGTTGCGCCTGTTGCAGTTCCTGTAGCAGCGCCTGTTACACCGGTTGCCCAGGCTGTTCCTGTAGCTCCTGTAGCTCCGGCAGCTCCTGTTGCTCCCGCTCCAATGGCTCCTTCCGGTGCGAATTTTGGCGAGACTACCGTGCTTGGCGGTGGTGCTGCAGGCGAGACTACA
The DNA here is from genome assembly GCA_001604135.1 of Clostridiales bacterium Firm_14. Taxonomy (GTDB): domain Bacteria; phylum Bacillota; class Clostridia; order Saccharofermentanales; family Saccharofermentanaceae; genus Saccharofermentans. Next base: position 153,859 of record LVAT01000005.1, read on the forward strand.
GTCTTAAGTCAGAATTCTACAGCAGTTCAGCAGACTGTTAATCCCATGCTCGTAAGGCAGAAGAACAATGAGACTGTCAGACTCAATAAGTTCCCTTTCAGAGTAGGTAAGGAAAGAAGCTTTGTTGACTATTTCATTGGTGACAATACCGCAGTAAGCAGAAGCCATGCTGAGATAACAATGAAGGATGGAGCATATTTCATAAAAGATATGAATTCTACCAATCATACCTATGTTAATGGAAACATGATCCAGAGCGGTATTGATGTAGCGATAAGCAGCGGTGACCGCTTGAGATTCGCTAACGAAGAATTCGAGTTCAGAATAGGTTAAAGAGGATAAGTGATGAATTTCCTTATATCGGCAATTACGGATATAGGGCTCACAAAGAGCACGAATCAGGACAGTTACTATGTAACTCATTTGAAGACAAAACAGGGTAATGTTGTTTTGGCTGTTCTTTGTGATGGTATGGGCGGACTTTCGAAAGGGGAAGTTGCCAGTTCATCGGTTGTTAATGCATTCAAAAATTGGGCTGATACGAGGCTACCGCAGCTTTTTGCTACAGGGTTTAATGAGAATAACATACAATCTGAATGGAATGAGATCGCTCTTTCATTCAATAAAAAGATAAAGGATTACGCCAGCCAGTACAGCACCAATATGGGAACTACATTAGTTGCCATGCTTATAACTGAGAGTTTCTTTTACATTATTAATGTCGGCGATTCCAGAGCATATGAGATATCCAATCAACTGCGTGTTCTTACAAAAGATCAGACGGTAGTCGCAAGGGAAGTGGAGCTTGGAAAGCTTACACCCGAACAGGCTGAGAAGGATCCCAGAAGAAGTGTCCTTTTGCAGTGCATTGGAGCATCAGTTGAACTTGTACCTGATTTCTTTGTCGGAAGCGTAGTTCCTGATGCGGTATATATGCTCTGCAGTGACGGCTTCAGGCATGAGATCACGCCTGAAGAGATCTTCAATTACATGAACGCGTCTGTTATGACGAGTGAGCCTCAGATGCAGGCCCAGATGCAGGCTTTGGTCGACGCTAATAAGCAGCGCCAGGAACGCGATAACATTACCGTTGTCGGAATCAGAACCTATGTTGAGTGAGGAAAATAGATGCTTCAGGTAGGTTCATTAGTAGACGGCAGATATAAGATCCTGAGTGAAATTGGCCATGGCGGAATGAGCGTCGTATACATGGCTATTAACGAGAAGGCCAATAAGACATGGGCTGTTAAGGAAGTCCGTAAAGACGGCAAAATGGATTTCAACACAGTCCGAGCAGGCCTTATGGCTGAGATCGAGACTCTTAAGAAACTGAATCATCCCAATCTTCCCAGTATCGTTGATGTTATTGAAGATCAGGACAGCTTCATTATCGTAATGGACTACATAGAAGGCCGGTCACTGGATGTAATTCTGGAAGAGACCGGAGCTCAGTCAGAAGATAATGTTGTTGAATGGGCATTGCAGTTGTGTGATGTTTTCGGATATCTTCATTCCAGAACACCGCCGATCATCTATCGTGATATGAAGCCTGCAAATGTAATGCTTAAGCCGGACGGCAATATCATGGTTATCGATTTCGGTACTGCCAAGACTTATGATGTCGATTACGGAGAAACTACGGGAATCGGCACAAGAGGATATGCCGCTCCGGAGCAGTATGGCGGTCTTGGCAGAACTGATGCCAGAACGGATATCTATTGCCTCGGTTTATCGATGTATCATATGCTTACTAACGTTAATCCCTGTGTTACGCTGGTTACCGATAAGTCGATCAGAGCTGTAAATCCGGCTTTGTCACGCGGCTTGGATCAGATCATTATCAAGTGCACACAGGACAATCCCGATGACAGGTACCAGTCTTGTGCCGAGTTGATGTATGACCTCGAGAACTATCAGAATCTGGAACCTATCTACAAGCGCAAGCAGAAGAGTAAATTGGTTTGGTTCGTACTATTTTTAGCGCTGTCGATAGCAATGGTCATTACAGGTTTCGTGTTAAAGAATATGGCTTCTAATACTGCTTCTTATACATATGCGAGCAAGATGGATGAAGCTTCCAAGACATCTGACTATTCCGAAAAGATGAAGATATATGAGGAATGCATCTCTATTCCGCAAATGGCCGGAAATCCTGAAGCGTATTTAAGACTTATCCAGACTTATAAGGAGAATGATGCTGTCTTTACTCAGAACGAGGCAAATCAGATCGAATATCTGGTAAGCAATAACAAAGAAGAACTTATGCGTGATAAAGACGCATATGTGAATATCTGTTTCGAGATAGGAAAACTATATTGGTATTACTACGATTACGGTGACGGTTCTGATAATCAGATCACCAGAGGAAAGAGCTCTTTGCCCTGGTTCAATGATGTTATTAATAATGCCGAACCGGATTATGAGAATCTCGGCATGACGAAGGCTTATTACAATATCGGTGTTTTCTATCGTGATATAACCACAAATGTTACAGAAGCAAATGACAAGGGCAAATACAAGCCTTTGTTCGATAATCTGTCTGAGCTGACCGATACCTTGGCAAGCAACGAGAATGAGAGTGAGATCGTTCGTTTGGAACTTATTGAATTGTCCAGATCTGCTCTTCAGCAGTATTCGACCAAGTTTAAACAGGATGGTGTCAGTAAAGATCAATTATTGAAGCTTTACAAGAAACTCGATTCTACAGTTAAGAGCGTTGAGACTTCGACTGATAAGACCAGCCAGAAGAAAGATTCAACGATTAAAATGCTGCCGGAAACGTTAACTGCTGTTGAGGCAGCTTACGGCACGATACAGGAAGGAGATGGCGTTTAAATGACAGTTGAAATGCTGAACACGTTATCTTTTGCTTCCTTCATCGCATCAGGCGTTATGTTCCTGACTGCTGTTGCGCTGTTTTTCCTGCTTGATATTCCCAAGGTTGTTGGCGAAGTATCGGGAAAGACCGCGAAGAAATCGATTCAGCAGATACAAAAGCATAATGAGGGAGACTCTGAAAGGATCCTTCATTCATCTCAGAATTCCAATGTTACCAGACCCGGTAAGAGCGGAAGAATGGGTGTCGGTACAGAAAAGATCAAAGCCGGTTCTTCGAATGAGACCACGCTCCTTGCTTCAAATCAGGCAGATCCGCCTGCAGCAAACGAGACTACTGTACTGATCAGCAATGAGACTACTTTACTTACTGATAATTCTTACGTTGCCGAACCTGCTAAGACTGTATCAGCTGAATGTGAAGTAGTGGAAACTTTATCGTCTTATCTAAAAGACGAATTGATCGAATGAGGCTATAACAGTTCATAACTGTTCAGAATATAAAGCAAAACCGATAGGGGGGCTGTAGTATATGGGAAGCATAAAAAAGATAGAATTAATGAAATTCTTAGCTGCATTTCTTGCAGCAATACTGCTTGTAACATTCATTCCGTTTGATGTTATTAGCGTTTTTGCTGTGCAAGGAAATGGCCGTTATGAGATTATAGTTACGGATAGCAAAACCGGTGAAGTCATTAAAGGCGTTAAGGTTGTTTTAGAAAGCAACGATAGTTCTTTTGGCTTGGTTGGTGATTTTAAGCGCGAAGAAACTACTAACGGTGAAGGCGTTGCAACATTTGATTTAGAGGAATATTTAATGAGTCATGGATGGCCTAACATGCTTTTTTCTCTCAAAATATCCTATTCCGGTACTGGGTATCAGGAAAAAACAGAGAATATTAGACCTAATTGGCGAGATAAAGAGTGGGGCAATGATTATAGCATTCAAATGAATCCCACAGATTTCAAAAAAGCCGAATTATTTGAGCTGAAAGACATCACATATGATGCAAATCCACATGATGCATCAGATTTTATAACAAAAAAATACGATGATACGGTTATCAAATACGAAGAAGGAGCAACAACTTCATTCACTGATGCCGGCAGCTATAATGTTAATGCCACTATCACTTCTAAGGGCTTTTATAACTATGAAAAGAACTCGGACTCTGTTCAGGCTACTTTTACTCTGTGCATCCTTAAAGCTGATAGACCGGATTTCAAGTTTTTGGTATCTGATCCTGATGTGCTGAAATTCCCGAACGAGACTTTTTACCGCAATTCTGCCAACAGCTCTTATGAACGTGCGAAAGTTACGTATGCGTCTTCTAATCCTGCAATTGCTACAGTCGATGAGGATACCGGTGATGTTGAGTTTTCGGATGCAGGAACAGTTAAAGTTACTGCCAAAATGGAAGAAAGTGCAAACTATAATCCCAGCACTGCCGAGTATACGATTTCAGCAAAGCGGACTATGCAAGCGCACTTTGATCTTAAAGATGTAGATGTAAGATACGGAGAGCAGGTGCCTGCTAACCGCTTGAGTGTAAATTCTGCTTCTGAAACTGACGCTCCCAAGTATAGTGTGAAATATAGTCTTTCCGGCGAAAAAGACAGTGATATTGCAAGCATTAATTCTAAGACTGGTGCTGTAACATCCAAGAAAGCGGGAACGGTACATGTAAAGGCTGAGGTTACTGCTGATAATTATTTTGATGCCAGTGATGAATATACGCTTAATATTTCTAAGGGAATCCGCTCGCTCACTCATGCTATTAGGAATGAAGATCTTGAATATGGCAAATCCTATCCGATCTTTGAAGAATCGCTTGATACTTCTATTGAATGCAAGATTCTTGAAGGTGATAAGTATATAAAGGTAGACGAATCTACTGGAGAGATTTATGTAAAAAAAGGCGGTGGACATTTCATATTAGAAGTGCATGTCCAGGAAACAGAGAAATATAATGAATTTTCCAGAACTCTCATCACAGGACATACTGGAAGGACAAACCAGAAAGTTAATTTCTCCACAAACGTGTATACATTCCCTGCTGGCGATTATGATACAGTTAAGCTTGACTTGAATGGTGAACCTCATTTTGGTGCTTTCTCAGCTTCTTGGAGTAATAAGGATGTAATAAAGAGTATTTATTTGGAGGATTCTTCTTCTAATACAGTTGTTGTCGAATTTCAACCTGGAAAGGCTAGAGAAAACCAAGACGAAATAGATATATCTGTAACTTTCTCGGGTGATGATGATTATAAAAAAATAACAATTGATTCAAAGCTGAATGTAAATTGGGATAATTCAATTCCTAACGTTGTAAGTTACTATTGTGAAAAGGGTGATAAGACCGATTCAGGTTATTATTTAGGGCCTGTTAAAGTTTATATAAAAGATACGAATGTTGAATTCCTAAATCCCAAGGGTGAGAAATGCACATCTTATTGGCTTACAAATAATGGCGTATATGATTTGTGGACTACATACTTCTACAAAAAGAATAAGGATGGTGTTACGATAAACACAGGCACTGTTGATAGAATATTGATTGATCAGTCCGCTCCGACCGGATTCTCTGTTAACATTTCAAATCAGAGTAATAAAGATATTATTAGTTTTGTCAAAAGTATCTTTTATGCAAAGAAAGAATTTGAGGTAACAGTTAGAGTTAAGGATGTTGACTCCGGTTTTTCCAAGATCGTCTATGATCTTGGAGACGGAAAAATAAAACAAGTAACTGATTTTACGGTTACCACAGAAGTTGTCGGTTCAAAAGAACAGGTAGTCGGTAAGTTTAAGGTTACTTCTGCTAACAGCAAGTTTAAATTGAGAGTATGGGCATATGACGTTGCCGGAAACTTTGTTTCGACTCATGATGATAAAGGCAAATTAATTCCGGGATATCTCTATTTTGAAGGTAAACCTGTAGATAGTAGTGTATCGGATTTTGAAGTCATAGTTGATGATAAGGCTCCGGAACTTAATGTATCTTTTGATAAAAATAATGTTGCTAATGAGCTTTACTTTAAGAACAGCAGAAATGTAACTATTAAGGTAACAGAAGCAAACTATTATCAAGAGGACGTTAAGATCAAAGTCACAAAAGACAATGTTGTTATCTCTCAAGAAGATTTAGTAAAAGATTACAATCTTAAGTACAATAAAAACGATAAGACGATCACGCTTTCGTTTACTAAGGATGGTAAGTATACATTTGATGTTGAGTATACTGACCGTTCCGGTAATGTAGGTAAGGTCTTTTATGGCAGCAGTGCTGCTCCAAATACTTTTGTAATCGATAAGACAGCGCCCGTAGTTACTGTCGATTTTGATAAATCCGATGCTCAAAACCAGTATTACTTCTCTTTGGCAAAGTCGGCAAAGATTAACATAAAAGAGAAGAATTACAGTTCGGATGGCCTGGCCCTTGATGTCCAAATGACAAAAGGCCAGACGACTACAACTGTCCCTAAGTCGGATCTGACTCTTAAAGAGACCGGAACCGGATCGGATCATACTGTTGAAGTCAGCTTTACAGTTGATGCTGCATATAATTTTAAGCTCAGCTTCACTGATCTTGCAGGAAATGAAGCCGCAATAGATTATGGCGGAGGTGACAAGTTCCACTTCGTTATCGATACGACTCTTCCTGTGGTAAACGTAAAGTACTCAAATAATAAAGTATATAACGAGAAGTACTTTAATGAAAGCAGAACGGCAACAATATCAGTTACCGAGCGCAACTTTGACAAAAATACCACGTTCATTGTTGTCAACGGAGAGTACATTGTTGTAGATAATTGGGTTCAATCAGGTGACACTTACTCTACAACTTATAATTTCCCAGGAGACAAAAAATACACATTTGACGTAAGTTGTAAGGACAAAGCCGGAAATAACTGCCCGGGTGTAGTTTTCGAGACATCCACGGTTGCTGCCAATGAATTTGTAGTTGATACAACAGCGCCGGATAATCTGGAAATCAAGATCAACGGTGATTCTGTATTGGGCGGCGATTCGGTAGTCTTTGATAAATTCTACAAGGATACTATCCATATTGAGTTAAGCGCCGACTGCAATATCAGCGGAGAATATGCACTGCAGTATCAAATGGTTGATAAGGTTTCTGCTTATTCTGTTGATAACGGTAAATGGGTTGACTATCCCGCTTCCGGTATTACCGTTTCACAGAGCAAGAAGTTCATTTTGTACTTCAGGGCTATTGACTATGCATCCAATGTAACTTATGCCAATTCTACGGGTGTTATCGTTGATAACAAACAACCTGAAGGTGAGAAGCATGCTCCTGATATCGATATCACGCTTCCGCAGGCAAATGCCAAGGGTTACTACAATGGAAATGTTACCGCAAAAGTAACCATTGTAGATCCTGCCTATATCGGTGATGAACGTGATCCTGACGGATATTACTCCGGTCTTAAGGAGGTTACATATAGGATCTATGCTACGGATACTGAAATTGATGAGAAAGGCACTCTGCTTGATATCTCAAAGGATATAGGCAAGTCTCTGGCTACTTTCGATGATGATAACCTTGCGAAAAAATGGACTCAAAACATTGAAGTCAATGCTGAGACATTCAACAGCAACAATGTAATCATTCAGGTAGAGGCTGTCGATAATGCCGGCAACGTAAGAGTTACGCAAACTAAGCTGGGTGATATTAAGATCGACATCACGAAGCCCCGCATTAATGTAAGCTACAACAATAACAATGCTGATCTTAACGAGTATTTCAAAGCTGACCGAGTAGCTACGATCTCTGTTACAGAGCGTAATTTCGATCCTGAAGCTACAATTATTTCATTGACCAGTTCTACAGGCAAGAAGCCTGCTGTCTCGGAATGGGTCAAGAAACCGGGGAGCCAGCGTAATGGCGATGATACAGTATGGACAGCTACGGTAACTTTCAATTCTGATGGTGATTACACATTTGATATCACCGGCACAGATCTGGCCGGTAATGTAGCAAATCCTGCAGATTACGGAAACAGCGCGGCTCCGAAGAAGTTCACTATTGATAAGACCGCTCCTAAGATCAATGTCAGCTACAATAATAATTCTGCTGTAAATGGCAATTATTATAAGGATTACAGAACGGCAACCATTACCATAGTTGAACACAATTTCAGTGCTGACAGAGTTAAGATCTCGGTTAAGGCAACTGATGACGGTTCAGATATCGCAGCTCCTGCTGTTACAAAATGGACGTCAAATGGTGATACACATACTGCCACGATCAAGTACAACAAGGACGGTAAGTATACATTCCGTATCTCGGCCAAGGACAAGGCCGGCAATGATGCTGCCGCATTTGCTGATCAGACATTCTATATCGATACTACGGCACCTGTGCTCAGCATTACCGGAGTAAAGGATAATTCTGCTAACAGAGGCGATCTGAATCTTCAGATCTTGTACTCTGATACGAACTATTCACCTGACTTGGTAGATGTCTCATTTACTGGTGCAAACAGAGGAGATCTTAATCCGGATGGAACCAACACTGCTGTTCATAACGGAAATAAGTTTGTCTTTAATGAATTTGCCAAGAAGAAGGAAATCGATGACATATATACGCTTTCAGTAACCGTTACTGACCTTGCCGGCAATGTGTCAACTCAGAAGATAACGTTCTCAGTTAACAGATTCGGTTCCACATACGGTATGAGTGATGCTACTAAGGCTGTCATCGGAAAATATATTAAAGATCCTGTTGATATAGAAGTTTCTGAAGTCAACCCTAATGAACTGACCGAGTCCAAGGTCACGCTTTATAAGAATAATAATCCTATTATCCTTAAAGAAGGTGTTGACTATGACGTTAAGAAGACCGGCGGAAACGGAGCGTGGAATGAATATACTTATGTGATCCACTCTGACAATTTCAAGGAGGATGGCGTTTACTCCGTTATTATCTATTCCGTAGATAAGGCAGGAAACACGTCAGAGAATTCTCTTGATACCAAGAAAGCCGCTATCCAGTTTGGTGTAGATAATTCTGTTCCGAACATTGTCGTATCGAACCTTCAGGACAGCAAGACATATGCTACAGAGCTCTATACTGTAAAGTTATTGATCTCTGATAACTTGGTCCTTGATGGCGTTGATGTCTACCTTGATGACTACAATACGCCTTATAAGTCCTGGACAGGTGAAGAAGTAGCTGCTGTTGTCTCAGGTACAGGCGATTTCTCGTTTGATATCGATGATGCATCGAACGGTTCACACAAAGTTAAGATCGTTGCTACAGATGCTGCAGGCAACAAACACGAGATCGAAGTCAGCAACTTCTACGTAACAACAAACCTCTTCGTCAGATACTATACGAACACTCCGTTGTTCATCGGATCGATAATTGGTTTGCTGGTAATAATCGCACTTGCTGTCTTTATCGTTGTCATTAAGAGAAAATACGCAAAAAGATAATCCTGTTAAAACTCCCCCCGTGATGATCCGGGGGGAGCTTCAATGGAAATGACTTTAGGAGCAGGAAATGTTTTGGGATACCGATCTGGCTTCAATGATCTTTAAGTTAATAGCTTTTTTGCTCATTAATGCTTTCCTTCTGATGCTTATAAAGTTCTTTTACGGCAAAAAGCCTTCAGAACAAAGCGGTGAGAATATAAAGCCCCGCAGAAGGAGTGTGGTCCTTTCTATGGTCTTCATCCTTTTGCTTATTGTATTGGATGCAGTTTTTATCATTTACATGATTCCTGCCTTAAGAGGTCTTATTGAAGATGAGTTCGATTTCGTAGCCAGATTGATCTGACCTATTGCAGAATCATTAATCAAAACTGACTAATTCGGCCCTGCCATTTTCTATCAGTATGTAGGAAGGCAGGGTTGATTCTTTGGGAATAGAAGGGGAGCCCGGATTCATATAGCGGAATGTCTTGCCGTCTTCAGCATTGAACATAATGTCTTTAGCTACGTGAGTGTGGCCCATGACAATGGTGCCGCCGTCAGGCATGGCTTCCGGCTTGTCGTAAGGATTATAGATGTGACCATGTGTTAAGAAGAAGACATGACCTTCATCAACCAGGTAGACGTAATCGGCCATGATCGGGAATTTCAAGACCATCTGGTCGACTTCGGTGTCGCAGTTGCCTCTGACGGCAATGATCTTATCAGCGTAATTATTCAGGATCTCTATGACCTTCTTGGGTGCATGGTGAGCAGGCAGGTCATTTCTGGGTCCGTGATAAAGCGTGTCTCCCAAAAGGATGAGCTTGTCGGCACCGCTTTCAACGAATGCGTCAACGATGCGCTGTGCCCAGTATGAATCTCCGTGAATGTCTGATGCAACAAAATACTTCATAAATAAAGCCTCTTTCTGATTATCTCCCAATAGGATAGCACTTTCTTCTTGACTGAATGGGAATAAAAATATAAAACTAAATTTACATTCAGTTAATCGCTATGTCAGAATGGCATTTTTATAATAAAAGAGAAAACCTGCGGTCCACACGAAGTTTTACTGTGTTTTATGAAGAAAATTGCTGTTTTTACATCTCATGTTTATGAACAGATGTCCGGACTGATGCAGAAGGGGCTTCTTGACGCTGCAAAACAATACGGCGTTAAGCTTATCTTCTTTGCGAGCTTCGGCGATTCCTACAGCAGCAAAAACTATGGCGAGTTCTCGAAATACGATGAGGGCGACTGCGTTTCCTTTGATATACCGGATCTTAATGATTTCGACGGCGTTATCAAGATAAGCACCTATTTCAGCGAAGTCATCAAACAGCATCTTAAGAAGATCCTCACAGATCACGATATCCCCGTGATCAACATCGGAAGCCTTGAGGATGATCACATCAGCATTTCCTGCGATGAGGCTAAAACCTATGCCAAGACCGTGCGTCACGTTATCGAAGAGCACGGCTGCAGGGACATTTTCCATGTTGCAGGCGATAAGATCCATAATTTTACATTTGACCGTATAGCGGCATACAGGAAAGAACTGGAAGATCACGGTATTCCTTTTGATGAGAGCAAGATCTTCTACAGCAATCTCTGGTATGACTGCGGCGACAGCGCTCTCGATTTTATCCTAGAGACCTGCAAAAAGAACGGTAAAAGGCTCCCTGATGCTGTCTGCTGTGCCAACGATTATTCGGCGATAGGACTTATTAATGCCTGCAAAGCCAGGGGAATCAATATACCTGAAGATATGATCATAACGGGTTTTGACGCTGTGGTTGAATCTACCAGCGGCTTCCCGACGCTTACCACGGCAACACAGCCTTTCTACAGATACGGTTACATGGCGATCGAGACAATGCTCAGGATCATCGGAGGAGAAGAGATCAAGGATAATATCTTTGTAGAAGGAGATCTTATCTGCAACCAGTCCTGCAGATGCAAGCCCAAGAGTGTAGACGGAATCGATGATTACAGAGTCATTTATACCAGGAGACTGGATTATGCCACGGGCATAGCACAGTCTACGACTAACCTCATGCTCACCGTATCTGATGCAGGCACGCTTGAAGACTGCTTCCGCGCCATAAGTGACAACGCAAAGACTGATACCGGCTTTAAGGAGATGCTTTTGTGTCTTGCGCCGGGATGGGACAAGCAGAGGATAGTCGGTGAAGATTTCCGCACCACAGATGAGGAGATGACGGTAGTCTCAGGTTACAGAGGCGATGTTGATGTTCCTGTACAGACATTCAGGAAAAAGAACATTCTTCCGCAGGATATGCTCGAAGACCCCAATCCTTACTATATCTTCGCGTTGCATCATCTCCAGTATTACATGGGCTATCTTATCGTTGTTCCGGAGATAGGTTACCGTGAGCAGAAGGCCATTCAGTCCTGGTTTGTTGATCTTGGCGTTATCCTTGAGACCAGACGCATCCAAAGAGATCTGGAGTTATCTGTCGCAAGACTGAAATTCCTCTATAACAGGGATACCCTTACCGACCTCTATAACAGAAGAGGATTGGAGGATTTCTTTAAGGAATATCTTGATGAGTGCATCAGGAACAGATCCGGCCTTGCGGTCATCACGATCGACATGGATGATCTTAAGTACATCAATGATAATTTCGGCCATAATGAAGGTGACTATGGCCTTAAGACCATAGCTTACGGCCTTGCCAGAGCCGTAAACGGCAATGAAGTGTGCGCGAGAGCAGGCGGAGATGAGTTCACTGTCCTTGCTAAAAACTATACGGAAGAAAAGGCCGAAGAGTTTATCGCGAACGCAAGGTCGATAATAGAACAGAAAGTAACGCTGGACGGCAAGGATTTCAATGTTTCCATCAGCTGCGGCGCTTATATCGAGTATCCGGATGAGTCTATCGAAGAAGATGCTCACTCGATATTCGAGAAATGTCTTAAGGAAGCCGATAAGACGATGTACAAGGAAAAGAAGCTGCATAAAGTCGGCAGGGGAAGGATCGTCTCACCGACCGCCAGGGAAGACTCTATTATGTAATTTTGCACAAAACCGACGGCAAATTTCATCGAATTTTTGTATTTTCGGTTGGATAATTCTCTAATTTAGTTTATAATATCTGATATTAAGGGCCAGGGCCCTTTGATTTTGACGTGCTTATTTATTGAGCCGCCAGTACTACATAACAGGGAGGCAAAGCTACATCAATGGATGCCGCTTATTTATTCAACAAGGGCGAGAACTATATGAGCTATAAGTTCCTCGGAGCTCATCCCTATGAGGATGAGAACGGGAAGGGCTTCATATTCCGCGTTTGGGCTCCTAATGCAAGAATGGTCAGCGTAATGGGTGATTTCAATGACTGGGATCCCAACGACTGCCAGATGTTTATGCTCGGTAAGACCGGCATTTGGGAACAGAAGGTTCCTGATGCTCAGCAGTGGGACAGGTACAAGTACAGAGTCATCGGTGCTGACAACAGGATCTACGAGAAGGGAGACCCCTTCGCAAGACATTTCGAGACTAGACCTAATAATGCGTCCATCATCTACGACCCTGACGATTATATCTGGAACGATGATGAATTCTGCAAGAACCGTACGGATGCATTGGCACCTAAGCCGATCAACATCTATGAGATCCACTTAGGCTCATGGAGAAGACATCCTGACGGCAATTTCTTTACTTACAGGGAACTTGCGATAGACCTTGCAGATTACTGCAAGAAGATGCACTACACACATGTAGAGCTCATGCCCATCTTGGAGCATCCTCTGGATGATTCATGGGGCTATCAGGTAACAGGCTACTATGCCGTTACATCAAGATTCGGAACACCTGCTGATTTCAAGTTCATGGTAGATGTCCTTCACCAGAACGGCATCTCCGTTATCCTTGACTGGGTTCCGGCTCACTTCCCGAAGAACATGGAAGGCCTTGTCAGATTTGACGGCACTCCCTGTTATGAATACGCAGATCCCAGGATTGGCGAGCACAGGGAATGGGGCACCTATGTTTTCGATTATTCCAAGAACGAAGTCATCTCGTTCCTGGTTTCCAATGCGGTTTACTGGATCGATGAATATCATTTGGACGGTATCCGCGTTGACGCTGTATCTTCAATGCTCTACAGAGACTACGGAAGACAGCAGTATATTCCCAACAGGTTCGGCGGCAATGAGAATCTCGAAGCGATCGATTTCTTCAAGAGACTTAACTCAACGATCCGCAAGAACTATCCTCATGCAATGCTCATCGCAGAAGAGTCCACGGCATGGCCCAAGGTATCGCACCCCGTCGAGTTCGGCGGTCTGGGATTCACCCATAAGTGGAACATGGGCTGGATGCATGATACTTTGGATTATTTCTCCACAGATTCTTATGCCAGAGCTTGGCATCACGATGAGTTCTGCTTCTCGATGATGTATGCATTCTCCGAGAACTACATCCTGAGCTTATCTCACGATGAGGTAGTTCACGGCAAGCATTCACTGATCGACAAGATGCCGGGCGATATCTGGAGAAAGTTCGCGTCACTCCGTACGATGATGATGTACCAGATCAGCCATCCGGGCGGAAAGCTCAACTTCATGGGCGCTGAGTTCGGCCAGTTCATCGAGTGGCGTTTCTATGAGCAGCTCGAGTGGTTCTTGCTCGACTACGAGTCACACCGCCTGCTCCAGAACTTCAACAGCGAACTTAACAAGTTCTACATCGAGAATCCCCAGATGTGGGAAGACGACCACACATGGGCAGGCTTCGAATGGATCGCTGCTGACGACACGAAGAACAACGTGTTTGTTTACAAGAGATCCTGTCCGGATCCCAAGAAAAATGATATTTACGTAGCGCTCAACATGGTGCCCCAGCCTCTTGAAGGCTATGAGATGCCTGTATATGAGCTCGGCACATATAAGATCGTCTTTAATACTGACGACATGTGCCACGGCGGTTCCGGATATCCTACGGCTACTGATATGAACGGCTGCTTCGAAGCTATCGACGAGCCGCTAAATGGCAAGCCCTATAAGGTTAAGATCAACCTTCCTCCTTTGGCAGGTATCTTCTTCATGAAGGTTAAAGATCCTGTTAAGAAGAGGACTAAGAAGGCTGAAAAGGCGGAGAAGGCTCCTGCTAAAAAGCCTGCCGCAAAGAAGTCTTCTGCAACGCCCGCTGCCAAGAAAACAGCTAAGACTGCTGCAGTGAAGGCAGCTAAGCCCGCTGTAAAGAAGGCAGTAAAGACAGAAGAAGCAAAGCCTGCGAAGAAGACGGCGGCAGCAAAGCCCGCAGCTCCCAAGAAGGCTCCCGCTAAAACGAAGAAAACAAAATAAGCTCATATACGGAGGTAGTTCATTATGGCAAGAACTGAAGTCGTTGCGATGATACTCGCAGGAGGACAGGGAAGCAGACTCGGTGTCCTGACCAAGACGGTAGCAAAACCGGCAGTTCCCTTTGGAAGCCGTTACAGGATAATCGATTTCCCGCTCTCTAACTGTGTAAACTCAGGCATAGAGATCGTTGGTGTTCTTACGCAGTATCAGCCGCTGGCTCTTAATACTTACGTCGGTAACGGTCACCCTTGGGACCTCGACAGAAACAATGCAGGCGCTTACATCCTTCCGCCTTTCCAGAGTAATTCGGGCTCTGACTGGTATAAGGGTACGGCAAATGCCATCTATCAGAATATGAGCTTTATCGATGACAACGATCCTGAATACGTTGTCATCCTTTCAGGCGACCACATCTATAAGATGGACTACGCAGCCATGCTGAAGGCTCATATCGAGAAGAACGCAGACGCTACGATCGCCGTATATGAAGTACCGTGGGATGAAGCTCCCAGATTCGGTATCCTCAACACAAAGGATGACGATGTTATCGAAGAGTTCGAAGAAAAGCCCGCCAATCCTAAGAGCAATCTCGCTTCAATGGGCGTTTACATCTTCACATGGAGCGTATTAAGACAGGCTCTTATCGAAGATGAAGCGAATCCGAACTCCAACAACGACTTCGGTAAGAACATCGTTCCGAATCTCCTGGCCCAGGGAAAGAAGCTCTGCGCATACAGATTCGCAGGTTACTGGAAGGACGTTGGAACGATCTCATCCCTCTGGGAAACAAACATGGATATCCTTGATAAGCCTGAAGAGATCAACCTGGTCGACAGATCATGGAAGATCTTCTCCAGAAACCCTGTTAAGCCTTCACACTTCATCGGCTCAGGCGCTAAGGTCAAGAATTCGGCTCTTACGGACGGCTGCCGTATCTTCGGCGACGTAGAGCATTCGGTTCTCTCTGAATCCGTAATCGTAGAGAAGGGCGCTATCGTTAAGGACTGCGTTCTCATGCCGGGTGTTGTCGTCAAGGAAGGCGCACACATCGAGCGCTGCGTAATCGATCAGGGAACAGTTATCGGCAAGGACGTTCAGGCAGGAAGCTTCGTCGAGGGCGAAGGACCTTACACCAACCATAAGATCTGTTCAGAAGGTATCTGTGTTTTCGAGCGCGGCCTGACGATCAAGGAAGGTGCGGTCATCCCTAAAAACAGCATGATCGATTCTGATCTGGAAGTACCCGAAGATTGCAAGATCATCGAGTCAAAATTCAGAGCATGAGGTAAAGGAGATTAAGACATATGTTTAATAATGCGATGGGCCTTATCCTGGCCGACAACAAAAAGATATCTCTGGGCGAGCTCTCCAATCCTCGCGCGCTTTCCGCCATGCCTTTCGGCGGAAGATACAGGATCATCGACTTCATGTTATCCAACATGGTCAATTCAGGCGTAAAGAACGTCGGACTTCTTACGTACAACAAGTATAAGTCCCTGATGGACCACACCGGCACAGGCGGTGCCTGGTCACTGGACAGAAAGAATGATGGTCTTCACATCCTGCCGCCTTACGTTAACTCTGAGGCAACGAACATCAGCTCTGACGAAGAGCTCACGGGCGTTATCGACTTCTTAAGACAGTCCAGGACACCTTATGTTATCGTTGCAGGCGCTAACGTTATCCTCAACACGACATTCGATTCTTTCATCAAGTCACATGAGGAGTCAGGCGCTGACATTTCAGTTATGTATAACCGTGACGGCACTAAGTACGGCAATCCTTCTTACATACTCGATATCGACGATGACGGCTTTGTTAGAGACATGCTCTACAATCCCGCAAAGGCTACTTCACCTAAGTGCTCGCTTGGTATCCTGTGCCTCAGAAGAGACCTCCTGATCGATATCCTCGCACGTCAGATGGCACACGGCCAGAGCCACTTCGGTATCCACTCCATCGTTAAGATGTTTGACGAGTTCAAGGTGCACGGATTCGAGTATTCCGGCGTAGTCTTGAGGATCAACAGCGTTCAGAGCTACTTCAACGCTTCAATGTCACTTCTTACAGATTCGGTCCGAAATGACCTGTTCTGGAGCGGAAAGCCTATCTATACTAAGGTCAAGGACGAGGCCCCGACACTTTACTTCGACAACGCCGAGATGAGCGATTCGATCGTATCCGACGGCTGCCGCATCTATGGTAAGGTAGAGAGCTCAGTCATATTCAGAAGTGTTACGATCGCAAAGAACACAACTATCAAGAATTGCGTTATCATGCAGGACGTTCACATTTCTGAGAACTGCCATCTCGAAAACGTTATCTTGGACAAGAACGCTTTCGTTAGACCCGGCGTAAGACTTGTCGGACATCCCGACTATCCTATTGTCATAGGAAAAGGAGCAGGTATCTGATTATGGAAAAAAACATCAAAGTATTGTTCGCATCGTCCGAGTGCAGTCCGTTCGTTAAAGTCGGGGGCCTCGCTGACGTTGTAGGCAGCCTGCCTGTAGAGCTTAATAAGCAGGGCGTTGATGCACGTGTTATTATCCCGCTCTACAAGAAGATCAAGGTTAAGTACAGCGACAAACTCCAGTTCCTCGGTTGGAAGATGGTTCATATGGGATGGAGGTCTCTTTATGCAGGCCTGTTCTCGTTGGAAGTAAACGGCGTTGTTTTCTACTTCATCGATAACGAATACTATTTCAACTTCGACCAGATCTATGTTGATTATGTTTTCGACATCGAGCGTTATTGCTTCTATCAGAGAGCAGTTCTGGACTTCATGGGCGACTTCATGAACTTCGAACCTAATGTCCTCCACTGCAACGACTGGCAGACGGGCATGATGCCTATGCTCCTTGACTGTCACTTCAAGAAGAACGGCTATCACACCAACGTTCAGACTGTTTACACGATCCATAACCTCAAGTATCAGGGCGTTCATTCAATCGACGTCGTAAGAGAGATGTTAGATCTCCCTGACGATTACTTAAGAGAGGATTTCTGCATCAAGGATAAGGCCATCAACTTCATGAAGGCCGGCATCGTATTCTCCAACTCGGTTACTACGGTATCTCCGACATATGCATATGAGATCATGACAGACTACTACGGCGAGGGCCTGAACTATACTTTGCAGAAGTATGCTTACAAGGTATCGGGCATCATCAACGGCATGAACGATCTCGAGTACGATCCTTCGAAGGATGACAAGATCCCGATGAAGTATTCGGTCAAGAACTACAAGGAAGGCAAGGCTGCGTGCAAGAAGTCACTGCAGGAGCAGCTTAAGCTCGAAGTCAATCCCGGTGCTCCTCTTTGCGCAATGATCTCACGTCTCGTAGACCAGAAGGGATTAGATCTCCTGCTCTATGTTCTTGAGGAAATGCTCTACGACGGAATGCAGGTAGTAATCCTCGGTACGGGCGATCCTTACTATGAGAGAGCTCTCGTAGACATCGCCAACCGCAATCCGGGCAAGATGTGCGCATGCATCGATTTTGACAGCGGCCTCGCTCATACGATCTATGCAGCATCGGATATCTTCCTCATGCCGAGTATCTTCGAGCCCTGCGGCCTCTCACAGCTCTGCTCCATGGCATATGGTTCAGTTCCTGTAGTAAGAGAGACGGGCGGTCTTAAGGATACTGTAACGCCTTATAATGAGTACACAGGCGAAGGAAACGGATTCTCATTTGCCAACATCAATGCCCATGAGTTCTTGTTCGTTACCAAGTATGCTGCAGATATCTACCGTCATCATCCTGATGTATGGAACAAGCTCATCGAAGTCGGCATGAAGGGTGACTACTCATGGAAGAAGAGCGCTGGCGAGTATGCAGGCCTCTATTCATTGATCACAGGCATCCCGAGGGTCGAAGTCAAGCCTGAAGCTCCTGCCAAGGAAGCGAAAAAGGAAGCTCCGGCAAAGGCTGAGAAACCCGTAGAGAAGAAGGCTGAGAAGAAGCCTGCGGCAAAGAAGGAAACAGAAAAGAAGGCTCCTGCCAAAAAGCCTGCTGCAAAGAAGGCACCGGCCAAGAAGCCCGCAGCTAAGAAAGCTCCGGAAAAGGCCGTAGAGAAGAAGCCTGAAGAGAAGGAGAAGAAAGACTGATGTCTGATAAGACACAGACTGATTCAAGAGAGTTTACAAAGGCGCGGTGCATTCATGCATCGCGCCTTCCTGAGTACAGGCAGCCTTTTGGAGCAAGGCCCTGTGCTTCATATGTCGATATCTTTTTCGACACATATAAGGAAGCTTCAAACGTAACGTTCTGCTATACGTACGGACTTTATAATTTCACGTATCATGAAGAACCGATGTATTCGGTATCAGGCCTCGGAAGATATCATGTCAATCTCATGCTTCCATCTGAGCCGTCGATACTGTTCTACTGGTTCAGGTTCAATTGCCCGGGTGATCTTTCCGATCTTCCCGAAGGCCTTGGTGATAAGAATAATCCGTGCCAGACGCTGTATTATGGCGCAGGATCAGATACGAAGGACGGCGAAGGCACGCTCTATAACGATCCTCCGAGAGTAGGCGCTGAAGAGGATAAGTATCCTTACGCATTCCAGATAACCGTTTACAACAAAGATTTCAAGACGCCCGGATTCTTAAAGGGTGCCATGATGTATCAGATATTCCCGGACAGATTTGCGAGGGATACCTCCTTTAACTATCAGAAGATGACATCGACCGATGACAGGTCTGAGCGAATATACCACGAAGACTGGTATGAGGACGTTGATACGAAGGGCAAGCCTGAGACAGGTTATCTTGCCTGCGATTTCTACGGCGGAAGCCTCAAGGGTATTGAGGAGAAGCTCGATTACCTGAAAGAACTCGGCATTACGGTCCTCTACCTGAATCCGATATTTGAGGCAAGGTCCTCTCACAGATACGATACGGCTGATTATCTTAATGTCGATCCCATCCTTGGCGGTACGACGGCTTTCATGAGCCTTCAGAACGCCTGCAGGGAGAAAGGCATAAAGATCATATTGGACGGTGTATTCAGCCACACGGGCGCCGATTCCAGGTATTTCAACAAGTTTGACAGATATGAGGGCGTGGGCGCTTACAAAGCCTTCGAAAAGGGCGAGGAGAGCCGTTTCCGCTCCTGGTATAACTTCTTCAGGAACAGCGACGGCTCAGTCGGCTACGATTCATGGTGGGGGTTCCCCGATCTCCCGAACATCAATGAGGATGACCTGGCGTACAGGAACTTCATCTTCGGCAAGGACGGAGTAGTTGATACATGGATCTCCAGAGGCGCATCAGGCTTCAGGCTCGACGTATCAGACGAGCTTCCGGACAGCTTCATCAGACAGATGAGGACCACGGTCAAGGAGAAGACGGGCGGAGAAGGTGCCGTCATCGGCGAAGTCTGGGAAGATGCTTCAAATAAGTGCAGCTACGGCAATTACCGTGACTTCATGCTCGGCAATACCCACGATTCAGTAATGGGCTATACATTCAGGCACATACTTCTGGATTTCCTCGCAGGTTATATCGACGCTGATATCGCAAACACCAGATTCGAGGGGTTCCGTGAGCGCTATCCTAAGGAAGCTTACTATTCCATGATGAACCTCGTGTCCTCGCATGACGTTCCCAGGATAATGACGATGCTCTCGAGGCCTGAAGATACCGACGACCGTGACATCCAGAGAGGCTTTAAGGTCGATCCGATGTATTACGATACGGTATCGGCTTTGTCGAAGATGGCCTTTGCTTTCCAGACATGCTACATTGGCGCTTCCTGCATCTATTATGGCGACGAGATCCTGATGGAAGGATATAAGGATCCTTTCAACAGAAGGACTTATCCCTGGAACAGGGTAGATCAGAAGCAGCAGGATGCCCTTGCCTTCTTCAAGCGCGTGGCGAGGATCAGGACCGAGAACCAGTGCCTTAAGACCGGTTACTATAAGACCCTTATGGCTGAAGGCGGCACATTTGCCTTTGTAAGATACCTTAAGGAGGGCAGGGATGCCTTCGGTAATGAGGCTTCGGGCAGCAGGGCCATAGTATTCGTGATGAACAGGTCAGATAAGCCTGTATTTGTCGACGTAACGGAGCATTACGGGACCTATGAGTGCAGGAATGCCCATGACATATCTGACATCCACCCGGTATCTGAGCAGTTCGTTCTGGGAGGCATCACGGGCGGCACGAGGAGGACAGGGATCAGGCCGTTCGGTACCGCATTTTTGCTTTACTAAATCCTCAAGATTCTTGTATTGATTTTTTAATTTATTGCTATAATCTAAATGCCGACCTTAAAGTCGGCATTTCTAATTTCTTGAAAGGTAGCGCCGCCAGTGAAGAATACCCGTTTTAGCCAGACTCTGAAGCTGCTCCTGACCACGGTTCTGGTAACCGCAATGTCAGCAAACATAGCAGCTTGCAACAGCGCAGGCACGGGAGAGACTCTCGATACTCTGGGCACTTTAGATACAGACGTAGCTCAGTCAGCTGCTACCACGGTGGTGCTTGAGACAGTTTCAACTGATCCGACACCTTCTTCCACACCGACAAACACTCCGACACCTTCGCCGACTCTGGCTCCTGAAGACCGTGTTGTTACAGTGTCTTTTGCAGGCGACTGCACGCTGACTCAGGATTACAGGTCGGGAAACAAGTCTTTTGACAAGAAGGTCAACGGCGACATGGAATACTGCTTCCAGAACGCTGCCGAGATGTTCAAGAATGATGACATGACCCTCGTAAATCTCGAAAATCCCGTCACTGACAAGACTTCACACAAGAATAACCAGTATGTTTTCCGCATGAATCCCACTGACCTGGAGATGCTTACAAAGGCAGGCATCGAGGCCGTCAACATCGCAAATAACCACATGATGGACTTCTGGGAGGACGGCGTTAAGGACACCAGAAAGAACCTGGATGACAAGGGAATATTGTGGAGTGACGATAAATACACTTCAATGTTTACAACAAGCAAGGGCATCAAGATCGGCATGGTAGGTCTGGGAAATGATACCAACGTATCAGCCGTAACCGGGCTGATCGACAAATTAAAAGAAGACGGCGCGTCAATAATCATTGCTTCCTGCCATTTCGGTGCTGAGGGCGTTTACGAGCCTACCGCAAGGCAGAAGAAAGTAGCCCACGAGCTCATAGATTACGGCGTTGACATCGTTGTCGGAACGCACCCTCACAGGCTCCAGCCGATAGAGAAGTATAAGGACCATTACATCTTTTATTCACTCTCGAACTTTTGTTTTGGTGGAAATTACTCATTAAAAGACCCCGATTCTGTAATAATTCAATGCGATTTTGTTATGGACGAGGGTGGCTCAAAATGCGTAGACTATAGACTGAGGGTTTTTCCTTATTCTCAAACATCAACAAGACCCGGAAATGACTTTTGCCCTAAGCCCTATGCTTGGGAATCGGAGGACTATTTCAGGGTCATGAAGCGTCTGGAATGGGCGCAGGGCGACGAATAGTCCAATAATTTTATAGGCAGGTAACAGATCATGGCTGATGGCAAAGTTTTGGTAGTAATGGGTTCCGATTCAGATTTCCCTGTAATGGAAGGTTGTTTTAAGATGCTGAACAAGTTCGGCGTAGAGTTTAAGGCAACGGTTGCCTCAGCACACAGAACACCTGACAAAGCAATGGCACTTGCCAGAGGCGCAGAGGCAGAGGGCTTTAAGGTCATCATCGCTGCTGCAGGCCTTGCAGCTCACTTGGGCGGCGTTCTGGCTGCCAACACAGCACTCCCCGTAATCGGTGTACCTTGCAAAGGCGGCGCTCTCGCAGGTGTTGATGCTCTTTATGCAACTGTTCAGATGCCTACGGGCATTCCGGTAGCTACGGTTGCGATAGACGGCGGCTCCAATGCGGCTATCCTCGCATGCCAGATGCTCGCCATCTCTGATCCTGAACTTATGCAGAAGATCAAGGATTACAAGGCAGGCCTCGCTTCATCGGTTGAGGAGAGAGATGCCAGACTTCAGCAGAAGATCGCCGAGATGAATTAATCGATACTGAGAAATCATTATCTATAGAACAATTTGAGAAAAGGACGGCTATAAGCAGATGAGTGGAGTTTTCGGATGTTATGACATCAAAGGAAGCAAACAGGACGTAACGAGAGATACTTACTATGGTATTTTCTCTCTTCAGCACAGGGGACAGGAGTCATGCGGTATCGCAGTAAATGACGACGGTTCGTTCCTCGTACACAAGGCAGCAGGCCTTGTTACCGATGTTTTCGATGAGGTTACACTATCCGCACTCGCAGGAACATGCGCGATCGGACATGCAAGAGGCGGCTCTCCCAGAGAGAACGGCACAGATGCCATCCAGCCTATCTCCATTAAGTCTAGAGTTGGCAATATCGCCCTTACTTCTGATTCTGTAATCATGAACGCTAACAAGATCAGAGATGAACTCAAGGATCAGGGCGCTATCTTCCAGACAAATACAGATTCTGAGATCATCCTCTCACTCTTCTCAAGAAACAGGATCAGAACAGAGGACTGCGAGCACGCAATCCTTGAGACAATGAAGGAGATCCACGGCGTTTATTCCATGATCTTCATGACTGAGGACAAGCTCATCGGCGTAAGAGATCCTTACGGAATCAGACCTTTGATCCTAGGAAAGCTCGGTGACAAGTATTATATCTCTTCTGAATCCTGCGCTCTTGACGCTATCGGATGCGAGACAATAAGAGACTTCCTGCCCGGCGAGATCATCACTATCTCCAAGGACGGCATGAGCTCCATGCTTTATAACGAAGCAACCGAGAAGAAGGATGCTAAGGTCTGCGTTTTCGAATACGTATATGTCGCAAGACCTGACTCCGTCATAGACAAGATGTCCATCTTCGATTCAAGATACAGAGTAGGCATGGCCCTCGCGAAAGAAAGCCCTGCAGACGTTGATCTCGTAATCGGCGCTCCTGACTCCGGTAATGCTGCAGCAGAAGGCTTCGCAGCAGGCATGGGAATCCAGTACGGTGCAGGCCTTTTGAAGAACAGATACGTAGGCAGAACATTCATCAAGAGCACACAGCAGCAGAGAGAACTCGCCGTAAGAATGAAGTTCGCAGCTCTTAAGACAGCTATCAAGGGCAAGAAGATTGCAATCGTTGACGACTCACTCGTAAGAGGTACCACAACAAAGCACATCATCTCTTTCCTCCGCGAGAACGGAGCTTCCGAAGTACACGTAAGACTCGCTTCTCCTCCGGTTAAGTTCGGCTGCTGCTATGGCGTTAACGCTTCTTCAGAGACAGAGCTTCCCGCTAGCACAAAGACGGTAGAAGAGATCCGCGACATGATCGGTGCTGATTCACTTGCATACATCAGCCTTGAGTCCTTGAGAGCATCTCTTAACACCATTGACTGCGATGTATGCTCTGCTTGCTTCGACGGCAACTTCATCGCAGGCAAGCCTGAGGATGATGAAGAGACAATCCATAAAATTAAATATAATTAATGTCTCGCCCGCTTAAGGCTTCCGCGCGGACTAAAGTCCGCTTGTGCAGAAAAGCGGGCTCTACATAATTATATTTCCGAAAAACATAGAACTACAGGAGACGGGTTTAATGAAGATTGCAGTGTTCGTTTCAGGTGGCGGAACAAACCTCCAGGCGATTATCGACAATACAAAAGACGGTATCTTAAAGGATATTGAGATCGTACTTGTACTGTCATCTTCAAAGGGTGCTTATGCGCTCGAGAGAGCTGCAAATAACGGCATTAAGTCTGTCGTAGTTTCCAAAAAAGACTTTGATTCCATAGAAAGCTGGGACGAGGCTGTCGTTAAGGCAGTTGACGAGTCCGGTGCAGAGCTTATCGTTCTTGCCGGATACCTGTCTCTTATGGGACCTAAGGTCGTAGCCAAGTATTCCAACCGCATAATCAATATCCATCCGGCTCTCATTCCTTCGTTCTGCGGCGCAGGCATGTACGGAATAAGACCGCACCAGGCTGCTCTTGCAAAGGGCGTTAAGGTGTCCGGTGCGACGGTCCACTTCGTAAATGAGAATTACGATGAGGGTCCGATCCTTCTGCAGAAGGCGGTAGACGTCCTTCCGGACGATACTCCCGAGACTTTGCAGAGAAGGATCATGGAACAGTGCGAGTGGAAGATCCTTCCCCAGGCAATAAGACTTATCGCTGACGGCAAGGTCGAGATAAAGAACAACATCTGTTATATCAAATGAATCAGTTATTAAATTTTGGAGGTGCTATATGATCACACAGAACTTGGGCAAGATCTTAAAAGAAAATGCTTATCCCGGAAGAGGAATCGTAATCGGTAAGTCCGACGACGGTAAGTATGCGGTTACTGCTTACTTCATCATGGGCAGAAGCGTTAACTCTAGAAACAGAGTATTTACTGCCACTGAAGACGGAATCAAGACAGAGGCTTTTGATCCTTCGCTTCTTACAGATCCGCACCTCATCATCTATTCACCCGTAAGAGTTCTTGGCAACAAGACGATCGTTACTAACGGTGACCAGACTGATACTATCTATGAGCTCATGGACAAGCAGATGACTTTCGAGCAGTCCTTGAGAGGCAGAGAGTTCGAAGACGACGCTCCGAACTATACTCCCAGAATTTCCGGAATCATGCACGTAGAGAACGGCACATATAACTTCGCAATGTCCATCCTTAAGAGCGATGACGGTGATCCGGCTTCCTGCGAGCGCCACACATTCACATACACAAATCCCAAGGCAGGCATCGGCAGATTCATCCACACATATATGGGTGACGGCAGCCCGCTCCCGTCTTTCGAAGGCGAGCCTGAGAAGGTAGAGCTCTCAGGTGATATCGATACTTTCACAAACGAAGTATGGACAAGCCTCAACGAGGACAACAAGGTATCTCTTTTCGTACGCTACATCGACATCGAGACAGGCGCAGCAGAGACCCGAATCGTAAACAAGAACGTTTAATCAATGAATCAGTAAAAGGAGAATGACAATGTCTAACGAGATGCAACTCAAGTACGGATGCAATCCTAACCAGAAGCCTTCCAGGATCTTCATGAAAGACGGTTCTGAGCTTCCCATCACAGTATTGAACGGCAAGCCGGGTTATATCAACCTTCTGGACGCTTTCAACGGCTGGCAGCTTGTTAAGGAACTTAAGGAAGCAACAGGTCTTCCCGCAGCTACATCTTTCAAGCATGTTTCACCTGCAGGCGCTGCAGTAGGCAAGCCCCTCTCTGAGACAGAAGCAAAGATCTACTTCGTAGACGACCTTGGTGAGCTTTCTCCCATCGCTTGCGCTTACGCAAGAGCAAGAGGCGCTGACAGAATGTCTTCTTACGGTGACTTCACGGCTCTTTCCGATACATGCGACGCCATTACGGCTACAATGCTCGCAAGAGAAGTTTCTGACGGCATCATCGCTCCCGATTACACAGAAGAAGCTCTTGAGATCCTTAAGACAAAGAGAAAGGGAACATATAACGTAATCAAGATCGACGCTTCCTATAAGCCCGCTCCGATCGAGACAAAGGATGTCTTCGGCGTTACTTTCGAGCAGGGAAGAAACGAGTTCGAGATCAACCATGCTCTCTTGGACAACATCGTTACTGACAACAAGGACATCCCTGAGGACAAGAAGATCGACCTCTTGATCTCTCTTATCACTCTTAAGTACACACAGTCCAACTCCGTCTGCTACGTTAAGGACGGCCAGGCTATCGGTATCGGTGCAGGCCAGCAGTCCAGAATCCACTGCACAAGACTCGCAGGTCAGAAGGCTGATAACTGGTGGCTCAGACAGAGCCCTCAGGTATTAGGTCTCCAGTTCGTTGACGACATCAGAAGACCTGACAGAGACAACGCCATCGACGTTTACATCTCTGACGAGTATGAGGATGTTCTCGCAGAAGGCACATGGCAGAACATCTTCAAGGTTAAGCCTGCTGTATTCACAAGAGAAGAGAAGAAGGCTTGGCTCGCAAAGAACGACAATGTAGCTCTTGGTTCAGACGCATTCTTCCCCTTCGGCGACAATATCGAGCGTGCTCACAAGAGCGGCGTTAAGTACATCGCTGAACCCGGCGGATCCATCCGTGACGACCATGTCATCATGACATGCAATAAATACGGCATTGCAATGGCATTCACGGGCATGAGATTGTTCCATCATTAATATTGATTTACACTAGGGCTGTCTCTTATGAGGCAGCCCTTTTTTTATTTTGGGAGGTAAACATGGAAGACGATAAGAAGATCACTGAAGAGAACAAGGCTCTTGAGCCCATAAACGCGAAAACAGAACCTGCCCCTGTGCAGGAAAAGCCGGCAGAGCCTGCACCCGGACCTGTAAACGACACTCCTGATAAGACGGTCAAAGCCGGAAAGACCGGCGGCCCCACAGAGACGGAGCTCCTTTCAGAACTCGTCAAGCTTCAGAAGAAAACAGCAAAGAGAACAGGTGTAGTAGCATTCTCAATGATCGTCATTGCCGCTGTTGTCCTCGCTTCAGCCGTCTTGATCGTACCTAAGGTCATGACGACCCTCTCAGCCGCTGAGACGACTCTAGAGCAGGCTACCACGCTTATGGGTGACGTTAAGAACTCGCTTGACGGCATGAACAAGATGATCTCCAATGTTGATACTGTCCTGACCGACAACACAGAAGCAATGTCTGACGCCATCAAGAAGATAGGCGATATCGACATCGACGGACTTAATGACTCGATCAAGAAGCTCAACAGCGCCGTCGACAGCCTGAAAAAGATCGTTTCGCCTTATTCCAGAGGGCAGTAAGAAAGCCGTACGGGTTAACCTGACTGTACAAAAAATAAAACACCCCACCGTTCGAGGTAATTCCTCTATCGGAACAGAAATAAAATAAACCGTGTACGAGTTAATTGCGGTAGCAATTACTGTTAGAAGTACACGGTTTACTTTTATTTCTGGAGCCAAAGGCGGGAATCGAACCCGCGACCTATTCATTACGAGTGAATTGCTCTACCCCTGAGCCACTTTGGCGTGCCATAAAAATATACCTATTTGGGAGTTAAGTGTCAAGTGAAAGAAAGGCAAGTAAACGGCATAAGAATGATATAATTGATTTATCGGAGGAAAAACAGGTGAAAACGCTTAAGTTCTTTAGTAAAGCAGTCAGTATGGTTTTGTGTCTGTCATTGGCGGGCGCGCTGTTTACGGGCTGCAAAAAGAATGATGATTCTTTCCCTTCGATCTTTTCCGAGCGTGAAGAAACCGTTCCTTCCGAAGAAACTGATCAGACTACTGATGTTAATACCGGCGGCGAGATCCGCCAGCTTGAAGTGGCGCTTCCTTATTCGGATCTTACGATCCAATATCTTGCGGCAATGCTCTATTGCAAGAATAACGGCCTTTGGGACAGCCAGGAGACCGGACTTACGGTCAGCACGGAATCGTTGTCTTCAGTGGCTTCCAATTATGTCGTCACCAATATCGGATGCGGCAGTACGGGCGTTAACCTTGATACGGTAAAGGCATGGAAGAGTTCAGGAAAGTCACCGGATCTGTACCTCGCTCAGGACAGTTCCAGCATCTACAAAGCAGGATACGCTGAGACTCTCAACGATTATCTGGCTGACAGCAAGTATCTTAATGCGCAGCAGGTTTATTCCGGCGCTCTTACGGCTGATTCCGAAGACGGTATATTCTTTGCCGTTCCTCATTTCTGTTCTGCCAAGATCGTAATGGGAAATACCGAGTATATTCCGGCAGGCACAGGAAAGCTTCAGACTAAGAATACGACGGAAAACCTTCAGACTTATCTCGAAGCGATCAGAAAAGAACACAGAAACGTTGCAGGCTTTGCTTCTGCATATGAGCTTATTCCTTATCTGGGTTCTGCATTCAATAACGATATTCCGACCTCTTATATGGTCTGCGATGAATATTACAATGACAAGATAGCTGCCAGGGAAGTTATCAATGAGGCGGCATCTTATGTCAGAGGCCTCTATCAGGCTTCACTGGCCCAGGACCAGATAGGCGGAGCAGATCCTATCTATTCCAGAAAGGCTGCTTTGTGGGTCGATTCATCGGCGAATATAAGGGCTTGGGCAGACTATTATCCGGGAAGCTTATATCTTTTGCATTTGCCTTGCAATGATGCAACTAATGTCGGCGTTCCTTATATCAGCACTTATTCTTTGTGTGTGGCAAAAGATTCGGAAAGCAAGGATTTTGCTTCTGAGTTTGCGGCATTCATTTCTTTCGATCCTGATGCGCAGCTCCTTATCTACAGGCTTGAAGACATGACGGGCCTTATGCCTCTCACGAGAAATGATGCGGTATGGGAACTTATTTCAGCAAATGAGATATTCGGACATCTGGCTGCAGATTTCCATCAGACGATGGATAATGCGGTTTACTGTCCGGATTCTTTTGACAGCAAGGTCTTCTCTAAGACCAATGAGTACACGGCAGAATATGTAAAGCAGAATGATGAGTTTGATCCGGAGAAATGCTATGGCTGACAGAATTGTTCTTCGTAAGATCCTTATTTCAGACAGCTCCGAGCTTCGCAAGCGCGGCCTCATGGAGGGTACATTAAAGCTCATTGAGGATGACATCAGAGCCCTGGGAACAGGAAGCCAGGGCGAAGCGATGCTCGCGTTAAAAGATGAGGTCATCTATGCGCTGATAAAGCTTTTCAGGCCCGACCGCAGGAAGTGCAGGGCACATATAGATTTCGTTTTCACCAATGATGCCAATGCTGATACGCAGAGCGGTGTCGTTGATGAGGTCTTGAGATATTGTTTTCTTGAAGAGTACTATCACAAGGTAACTGTAATCTGCAATCACGGAAATGAGGGCCTTGAGCGCATTCTGGTGGGCGCAGGCTTTAACCAGGAAGCCGTCTTAAGGGATGAGGTAAGGCTTAAGAACGGATTTGAGGACGCCGGCCTCTATGCGATGCTCTCTTACGAGTATCCCAGATATAATGTCTGCTTTGTGCCTTTCGAAAGGGGCGTAGCGGTCGTAACGGGCGGCATGGATTACATCGATACCGTAAAGCTCTTCCATTACGGCCAGCAGATCGAAGATCCGTTCATCATTAATGTCGCATCCAGTCTCGGCCTTCTTGATTCAAACGGCGGTCTGGTCAGGAATGACGACGGCATATACAATCTTGATCCGGATCAGCTTAAGTATCTGCCGGGTGAGCTTGCTAAGGCATATGTCGAGCTTAAGGAATATTTCGACAGCAACAGGGCAGGCTTTGACATCAACGTTGTATTCAATACGGGAACGCCTTTCCAGAAAAAGGTATGGAATGCGCTTAATTCCATTCCTTACGGCGGCACCGCAAGCTATGAGGATATCGCGCTGAAGCTAACTGACGGAAAGCTTTCCGAGGCGCGTAAGATCACGAGAGCTGTCGGAAGCGCCTGCTCAGATAACCCTGTTGCGGTAATAGTTCCGTGCCACAGAGTAATCGGCAAGGACGGAAGCATCGTTGGTTATTCTGCCGGTATCGATATAAAAGACTATCTGCTCTTGCATGAGAGTTTTACGGCGGTAACACCGCTCATATCCAAGGAGGTATAGACAATTGGCTAAACACGATAAAGTAGATGTCGGGATTTCAACGATCCTTAATCCCGTTCCTGTTGTTATGGTCTCATCAGGAAGCAGGGACGGCAAGGCAAACATAATGACGGCTGCATGGGCAGGAACAGTTAATTCAGAGCCTCCGATGCTCTCCGTCAGCATAAGGAAATCAAGATATTCACATAAGCTCATTTCTGAGACAGGCGAGTTTGTAGTAAATCTCGTCTCAAAGTCCCTCTGTAAAGCCTGTGATTATTGCGGCGTAAGAAGCGGAGAGAATGAGGATAAGTTCAAGACATGCGGCCTTACACCTGTTAAGGCCGAAGGTTTGGAATATGCCTACGCCATCAAGGAAGCTCCGGTATCGATATCCTGCATCGTTAAGAGCGTGACGGAATTAGGCTCTCACGACATGTTCATAGGCGAGATAAAGAGCGTTACGGCAGATTCTTATCTTCTGGATCAGAACGGCAAGCTCTGCTTAGAGAACGCCAGGCTTGTGGCATATAATCACGGAGAGTATTATCTCTTAGGCGAGAAACTCGGCTTCTTCGGCTATTCCGTAGCTAAGGAAGACGTTATAAAGAGAAGAATGGGAACAGATACAAAGAAGGGAAAGAAATGAAGTTCATTGGGATAAAGAAAGTCCACGAAGGACGTTTTATAACATCTTATAACGCTGAATACGAGACCAATCTGGGCAATAAGAAGGTCTATGAGATGGTCTCAAGAGATAAGAATATTACCGGTATTGAAGATATCGCGCGCGAAAAGTGTGATGCGGTCGTGCTCATAATCACGAGCACAGACGGCGAGCGTCTCCTTCTCAATAAAGAGTACAGAATGGCAGTCGGAGGCTTTGCCATTAACTTCCCGGCAGGCCTCATAGATGAAGGAGAGACGCCTGATGTTGCAGCCGCAAGAGAGCTTTGGGAAGAGACAGGCTTAAAGCTCGTATCAATAGATGAAGTCCTGCCGATGAGCTTTTCCGGCGTCGGCATTACAAACGAGAAGAGCTGCTGCGTTATCGGCAAGGCTGAGGGAGATTTCGCGCCCAGCACATCCGATGAGGAAGAGATCGAAGCTCGCTGGTATACAAAGGAAGAGGTAAGAGAGCTGCTTAAGCAGACCAACCTCGCGGCAAGGACCCAGGCGTTCTGCTATTGGTGGTCAAAGAGCTAAATCACATCTGACAAGTAAAAATACTTGACACGCCTATAAAGCTTTGTTATTATGTGCAGGCTTGGAATATAGGAGGCGTGCCTTTAAATGCGTGAAAAGTCAGTAAGAACAGACCTTTTGCTCGATTTCTACGGCAATCTCCTGACGCCCAAAATGAGGCGCACCTGCGAGAGCTATTATAACGATGACCTGACTTTGGCAGAGATCGCCGAAGCAGAGGGAATCTCAAGGCAGGGCGTTCACGACACGGTCAAGAGGGCAGAAAAGCAGCTTGAGGAATATGAGGAGAAGTTAGGGCTTCTCGCACTTTTCGAAAAGCAGCAGGCAAAAGCAAAAAAGGCTCTGGCGCACATCAACAGCGGTGATACCGGCAAGGCTGCAAAAGAGCTTGAAGAATTGATTGAGGAAATGTAACAAAGTGTTTGAGAGCTTATCTGAAAAGCTTCAGAATATAACCGCAAAGATGCGCGGCAAGGCCCGCGTAAGCGAGAGCGACATCAAGGAGATGATGCGTGAGATCCGCATGGCTCTCCTTGAAGCAGACGTAAACTACGGCGTTGTTAAAGAATTCGTAGCCGACATGACCGAGAAGTGCAAGGGCGCTGATGTTCAGGAGTCCTTTACGCCCGGTCAGCAGATCGTAAAGATCGTAAGAGATTCACTTACTGAGCTCTTAGGCGGAGAAGAGGGCGAAGAGAAGCTTAAGGTTTCCGATACGGGATTTAACATCATTATCCTTTACGGTCTCCAGGGTGCAGGTAAGACAACGACTGCAGCTAAGCTCGCAAAGCTCTTAAAAGAAAACGGCAAGAAGCCCATGGTCGTATCCGTAGACGTTCACAGACCCGCTGCTGCCCAGCAGCTCAAGGTCTTAAGTGACGCCGTAGGAGTTGACTGCTATATCGATCCTGATGAAAAGGATGCCGTTAAGATCGCAAAAGATGGTGAAGGCAAAGCAAGATACATGCTCTGCAATTACCTGATCATAGATACTGCAGGACGTACGGTAGCTGACGAAGAGCTCATGGAAGAGCTTAGAGACATTGCTGCAGCCGTTAACCCTACCGAGAAGCTCCTCGTCGTAGACGCAATGATCGGTCAGGAAGCCGTAAACGTTGCTCAGCTCTTTGAGCAGAACATCGGCATGGACGGCTTCATCATGACAAAGCTCGACGGTGACGCCAGAGGCGGTGCCGCATTATCCATCCGTAAGCTTACGAGCAAGCCTATCAAGTACATCTGTACAGGCGAGAAGGTAGACGCTATCGAGAAGTTCTATCCTCAGCGTATGGCTGACAGGATCCTCGGCATGGGTGACGTTGTAAGCCTCATCGAGAAGGCTCAGGCAAACATCGACGAGGAAGAAGCCCGTAAGGCAATGGAACGCATGATGGGCAACAACTTCAATCTCGACGACCTGTATTCGCAGTTCGAACAGATGAAGAAGATGGGCTCACTTAAGGATCTTGTCGGCATGATGCCCGGCACGGCAGGCAAGATAAGCGATGAGGAACTTGATGACAAGATCGTCGACAGACAGATGGCCATCATCTCTTCAATGACCAAGAAGGAGAGAAGAGCACCTTCGATCCTCAATGCGAGCAGAAGAAAGAGAATTGCAGCAGGCGCAGGCGTTCAGGTATCTGATGTAAACAAGCTCATCACACAGTATGAGCAGACCGCAAAGCTCATGAAGCAGTTCAGTAACGGCAAGGGCGGCTTCAAGATGCCTAAGGGCTTAGCGAAGCAGGCAGCAAAGATGGGCCTTAAGGGCGGCAGCATGGGTAACATGGGCGGCATGGGAGGCCTCGGAAATATGGGCGGTATGTCAGGCTTAGGTTCAGGTATGCCGCAGGGCCTTGGAAGCTTCAGGGCGCCGAGGGAAGATTCTGATGATTCGCCTTTCGTTCCTACAGGCAGACGCGACCGCAAGAAGAAGCGCAAGGGCAGAAGATAAAGTAGATCCCGTCATTAACTTGGCGTAGATTATAAATAACAAAAACATTTTTTTTTGGAGGAAAACAAAATGGCAGTTAAGATTCGTTTAAGAAGAATGGGTAAGAAGAAGGCACCTTTCTATCGTGTAGTTGTTGCTGATTCCAGATACCCCAGAGACGGACGTTTCATCGAGGAGATCGGTTTCTATGATCCCATGAAGGAAACAGACAGCGTTAAGATCGATGCAGAGGCAGCAAAGAAGTGGATCTCCAACGGGGCTCAGCCCACAGATACAGTAAAGTCTCTTCTTAAGAAGCAGGGCATCATCTGATAATCTTTCAGTTGATACTTAAAATAATAGGAAGGAGAGCTTTATATGGACGATTTATTGGTTTATATCGCCAGGGAACTTGTCAGCAATCCCGATGAGGTAAACGTAAAGAAGACAGAGCGCGGAAACACTGTTGTTTTCGAGCTGTCCGTTGCTCCCGAAGATACAGGAAAGATTATCGGCAAGAACGGTAAGAGAGCTCAGGCTATCCGTTCCATCATGAAGGCTAAGTACCTCAAAGAAGGTAAGCGTGTAATAGTCGATATAGTAGGCTGATTCTTTTGGATAAACTCATCATTATTGGAAAGATAACCGGCGCGCACGGCGTCCGTGGGGAACTTAAGGTTTTCCCCTTAACGGACGACCCGCGCCGTTTCCTTAAACTAAAGGAATGTTTCACCTGCGGGCAGAATTTCGAGAAGCCCGAAGCTTCAACATGCACGTCCGCAAGACTCGACAGAGGAAACGTCCTGTTAAAACTCGATGGTGTCCTTGACCGCGATAAGGCTGAACTCTTAAGAGGCAGATTCATTGCCGTTGAGAGGGAAAACGCCGTAAAGCTCAAGAAGGATAACTATTTCATCACTGACCTCAAGGGTCTTAAAGTCACAGATGACGAGAGGGGCGATCTGGGAACCGTCATAGACTGTTTTGCAACAGGTCCCCAGTTCACGCTTGAGATCAAGCGCGAAAACAAGAAGAAGAACTTAATGCTCCCGTTCGTCAAAGTCTATTGTTATGAAGTCGATATAGAGGCAGGCTTTATCAAGTGCAGATTGCCTGAAGGCCTCTATGAGTTATACGACTGATAATTAATTTATTTTTCCCTTTAGATATTCGTGCATAGCCTGGTAGCTCATGGCTTTTGAATCCAGTGAGGATACCTTTGTCTTTAAACTGTCTCCGCATACGAAGGCATACTGGTACAGACAGTCTATGGAGCTTATTATCTCCTCTGCTTTGGCATTGAAGTCCTGCTCGGATACTCCGTTGTCATTTACCTTGTAATTCTTGTAAGAGTTGGAAGCGTCGTCTGTATATGACACGAAATAAACTGCCGATTCAACAGGCACAAGTTCCTTGCCGTCGAAAGAATATACGGTATAGGTCATGTATTCATCCTTGTTTCTCGGGCAGTCGATAATGACAAGCTTGCCGTCAGCTGTTGTTCCGACGACAACGCCGCGTGCGGCTTCCGCCTGCATGTTCAGGGAATCAACGGTAAGTATGACCTTTGAATCCTTTTCTGACTCATTGTATGAATATACTTCAAGTACTGCGCTGAGGTTATTCTGTCCTTCCATGACGATAAGTTCTTCTATTCCGTCACCTGTAAGGTCAGCAAGTGCGCAGGGTGTGTTTTCCGTCGGGAAGAGCCAGTTGGAATCTTCATGACCGATGACCATCCAGTCGTACTTTTCTGCCTTCAATTCAACGTTTTCGAGGCATGCAAGAAGGGAACTGTAAGCATAGACTTTCCCATTTCCGGAATCATCACCGGATACGGATGTAACTGCGCTGCCGCCTGTCGGCTGAGTGGCTGTTGTCGTGGCAGGATCAAGTCTGTAAACAGGCTGTGTGCAAGCCGTGAGTGATATAAGCATTGCAGATGACATGAGCAGAGCTGCAGCCTTACTGTTAAATCCATATGCAGTCTTTTTCATAGTTTTGTTCCTTTCGTCCCCATAACAAAGGTCTTCACAATAAATTGTAATTTCAAATAATAAATATTCTGCATCGGTTTTCAGGCAAATAGGGGGCAAACCTGTTACAGCAGTTTTACTTGGGGCTTTTTTCAAATCGAAAACCTAGTTTAATTATGATATTATTCTTTTTGGTATAACCGCAATATGCGGGGAATAGGGAGGTTTTACAATATGGGCAGAGGCGGCGGAGGCGGTGGTTCCCACCACAGCTCACATCATTCGAGCAGTCATACACATCATGCGAGCAGCTCGCATTCTCATTCCTACAGTTCATCATCTTCATCATCACATCATTCCGGACGCACGCATTATTCGAGCGGCTCCGGCGGCGGTGGTGGCAACGGATGTTTTACGACGTTCGTCACGCTTATTATCATTGCTGTAATCGGAGGCTTTGCTTATTACGGTGTTGATGGTGAATTACCCCAGCCTGTTCAATATTTCCTTGTTGAACGTTCTACGGTTGAAAGAGAGCCGCTGCCTTCTTCGAAGTGCACACCTGTGGATTTCTGGTATCAGGATGACTGGGGCGATTGGATCGACGAGGCAGGCGAAGAAGAAGCTCTTATCGACGGAATGAAGGCTTTCTACGAGACAACAGGCGTTCAGCCTTATCTTTGGATAACAGGTGAAGAAGGCGGTCAGTATAAGTCTGAGCAGAGCCTTGAAGATCTCGCTGAATCAAAGTACAAGGAACTGTTCGGCATCGATGAAGGTCACGTGATCATCATCTTCCGCGAGTATCCGAATAACTCATCTGAGTATATCTGCACTGTAACTCCCGGCTACGATGCCGAGACACAGGTGTTAGATGAGCAGGCAAGAGAGATCCTCCTGGACTTCATCGATTACTACTATACTGACACCGAACTTAACGAAGGTTATTTCTTTAAGTATTCTTTCAAGAATGCCGGCGAGAGGATGATGCAAAAGCAGCTCTCATTCCGTCAGATGGGCATTATCGCTGCAGTAGCGGTCATCCTGGTAATCGGTCTTGTTATAGTCGCAAATATCGTAAAGAAGCGTAAGATCGCCGTTGCAAAGCAGAAGACTCTGCAGGCTCAGGAAGCTGCAAAGCAGGCCAAGGCAGTGGCAGACCAGAAGAAGACTGACTTCAGGCGCCAGCAGTACGAGGATGAACTTGAGACCCAGTATGTCGCGGTCAATTGTCCTAACTGCGGTGCATCCAACATAAAGATCCGTAAGACTACTGTCGGCTATTGTGATTACTGCGGCACAGCGATCAAGGTCGATAAGAACGGCTATGTAACTATTTCGAGCGGGGACCAGTCCTGAACATGAACTTCTATGTGGCGACATTGTTCCCGGAGCAGGTATCGACCTACCTTAATACGAGCATAACGGGCAGGGGCATCGCCAAGGGCGCGATCTCATTGGAGTGCATCCAGATGAGAGATTATGCGCCTAATACCTACGGCCGCGTCGATGACACTATCTACGGCGGCGGTACAGGCATGATGATCCGTCCGGAGCCTGTTTTCGGTGCTTTCGAAAAGGCTGTCGAGCTCTGCGGAGGGAAGAAACCCCATACGGTATATATGTCGCCCAAAGGTCAGGTCTTCAACCAGGCAAAGGCTCACGAACTCGCTTCATATGAGAATCTTCTTATCGTATGCGGACACTACGAAGGCATCGACGCGCGCGTTATAGATGAGATCTGCGATGAGGAGATATCTATCGGAGATTACGTGTTGACGGGCGGAGAGACGGCTGCAATCGTCGTTATCGATGCGGTCGCAAGGCTCGTTCCGGGCGTTCTTCCCAACGAAGAGGCCTATACAAACGAGTCCCATACTGACGGAATGCTCGAAGCTCCCCAGTATACGAAGCCTCCGGTATGGCACGGCAAGGAAGTTCCGGAAGTCCTTAAAAACGGCAATGACGCTGCGATCGCGGACTATAACCGTATCGCCGCACTGGTCGATACATGGCACAACAGGCCCGATATGCTTGACAAATTGGACATTTCCGAAAGTGATTGGGCAAAAATGCTTGCCTTTGAAAGAGGCATGTGCTAAAATTCTCCAGTTATCAGGGTGGTCCTCTGCCACTATCCAGGCAAGAACATCTGCAGGAAAGTGAGGAAATGAACAATATGGATTTAGTAAAAGTCATCGAGAGCGAGAATATTCGCAACCAGTATCCTGAAGTAGAAGTCGGAGACTTCGTTAAGGCTCACCTTCTTATCAAGGAAGGCGCTAAGGAGCGTATTCAGGTATTCGAAGGCTATGTCATCGCAAGAAAAGGCCAGGGCCTTTCAGAGACAATAACAATCCGCCGTGTATCTTACGGTATCGGCGTAGAGAGAATTCTCCCTGTAAACTCACCCAAGATCGATCACATCGACGTTATTCGTAAGGGTAAGATCAGAAGAGCAAAGCTTTATTATCTCCGCGATCGTCAGGGCAAGGCTGCAAAGATCACACAGAAGATCTGATAGCAGGCTTCAAATCGAATTATCACGGGCTGTCTCAAGTGAGGCAGCCTGTTTTGTTTGTTTACGGGGCTCTTATCGGCAGACGATAGAAGTTCAGAAGAACCTGCATTTCACATATTGTGTTAAAATCTGTTGGTAAGAAAAACATTGGAGTCATTATGGCTGAGAAAAAGAACGACATTAACTGGTTTCCGGGGCACATGAGAAAGGCCTTAAACGAGACAGGCGAGAGGTTAAAGCTCGTCGATCTTGTTTATGAGACTTGTGACGCTAGAATCCCTTTCTCGAGCAGAAATCCGGAATTGGATAAGATAATCGGAACAAAGCCGAGGATCGTTATCCTCAACAAGGCTGACCTCGCAGATCCTTCAAAAACATCCCGCTGGATCGACAGCTTCGAATCTGAGAACACCAGAGCCTGCGCGCTTGAGAGCACGCATAAGAAAGGCTTTGACAAGCTTAACAGCATCACCATGGAAATGATGAAGGATAAGCTCGAGAAGGCCGCTGAGAAGGGAAGGATCGGGCGTCCCGTAAGAGTCATGGTAGTAGGCGCGCCCAATACCGGCAAGTCCACTATCATCAACGCCCTCGCTGGCAGAAAGGCAGCCGTAACAGGCGATAAGCCTGGCGTCACAAAAGATTTCAAGTGGATCATGACAGGCGGCAGATTAGAGCTTATGGACATGGCAGGCGTTTTGTGGCCCAGGATCGCGAATGCGAAGAGCGGAATATGCCTTACTGCATTAGGTTCCGTGAAGGAAGAGATAACCGATGTCGTTAAAGTCGCTTATGAGACTATGAAGATCATGATAGACACCTATCCCGGTCTCTTAAGTGAACGTTACGGCGTGGATGTTGATATAAAAGAGCCTGAAGACGACGGATATTTCCAGGATCCTTATTATGACCTCTTCCTTGAGATGGCAAAGAAGAGAGGCTGCATCATGAGCGGCGGAAGGATCGACGAAGAACGCTTCGCAAGGCTCTTCTTAAACGATTTAAGAGAAGGCAGAACGGGAAGGATCACTTTAGAGCTTCCTGAAGATTTTAAGTAACAGAGGATCAATTATGCCCAAGCTCACAGAAGAACAGCTTATCGCAAAATACGATGCGATGTATGAATATGAGAATGACTGCTTTTCCAAAGGCTACAAGATGATCGGCGGAATCGATGAAGCAGGCAGAGGCCCTCTCGCAGGACCTGTGGTTGCAGCATGCTGCATCCTCGATCCTAATGAGAAGATCTTAGGGCTGGATGATTCGAAAAAGCTTTCCGAGAAGAAGAGAGAAGAGCTTTTCGTAACCATAAAGGAAAAAGCATTAGCTTATGCCATCTGCAGCTCCACGCCTGAAGAGATCGATGAGATCAATATCCTGGAAGCAACGAAGAAAGCAATGAGAAACTGCGTTAAGGAGTTAGCTGCCAAGGGCATGTCTCCGGACATTCTCCTCATCGATGCGGTTAATCTTTCCGGCACGGGATTGGATGTAATACCGATCATTAAGGGTGATGCTAAATCTGATTCCATCGCAGCGGCGTCAATACTTGCGAAGGTTACGAGAGACCACATCATGATGGAATATGATGAGCAGTATCCGGGCTACGGATTCGCTAAACATAAGGGCTACGGGACCAAGGATCACTACACCGCGATACGTGAAAAAGGCATGACTCCGATACACAGAAGATCATTCCTGAAAGTCATTCATTAATCAAGGTGTTGTGAGATTTTATCAAAACTATTGACTTTGTGGCAAAGTTTAAGTATTATATCGCTCGTGAAAGAAGAACATCCGATTCTCACCTCAAGCGGCGATAGCTAGTAAAGAGGTCAATAACTAGATAATTAACCTATTTTTAGAGGGGTTGCCATTAAGGCAGGGTAGTTATGAGAGAACGGATTTTATCCGTTCTTTTTTTATGTAGTTAAAGTAAGTCTTAAACAAGGAGGTGGCTACCATCGCTAAGACCAATGATAATCAGATGATTAACGGAGCTATCAAGTTCCCTCAGGTTCGTCTCATCGACGCAGAAGGACAGATGATCGGTGTAGTTCCGATCGAGGAAGCTCTGAAGAGTGCTGAAGAAGCTGATCTTGATCTCGTCTGCATCTCACCCAATCCTGATAACCCGGTTTGCAGAGTCATGGATTACAACAAGTTCCTTTTCGAGAAGGGTAAGAGAGAGAAGGAAGCAAAGAAGAAGCAGAAAGAGACAGAACTCAAGGAAGTCGGCTTAAAGCTTACAACAGACGTTCACGATGTCGAAGTAAAGCGCAAGATGGTCGTAAAGTTCCTTTCGGCAGGCGACAGAGTTAAGGTTAACATCCGATTCAGAGGCCGCGAGATGGCTTTCCAGAATAAAGGTTTCGAAGTGCTCGATACATTCGCACAGAGCGTAACCGAATATGGATCAGTAGACAGGCCGCCGAAGTTAGAGGGCAGGAACATGGTAATGTACCTGTCACCGGCAAAGAAAAAATAATTTAGGAGGAAAGATAATATGCCCAAGCAGAAGACACACACTTCTTCAAAGAAGAGATTTAAGGTAACAGGTACCGGTAAGGTTCTCCACAAGCAGGCATTCAGAAGCCACATTTTGAGCAAGAGACCTACTAAGAGAATGAGACACCTCAGACACAACCAGGTATGCTCAGATCAGAATGCAAGAATCATCAAGAAGATGATCCCTTACGCTTAATTGCTTAGAATTTAGGAGGACAAGATAATGTCAAGAGTTAAAAGAGGAATCCGCACA
Organism: Clostridiales bacterium Firm_14; assembly: GCA_001604135.1. GTDB lineage: Bacteria > Bacillota > Clostridia > Saccharofermentanales > Saccharofermentanaceae > Saccharofermentans. The sequence continues at coordinate 194,413 of LVAT01000005.1, forward strand.
AGAGCGCGTCATCATAAGATTTTAAAGGCAGCAAAGGGTTACTGGGGTCATAAGAGCAAGCTTTTCAAGGTTGCTAACCAGCAGGTTCTTAAGTCCGGCAACTATGCTTACAGAGACAGAAGAAACAAGAAGAGAGAGTTCAGAAGACTCTGGATCGTTCGTATCAACGCAGCTTGCCGTTTGAACGACATGAGCTACTCCAGATTCATGAACGGCCTCAAGAAGGCTGGTATCGAGCTTGACCGTAAGGTTCTTTCCGATATCGCAGTTACAGATGCAGCAGGTTTTGCTTCTCTCGTTGAGAAGGCTAAGGCAGCTCTCTAATACTGATATTTAATTGACTTAACAGGGGACTGTGAAAGAAATCGGTATGATTTACCGATTTTCACAGCCCCTTTTTGTTTTACTTTCTTTTGCAGTATCATTAATTCATATGTTGGAGGGGAAAAACAATGAGCTTGAAACAAGAAATATCATTTTCTGATTTAACAAATAAAGCACGTAGCGTTAAGCCCTCTACGGTGAAAGCAATCTGCTTTGTCATTTTTTCGGTGATTATAATCGCTCAGTCATGGATAGCAGATGATTCCTACCATGCCTTTGTTATGACTAAAAACTTCATGAATGGATATGGGCTTGTCTATAACATTGGAGAAAGAGTAAATGCGGCAACGTGTCCTTTAATGTTGTTACTTGTAACTGCCCTTTCATGTTTGACAAGACACATTGAGCTTACCGCTATTGCTATAGGCGTTGTAAATTCAATGATTTCATTTGGCTTGATAATACGCCACATTAAAAGCAAATCTTTGATGATTTTAGCGACACTGATCTGTTGTCTTTCATATGGGTTTATAGCCTATACTACCAGCGGTCTTGAAACCAGTTTGATCTACCTGATTCAAATCCTTTATTTTGACTATGTTATAAACCATAAGGGAAAGTATTCCTTTAAGCAGCTTTGTTATATTGCTTTGCTATGCTCGTTATCTTTGCTGACAAGGTTTGATACCTGCTTTTTAATGTTTTTCCCAACTGCTTATATTTTTCTTAGAAAGAAAGAATGCAGCATTTGCAAAATGTTGCTTGCAGGGTTCTTAGGATTGCAGCCTTTTTTTGCCTGGTTGGTTTTTTCTGTTATTTATTATGGATACCCGTTCCCCAATACTTATTACGTCAAAGTTCGTATAGATTTACCACTGGTAGATTATTTGGCGAAGGGCTTTAACTATTTTAAAATGAATCTCCTATGTGATCCGGTTACTTTAATAATCATCTTAATTGCTTTGGGTGTCATAATATGTAAAGGTGATTCCCTGCGCAGGATGACAGCGGTGGGAATGATAATGAAGTTGGTTTACATTTTGCGAATTGGCGGAGATTTTATGCTGGGGCGTCATTTGGCAGGCCTCTTTATCGTGTCTGTTTACTTGATTTTTGACTATGCTGAAAGCCGTAAATTGTATGATAAAAAGAAACTTGCAATTGTTGGAGGGATAATCCCGGTTATATTTATTGCAGGTCTGATGATAAGCCCGCTGGTTCTTTATCCATTTAATGAAATAGCTGATGAACGCGCCGTATATATTCCTTATACTTCTTTGCATATGATAATAAAGAGTGAGATTACTAAAGAGAATTATCCGTTAAAAAAATTCAGTCATAATATTAAAGGTGTTGAAGAACGTATAGAAATGGGATATAAAGGCGACATCCTCGATTTCGCGCCAGGTATTTTGGTCTATAACTATGGTGATAGAATTCGTATGACAGATCAAGCCGCACTTGCAGATCCTCTTTTGCCATATACGGGCGTTGATTGGGAAAGAAGTTACGATTTTTCACTCGGTCAAGATAAATGGCGAATAGGTCACTTGCAAAGAGCAATTCCGGATGGGTATAGAGAGTCTTTACATCAGAATGCAAATCTTATTACTGATCCGGAAACACGTGAGCTTTATGATAAGATACTTTTGGTCATTCGAGGAGAAGTGTTTACAAGAGAGCGCTTTATAGCTATTTGGGAGTTAAATACGAAGTATAGCCATTTTGTTGCCGGTGGTTGATTAAACTAATAGAGTTTTGCATATTGAAAAGGAGACTTATAAGTGATTATTACAAGCCGCGACAATCCGAATGTTAAGCGTATCGCAAAGCTTACCAAAAGATCCGATGCCAGAAAGGAAGGCGTGATCTATCTTGAAGGTACAAGGCTTTGTGAGGAGGCTTTATCGAGCGGTCAGAAGGCAAAAGAAGTAATCGTCACGGAAGACAAGATCTCCTGGGCAAGAGAATTCACGCCTGATGTTGAACCTCTTGTGCTGAGCAAGGATGTTTTTGCGAAGATATCACAGACGGTAAATCCGCAAGGCGTTGCGCTGGTCATAAACGAGCCGGGTATCAGTGCCGATATCCCTCGAAGGGGCGACGGAAAAGACATTTATGTTGTGCTTGAGAATACACAGGATCCCGGCAACCTTGGAACGATCATCAGAATGGCTGATGCCTTTGGTCTTACGGCTGTTATTATCAGTCCCACAACATGCGATCCTTTCAACGACAAGGTGATAAGAGCAACAATGGGATCTGTTTGGCATATACCGGTTGTCAGAAAGACTATGGATGAGTGCTTTGCATTTTTCGAGAGCGCGAAAATCGAGACCATCGCAACCCACCTTAAGGGAAATGAATTAGGCGCCGGTGATCTTAAGCTCCCATGCGCATACTTTATCGGCAATGAGGGCGACGGACTTACTGATGAGACTGCAAAAAAATGCACTAAGCTCATTAAGATCCCAATGAAGGGAAAAGCCGAATCTCTCAATGCTGCAGTAGCCGCATCTGTAATCGGATACGAGCTTTCAAAACTTTTATAAATGCGATTTTTGCATAGACTAAACAACTAAATGCACTTTTGTTGCATAATTATTCGTCTAACAGCGAGCAAACCCTAATAAAAGAAAAGCTTTATAATATCTGGTATTATAGGCGCTAGTCTAAGTGAAGATAGCAGAAAGACAGACGGAACATGGCATTTGAACAAAAAGAAGAGCTCATCAACAGACTTGCTGATGTAGCAAAAGTAAAATCGCATATCAACAAGGACCTGTACACAAAGTACAACGTTAAGAGAGGACTCCGTAACAATGATGGTACGGGCGTTCTTGTAGGCCTTACCGAAGTAGGTGAGGTAATGAGTTACATCGTTGACGATGCCGACAGGATCCCCGTCGAGGGTAAGCTTTTCTATCAGGGTTATGAAGTAAAAGACATCGTAAACGGATTCTTCTCCGAAGGAAGATACGGATATGAGGAAACAGCTTTCCTGCTTCTTACAGGTGAGCTTCCGACTGCAACTGAGCTTAAGGAATTTAATGAACTTCTCCAGAGCGTAAGACCGCTTCCTGAGGGCTTTACGGAAGACATGATCATGAAGGCACCTTCGCCGGATGTCATGAACAAGCTTGCAAGATCTATCCTTGCGCTCTACTCATATGACGAAAATCCTGATTCGACTGATATCGCAAATGTCGTAAGACAGTGCACAGAGCTTATCGCAAGATTCCCTGTGCTCATCTCATACGGCTATATGGCAAGAAGGCATTACATCGAGCACAGGGATCTTTATATCCATGCACCTGTTCCGGAATACAACACCGCTCAGAACATTCTTCACATGATCAGACCTGACGGCCAGTTCACAGAGCTTGAGGCAAGGATCCTTGATGTCATGCTCGTCCTTCACGCTGAGCACGGCGGCGGCAACAACTCAACATTCGTAACCCATGCCGTAACATCCACGGGTTCTGATACCTATGCAGTTATGGCTTCTGCAGTAGGTTCTCTCAAGGGACCTCAGCACGGCGGTGCATCAAACAAGGCCTATGCCATGATGAAGGATCTTCGTGAGCACGTATCAGACTGGACAGACGAGGCTGCGATCAAGCAGTATCTTGCAGATATCATCAACAAGAAGGCATTCGACCATTCCGGCCTTATCTATGGTATCGGTCACGCTGTTTATACATTGTCCGACCCCAGAACAGTTGTCATCAAGAAGTATGCTGAAGTTCTTGCTGAAGAGAAGGGCAATATGGATCTTTATAATCTTTACCTCCTTGTCGAAAAGCTCGCGCCTGAGGTTTTCCACGAAGTAAAGAATTCCGATAAGCTCGTCTGCGCAAATGTCGATTTCTTCGCAGGCCTTGTATATTCCATGCTCGGAATCCCTACAGAGCTCTATACGCCTTTGTTCGCTTGCGGAAGAATTGCAGGATGGAGCGCTCACAGGATCGAGGAACTCGTATCCGGAGGCCGTATCATGAGGCCTGCATTCAAGTGCGTTAACAAGCGCAGAGCCTATATTCCGTCCGATAAGAGGACAGAAAACATCTGATATTAGAATATTGGCCGCATATCAGGTCAGATATTCGTGCCCTTTGTACTTGCGCAGGTTATAATCCTGTGGTAATATACTCGGGCAAACAAAAAGGCCCCATGGTCAAGTGGTCAAGACGGCGCCCTCTCACGGCGCAATCAGCGGTTCGAATCCGCTTGGGGTCACCAAAATGTGATGAAGGACGAACATCTTGACCGATGTCCGTCTTTTTGTTACAAAGGAAAAATTATGGATGAGAACAAGTACATTAAGATAAGAGGCGCCAGAGAGCACAACCTCAAGAATATCGACGTTGATATCCCAAGGAAGAAGATGGTCGTACTGACAGGCCTTTCCGGATCGGGTAAGTCTTCGCTTGCATTTGATACTATCTACGCGGAAGGTCAAAGACGCTATGTCGAGTCCCTGTCTTCTTATGCGAGGATGTTCTTAGGCCAGCTCGATAAGCCGGACTTAGACAGCATCGAGGGATTGTCTCCTGCGATCTCTATAGATCAGAAATCCACTGTCAGCAATCCCAGATCCACAGTAGGTACAGTTACTGAGATATACGATTACTTCAGACTTCTTTACGCGAGAGTCGGTCAGCCTTTCTGCCCGAACTGCGGCAAGAAGATCAAGTCCATGGGAATAGACCAGATAATAGATAAGCTCAAGGTATATCCCGAAGGCACCAGAGCCATCATATATGCTCCTGTCGTAAGGAATAAGAAGGGTGAATACAGCAAGCTTTTCGACGGCTTCAGGAAGTCCGGCTACGCGCGTGTAAGAGTAGATAACATTACATATGAGCTGGATGAGGAGATCGAGCTTAACAAGAATAACAAGCACACGATCGAAGTGATCGTCGACAGACTCGTCATAAAGGAAGCTAACACGACAAGGCTTTATGACTCATGCGAGACGGCATTAAAGCTTGCTGACGGTCTTTTGCAGGTAGAGCTCCAGACCGCAACCGTAGATAAAGACGGGGAGAAGACCTATGAATCGAGCGAAGAGTTCTTCTCGCAGCATCTGGCATGCCCTGACTGCGGAATATCCTTCGGCGAGATCAATACGAGAAGCTTCTCTTTCAACAGCCCAGAGGGCGCGTGTCCCAATTGCTCAGGTATCGGAACGCTCACGGCAGTAGATCCCGAGCTCTGCATCACCAACCCGAAGCTTTCTATCAATGAAGGCGCGGTAAGGACTGCAGGATGGAATTTCGACGATCCCAAGAGCTGGGGAAGATGCTTTATCGAAGCTCTCGCAAAGAAGTATAAGTTCTCTTTGGACATGCCTTACTATAAGCTCCCTGAGAATGTTAAGAACATTATACTTTACGGTAATGGCGGCGAGATGCTTAAGGTCGATACCAGAAATTCCATATATCCCAGATCAGGTGATTACTATTCTGACTGGGAAGGCGTGGTTCCGAGCGTTATGAGACGCTGGAGAGAGTCCGGCAGTGAAGAGGCAAAGGCTTCTTACGAGCGTTACATGAGTATCGACGTATGCCCCGTATGTAACGGTGCAAGACTTAATAAGAACAGCTTATCCGTAAAGCTCGGTGGACTTAATATCTCGGAACTTACCGATATGTCCGTAAAGAACATGAGACAGTTTTTCGCGGACCTTACATTGAAGGGTAAGAATGCGGAGATCGCAGCTCCAATCTTAAGAGAAGTCAAGGCGAGACTGGAATTCCTGTATGATGTCGGACTGGACTACATGACGCTGTCCAGATCTTCGGCCACGCTCTCAGGCGGTGAGGCGCAGAGAATCAGACTTGCTACACAGATCGGAGCGGGCCTCCAGGGCGTTCTGTACGTCCTCGACGAGCCGTCCATAGGTCTGCACCAGAGAGACAACGACAAGCTCATTAAGACGCTTTTCAAGCTCAGAGACTTAGGCAACTCCATCCTTGTCGTAGAGCACGATGAGGACACCATGAGAGCTGCTGACCATATCGTCGATATCGGTCCGGGCGCAGGTTCGTTCGGAGGACGGATCGTAGCTCAGGGCACCATTGATGACATCATCAATGTCGAAGATTCCGTAACCGGCCAGTATCTGTCCGGCAAGAAGTTCATTCCCGTTCCGATGAACAGGAGGCAGATCGACGATAAGAAGATGCTTAAGATAAAGGGTGCGTGCATCAACAACCTTAAGAATATCGATGTCGACATACCGATCGGACTTTTCACGGTCGTAACAGGCGTATCAGGCTCAGGCAAGTCATCTCTTATAAATTCGACACTGGTGCCTTACCTTGAGCATGAGCTTAACGGCTCGCGTAAGAGGAAGGTTAAGTGTGAGCGCATCACTGGTTACTCGAACCTCGATAAGATCATCTGCATCGACCAGAGCCCGATCGGAAGGACGCCGAGGAGTAATCCTGCGACGTATATCGGACTTTTCGATCTGATCCGCAAGCTCTATGCTGAGACACCCGACGCAAAGCAGAGAGGATATAAGGCAGGAAGATTCTCATTTAACACCAAGGGCGGCCGCTGCGAGGCGTGCGCAGGCGACGGCGTCAACAAGATCGAGATGCACTTCCTTCCTGATATCTATGTTACGTGCGACGTATGTAAGGGTAAGAGATATAACAGGGAGACTCTTGAGGTCAGGTATAACGGCAAGAATATCTCAGATGTTCTCGACATGAGCGTTGATGAGGCAGTCGAATTCTTCAAGAATCACCCGACGATATATAAGAAGGTAAGGACTCTGCAGGACGTAGGCCTGGGCTACATCAAACTCGGCCAGCCTTCGACGACACTTTCGGGCGGTGAGGCACAACGTATCAAACTTGCCTCGGAATTGTCGAGAAGATCGACCGGAAAAACGATATATGTATTAGATGAACCCACCACGGGTTTACACGTTGCGGACGTTCATAAATTGGTTGACATTTTAGAACGCCTAACAGAAAATAAGAACACTGTGGTCGTAATCGAGCACAATCTGGATGTCATAAAGACGGCAGATCACATAATTGACTTAGGTCCCGAGAGCGGTGACGGAGGCGGCGAAGTGGTCGTCACGGGCACGCCCGAAGAGATTGCAAAATGCAGGAAATCTTACACGGGACAGTTCTTAAAGCCTCTTCTCGAGAGAGCTAAGAAGAGCGGTCAGTATAAGGATATTTCGTCATTCATCGACACCGCAAGGCTTGAGGAAGAACAATACGACATTCTTACCGGTCCTAAGGTAAGACGCAGGATAAGGGAAGAGGATAACGGAGAAGAGTAATGGCACTTTGTAGTATTTGTAAAAAGAGACATGCTATCGTCTTTACCAGCCGCTATGAGAACGGCGCGAGGATCGACGAAGGCTTTTGTCTAAAATGCGCCTATGAATCAGGCATATCGGGTGTTACCGATATGTTCAAGGCGACAGGCATCAACGCAGACAACATCGACGAGATGAGCGACAGACTGGAAGAACTCACAAGTCAGAGCGGCTTTTCGGCTGACCCGACAGAGTTCCTGAAGTCATTGGCATCCGGCGACGGCTTCGGTGAGCCTTTTGAAGATGATGAAGACGGCTATGAATTCGATGAGGATTCAACACCCGTAGGAATTACCGATCCTGAAGACAAGTCTGACGACAAGTCCGATGACGGAAAGAAGAAATCAGAGATGCCTTCCATCTTTGATTCTCTCTTCGGAAAAAGACCCGGCAACCAGTCTGAAGATGAAGGTGACGGCAAGAATACCAAGGATCCCAGAAAGGGCAGAGGCAAACCGCGCCTTAAGTATCTCAATGAATTCGGTACCAACCTTACCGAACGCGCTGCCGAGGGCAAGATCGACCGCATTATCGGCCGTGATGCCGAGATCGACCGCGTCGTACAGATCCTTAACAGGCGTTCCAAGAACAACCCTGTTCTTATCGGCGCTCCCGGTGTAGGTAAGACAGCTGTAGCACAGGGCCTCGCTGTTAAGATCATTGAAGGATCCGTTCCGGAGAAGCTCCTTAACATGCAGGTCTGGCAGCTTGACCTTCCTGCAATGGTTGCAGGCACACAGTTCAGAGGACAGTTCGAGAGCCGTATCAAGGGTGTTATCAATGAAGCGATCAAGGCTGAGAACATCATCCTTGTAATCGATGAGCTCCATACGATAATCGGCGCAGGTGACGCAGAGGGTTCCACGAACGCTGCAAATATCCTGAAGCCTGCCCTTGCCAGAGGCGAGCTCAGGATCTTAGGCTCAACTACAACAGCAGAGTATAAGAGGATCGAGAAGGATTCGGCTCTCGAGAGACGTTTCCAGAAGGTCATGCTCGACGAACCTTCCGTTGAGATGTCAATTGAGATCCTGAAGGGCATTAAGGACTATTACGAGAAGCATCATAATGTCTACTATCCTGATGATGTTATCGAATTTGCCGTAAAGGCTTCGAAAAGATATATCACCGACAGATATCTTCCCGATAAGGCCATAGACCTTATCGATGAGGCTGGTTCTGCTGCTAACCTTAAGAACGTAAGGCTTGTTAAGCTTGCAAACACCAAGAAGGCTCTTGAGAAGGCTAAGATCGAACATCAGCAGATGATCGATTCAATGGAGAATTCTTCTCCTGAAGAGCGTGAAGGTGAGTATGAGAAGGTTGCTGAACTTAAGGCTTCCGTTGATAAGCTCCAGAAAGAGGTAGAGGCGCTCGAGGATGACATCGCTCCCGATCCAATTCAGATCGAAGATATTGCCAGAGTCGTTGAAATGTGGACAGGAATTCCTCTGAAGTCCATCTCAGAGACTGAGACAGAGAAGCTTGCAAATCTCGAGAAGAAGCTTCACGAACGTGTAATCGGCCAGGATGAGGCAGTTCATGCTGTCGCAAGCGCCGTAAGACGTAACAGGGCAGGCTTTACCAAGAAGCATAAGCCTACGTCATTCATATTCGTAGGACCTACCGGTGTAGGTAAGACAGAGCTTGTTAAGGCTCTTGCTGAGGCTATGTTTGATTCTGAAGAAGCAATGATCAGAGTCGACATGTCTGAGTACATGGAAGCTCATTCAGTTTCCAAGCTCATCGGTTCGCCTCCGGGATATGTCGGATTCGACGATGCCGGACAACTTACTGAGCAAGTAAGAAGGAAGCCATACTCGGTAATCCTTTTCGACGAGATCGAAAAGGCTCACCATGACGTATTCAATCTCCTCCTGCAGATGTTAGATGACGGTGTGCTCACTGACAGCCACGGCCTGCACGTTAACTTTGAGAACTGCATCATCATCATGACGTCCAATGCGGGAAGCTCTGCAAAGGCTAATACGATCGGTTTCTTTAACGATACGCATGAAGCTCTGGAACAGCACGTACAGAGCGCTCTTAAGGAGACGTTCCGTCCGGAGTTCCTGAATCGTGTGGATGAGACGATCATCTTCAAGTCATTGAAGCCTGAGGAGATCCGCCAGATCGTTAACATCATGATCAAGGATGTTTTCTCTTCACTAGACGAGAAGCACATCAAGGGCTCTATGACAAAGGCTGCAGGAGACAAGCTTGCTGAAGTCGGTTACGACGAGAAGTATGGTGCAAGACCTTTGCGTAAGGCTATCAGGACCAATATCGAAGATCCTCTTTCTGAGATGTTCCTGACAGGTGCTTTGAAGGATGTTGTAACGCTTAAGATCGATTACAGAAGAGGCAAGTTCGTTTTCGATACGGTCAAGAAACCGAAGGAAGACTAAAGAGCAAAAGATTAACTGGGGCTGTCCAATAAGGGCAGCCCTTATTCATGCAAAAAAGAACCGCTGCGGTGTGCAGAGGCCCTTAGCGTCAGTTTGTTTTAAAGTATTACTTCTTCCAGTCGAAGTATGCTGTCTTGTAACCGTAAGAAGAAACGTTTTCCTTAGTGTAGACATAGACTGTGAATGAGTATGTTGCACGGCCCTTGATCGTAACTTCCTTAGGTGTTCCTCTGAATGTAACGCCATCCTTCTTAGCACTGAAATTGAAGCATTCAGATGTAACTTCGGTGATCGTGGAGTTGCAGAAGAACTTCATGTCGAGGTAATTAAGTGACTTAGGAAGGCTGCAGGTCGTGTTGCTTGTGTTTGTAAGTTCGATGGTGAACTTGAAGCCCTTGTCCATCGTCTTGAATTTTGTGATCTTTGTGCTGATAGCTGTTACACAAGAACCTTCGGCTGTTTCAGCAGTCTCTCCGGTTGTAACTGAAACTGTTGTAGCTTCTGTCGTTGTAGTAGTTGCTTCGGTTGTAGTTGTAGTAGCTTCAGTTGTTGTCGTTGTAGCCTCGGTTGTTGTTGTCGTAGCTTCTGTGGTCGTTGTAGTAGCCTCAGTAGTCGTTGTTGTTGCTTCGGTAGTAGTTGTAGCTGTAGTAGCTTCTGTTGTCTCTGTGGGCTTTTCTGCCGTGGTTTCAGTAGAAACAGTAGGGATCGTCTCGATAGTCTTCTTGCCGAAGAAAGCTCTGATACCTGATGTGTTATCAAGTGCCCACAGGATACCGATGGCAAGGAAGATGATTACCAGGAATGTGATGAGTCCTGCAAGACCCGGATCCTTAGCGGACTTGGTTTCCTTGACCTTCTTCTTGGACTTCTTAACTGTAGTTACAGGCTGGATGCTCTTGTCCTGGTGTCCCTGTGCATTTGAAACACCTCTTGTAGCAGCTACAGGCTGTTTGCCCTTAGCCTCGAAAGGTGAATACTGTACATTCTGAGCTGCAGCGGACTGAGGTCCGGGTGCAGGCTTGCTGTTGGAAGCGCCGGGCCTCTGGGCAGGTGCCTGAGGAGCGGGTGCTTCAGCCTTGGGTGCTGAAGCTGCAGGTCTCTGGGGCTGTACTGTCTCAGCAGGTGCCTTAACAGTTTCAACTGCCTTGGGAGCAGCTGTGGCTGCTGCGGTTGCAGCGGCAGCAGTTACGGTCGCACCTGTAACTGTCGTAGCCTTAGCGGGTTCAGCAGGTTTAACGGGAGCTGACGGTGCTTCAGGCTTTGCAGGCTCAACGGACTTTGCAGGAGCAACAGGCGCAGCTGGCTTTACGGGCTCAGCGGGCTTTGCAGGTACAGCAGTAGCCGCAGGTCTGGTAGGTTCAGCGGGCTTAACAGGTGCAGCAGTTGCAGCGGGTCTTACCGGTTCAACGGGCTTGACGGGAGCTGCGGGAGCAACGGGTGCTGCAGGCTTTACGGGTTCAGCTGCCTTAGGAGCAGCAGCTGCTGTGGCTGCTGCGGTTGCAGCGGCTGCAGTAACGGTTGCACCGGCAATGGCAGCGGCCTTTGCCGGCTCATCTGGCTTAACTGGAGCTGCAGGAGCCTTAGGTACTGCAGGTTTTGCGGGTTCAGCTGCCTTGGGTGCTGCTGAAGCGACAGACTTAAAAGGACTTATCGGAGCCTTATTGGCAGGCTTGAAGTCATCGTCCAGAAACTCTGCAAAAGCTTTCTCTGCGTTCTGTGTTGCCTGTGTCGGCGTAGTAAAGAGATTTGTCATTGAGGAAGACGGATAAGGTCTGTATCCTGTCGACTGCGTCTTGGGGGCCTCAGGAGCCTTAGGTGCAGGCTTTGCTTCCGGTGTGGAGCTTGCAAAAGGATTTACAGGCTTTGCGGGAGCAACAGGAGCTGCAGGGGCTGCGGGCCTTTCAACCTTTGGAATGTCGATGTCAGCTGCCTTGGGCTGTTCGGGCTTTTCCGCATTTACGAACGGACTTGTCTTCTTGTCGTGTTCGGATGTGGCGAAATCAAGACTGTTGCCTGAATTAAAGATCTTATCGTTAGCAGGCTTGGCAGTATTTGTCTTACTGTCGATCTCATTGAACTTGGGAAGCGCTTCCTTCGGCGGTTCGGGTGCCTTAGGAGTAAAAGCAGGCTTATCGAATGTGCCGCCGTCCTTAGGGAAGACGGGTTCATTGGAAGTCTGCTTCGGCTTTAATGCTTCAGGCATCGGAGCAGACGTGGGAGTCTCTGTTTTCTCAGGTGTGGCAAAAGGCTTGAATGCGGAAATGGAAGAGTCGAATTCGAAGTTGTCGAATTCATCATTGAAACTGTCTTTGAATCCGTCTGATGCGGAGGGATCATATCTGCTGCCGGTTCCGGCAGAAGCAGCTTCAGTTGCCTTCTTCTCGATATTCTCTTTTGTTTCCTTAAGCTTATCTGCTACTGATTCAGTTTTGTCACCGGGCTTAAACAGCACGCCGAAAGAGGAATCAACAAAATCATCCTTATTATCAGGATTGTTGATACCGTTAGTCTTGTTAAAATCTTCAGGATCGTTAGGCATAAGTCTAATCTCCTTTTTATATTAATATATTCAATTTTAACGCTCTTGAGTTTTCAATCAATATGGTTATGTTACGGTTTCCTGTCATTTCCGGAAGAGGTAAAAGATTCTTGTCTTGACTTTAAAGAGTCATGATGATAATATCATTCAGCACTTACGGATAGGCTCGTGTGGCGGAATTGGCAGACGCAACGGACTTAAAATCCGTCGGAGTAAAATCCGTACCGGTTCAAGTCCGGTCACGAGCACCATTTATTCCTTGTTTAAGTGCAGCGATAGACATCGCGGAGTGGAGCAGTTGGTAGCTTGCCGGGCTCATAACCCGGAGGTCGTGTGGTTCGAGTCCCGCCTCCGCAACCAGTAAAAATGAGGTTGTCTCAATAAGAGGCAACCTTTTTTCTTAAATATCCCAAATCCTGCCTATTATATATATTTCTTGTTTTTTATTTATTTGTGTATAATGAATGCGGATTTTCAGCAATTCAGGGGAGGCTTTTAAATGGCTAATCTTCAGAATGAACATACCGCTGAACGTAATGACGTTACCGGTAGAATAGTTCGTATCTGCATATTGATAATTGTTTCGTTCGTAGTAGCTATTGCTGCGGTATCTTTTGCCGTTCATCACATGAGGCTCCAGTTCGAGAACGAATTCAAGATGATATCCGACACCAAGATGCATCAGGTCTCTGACATTGTCAGGATGAGCGTTGACGGTGACGACTTAACTTCAGGCACAGTAAATGCTCCGGCTAAATACAGCGCTATCTTAGATCTCATGCTCGTTGATACGACCAAAGAGAATCTGTCCGCTGAAGGTTACGGCCTTTTCGCTTACAGCAATGGTCAGTTATCACTCCTTTTAAGCCGCGGCGTCAATGATCCTTCCGAGTTCGCAGTAGCAGGAAGAGATATCTCCGAATGGCTCGGAAACACTGACAAGAGCACGGTCCTTGTCGGAAAGAATTATGAGAGCGTTATCGTTCCGATCACAGACAGCACAGGCATCTGTGTCGGCGTATTCGAATACAAGTGCACATTCGGAGAACTCTATGACATAGGCGACAAGCTCGAACAGAGGATCCTTACGGCATGCATTATCGCCGTCCTTGCGGGTGTTGTCCTTTTTGCCGTTCAGGAAGTCCTTATCAGGATCTTCAGAGGAAGAGGAGAGAAGGGTACAGCCGAGACAGCTCAGAGCCGTGACAGAAGACTTATCTCATCTACGATCGGTTATTGCTTTACGATCATTCTCGTAGTGCTCCTGGTAATGGCTACGCAGCTCTCGAAAACATACATGAAAGCTCTTGAGAGTGAACGTGCCGATATGATGGAGAAGTGCGCAGTATCTTCTGCAGCAGCTCTCTCATATACGGATGTCAGGGAAGGCATGAACTACATGCTTCCTATCTACAGCTATGCTAAGGACAAGCAGTATATCGTCAACATCTACACGATGGCAGGCGATTCTTTCTTAAGACTTTATTCATCCACTGCAACAGGTCATGTTGAGCAGTATTATCTGACAGGCGCAGGCAACCAGTACATCGACTGCTTCAGCCTGCTTCAGGCTTCGTTTACATCCCGCAGCGACAGCGGTGTATCTTACGTTTGCGCCATTGCTCCGATCATCTCGTCGGAGAATACGGTTGCAGGCGTACTTGAGATAATGATGCCTCGTTCCGATTTCGAGAGTTCCGTAAACGGCATGAGCCTCTCATGGATCTTCACGATCATATCGATCGCCATCTCTATGGGTATCATCGTATTCGAACTGAACCTTCTTATCTCGACGGTATCCAGAGGCATTTCCGGAAATGCTCCGGTGCTCGTTATGTATGGCGAGAACGCAAACAGATTCCTGTCATTCTTTACTGCATTCGGTTCCATCATGATGCCGGTCGCGTTCGCGGATTATTTCAAGGAACAATTGTCGACGTTCCCCAAACCTGCCATTCAGGCATTTATCTGCGTTACACTGATCCTGTTCGTCTGGGGCTATGTAGGATTCTCCGAACTTAGAAACAGCATCAAGATGAAGCTTACCAGCAGGATCGCACTCGTAGCGGTTACATGCGTAGGTTACTTCCTCGCACTCATCGCAGGCGTCATCAGCTTCCCGTATCTTACGACCATTCTGGCTCTGCCCATCGGTTTCTGCTTCGGTATGTCTTTCGATTACTTAAGAGATTACAGGATCAACGCAGGAAGATTGGGATACAAGGACTATAACGACAGAGTTATCCATAACGTTCAGTCATCTTCATATTTCCTTGGTGTTGCGGTAGGTGCCGTTATCGCAGGTATCTGCTATGAGAGATACGGTTTGTTCATCGTAACGATCATCAGCGGTGCCGCTCTCGTTCTTACGTCTATCGGCATGATCTATTTTATGCAGAACAATACACAGGTAAGGGAGGCTCCCTTGTCGCTCAGCGGTTACCTTTCCGTTTTCGCTGATTCCAGGGTCGCAAGATTCCTTAACTCTTCATTCCTGATGCTCGGTGTTGCTGTTGCATTCATGCTCATGTTCGTGCCAAACTATCTGGACAGCGTAGGCATCTCGCTTCCTACGACTTCGTTCTATTTCCTCGTATGCGGATTCATGGCGTGCTTTGTCTGCGGCTTTGTTAAGCACAGGCTTGCGCACATGCTCACTTCACGTACGAGAGTATTGATCCAGGCAGCATCTACTGTGATCGGATTGTTTACTTTCGCGATCATGCCTTCGGCTAAGACGCTTGTAATTACCAGCGCATTCCTGGGAATCGCTCTCGGTATCCACGATTACTATTACATCTACGTTCTGTATCTCATCTGCAACGGAAAGGTCAGAGCTAACCTCAGAAAGCTTGCGGAATATTCGGTATATTTCGGAGCAGGACTTCTTCTGCCGATCATCATGATCGCATTCATGGTAAACAACGTAAGGATCACTTTCCTTGTATTTACATTGATCGTAGCGATCCTCGCGTTCCTTTATCCTTTGTCTTCATTCTCCGGCGTGATCGATGAGAGAGACCTCTCATTGAAGCCTCAGAAGAAGGGCCAGGAAAAGCAGCCTGCACAGAAACCTGCAGGACGTTCACAAGCTCCCCAGGCTCCTGTTATGCAGACTCCGGAAGGCGCAGTAATGCCTGACGGAACGGTTGCCATGGACAGCCAGATGCCGGCATATGTTCCTGAAGAGCAGTATACGGATCCCAATGCACAGTATGGCGCACCTGCGCCTCAGGCACCTGTTGAACAGCAGTATCAGCAGTCCTATCAGCAGGGATACCAGCAGCAATACACACAGCAGTATCAGCAGCCTTATCAGCAGGGATACCAGCAGCAGTACCAGCAGCCTGCAGAACAGCAGTATCAGCAGGGTCAGTATCAGTCTGCTTTTGGTGAGCCGGCAGCTCCTCAGATGCCGCAGGGCGGATACGGTTCAGGTGATCCTTATTCGGGCGGCGGTCCCGCACCTTACGATGCGCCGATGAACCAGGGACCTGTTGATCCGCTTGCATTCCTTAATTCTAATGAAGGAGGTGATCAGAATGTCTGATGAACTCTGGAACCAGAAATTAACACGCGAGAACATCCGCGATTTCTATATGTCTACTGTAGTCATGGTCTATTCTTCATGCTACGGAATAACGAAGGAAGCTACCAGATGTGAGAATGCGATCATCAAGTCATATCTGGATATTTATTCCAAGCGTAATAACATTGCAGGGGACAGGGTTATCTATGAATTCGGCGATATCCTTCTTGCGAATGCAAAGAATATCGTTGCCCAGTATCCGCTTCCCGCAGACATGACTTTCGAGGACAGACTTCTTGACGAATATACAAGGAACTCAATGCTCGAGAAGATCCTTTCCAAGATCGACTCCAAGGGTTTCAAAGCCATGGAATTCATCAACACGGATGTTAAGAACAAGGCTGTCAGACGCCCTAAGCAGATGAGAAAGCTTAACGATCTTTTCCAGATCACGCCGCTCCTTATCCTTGAAGTGATCATCCTTGCGGTTGTTATCTGGATCGTAAGTTATGCAGCAGTAACTCTGCCTTACAGACATTCTGAACTTATAAGCGATAAGGTCAATGAATCCGCGACGATCCAGGATCAGTTCAATAACGCGCTTGCTTTCTATCCTTTCAAGATCCAGACGAATAAGTCTACTGAAGAAGGATTCATGCCTGCTCCTACAACGACGACTCAGCCCGTTGAATCATCAACCGAGAGTCAGGAGGAGACGACGACAACTAACGGCCAGCCTGCTGCTCAGCTTGCAGAGACGACGGTTCCGGGCATTTCTGCTACGAGCGGCTGATACTACAAATCTGTATACGGGGGTGTAGATATGGATAAGTATGCATTTTTGCTTGAGCTGAACTCGAATCTCGAGATGAAGATTACAGGCAATGAGATCAAAGGTGATCTCGGAAATCTGTTCTTTACGATATCTTTCACACCCGATGTCAATCTCAAGGTCCTCACGAAGGCTTATCTCTTCGGTGATCTCCCCATGGCAGATCATATTAAGAGTGCATATGAGAAGACGAGTTGTTTCGCAGATTATATCCTCGAAGACGAGCTCGTTGCTCTGTTTGTCCCTCACGAGGATCTTTCCATTGATAATGCGTTTAACATTGCGCAGGATATCATGGTCTTTGCAAATGCCCTTGCTTCATTTGGCTATAAGTCTACTAACTCGCAGATAGCTTTTTCCGGAGGAGCAAGCACTCTTCAGGGCGAGTATTACAGCGACATGATCAAGGACGAAGAGGTTAACGACGTACCCAAAGAGTCCTATTTTAAGTCCCCGAGATTGGGGTGGGGAATACTGGGAGCGTCTATTGGTACCATTATCTCGCTCTTCCTGTGTGTAGTTGCCGGAATGACCAACAGCTGGTTCTTCTTCCTTCCTGCGATCCTGGTCGTATCTTTTCTTCAGCTTCTCATGTATGAGATATTCGCGAAAGAAAGGGTCTGCGGCATCGGCATTATCGTTTGCTTTGTTCTTACTGTTTTCGCGATGTTAATGGGAGACAGGCTTATCTGGACAATGAATCTCATAGACTGGATACCGGGCGCTACATTTGCCCAGGCATACGCCGAAGTACCTTATCTTGTTCAGGATGAAGTCGTTACATTGGGCGATTATCTAAGGGATTTCTTCCTGATGTTCGGCATGCTTGCAGTCGTGTATCTGCTCACGATCTTGAATTATTTCAAAATGAAAGTATCCATTATCGAGTGGTTCAAAAACAACACGATTCTGTTCAACTGAGCCGGATAAAACCTATCAAAGATTTTTAAAACAAATGCGATAAAAAAGACCCGAAATATAGTATTTTCGGGTCTTTT
>LVAT01000006.1 GCA_001604135.1 Clostridiales bacterium Firm_14
AAAGGTTACCTTTGAATCCAAGCACAATAATATACATACTTATTTCAACTTTCAACCGCGGTAATGTCGCAGATTGAATGAAAAATAAGGTATATTTGTCTTTTATTTTAAAAAATCGTTTATAATTTTTCCCGGAGATATAAAAGACCTATGGAAAGAAAATACAAAGCACTGCTTGCCGCGGATATGGATTTTACGCTCCTTGCCCCCGGCAAGGACATTCCGGAAGGAAATAAGGAGGCCATCAGGGCCTTAAGGGATTCTTCTGTGGCATTCACGATCGCCACGGGAAGGTCATCCTTCCTGGTCGGCAAATTTGCCGAAGACCTGGGCATCGACGTTCCGATAATGACGAGCAACGGAGGTTCGCTTTTCGACGCCTCGGCAAGAAAGCAGTTCGCCTCAGTGGATTTCGAAGAAGCCAAGATCAAGGAACTCTTAAGATTCCTGATGACAAGGTCTGCTGACGCTACCCTCTATTCAGACGAGGGCATCTTCTTTACGCCCGCTTCCACCAGAAGGGGCTTTGTCAATTCATATAACGAGGGCCTTGCTCCCGAGAAGCAGTCCCCCATGATCGAGATCGGCATGGATTTTATCGAAAAGGACAACCTGCCGAAGTTCAACAAGATACTGCTGATAAGCGCGGACGAGGAGATCACGGGCGCGTTATCCTCCGACCCGGAACTTGAGGTCATATCCTCTGCCCCCAATCTTTTCGACGTTATGAGAAGCGGCGTATCCAAGGGCAACGCGCTCCTGAGCCTTGCTGATTATCTGGGTATCCCCGCTGATAATACTTTCGCGATAGGAGACAGTGACAACGACATCTCCATGATCGAGTCCGCAAAATACGGCATCGCCATGGGCAACGCCACGGGAGGCGTTAAGGCTGCCGCTTCATATATCACTGCAAATTATGACAGCCTCGGCTTCGCCAAGGCTGTCCATGAATACGTTATTCCGTTGGTGAACTCTTTTAGTTAAGCTTCGACTTAACATAATCTTCCACCTGTCCCTTGATCGTCTCGAAGGACTTCTCTGCAGCCTCCTTGTCAGAATCGTAAACGCCCATGTAGATCTTGAGCTTGGGCTCTGTTCCTGAAGGTCTGGCGCATGCCCAGTCGATTCCCTTGTTGCCGCCGAGCTCATAGAGGAGAACGTTGGACTTGGGAAGCGTAATGTCAGATACCTTGACGCCGTCTTCAGTGAAGTCGTAACGCTTGGATTCCTTGTAGTCGCGTACAGCGGTAACAGTAGCTCCGCCTAAGAGGTTCTTTGCCTCAGCAAGGTTCTTGCACTCGGAGAGTTCAGATCTAAGCTCTACCATGCACTTGCCGATCTTCTCAATTCCCTCTTTGCCTTCCAGAGTGCAGCTGATCGTCTGCTCGATGCCGTAGCCGTACTTCTCGTAGAGGTGGTCAAGTCTGTCTGCCAGCGTCTCGCCCTTCTCAAAAGAAGCAGCAGCCATGTTGCAGATGAGCATTGCCGCAACGACAGCATCCTTGTCACGTACATCGACGCCGGAGAGATAACCGTAGCTCTCTTCGAAGCCGAACTGGAAGTGCTTATTGCCGAACTCGTCGTCGAGCTTGATCCTCTCACCGATGAACTTGAAGCCTGTGAGTGTCTCCTGGAGCTCAACGCCATAGTAGTCGCAGATGCTCTTAACGAGCTTGGAAGATACGATCGTCGTAACTGCGAAGGAATTCTCAGGAAGTGTACCGAGCTGCTTCTTTGCATCGAGAATGTAATCCAGGAGCATGAGGCCCATCTGGTTTCCGGAGAAGCACTTATACTTAACTTCGCCGTTCTCTATTACCTTAGCAGCCGCGCCGATACGGTCGGAATCAGGGTCTGTACCGAATACGAGAGAAGCATCGGTCTTCTTTGCGAGCTCAATAGCCATTGAAAGAGCTTCAGGGTTCTCAGGGTTAGGAAGGCTTACCGTAGGGAAAGCTCCGTCAGGAAGCTCCTGCTCCTTTACGATGTGGATATTCTTAAAACCGACTGCTTCGAGGATCCTTCTCACGGGCTTGTTGCCTGCGCCGTGCAAAGGAGTATATACGATGCTCATGTCAGCCTGTCTGTCGATAGCCTTCTGGTCTACAACGAGCTTTGTGAGCATGTTTGTGAATGCCTCGTCGATCTCAGGTCCGAAGGAAGTAACAAGACCCTTTGCCTTAGCCTCCTCGAAGTCCATGAGCTTTACTGTTCTGATATCCGTAATGGCTTCAATGTTGGAAAGGACCGCATCAGCTGCTTCAGGCGGTACCTGTCCGCCGTCCTCACCGTAAACCTTGTATCCGTTATACTTGGACGGATTGTGGGAAGCCGTGATCATGACGCCTGCAAAGGCCTTGAAATATCTTACCGAGTAAGAAAGAACAGGAACCGGTCTTAACTCGTCTGAGAGCTTGCTGGGGATTCCGTTTGCAGCAAGTACCTGAGCCGTGATCTGAGCAAACTCGGGAGAGAAATGTCTGGAGTCATATGAAATGACTACGCCTCTCTTTATTGCCTCTTCACCCTCGGAAAGGATGTATTTTGCAAGGCCTTCAGAAGCCTTTGCAACCGTATAGACGTTCATTCTGTTTGTTCCGGCACCGAGAACGCCTCTTAAGCCTGCAGTACCGAACTCGAGATCCCTGTAGAATCTGTCTTCGATCTCTTTTGTGTCATCCTTGATCGCGATGAGCTCATTTCTTGTGCCCTCATCGAAAAAAGGATCTGTTGACCATAACTCATAAGCTTTCATAAAATCCATAATTCAAAACCTCCCAAGCACTGATTCACTATTAAGATACTAGTTTCAATTTTGTTTTTCTTTCATTTTCTGGCGGTTTTTGTCGATGATGACAAATGCTGCCAGGAGGACTATTCCGGCACAGCTTACAAGCGCGCCGCCCTTAAGTCCGGGAGCCGTAAACACGAGTTCGGCGGTGTGGTTGCCCGAAGGAACGTCAAATGCGATAAACGCATTCTGGTAGACCTTATGCTCAGCGGGAGCGCCGTCTATGAGCAGCTGCCAGCCATCTTCTGCAGGGATCGTCGTAATTACTGTCTCGTTGGGATCCATGTTTTTAACGCTGAACTTCGCATAACCGTCAGAGACCAGGTCTGCACTTACCTTTGATCTGTCGACATTTGCGAACTGCTTTGAGAACGAAGCGCTGTCAAAGGTTGCAAATCTGACGTTAAGATATGACCATTTTGCCTCCTTGCAGAGTAAGGACACCTTAACTGTCTCGCCTTCTTCAAAGCTTCCTACTCTGAATATCTGCGAATAGTATGTGTTAGAAGAGAAGTTCGAGATCCTGATCCCGTTTACATAGATCTCGGTATAATCGAGGATCCTTCCGGAAACTATGGAGCCGTATATCTCATCCGAAGAAGGAGCCTTGAACTCATACTCGATCGCGATTGGAAGCTTCTCATTGGTTCTCTGCAGGGTCGTGATGTTGTCGTTAAGCTGGCTTTCCACAGTAGATTCCAGGCCGAGAGGGTCTTTCGCGCCATCAGAAGATTCCTTCTTCTCGTCCGATGTTCCCTTGTTAAGGAACTCTTCTCTCGTCATGTAATCGTTCATGTTGAATGCGACGCCGTTAGTGATCTTGGGCTCGCCTATGATGCTCTCATCGATGCTGTTAAAGAAGTCTTCGGTGAAGGCATTGGGGAACAGCGAGCGGTACCACTCGTTCTGGAATGCGTAGTAGTTCTTCTCCTTAGAATCCTTTTCGAGCTTATAGTAATCGAAATCCATTGCTCCCTTATCAGCTGCAAATGCGAGAGGCAGCACGTCGTCATTGGCATAGAAATTAAGTCCGGAACCGTGCGAGTCTTTTCCGTCCAAACGGTAGAATGAGAGGTCTCTTCTCGTAGATACCGATCCGATCGAGAAGAAACTGTCTACGGACGGGCAGGCAAAAGTATGTCCGACCGCAAAGTAATTGTAATTCGTCTGCATTCCGAGCTGCTTCATGAAGCGCTGCATCTTCTTATTCGAATTCGAATTGAAGAATGACAGGCCGTTGTAGTTGCCGTAGAAGGCCTGTCCCTCTTCACAATAGAACTTGGTCGTATACTCAGGGACCCTCTCGGTCTCTGCTCTGAAAGCACCTGTGCTGCTGCGTGATTTTGCATAATTGCCGAATTCCTGCTCAGCCAGGATCGAGTCGCTGTATTCCACAGCCGGGCCTCCGAACAGTGTCATGGATTCGATTCCGTTGCTTAACATCGGTCCTGCGAAGATCGATTCGAAAACAACGAACAATGACATGAGGGGTGCCAGGAGTTTTGGCATGTTCTTGAGCTGCTCGTGCCAGTTCTGAACTCCAAAGCCCATCAGGAACAGTCCGTAGACAGCCGCGAGGATCACATTGTAAAGGAGTGCCTCTGACTGTCCCTTGATCTCGCCGAACGAGAAATCGATAAAGACAAAGAGATATATGGCGAGGACAGCCTTGATGATGTCTTTTCGCGCAAGTTCCTTAGCCTTGAAAAGGACCTTCATCGATATGATCAGGAACAGCGGCAGAAATACGAATGCATGTCTGTGCCAGAACCAGTTCGGATCGTCGAAGACCTGCCATGCCTTATCGATCGGATAGATCGCAGTCGAGAGGACTGCTCCGAGAACGCAGAAAGCATGGATCCTTCTCTCTCTTCCCTTAAATACCGGGCTGATGAAGTAGACAAGGAGCAGGAGCGTAACAAGAAGGCATATGAAAAGGAACGGATAATTGCTCGGCAATACTTCGGAGAAGTCCCTGGGTTCACCGAGGATCATCATGTGGATAAATGTAAGCGGAGAATATGTAAGAGCTTCGCTGCCTCTGCTCGTAATGGTCTGGTCTGAGTTTCTGATCGTATCAAGTCCGACGGGCACCAGCATTACGGCTGTGATAAGTCCCGTAAAGCCTGCAGTGAGCGCATATCTTAAGCAGATGCCGAGAGCTTTCCTGATCTGCACCTTCTCTTCGAAAAGCCTGATGATCAGGTAAAGGAAGCATGCGATTCCCGCCATATATGCAATGTAGTAATTCGAAATAAACAGGACCAGAAGCGATATTACGAGGCCAAGATAATTCTGCTTCTTTATAAACTTCTCGGTAAAGAAAAGGATCAGCGGCAGGAGCATATAGCCGTCGAGCCACATAATCTGGAAAATGAATGCCTGTGAATAGAGTGAGAATGCATACATGATTCCCAAAAGGACAGGCCAGAGAGTCTTCTTGTCTTCAGTTCTCGCACCGAGGAACATTGACATGAAAGCCGCAGAAAGGCTGAGCTTAAGTGTGACGATAGCAAGTACTGCAGCATCGATCTGTGATTCTGCGATAAACAGATAGATCAGGTTAAAAGGGCTTGCAAGATAATATCCGAATGTGCCGATAAAATTCTTGCCGAGGCCGAGCTTAAACGAATACGAAATGTAAGAGATAAGATTCCCCTTCGGAGCATTTCCCATCTCGGTGATCTTGCTTCTTAAAAGTGCCAGGAAAGGAGCATACTGTGCCTTCAGATCGCTCTGCAGAAATGAATATTCTCCAAGCGGATATTTGTTGCATAAGAGCATTGCAACGAGATAAAGGACCAGGGTTATGGCAAAAGCATATAACGGGCGCAGATCCGGCTTTGATCCGTTTTTTGAAGAAGTCTTAAGTAAAGGTTTTTCTGCTGCCTTTTTTGAAGACTTGCCATCAAGACTTGAGAGCTCTTTCATTCTTGTTCCGCCCTTTCTTCGGCATTTTATTGTCAGTTACAATATTTTTTGATTATAATACAAACAAGATATTTAATCTATTTGCGGCTGTGTCTCGCTACGCTCGCGCAATTGCCTTAAACAGATTAACTATCTTGCCCGGATAAAATATCTTGGTGAGTAAAGACAGCGCTTAAGTGTTGTCAAAACCAAAGGAGAATTGCAGTCGTGCTTATCAGCTTAATAGTTCCCTGCTATAACGAAGAAGGATCTTTGCCGATCCTCTATGAAGCACTTTGCGATGTCAGAAAATCGGATGCGTCTGACAGGAATTACGAATTCATTTTCGTAAACGACGGAAGCCGTGATAAGACTGCCGACATAATCAGAGAACTCGCAGCAAACGACAAGGGCGTTAAGTATATCTTCTTCTCCAGGAACTTCGGCAAGGAAGCCGCAATGTATGCCGGCATGGAGAAGGCAAAGGGCGATTATGTCGCCATCATGGATGCCGACATGCAGGATCCCCCGTCACTCATTCCGGAGATGATCAAGGACTTAGATTCCGGCGAATACGATATCGTGGCTGCAAGACGCGTTACCCGTAAGGGCGAACCAAAGATCAGAAGCTGGTTTGCAAGACGTTTCTACAGGCTCATCAACCGTATGTGTGACGTTGAGATCGCAGACGGTGCCAGAGACTTCAGGCTCATGAAGCGCGGAGTCGTTGATTCGATCTTAAGCCTTACCGAGCGCCAGAGATTCTCAAAAGGTATTTTCGCGTGGGTAGGCTTCAGGACAAAATGGGTAGAGCACGAGAATGTCGAGCGTGTTGCCGGCGAGACCAAGTGGAGCTTCTGGAAGCTTTTCAGATATGCAATAGACGGTATCGTGGCATTTACGACAGCGCCCCTAAGGCTCGCTACATATACGGGTTTCTTCTTTGCGTTCGCAGGATTTGTTTATATGCTCTACTACTTCATTAGAGCAATAATCGAGCAGATCTGGGACCGCGTCGCAGGTTACCCTTCACTCCTCTGCTTCATCCTCTTCATCGGCGGACTGATCCTGATGGCACTCGGATTGATCGGTGAATACATCGGACGAATCTACATTGAGGCCAAGGCAAGGCCGATATACATAACATCTGAAGAATCCAAAGACTGATAAAATAAAAGGCTTCCCGACCGGGAAGCCTTATTTAATATCTTTATCTCGCGAAGTATTTGTAGAAGAAACTGTCCTCATAGCCTTCGGCGAAGAACTGTTCCTGTATGACTTCGGCATACTCCGCCTGATTGATGTTTCCGAATGAACCGATGTTCTCTTCGGCACCGGGTTCACCTTCTATTATCGAACCGACGATGACAAAGAGGTTCAGGAGCGTCGTGAACATCATGATGACTACAGTAAGCATTATCGCTGCAGGCTTAAGCCAGCCTTTCTTCGTCGTAGGCGTATTCTTCTGATCCATGATCTCGGCAACAACGCCTGACAAACCGATGCACAGGAAGAACAGCGCAGGCATCGATCCTCTCATCGTAAAATCGTTCATCTCGGAGATCCTGTAGAACGGCAGTATGAGAAGCGTTGCAACGGCAGCCCAGAACACGGGGTTGACCTTCTCTCGCTTATAAAGGATCACCGCGAAAGGAATAACTTCGATAAGAACGAATACGATATATGCGATGATGAACTTCAGCGGGCTGTCAAAATACTGCCATGCGAAGCCCTTATAACTTACGGCATTGGAATTCGTCATGTAGTAGCTTCCGAATACCACAAGGATAAGAACGGCCGAAACGATGTTTACAGGGCTCAATGCATTGGTAATCGTTTTCGATACCTTTGAAGCCCTGTGCTTCTTTGAAAACAGCGTCGCAGCTACCATCGGCAGGATGCCGAATACCGCCCACGGCGAATATCCGAAGAGGATGCCGGACGTAAGGCCCAGGGAACGTGTGTTGTAAGACATCATGAGAAGGCAGACTACAAGGAAGCAAGGGATCATCTGGTTAAAGACGCTCGCCATCTCCCTGAAGTTGCTGACATAAGACATCGACGTAACGTATCCTTCGAACCAGCGCCAGCCGTCATATTCCGTAAGCTCGTAGACCATGTTCGGAAGGGCATCAAGACCGGAGAAGAATACGAAGATGAACGGCACCCATGCCGTGAATCTCTTTATTACCGCGCTGGCACCCATGAGGGCCAGGAATATTCCGATGGAATTCCATATGAACAGGACAAAATTACCGACATTAAAGCCGAACATCTTTCCTGCGAGCGCTGCGGGCATCCAGTAGATGAAGTAATAGGAGAATGCCCTCTCGCCTGATGCCATCTTGAAGATCTCGATGACTTCGGGATTTGTCTGTGTCGAATAGTTATAGATGACGGGCCACTCGTAATCGATGAGGTCCCTTAATATCGCGCGCCTGTATTCATGGTCCTGCAGAGAATAGATATACTCACCGACACCGGAGATATATGTGATCAGGACCGCCGTTACGGCAAACCCGATGATATAAGACACCGGCACTTCGAAAGTGGTCTCAGGAGCAAAGAGCTTATGCCCGTCAGGATCATTCATGCAGTCGGATACGGAGTAGAGCAGTATCCCGCCGAAAATAAGTGTAAGAGGTATTCCTACAGCAAGCTTCAGATACCCCATGAAAAACATAAACAACGGGATCGTAAGGAACAGGACGATCGAAGTGTAAAGCCAGGGGTATGGTATCTTAACAGTTTTTACTTCTTTGGAAGACCTGTCCTTTGTCCTGACATTCTTCTTTGTCTTAGAAGCATCCCCTAATTGCTTTACTTCCTTCATCAGCCTTTCCTTTTCTCCCGCTGTTTAAAAGTTGCTTTTTAAGTATCCGATCAGAGCTGAACGGTCATGAATTCGATTACCTGATCCTCATAAGGTCTGTCGTTATAATCTGTCTTCGCAGAAGCGATCTTGTCAACAACCTCGATACCCTCGATAACCTTGCCGAAAGCAGCATACTGTCCGTCAAGATGAGGTGAATTCTCGTGCATGATGAAGAACTGTGAGCCTGCAGAGTCAGGATCGTAAGCACGAGCCATGGAAAGAACGCCTCTGGTGTGCTTTAAGTCATTTCTGAAGCCGTTAGCGGAGAACTCGCCCTTGATCGTATAGCCCGGGCCGCCCATGCCTGTTCCCTGAGGATCACCGCCCTGGATCATGAATCCCGGGATGACTCTGTGGAAGATGAGGCCGTTATAAAAGCCCTTAGCTGCGAGGTCAATGAAGTTCTTAACCGTAATGGGTGCGATCTCAGGATAGAGCTCAGCCTTCATTACGCCGCCGTCCTTCATCTGGATCGTGATAATCGGATTTGCCATTTTTTGATTTCTCCTTATCTTCTTCTGTAAGATCTTAAGATGTCGTCCTTGATCTTCCAAAGCTTAGGTGACAGGTCGACATAATAGTTGTGGGGATTCTCGAATCTCTTAACGGAATCCCAGAGTGAATCGAGCTCTGTCGTGCAGTAAGCTCTGATCTCGCCGATCGTAGGCTTGTTATAAACGAGCTTTCCGTCCTTGAAGATCTGGACCATGAGCTCTCTGGTTCTGTAGTTCTCCAATACCTTGGACTTCCATGTATTGTCAGGATCGAAGATCTCATAAGGTTCGCCTGAAGGGATCTCTTCGTCTGCGACCATGACTACGTCAGCCAATGCCTTGCCCGTAGCGTTGTCGTAGAATCTTACGATCTTCTTTGAGCAGGGATTTGTGACCTTGCCGATAGAATCGGAGATCTTCATCTTCGGAATGATCGTGCCGTCGTCTGCTTCAACAGCAGAGATCTTGTAAACGCCGCCGAATACAGGCTCAGCCTTGGATGTGATAAGTCTCTCGCCTACACCGAAGGAATCGATGCATGCGCCCTGGCTTATGAGGTCTCTGATGAGGTACTCATCAAGAGCATTGGAAACTGTGATCTTACAATCTGTAAGGCCTGCCTCGTCGAGCATCTTTCGAGCGCTCTGAGTCATGTATGTGAGGTCGCCGGAGTCGATACGGATACCCTTAAGTCTCTTGCCCATGGGCTCCAAAACTTCCTTAGCGCACTTGATCGCATTCGGAATACCTGAACGGAGAACGTCGTATGTATCTACGAGAAGGAGTGCTCCGTCAGGATATGCGAGTGAATATGCCTTGAATGCTTCGAACTCGTTGTCGAAAAGCATTACCCAGGAGTGAGCCATTGTGCCGGAGAGCGGGATGTTGAACTGCTGTCCGCAGATAGTGCAGGATGTTCCTGCTGCGCCTGCGATATAAGCTGCTCTCGCACCGAGAACAGAAGCGTCGAAGCCCTGTGCACGGCGTGCACCGAACTCCATTACGGGTCTGCCTTCAGCTGCTCTTACGATCCTTGCCGTCTTTGTGGCGATAAGGGTCTGGTGGTTGATCGTACAGAGGAGCGCGGTCTCAAGGAGCTGAGCCTGAATGATAGGTCCTCTTACCTTAACGAGGGGCTCTTTGGGGAATACGACTGTTCCTTCCGGGATAGCCCAGACGTCACATGTGAATTCAAAACCTCTTAAGTAGCTGATGAACTCGTCGTTGAAGTGATAGTTATCCTTGAGGAAATCCAGGTCATCCTCTGAGAACTTGAGGCTCGAGAGATAGTCAATAACCTGCTCAAGACCTGCCATAACGGCATAACCGCCGTTCTCGGGAATGTTTCTGAAGAACATGTCGAAATAAACGACCTTGTCCCTGTTTCCGCTGTTCAGATAACCGTTTGCCATGGTGAGCTCATAGAAGTCTGTGAGCATGCTCATGTTGGTTCTGTCATTCCACATACCGTAATCCATACGATTTACCTCCAAAAGACTGTTAGTCTCAAATTATGATTTTGCGATCTCTTTGATCGTAGTAGTAAGACCTGCTATGCCCTGAAGGTCTGAAGGGATGATGATCTTTGTAGATGCTCCCTGGCCGACCTTTTCGAGTGCTTCAAGGCCCTTGATGGCAATAAGTCCGTTATCAGCACCGACGTCCTTGACCATCTGGAGACCCTTTGCCGTAGCTTCCTGTACTGCGAGGATAGCCTGTGCCTGACCTTCAGCTTCCCTGATCGCTGCCTGCTTTTTAGCTTCAGCTCTTAAGATAGCTGCTTCCTTCTCACCCTCTGCGACTCTGATTGCAGATTCCTTCTCACCTTCTGCGATGAGGATCTTTTCTCTCTTCTCACGCTCAGCCTTCATCTGCTTCTCCATCGCTGCCTGAATTTCCTTAGGCGGGATGATGTTCTTAAGCTCAACACGGTTAACCTTGATTCCCCAAGGGTCTGTAGCTTCATCAAGGATCTCTCTCATTCTTGTGTTGATGATGTCTCTTGATGTGAGTGTCTGGTCGAGTTCCAGGTCACCGATGATGTTACGGAGCGTTGTTGCGGAGAGATTCTCGATGGCAACGATAGGACGCTCGATTCCGTATGTATAGAGCTTAGGATCTACGATCTGATAGAAAAGGACCGTATCGATCTGCATTGTAACGTTATCCTTTGTGATAACTGCCTGAGGCGCGAAGTCTGCAACCTTTTCCTTCAATGAGATCTTCTTTGCAACACGGTCAATGAAAGGAACCTTCAAGTGGAAGCCCGTCTCCCATGTCGTCCTGTATGTGCCGAGACGCTCGATGATGAACGTTGTAGCCTGCGGAACGATCTTGATATTCGGTATGATGAGTACCAGGATAACGATGATTGCGATAGCTACTCCGATGATAGGTCCTGCTGATGCTGCGATGATAGGTAACATTTTAATTTCCTCCCCTTTTTTATGAAGCGCGCCCGACTACGAGCTTAACGCCTTCAATTGCTTTTACTGTAACTTTGGTGCCCTCGCTGAAATCTTCCTCTGCCTTGGCACTCCAGATCTGTCCGTCGACCTTGACCTGACCCTTGCCGTTGACCGAATCGAATGGCACTATTACGACGCCTTCCCTTCCGATCAATCTGTCAGCATTGGTTTTCTGGACATTCTTCCTGCGAAGCGATTCAAGCTTCGGCTTGATCCAGATCATGCAGAGAGTAAAACATACTATGGACACCAGCGCCATCACGATGATCTGAGATACGACAGATGCGCCGCAAAGGTCCATGATCATTGCAACAATGGCGCCTACGGCAAACCAGAGTGTCGCAAGACCCGTGGTCGCGATCTCAATGATGAGCATGATGATCGCAATAATGAGCCATATTATCCACCAACTGATCATTTCTCTAATCCTCCCTATTCAAATTAATGCGGGTATTCCGGCCCGCATTTCAATAATTATATCACCTTAGAAATCTTTTATTAATATAAATCGGAGCGATTGTCGCGGGTATGCCTGTTCCCCTATGATCCGATCAGTTTAAAGTGCTCTTCGTTCACTTTTATAGAGAAGCCAAGAGCCTTGGCCAGTTTCGATAAAAGGCTTCGTTTTCAAAGCGTTCAGTCCGAATCGATAAACACTTCTTCCAAAGTAAGCCCTTTTGCGGGCAGTGTCTTACCTGCCTGTGACCTGTCGCCGCCCTCAATAATGGAAGCAACTTCAGAAGGCTCGATCTTGCCCTGGCCGACATATAAAAGCGTGCCTGCAATTATACGGACCATGTTGTAGAGAAATGCCTCGCCCGATACTTCGATCTCGATCTGACACGGATCTTCGCCAATTGCTTCGACCTTTACTCCGAAAAGCCTTCTTATGGTAGTCTTCTGCGATCCGCCCGTGGCGCAGAACGCAGCGAAGTCATGCTCGCCTGCAAAAAAAGAAGCTGCGGCCTGCATTTTCGCGATATCAGGCAGAACAGGACAGTAGTACGACGTCCTGTCGAGAAGAGGGCTTCTCGTCGGAGAAGAATAGATGCGGTAAATGTATCTCTTGCCCTTGATGTCGAATCTCGCGGAGAAATCATCTGCAACGTAGAACGACTTTTTGACTGCCACGTCATCAGGCAGCAACGCATTCATCGCGAGGGGAAATTTATCTTCAGGAATAACAAACGGGACGTCCGCGTGACTTAAGTGGCATCTTGCATGCACACCTGCGTCAGTGCGGGAACACCCCGTAAGTCTGATCTTCGTCTTATATAAATCTTCTAACGCCTTTTCGAGGACGTCCTGAACAGCCCTGGCATTCTCCTGCGATTGGAATCCGGCAAAATCCGTGCCGTCAAACTCAGTGATGAAGGCTATTCTGGGCATAGCGGTAGATTACTTGCCGTTCTTGCCGTCGTCTACGCAGGACTTGCCCATCATGGCAGCGCCTACGATACCAGCGTCGTTACCCATCTGGGCAAGAGCGATGCGGGTCTTCGGAACTCCGGGTCCGAAATAAGGACGGGACATTGTCTTCTCACGCATGGGGATGAGGAGCGGGTCGCCTTCGTTGCATACGCCGCCGCCTACGATGAGGACCTCAGGCATGAATGCGTTGATGGCATTTGCAAGACCGTCAGCAAGGTAATCGGTGTAGCTGTCTACAACCTTTGCTGCAACCTCGTCGCCCTGTTTCATTGCGACGAAAGCGATCTGGGCATTCCACTCACCGAAGTCTTCCTTAACCTTGTTGAGGAGAGAATCGGGATTCGCCTCTGCAGCTTCCCTTGTCATTCTTGCGAGAGCCGTTGCAGATGCATACTGCTCAAAGCAGCCCTTTCTGCCGCAGCCGCACTGAACGCCGCCGGATACGAGAACGGTGTGGCCGAACTCGGAACCAGCCTGGTTAAAGCCGGAGAAGATCCTGCCATTGGCGATGACGCCTGCACCGACGCCGGTTCCCAAAGTGATCGTGACGGAATCCTTTGCGCCCTTGCCTGCACCTGCAACTGCTTCAGCCATTGCTGCGCAGTTAGCGTCATTATCGATATAAACAGGGAGATCAACGACTTCCCTGATAAGCTTTCTCATGGGAGCTTTATTGAAAGGAAGGTTGCTTGAATAAACAAGAAGTCCTTCTTCGTTGTCAGGCGTTCCGGGAGAACCGATTCCAATGCACTCGATATCCTTGACTTCAAGACCTGCATCCTTGATGGCGTCAACAGCGAGCTTCCCCATATCGTGAATGATCTCTTCCATGGATCTCTCTGCTCTTGTCTTGATGGACAGCTTGTTAAGAAGCTTTCCTTCGCCGTCTACGATACCGGCTTTGATGTTCGTACCGCCTAAGTCGATTCCGCAATAATAACCCATTGAATATTCCAACCTTTCGCTATATTGTTAGCAACTTGCATTCTAACACAGCAAGAAACTTATCTCAAAGACAAATCAATAACGACAACAAGTACCGCTAAAAGCGTAAATAATATTCCGCAAAGCACATCTTTGAGTGTTATCTTAAGCGGATTTAATTTGGTCCTGCCCTTGCCGCCACGGTAGCACCTCGCATCCATTGCAACTGCGAGTTCATCGGCGCGCCTGAAGCTCGATACGAACAAGGGAATCAGGACAGTGATGTATCCCTTGACCTTGTTTATGAATGATCCCGTATCATAATCTGCGCCTCTAGACTGCTGCGCCTTCATGATCTTCTGCGTTTCAGCTGCCAGAGTCGGGATGAATCTTAATGCAATGGACATCATCATTGCCATCTCGTGAACCGGCACCCTTATGATCTGCAAGGGTGCGAAAAGCTTCTCAAGCGCATCACTCATCTTAAGCGGTGTTGTCGTCAGCGTAAGAAGGATGCTCGTCGATATGATGAGGAATATGAGCCTTATTGCCATTATCGCGGCGCGGCTCAAACCATAATCCGTTATCGTGAATATCTTCCATGAGAAGAGAACATACCCCTGCTTTATGGTGAAGATGTTTATGAGGAAGATGAATGCGGCAAGGGGGAGTATCGGCTTTACAGTTGCCCAGAGGATACCCGGCCTGATCTTTGCCATTATGAGCTGCAGGATGATTATTCCTGCCAGAACTCCGATAGAGACCGGTTCCTTGATGATGAAGATCGCGACAAGATAGACCGCATAGAGGATCGTCTTTACTCTGGGATCCGTATCATGCAGGAATGAATGCGCAGGATAGTATCTGCCGAGGCTCACGTTATCAAGCATTGTGATCACCTGCCTCGCATACCGCGGTAACTATTACCTTGGCTTCCTTCTCGGGATTGAAGTAGTTGCCCTTAAACTCTATGTCAGGATATATCTCGGCGAGTTCCGTCCTTAATACTGCCGAGAACCTTGTGATTCTCGGGAGCTGGACCTTAAGTTCGTCTGCTCTCTTTTTTACAAACAGCTCAGCGGGCATTCCGACAGCCTTGATCTTACCATTATCAATAAGGCAGATCCTGTCGCAGTTGACCGCTGCCTCGTCCATGTTGTGGGATACGAGAATGATCGTTGTTCCGCTGTCTCTAAGTCCCTTAATGATCGCGAACATCTCCTGTCTGCCCTTAGGATCAAGGCCAGATGCAGGTTCATCCAAAACAAGGATGCCCGGCCTCATTACAAGGACGCCTGCCATAGCAGCGCGCCTCTTCTGGCCGCCTGACAGCTCGAAAGGAGAAGAATTCAGTTCTCTTTCCGTGAGTCCGACTTTATTTGCGGCATCAAGGATCAGAGTCTTCTGCTCTTCCTTTGAGACGTTCATCTTCTTAAGGCCGTACGCAATGTCTTTATATACGGTCTCTTCGAAAAGCTGGTATTCGGGATATTGGAAAACAAGACCGACATTCTGTCTGATCTTCATTGTGTCTTTTTTATTCTTGCAGGACAGGTCACCGTCTTTTGTATGGATGATGACATCTCCTTCAACAGGCCTGATTATTGCATTCATGTGTGATATGAGCGTTGTCTTGCCGCAGCCGCTCTCACCTACGATGCCAAGCACTTCACCTCTTCTGATATCGAGGTTTATGTCATCTATGGCTTTGGTATCTCCGCCGCCGTATGTATAAGAAAGCCCCTTTACCGACATGATTATGTCGCTCTCATCGACAGGTTTCTTTTCTGCCACGACATTTTCCGGCATGGTAAGACCGGGCTTGGTGAGCATCTTAACGAGGCTTGCTATGAGAGTCTCATTGCTCTTTAAGTCTTCTTTCGAAAGGGTGCTGCCCGTAAGCTTTGCTATCTCAAAAGCGAAGTTGAACTTAACGGGTCTCTTAAGGCCGTATTTCCAGAGGTCATCTGACATGAAGATCTCTTCAGGAGCTCCCTCTAATGCCACCTTTCCCTTATGGACGATTACGATCTTGTCGCACCTTAATGCTTCGGTCATGTCATGGGTTATCGTGATGAGGGTAAGGCCCTTTTCGACTCTCATCTGCTCGACGAGTGTAAGGAAATCGTCCCTGCTCGAAGGATCCAACATTGCAGTCGCTTCATCAAGGATCAGGATATCCGGCTTCATCGCAAGAGCGCCTGCTATCGCTAGCTTCTGCTTCTGGCCGCCGGACAGGGCCATAGTCTCTTTATGTCTGTACTCAAAAAGTCCGACATCTTTGAGCGCCTGGTCTACGCGCTCTCTTAATTCAGGATTGGGGATTCCCAGATTCTCGGGGCCGAAAGCCACGTCTTCTTCGATCATGGTTCCGACTATCTGGTTATCGGGGTTCTGGAATACGCAGCAGCAGTGCTCTCTTATCTGCCAGAAAAGGTCATCGTCTGATGCATCCTTTCCGAAGATAACGACTTTTCCGCTGTCGGGAACTTCCAGAATGTCTATTATCTTTGCAAGAGTGGATTTGCCCGAACCGTTGCTTCCTAATATTGCAGTATAAGAACCTTTCTCGATAGTGACGGAAATACCGTCAAGGGCAAGCCTTGGCGCCTTTCCCGAAGTCTCATCATCGATGTCGTATGAGAAACTTACATTCTTTATCTCTATCCTGTTCTCGTTTTCCGGCAATTCAGATCTCCTGCTGTTTGGTTTTGTAGCAACATTTTAAAGACAACGGGGAAAGATGTAAACCTTTCCCCGTGACTGATTGACAATTAATTTTATCGGTTTTGTTTGTGTAATATTACACGAACTCCAAGATAGCCATCTCAGCACCGTCACCACGTCTTGCGCCCAAACGGATGATTCTTGTGTAACCACCGTTTCTGCCGGCATACTTAGGTGCGATATCATCAAAGATCTTGTTAACAGGATTGATGATGTTGCCCTCTGAATCGTGGCTCTTGTTAACCCACTTGATCATGGCTTTTCTTGCAGCGAGACGGGAAGCGTTGTCAACCTGAACTGTCTTTGTCTTAACTTCACGGTCAACTACTTCGTACTTCTTGCCGGCCTTGGATGTCTTTGTCTTTAAGACCTTCTTACCCTTGCCGTCGAGCTTAGCAGCGGAAACTGTGATTTCCTTTGTTGTGTAGTTGTCCTGCTCCTTAACTGCAGAAGATACAAGCTTCTCAACGATAGCACTGATCTCCTTGGCACGGGCAACTGTTGTCTCAAGCTTACCGTTTATAATCAATGTTGTGACCTGATTCTTCAGAATTGCAGCACGCTGATCTGAAGCACGGCCGAATTTTCTGTTAGGCATTTATATATCCTCCAATAACCTTAATCTTCTGCTTCTCTCAAGTGCAGACCCATGTCTTCAAGCTTCTCGATGATCTCTTCGAGGGACTTCTTACCAAGGTTTCTGACCTTGATCATCTCGTCCATGGAACGAGCTACGAGATCACCAACTGTGTTGATCTGCGCTCTCTTGAGACAGTTGTATGTACGTACTGAGAAATCCATATCCTCAATTACACCGGAAAGCTTTGAATCGTGCTCGCCGCTCTCTTCGATGTTCTTGAAGCTCGGAGCTGAATCCGTATCAGCGAGAGCTGTGAAGAACTTGAGGTGCTCGATCAGGCAATTAGCTGCTGAGGAAAGAGCCTCATCAACATCAATTGTTCCGTCTGTCCAAACCTCGAGTGTAAGGCTGTCATAGTCTGTTCTTGCGCCTACACGTGTGTTCTCAACCTTATAGTTAGCCTTCTTAACAGGTGTGAAGATGGAATCGATCGGGATTACACCGATAACCTGCTTAGCGGGCTTATTCTGCTCTGCTGTGTTGTATCCTCTGCCCTTGCTGAGTGTGAACTCCATGAATACGTCGTCGCTGCCGTTGAGGTGTGCGATAACGTGATCAGGATTCATGATCTCTACTTCGGGTCCGTGAACGATATCGCCAGCTGTGAGCTCGCCGGTTCTGCCCTTAGCGACGCTGATGCTTACGATGTTGGACTCGTTGTGGAGCTTTGCACGGATACCCTTGATATTAAGGATAACTTCCGTCATATCCTCGATAATACCCGGAACAGTGGAGAACTCATGCTTAATCTTTTCGATCTTGATAGATGTTACTGCCGCGCCGGAAAGTGAAGAAAGGAGAACTCTGCGGAGTGAGTTTCCGAGAGTTGTACCGAATCCACGCTCGAGCGGGGCGATGGTATATTTGCCGTAGGACTTATCCTCGTTGGTCTCAACGCACTTAACGGTCGGCTGGCTGATTTCCATCATGTTTGTTCCTCCTAGATTATTTCAAAATCTTGCGATCCGGATGTTATTACTTAGAATACAACTCGACGATTGCAACTTCGTTTACAGGTACTTCGATCTGATCTCTTGTAGGCATTGCAAGGATCTTGCCGCAGAGCTTATCGTTGTCTGCTTCAACCCATGCAGGTGTTGCTCTTGAACCTGTTACTTCGATGATGTCCTTGAATCTCTGAGAAGACTTAGCGCCTTCCTTGATCTCAATTGCATCGCCAACCTTTACCGCATAAGAAGGGATATTAACGATCTTGCCGTTAACCTTAACTCCTCTGTGGCTTACGATCTGTCTTGCTTCGTCTCTTGTACGAGCAAAACCCATTCTGAATAAAACGTTATCAAGTCTTGTCTCAAGAAGGATCATGAGGTTTTCACCGGTTGTACCATACTTGAGCTTCTGAGCCTTCTCATAGTAATTTCTGAAAGGCTTCTCGAGAACGCCGTAAATAAACTTTGCCTTCTGCTTTTCCTTAAGCTGCATGCCGTACTCGCTGATCTTGCGAGGTCTGGATGCACCATGCTTTTTAGATTCTTTCTTCTCTACTCCCAAGAAAGCAGGCTCAATACCGAGGGCTCTGCACTTCTTAAGGACAGGTGTCATATCTCTAGCCATTGCTATATTCCTCTTTTCTATACTAAGTATTCTGCCGTGAGAAGATTAAACTCTTCTTCTCTTAGGAGGGCGGCATCCGTTGTGCGGAACCGGTGTTACGTCCTTGATCATTGTGACTCTGAGGCCTGCTGTCTCAAGGGCTCTTACTGCGGACTCACGTCCGGATCCGGGTCCCTTAACATAAACATCAACAGTCTTCATGCCATGATCGCAAGCTGCCTTAGCAGCCTTCTCGGAAGCAACCTGAGCTGCATAGCTCGTGCCCTTACGTGAACCCTTGGCGTCCATACCTGCAGAAGCCCAGGAAATTGTATTTCCCTGCTTGTCGGTAATTGTAATGATTGTATTGTTGAATGTAGCATGAATATGAGCCTGACCGTCTACGACGTTCTTACGCTCACTTCTTCTGGGTCTTAAGCTTTTCTTCTGTGCCATTTTGACTCACCTCACCTTACTTCTTCTTACCAGCAACTGTATGCTTAGGTCCCTTACGGGTACGTGCATTAGTCTTTGTGCGCTGGCCTCTTACAGGGAGTCCCAGTCTGTGGCGACGTCCGCGAAGGCAACCGATATCAGAAAGTCTCTTGATGTTAGACTGTACTTCTCTCTTAAGGTCACCCTCAACCTTGTAATTGTTTTCGATCTGGTCACGGATCTTCGCAACCTCATCCTCTGTCAAATCCTTGACACGTGTATCGGGATTGATGCCTGTCTGGGCAATAATCTCGTCTGCACTTGTTCTTCCGATTCCGTAAATGTACGTAAGAGCGATTTCAATTCTCTTATCATTCGGTAAATCTACGCCGGCTATACGAGCCATTTAATGTACCTCCGTATTGGATAAAGTGGTATTAATCTCTATTTGACACACGTAAGTCAAGGAACTCCGGGTTAGGGAGCAGCCGCCCTCTCGGTAACGGTGAGTAAATATGATTACTTCTTTTATTAATAGATACTGGTGCGGGAAGGAGCTTTTATCCCGCGGCTCTCGTTATCATTCGGCAGGGCTAATTCTGCACATACGAAAGCCCGTCAAATGTCTTAACCCTGTCTCTGCTTATGCTTAGGGTCGGAACAAATGACCATAACTTTGCCGTTTCTGCGAATGATCTTGCACTTTTCGCACATCGGCTTTACTGACGGTCGTACTTTCATATTAGTACCTCCTGTTGCTGTTATTTTTCCACAACAAATACAGGCGCCTTTTGAGCGCATGCTGAACTATTATAGCAGAATCTATTTGGTTTTCAACTGAAAATTTTAAAGCACCCCGAAAAAATTCAGGGTGCCTGAAACTTGCTGAAATAAGGCTTAAGCCTTGGGCTTCTTCTCGCCTCTCCAGGTAATTCTGCCTCTGGAAAGATCGTATGGCGAGATCTCCATTGTTACTTTGTCGCCCGGAAGAATCTTGATGTAATTCTGTCTAAGCTTTCCTGACAAATGAGCAAGAACAATGTGTCCGCTGTCGAGCTTTACCTTGAACATTGCGTTAGGCAATGCTTCATCAACTACTCCCAGTACTTCAATAACATCTTCCTTCGCCATTAAAAACCCTCCTCATAGTCATAGGTTGTTAAATACGGACCCTCATCCGTTATTAATATCGTATTTTCATAGTGGCTGGCAGGCTTACCGTCCTGTGTGACTATCGTCCACCTGTCATCCAGCAGCTCGATCTCACGTGTACCCAATGTTATCATCGGTTCGATGCAGATTGCCATACCCTTTTTGAGTTTATAGCCGTGGCCCGGTCTTCCGTAGTTGGGAACATCAGGATCCTGGTGCATCGTTGTTCCGATTCCGTGGCCTGTGAGTTCTCTTACTACTCCGTAGCCGAAACCTTCGCAGTATTCCTGGATCGCATGTCCGATATCGCCTGTTCTCATGCCGACCTTGGCATATTCCAGGCCGATCCAGAAGGACTTCTCGGTGCGCTCAACGAGATCTTTTACTTCAGGTGCGACCTCGCCGACCATGTAGGTCCTGCATGCGTCTGACTGATAGCCGTCAAGTATCGCTCCGACATCGACTGAAATGATGTCGCCCTCTTCGAGTATCCTTGTTTTCCTGGGGATTCCGTGAACGACTTCGTCATTAACGGAAGCGCAGATCGTTCCGGGGAACGGCGGCTGGCCGTAATTAAGGAATGAAGGGATCGCGTCATAGCTTCTGATGATGTCATAGCAGAGCTTGTCCACATCGTGCGTGGAAACGCCTGGCTTGATCTCATCGCGGCATGCCTTGAACACATGCTGCAGGATCTTTCCTGCGGCCTTCATCTTTTCGAATTCTTCGTTGGTAAGGATCTCAACCATTTATATACCTAGTTTCTAATTAAAGTCCGAGTTTCTTAAGTCCTGCTTCAATGGACTCGATGCAGGTCTTTGAATCGACATTGTTGTTGCCCTCAACGATGATTCCTCTCTCGTTGTAGAAATCGATGAGGGGCTGTGTGTTTACTCTGTATGTCTCAAGTCTCTTGGAAACTGTCTCCGGATTGTCATCAGATCTCTGGATGACCTTTCCGCCGCATACATCGCAGACGCCCTCTACCTTAGTGGGCATGTACTTAACATTGAAGCTTGCTCCGCACTTCTCGCAGACACGTCTTGTCGTAACTCTGTCCATGATGATCTCGTCATCACACTTTACATAGACAACTGCGTCGATCTTGGAGCCCTTTGCTGCGAGCATCTTGTCGAGTGCCTCAGCCTGAGCGATATTTCTCGGGAAGCCGTCAAGGATATAACCCTTCTCACAGTCGGGGTTGTTAAGACGGTCTTCTACCATTCTGATAGTTACGTCATCAGGAACAAGAGCTCCCTTATCAATGTATGACTTAGCTTCGATCCCAAGGGGAGTATTCTCCTTGATGTTATATCTGAACAGATCGCCTGTGGAGATATGTGCGAGGGAATAATTCTCTCTTAAAACTGTTGCTGATGTTCCCTTTCCGGAACCGGGTGCACCTAAAATGATCAGATTCATAAAACTGCCTCCCTTACTTTTTGTTGTAGTTCTTGCTGCGCTTCTTGTCTTTGCCGGCCTGCTTGAGCTTATCTGCTTCGACCTTAAGAGCATTGTCGAGAAGTGTCTTGATCTCGATGAATCCGCCTGCTACAAGAACAAGACCGATTCCTGCGAAAGCAATGCTGCTAAGTCCGGGAATGAAGCTTAATGCGAGCGGGATGACGCAGACGAGAATGAGATAAGCACAGTCTGCGCTGTTGAGGTTGCTATATACAGACATCATGTACATTGATGTTGGCTTGCCGGGTTTGATTCCCTGGATATATCCGCCGTTCTGCTTGATCTGGTTGGAAATATCATAAGGATTGAACTGCATCAATGCGAAAACATAAGCGAAGAATACCAGGAAGATGATGAAGAAAGGAATGAACGTTACGCTTGTGGGAGCGTTCTTTGCCCATGATAACCAGGGGCTCTCGGAATCTGTTGCAACCATCGTGATGATGGAAGGGATAAGCATGCAGACCGTCATTGCATAGATGACGGGTGTGATGCCTGCCTGTGCTACCTTGAGCGGGATAACCTGGTTCTGCATTCCGTACTGCTTCATGCCGACTGTTCTCTTAGAGAAGATGATCCTGAGCTTCTTCTCACCCATGTTGACGAGGAGAGCAATGAGGAGCATGCCGATGGCAAGAAGGATTCCCATGATCATGTAAACGAGTGCCCATACGATTCCGAGTTCATATGCTTCGAAATAAGGCATCAGCAGATCGTGGGGGATATTATGGATAATGCCGGCAAGGATGATGAGCGTAAGACCGTTGCCGATTCCCTTTGTGTTAAGGAGCTCAACGCACCATCCGCAGAAAGCGCTGCCTACGGCAACTGTTACTCCGCAGAGTACGATGGCAACCCAGAAATTGATGTTGGGCATAACCGTGTCCTTCATTGCGAGGCAATAAAGAGCAGCGAAAACGCCTGAACCGATAAGAGAAGCGATTCTCGTGTATTTTGTGATCTTCTTTGTTCCTTCTCCGCCTGCCTGAGCGAGATCTCTGAGCCTCGGAACAGCGAGCGTTACGATCTGCATGATGATGGAAGCTACGAGGAACGGGAAAATACCAAGGCTTACGATCGAGCCGTTTGTAAGAGCTCCGCATGAGAGGATGTCGATTACTGTGCCTGTGCTGCCCCAATCGCCGATCCTTGCTGTAGCTGCAGCATGACTAAGGCCGGGAATCGGGATGATTGTAAGAAGACAAAGAATGGAAATGATCAGGAAGGTAAAGAGTATCTTCTTCCTTATCTCCGGGTTCTTCCAGCTTTCGCGCAATGTATCTTCCATTAATGGGCATTCTCCTTGGTATAAAAATAAAGCGTATGTATTATAGCGCATATCTGCGCTTTTTTCACCGAGTATCTTTTAAATAATATAGGAGAAAAAATCAGCCTCCGACATAGAGTCTTCTGACTCTTTTGCCAACATCACAGGTGATCTCGTAGTTGATCGTGCCCAGAGCATCAGCCAGCTCGTCTGCAGACCTGGCGCTTCCGAAGACAGTGACTCTGTCTCCTACCTTAGGCCTTACTTCGAGATCCGTCGTGTCGACCATGCACATATCCATGCAGATATTTCCGATAATGGGGCACTTCTTTCCGCCTATTACGAGCTCAAATCCGTTCGAGAGCCTCCTGGAGAGGCCGTCTGCGTATCCGATGCCAACTGTGGTTACTTCCGTGGGACGCGCTGCTTCAAAATGCCTTCCGTAGCTTACGGTCGCACCTTCAGGTATGGTCTTAACATGGATCACCTTGGCATACCAGTTCATTACGGGCTTAAGGTTTATATCAGTAACGGGCTTGGGGCATCCGGGCGGCATGAGGCCGTAGAGGATTATTCCTGCCCTTACGAGATCAAGGTGCATTTCGGGGAATCTTAAGATACCTGCGCTGTTGCAGATATGTCTCTTTGCAAAGTGAATGCCTCTTTTCCCGAGTTCTTCTATCTGGTTCATGAACAGCCTGAACTGTTCTCTCGTATAATCGTCATCATCGGTATCGGCAACTGCGAAATGCGAGAACACGCCATAGGGTTCGATACCCGGCAAAGTGCATGCCTTAACGATCTCTTCGGTCTCGGTTCCGTCAGTCTTAAAGCCGATCCTTCCCATTCCGGTATCGAGCTTTATGTGGATCTTGCATGTCTTGCCCTGCGAAAGAGCTTCGTCAGACAATGCTTTCGCGATCTCATATGAATAGACAGACTGCTCCACGTCGTACTTAACGGCATCCCTGAATCTGACGGGATCGGTAAAGCCCAAAGTCATCATGGGAACGTCGATCCCGTGCTTTCTGAGCTCGACTGCCTCGTCGATGGTGGCAAGGCATAATCCTGCCGCGCCTGAATCGATAAGGGTCTTTGCGATCTCGATCGCGCCGTGTCCGTATGCATCGGCTTTGACAACAGCCAGGATGCCTGCGCCGTCAGTCGTCGCCTTCTTTATCTCCTCGAAGTTATGCTTCAGGGCATCAAGATCGATCTCAACGCATGAACGGTCGTAATTACTGTTAAAGCCTAATGTATTCTCAGTCATCTGCACATCCCCATCCGGCATCAACATATGCGCCGGGAAAGTAAACTATAAGATCTGACGGAAGCATTGCTCTCGTTCCGACTTCTTTAGCCGCTGCCTCTCCTGCTCTGGAGTGAATGAAAACGGCTGAACATGCTGCCTTGTAAGGCTCCATTCCCTGAGCCAGGAATCCGGTAATAAGTCCTGCAAGAACATCGCCCGAACCGCCCTTTGCAAGTCCGCTGTTGGAAGCGTCATTTACAAAAAGCTTTCCGTCAGGTGTCGCGATCAAGGTCTTTGCGCTCTTAAGAACGGTCACGCAGTTGTTATCTGCTGCAAAACTTATAGCGAGCTCTTCAGCCTTTCCGGCTGCGTCGGACTTTGGAAGCCTTAAAAGTCTTGCAAACTCACCGATGTGGGGAGTTATTACGGCAGGAACCTTCCTTGCCTTAAGGCATTCAGCGATCCTTCCCCATGCATCGCACTTTGATACGAGCGCACCGGCGTCAAGGACGACGTTGTCCGCTTTTTCGAGGAAACGGCAGATAAGATATTCCAGATCCCTATATTCCTGCGGGATCCCGGATCCGATAAGGACTGCCGAAGAACTCTTGGAAAGCTCTGCAGCCTTTCTTAAGAGATCAGCTGTCTCTTCAGGTCTTAACGAGAGGAGCGCGCAGGGTTCTGCTGACCTGATTGCGTCCAGTGTCTTTTCTTCGGAGAATACCCTGACAAGGCCTGCGCCCGATCTTAATGCGGCGCCTGCTGCCATAACTGCAGCACCGGTCATGTATTCTGAGCCTGCGCAGATCAGCGCAGTTCCGAAAGTGTTCTTATGTCCGTCATCAGGCCTTTGGGGTTCAAATCCTGATATCAGTTCTTTGCTAAGGTAAACAGTATCAGCCATTTTTCTCCAAGTCTCTGTTTGGCTCCAGATCTTCGTTGCGGATCGACCTGATCGAGCTGATGTCGAACGGAGTCTCCTGATATACGTAATAGTTGAGCCAGTTTGTGTACATTAAAGTCGCGGAAGATCTCCATCTGAGGAGAGGTCCCTTAGCAGGATCGTTATCGATGTAATAGTTCTTCGGAACATCGACATCGCCTAAGCCTGCCGCCATGTCTCTCTTATATTCCCTGTCCAGAGTGTCCTTGTCGTACTCGGAGTGGCCTGTGATGAAGAACTGTCTTCCGTGAAGGTCTGATATCGCATAGATACCGCATTCTTCGGATTCGGAGAGGATCCTCAGATCAGATCTCTTCTCTACATCCTCGCGTCTTACTTCCGTATAA
This sequence comes from Clostridiales bacterium Firm_14, assembly GCA_001604135.1. Lineage (GTDB taxonomy): Bacteria > Bacillota > Clostridia > Saccharofermentanales > Saccharofermentanaceae > Saccharofermentans. Next base: position 25,678 of record LVAT01000006.1, read on the forward strand.
CGCGAATGAGGAACATAGAAGATATCGTCAAAGCCTCTGAAGAGCTTAACGGGCCTTGACCACGTCATGGAGTGCTCGAAAACGCCGAAGACCTTCTTGTCCAATACGATCTTAGGAATGCCGTAATGGTAATAAAGGCCTGCGAAAGCGCCCCAGCAAAGGTGGAGCGTCGAATATACATGAGTCTTGCTCCATTCCATGATCTCAACGAGCTCAGGCCAGTAATCGACCTCTTCAAAAGGGAGCTTCTCGATGGGAGCACCGGTAATGATCATTCCGTCGAAGAATTCCTCTTTGATCTCATCGAAAGTCTTGTAGAACTTAAGAAGATGTTCAACAGGGGTGTTCTTTGACTGGTGTGTCTTTGTAAACAGCAACTCGACATCTACCTGGATGGGTGAATTGGACAGAGCTCTGAGGAGCTGTGTCTCAGTCGTGGATTTGTCGGGCATGAGATTGAGGATAAGGATCCTGATAGGTCTTATATCCTGGGACAGGGCCCTGTTCTCCTCCATAACGAATATTCTTTCCTGTTCAAGGATGTGCCTTGCCGGAAGATTGTCTGCTATTCTGATAGGCATTTTCTGCCTCCTTATCTTTATCGAAATTTAGGATCCGATGAATTCGTTCAGTATGGATTCAGCCGGAACCTGGTCGGGACTTATTACCGGGATCTTTCCCAGATGTCCCATCAGTTTATTTGCCTTTACAAGTGCCGAGGAGAGGTCTGCAAAGGGCTTGCCCGAAGGTGACTTCTCCATGAATACGGAAGGTTCGATGGATCCCTTAAGGGCCTTATCGAGCGCTTCGCTGATATCTCCCATTGCCATGGGTGCGACTATTAAGCTCTCATAAGCGAGGAACGAATTAACGTGATAGTCGGCACTTGTAAGATATTCTTCGTAATATTTTTCTTCGGACTTCTGGATCATAGGCCAGTAATCGATCGTCGCCAGAGCATGTGCGCTTCTGTGACGGTAGTCCCTGATTATTCTCCTTAAGAGTCTTATCTCATTGCTGTCCATCAGCTTGGAATCGCAGTAAACATTGCCGTAGGGCATGATGAATACCTTGGAGCACTTATCGGAAGGACATTCGCCGGAGATCCTGGGAGATAGTCCGTGGAGACCTTCCACGACCAGAACGCCGTCATCGCCGAGGCAGATCGCACTTGAAGGATCTCCTTCCATCTGCTTTCTTACGTTGAAATCAAAGAACGGAGGAATGACTGTCTCTCCGTTTAAGAGCGCGTTGATATCCCTCTGGATCCTCTCGACATCCAATGCATCGATGGTCTCAAAGTCAGGTCTGCCGTCCTTGTCGCACTTTACTTCCTTGATGTTGTAGTAATCATCAAGGGATAAGTGAACGGCCTTTCTGCCCCTCTTATTGATCGTATTGGAAAGCCTTAAAGTGAACGTGGTCTTTCCGGATGAGGTAGGGCCTGAAACGAATATCGCTCTCTTATTAGTGTCGGAACAGATCTCGTCACAGATGGAGTCGATCCTGCCGACAAAACTCTTCTCGGATTCTTCGATGAAGCGCGGAAGCCTGACGGCACCGAGGGATTCCTCGAGCTCTTCAACCGTTATGTCTATTCTGTCTCTAAGCTCTGCCATATAGCCTCCTTAAAGCTCCTTATTTTCGCTGAGGGAAAAACCTCTTGATGATGAGCATATTTACGACCCAGTCCCAGGCTAACTGTACCAACTTAACAGCCAGGAAAATAAGGCTGGGGATCAAGATAAATGCCAGGGCGAAAAGCAATACCGTTCCTACAACGTGGACGCCGCCGGCGAGTACGCCTACGACCGTTGAGAAAGAGCCTGCCGTTGCCGCGAATTTCTCTGTATATTTCTCAAGCGTGAGATTGAGATAACTGATAAGGTAGTCCTGCAGGTCGTCAACTCTTACGCTCAGTCTGGGAAGGAGCAGGCTTACTGTATAGCTGATGATCAGATAAGACTTAAAGATCTTCACCAATATAATCATTATCTTGCCCCACCAGGGCATTCGGTAATACCTGAAGCAGATCAAAGGATTTGCAAGAAAGAGCAGTACGAAAACGGCAATGTGGATAGGTCCTATAGTGCCGAATCCCAAAAGTCCTCTCTCAAGAATGTAGATGTAGAGGATTATCGCATCAACAAAAAGCCCATACAGAATGAACAAACCGAAATGCTTACGGTTCTCATAATCCGTATCACTCCATAATCTACCAAGTAACAATCCTTCCAGATAATCCAAAACAAAGACTCCTTCGTTCTACGCATTCCCGAATCCGAGACTCGGGCAATCTAATGAATTTTATCACATCTGAGCAAATGCGACTATATAAATAATAAAAAGCAGGCCCCATGCCTGCCCTCCAAACGTCGAAATACACCTAATTTGCTTTATCTTAACAGGAAGCTGCAGCCTGTCGTCTGCTCGATCAAGGTCTTAAGATTTTTCCACTTCTTCGGGAAATGCTGCTCAGCGCCCGCTGTCATCTTAGTCTTGTCATTGAATTCGACCTTGATGCTCCATTCACCCGGGACCACGGTCTTATCGCCGAACTCGTCTGTCATTCCCATCTCATAGCCCTTCATCCACTCGAGCATGCCTGATTCGGGAAGTTTCTCCTTGATGAGAGCCATTTTGTCGTCACTAATGGATCTGGTGAAATTATTATTCCACATGTAATTGTCGCGCCAGGAGATCACTTTGCGTCCAAAATCATACTTCACCGCATAACCCTCGTTTGCAAAGGTCCTTATCTCGACCTCTAAAACCGCTATGGATCCGTATGCTTTTGTGTAGTCCATTATTGCTCCTTACTCAACCGCAATTCCGAAAACGCTTCCGGACGTTGTTCCTACGACAAGCATACCTTCATAAATGATCGGTGAAGCTTCGATACTTACGCCTGAAGAAGTCTGATCCTGCTTGCCCAGATTCTTCTTGGTCTGTATGTATGTAATTCTCTTACCGTCTTCTGCGTTGATCATGTGGATCTGTCCGATCGAGTCGCAGATGATGATGTATGCGTGCCCCTCCTGATCGTAGAAATCAACAGGTGAGCTGTACGAATAGATGTTCATATTATATTCCCAAACCTTGACACCTAAATCCTTGTCATATGCAACAAGTTTATTGCCGCTTGCAAGGCCGCTTGTCATACTAAAGGAGAATATTACGAGATTTGAGATCTTTCCTTTGCCGATAATGGGGTTGCCGAAGCATCCGCCGCTCTGGTCGTTATCGGAAGATTCGCCGTTGAATGTATGGCAAGGCTCGGAATTCTGCCAGCCGCCGTCCTGTTGGCTGATGCCGCCGGTAAGGCCGTTGACCTTGTAGATATAAGCTGCACCGCTTTGTTCGCCTGTGCCGCTCTGGTTATCGACTTCCGTGCCTATATAGATATACGGGATTCCGTTCTCTTCGTTTATTACGGGTGTAACGTCGGAATCATCTCCCAATACTCTTGTCCATACCATCTTAAAAGTATTGAGATCGAGGCAGCAGAGATTCTGTGTATTGTCCACGAAGTATCCGTAGTTGCCGTATACCGCAATGGAACTCTCCACACCCATCTTCGCGCTTACGTTGTCATTGAACATGTACTTATAACCCGTAACTACAGGCGACATTGAGACCGTTCCGGCAGCTGCGTTGTAATTCGTGTTAAGGTCAAATGTATAGATGTAACCGTTCTCGCAGGGCCAGATAAGAGTATCCGTAGCGCCGTCGATAATAGGTGATGAGTCGAAAGCATTCCAGTTGGATCTGTAAGCGCCGTCATCAGAACCGTCATACATGTAGAGCAATGAACCGTCGAGGAGCGAATATACGTAAAGACCGAAATTCGTTCCGCCGTTGTTATCCGTCTGTCCGACATAAATGATGGGATAGCCTCTCGGATCGAGGGAAGGCGTTCCCTTGATGGACGCGCCGACATTGATCGGCTCTCTTGTCTTCTCACCGTTTAAGATGTTAAAGAAATATATCTTGCCGTCCAAAGCTGCGATTATGACTTCCCTTAATACCTGCTGGTTCTTGGCGGTATCGTTGAGATTCATGTGTGCGCGTACTTCCAAAGGCCACTCAGCAACCAGGGGCTGGCCCGTCCACCTTACGCCGGACCATTCGAAGTTCTGGGTAGAAGCAAGCTTTTTGCCGATACCGCTGAACTCCCATCTCTGTGTCAGCGCGCCTCTGTAGATATTCGTATAACCGAAGGATGCGCAGTTTCTGAAGTTATTGCCTCTGTATGTGAATATGCCGGGGATGGAACCGTAGAAAACAGGGTCAGGCATATAGATGGGCTTCTCTCTTACAAAGTCGCCTTCCACGAACTGTCTGTTTCTCATTACTGTCTGGCTGATGCCTCTTGCAGCAGGATCAGCTCCCTTATCTATTGCAAGCTCGGCGTTGATCCTTACGGCTGCGAGACCCGGATAAAGGATCGGGTTCTGGTAAGGTTCGATCGGAGGAATCGGCGTAGGGGTTGGAGATGCGATCGATATGTAACCGGACTGGTCAGAGGTATCGATGTTGGCGAGAGTCTCCTTGGTAGTGATCTTCTTAAAGTAGACAGCGGCAAGAACGCCGGTCAGGCATACAAAGAGAAGAGTGATCACGACTACCAGAGTCATGGTGCCTTCATTAGGGTCTCTCGACGGTCTGTAATAACTATTATCAGGCTCGATGTATTGGTCACCGCGCTTCATAATACCCCTCACATTGTTCCTTTCTGAAAGAGTTAACGCCTATTGTAACACGGCTGTAATTTATTCTCAAACTTTGAGCGTCAAACAACCGCTGAACGCTTTATAAAATAAGGACTTTTTGACATTTCGTCACAGGCTGTTTGCGAATTCCGCTATCTTATCAAGGCGGTGTCTCATGCCGGATTTTCCTATAGGCGGGTCCATCATCGCACCGAGTTCAGCGAGCGATGCGCCGGGGTTTTCCATATGCGCTTTTGCAGCTTCTCGGAGCTCCGGAGCGAGCTTGTTTGCGAGCCCTGATGCCATGACTTTGGCGATCAACTCGTTTCTCTGGGCCGCTGCCTCAGCCTGCCTTTTGGAGTTGCCCTCATCACAGTTTACGGTCCTTGTGACCTTACTGTTTACGTCCTTCTGCGCGCGGACATTCTCGAATTCCATCATTGCAGAAGGACTTCCGATATAACTTAAGAAGTCGGAAACATCGTCCCCGTTTTTAAAATACAGACTGTAGGAATCTTTTCTCTGAGCCCTTACATGTTTTATCGAAAGGACATCCAGCGCTGCCGATATGAGCGTCGCATTCTCAGCTTCCTTCACCACGAATTCAATGCGGTAGCCGTTTTTAGGATCTGAACAGTATCCGCATCCCCAGAAGGCGCCTCTTAAGAATCTTCTCGCGTCCTCTACCGTCAGCGTGCCGCCCGCAAATCCCGACAAAAGCTCTTCGCAGCGCTCCCAGAGATTAGATGAATATATATTTTTTAAAATAATCTTCCCTTTTGAATATGAGCATTCGATGTTCTCGGCCTCGAAAAGCCTGACTGTCAGTTCCGCGAGCCTTTCAGGTATCCTTATGACCTTGGCTGACCCCCTGACGCTGCTCTGGCTTAAGAACAGGCCGCATAACGCAGTCTGCCTCTGGACTGGCTTTTTAACGGCATTTGTCGCCGTCTCGAGCTTTACTTTGACAGAAAAACTGTCGTCCATCAGTCTTCTTCCGCCTTCTTGGTATATCTGTGAGGTTCCTTATCGATATCCCTGTGGGAGATTATGCATTTGATGCCACGCTCGCCCAGCATTTTCGAGATCGTCTCAGTGCAGTAAACGGATCTGTGTCTTCCGCCTGTGCATCCGATGCCGATATGGACGCTGCCCTTTCCCTCTTTCTCATAGAAAGGAATTACGAATCTTAAGAGCTCAGATGTCATATAGTTGAATTCAGCCGTCTCGGGAAAGCCTTCCAGATAAGTTGCGACCGCTTCATCTTTACCCGTAAGGTTCCTCATCTGCGGGAAATAGAACGGGTTAGGAAGGAATCTTACGTCGAACACATAATCGCAGTCTACCGGAAGTCCGTACTTAAATCCGAATGATTCTACGACAACGAGAATGCTCTGGCTGTCTGCGCTCTTTATGATCTCTCCGATCGCATTGCAGAGTTCGGAGTCTGTCATGAATGAAGTATCTACTACGACAGTCGCTATCTCTCTAATGTCTTCAAGCATCTTGCGCTCTTCGGCAAGTGCCTCGGTAAGGGAACCCTTCTTTGTTGCAAGAGGGTGCTTTCTTCTTGTCTGCTGATATCTGCTGATAAGGACCTGGTCTGATGCCTCAAGGAAAATGACCTTATAAGGGCATCCCACCTCTTCATCGATGAGGGCCAATGCCTCGTCAAAGCCGTCCAGATATTCCTGGGATCTTATGTCAACGACAAAAGCGAGCTTCGGCGTCGAGAAACCCTCGCCGTTCCTGCCTCTGAAGAAGCTCTTTACAAGGTCCGGCAAAACATAGGGCGGGACATTGTCCATGCAGAAATATCCGCAGTCTTCCAAATACCTGACAGCGGCACTCTTTCCTGCACCGCTCATTCCAGTCAGAAATAACAGTTCCATCTTTAGCCTCCGAAGTTACCTACCAGTCTCACTTCTTTTTCAAGTCTGACACCTGAATTCTCGAATACTTTTTCCACCACATAATCTATAAGTCTCATGACATCGGAGGCGCTGGCTGTGCCTCCGTTATTAACAACAAATCCCGCATGCTTCGGAGATACCTGCGCGCCTGAATCATCAAGGGCAAATCCCTTAAGGCCGGCATCTTCAATCAGCTTTGCGGCAAAATAACCTTCGGGTCTCTTGAACGTGGAGCCTGCAGAAGGAACATCCAGAGGCTGGCTGGCGGTCCTCCTCTTGCGGAGATCGTCTACAAGCGCCGTTATCTCTTCCTTGCTGCCCTTAGGAAGAACGGCCTCAAAGCCTAATATGACTGCAGTCTTTCCTTCGCGGGCTAGCTTTTCAAAAAGGCTGGTCCTGTAACCGAAATTGCATTCGCTGCCATCGATAATTCTGACAGCTTCTCCATCCCAATATGTGACTTTCGTAACGAAATCTTTAGTCTCTCCGCCGTACGCGCCGGCATTCATGAAAACAGCGCCGCCGCATGAACCGGGGATGCCGCATGCGAACTCGGCTCCAGTAAGCGATAATTCCGTGCAGTAATTTCCGAATCTGGCAAATGGCAGGCCTGCACCGCAGGTTATCCTTACCCTGCCGTCTTCAAGCTGTTCAGAAGTAATCCCGCTCATGTTCTTGCCGATCCTTATTACAAGGCCGTCAAAACCTTCGTCGGAGATAAGGCAGTTGGAACCGTTGCCCAGGACGAATACGTCCCAGTTCATTTCTCCTGCCAGTCTGAATAATCTTGCGACTTCATCACCTGTCGCCGGCTCAGCGAAAAACTTTGCCGGGCCGCCGCATCTGAATGTTGAATATCCCGCAAGCGGGACGTTTTCCAATATGTCGATATCAGCCATCCAAAGACTTTCCGGGGAATACTCTGGATACGAGATCCTGAGCAGCGTTATAACCCATCTTCTTGACTCTGTAGTTGATCGCAGCAGCCTCAACGATGATCGCGAGGTTACGTCCGGGTCCTACGGGGATGGTGACTGAAGGAACCTTGATGCCGAGGATGTCCGTGGTCTCCTCCGTAAGGCCTAATCTGTCGTATGTCTTCTTCTCATCCCAGAGTTCCAGATTGATAACGAAATCGATGTTCTCCTGCTGCTTAACGGCAGATACACCGTAAAGTTCCTTAACGTCTAAGATACCGATGCCGCGGATCTCGATAAGATGCTTGATAACGTCGGGAGCTCTTCCCAGAAGCGTTGTCTCAGACACTTTGCGGATCTCGATCTGGTCGTCGGCAATGAGTCTGTGACCTCTCTTTACGATCTCGAGAGCAGTCTCTGATTTACCTACGCCGGACTCACCTAAGATGAGGATACCTTCACCGTTTACCTCGACGAGAACGCCGTGCATCGAAACACGCGGAGCAAGCTCCATCTTAAGGTATTTGACGAGCTCTGACGAGAAATCAGATGTGGCCTGTGATGTCCTTAATACCGGAGTCTGATACTTTCTTGCAGCATCTAAGATCTCCTTGTGGACCTTGTGGTCACGGGTAACGATAAGAGCAGGAATGTTCTTTTCGAACAGCGCGGAAACAGACTTGGCCCTCTCTTCGGGAGAGAGGTTGTCCAAGTATGCATGCTCCATGTTACCGATCATCTGGATTCTGTCAGGACCAAAATGATCGTAGTATCCGGCGAGCTGCAGGCCGGGTCTGGTGACGTCGGCTACGCAGATCCTTCTGGATTCAATATCGCCTGAATCGTAAACGACCTCTAAGTTATAGGCTTTTACGATCTCTGATAAAAAGACGCTCGAGAAAGGCATTTCCCCATTACCTCCGGTTAATATCCTGTGATCAGAAAGAGATCTCTACGCTGTGTGTCAGGCCGTCGGTCAGAACAGGGAGCAATGTTCCCTCTACTGCCGCACCGTCCAATGTGACCTTGATACCGTCCTGAGCACGGATGAAGCCCTCAGGCTTTGTGATGTGGATATCATAAGTCGTTCCGCAGGAAGAGACCTTAACGTCAAGTCTTCTGTCGGTCTGTCTGAGGATAGGCTCTACTCTTAAGCCCTCGCTCGTAAACTCAACGCCGAAGCACTGGAAGAGTGAGAGAAGGAGCCATGTTGAAGTACCGGAAAGTGTAGGTCCGATATTCTCGCCCGTCTGGCTGTTGTTGTACTGTGTGCACCATCTGGGGTTGCCGCATGTAACGAAGGGTGACTTCATCGTGTTGAACGGTAAGATCTTGTCGATGATCCAATAAGCCGTATCAGCAAGTCTGGAAGCTAACGCCTCGTTCTTAACCGTCTTTGCTGCGCCGAGCATAGCAGAGCATGCCATCATGTTTGCGTGCTTGAATACGCCGCCGTTCTCACGGTCGCCCGGATAGTAGAGCGCTACGTCGATCTTCGGAGCGATCCTCGGATAATCAACCGTAGAGCAGAGTCTGAAGCCGTAAGGTGTCTTCAGATATTTATCAAGTGAATCGAGCATCGTGCTGATCTCATCCTCTGAAGCAACACCGGCCAGGAGTGACCAGGAGAAGCTGTTGAGGAAGTATGTGCCGGGATGGCCCTCTTCTACTGCGAGGCCGTCGCCCTTTGCACCGAGATAAGAGATGTCGGTCCTGTCTTTTCTGTTGAAGAGCACTCTGCAATAGAAGTCATCCTTCCAGCAGTACTCACGAAGGTTAGCTGCGAGCTTGTCAGAGAGCTGCTTCATGTCGTCAGCAGCGGGATCTCCGATCTTTCTGAACATCGTCTCAGCAGCGTCCAATGCAACCTTAAGAAGGAAGCCGTTCATGACGGATTCGGAGAATTCGGAATCGTAAGGAACTTCGCCGTAAGCCTTTCCTGCCGCAGCGAGCTGCTCCTTATATTCAGCTACCTTATCCTTGCCGGAGATACAGTCAGGATCGACTCTCAAGCAGTCATTCCAGTCAGCACGGTCGATAAGCGGGATGCCGTGCTTACCTAAAGAGATCCTGCCGCTGTACATGAGGATCGCCTTGATCGTATCCTTGAGCTTTCTCTTAACGCCTGCATCTGTCTTCTTTTCCTTGGTGCCAGCCATTACGAACTCCTCTTCGAGGAATGCATAATCGTCTGTAAGGCCAAGATATCTGTCTAATGCCTGCAAGAGCCAGAGGCCGTCATCTGACCACCAGCCGGGCTCTTTTCCGATCCAGTAGAAGTTGTGGTTTGTGTAACCGTCTTCGTAAACGTTTTCGATCCAACCTGCGAGCATCTTCTTAACGAATTCAGTATTGCCCATGCCTGCGAAATAGTACATGGAAGCGAAGATGTCCTGGATCTCTCTGAAGCCGATCTCTCTATAACCCTTCTGTGTCCAGTCAAGAGATCTGGATACGAATGTCTGATAGAAGACCTGGAAAGGAAGGTTGTTGTTTACATAAGCTTCGAAGTCCTGATCATCGTGCTCGATCTTCATGTAGCCCGCATACTTGCCTGTGAAGTCGATAACGTCCTGGAGGTCCTTTGCAAGGTTTGCAGGGTCCTTGATGTAGTTTGCTACTGCCTCTGCTTCTTCAGCAGGTGTCTTATCGACTACAAAGTTCTCGTTTACGCAGTCGGAAGAAAGGCATGTGATGTTATCAACACGGACAGCGCCGTTTGCCTTGACCGTGAAAGGTGTGGATGTGGCAAAGAATCCCGGACCCTTTCTCGAAGGTCTGGATGCGAGAGGATAAATGAATTCAGGGTTAGCAAGGCTTCCTGAACCGACGAAATCCGCATATCTTACGCTGTACTGATCAGGGAAGAAATCTCCGTCGTCAGCGTGTACCACTGTCTCGTTGAATCTGATGTCGCCCTTTGTCCACTTGGGGTTCGGGTCTGCGCTTACAGCACGGATGTCGTTATTCTCATCGAAGAATACCTGTGACTCGCCGACAACTGTAGTGAAGATGACGTCCTCTGAAAGGGCGTGTGTCTGCTTTGTGCCGAACATACCTGTGCAGACGACTCTTAAGTCCTTGTCCTCGGATGTCGTGTTCTCAATGTCGATCAGCTGTGCTTCGCAGGCTACGGGAAGACCCTTTCTCTGGGGAACGATGAAGATGGTTCTCTTGATCTTGAGACCGCACTCGAGTTCATAGGAGATGATCGTCCTGTTCTGCGAATGTGTCGTACGTACTGTCTTAAGGCCTTCTGCGATCGCGTCGCCTGACCAGAAGATCTTCTTGCCGTTCTCAATAAGATAGAACTGTCTGTTTGCAGGGAAACCGTTCTCCTCAGGGAGATAGTCCCATCTGGTTGCGAGAACCTGTGTGTCGGCATGTGATCTGAATGAACCGCCGCCCAGGCTGTCTACCGTGCTCTTAGGTGTTGACTGCAACGGGAAGTCGAAGTCGATACGGTTACCGATGAGCATGTTTGTATAGTAGTGAGGTCCGGGTGAAGGCGTGGAAGGATCGAAAGTGAGCTCGCCGTTCGTAGCAAGCTTTCCGCCCCATGTATCCGTACTCTTGATGAGCTCTGCGCATCTGCCCAGAGCTGCTTCGTCAAGCTTTGCTTCAGCGAGGTTTCCGTCCTTCTCGGTGAATGCTCTGAAATCGTCTTCGTTTCTTACGATAAGGATGCTGTATCCTTCGTTGATAAGGCTTGTAAACTGCTCGAAAATAACATCGTCCGAAGCTAAGATGTTTACTGCCATGCTGTCGAACTTAAGACCGGAAATACCGATAACGACAGGATTCTTGCCAAAACGGACATACTGGGCTGAGACGCCTCCTGCCACGATAGTATCACCGAACTTGTCCAATAAAAGTTCTTTTGCGGGAAGTCTTTCTCCTCTTGCCTTTTCACCAATGTAACCCATGCGGATCCTCCACGAGAATATAATGTTTTTTTGTTTCTATTTTCAGCAAGGAACCCCACGGTCAAATAACCACGGGGTCTTGCTTAATCTGACATAAATTTACCGACTCAAAAATCGATATTAGCCAAGCACTACCTCGACCTTATGTGTCTTGCCGTCGCCTGCTACAGGAACGATGCAGCCGTCAACTGCAGCGCCGTCTACCGTGAGTGACTTAACGCCCTTGTTAACGTGATCAGGATTCTTGATAGTGATCTCATATGTATCACCTCTGAACTGACGTGTAGCCGTAAATCCGTCCCAAGCTGCAGGGATGGAAGGATCGACTCTAAGGCCGTCGAACTCAGGCTTAACGCCCAGGATGTACTGGGAGATAGCAACCATGTTCCAAGCTGCCGTACCTGTGAGCCAGGAGTTCTTGCCCTGACCGAAGTTCTTGGCATCCTTACCGCCGATCATCTGGCCGTAAACATAAGGTTCTGTCTTATGGATATCAGATGTCTCTTCTGTGAATGCAGGAGCGATCTTTGAATAGTACTCGAAAGCCTTGTCTCCTCTGCCGGCATAAGCCTCTGCGCAGATAATCCATGCATTGTTGTGTGTGAAGATACCTGCGTTCTCCTTGTATCCGCCCGGATATGTGGAGATCTCACCGTACTGGATGTAGTACTTAGTGAATGCAGGGTTGTTGAGAACCAAGCCGAACTCGCAGTTGAGATACTTGTCGATGGAGTTCAGTGTCTTGATGTCAGCGCCGACATCCTTACCGATCTCAGACATGACTGCGAAGCCCTGGGGCTCGATGAAGATCTTACCCTCTTCGCATTCCTTGGAACCCATCTTCTCTCCGTTAGCGTCATAAGCTCTGATGAACCAGTCGCCGTCGAAAGCGGATTCCATTGTATTCTTCTTCATCTTGTCGATCTCAGCCTGAGCCTTGGCAGCCTCATCAGCCTTGCCAAGGTGCTCTAAGATACCGACATAAGCAGGACCTGTGTATGTGAAGAGAGCTGCAACGAATGCGGACTCTGCAACCTTTGAATAGCCGCCCTCTGCCTTGAACTTAGGGTTGGTGTATGTCTGGAAAGACTCACCGGGTGTGTCGGAGAAGCATGAGAGGTTGATACAGTCATTCCAGTCTGCACGCATTGCGAGAGGAAGTCCGTGAGGTCCCAAATTGTTAACGATGTGATAGAAGGAAACGTCCAAGTGCTCGAGCATTGTGTGCTTTCCGTCCGGATCGTCATCGAAAGGAACGTTGGCATCGAGGATACCCCAGTCGCCTGTCTCCTTGATATAAGCTGCAACAGAAAGGATCATCCAGAGCGGGTCATCGGAGAAGTCGCCACCGATATCTGCATTGCCCTTCTTTGTGAGAGGCTGGTACTGGTGATAGCATCCGCCGTCAGAAAGCTGTGTGGAAGCGATGTCGATGAGTCTTTCTCTTGCACGCTCAGGGATCTGGTGTACAAATCCCAGGATATCCTGGTTGGAATCTCTGAAGCCCATGCCTCTGCCGATTCCGGATTCGAAGTAGGAAGCAGAACGTGAAAGGTTGAATGTAACCATGCACTGATACTGGTTCCAGATGTTGACCATGCGGTTGACCTTGTCATCAGGTGTGTCGACCTTAAAGATCGAGAGGAGGTTGTCCCAGGTTGTGCGGAGTTCTTCAAGACCTGCAGCAACCTTCTCAGGTGTGTTGTACTTGTCGATCATGGCATAAGCCTTCTCCTTGTTGAGGACCCATGTCTCTCTTGTAAGGAGGTTAGCAGGCTTCTCAGCTGCGAACTTCTTGTCCTGAGGATTCTCAGCATAGCCTAAGATGTAGATCAATGTCTTGGATTCGCCGGGTGCCAAAGTAACCTTCTTATAATGAGAAGCTACAGGTGACCAGCCGTCTGCAAAAGAGTTTGCGGGCTTGTCTGCCTTAACTGTCTCCGGGTTGTCCCAGCCGTTATAGATGCTTCCGAGGAATGAGTCGCGGTCTGTATCATAGCCGTCGATCTCGTCATTTACTGTGTAGAATGCGTAGTGATTACGTCTGTCCCTGTACTCTGTTACATGATAGATTGTAGAACCTTCGATCTCAACACGGCCTGTGGAGAAGTTTCTCTGGAAGTTTGTGCAGTCATCCTGAGCATCCCAGAGACACCATTCAGCGATCGAGAAAATGGAGAAGCTCTTTGCTTCTGAGCCTTCGTTTGTAAGTACTACCTGCTGAACTTCACCGTCGTAGTTCTGGGGAACGAAGAATGTAACTTCAGCCTTAAGGCCGTTCTTCTTACCCTTGATGATGGTGTAGCCCATACCGTGGCGGCACTCATATTCGTCGAGTTCGGTCTTTACCGGAGACCAGCCGGGATTCCAGATCGTGCCGTTGTCGTTGATGTAGAAATAACGGCCGCCCATATCCAAAGGTACGTTGTTGTAACGGTAACGTGTGATTCTTCTGAGTCTCGCGTCCATGTAGAAGCTGTAGCCGCCTGCAGTGTTTGAGATCAATGAGAAGAATCCCTGATTTCCCAGGTAATTGATCCAGGGATAAGGTGTTCTTGGAGTGTTAATGACGTATTCTTTTCTTAAGTCATCGAAATGCCCGAATTTCATGTTAGTTTGCCTCCGCATTTTTATTAATAAAGACCTAACCATTTTACACTATCCAAAATGCGTTTTAAACAAAACAAATATAAACATTCTATGTCTTATGTCATATTTATGTGGGAGATTTATAACCCTCCTTCCCGCTTGGTTTTGGGTATGCAGCGGACCTGGATCCGCAAGGCTTCAGATCGTACCTTTTTCGCCCTCAAAAGAGTACGATCTGCCCCTTTGCTCCTTGCAAGACCTCCAATCGTACGTTTCAGGACGCGAAAAGAGCACGATTTAAGGCCTTGCAATTTTCAGCCGTCAGCTCCCCTCATCGCTTCGCCGGAGGAAGCCGCTTCAAAGAAAAAGGCGGTGCCGCAGAAGCAGCACCGCCTTATAGATCTAATATCGATTGCCGTAAGCCTACTCCAAGACTCCGTCCTCTTTGAGCTGCTTTTCGAACGCCTCCTTGGCATCCTTCACAGTCTTGAACGAGCCTTCGGCATAGGTTCCGACAACGGCCTTATAGGTCTTGTTGAAATCATCCTCGCCCGTGACCACATAAGACGCATCGGCATTCTTGGCAGCGTTAAGAAGCACCGGATAAGGGTTCTGCCCGCCGAGCCATTCATACGCGAACTTGTCGTCAGAAGCCGCAGCGGTAATGAGCTTGATGTTGTTGACAAACTCACCGTTTCCGAGCATGTCCTTCTGGTTCTCCTCATTGATGCAGATGGCTCTTATGATGTCACCGGAAGTTGCCTTCTTGTCGCAGTACTTGGATGCCATTACCCATGTTCCGCCGCTGTAGTAATCAACGGGAGCTGTCGTAAGGCCCCAGTCACCGGAAGTGGGATTTACGGTCGTTCCCTCGCCCGGATTAAGCGCCAGCTGATATTTCGCGAACTGCAGAGAACCCCAGTAAGAGACGACTGACATGTCGGACATCTTTGCCGTCCAGGGCTTTGACCACTGCTCTGCCTTGAAAGTGAGATTATCGGAATAGAGGGTCTTCGCATATTCGAAGAAATCTTCAACCGTAGGATCGTAATTGATCTTTCCGTCCATGATCCACTTGCCGCCCTTGGTGCTGACATAAGGCTCGAAAACTTCCGTAAAGCCGCCGAAGAGTTTGACCTTGCCGCCTGAAGCGGAATCTACCTTTCTGGCTGATTCCATTACCTTGTCCCATGTCGCGAAAGATGCAGCAAGCTCATTGGGATCAGATGTTCCCAGATACTGCTCGGCAACCGTTCTCTCATAAAAAACGCCGCAAGGTGTTGCCTTCCAGGAGAGACCCTTGATGACGTTGTCGTCATCGCTTGCGAACCTCAGCGTGTAGTTAAACATATTCTTGCACTCGGCATAATCGATACCGAGATCGTTTACGGCGATCGTGTTGTCTGAAGCCAAGTATTTTCTGGCATAAGCGGCATCACAGGTGAAGATGTCAGGAGCGTTGTTGCCGTCTGAGAGAACGGCATCGAGCTTCTCCTGATATCCGTTATTGTTGTTGGATACCTCGACCAGATCGTATTCTTCGGAAGTGAGTCCGACATACTTTTCGACAAGTCCGATGAACTCCGAATTGTGTGCATAGATCGTGATCTTGCCGTCGTCCTTATCGGTGACGTCGGCTACCGTCAGCTCCTTGAAGCCTTCGAGATCAGGCGGTACATCCGTCGGCGTGGGAGCAGCTGTCGTGCTCGCAGTGGTCGTCTCAGTAACGGATTCGGAACCATCGGATACTATGGTGGAATTGCAGGAAGCAACGGCACCTGCCGTAATAACCGACGCAAGCAACAAAGCTGTCAGTCTGTTTCTTTTCATCCCCATATCCTCTCTTAATATTTTTTGATTTTTACATTGAAGCATTTTATAACACAATGCACGGAACTTCAATCTCGTTCCGTGCATATGTTCAATGGATTTAAGATGTTTTTATGCAATGTGTTTATGCGATATAGAGTGATGTTCCGTAACGGTTAAGAAAACCCGCATAAGCATTCATGTCGATAACAGTGCTGTAGACCTGTCCGCCGGCTACGCCGTAGAGTGTTGCAAACGAGTTCCTTGCATTATCTGTCGTGGAAGGTCCGGGTGCGAGGTAGATAGCATCAAAATCATCAGCTTCGGGCGTTGCCGGAGTCTGCGCTGCCGTTGTTTCCGTTGTCTCGGCAGCAGCAGCTGAAGCCTCAGTCTCTGCTGGCTTGGGCTGGATCTTAAGAGAGTTGGCAAGGCCTGCTCTCAAAGCGCTCTCCAAGCCCTTCGGATCCTTGCATGTGCTGTTGAATGTAATGTACTGGCCAGAGAGCATGTCAAAGCTTGCAAAGTCAACGACCGTAGTCTTTTCAGCTTCACCGCCTGATACCTCATAGACCATGAGGACGGACAGCGCACGTCCGTTTGTCGTGTACTGGAAATCAACGAGAACATTATAAGGAGCCTCGATGGAGCGCTTAAGGTCGTATTCTGCCTTAGCCTTGGAATATACCCTGTTGTATGCGCCGGCAGCCTCATTGTAGAAGCCGTCGATGATCAGGTTTACTGACTTCATGACAGTCTCGTTGGTTGCCTTTGTTACGACAAATCTGGTGCCTTCGAACTTAGCCAGAAGGATCTCTGTGCCGTCAGCAAAAGAGCTCTCGGAGAACGCCTCTGAGGATACTGTGAAAGTATCGTTAAGATCGATGTCCGTAACATTCGAGAAATCAACACGCTGAGGGAGCGGCGTCGGAGAAGGCGTTGCGGAAACAGTCGGAACTGCCTCTGTTGTCTCCTCTGTAACAGTTGTTGTAGTAAGCTCTGTCGGAGCCTCTGTCGTCTCACTGACAGTTGCTTCCGTCTCACTCTCGGTCACAAAAGCGTTGCCGAGCTCAGAAATTCCTTCCCCCAATTTGTCGGTATTGATCGAGCAGGCAGCAAGGAATGTTGTTGCCATGCCGGCAGAGATCAACAAAGCAACGAGCTTATTTCCTTCGATTCTCATCATTTCTTCTTACCTCCAAACCTTATTCAAATCTAATATAGTTAAGTCGTTAATAACTTTTCCGCGCGGCATAAGGCCGCATATAACCATTATATCGTACTTTTCTCTTAATTAAGGCAAAAGGATGCTGCTCCTGCTTACTGCCACGGAAAATACCAGGCCCTGCGCAGAAGACGATCTTCTGATGAGGATGGTGCCTTCCTGGCTTCCGAGAAGCGCCAGAGCCGTCGCCTGGTCATTCTTCTTTTCCGGCGAGAAGGTCATCTCCATGGGGATCTTTGTTTTCGAGATCTTATCGGATTCAAAGGATACGACCTCTGAACCGAGCTCTTCGGCAATGCCCGTTATGATCTCGCTCTCCCTTGCAGAATATGCGGCAGCGACCTTTGCAACCGCGAGCGGATTAAGCAGGTGATTCATGAGCGATTTCCTGATCGCGGGACGGCAGTAACCGGGATCGGTCTTTGTCTTGATCTCCATGCCGAGGCTTAAGATCTTCGGAACGAGAATGAGATTATTCTTGTCCTCCTCATCGCCCAGATATGTGCATGTTATGAATACCGCAGACTCGGAGATCCCCCTCTTTGCAGCCTTATACTGCTTGATGAAATCCTCTCTCAGATCGTAGGGGTATGTGTGGAGCGAATAGGTCATGGGATCGATGACGGGATCAGCGAAAACGATGGGAAGATCCGTATAGATATCGACCTTCTCACCTGACCTGATCTTCTCATTTACCTTGGCGAAAACCTCTTCATCGTTGACTGCCATGCCGTAACGCGAGACGAGGTTTGTAAGGTCGCCCGTGATTCCCGCCTTGCCCTCAAAGCTTGAAAAACAGAACGAACCGAGTGACTTTACGATGGCGGCATAGACATCATCACAGCCCTTGTCGTAAGGCTTGTTGCCGCGTCTTAAGATCGCTGCATATCTGCCTTCGGGAGATACCGCGATCACGGGAAGGCCGCGCATCTTATCCGTGGCAGTCTCCTCCATTGCCTTAATGGCAGCTTCCAGGGGAAGGATCATTACGACGGCGCAGTTGATCTCGCCCTGTGATACGACAAAGCTTCCGGTCAGGAGCTCAGTGCCGGAAACATATCTGCCTCCGATATCGTCTATAAGCTTCTTTCCTGTCTCCAGCGCTTTGGGAGATTTGCCGTAACAGATGATGTACATACGCTTTCAGTCCGCCTTTTACTCAGGATTTCTGATATAACATTAACACTCTTATTGGGATTTTTATTGCTACAATTAGTGAAATTAGTGTGGAGGAAATATTAATGAAGATAGTGATCCTTGACGGCTCGGCAGCCAATCCGGGCGACATTACCTGGGGAGCTCTGGAAAACTTAGGCGAAGTCATTGCTTACGACATAACGTCCAAAGACCAGCTTATAGAGAGAATGCAGGGCGCGGAATGCGCTATCACAAACAAAACCGTCTTCGACAGGGAAGCTTTCGAAAAGCTCCCTGATCTCAAATACATCGGCGTCCTCGCGACCGGCTACAACGTGGTCGACTTAGAGGCCGCAAGAGAGCACGGTGTCATAGTCACGAATGTCCCTGAATATGCGACTTTCGCGACAGCCCAGATGACCATGGCTCTCCTTCTGGAACTTACAAACCTCGTAGGGCTTCACACAGCTTCCGTAATGGACGGCGAATGGTGCAAGTGCCCTCAGTTCTGCTATTTCAAGTCGCCCCTGACCGAGCTTGCCGGCAAGACCCTTCACATAATCGGCCTTGGCAAGATCGGCCAAAGAGTAGCCCAGATGGCATCTTCCTTCGGCATGTATGTAACGGCTACTCCGCACAAAAAATCCCTCATCGGAAATCTGGCAGAGATCGGCACCTGCACGGTAAGATGCGTGGAGCTTGAAGACGGCATAAAGAATGCTGATGTAGTATCCCTCCACTGCCCCTTAACAGATGATACAAGAGAGATCATCAATGAGAATTCCCTGAAGCTTTTTAAGCGCGGAAGCATCCTTATCAACTGCGCAAGAGGCCCCGTCGTAAATGAGGCGGCAGTCCGCAAAGCATTGGACAGCGGGCTTTTGGGCGGTTACGGGTGCGATGTCGTATGCGTCGAACCGATGCTTCCCGATAACCCTCTTCTCGGTGCTCCCAACTGCGTGATCACTCCCCACATCGCATGGACTCCTGTAGAGACCAGGATCCGCCTGATCGACATGGCCGCCGGGAACCTCAAGGCATTCCTGTCTGGGAAGCCGATCAATCAAGTAAATTAAAGATTTTTAAGTCAGGTATTCCAAAAATTCCAGAGTTCGAGTTGCTGAAGAATACTGTGACTTTTCGAAAAACCGGAGTCACAAACCAATAAAATATTCCCTATAACACGCCGAGGGCTTCCCGTTAAATCGGAAAGCCCTCGACATGGAATAAGGGATAGATTAAGAAAATTGTCGTAATTAATTGTTCCGGATGCAGATTCGTAAATATGTATCCAGCCAAATTTTAACAAGCCGAGTGTCTTTGGTCAAATCATTTTTTATACTATTTTCTTGATGTTTTCAGTTGAATTGCAAAACCGGCTGCGCAAAATGCCACAAGTACCAGCGTGCGTATCAACGTATAGCTCATTGCAATGTCCTCACCAAGCACTCTCTGCTCGAGAATTCCGGTGTATTCTCCTGATGAGACGGAAGACCAGATAATGGGCGCGAGCACCGCGGATATTACCTTTGCGCCGACATAAGACGTGAATAGGCTGATCGTCCATTTCTGGGCATAGTAGACGATTACTCCGATTATGGCACCGACTACCAGACCGACTCCGTAGGTCATAAGGAACCTCAGGCCGGTGTTTTGGACCTTCAAGAAAAGGAAGCTGAAATCTTCGTAGAACCAGAAGGCGCAGACGATCGTGGTTATGGCGATCAGGGCCTTCATGTAAAGCGTGAACGCGAGGATCGCAAGACCTATCGTAAACAGGAGAAGGACGACCGTTTTGCCGACCATGTTCCAGGACAGACCCATATTGTTCGTCATGCTGATAATGAGTCTTCCGAGGATGAATCCTGCGACTCCTCCGGCGATGCCGAGGCTTAATCTGAACAGCTTGTAGCCTTCGAAACACATGAGCGCTCCGGCCAGAACAGCTATTACCGTAACCACAATATTAGTCAATTCCCAATATCTCCTTCACTTCGTCCGCCTTGTTGCAGCTGCAGAGCTTGACCTTGATCTGTGCAGATCCCGGAAGCCCCTTGATGTAAAAAGGCATCACGCTTCTAAATTCCCTTACCGCAACGTCTTCAGGAAGATATTTAAGTCTTCCTTCGAGTTCGCGCATAAGCATGAGCTTTCTGTCTTGGACGCCCGGAAGATCAGGAATGTCACGTCCTGACAGTCCGGCTGTCACCTGCTCAAAGATCCAGGGGTTGCCTCTTGCCGCCCTGCCGATCATGATGCCGTCACATCCGGTATCTTCGATGATCTTTTTGGCGGACTTTACATCCGTTATGTCGCCGTTCGCAAAGAACGGGATGTTATAGCCCCTTACGGCTTCACGCATTACGGCAATTGCCTCATTTGAGCTCTCGCCGTGATACATCTGGATCCTGGTCCTTCCATGGACACAGATCATATCACAACCTGCGTCTGCCAGGGCTTTCGCAAATTCCGGTTTCCCCTTGTCTTCGGAATTGTATCCGATTCGGGTTTTCACAGTCACGGGAACATTGAGGCAAAGCTCAGCTATTTTCTTTTTGCATGCCGAGACGATCGCTGCGGCCCTCTTCGGATCCTCCATCAGGGCGCTTCCGGAGCCTGTTTTTACGACCTTCGGAACTGGACATCCCATATTTATGTCGATGATGGAGACTTCTTTCAGGACAGGCGTCGAGAGTATGGTCTCTATGGCAGCTTCGAAATCCTCAGGCTCGCTTCCGAAGAGCTGGATTGCGGTGATCTTCTCTTCCTCAGGGGCGATCCTCATATAGCGCAGGCTCTTGTCTATGCCGTTATAGCGGATTGATCTCGCGCTTACGAGTTCAGTCGGGCTGTACGCCGCGCCCATCTCGTTGCATATGATCCTGAACGGCAGGCTCGAAAAGCCCGCCATTGGCGAAAGGCATATCGGGTTTTCTATATTTATGTTACCGATCTTGACCGATTTCATTAAAACTCCTAATTTTGAGAATTACCGATAATTGATTTTATACTTTTTCTTGCTTGAAATAATAACAAATCAGGGACAAAATATTATCTGTTAAATGAGGTGCACTATTTATGGATGATTGTCTTGTATATTTTTTCACCGGATTCCTGGACAGCGGAAAAACTTCCGTTATCTGCTCCTGGATCGGCGGCGAGAACTTTAAGAACCGCAAGGTTGTCGTAATCAACACCGAAGAAGGTGAAGAGGAATATAAGCAGGAGAACTACGAGGGCGCTTCCCCCGTTATCATCAACTGCGACACTGACGATGTTGACAAGGAAATGACCTTTGACATCGAGAAGAAGTACAAGCCCGGTGTCGTTTTCATCGAATGGAACGGTTCCGTGTCACCTGCCGAGTTTTTCGAGAAGGTCGACGTACCTGAGCGCTGGGCACTTGCTGCAGCAGTAGTCGTTATCGACGCTTCCACATACGGCAATTATTTCAAGAACATGCAGACATTGTTCGCCGACTATTTCAGATACGGCGATACGGTCATATTCAACAGGGTAGACGAAGAGAACGATAATCTTCCTAAGCTCAGAGGCTCAGTCAAGGCAGTCAACCCCGGCATGAGCATCAATTTCCTCGGTGAGGACAACAAGATCATCAGGATCGAAGACCACCTCCCCTTTGACCTTAACCAGAACCCTTGCCACATCGCAGCAGAGGACTTCGGCCTGTTCTACACGGATGCCATGGATAACATGAACCGCTATAACGGCAAGAGGATCAGCCTCATCGGACAGGCTGTCATTTTAAGGGAATTCAACGGCCGCGCATTCGTCCTTCAGAGACAGGCATATACGTGCTGTGCTGCCGACATCCAGATGATGGGCGTTCTCTGTTTCTACGAATTCAAGTCCAACTTCCCTGCCGGCCAGTGGCTTAAGGTTACAGGCCAGGTCAGGTATTTCGAGGACGACGACGGACAGGGCGGCAAAGTCAACGTACCTTGCCTTACCGTTGAGGATTACGCAATAACGAGCAAGCCCGACAACGAAGTTATTTATTTCAACTGACAAATAGAAAAGAGGCATTTTCATGACAAAAGTAGACATCTTCTCAGGATTTCTGGGAGCAGGCAAGACAACACTGATCAAGAAGCTTATTGCTGACGGATACAACGGCCAGAAACTCGTGCTCATCGAGAACGAGTTCGGTCAGATCGGCATCGACGGCGGCTTCCTTAAGGAGTCCGGCATCAACATCACCGAGATGAATTCCGGATGCATCTGCTGCAGCCTCGTAGGCGACTTCGGCACAGCTTTGAAGGACGTAATCGAACAGTTTGCTCCCGACAGGATCCTCATCGAACCTTCCGGCGTAGGCAAGCTCTCAGACGTAGTTGCCGCAGTTAAGCGCGTTGAAGGAACGGATATCTGCGGAACGGTTACGGTTATCGACGCTTCCAAGTGCCGCATTTATCTCAAGAACTTCAAGGAATTCTACGAGAACCAGATCAAGTACGCAGGAACGATCATCTTAAGCCGTACAGGCAACATTGCACAGGATAAGCTCGATCAGGCAATCGCTCTCATCCGTGAGATCAATGACCACTCACAGATCATCACCACACCCTGGGATGACCTCTCCGGAGTACAGATCCTCAAGGCTATCGAAGAGCCCCTCACTGCAGCTGATATGGCAGCAGCGCTCCTCGAAGCAGAGCAGCATGAATTAGAGCACGCACACCATCACCACGAGCATGGTGAGGACTGCGAGTGCGAAGAATGCAAGCATCATCACCATGATCACGACGACGATGACGATGATGACGACGAGCACGAGCACCATCATCACCACCACGACCATGACGATGATGATCACGATGAGCATGAACATCACCATCACCATCATGATCACCACGCAGACGAAGTCTTCGATTCCATCGGATTCGAGACATCAAAGAAGTTCACTAAGGCTCAGATCGAAGATGCCCTCAAGGCATTGGATGATACAGAAAAGTACGGCATGATCCTCCGTTCAAAGGGTATCGTTGCCGGCGAAGACGGATCATGGATCCATTTCGACTTCGTACCTGAAGAGGTCGAGGTCAGAACAGGCGCTTCAGACGTAACAGGCAAGATCGTCGTTATCGGTGCTGAAGTTAAGAAAGACGCAGTCAAAGAGTTATTCGGGATTTAAAGCTTATGAGTAAAAGAGGATTGAAGATCATCGTAGTAGGCGCCGGCAAAGTCGGTGATACGCTTGTAAACAGACTCGCTGAAGAAGGCCACGATCTTGTCATCATCGATAAGAACGTTAACCGCCTGACTGAGCTTGCAAACCTGTGCGACTGCATGGGCATCATCGGCAACGGTGCAAGCCACGGAGTACTTGAGGAAGCAGGTGTCGCATCAGCTGACCTCTTCATTTCCGTTACGGAATCTGACGAGCTGAACCTCCTCTGCTGCACGATCGCCAAGCAGTTCAACAAGAATCTTGCAACGATCGCGCGTGTAAGAAATCCTGACTACGGCAAGGAGATCCCTTACTTAAGATCCAAGTTAAGTCTTGAGATGATCATCAATCCGGAATACGAAGCAGCTGTCGAAGCTGCCCGCATTCTCTTTCTCCCTGCGGCTCTTTCGATCAACTCTTTCGCGCACGGAAGCGCAGAGATCGTTAAGATCAAGATCCCTGATGGCAACGTTCTTGACGGCAAGACAGTTGCTTATCTGGGAAGCAATATCACCAACAACATCCTTATCGTCGGCGTCGAAAGAGGCGATGAGGTAACCATCCCTAACGGTGCATTCGAGCTCTCTGCAGGCGACATCATCTCATTCGTTGCCACCAGAAAAGAATGCTATTCGTTCCTTAAGTCCATCGGCTTTAAGACAAACTCCGTAAGGAGCACGATCATGATCGGCGGCGGAAAGTCCGCATTCTATCTTGCCGACCAGCTGATCAAGACCGGTATCGACGTAAAGATCATCGAGAAGGATGCAAAGCGCTGCGATGAATTAAGCGAGCTCCTTCCTAAGGCTACCATCATCAACGGTGATGGTATCAATGAAGCTCTCCTCGAAGAGACAGGCATCAGGGATGTCGACTCCGTTGTCGCAATGACAGGTATCGATGAAGAGAACATCATGCTCTCACTGTTCGCAAGACAGATCTCAAGGGGCATCAAGTCCGTAACGAAGATCAACAAGATCAGCTTCACGGACGTTATCAACCGCTTAGACTTAGGCAGTGTTATCTATCCCAAGCAGATAACGGCTGAAGCCATCATCACATATGCACGTGCCAAGCAGGCATCGATCGGAAGCAACGTCGAAGTCATGTATCACCTTTTCGATGAGAGAGCAGAAGCGATCGAATTCAAGGTAATGGAAAAATCCAATGCCACCGACAAACTTCTTAAGGATATGAAGCTCAAGCCCAATACGCTTCTTGCATTCATCAACCGCTCAGGCAAGATCATTATCCCTTCCGGTAATGACTCAATTGAGGTTGGCGACAGCGTAATGATCGTTACAAAGAATAAAGGCTTTACCGCTTTGACGGATATCTTAAGATGAACATAAAAATGCTCATTTACATCCTGGGCAAGGTCCTTCTCATCGAAGGTATCCTTATGGTCTTGCCCATAGTATGCGGTATCTGCTACGGAGAATGGTCTTTCCTTAGCTTTTATGTGGCATGCTCTGTCGCATATATAATCGCAGGCTACCTGATCTCGTTTAAGAAGCCGAAGAACATGACCGTCTTTATCAAGGACGGCTGTGTTGCAACTGCTCTTTCCTGGGTAGTCTTAAGTATCGGCGGATGCATCCCTTTCATTCTGACCGGCGAGATCCCTTCATTCACGGATGCAATGTTCGAGACAGCTTCAGGTTTCTCCACGACAGGTGCGAGCATCCTGACAAATGTTGAAGCGATGTCCCACACATCCCTCCTGTGGCGTTCACTGACCCACTGGATCGGCGGCATGGGCGTTCTCGTATTCCTTCTGGCAGTCGTCCCCATGACGGGCGGCTCCAACATGAACTTAATGCGTGCAGAGAGCCCCGGTCCTACAGTCGGCAAGATCGTTCCGAAGGTAAGATCCACTGCAAAGATGCTCTACCTTATCTATCTGGCAATGACAGTAACCGAGATCATTGTTCTCACCATCTGCGGCATGCCTTTCTTCGACAGTGTATGCTCCGCATTCGGAACAGCAGGTACGGGCGGCTTCGGCGTAAGAAATGACAGCTTTGCTTCTTATGCTCCGCACATTCAGGTGATCGTAGCAGTGTTCATGATCCTGTTCGGCATGAACTTCAACTTCTACTACTATTTCACCACCAAACAGATAAATAAGGCATTTAAGATGAGCGAGATCAAGGTATATCTTGCCGTTATCGCCATAGTCACAGCCATCATCTGCTTCTCCGTAAGAGGTCTTTACGGCAGCTTCGGCGAATCATTAAGGCACTCTTTCTTCCAGGTGGCTACCATCATTACGACGACCGGTTTTGCCACAACGGATTTTGACCTCTGGCCTTCTGTTGCCAAGTTCCTGCTCTTGGGTCTCATGATCCTCGGTGCATGTGCAAGCTCTACCGGCGGCGGTATCAAGGTTGCAAGATTCCAGATCATGTTCAAGTCCGTAAAAAGAGAGATCCAGTCTTATATCCACCCCAAGACAGTCAAGAAGATCCACGTTGACGGCAAGACCGTTGACAGCGAAGTCATTCATTCCGTTGCACTTTATTTCTTCATCTACCTGATCATCTTCGCAATATCGATGTTCATCGTATCTTTCGAAGGACATGATCTCGTTACGATCTTCTCTTCTGTCGCAGCAACGTTCAATAACATCGGACCTGGTCTCTCACTCGTAGGTCCTACACAGAATTACAGTTTTTTCTCTGATGTCTCGAAATGGGTATTCATCTTCGACATGATAGCGGGAAGATTGGAGCTCATGCCGCTCATCGTATTCCTTACTCCTACGACTTATAAGGGAATAATAAAAAAGCCCCGCAAGGCGCAGAGCTGATTTCCAAAAAAGTTCGGATTTAAAACCGTCAGATCTCGTAAGGCTTGGGATCTGTCTTGGTATACCTGATTATCTCTTCCATTCTGGGACGGTCAAGATATGCGACGAGAGAGAACGCCTTGCCTGACTTTCCGGCACGCGCGGTACGTCCGATCCTGTGCAGGTAGAGTTCATTTTCCTTAGGAATGTCGTAGTTGAATATCGCTTCGATGTCATCAACGTCAATACCTCTTGCAACAACGTCGGTTGCAACGAGAACGTCGAACTTGTCTGCCCTGTACTGGTCCATTACCTTATTTCTGGTACCCTGGCCGATATCTCCGTGAAGGACTCTTGCTGATACGCCTGCGTGAGTGAGCATCTCGCCGACCTTCGAAGTCGTGGATTTGGTATTGCAGAAGACTATCGTCTTCCTTAAGTCTTCCTTTGCCATGATCCTGATGATCGCCTGAAGCTTATCCTTTTCGGGACACTCGACAACATACTGCTCAATGTCAGGATGGTCTTCAGCCTTAGGCATTACATCGATCTCAGCCGCATCTGACATGAATTCCCATGTGATGTTCTGGATTTCTCTTGGCATAGTGGCAGAGAATAAAGCGATCTGCTTGTCCTTCGGAGTCAGCGCCATTACTCTCCTGATATCATTAATAAAGCCCATCTTCAGCATCTCGTCTGCTTCGTCGAGAACCAGAGTATAGATCTGTGAGATATCTACAAGCTTTCTTCCGACCATGTCGATAAGGCGGCCCGGAGTTGCTACGACGATCTGGGGATTTTTCTGGATCCTTTCAGTCTGGAGGCGCATGCTCTGGCCTCCGATAAGGGCTGTGACCTTAAATCCCTTGATGTATTTTGCAAGGCTCTTGAGCTCTGTCGAGATCTGCAGGGCAAGCTCTCTTGTCGGGCAGAGAATAAGCGCCTGTATGAACTTCGAATCCATATTAAGATACTCTAAGATCGGGATCCCGAAGGCAAACGTCTTACCCGTTCCGGTAGGCGCTTTGGCAATGACGCTTATGTTGTCCATCATGAGGGGGATGGCCTTCTGCTGAATGGTCGTGGGCCTTTTAACGCCCATCTTCTTCAACGAGTCCATTACCTCAGGTGACAGGTCCAGATCTGCAAATGTTATCTCTTTACTCATAATTCCACTCATTTCTATATATCCCGCCAACTATATCACAGATATACTCATAATGGTATTATTGCTTAAGTAATATATAAACAGTATTTAAGGAGTCCCTTTATGGCTAAACGCATATTTTTGATAGTTTTGGACAGCTTCGGGATCGGCGGAGCACCTGATGCCGCAAGATTCGGAGACGAGGGCAGCAACACGCTTGCTGCGGTTCTCTCATATTCTAACGACGCTTTCCCTAACCTCGCGAAAATGGGACTCCTCGCAATAGACGGAGAAAACGATCCCAGGATCACAGCATATAAAAATGCCCAGGAATCAATCCCCTCCCCCATCGGTTCATACGCGAGGGTCCGTGAGGTATCGGCAGGCAAGGATTCCACGATCGGTCACTGGGAAATAGCAGGGATCATTTCCGACAAGGCCCAGCCCACTTATCCGGAGGGCTTTCCCGAAGACGTCATGAGAGCCCTCGAAAAGGCTACGGGCAAAGAATTCCTCTGCAACAAGCCTTACAGCGGCACTGATGTCATCAGGGATTACGGCGAAGAACACATGAAGACCGGCAAGCTGATCATCTATACGTCGGCTGACAGCGTTCTCCAGATCGCAGCTCACGAAGAAGTAGTCTCTCTCGAAGAACTCTACGCTGTATGCCAAAAGGCGCGCGAGGTCATGTGCGGAGATCACGCTGTGGGAAGAGTCATTGCAAGACCCTTCGTCGGCGAACCCGGCAACTTCACAAGAACCGCTAACCGCCATGATTTCTCTCTTGCCGCACCGTCCTCCACTATGCTCGACCTCTTAAAGAGCGAAGGCTATGACGTAATATCCATCGGCAAGATCTATGACCTGTTCGCAGGAAGAGGCCTTACGGAATCCAATCCCACAAAGGGCAATACAGACGGCATAAACAAGACCATAGAGATGATGGACCGCGATTTTTCAGGTCTCTGCTTTACGAATCTTGTCGACTTCGACATGAAGTACGGCCACAGAAACGATATCGAAGGCTACGCAACAGCCATGCACGAGTTCGACGATGCCCTCGGCACGATATTAAAGAAGCTCAGAGAGGACGATCTTCTCATCATAACTGCTGACCACGGCTGCGATCCGTCAACTGCTTCCACCGACCATTCCAGAGAATGCATTCCGCTCCTTATCTACGGCGCTGGTTACCGCATTTCCTGCAACATGGGCGAACTTACGGGCTTTAACAATATAGCAGGCATCATTCTTTCGAGCCTCATGTCAGAAAACTATAAGCATGACTTCGCGCCGGAAGCAAACACAAATAAGCCTGATCCCGAGAACATCATGAGCTATGTCGACCTTACAAACCTTAAGACAGTGGCTACAACTGATGACATCAGAGATCTCATCGAGAGAGCCGCTTCCCTTAAGACGGCATCTGTCTGCATCCCGCCCTGCTATGTTAAGGACGCAGTACGATTCTCAAAGGGAAGAGTCGCCGTATGCACGGTCATAGGTTTCCCAAACGGCTATTCGACAACCGGCTCTAAAATATATGAAGCAAAAGAAGCATGTGACAACGGAGCATCCGAGATCGACATGGTCATTAACATCGGTTTTGTAAAGGCCGGCAGATATGACGAAGTCTACGAAGAGATCAAGCTCATAGCCGAAGCAGTCCACTCAAAGGGTGCCCTCCTTAAGGTTATCATTGAGACATGCGACCTCACTGAGGACGAGAAGATCCGCCTCTGCAGGATCGTAAGCGATGCGAAGGCAGATTTCATCAAGACATCCACAGGCTTTGGCAGTGCCGGAGCAAAGGTTGAAGACATCGTTCTCATGAAGAACAACGTAGATCCGGAAGTCAGGATCAAGGCCGCAGGCGGCATCAGGACTGAAGAAGCCGCAAAAGAAATGATCGCCAACGGTGCCGACAGGATTGGCGCATCCAGACTCGGCAACTGAGCAAAACAAATTTTTGTTCGTTTTTGGCTAAACAGTCGTTTTAGTCCCATTATTCGAACTTAAACCGTGATATAGTACCTCCAAGAAAGAACATTTGAACTTTTTTGGAGGAATTACTTATGTCACCACTCGATATGCTTATCTTCTTTTTCTTCATCCTCGTAACTATTAAGGCAGCAACATCCTGCATCGATTATTGGAAAGATGTCGATGATGAGATCAGGGAAGCTTCCGCTCCCTCCAAGGCTCCCGTCAGAGCTTCACTCTCCAGAACAGTCAGAACCGGAGTTCCCTCTTCTGTCCGTGTAACTCCCATTAAGCGCGTAAACAGACCGGCAGCCATAACTGCCCATGCATATAGTAATGATCAGGTCCATCTTAAGGATAAGGGTGCCGCATAACCGACCAAAGACAGCATACCCAAAATCCGTTTTTTTTCTCCGTAAGGGAATAGTCCGGCCTTGCTTAACCCAAACCGTTCTTCCGTACCACACCAAAAAGCAAGGCCGGGATATCTCCCGGCCTCACATTAATTCATTGTTGATCCAGATCAGAACGATACCTTGTTCTTTCCTTCTCTCTTGGACTTATTGAGCTTTCTTTCAGCTCTGGAGAGGAGGTCGGACAGATCGGGTTCGGTATTATCGAACATTGCAAGGCCCGCAGAGATGGTCACGCCTTCTCTCTTTCCGTCAAGAATAACAGGCTCTCCAGCGACGTTTTCAACGAGCTTTTTAGCCATGCCGACTGCCGTGATCTTCTCAGTATCGAGAAGGACGATTGCGAACTCGTCTCCGCCCGTACGGAAGCATGTGTCTTCCGTTCTGACATTAGCCATGCACTGCTCAGCGATGCTTCTTAAGACGATATCACCGTTCTGCTGGCCGTGCTGGTCATTAACGTGAGTCATGTCATCAACATCGATTACGAGGAGCGCGAATGTGCTTCCGTCAGATCTCTTCTCATAGAGGCTTGCATACTTTTCGAGAGTCTCATAGAAATAGCGTCTGTTGTAAAGGCCGCTTAAGTCATCTACTCTGGCAAGGAGTTCCATCTTGTGGTAGGAACGCTCGAGCTCAAGCTCAAGCTTCTTCATCTCCGTGATGTCTCTGCTGATGCCCCATGTTCCGACGATCTCGTTATTCTTGTCGTACAGCGGATACTTGCATGCGCTGTAGTACTTAACAGTATCTTCATCAAGTGGGAGAGCTTCTTCGATATTCAGGACGGGTTTTCCGGTCCTCATGATCTCCAGCTCAAGTTTTCTGGCCTTATCGGCAAACTCTTCAGGGAAGAAATCCCTGTCAGTCTTACCGATGAGCGCATTAGGATCATCGAAGCCGAACTGCTTCGCATGCATCGCGTTATTCCAAATGAATCTTGAATCCTTATCCTTGAAATAAATGGTATCCTTACCGTCTCTTCGTATCGTATCGATTACGAGTTTGTCATTGATCTGCATATCTGTCCAAAAGTTTGAATCTGCCATTTATTTCTCCTGATGTTCTGATTTTTTTAAGCGCTGTCAGAAGCGCTTACCTTCGCCTTCTTTGATTTCAATTCCTTCCATCACAAAGGCTTCATAATATGAGTTGCAGTCGAATGCCGCAGGTGTGAATACGCCGGGCTTCTTCCACTTGTCTTTGCACATGAGCTTGACTCCTGCGATAAGCGCAGAACCCTTCATATACTCGAAAGCATTATTATAGTTCTTCTCATAGCACTCGTCATTATCACCCTTGATGATATAAGACTTGGTGATCTCCTTATCATCCCTCTTGCTCTGGCCGGTGATATAGATCTCGAAAGATGCCATGCCCTTTGCCTTATCTTCCTCATCCTGCTCGAGCTCGATGTCTGCCTGCTTGGGAAGCATAGCAGCGATAAGATCGATAGGAGCTACCTCGACATTATTGACCTTGACCGGAACGTTGGACAAAAGTCCCATTTCCTTCAGGAAGTCGATCTTCTTCTGGGGAGGTACATGCTCCTTGGGCGGCTTTTTGCCAAGCTTGAAATATCTAACGCTGATCGCATCAGGGAACTCCTTAAGGAGATCCGTGAGCATGGGGCTGGAAGATAAGTAAACCTTCGTGCCGCCTTCAGACTTAGCCTCGATGGAAAGAGGATCTGCCTCAACGACCTTGCCTTTATCGACATAGAAGACCTTCTTATCGTTGGTCGCATTCTTGATCGGAATAAGCGGCGGCTTGATGTCCTCCGAATAAAGATTTGTATCGATATCCTTCTTTTTGCCCTTGACGGTCTCTTTCTGCTCGCCTGATACGGATACGATATCGATGCTGTCGATCTTCTTAAAGTGATAGAGACCGGCATGCCTTATGATCGTGTTTGCAACGCCCGGAACAAGTCCCACGCCGCAGACAGCCGTATTGCAGTTGTTCTGGAAAGCACTGAACTTCTCGAACTGCTTCGAAAGAAGCGAGATGGGTGACGGGAAATCCGGCACACCGAAAAGCGAGCTGTCGATATAATCAGCCTTCGCCTTAATGGCGAGATCCATAGCCGAGAGCGAGAGCTCCGGCGGCAAAAGATTAACGACCATATCGGGCGCAAAGATCCTTACCATCATCATGGCGGCCTCGACATTGTTCATGTCGATTCCTGCGGTAGTTACTCTGACACCCATACTTAAAGCGAGCTCTCTGAGCTCGTCACAGTCTTCCTTCTTACGTGAAGCAAGACAGATACCTGAAACATAGGATTGATATTTGCAAAGTTCAATGAGCAAACGCTTGGTCAACTCATTGCAACCGAGAATCAGTATCCTCTTCATAAGATCATCCCCCAACGACCTTTCCCAAAATCTGAAATTATTATATTTAAAAAAATACTAATGAGCAAAGGAAAGAATACACAAATTTTAGGGCTTTTGTGCATATACCTTGCAACCTTTCATAGCGTAAGATACCGATATCCAAACTATAACAAAGGAGATTGTTATGAAGACACTTAACAAAATCGCAGCAGCTTTCCTTTCTGCAGCTCTTTTGATCGGAATGACATCTTGCGGCGCAGCTAAGAAGAACCTCAAGATCCTTGACACAGCTTATGCAGTAGAAGACTACGCTATGGCTATCAGCAAGGATAATGAACCTCTTAAGGCAGCTATCGACCAGGCACTCAAGGAACTTACAGATGACGGTACAATTCCTTCCATCATCGAGAAGTACATTCCTTCCGGTAAGACAGTAGAGAAGAAGGAATCCGTAAAGGGCGAATATCCTGATTTCTCAACCATTCAGGAAGGCAAGCTCATCATGGCTACAAACGCTTACTTCCAGCCTTATGAGTATCACGAAGGTGATGCTATCGTAGGTATCGACCCTGAGATCGCTAAGGCAGTAGCTGACAAGCTCGGTCTTGAGCTCGTTATCGAGGACGTTGAGTTCGATTCCATCATCGCAGGCGTTCAGGCAGGCAAGTACGATATCGGATGCGCAGGCATGACAGTTACAGAAGACAGACTTAAGTCCGTTAACTTCTCCACACCTTACGCTACAGGTGTTCAGTCCGTAATCGTTGTTGAAGGTTCTGAGATCACAGACGTTGATAAGCTTCTTGCAGGAAACTACAAGGTTGGCGTTCAGACAGGTACAACAGGCGACATCTACATGTCCTCTTCTGTTGAAGACGGCGGTGTAGGCGAAGACAGAGTTGAGCGTTTCGCAAAGGGTAACGATGCAGTTATCGCACTCCAGTCAGGCAAGATCGATGCAGTTGTTATCGACAATGAGCCTGCTAAGGCATTCGTTGCAGCAGCAAACAAGTAATCACGATTACTGATCTTTCGTAAGAAAACGATTTAAAAGAGCGGAAATATGGTCTGTATTTCCGCTCTTTCATTATTTATAATTGAAGTTACTTTTTTAAGGGTCGACACTTAAAAATTCGAGGAACATCAAATGAGCGGAAAAAAGACTAATAAATCCAAGATCAGAAATACGCTTATCGTGACCGGCGTGATCGCAGTGGCAGCTCTTGCAGCATATATTTTGCTGTTTATGCCCATGAACAACGTCCCTTCATGGATCAGCAATATCCGTGATGCGTTCTATGCAAGCGCATTTTATTCAGATTTCGAAAACAATTTCATAACAGATAACCGCTATACCTATCTACTCAAAGGTCTTGGCGTCACATTTGAAGTTACATTTTTCGCCGTACTTTTGGGTATCGTATTGGGAGTCATCGTTGCTCTCGTAAGATCATCTTATGACACTTTGAAAGAAGAGCTCAGGGGCTTTGGCAAAGGCATCCTTTATTTTTTCTATAAGCTCTGCGGTGTTTATCTTACGGTCATCAGAGGTACCCCTGTAGTCGTCCAGCTCATGATCATCTATTTCGTTATCTTCGCTTCATCCAACAACAAGGTCATGGTTGCCGTTCTTGCATTCGGTATCAACTCCGGTGCTTACGTTGCCGAGATCATCCGTGGCGGCATCATGAGTATCGACAAGGGCCAGTTCGAAGCAGGCCGTTCACTTGGTTTCGGTTATGTAAGGACAATGGCCTTCATCATCATTCCCCAGGCTTTTAAGACCGTTCTTCCCGCACTCGCAAACGAATTCATCGTTCTCATCAAAGAGACTTCAGTATCAGGTTATGTCGGACTTCAGGAGCTGACAAAAGGCGGCGACATCATAAGGTCCAGAACCTATTCCGCGTTCATGCCGCTTATTGCTGTTGCGGTCATCTATCTCGTGATCGTCATGTTCTTCAGCTGGCTTGTATCGTTGCTCGAAAGGAGGCTCAAGAACAGTGAGCGCTGATAATAACGTAATCATATCCGTAAAGGATCTCAAAAAACACTATAACGACGGAGAGGTTAAAGCCTTGGACGGTGTTACCACCGATATCAAGAAAGGCGAAGTAGTCGTAGTCATCGGTCCTTCCGGTTCCGGAAAATCGACTTTCTTAAGGTCTCTTAATCTGCTCGAGCGCCCTACAGGCGGCACCATTACATTCGACGGCAACGACATCATGTCGCCTGCTACCGACATCAATAAGCTCAGACAGAAGATGGGAATGGTATTCCAGCACTTCAACCTCTTCCCTCACTTGACGATCTTAAGGAACATGACCATTGCTCCGATGAAGCTTCATGGTCTGTCCAAGGAAGAAGCAGAGAAAAAGGCTCTGGCGCTTCTCGAGAGAGTAGGTCTTGCCGACCGTGCAAACGCTTATCCTTCACAGCTCTCAGGCGGTCAGAAGCAGAGAATAGCAATCGTAAGGGCACTTGCGATGGATCCTGAAGTAATGCTCTTTGACGAGCCTACCAGTGCTTTGGATCCTGAGATGGTCGGAGAAGTTCTTGAGGTTATGAAGAACCTCGCAAAAGCCGGCATGACGATGGTCTGTGTAACACACGAGATGGGCTTCGCAAGAGAAGTCGGCACTCGCGTAGTATTTATGGACTGTGGTAGAATCATTGAAGAGAACACACCTGAACAGATCTTCACAAATCCTCAGAATGAGAGACTTCAGGCGTTCTTGCAAAAGGTTTTATAAAAACAGGAGGGGTAGATTATGTATTGTGAATCATGTGGTTCTTTTATTCCTGACGGTCAGTCATTCTGTTCTAACTGCGGCACACCCGTAAGCGCTCCGGCAGCTCAGCCTGCTCCCGCTCCGGCTCCTGTGGCAGCAGCGCCAGTAGTTGCGGCTGCGCCCGCACCCGCACCCGCACCTGCTCCGGCTCCTGCAGCACAGCCTGTTCAGCCTGTATATCAGCAGCCTCAGGCTCAGCCCGTACAGCCGGTATATCAGCCTGTTTACCAGCAGGCACAGTCCGTTCAGCCCGTATACCAGCCTGTTTATCAGCCTGCCTATCAGCAAGCCTCTGCAACTAATGCGAAGCGTGCCAATGGCGCTGCTACGGCAGCACTCGTATTCGGTATCATCGCGTTCGTTCTGTTCTGGATTCCGTTTTTCAATATCTTTACGACCGGAATCCTTGGACTTCTCGGATTGATTTTTTCCATCGTAGGACTTGCTAAAAAGAACGCAGGTGGCAAAGCTAAGGCCGTCGTAGGTCTCGTATTGACCATTCTCGCCATCGCCGCTACTGTCGGTTATTACGGATTGGTCTGGCAGGCTATCGTTTCCGATCCTGAGCTCAGCGAGGAATGGGAAGAGATTTTCGAAGACGTCAATTCCACAGGCGAAGAAGATATAGATTCCAACACTTTCTACATTGACGGTGATTACCTGAAGACAGATAACGGTTACGTAACCGGTGTCCTTCACATCGACGGTTACAGAGTAGATTTCTGAACTTAAACAACAAATAAATTGATCGGACTGCCCGCAAATCAATGCGGGCAGTGTTTTTGTATGGTACAATCTGCAATTGACAGACAATATTTAATTGGGGGTAGATTTATGTTTTGCGAACAATGCGGTTCTCTTCTTCAGAATGGCGAGACTTTTTGCACTAATTGCGGCGCACCTGTATCCGCAGCCAATGCTGCGCCTTCTCCGGCTCCCGGACCTGCTCCCGCACCCGGACCTGTAGTTCAGCCGATAATCCAGACTCAGGCTCAGCCCGTTCAGCCTGTATATCAGCAGTCTCAGCCGGTTCAACCCATTTACCAGCAGCCGGTCTATCAGCAGCCTGCATATCAGGCTGTGGTCATTACGCCTTTCGATCGTCCGAAGCCAAATGGTTTTGCAACTGCCGGCATGGTATTAGGTATCGTTACCTGTGCGCTGTACTGGACTTCTATTTTCAATATGATCCCGGGAATTATGGCGATTATATTCTCGATCGTCGGAATTACAAAGAAGGATTGCGGCGGCAGAGGCAAGTGCATCGCAGGCTTCATTACCGCGGGCATCGGAATGGCGCTCGGTATCATTGCGCTGATAGCATATATTAATAACGACTATTGATATCAGCTTATAAGCTTATTTGCGTTTTCTTCTAAGCGTCTCGTCGTAAGAATAATTCTCTTCAAGGAAATCCTCGCCCTTCTGTTCTTCAGTGAACGAGAGGCCGGGATAGTTAAGCTGTCTTAATACTTCGTAGATAGCGACAGCTGCTGCGTTGGAGACATTAAGGCATCTGCAGTCGGCTGCCATGGGGATCCTGAAGCACCTGTCGAGGTTGGCCCTTAAGATCTCGCCCGGAATGCCGGTGCTCTCCTTGCCGAAGATAAGGTAAATCTCAGATCCTTCAGAAGCTTTTTTGAAATCTATGTCAGAAGGCGGTACCTTCCCGTAACGGGTCATGAAGAAATACTCGCCGTCATTCTTGCTCACAAAGTCCTGCCATGAGTCGTAGAGAGTGTACTCTGCCCATGTGATGTGATTAGTGGATGCTCTCCTGAACTCTGGATTCTCGATGTCAAAACCGACAGGTCCTATGATGTGGAGTGTCGCTCCGGTAGCAACGCAGGTGCGCATGATGTTGCCGGTATTCTGCGGGATCTCCGGTTCAAATAAAACGACGTTTACTATGCTTTTACCTGATTTATTCATGTTCTTCTCCACACGGGACATTCTTTATATAGACGGTCATACATCTGCCATGAAAAACCATGCCTCCAAATGGCTACAATAATAACCTCTGATCAACAGTCAATATAATATTTATTGGAAAGGTGCTTTTCAAGGTTTGAAAATAAATATCAAAGTCTTTTAGCGTTATCAGGCACGAGACCCGACAATAGCCGGATTTTTGTCTATCCGCGAATAGAAAAAACGGAATCCTTTATTCACAAGGATTTGAGCTCCTTTATAAGGCCTTCCCCGGAAAATTATCTATCGCGTGATTAAGCCTGTTGATACACTTTCTGCAGTATTCTCTCTCGACGGGAACAGAGAACTCTTCGATCTTCTCCAGAGCCTTTATCGCACAGGTTTTTGCGGTCTCCACGTTGCCGAAGCAGTTAAGTTCATAAAAGCCCTTAACGAACATCGCATTGGGTTCCGTATCCTTCGAAATGTCGTCAATTATCCTGTGATAGTATTCCTTGGCCTTGGAGGGAACGATGTTGTGGTAAGAGTAGTAATAGACCAGATCCATGCAGATGCCCAGGTTTATCTTGGTATCTATGCTGTTTGGTTTCAGCACGCTCTCGACATCGGCTACCGCTTCAGGCATCCTGTCAAAATAGTCATTGGCATCCAGATATTCGAAATACAGAAGAAAATACAGCATTCTCTCCGTGTCCCAGACCTTCTTGTAATTCATCTCTCTTATGGGCTTCAGATCCATCTGGTCGAAAGGAACGCCGGACCTCAGCATGCTTAAGCCTTCCTGCGCATATCCGGACAATGACTTACTGGCATTGACCTTGGCCAGGACAGAGATGGTAGTGCAGAATTTTCCGATGATGAAGACAAGTGTCCATGCACCCAGGAGGAAGAATACCGACCCCAGGAAGTAAGAATAGACCTTGAATGTGGCGATCAGAAGACCTGTAAATATGCCTATTCCGGCAAGGAGCATAACGAGCGCGGACACGATCATATAGCCTTTCTCTCTGGCAATGAGTTTCTTGCTGTCAGTTTCTGCTTCGCGTTCGAGATCGA
This sequence comes from Clostridiales bacterium Firm_14, assembly GCA_001604135.1. GTDB lineage: Bacteria > Bacillota > Clostridia > Saccharofermentanales > Saccharofermentanaceae > Saccharofermentans. The sequence continues at coordinate 63,550 of LVAT01000006.1, forward strand.
ATGACGTCAAGACCTGCAAGCCAATTCCGGCTTTGTGCCCCCTTTTTTCCCATTTGCCGTTTTTAAGCTTTGTATATTTGAGACCGAATATAAGGATATCCGTGACTTTCATTCCAAAAACTTTTGCAAAGGCTAATTGGAAAAGTCCTTGAACAAATGTGGACAAGATAAGCCCTACGATAGCCATCACTAAGATAACAATCGGATTGTATGTAAGTTCTCCCAAATATCTTAAATACTGCATCTTTACCTCTGGTTAACACGTTTCCGGGTATTTATGTTGAATATAATAGCATTTTAATTGGGAGCAAGTAAAACACTTCGCCGCATAGTATAATGAGCCAAATCAATAACGGCGGTTTCCTATGACAAGCACTAAGAAATTCTGGACATTAAGATATATCATCATCAACGCGACATACTTTGCCGTTTATAGCGGGATTCATGCTTATGCGTCCGTTTTCCTGCTCGAAAAGGGCTTCTCCAACACCCTTATCGGAATCACGTTAGCACTTGCCAATATCCTATCAGTCATATTCCAGCCGTTCATCGCGGGTCTTATAGACAAACAGGGCAAGCTCACAAACCGCAATGTCTCAATGGCATCGACCGCGCTGCTCCTTATAGGCTCCGTTCTCCTGCTCCTCATTAAGAGCGGGATCGTTGCGATATTCATTATTTTCGCGCTCATATATATGGTGCAGATGGTATACCAGCCGATCATAACGGCGATGTATTTCGAATATGAGGCAGCAGGATGCCACATCTATTACGGCCTTGCAAGAGGTCTCGGATCTGCAGGATTTGCAGTCACATCCTTCTTCACCGGAAGAGCGATCGGCAGGTTCGGCGTAAACATCCTCATGATCTTAGACATCATCTTCCTTACTATTGCGCTGGTCGTACTGTATTTCTTCAAGAAACCGAAGACAGGAGCATCTAAGACAGAGAATAATGAAGTTGCTCACAACAATCTCTTCAGTTTTATAAAGACATATCCGGGCTTCATGCTTTTCGTGGCAGCTGCAGTCTGCTTCTTCTTCGCGCACAACGCGATCAACGATTACATGATCCAGATAATCACACCGCTTGGCGGCACCGAAGCGCAGATGGGAACGGCTGTCTTTATCGCGGCTCTTTTAGAGCTTCCCACGATGGCCCTGATCGATAAGATCATGAAGAAGATCTCCGTAAAGAACCTCCTCCTGATCTCAGCGACCGCGTTCCTTATCAAGACGCTCCTGATGCTTATTGCGCCCAACATGGTCGTCGTATACATCAGCCAGGCGATGCAGATGTTCGCTTATGCGGTCTTCATCCCTGCCGGCGCTTATTTCGTAAACCAGACAATGGCAAGATTAGACCAGGTCAAGGGTCAGGCATATATCAATGTCTCCATAACGCTCGGCGGTGTCTTCTCGAGCCTTGTATGCGGAAGACTCCTTGATATCAAGGGACCCCACTTCATGCTGATCGTAAGTCTTACTGTTACGGCTATAGGTCTCGTGATCGCATTTTTTGCCCTCAAAGTTGTGGCAATCTCGAGGAAAACCGCTCTTAAATAAAATTCAGTATTGAACATTGTATAGTACCGCGTTATACTCCCCATATAGGCCGGAAGCCTGATGGGAGAGATTTATATGAGTAACGAATGCTGTTTGAAGTATCCATTATTAATGGTCCACGGAATGGGTTTCCGTGACAGAAAACACCTGTGTTACTGGGGCAGGATCCCCAAAGCACTTGAATCACAGGGTGCTAACGTCTTCTTCGGTCACCAGGACGCGGTAGGCTCCGTCGAAGGAAACGCTGACATAATTGCAAAGAGCCTTGATGAAGTCCTTAAGATCACCGGCGCGCCGAAGGTAAACATCCTCGCGCATTCCAAGGGCGGTCTTGAATCCAGATATCTCTATAACCATGGTTACAGCGACAAGATCGCTTCGATCACCACGATCGACACACCCCACCACGGCTCCAAGACCGTTGATTTCCTCATGCGGGCTCCGAAGTGGATGGTCAAGGCCGCAGCTAAGGGCAACGACGTCTGGCACAAAATGTTAGGCGACAAGCACCCTGACAGCTACGCATGCTTCGACATCCTCACCACGAAGACTGCAGAGCAGTTTAATATCGACAACCCCACGCCCGATAACATCCTGTGCCAGAGCTACGGCTTCAAGTGCAAGGGTTCTTTCTCGGATTCGGTCTTCTGCATTACTTATCCGATCGTTCGAAGATTCGATGGCGACAACGACGGCATGGTCTCCACAGATTCCATGCACTGGGCCGACTTTAAGGGAATCAGAACATCTACGACTCACAGAGGAATCTCCCACGCCGACGTTGTGGACATGAGGCGCAGACGCTTTACGAAGAAAACGCCTTCAGCCGATGACGAAGTCAGTGACATCGTTCCCTTCTACGTCGAAGTCGTAAAGGGATTAAAGGAATTGGGCTATTAATAAATAATCTCCTTGTAAGTCAATATGGGAACTGCCGTCTCTGTTTTGGCAGTTCCTCAATTTTTCCACATTTTATTTCAAGTGTGTTTTAGGTTGCCCTTTTATCCTTAAGCTATAAATCGCAAAGGAGGAATAAGGCAATGATCAGGAAAAAAGTTCTTTTAATACTCGCAATTGCCACAGCAGCTGCGATGTCTGTCTCAGTCACCGCTTGTCTTGCTTCAAATAATTCTGTCACAGATTCTTCAGATACCACTGCAGAAGTCGTTAATGTGGTAACCGGAGAAGAATTCAATAACAGCAAAGACGGTGAACACGCGATTGAAATCAGCGGAGACACTGCCGAATATTCAAACATTAAAGTAACCAAGACAGGTGATTCCACTTCAGGAGATGAGGCAGATTTCTATGGCGACAATGCTGCTGTTTTCGCGACTGACGGAGCAACGTTAACACTTACCGACATCGTAGTTGATACGAACGGCACACACGCAAATGCGGTATTCTCATACGGCGAAGGCACGACAGTCAACATCAGCAACTCCAAGATCACTACATCAGGCAACTGCTCCGGCGGCCTCATGACTACAGGTGGCGGAACGATGAATGCAACTAACCTTGATATTCACACTACAGGCAATTCATCTGCAGCCATAAGATCTGACAGAGGCGGCGGAACGGTAAATGTTGACGGCGGAACTTACGTAACAGACGGCACGGGCTCCCCTGCAATCTACTCCACCGCAGATATCACGGTCAGCAACGCCACGCTCAAATCCACAGCATCTGAAGGCGTTGTCGTAGAAGGTAAGAATTCAGTAACTCTTAACAACGTAAATCTGACCGCAGACCACAACAAGAACAACAGCGACAAGACCAATAATCTCAACGCTGTCATGATCTACCAGTCAATGTCTGGCGATGCATCCGTCGGTCTTGCAACCTTCACGATGACAGGCGGCTCACTTACAAATAAAAACGGTGACGTCTTCTTCGTAAATAACACTGCAACTACGATAACGCTCGAAAACGCTGAGATCGTAAATCAGGATGCAAACGGCGTCTTCTTAAGAGCAGCGGCAGCAGGCTGGGGCTCTGATGGATCTAACGGAGGCAAGGTAAATCTCTACCTCAAAAAGCAGGCCCAGTCAGGCGATATCGTCGTAGACAAAGTCTCTGCTCTTAACCTGTATCTTTCGGACGGCACGACATACACAGGCACAGTAAACGGAGCTAACGAAGGTGAAGTTTATGTCGAGATCGAATCAGGCTCCAAGTGGGTCCTCACAGGAGATTCATACATCACAGGACTCACGTGTGATACTGATGCAATCGACCTTAACGGCCACAAGCTCTACGTGGACGGCAACATATACAGCACCGGCACAGCCTCAACGGGAACAGCTATTACGATAGCAACTGAATCTTCTTCATCCGGAAGGCCGGACGGAATGCCCGGAGAACCCCCTTCAGGAGACAGGACGAACGGCGAAAAGCCCTCTGGAGACTTCCCCGGCGATCCTCCGTCAGGTGAAAGACCTCAGGGAGATCCGCCTTCAGGTGACCCTCCGGGAGATCCGCCTTCAGGTGACCCTCCTTCAGGCAGTCCCGGCGGCAACGGCGGTGAGCCTCCCGCAAAACCAAGTGAAACAACTACTTAAAAACAAAGGTTGTCTCAAATCGAGGCAACCTTTTAGTTTGTCTGTTTCAGTGGGTCTTCAGGCATTTTTAAGTCAGAACATCAAACAGTTTATTCTTCTGCGCCGTATTAACCGCTCCGGCTTCATAATAGGCGGGATTGTACAGAACTATTCCTGTTTCTTTTCCGGACAACAAGAAGTGTAATTCTGTATTCATATCCATCTCTTCGATCCTGGAATATACCCTTTTGCTTTTACGTATAAACCTGTCGGTCATAACGCTTCGTGGTATTACTTTTTCTATACCGTGGTATACCGCTTTTATCTCATTGTAATTCTGTGGAAAAGTTAGCTCTTTGCTGTTTAACTTAACAAAGCAAACAGAATAGCCAACGCTTTTCTTTTCGAGCACGCCTTCGGGTTATTCATATACTGTTTTACTCTCATCGAAGATGTGTTTGTCGAGAAATAAAACTGACGCAGCCCGTCGATCTTTCTCGGCTTGAGCATCGCTTTTACATTGGGATATCCCGCCTCATCAACTGAACATATAAATGCAACGTTTTGTTTTCTGATAAAACTCTCGATCTTGCTTTTATCCATTTTTCTTATTCCTCATTAATTACATGTAATACCACGTAAAGAACACTTTATGCCTGACGATAAATCTCTCAGGATATTTCTCTTCAAGCATCTTTCTGTGCTCCGCATCAAACTGTGCAAGCTGTTTTGCATTCATTGATGCCATAACACCGCGGCTGGCCATCATACGGCCATGCCAGGATTCTCTTGTAAAAGGAATATCAACCAGCATCGTTTCCGTATGCGGATCTTCGAAATAGTGTGTGTTCAGATCCTGAAGTGCCGGCGAGGCGCCTTTCCAATTGCCGTTGATTCTCTTTACAATGCTGTTTGAATCCTGAGCGATTGATTCTTCCTTCAGGTAGCTCATGTACAATTTCAAAAATACACCACCGGGCTTCAGCAGCGACTTGATCACAGGCACAACGGTATTCGGATCAAAATACCAGAAGCACTGGCATGCCGTAACAGCATCAAAACTGTGTTCCGGATAAGAAATATCTTCCGCTGCCAAAACTTCGTATTTGATATTGGAATAATCCTTCGAAAGAGCAATGGCCTCTGTTATTTGCTGTTCTGAAATATCAGTCGCAACAATGTCAGCGCCATACTTGGCAAGGCCTCTCGGTATTACACCGGTTCCCGTGCCCAGATCCAACCATCTGCTGCCTTGCACGCCGACTCCGATCTCATGCAGTTTTTCGAATACTTCTTCAGGATAAATATCCCTGTATTTCGCATACGCTTTTGAAGTCTTCCCGAAATCAAAAGCTTTCCCATCATCTACTGTTAGCTTTTCCATCTATTTTCCCCTGGTTTTTATTGTTACTTCAACTTGTAGAACTCTTCCAACGAATCCGCCTTAAAAATACTTTCGTTATCTATAGGATCAAATTCATATATCTTCCCGTCCGATATGTAATACGGATTTCCTGCTCCGTCACCGGAAAAGACTACACCATTTATTCCGTACTCTTCCTTGTAAAACTGAGTTTCCTTTTTGATCTCATCCAGAGAATAAATGATCCAACTGATTACTATCTCCTCGCCGGTTTGGGGATGAACCATGATATCCTGTATTCCGTTCGTCTGACTCAGCAGCGCTTTTAACTCTTTAGGCAAATCAAAACTATCGCAGTCAACAGGCTCCTGCAATTTGATCATACCGTCGTAAAAATCAGCAATAACATCAATTATCATTTTTCAGCTAACCGTTCAAATATCTCTTTAATCAGTTTATCTGAGTTGTCTGTATTTGATCCCGGAAGAGCCATAATAAATACTCCTGACCAGCAATCCCAAGAGATAAATACATGTTCCTTTTTCATTCGTTCACCGAATTCCGGCAGGATCATTTTCTCGACAACATCTATATCGTTGCTGTCCAATTTTGAATTCTCACAAGAGAGACTTCCGTTAGCAACAGTATGCAGTTCCCAGCCGTTATCACTTTTCGAAATTATTGACATTCACTTTTTTCCAACGATCAAAAAATGCGGGCTGATTCCCATCATCGAATCATCGGTCTCAGATGCATGTATTATCTCAAGCAACCGCGCGCGTCTGTCAGGCTCTTCCCACTTATTGTTCAGTTCAGGCGTGAACCATACGCAGCCTTCTACAGCGTGCTTGCCCAGTATGGAGAATCCGCCGTCAGACAGCTCAGTGCAAAGTCCTTCAGGCGTGTGGAAATACGCATCGGCGATAATCCTCGGATATGTGGCGGGACGGATGTGCTCGCCCGTAGCCATTTCGCGCTTTAACATGTCCATGTAGACATCGTCATCGATAAAATCTACGCCGTTGCCATAGACTGACAAAGCCCATGTGGCAGAGCTGAATTTCGAGATGCCGGCAGCAAATAAAAGACCACCGGGCTTAAGTATACGGTAAGCTTCAAAGATCGCAGTCATCCTGTCTGACAGGTTCATCAGATGATAGAGAGGTCCCATGAGGAGCACTGCGTCACATGAATCTGAAGGAACATCAACCGCTCTTGCGTCGCCGACTTTAGCAACGTAAGGCGTCTTCATCTCCTTGTTCGCATATTCGACTGCAACAGGTGCGAGCTCGATCAGAGTGACGTTATTGCCCTGTTCGGCGAGCCACTCGGAATAGCGTCCGATCCCTCCGCCGACATCACAAATGGTTTTGCCTGAACCAGTAAGATACTTCGAGATTATCTCTTTGGATCTGTAGAACTCGATGACGCCAAGGCCTCTTTCCAGACGTCCGATCTCAGCGCCGCTGTTATAGAAATCAAATACATTAGTAATGTCTTCCATATATAATTCCCCTTAAATTGCGAAACGTAATTACTTTGCCAGATACTTGAAGAATACGTTGTTCTCGTAATCATACACGTAGAACTGCGCCTGTACCATAACAATATACTGTTCATCATTGATGTTGCCGAAAGATTCAATACCTGTCTTAATGTCAGTCTCAGGTTCCATCTTGGCATATGTCATGAACGTAAGAAGCGTTGATGTCAGCATGAAGTTGAAGCTCGTATATGCGGCAACGAGGAGCGTTAAGACAATGAGTCTCGGCTTTACCTTCTTGTTGCCCTTTTCCATCATCTCGTTGAAGCCGTCTGTAACGAACATGACAGCATACAGACAGATCGTAAAGAGCGGCGCCATGGAGCCTCTCATAAGCAGATCGTTAGGTCCGCTCATCTTATAGACCGGAATGATTAGCATGGTTGCAACCGCGCACCAGAACATCCAGTCCTTCTTGTATTTCTTGTGGATCAGCAATACCCATAATCCGAACTCAAAAACAACGTACGCAACATAATCGATCAGCAAGGTGAGCTTGGAGCCGTAGAACGTCCAGATGAATCCGTAATCGTAAGTCGCATTGGAATTGGCCGTATAGAATGTTGCAAAGCAGACAATGAAGACTACCGGTGCAATAAGATTTCCTATGGTGAACAGATTCTTAAGGACTTCCTTTACCTTAAGCTTTCTGTTGGCAATTACCATCTTGCAGATGCACATCGGGAAAATGCCGATCGCAGCCCACGGCGAATAACAGAATATCAGCGAGCCCAACAGGCCGATGCTCTTCGAGTTCGTGCATAACAGGAGAAGGATCGTGATAAGCCATCCGGGAAGTGACTGATGGAATACGTTCATGATCTGATAGAAGTTGCCGACCACGCGGAAATGCCAGGTCCAGTCTTCCCACGTCGCACCGAATCCCGTGAGCTCATTATAGAAATACGGGAATACATCAAAGCCTGCAAAGATCATGATGCCGATAAATAAGAATCTCGACTGCTTACCGTAAAGGATCTGAGCGCCTACCGCAACCAGTATCAATCCTATTGCAGACCATAGGAGCAATGTGATCCTCGCTGCCAGAAGGCCGAAGAGTTTTCCGACTACAGCAGGAACCATCCAGAATACGAAGTAATATGCGAAAGCTACTTTTCCCTCGCCCAATGTCTCAGCAACAACAGGGTTCTGCTGTGTCGAGAAATCGAAGATGACAGGCCACTTGTAATTGATAAGATCATTGAGCGTTGCATAACGCACACGGTGATCGCCTATGGACCAGCCGAATTCGCCGACGCCGCCAAGATAAAGGAAGAATAAAGCAAACGGAATAAGCCACAGGAAATACGACGCCTTGATCGTGACTGACTTCTCTGCTTCCGCAAGAGCCGGTTCAGGCTTTTTCTTTGCTATATCAAGATAAGCCCATGCCGCGCTTCCGACTGTAAGTACAGAGAAAAGGATCGCCCACCAGGGCTTCAGATATCCGATGAAGAAGATAACTATAGGCAGCACAAGATAGATCATGCAGGCAAGGAAGAACTTGCTGAATGTGATCTTTATCTCTTTCTGAAAGAAGCCCGGCTTCAATTTCTCTGCAGTATGCATAACGCTCCTATTTATCTTTTTCTCAATATCCTCTCAAATAAATATTATAATCTATTCGCGTGATAATATAAAAAGCGAAAAAAATTTCTCGAACCACCCAATAATCCGCCTCACTTATGTGTCTATATGGTAGATGCGGACTTAAGGAGGCAAAAGACATGACAGACAAAGAACTCGAGCAGATCTACAACGAAGCCTACAAAGCGGTGTACTGGACAGCTATGGCACTTCTCAAGAATGAGGCCGACGCAGAAGACATCGTGCAGGACACTTTCGTATCATTGATCGAATCTTACGATTCCATTGAGGATAAGAGCAAAGTAATCGCATGGCTTAAGAAGACTGCTGCCAACAAGAGTCTTAACCGTCTTACAAGGACGAAGACAGACAACGTTGAAGACGAGTTCTTTGACTCAGTCGAATCAGTCCCGGAGGACTTCCTGCCGGATTCGATCGTCGAGTCGGAAGACACGCGCAAGATCATCATGGACATCATCAACAACGTTTTGTCTGAAGATGTCAGAAGAACACTTATCCTCTTCTACTTTGATGAGATGAGCACGAAGGAGATCGCTGAAAGCTTGGGAATCCCTCAGGGAACAGTTTTGTGGCGTCTGAATTTTGCCAAGAAAAAGATCAAGAAGGAGGTCGAGAAGTATGAAGAAGAAAACGACACAAAGCTGTACGGTATGGCTATACCGTTCTTAACCAAATTGTTTGCAAAAGAAGCCGAAAAGGTTGCTTTTAAACCTCTACCGGCTTCGCTTTCCAATCTGTCCGCATCAACAGAGGCTTCAAAAGCCGGAACAAATCTTGCCAAAACGGCAATAGAGAAAGGGACAGATAGTATGAAAACAAAGATCTTGATCGGCAGTATTGCCGGCGTAGTTGCTGTCGGAGCAACAATAGGAATAATCATTGGTGTTATTGCCAAGAAGGATGATAAAAAACCTTCAAAGACAAGAGATACCTTTATCGAAGAGCAGGACAACAGAGGAGATTACATTGACAATTCCCTTACAGAACCTGAGGATGAGACAGAAGAAACAGAAACAACCAAAGCATCCCAGAAGATAACCGAAGATTCCATCTATATCGCTATGGACGGTATGTCCGCTGAAGAAATCGTTGATAATGTATGGAAAACAAACAGGGTTAAGGTTGGCATGACAAAAGATGAATATGCCGAGAAATTCGTTTTACCCGGTGACCTAAGCAAAGCCAAATCAGTTGTAGACAGTTACGATTGGCAGTTTGTTGTTATCCCGTCTTCAGACAATTACTTTGTGTGGATTAATGCGTCTTTTTCATATGACAAGGATACCTCAGCGATAACTGAAATAAACCAATATTCATTTGTCCAAACAACACTATTGATTAATGATGAGGAGTTCTCAAAAGAAGTATTCGAGAAATTCATTGAAAGGTATAAGGCTGAAGGCTATGAGATTTATTCCGATTATGGCCCATCCGATAAATATAATACGCGTGTCGTCGAATTTAGAGGAAATGGCAGAAAATTCAGAGTAGCTATACATCTTGGCGGGAAAGTGCAGCTTGACATCTTTGTTCCAGTCGACAGCGAATAAACAGACAATTACAGTTAATTAAGCCCCGGGCGGTGATTCCGGGGCTTTTCTTTTATACTTCTTTTCCAGCAAGTATCTCTTTATAATCCTGAAGGTTTTTCTTCAGAAGATTCGGTATGTCTAATTCATAAGGACACCTCGTTTTGCAGATGCCGCAGTCGACGCAGTTCTCGATCTTCATCATCTCATTCTGCCAGTGTTCCGTAAGCCAGTTCTCAGACGGCGCTCTTCTTATCATCTGGCTCATTCTCGCGCACTGGTTGATCGTGATATCGACTGTGCAAGGCATGCAGTATCCGCATCCTCTGCAGAACTCGCCAAGGAGTTCTTTTCTGTCATTATTGATGAATGCCTTTATCTCATCTGTCATGGTTATATCGCGCTCGAAAAAGCCGAGCCATTCATCCAGTTCTGATTCCCTCTGGATGCCCCAGATCGGGAGCGCATCATATTCGCACATGAACGCCATGCACGCTTCTGAATTGGTAAGCAGTCCTCCGGAAAGGCCCTTCATCGCAATGAAACCCATGTTGGCTTTTGCGCAGCTTTCCACAAGTTTAATATCCCTATCTGACGCCAGATAAGAGAACGGGAACTGCAGTGTCTCATACAGGCCGCTGGCAATGATATCTTCTGCGACGCCGATCTTATGAGCGGTGATTCCGATGTGCCTGATCTTGCCCTGAGCCTTTGCTTCCTTCATGCATTCATAAAGATCGTCGCCTTCGCCGTAGCATCTCGCAACGCAGTGAAGTTGGTAGATATCAAGATAATCAGTCTTAAGGAGCTTTAATGAGGTCTCAAGATCTGACCAGAATTTCTCTTTTGTCGTAGCCTGGGTTTTCGATGAGATATACACCTTATCTCTCATGCCTTCGAAAGCAAGACCGACCTTCTCTTCACTGTCGGAATATGCTCTTGCGGTATCGAAGAACCTCATTCCGCCGTCATATGCTCTGCGCATTAGCTTAACGGCATCATTGGTACTTATTCTTTGTATAGGAAGCGCGCCAAACGCATTCTGTGGAACGGTTATACCGGTACGGCCAAGTGTGATATTTCTCATAGCGTGCCTCCTTTAACTTAAGCTGATAACAACATCCTTACTGCCTTCAATTATACCTTACGCAAACAAAAACCTCTGCACAGCTGGTGCAGAGGTAATTGTCCCCATTCTTCTATTCCGATTATTATCCGAAATTAACAATAGCTTTGAAGATGCCCGGTTCAGATACGAGTTCGAGCTTGAAGCCCAAGATATTGAGATTGTTTTCTGCAATGGACAATCCCAGTCCGGTGCCCTTGCCGCCTCTTGAATCTTCGCCTTTTATAAAAGGCTTTTTAAGCGAATCTGCGTCATCGTAAGTCTTATCGGTCTTATTGATGATAAGCAGCTTTTCAGGATCAATCCTGATACCTACAACGAAGTCCTTGTCACCATATCTGTCGCAGTTTGAGAGAAGATTATCTATGGCCTGCTTAAGAAGTTTCTTGTCCGTCTTAAGCCTTATATCGCCATCTATCTCAGCCTTCAGTTCAGGGAAAGCCTCAAGGCTTTCTCTGACCAGCTCTGCAACGCTCAGTTCTTCTTTAACAACATCTAGCTTTCCGGTCTCACTCCGTGAGAAAGACAAGATGTCGCCGATCATGCGATCCATTGTGATGACTTTCTCATTTATGCTCTTCGAATATTCGCGAACTTTCGTAGGATCTTCGGAAGATGCCTCCATGTTCTCAGCATAGGCCATGATCGCAGCCAAAGGGGTCTTAAGATCATGCGCCATGGCTTCAGTGGTCTTTGTCCTGTACTCGAATATCTTCCAGACGGTCTTATCTCTCTGATACCTGATTACTGATAATACCAATGCCAACACAAGTGCAGCGGCAACATTTATGACTATGATCAACGCGCAGGAAAAAGGCGCAATTTCAAAAACGCTCTGATAATAACTGCCAGAAATACCCACCTGCCAGGTTTTATCATACTCTAATTCTTCCGGCGGGTCGTAAAACTCTGTTTCACTTAAATAGCGTATTCCGCCGGTTGTACCGGGAACGACATACAACGTTATGCTGTCTGAAGAAAGATCCGGTGCTACTCTATTGGTGAGAATCAGCTGTTTCTCGTGAATCATACTGCATTCTATATATTTGTAACCTTTTGTATCAGGAGGCGTGCAATCTATATAATACGAGCTTCCTTTATTGTCACACAGCCGGACAACTCCCGGAATGAAACTGCTTGTCTCGTAGTTTATATAGTAGCTTTTCAGCCACACACTTCGGTCATACGGCATATCTATACCGAGTTGGAAAAGGAGAGGATCCCGTCCGTATTTAAACCACAGATCCGTAAATTCTCTCTCACTATTCATTCCGATCTCTTCCATATATTCATATAAAGGATCAAGATAAGAAATATCCTCTATAAAATAGGATTCCCGGAAATCGAGTTCGGAACCTTCCAAATAGATCAACGCAGTATCCTTATCAGTAGCAATCTTATAATCGCCTATGCGGACCTCTGCATAGTTATAGCCAACAGCTTGATAAAATGCGAGATTGTTTTTAAGAGCGTTCAGATCTCTTTTGTATTCGGCACTTCCCGGGTCTTCTTTAGACAGAATTTCTGCCAAATGAATTATCTCTTCCTCATAACTGTTTGACTGATCAATTACTTCTCTCTCCCATAAGCGCTCTTCAAGTCTGTTCAATGCATACTTTGCAACCAATGAGAAGATTAACAGACAGATTAAAAAACAGACAATAAATATCTTCCCGAACTTAGGCTCAACAACGGACGTCTTCCTTATAAATTTGCTCCATATTTTTTCCTTGATCATACGACTTTATAACCTCCTCCGATTACAGTCTTGATCGCGTCACCGGAATTACCCAGAGCTCTTCTTAATTTCTTGATGTGGCTGTCAACGACTCTGTCAGAGCCGTCAAAACCCAAGCCCCAAACAAGATCTAAGAGCTTGTCTCTTCCGAGGACGATCCCCTTGTTCTCCATGAGAACCTTCAGGAGGAAATATTCTTTGGGAGCAAGCGTGACTTTGCGTCCGCCGGCTTCAACTTCCATTCTTAACGGATAGAGTTTTATATCACCGCACTCGAGAACGAGTTCCTTATGAATCTCTGCTTCGGTTCTGTTAAGAAGCGCCAGGCACTTGGCGTATAACACCTTAAGCGAGAAGGGCTTTACCATATATTCGTCGGCACCGATCTCATAACCTCTTAAGATGTTGTCTTCGTTTCCGAGTGCCGTCAGAAAAACGATAGGACACCGGCTCTTGCCGCGAAGGGCTTTGCAGACTTCAAATCCGTTAGTACCGGGAAGCATGATATCCAGGATCGCAATGTCGTATTCCTGTCCGCTGATGAGGCTTAGTGCACGGTTGCCGTCAGGAGCAGTATCAACATCAAAGGAACCCTTGCTCCTGAAAAAATCAGATACAAGCGTAAGCAGTTCTTCATTGTCTTCTACGATCAATATCCTGGCCATCAGAATTCCCTCCCATGGGAATACTCTACAATGTGCATGTGTCCTTTGTATGTCCTAAAATGCCCTTTATCAAACATTTTGGAATACTTCCCCAAACATCTTTAATTATACTTCAACCATAACAAAAGACGGCCGGAATGATTCCAGCCGCCTTAAAGATATATATCACAACCGTTGTTACTTAAGTTCTTCTCTTCTGAACTTTACGTAAGAAAGCGCGATGACTGCTGCAATCGCAGCTACTGAAGTAACAAGTGCCATAACGATGTTGCTGTTGCTCATGTCCATGAGAACGAACATTGACTGTCCGACGGGTGTGAGTCTTACGAATCTCTCTGCCCAATCGAAGTTGAGAAGGAGCTGTGCGATGACGTTTGACATCAGCATGAGTCCGAGATTGAGGCCGATCGCGCCGCCTAAGTGTCTTATGAACATGGATGCGAAGAAGCATGTTGCAGAATAAGCGATCTCAACTACAGTATAGACAAATATTCTTGCAATGATCTCTCTTGCAAAGCTTCCGTCGATACCGGTTACACCCTGCATTCCAAAAGCGATAGCTGTGGTAATTGTGGTTGCTGCAACACTGTACAAAGCGACTGCTGTTGAGTATGAGATGAACTTCGACAAGAGAATGGCAAATCTGCTGTTGCCTGCCATGACTGCCGACTGGATCTTACGTCCATCAAATGCGCCTGTTACATGGATGCCTGCGAAAACACCGATCAGGAAAATTACAAAGGCATTGTAGTTGCTAAGACCCTCAAGGAACGCATTATAACCTGTCATTCCGGTACTTAATGCGAGTGTTGCGAAAAGCATCAGCGCAGGAAGCGTGATGATCGCGCCGCCTATTATCCAGAATGATTTAGAAGAGAAAGTCTGCTTCATCTCCCATTTTAATAAAGTACCCATTATGCGCCCCTCCCCAAAAGTTCAATATAGTATTCCTCAAGTGTTCTCTCATGCTTTGCCAAATGCGTTACAAGCAGATTGTGATCCTTCATGAGCTTTGCCACGTCCCTTGTCTCAACATTATCAAAGATCATGATAGTTCCTTCGTCGTTATCGACACCGCAAAGTCCGTTTGCTGCAAGGATTTCGACCGCCGTGTCATTACATTCAGTCTCCATGACGATATGCGTTGTGCAGAGATTATCCAGATCATTCTTTGAGAATGCGGAGATGATCCTTCCGTGCGAGATGACGATATAATCTGTCGCGAGCTGGTAGAGCTCAGCAAGGATGTGGGATGAGACAATGATCGTGATCCCGTCATCCCTGCATAAAGAAATAAGGAGCTCTCTTACGTCTACCATTCCCATCGGATCAAGACCGTTTACCGGCTCGTCCAATATAAGGAGTTCAGGGTTATTTATAAGCGACTGCGCAATACCTAATCTCTGCTTCATGCCGAGCGAGAAATTGCCGACCTTCTTATTCTTAACATCGCCAAGACCGACTCTTTCCAACACCTTATCGATCTTGGAGCTGTCATTATTTCCGTAAAGGAGCTGCGCTGACATGAGATTTGCTCTTGCTGTTTTATTGAGTTCCAGGATCGGTTTCTCAACGAGGCACCCGAGCTTTCTTCGAGCCTGTGCAAGGCCTGTTTCATCAGATTTTCCGAAGAGTTCAACCGAGCCGTGTTCAATGGGGCTTAAGCCTGTAATGGCTCTTATCGCTGTGGTCTTGCCTGCACCGTTTTCTCCAATAAAGCCGTAGATCTTTCCTCTCTTGATCTCAAAGGACACATTGTCGAGTACTGTTTTCGAGCCATATGTCTTAGAGAGATTACTGATCTTTAAGATTGTATCATCCATTCCAAATTATCCTCCTGTTTTGTATGGGTACATGATACCTGCCCATCCTTAACAGGAAGATAGCCGAACATTAACGTAACATTAAGATTGGCTTATTTATGAAACCTTCTTGATTATTATCTCGGCCGTAAAACCGCCGCCTTCGCGGTTCCTTAATTCAAGTCCGCCGCCCATCTTCTCCATAAAGAGCGACGCAAGATAAAGTCCCAGGCCGGAACCGTCCTTGCCGGATCCCGAAGCTTCAGAACCTCTGTAGAACTTTGTCGTAAGCATTGCAAGTTCGTCTTCAGGCACGCCGGGACCCCTGTCTGACATGATCACGCGGATACTGTCCTTATCGGATCTGAAATCGACTTCCAATGGCGTTCCGGCATACTTAAATGAGTTGCCTGCGATATTATCTATTACCTGCTCCAGCCTTAATCTGTCAACAAGGATAAGACATTCGGGCGTGGAAGCTTTGCGTTCGACAGTGCCGTAAAACCTCAGATCTCTGAACATGTCATCGATTATGAGAGAGCTTTCCTCTTTAGGAGTCACCTTCAGCTCCTCAAGATCATCGAGAGTAGCGCGGAACAGGTTGTCGACAAGCTGTTCAACGGAAGATGCCTTCGACTTGATCACAGAGACCTTCTCACGGATATCAGGCTCCTTATATTTTATCTCCATGACTTCGCATGTGGCCTTGATCGTTGCAACAGGCGTCTTTATGTCGTGTGAGAGCTCTGCGACGAGCTCCTGTTTGCTCCTGTTTGCAGCTGCTTCACGCTCTGAAGATAACTTCAGTTCTTCCCTCATCCGGTCGAATGATTCCGTGAACGCACCAAAATAATTATGCTTATCCATATTCAGCGGCGTATCTAGATTGCCCTTTGACACGTTCGCGGCAAAAGACGAGAGCTTTTTGAAAGGTCTTATGTAGAAATACCAGATGACGATCAGGAGGATAATACCTGCAGCGTATATGACCGCAAGCATCGTGAAGAGCTGGCTCTGCGAGGTCCGGACCAGGGCTTCGTGCTCTTGGGTCCTTGCATTAAACGCAATCTTACCCTTGATCACTCCGTCTTCCATATAGTCGAAAACAGACATATCTTCCTTAATAAAGAAATTATTTACTGACTCATAATTATCGTCTGAAAGAAGGACTATTTCGCAGGAATAATCTTTCTCGAGCGCGTCGATATCAGCGCCGGAAGAGAGTTTGTCAGAGATCTCATCGCACTTTGTGTTGAGGTCTAACATGTCTATCTTGTAGGCAGTCTTCTTTCCGATGTTGTTCCACAGATAAAGACCGCATCCCAGGATAAGCACGGTGTAGATGATGGCGATTATCCGGATCTTCATTAATCTGTCTCCAGGATATAACCTGTGCCCCAGATAGTCTTTATGAATCTGGGTTCATTGGGATCTTTCTCGATCTTCTCTCTGAGACGCCTGACATGAACATTAAGCGTCGAGTCAGAGTAGAATGAATCTCCCCATACTTCATCGAAAAGAACATCTTTTGTAACGATAGTATTCTTATGCGCGTACAGACAGGATAAAAGTGCGAACTCCTTTGATTTAAGGGAGACTGTCCTTCCTTCAACAGTGCAGCTCATGGTTGCGGGGTCTATGGTAAAGACCTCATCTGAAGTCTGTGCTGCGGCACTGCCGAGCTGCTTAACCGCTTCAAGCCTTTTGAGCTGGACTTTGACCTTGGCTAAGAGAACGCTTAATGTATATGGTTTCTTTATATAGTCGTCACCGCCGATGTTAAGGGCAACAAGGACATCGTCGTCGCTCTGGCGCGCAGAGATAAAAAGGATTGGCGTATCGTATTTCTCACGTAAGGTCTTGCAGAGCGCAAAGCCGCTCTCGTTGCCTAAGTTGATGTCGAGAAGGAAAATGTCTGCCGTGTTGTTTTCGAGAAATGACAGGCACTCGTCGGAGCTTGATGCGATGGCGCATGTTACGCCGAACATCTCAAAGTATTCCTGCGTCATGCGGGAAAGATCTTGTTCATCATCGATTATTAAACAGTTATAATTCATATTTCGAAGTATAACACACCGGGCCTCACCCGAAACACATCAGGAATCCATGTAAGAAACAGTTAAGGATTGAGCAAGGCTTACGTAAAGTATTCTTCTCTTAAGAGCCGTATGATTGCAGTGTAAGAATTCTGACAAAACCAAACGGAAAGGGAAAAAACAAAATGACAACTACAGTACTTAAAGCAACAGACCTGTGCAAAACATTCTCCAATGAGAGCGTTCAGCAGCACGTCTTAAAGAATCTTAACCTTGAGATCAGGAAGGGCGACTTCACGGTAATCATGGGAGACTCCGGCGCAGGCAAGAGCACGCTCCTTTATTCGCTCTCCGGCATGGACCGTCCGAGCCTCGGTGCAGTCTTATTCGGAAACGAAGATATCTCAAACTACAGCAACGACAAGCTCGCGCTCTTCAGGAGAAAACACTGCGGATTCGTATTCCAGCAGAACTACCTTAACGACACAATGAGCGTTCTGGACAACATAATCGTATCCGGTCTTCTTAAGAGCCGTGACAGAAAGGCGATCGCAGCCAGAGCCAAGGAACTCTTAAAGCAGGTGGGACTTGATGAGAGCTGCTTTGGCAAGTTCCCGAACCAGTTGTCCGGCGGTGAGAAGCAGAGAGTAGCGCTCGTAAGATCAGTTATCAACGAGCCTGAGATCCTCTTTGCAGACGAGCCCACAGGCGCACTTAACTCACAGAACACAGCGGCAGTATTGGATATCCTCACCGAAATGAACAGAAGAGGACAAAGCATCGTAATGGTTACGCACACGGTCGCAGCAGCCGAGAGAGGCAACAGGATCCTCTACTTAAGAGACGGTGTCATCTGCGACGAGATCACACTCACGCCTTACGAAGGCCAGAACCAGGAGCGCCACAGAGAGCTCCGCACATTCCTCGCAGATATGGGGTGGTAAATATGAATTCATTATTCTTCATTGCAAAGAACAACATAAAGAAACACAAGGGTGAGGTCGCGATCCTCTTCACGCTGATCTTCATCTCGGCACTGCTCCTTTTCGTATGCCTCTCACTCATGATGTCCGCAACAAACACGATCAATGAGTGTGACGGGAAATATCATGTGGCTGACCTTATGGCCTTTGGTCCCGGCATCACACTTGAGGAAATGGAAGATGATGTAAAAGATATTGAAGAAATCGAAAGAGCCGAGTTCCTGCCCATGCTTGCCACGTCTTCAGATTATTACTACAGAGACATGGCTGAAGCTGATTCCATGTCGTATCAGTTCTATTTTTTTGACACATCACATCCGACATATCTCAATGCTTTCCCTGAAGAGTTTAAGGACTTAAAGGATGACGAGCTCGTTCTGCCCTATTACATGTCTTACACGGTCAAAGAAGGAGACCGCTTTAATGTAAAGGTAGCGGATAAGGCTTATGCTTTTAAAGTCAAGGGATTTGTCGAGAATCTTTATTTCGCGACATCAATGAATATAACCGGTTATTATGCTCTCGTAAACCACAATGTTTTCGATGAGCTGGCAGCAAAGCTTGATCCTACGAACACCTTCGCAGTTGCGTTGTTCAAGACCAAAGAAGGCACGGATCTGCACGAATTTGATCTGAAGGTTCAGAAGGCTTTCCCGGGCGAAGTCCTGATCGATACCGTTGACCGCGACACGATGAATGTTGCAACAACAGGCATGACTAACATTGCTGCTTCGATCGTTCTTGTCTTCACGATAATGCTTGTCGTAATGGCAGTCATCATCATGCACTTCTCGATCAAGAACTTCATCGAGCTCAATGTACAGAATATCGGATTGCTTCAGGCCACCGGCTACACGGCAAAGGAACTGCGTTTTGCATGCGTCATGGAACAGATGATCATTGGTCTGATCGCGACCTTTATGGCAGTTGCTGCAGGCATTTTCTTAAGCAGACCGTTAAGCAGCCTTTCAGGCATGTTGATGGGCCTTTCCGGTTTCTCCGGAATCTGCATTCCCGCGCTCATTTCGACTCTTATCGGGATCCCCGTCATGGTCTTCATCGGCTCAATGATCGCTACGACATCTTATAAGAAACTCACTGTCCTGGAAGCTCTGAGAAGCGGCATCACATCACACAACTTCAAGAAAAACCACTTTCCTCTTGAAACAAGCCGTCTTCCTCTGAATCTCGCAATGGCCGGAAAGCATATTTTCGGATCACACAAGAAGAGCATATTCATTACCATCATCGTTGCATGCCTTGCGTTCTCAACATGCCTCGGATTCACACTTTTCCAGAATTGGGCCCTCGATCAGTCAGCACTCTTAAAGCTCGTCGGTTTTGAAGCTTCAGACATTCAGGCATATGCGCCGGGCAACATAAAGTTCATGGAAGATATGAGTAACCACCCTGAAGTCGAAAAGGTAAACGGCTGGACAACTTTAGCATCAATGGAAGTTACTTATCTCAATAATTCAACTTCACTCGGAATCGATGTTTACAGTGATGTTAACATCCTCGAAAACGAATACATCATCGAAGGACATCTGCCTCAAAATGAAAAAGAGATCGTGCTTACGGTAGTCGAAGCTGACATCCTCGGTGTATCACTGGGAGATAAGGTCAATGTTAAGTCCATGGTAGATGACGGCACGGTAGCCTATACAGTCAGCGGCATCGACCAGAAGATCAACAACATGGGTAAAAAAGCGGTCATGACCGAAGAAGGTGCAAAGCGCCTGAATCCTGACTATGAATTCCAGGATGTGATGATTTTCCTTAAGGATTCAGCCAAGTGCAAGGAACTGAAAAAGCAGTGGGAAAAGGAATATCCTGACTTCCAGTTCACGCTCGTTGAGGACCTCATCGGATCAACGATCGAGATGATGAAGTCAGCAATGGAAGCAATCTGCGTTATCTTCATCATTGCAACATGCTTCGTTGTGATCCTTACACAGCTCCTTCTCACCAGAGCGCAGGTCATCCGCGAGAGAACAGACCTCGGTGTATCGAAGGCCCTCGGCTACACATCAGGCGAACTCATGAGAAGAACGCTTATGACTAATATGCCGACCATCGTACTCGGCATCGTTCTGGGAATCATAATGCACTACCTGTTCAGTAATCAGATGATCCTTCTGGGCCTTGCATCGTTCGGCATCAGACAGAACAGCTTTTCCACATCTCCTGTCTGGATGCTGGTAACTGCAGCGATCATCATCGTTTGCGCCCTCGTCACCGCATTCTTCAGCGGCCGTGGAATCACAAAGCTCGAACCCGTAAAGATACTCAAAGAGGAATAAGGATTACATATAAAGGGGTTGTCTCAGTTGAGGCAACCCCTTATTGTTTTAATTTGCCGTTATCAGCTTTTTCCTGAATAACACGATCATGACGCCTAACGTTACTGCCAACACACCCGTTGTGATAATACTTGCTTCAATACCGTAATCAGCACCGTTCAGGATATTGCTTCCTGAAGAGCTCATATCAAAGACCGCGGTAACTCTCTCATCCTTGCCGCTCAGATTGAGTCCTAAGATGCTGTAGAGAATGTAGTTCCATGCAGAATGCAGGCCGCATGCTGCCCAGATGCTCTTAAAACGTATCGTAAGAAGTGAGAAGATAAGCGAGATCAATACAAGATTTACTATTGCCACAACAATAATGACCGGGCTCCCTCCTGCCATATTTCCGAGATGCGGAATGGTAAACAGAGCAGCCGCAACTCCCAATGTGACCGGAACAGAAGCCTTCTTTATCAGGAGCTGCTGGACAACGCCTCTGCAGAGAACTTCTTCCATGGCTCCCTGGAAAACGAAGCAGATGGCCATGGCCGATACCATCTTTACGTCGATATTCGCGAAAATGCCATTGAACTTAAAAGCTCCGGCAAGCACTGCAACGATAATGGATACCGCTAAAAGGATTGTTCCTGCAACAGCGCCTACAAAATAACTTCCGAACTTTCTTGTAAATCCAAGTTCCGCTATGGTCTTCTTCTGGAACAGCTTCCACAGGATCATTATGACCGCTATCACGACAGAATATCCGAGATAGGTTATCAGCATGATCGTATTATCGTCGAACAGCTCGCCTTCAAGAGGATTCTTGCCGCACGCAAAATGCACTGCTATGGCAAGCACTTCACCGACAAGTTCCGAACCGAACTTGAACACCCAGAATATGATAATGACCTTGATGATATAGAGAATGACGGGCATCTCAGTACGGTTGTTGAATGGGCTGATGTTCTTTATGAGTTCTTTTACCTTGTTCATGTAAAATCTCCTTTTCCGGGCACACAAATATATAAGACCGGTCCAGCCGGACTTCTAAAAAAGCAAATCTTTGGATCAGATCAGGTCGGGAAACCGTTAATGAGGAAATAGATCAGCATCGAGATGAAATCTATTCCGAGTAAAATACCGAATCCTATGAGGACCCACTTAATGATTGTTTTCGCGCGCTTGCCGTTCTTCTTCGTAAGGACCTTCTGGTCGATCACGTCTGCCATGGTCTTATGGTCATCCGTCTTGACCGGCTCTATGCCTTTAAGAAGATAATCCGTGGTCACTTCGAAAATGTCGCTCATTATGACGACTTTATCAAGATCAGGCGTTGCCTGCTCACTTTCCCACTTCGATACAGCCTGCCTGGATACTCCGACAGCGTCTGCCAGTTCTTCCTGTGACATGCCTTTGGACTTCCTGAGGCTCTGTATTCTATCAGCTATTGTCATCCGTTCCACCTCCAAGGTTTGCTGGCCTGAGATTAGCAAAAATGCCCTTTACATAACCACCAACCAGACCTTGAATTTTGTCAACCGGCGGTTGCAAACCCTTATTTTATTGAATAACTCTCAGAATCCTGCCTGAATTTGCGGAAAGAGATCCAACTTAAGCCATGCTTTTCTGCTATCTTCGGAATAGCTTCCAAAATATCACGCAAATCCCACGCGATGAAGTCTATATATCCGAAATTAACTCCGGTAGCGCCGCCGACAAACATGAATGAATCCGGCAAGGACTTCTCCAACTCAGCTGTGATCGCATCTCTGAGATCAAGTATCTGTGTGCCGCGCGAGTCACTTTCTATCGTATCGAGCGGATAGAACAGATAGCCTCCGACGATACCGTCCTCTTCCAAAGAATCCGTAATGTAAGTCTTCTCACGATAGAAGTCATCCATCATGGGAAGGATACAGGTTGAACCTGATATGATATCCCAACGCATTCCGTCCTTTGATTCCTCATGAGGATTCATTCGGTACGCGCTGTACATGTCGATATACCTGTTAGAATCAAGGAGCTGCTCCCTTGTCATCGAGAGGTTCGAGACGAAATCATCCATAATTTCCATAAGACTGATGGAAGGTCTGTTCAAGGGTTTATCCAGGAAATTGATGTCTGCAACAAACTTCATCTCAGCAAGCTCGCCTATAGCCTGATCGAGGAGGATATACAAAAGCTGATAAGCAGCATTGACGTTACCCTTAATAAGGGGAAGCATATTCTCACAATAAACAGAGAGCATAGCTTGCCCGTTTTCCCACTCAGTCCATAAGCGGATATCTGAAGCGCAGACCGAATTCTCGCCCATCACTATCTGGAATTGATCTATTGCATTTCCGTCGGACTGCCTTCCGACATAAATATTCCAATGTTCAAGCACTTCCTTGGGAGCCCGGTCCTTAAAGTATGCTCTGGAGAATAATCTTGCCCAATCACCTTCGAGGCTCAATATGAGGTCGTATTTATCTCCTTTGCGGCCGACTTCGGCATAAGTGCCCGCAAAAGCCGGCGACAATAATTTGTGGATTTCTTCCGATATCTGCTCTCTGTCAGCTTTGCTGTCTATGAGCTGTCTTAAAACTGCTTCTTCCTTTACGAAGTTCTTCCAGCACTCATCAACTCTGATGCGGAAAGACCTGTCGACAAATGGAAACTCCGTATATTTTTTCGTGCTCGGATCAGCCAGATTGCTCTGCCTGTCGTTCTTAGACTTATTAAATAAACCCATGCATTGCCCCTTTCGAGATTAAAAAGTTCCGCTCATCAACATCAAAAAGTCTTTACCTTTGTAAGCCTGATTATATCATTTGTCCTTCAGCTTCAGCTTACTGCCCTCGAAATACAAGACAGACTTACGCTCATTAACGAATTGTGTGATCAAGTCTTTTTTCTCATTAACAAGAGGTGCAAGCTGGGATCTTACACCGGCGATTGACGATTGGACTGTGGAATAACCTATACCATCAGACTCCAGCTGTGATGTCAGGAGCAGTTCAGCCTCAAGTTTTGCTTTCTTTTCGCTAAGTGGTCTTATCTTCAGTTCTTTCTCCAAAATGTGTTCCAAAATATCAACAAGTTTATTGCAGGACTCGAAATAAACCTTATCCTCTTCCTCAGCATGCGCAAGAGCATCATTTATAGATTCTCTTACGTTTTTTATCCTTGCGGCCGTCAAGCCAAAAGGCTCATCTATCTCAATAAAAGAACGCCATTTTCCGGCACACAGGATTCGTCCTCTGAGAGCTTCAAAATCGCCGGGACAAAGCATGAGAACGCAGCGGTACCATACATCGGCTTCATTGAATTCGCAATAATCCAATGCCTTTCTTGCTTTAGTTATCGCATTCTTATCGAAGATGATGGAACTTCCAAAAGCGACGCCGCAGTGCATGCACCTGTAGATCATGTTCTCCCGGTCCGGAACCAGCATTGCACCGCATTGGGTGCATATTACCTTGATCTCTTCTTCCATATCCGTTATTCCTCAGTTAAGTTATCGACCGCACTTTCAACCGGAGCCTGCACCCCTTTATCAGACATATCCAGTTTGTTCAGCTCGGCATAGGCATTGCTGTATTTTTCTTCCACTTCTGACAGCTTATTATCTGTTTCAATCTTTCTTTTTCTGTAACCGTGCTCTATCTTGTCAAACTTTTTGTTTTCGATCTTGTCGGGTATGATTGCAATTAAAGCAAAGATTGTAATTGCAGCAGGGAAGATAATAATTGAATTTCTTAAAAAGATATTCGGGTCTGACAGGAACAAGATAAATACGCCCACTACTAATGAGAGGAACAAAAAGATTGTAAAGCAGCCGAAATTTTTATGTTTCTCCTTATGCTCTTCTGTTGCAATTCCGTATTGCTTATCCTGTTTGCTCCTTTCAGCAATAAGCTGTTTGTGCGCTCTGGCAATATCAAGCATTTCGGACATCTTATCAAAGTAAGGAAGATCTTCTTCCCGCGCTCTCTTCCGGATATCATCCAAAGCCTTCTTAAAGCCTTCCGTATCACCATCATTCACTTTATCAGGCTTACGAAGAGTGTTAACAGATGGCAGTTTTCCCGCACAAAGAACCAAACCCCTTAAAGCATCAAAATCATTCGGGTCATTGGCTAATATTGAATCGAACTTCTCTTTTGCGGAATGGAATTCCCTTTGCTTCAGATTGTTTTCCGCATCCGCAAGGATCTCGTCACGGTGCATTGCGGCTCCATCAAATGCATTACCGCAGAACGGGCAATCGTATACTCCCTGATGCCTGTCAACGATCAGGGCGCCACCACAGCTTGAACATAAATACCTGACTAATTCTCTCATTCAAGGTTCCCTTATTCCATTGGTTCAACAAATCCCCTGAAGGCTAAAACCTTCCTAGTAAAGCATTATAGCATGACTGTCATCAGCCTATTGCTTTCTGATACCATTTCAGGTCGTACCATCTGTCGAATTTCTTGCCGATCTTCTTAAAATGCGCTGCCTCAGCATAACCACAGCTCATATGAAAACAACTGCTGGCATGCGTCAGATATTCATCTTCAGGCTCGCAGTACGCCGTACCTGCAAGAAGGTTTACGATTCCCATTTCCTTAAGCCTGGGCTCTATGTTTTTGTACAGAAGTGTTCCTATGCCTTGTCTTCTGTAGTCTTTGTCGACATAGATCGACATTGCAGCTGTCCAGGAATATGCCGACCGCACACTGTATTCGCCGGCATACACATAGCCTATGACCTTTCCGTTTTTCTCACATACAAGATAAGGAAATCTCGCTGTTATCTTCTCGATCCTCTGTCTGAATTCTTCAATCGTCGGTACTTCATATTCGAATGAAACGGCTGTATTCAAAACATAGTGCGAATAGATTTCCACCAATCTTTCTGCATCTTCAGCCGTTACATCACGAACTATAACTTTATCGTCCATTATTCTCCTCTTCAAAGCCCGTTATCAGCTTCAACATTTCATTTATGCCTTTTTTCTTATACCTGTTTATACGATGTAATTGTTCAGGCCTCTATTGTTTTAATTAGCTCAAAATCATCGAATTTTCCGTGTTCTCTGGAATATGAATACATGACAGTAAGGTAACTGTAAGAAGAAAAAACTTCACCATATTCAAACTTAATGAACTTCTTCATTTCCATGATGTCGTTCTCATCAATGCTGATATCATCCTCATGAAACAAAACAGAAACGAATTCCTTTGTCCTGACGCATGTCAGAGCAGAATCACAGATGCTGTTAAACTCCTTAGGCAGAGAAAAGCACTCAACAGTCTTCGGGATCTCACCGCTTTGAATTATCCTGATAATTTCCTTCTGCTTGCGCATTGCAGTGACTATTCTGTCCGGAGCATATGAAGCACTGGTAAATCCGTAATGAGTGATCTTTAATCCGTATTTTTCGAAAAGCTTAGTAACGGCCAATTGCCACTCGTACCAATTAGTATCTATCGGCTTGCCCCAAAAAGTGTAATTGATCTCCCTGCTTCTCGTTCTTGCGGATTCCAAATGCTTAATGAAGCTGTCGATCTTGTCATAGCTGCAATTCATTAACGGCAGGGCATAATCAAATACACCCCTTACCATATATATCCAAAATTCTCTTTTCTTCGAATTCTTCAGTTGCAGATAACTTGAATGATCGAAAGGTACAGTAAATGTCGGATATCCTTTGACATAGTCTTGGCTTATGTATATTGATTCGGCATTCGGATCACATTCGATATTCAGCTGAATTAAGTAATCGTTATCAATAAACTTGGTATATTTGGAAAACTCATAATCCAGAAAGTCTGAGTCAAGTCTCAGCAACCTGGTCATTTCTTTGGTCTTATCCTGATCGCCCAAATAAGCCGAAAAAACATTGATGTATCTTAATCTCATTTCATTGCTTCTTTTTCACATCTGTAATAGTGCCGTCAGGATGCTTGATCTTGATGCCTTCAAGCTGTGAAGACAGATTGCCTACGACCAGAGCCCTGTACTGGTTGCGGAGCTCTGTCTGTTCTTCTTTCTCGGAAGGCGTAAGACCTTCTGTCTTGGATTTCCTGCTTAACTCATTTATGCGTTTGATTAACTGATCAAAATCCATGTTCTCATCCTGCTATATCTGCGTCGGAAATGGTTCCGTCTTCATCAATTGTGATCTCGATAACGTGACCCCAGAACATATCTCCGTCGGAATAAAACAGAGTCATGCTGCCGTCGGGTGATACAGTCATTTCCGATATTTCAATCGCTTCGATAAACTTCTCTTCGGTAATCGGCTCCGGTTCGTTGTCTTCGCTTTCTTCGTCACTTTCAAGCCAGTCATTCGCCAGATCGACAAGGTTTTCTGCGGCAAATTCTTTGTTCTTCTTATCAAAGTCTGCGAAATCATCTAAGGCCTTCATGAATGCCTCTCGCGCGCCGTCTGCCGTGTCACCGTTGTCCTCGTCTGTTTCCAGGTACGCGGTAAAAGTATATCCGCCATGTTCGATCTCACCTTCAAACCAGGACATGGATCTGTCCAGTTCGAAATTTCCATACGGCGTATCAATTACGACAGGCTTCGAAAGTTCTTCCCTTAACTCTAAGAGTTTCTCGTTCTGAACATCTTCTTCCAGGATCTTTATAAGCATATACCTGTTGTTCATGTACGCGCTCTCATAAGGCGCGAGCACTTTGGGAATGCACTTTCTGACAAGAAGTCTGTAGATCCCGTACTGCTCAAAGTCAAAACCCCAGCCTTTTCTGTCGGGAACATTTTTTATAAGCCATTCGAGACGTCCTTCTTCCCTTATCAGCTCACCGGTCTCATTATCGACCGATGCAATGAAATTAACTGACGGCTCAAGCCACTTATCCCAAACAGCCGCTCCGCTGCAGTTTTCTTTAAGCAAAACGGTGATCTCGATCTCTTCTTTTTCGAATCCACTCTCAAATTTTTCCGGCATGGAATTACCCCCTAATGTATATCAAATACCAAGAACGAGCTCGCCTGAAATGATCTTTTCGATAAACTCATTGAAGCTTCCGGCTCTTACATAAGGATCTTCGAATTCCGGTTCCCAGCCCTCTACGACCTCACCGGTCTCCAGATCGATAGCGTAGTAGTGATAATCTCCGCCTACGCCCATGACGACAGGAAGTGTTTTGTCCCAGAATTCCTTTATCTCCTTGATCCAGGCATCATCACCTTCAGCCGCATCCAGACTGATATCTTCAAAATCCGAGTGGGTATCTGCAAAGTAATAATCGGTAAGAAACCACACATCGTCTGTGGCATTTCTTATTATCTTGAAGTTCTCTATAAACTTGAACCATTCCTCAGGAATGTTCTTGTAGCGTGCCAGGACGCCTTCAGGAAAACTTACAGGCTCATCATATCTCTCAACAGTCCAACCGGCATTATTTGCCCATTCAATAAATCTCTCAATCATAATCGCGCCTCCGGCAATCAGTAAAATCAGGTTTGGCCGCTACTTACAAAACCCGAAGGAGCGTTCCTTCAGACAGATAGATTATAACATGTGGGATATTTCAAATTAGGTGATTGCAAACAAATAGAGCACCGGGATATCCGATGCTCTTATCTGGCGGAGAAGGAGAGATTCGAACTCTCGAAACCCTTTTGGGGTTTACACGATTTCCAGTCGTGCGCCCTCGACCAGGCTAGGCGACTTCTCCGTATTCATAAAATTGCTCAATGATTGTATAATCTTTGTGTTCAGTTGTCAACATTAGAAATTATGACTGACCCTAAGATTTATTGTCAACGCCCTGTTACTGTGTTATACTTCATAGGCTTTGACTTGCCCCCATAGCTCAGCAGGTAGAGCGCATCCATGGTAAGGATGAGGTCTCCGGTTCAAGTCCGGATAGGGGCTCCATAGTAAAAAGGCTGTCTCGATCGAGGCAGCCTTTATTGTTTTCAGATGTACATCATGACCACTCCGGCCACAAGTGATGCCAGGCACGCGCCTACGGCAACCACGATGAGCGACCTCTCGCAAAAACCGAGGATCAGGGCGACGACAAATCCGATTACCGCAGAAATAATCGAACCCGTGGCATAAAGGATCGCAGGAAATGTCATGGCTGACAGGACCGTGTAAGGAATATAGTCGAAGAATGCCTTGATCGCGGGCTTTTCGAGCTTCTTGCGGAACAAAGTGAACGGTATCATGCGGACTAGATAAGTCGTTACGGCCATAACGATGAGGAGCGGAACGAATATCTTGCTGTCGAGAGACCCGTTAGAGCCATTGAAGGCCACCTCAGAGGACTCCGGCATGATATATGAAGGCGCCAACACTGCGACTGTGATAACGAGTGCTATGCCCAAAACTATCGCTGTAACCGTTCCGGCCTTGTTTTCGAGCTTTTTGCGCGCGAAAACGCCGGCCAGCGCTGCAACAACAGCCGCAATTATGATCGCGAAACCCTGTGAGACGTTCTTAGAGAGCACCGGCACATAGAAGAATATGCAGGATACGATGCATGCCAGGAGAGAGCCTGAGAGGATAACCTTGTCGTGCTTTGCCTTCGGCATGACGATCGACACGAACATTCCGTAAATGCCGATTGCAAGGGCATTCGTCAGAAACGGCGGGAATACCTGGCCCAAAATGGCGCCTATTACCGTTCCTGCCACCCATCCCAATATGGGCAGGATCGTAAGTCCGAAGAAGTATCTTGCGCCAAATTCTTTTTTCTTGCTGACTGCGACGCCGAAGATCTCATCCGTTATCGCAAAAGCCAGGATTGCTCTAAGGAGCGGCGTCATGGTCTTGTCGGCCTTCTGGGACAGTGCTATGCCCATCAGCGAATATCTGAGGTTGATTACTATCTGGGAAACGATCATGGCAAGAATGCCGCCTGCCGTGGTCATGATCCCCAATCCTGCGACCTGGCCTGCCGAAGTAACGTTAAGAAGCGAGATGAGGCCTGCCTGGATCCAGGAAAGGCCCTTGGACACTGCAAGGATTCCGAAAGTAAACGATACAGACAGGTAACCTAAACCAATGGGGAGACCGTCTCTGACGCCCTCCCCTAATGTATATCCGTTATCAGTTGTCTTTACAGACGAATCATGCATAGAGTGCTCTTATTTCCTCGAAAGATAGATAGATATCTATATTTGCTTTTGTTTCCTCGATCGTAGGATCATTTATGTCCTTAAGCTTTGTTACGGTCTGTTCCGAAGTATTAATTCTGTAAAGGACGCCATCGAAAATGTAGTACTTATCAACAGGTTCGAAATCACCGTTATCGTAAACCGTTGTACGCGTAATAAACATGGAATCGCCCATATTGAAATACTCATCGTACTGCATGCCGTTCTCGACTTCCTTCTCCATCTGGAGCGCCTCGTATTTGTTATCAGGAGATAAGGTGTACGTGCAGAATGCCTTAACGCCGCCCAGTGTCGCACCATCCTTAGTCTTCTGCACAACTTCAGCGGCATGTTCTCTCATATACTCGTTAAGACCGAAGGTGTAATCGCGCATCTTCGCGTCGACTGAGCCGTAAGACAATGCATTAACAAGTTCGACCGTTTCCGGATTTGAAGGATCGGTTGAAGATATCTTCTTAGTGCAGCCTGTTCCGGCCAGGACTAATGAAGCTGCAAGTACTACTGCCACCAAAGATTTCCTAAATCCCATAGTCTTATTTCCTTTTCTTAATAATTTATATCACTCTTGCCGATAGATTATAGCACACGAAAATAAAAGAGGTTGCCCCAATTGGGACAACCTCTCGAAAGATCAATTATTGATATCCTTATTTGACTTCGCAGTAAGCTACGGCGTAAGGTGTCTTAAGGGAGTCATCAGAAGCAACGATTACTACGTAATAGCCCTTCTTGATGCTCTTGGAACAGTCAATGTTGTAATAGATCTTGCCGTTATAGTACTCAACAGGAACTATGTCATCAGAGAAAACAGGCTTAGACAGATCGTCCTTGTCGAATTCCTTATCCTTGCTGTAGTAGTAAGCATAGTAGATCTCTTCGTCAGCTTCGTCGTCAACTTCGATGGAGAATGCCAATGTCTCAGCATCAGTGCTGTAAACGCCGGGCTTATCCATGTAATCATCATAATCCCACCACTTGGCTTCTACGATGTAATCATTGAATTCTTCGTCGTAGATCGCGAACTTCTTGCCTTCTTCAACTGTATCCTTCTTCTCAATGCGCTGGAGGATATTGCCGCCAAAGCCGCCGTTGATTACTAAGACTACGCCGACAACGATAAGAGCCAGAGCGAGAACGCCAATACCGACAAACAGAGCGATAAGTCCACCCTTGCCCTTCTTCTTGGGAGCTGCTTCGGGCTCAGCAACGACAGGTGCCGTGGGAATCGGACCGGAAGGTGCTTCGAAAGGAATCGGCTCAGCTGCTGCGGGTGCTTCAGGAGCAGGTGCTGCTACGGGTGCTGCCTCAACAGGTGCGGGTGCCGGTGCGGGTGCAGGAGCTGCAGGAACGGGTTCAGCAACAGGCGCCGGTGCCGGAGCAGGTGCTGCCTCTACAGGAGCTACAGCTGCAGCAACTACGGGTGCTACAGGTGCAGGTTCTGCAACGGGAGCAGGTTCAACTACAGGAGCGGGTTCAACAGGTGCAGGTTCTGCAACGGGTGCAGGAGCAGCTTCTACAACAGGCTCAGCTACAGGAGCTGCAGGTTCTTCAGCAGCAGGAGTAGGATTCAACATTGCTCCGCATTTAGCGCAGAAAGCTGCCGTCTCTCTTACCGGGCTGCCGCAGTTGGTACAAAACTTAGCCATATCATTATCCTCCCAATATTATTTGCTTCATAAATTAGATAATACTACATCGTCAAAGCACTTGCTATATTAAAAAAGGTGCAGCTTCAGGCTGCACCTTCACAGGTTGATCGTTTATGTCTTATTTTGTGCCGTTAAGAAAATCTATCGCCTCAATATAACCTTCAAAGCCTTTGCCCGTAATGGTTTTCGAGCAATAGTATGAGACGTATGAGATCTGACGGAAAGCCTCGCGCTCATTTACTTTGGAGATGTGGACTTCAACCGCGGGGATCTGCACGGCTTTCAAAGCGTCCAGAATAGCTACTGACGTGTGCGTGTAAGCGCCCGGATTTATTACGATCCCGTCGACCTTATCGAAGTAAGCCTGCTGAATGTAATCTACCAGATCGCCCTCGTGGTTGCTCTGGAGGCACTTTACTTCAATGCCTTTCTTTTCGCAATGCGAGGTGATAAGCGAGACCAGGTCATCGTAGGTCGAAGCGCCGTAGATATCGGGTTCCCTGATGCCGAGCATGTTGAGGTTAGGTCCGTTAAGTACAAGTATCTTCATATTATTTCAGCTTTCCCAAAATATCTGCGATCGCTTTGTCGTAGAAATCATTCTTCTCTTCGAATCTGTCGTAAGAGACCTTGTAATCGCACCATGTCTCATACTTGTCCTTGCGCTGTTCGTAGAGCTTCTCGACGCCGTGGAGCTGTGATATCGGTCTGTTCTTATCGGTCAACGCCGTGAGCGGGCGCTCGAGATAGAAAACGTTGGAGTTGCAGCGTACATAGAACTTATTGACGTCTCTTGTTACGACACCGCCGCCGCAGGATACGACGAGTCCGCTCTGAGGCAGGAACTCTGCTGCGATCTCGCATTCCATCTCACGGAATTCATCCTCGCCTGATTCGGAAATGACCTCTGCAGGTGTTCTTCCGAACTTCTCTGCAAATGCGATGTCCAGGTCAACTAATGTGCGGCCTGTTACCGTTGCGATGTTCCTTGCAAGGAGTGACTTGCCTGAGCCCGGCATTCCGATGATCGTGATGTTGCGCATGCGGTTCTCTAAGATCCTGATAACCTTCTCGATGAGCTCAGCTGCTTCAGAGGGAACATAAGCTGCGCCTTTCTCACTGTCGGGATTGCCCAAAGCTTCAGCGCCGGCTATGTCGCCTGCGAAAATTCTTGAAGACTTATAAGCCTGAGCTACGAGCATTGCAAGGCCGCCGCAAGTCTTAAGGCCGAGTTCTTCAGCATCCTGTAAGAACCTTGTCCTTGAAGGGTTGTAGACGACGTCTGCGCAAGCTTCGAGCGCAGGGAATCTTGTAAGGTCAAGAAGTGAATTATTAACCTTCGGGAACATTCCGACGGGTGTGCAGTTAACGATTACCTGAGCGTCACCTGCCCTGTCGTAAACATTGGAATAGTTGATGTCAGTCTCCAAGTCGCATGCATATGTCTCAGCTGCGCCCAATGTCTTAAGAGCATAGAAAACTGCAGATGCCGCTCCGCCCGTGCCAAGTACCAAAACTTTCTTGCCGGTTACGGAAATGCCCTTTCTGGTGAGCATGTAGATAAATCCGAAATAGTCTGTGTTCCAGCCCTTTACCTTGCCGTCTTCGAAAAGAACCGTATTAACGCTTCCTGTCGTTTTCGAAGCATCATCTAATTCATCGCACATTGCGCAGGCATTTTTCTTGTAAGGGATCGTAACGTTAAAGCCCTTGAAAACGCCGCTCTTGAAGAGTGTCTCCAATTCTTCGGGCTCGCGCTCTATTACCGAATATGAATAGGATGAGTCAAAAAGACTGTGGATCTCAGGTGAATAAGTGTGTGCGAGAGTTCTGCCCAGAACGCCGAATGCAGGCTTGTTCTGGTGGTCTTTCGAGATATCCATAAGAGTCTTAAAGAGTTCTCTTACATAAGGTCTGCTCTCGAAGCCCGCAATCTCTTCCAATGCCTTAAACTTCTCTTCTTCCCTGGAAGGAATATAAACATCCAGGCCGTTTTCTCTCTTGTAGTTTCCGATCTTACGACAGGTTGCCATTCTCTCTTCGAGAAGGTCAAGGATGCTGTTATCGATCTCATCAAGTTTTCCTCTGAGTTCGTTTAAGTCAGGTCTCTCGCTCATGTACTATTACCTCCATTAAATTGATACAAGTAAAAGGTCGTAAAGTGCAATAGCTGCAGCAGCTTCGACGACCGGAACCGCACGCGGTGCGACGCACGGATCGTGTCTGCCTTCGATGCTGATAGTCGTGTTCTTATGTGCTGCCATATCGACTGTCTCCTGTGTCTTGGAGATAGACGGTGTGGGCTTTAGTGCGACGTCAAAGACGATCGGAGCAACGTCACCTAAGCTGATGCCGCCCTGAATTCCGCCGCTGTGATTTGTCTTCAGTGTCAGATTGCCTTCGTCGTCGAAAGTGAATGCATCGTTATTCTCGGAACCCTTGAGATCAGAGCCCTCAAAGCCGTTTCCGAACTCGACACCCTTAACTGCAGGGATCGCATAAAGGATCTGCGCGAGCTTAGCTTCGATGCCGTCGAAGATAGGACCTCCGATGCCTTCCGGATAACCGTAGATGACGCACTCGATGACGCCTCCGACGGAGTCGCCGTCCTGCCTCGCCTGCTCGATCTTCTCCTTCATGAGCTCGCCCTTCGAATCGTCTACAACAGGGAATTCCTTGTTCTCAACGATAGCGAGCCTGTTCCTGAAGCCTTCATCGTTGACGCCGTGATCGAAATAAGAATCGTCACTTACGCCCGCAACCTTTTTGAGGTGCGCACTGATCTGAACGCCTCTCTTGTTAAGCTCCTGGAGAGCAATCGAACCTGCTATGCAAAGCGGCGCGGTCATTCTTCCGGAGAAGATCCCGCCGCCTGACTTGGATGCCTCGTCGCCGTAAAGAAGCGTTGCAGCATAATCCGCATGCGACGGGCGCGGGCAGTTTAAGATCGATGAATAATCCTTGGGCTTTGTATTCGTGTTGATAATATATCCGTGAAGCATTGCGCCGTTGCGCTCGAAAATGACCTCGTCAGCTTCTTTTCTGGGTGTTGACCACGCATTCTTTCCGGGTGCCCTTCTTGCCATGAAAGCTGCCGTCTTGGCTGCATCGGGTGTTACGTCTTCAGGAAGTCCGTTGATATAAACGCCGATCGCCTCACTGTGAGACTCGCCGTAGATCATTATGTCGAGGGCATCGCCCTGATATGTACTGCTCATGCTCATTTTAAGATCATCTCCTCTTCCACTACTTTCCTGAATTCAGGAAAAGATTTATTGAGACAATCGATATCATCCAGTTCGATATCTTTGCCGGTGGCTGCCGCACATAACACTGCCGCCATAGCCATTCTGTGATCACCCGATGAAGTAAGCACGATATCACGGTTGATCTTATCTATATATTCTATCGTAATAATGTCTTCTTCGAGCGTGACTTTTCCGCCTAATGCAGATAACATTTCCGTTATCGCCTTCGCTCTGTCGGACTCCTTAATTCTCAGGCGTCTGATCCCCTTAAGGACTGTCTTCTCTGATCTGAATGCACCGACGACCGCCATGTAAGGAACGATGTCAGGAATGTCGCTGCAGTCCATCTCAAGAAGCTTTCTTACGGTATTAGTGTGGCTGTCCTGCACGAAGAAAGTATCACCTTCATTAAGGAAAGTAACACCTGCGAGCTTTAAGAAATGAAGTATCTCGCGGTCGCCCTGAACAGAGTCGGTCCTAAGTCCCGTTACCTTCGCCGAACCGCCTTGAATAAGACTTCCCAAGCAGAGGAGAAATGCTCCGTTGCTCCAGTCGCCTTCCACTTCGAAGTTGCCGTCAGGTGTTGTATTTATTGACTTTGCAGGCACCTTAAAAGTGTCGCCTTCTTTAACTATATCTATTCCATACTTAGTGAGTGCATCGGTAGTAAGTTCGATGTAGTGGATCGATGCGATGCCGCCTGTGACATCGATCACAGATTCTTCCCCCAGGCTCGACAGAGCCATAAGAAGACCTGATATATACTGCGATGAGACGCTGCCGTCGATTACATATCGACCGGGCTCTATGTTTCCCGTAACAGTAATCTCATTAGCCTTTGCATCTTTAGTAATCTCCACGCCATAAGGCGCGAGGCAGTCAGCGAGCTCTTTTATGGGCCTTTCTATAAGTCTTCCCTTTGTCTTGAAGATGAGATTCTTAACATTTGAAGACTTTGCCGCGAGAGCAACAGGGATCATGAAACGGAGCGTCGATCCGCTCTCGTTGCAGTTAAGGATTATTTCTTCAGCGTCAGTATTTTCGAGCGCGCGAAGACAGGATTTGGTAGCTCTGATGTCATCGTTGTCATTATCGGAATCATTGAGGAATCCGCCTCTTGCTCCGAGCAGGAAATTGATTATGAGCTCCCTGTGATAGACCGACTTCGACAAAGGCGCTTTGATATCAAGATTAAGATTTCGGCAGGCTATTTTCATACTGATAAAAACTTCAGGAACTCCTCTTTATTCATCTTCTTGATCTCGGCCTGGCCGATCTTATTTACAAGTATAACCGATAAAGTGTCGCCGCGTTTCTTCTTATCGTTCATGGCACCTTCGACGATCGCTTCGGGCGTAATGCCGTCACTTACCGGAAGCTTATAGAGCGTTAAGAGATTCTTCATCCTCTCGGCGTCTTCCGGTGCAAGTGTTCCTGCTCTTACGCATGAATCGATAATGATCCCCATGCCCTTAG
The DNA here is from genome assembly GCA_001604135.1 of Clostridiales bacterium Firm_14. Lineage (GTDB taxonomy): Bacteria > Bacillota > Clostridia > Saccharofermentanales > Saccharofermentanaceae > Saccharofermentans. Next base: position 99,836 of record LVAT01000006.1, read on the forward strand.
CAACACAGATCCCGTGAGGCTTCGTAAAGCCGCTGTCACGCTCGATCACGTGGCCTACGGTGTGACCGAAATTCAGCGTCTGGCGCCTACCGTTATCCGTCTCATCTTCGCCCACTACGCTTGCCTTGTCAGAGACATTCATGCAGACGATCTCTTCTAACAGATCTTCATCGGATCTGATGTCGCCGTTTGCTTCTTCGAGCTTATTTAAGAGGTCCGGATCCATTATGAACGCATGCTTTGTAACCTCGCCCATGCCCTCTGTGAACACCTCATCGGGAAGTGTCTTAAGGAAAGAAATATCTTCCAAAACGAGTGACGGCTGCCAGAATGCGCCGACCTGATTCTTGCCCATCGGGATGTCGATCCCGGTCTTGCCTCCGACAGATGCATCGACCATCGCAAGGAGCGATGTCGGAAGCTGGATGACCTTTATCCCGCGAAGGAACGTAGAAGCCGCAAAGCCCGCCATGTCAGTCGTTACGCCGCCGCCAAGACCTACTACGAAGTCAGTTCTCGTAAAACCTGCTTCAGCCATCTTGTTCCACATGCCGGCGATCTCGTTGATGTTCTTATTCTGCTCGCCTGCTTCGAAAACATAATCTGTTACTTCAAAGCCTGCTTTCTCGAGTTCTGCCTTGACCTTATTAAGATAGTATCCGGCAACATTCGTCTCAGATACGATCAAAGCCTTCAAAGCGCCGGGACAAAGCTTTTTGGCTTCTTCTCCCAAAGCTTCAACGGCATTCTTACCGATAAGGACATCGTAGCTTTTGGATGCTGCGTTTACGCGGACTGTTCTCATATGCCGTCGACCTCTTCTTTTATCTTTCTGCCTTCATCGAGCAAGTCGCGGAGGCCGTCAAAATCATCTTCTACAAGTGCTTTTCTGTATTTAGCGAGTTCTTCCTGGAGATGGTCGATCTCGAAGATCAGGTTATCCTTGTTCTCTAAGAAAAGCTGTGTCCACATCGTGGGATTGAGCCATGCTACTCTCGTCATATCCTTGTAGGAACCTGCTGAGAAACCCTTGTGATTTCTTGATGAAGGACTCTTGATGTATGCGTTTGAAACAAGATGTGCCATCTGTGATGTGAAGGCGATCATCTTATCGTGCTCATCAGCGTGTGATAAGTGATAGCTGCCGAAACCGCAGGGTGAGAGGAGATCCTTTACTCTGTCGAGTAAGAACATGTCGTCAAATCTGGGCGGTACTACAACCATCGGTGCGCCGAAGAACATGTCGGCTCTCGCATAAGTCATGCCGGAGAACTTTGTTCCTGCCATCGGGTGGCAGCCTACGAAGAGAAGTCCGTTTTCTTCAGCGATCTTAAAGCACTTCTCGCAGACAAGTCTCTTCGTACCGCATGCATCGATTATCATGCCGTTCTTGTTGAAATGTTCCTTATGCTCTTCCATCCAGTTGATGCTGGCTTCAGGATAAAGCGAGAGGATAACGAGATCACACTTGCCCAGATTCTCATCCGTCAGTTCCTCATCAATGATTCCCTGCATCTGAGCCATCTGAGTAATGCTCTTCGTACGGTTCCAACCGTAGACCACAGCTTCCTCATCACTCTTGTAAGCCTTTGCGAAAGAGGCACCTATAAGGCCTAATCCGACTACACCGACTGTCATCTTCATTTTAAATGCACTTCCTTTTCGAACTGTTAAACTTAGCTGCCCGTATATCTCAGGGCTAAAAAAAGACGCTGACACAAGATATCAGCGCCTATTGATTACAGAATGCTTCTTGCTTTTGCAATTGCTTCCATTACTTCTCCGAACTGCGCAGGCGTAAGCTGCTGTGCCGCATCGGAGAGAGCCTTTTCCGGATTGCAGTGAACTTCGATCTCGAGAGCATCCGCACCGGAAACCACCGCTGCCATGGACATCGGCTTTATGAGGTTGGACTTGCCTGTTGCATGTGAAGGGTCACCTACGACAGGAAGGTGTGTGATCTGCTTCAATACTGAGATCGCGCTTACATCGAAAGTATTTCTCGTGTAAGTCTCATATGTTCTGATACCTCTCTCGCAGAGGATTACGTTCGGGTTGCCCTCGCTCATGATGTACTCTGCGCTCATCAAGAGTTCCTTGATAGTAGCGGAAAGTCCGCGTTTAAGAAGGATCGGCTTGCCGGTCTTACCGAGTGCCTTAAGAAGGTCGAAATTCTGCATGTTTCTTGCACCGACCTGAAGGAAATCAACGTCCTCGAAAACCGGGATCTGCTCAGGGCTCATGATCTCAGAGCAGATGGGAAGTCCTGTCTCCTTCTTGGCTTCAAGAAGAAGTCTGATTCCCTCTTCGTGAAGTCCCTGGAAATCGTAAGGTGAAGTTCTCGGCTTGAAAGCGCCGCCTCTAAGGATCGTTGCACCTGCTGCCTTAACTGCTCTTGCTGCGTTCATGATCTGCTCTTCGCTCTCTACTGAGCAGGGGCCGGCGATAACTGCAAAATTGCCTCCGCCGATCTTAACTCCCGAGACATCAACGACTGTATCTTCAGGATGGAACTTTCTGTTTGCCTTCTTGAATGTCTCAGATACTCTCGTTACCTTCTCGATGATGTCTAAGCCCTGGAGCATATCGATATCTACTGTCGATGTATCGCCGATGAGTCCTAAGACAGTGCAGAACTCACCCTTGGATTCGTTGACCTTAAGGCCCTTATCCTCGAACCATGAGATGAGGCTCGCGATCTGCTCTTTTGTTGCCGTGTTCTTAAGTACTGCAATCATTGTATTTTCTCCTTCTATACGGGTTCGGATAACCCTTATGTCTACTGATTTAACTTGAATAAAAAACGCTGCGGGGCTCTTAGCGTACCCTGCAGCGTTATTCAAATCAAATCAATCTTTGGTTCTTTTTGGCGCTAGCAAAAGCCGCTTTAGTTCGTCTCCCTAAAGTAGTAATAGTAGCTATACGCATAAAAGAAAACCGCAGTCTTCATAAGGAATCTCCTTAAATCAAAACTGCGGTTATTAAATCACACCTTTTTGCATATTGCAATAACTAATACCAATTTACTAGGTTTCTTCGTCTTCAACGTTCTTTATGCAAAATCTTCCAGTCCCGTCTTCTCATGGATCATGTAGGCAACTCCGTCAGGGTCCATGTCAAGCGCAACTGCGATCTCGTTGTTCATCCTGTTCCTCGCATCTGTCAGCGCGCGCTCATCCTGGGCATTCAAATGCTTACCTTCCTTCATGAGCTTCTCTGCGTGTCTGTTGATGAGATAGATCAGTCCTACGATATCTTCCCTGCTGCCGTTAACGATGATATCCGTAAACGTAGCCTTCCGCTCGTTACGGTCTTCGATCCAGCTGCAGTTATCGATCGGAAGCTTGTCGATCAGGGCGATGGCTTCCTTCTTCGAAGCGACAGGTCTGATACGGCTTACCTGGGCCTCATTATTGAGCGGAACGTATACGTACTGGGACCTTGCTACAAAGAGAGGCTTAAGAACATAGTACTTCTGAGGTTTCTCTTTGAAAAAACTGATGTCTTTGATGTCGTCTATCTGACAAACGCCGCTTCCGGCATAAACGATATTGTCGCCAATCTTAAAGCCCATACGAACCCGCCTTTCTTAGAATTTCTAAAAAATATTTATAAAATTTGCGAAAAAGTATTTGTAAATTTCAAATTATGGTATATACTATCAGTTTTTATTTTAACACGGGTATGTCAAGTGTGTGGTAGACAAATTCGACAAAAAACGCTCTATTTCACGTAATTCATTTGACTTTGCCCACATTTTGCCCCCGTTTTTTGAGCATTTAAAATGCCTGCAGGAGTTCTCAAAAAATCTCCGCAGGCATTCTTTATGATTTTCGCTTCTTGACCGGCAGCTTCGGCCGGCGCCGTTTTTAGTCCTTGCTGCCCTTCTCGCACGCTTCCTTGATCCTGTCGATGACGATCTCGAGCGCCTTGATGCGCGCATACTTCTTGTCGACGGACTCTAAGATGTACCACGGCGCGAACTCGGTCGAAGTCTTCTTGATCATCTCGTCTATAGCAGTCTCATACTTGTCCCATTTCTCGCGGTTGCGCCAGTCTTCATCCGTGATCTTCCACTGCTTCTCGGGATTTGCCTGACGCTCCTTGAAACGCTTGAGCTGCGTGCGCTTGTCGATCTGGACCCAGAACTTGATTACGACGGCGCCCCAGTCAGTGAGCTCTTTTTCGAACTCGTTGATCTCGTTATAAGCTCTCTGCCAGTCGTTCTCCGAGCAGAATCCTTCGATACGCTCCACCATGACCCTGCCGTACCATGTACGGTCGAAGATAGCGATGTGGCCGGTCCTCGGAAGCCTCGTCCAGAAACGCCAGAGGAAGTGTCTGTTCTTCTCGTGCGGCTCGGGGCTCGCGATCGGAAGCACCTCATATCCTCTCGGATCTAATGCACCGGTGATCCTCTTGATATTGCCGCCCTTGCCTGCAGCATCCCAGCCCTCGTAGCAGATAATGACAGGGATCTTCTTCCTGTAGAGCTTGTTATGAAGGTCTCTTAATTCATCCTGAAGCTTATCTAACTTCTCCTGGTATTCCTCATCCGTGATGGTCTTGTCCTTAAGTTCAACCTCCTTAAGCAGAGGCGTCTTCTTCAGCGGGAAGACATTCTGCAGGATCGGAGCTGCCGTATTCTGGTTCTTCAAAGCCGTCTCGATTCCCTGATTTAAGAATTCCAGTACCTGAAGCTCGGCGAACTTCTTATCCTTACTGTCGATGATGTACCACGGCGCAGTCGGATTATTCGTATCCTTCAGATACTGGTCGTAAACTTCAAGGCACTCATCGTAGTGCTTGTTCTCATAGAGGTCGCCCTTGTCGACACGCCACTTCGTGTCCTTGTCGTCCATGAGCTTTTCCAGGCGTTCCTTCTGTTCCTTCTTGCTGATCTGGAAGAAGAACTTCATTACGAGATAGCCGTTATCAACAAGCGTCCTCTCTGTCTTGTTGATCGAATCGATCATCTCCTCATACTCTTTGTCGTCCAGATAATCCTCAACGCGCGCGTCCGTGATCTCCTCCATCCAGAAGGTGTCATAGAAAGCAAACTTGCCCTTCTCCGGGATTTCCTTCATGTAGCGGTACAGGAACGGATATCTGAGTTCTTCCTTCGTCGGCTTCGGGAAAGTCTTGACCCTGAAAAATCTCGGATCGATATTCTTAATGATCTTTCCCAGAACGCTGCCCTTTCCTGCGGCGCCCCACCCCTCGAACATTACCATTACGGGGAGTCCTGCCTCCTTTATCTTCATCTGGGCCGCGAAAAGCTTCGCCCTCTCATCTTCCAGCCTCTTCGTAAATTCTTCGTCTTCAGGCTTTGCAACCCTAACAAAATCTTTAAGCATAAAAATACCTCCAATCCCCGGCAGTCTTAGAGACCACCTAAAATTTTCCTTACACTTTAATTATGAGAACTCCGCCACCAATATGTAAGTCGGGATTTGCATTATTTTCTCCACGGGCGATTGTGCAGTTGATATAGGTTTTAATTAAGAAAGAGCCTCCCGTCCCTCCTTGTCGGTTTTTGTCGTGTTTTGTATGGAAAAACCGACAAGCTTTCCCCTTATAATCAAGACACTACATATATTGCACCAAGAAAAATCATACGAAGCTATCTAAATAACAATGATGAGCCCATAATAATGGATAGTGCATTTTTCAACAGTCTCAAGAATGATGCTGACCCTTTCTATCCTGATAACAATAAATATTTCCATAATGGCATCTACTATCGCTCTACTAACGAAGTTGATATTGCAAGATACTACACGGAACAAGAAATTCCATTTAAGTATGAACCGGAAATCTGGATAAAAGGTCTTAATTATCCAATCTATCCGGACTTCGTGTTTCTCATTAAAGAACTCGATCTTTGTAAAATACACGAACATTTCGGCATGAAAAACTTTGCGAACTATGCACAGGCACTCCAAGTAAAGTGCTCAAACTATTCCAATGCCGGTCTGGTCATGGATTTCGATGTAATCAACACATACAGCTTCGACAGCATACCTTTTGATCTCAGAATGCTAGCAACCAAGATCAACCACGCGGTTTATGATTCGCTTTTCGCCATGGATATCCCTTGCTGATTATTCCAATAACAGGATATCCCTTGATAAATATCCCCATAAACAGCAGTCAACTTTTAGCTTTGATTAATGGGACAAAAACCTGTCTAAAAAGTTGACTTTTCGAGAAAGTCAGGTTTTCAGCTAGCAAATTGTCCGCAAAATCAAAGACAAAAACGACTTTTTGAATTTCTCGAAAAACGGGTATCCGAGCACCCCATTTCCCGTCATCAGCCCATAAAAAAGGGGCATTAGCCCCTCATACTTTAAAGACACCGCGAACGGAAACTTATCAGCTGACTCTTATCTCTTCCATGAAGGCTTCGTAGTCGACTCTGTCGAGTTCAGCTTCTTCATTAAGATAGTCGAGCATTGTGGTGCTGCTCTGTTCGCTTTCAATACTGTGGTCGTAAGAATAATCTTCCATAACCGAAACACCTTAAATAGATTACTGTTCGTATTCTACTACTACTTCTTCAAAAATTTTTATTACATTTTAATTCGTAACCAAATAATCATATTACGTGCAGGTTGTTCGAAAAACATTTGCAGTATTTAATCATTAAGGTTATTATTCAGTCATGGATAAAAAGCAATTAACAATTACTCTTTCAATTATCGCCGGCGTACTTATTCTCATTCTGGTAATAGCGCTGGCTATTCGCGGCTGTAACAAGAAAGATGTTCTGGTTCCCACGGATACCACGGCATCTTCTGAGACTACAACCACAGAAGCGACTACGACTGAGACTGAAGAACCTACGACTACCACCACCGAAGAAGGTGAAGTCATCGTAAAACCCGATGACGGTGATACAACACCCACACCTACTCCGGCCACAACATCTTCCGGCAGCGGTTCAAGCTCAGGTTCAGGTTCAGCTACAAGTACACCTAAGCCGACTGCTACACCTACTACTAAGCCGACTGATCCTACAAAACCTACAGAGGCCGATAACGGCGTAATCGAATTGCCTTTCGTTCCCGCCGACGAACTCTGATGATCCAAAAACAATGCAACTAATAAAGTCCCGTTCACAAGACGGGACTTTTTATATTAGCTTAAAATCCAACTGTCAGAATTCGATCTTCCTGTCGCAGATATCAAGTGCTGCGGCGCGGTGCGTAACTATGATGACCGTCTTATCCGTCAGCGCACGCAGGTTCTCAAGGAGCTTTTTCTCAGTCGCGTCGTCAAGTGCGCTGGTGGCTTCATCTAGCACAAGGACAGGTGAACCGGAGAATATGGCGCGTGCGATCGCGATCCTCTGCATCTGGCCTTCGGACAGACCCGTTCCGCGCTCGCCCAACACCGTATCGATTCCGTTATCGAGTTCACTTATAAACGAATCTGCGCACGCGATCTTCAGCGCTTCGTTGATGCGCGCATCATCAGTATCAGAAGACTTATCCGCAAAGCTTACGATCTCACGGACCGTTCCGCTCATTAGCTTATTTCCCTGCGGTACGTAAGCGAACAGGCGGTGCCATGCTGGTGTAAGTTCCTGACGCGTTCCGTCCGCAAGCGATAGATAGCGCGTGCCTGAATCAGGTTTATAGATTCCCATGAGGAGCATCAGCGCTGTCGATTTTCCGCAGCCGCTGTGTCCGGTGAACGCGACGTATTCGCCTTTCGAGATCGACAGATTTAAGCCTGATACCGCAACCGGCATATTATCCTTGATAACGTCGCCAACTTTGCTCGAAGCGGGATAGTAAGTATATGAGACATTGTCCAGGCCGATGCCTGCAAATGAATCGCGGTAGAAAGCGCATATCTTCTCACGGGGTTCGGAAACTTCAGTCAGATCGTCATCGAAAATCTCGATCTCCATGAGACGCTCAGCGCTCGCGAGCATCTGGTACCAGCGCGGCAGATAGCCCGTGATGTTTGCAAAGGGCGACTGTATCTGAGTAATGAGCTGCGCGATCGCAGTCAGCGTACCGTACTGGATCGTGCCGGTTAAGATACCGTAAGCGCAGTAGATGATTCCGAAGATATACATGCCGTTCATGGCAGCGCCGAATCCGAAGTTGCAGACATTGGAGAATCGCGTTCTCTTCATGCGTGCCTTCTTGTGATCTGCTGCCTTCGCACGTTCTTCAATCTCTGTCTGGTCCTCTGCAGCGAAAGAGCGGATCACTGTAAGACTGCCGATACGCTCCTGCAGGAATACGCGCAGCGCACCGTCCTTCTCCTGAACTCTCTTGTGGAACTTCTTCATGGTCTTTCTGAATGTGAAAGTAAGAAGTCCGAGAACCAGTCCCAGAGGGATTACGATAAGTGCAAAACGCAGATCGAGAACGATGAGCATTATCAGTGCAGAGAGCATCTTTACCGCCATGCCTGCAAAGCCCGGAATGATCTCCGTGTAATTATTTGCAACGACTGTCGTGTCACTCGTTAAGCGGTTAAGCCACTCGCCCGAGTGCACTGCTGCCACCCTGCCGAAATCCTTCCGGAGGATGTTATGCATGAGCCTTTCCTTGAAAAGATTCTCGAAGGTCGCGCGCGACAGTTCAGAAAGCCATCTCGATATGGCATTCATCGCAAGCTGGAAAAGTATGAGGATGATGATGCAGACGGCGCTTGCTATAAAGCCGTTCAGGTTCTTATCGACAGCGTTGTTTACGATGTCGCGGAGAAAGACCGCATACAAAACACCGCTCGCGCCGTTCAAGCACTGGACGATGGTCAATGCGAGGATGTAGAGTTTCTTTCTTCCCGGGACTTTATAAAGCCATTTTGTTGCGCTGTCGTTCATCTCTTCAATAGTTTTCTTAAGAATCTTTTGGTCTTAGAAATTATAACACGCACGGGATAGTGGGCATATCTTGCGCGGACGTATAACTTGTAGCCGAAACTGTTTAAGTCTATCTCTTTGCCGTTCCTGACAAGCGATGTAAGCACGCCAAGTATCTGCGATTCCTTGATGTTGTATTCCTTAGAAACGCAGTTGTCACCGAGGATGACGTAGCCGTTCTCGAGCACCTTTACGACGCGGTGCAGAACGTACTGGCCGTTCGGGCGCTTATACAGCGCAACGTCAAATTTCTTAAGGCGGCCATTGGGTTTTGAGATTATCGAGATGTCCCTGTCCTGCTTGATCAGTGGCCGCATGCTTACGCCGACGGTCGTGTAGACCAGCTTGCCGCTTTTTTCGAGCTCTTCTTCGAAACTAATCATGCCTGTTCATGCCCTCGTAAGCGACCTTTGCGGCTTCTAAGTCCATATTGCAGCCGAGTCTGTAGAGCTCGACCTTCCCCGCCATTTTATCAATGAGCGCCAATGTCTTTTGCAGCGCGAAAACATCGTTCGGGCGGTATGCCTGCTGCAACAGCATAGTGTATGCCTCATCCTTAGTTACGGGAACGATCGAATTCCCGGAAGCGCGGGTCAGGATGCAGATCGCCTTAAGCGGAACAGCGATCCTGTTGGAGAGCTTGTGCTTGCCGTCGTATGGCGTGCCGTACGCAGTGACCACGTCACCGATATGAAGAAGCGGCTTGTCATCGTTTACCATGACCGCGCGCTCGCCAAAATACTTGCGCCACAATGCGACGTGCGTTGATTTGCCCGTACCCGATGCTGCCGTAAAAAGATAAGCGGCACCGTCGACTGCAACAACAGATCCATGAAAAAGGATGGTGTCATAGTAAGGCATCTTCTCTGAGATCTTACGGTAGACAGCAAGCTCTTCAAGATAGCTGTCGGGATAGCCCGGATGCTCAGCACGCGAACGCTCGTAATCGATGTCAGCCTGTGTAGTGGCTACGCTGAAATCTACAGGTGCATTTGAGATATAAGCAGCGCAATAATCATGAACCGCCTGGTTAAGCGAATTCACTTCTACCGTCTTTCCTGCAAACTCATATTTGTTGGTCAGCATAAGCCCTCATAAAAAACGGAGACTGCCCTAAGACAGTCCCGTTGTTTTGTTTCTATTAGTATACCAATACTCTCATTCGAGTGCGCCTATCTTTTGGAGTTCGGAGATAACGCGGTCAACGTCTCTCTCGATCGCTCCCTCAGGTGCCTCAAAACGCTCTTTCATTGCCGCTACGACCTGATCTCTTGTCGTCTCTTCCTTGAGCAGTTCGACGATCGTGCCAAGCGTCTTATTCCCTTTTACGATTCCTGAGAAATCAGCACCTGAAGTAGGTACAAGATAGGATTCGTCAGAAGAATTGTGTGTAATAAAATTAGATTTAAGTTTCATCAGCCTCCGACTATCTCTCCTTCTGTTGGACAATTACTACTATTGGTAATAATATCTTCTGAATCAAATCTGATCACTTCAAGATCGAGTTCCTCATATGAGATCTTGCTTTCCATATGTTCCCCCCTTATCAATTACCAGGATTATTATAAGCATTTACTGCATCGTAGTACATAGCAAATGCTTTTACGAGAGATTTCATTTCAGATGTTGTGCTCTGGCTGTCAACGACTGCCTTTGCATAGTTCATAGCTGAATATGAATAACTCTGGATCACATTTCCGTTATAGAGGATCTCTACGCTGATGCCATTTGCAAGATTGGTTGCAGGAATCTCCGCTGTCGATACCGAATAGCGGTTTCCGCCTTCCGAGACCTTGTTTACGGTCTGTCCGTTGACCTTGAATGTATAAGCATCCGGATTAGCAGTGATCGTGAAATAATGCTTGATCTTATTGCCGGACAGGAAGACAACGCTGGATCCGTAATAACTGATGCCGTCCTGAAGGCTTCCCACAGTAACTATCTCATAAGAAGGATCTGTAAGTGTCATCGCATCCGCTGCAAAGATCGGGTCAGAAGGTCCGAACTTAAGCTGGGAATAGTAGCCGTAATTCTTGATCGCGCTTGCAAGAGCAGCCACTTTTCCCGTGTCATTGTTTGCATAATAGTCGACATAATCCCTGACGGTAAACTGCTCAAACGTGACTGAATATTCTCCGTTGGTCAGTGTCGCAGTTACGGTCTTTGTCATGTCATTCGGTGCGACCTTGAAATCGAAAACATAGAAGTCTCCTGCGCCCTCTTCCACTACATAGCGTGCAGAATCAAAGCCGATCTCCTGTGTTGCGAATTCAGGAATAACGCTGTCTAATGTGAATGTGATCTTTGTATTTGAATCGCGGATACCCTGATCGAGCGCAACATAGTAAGAAACGCCGACATATCCGTCAAGCCTTATCCTGTAACCGCCGAACTTTGCGAGCTCATTCTGAGGATCGGGTGTGGGAGTCGGAGTATCGCCGCCTTCTTCAGTAATGGTAACGATGTAATTGCCTTCCCAACCTGCATTCTCGCCTTCAGGCTTAGTGAGAACAAACTGGTTGTTATCATCCAGCTCAATTCCTGTCATAACAACAGGTTCATCTCCGGGATTAGCCTGGCTCTCTACCTTGATCGATAATGCACCGCTGTTTTCCCTCTTGAGCAGCTTAAGATATACAGCTGTTCTGTTGCGGTCGATATTGAAGAACAGATCATCGCCGTCAGCAGCTGCTGTAGACCAGTCTTCGGTCTCGCCAAATCTGCACTGTACGCCGTCAACAACCTGAGGTGCTCCGGGGAATCTGATCTCGAATGTACCGCCCGGTACGGGATCGCCCGGTACGTTGATACCGATCTCATAGAGTGCGCCCCATTCAGGTTCGTTAGCAGGTTTTGTAATGACGAGTTCGTTATTCTCGAAAGAGAAGCCGTCGAACGGAACAGTCTCTCCGATAAAGTACTGATCCCAGTCGATACGGAGATCAAGATTATCGACGCCTTCCTTCGGAGTAATAACAAACTTAACCTTGGTATTATTTTCATATATATCATAGCTGAGGAATTCCTCTGTCAGATCCGTTAACGCACCATCATCAAGTGAATACTGGATCTTTTCGATCGGAGTATTCTCGCTCCTGTCGAAATTCAGATACATTCCGGGATACTTCTTTTCGCCTCTGCGGATGTAAACGTCATAAACATCTGCCCAGGAATCACCGTTTTTGGTGATATTGAATTCCCTGTCAAAGTAGCCTGTTCCTAAAGTCAATCCGCCATCTGTCGAAACATAAGTCGCAACAGGTTCTGTATCATCCTGTGTAACAACATGGAAATTAATACCCGAAGCGTTCTCATAAGCAGACAGAGGCAGGTAATCACCGTTTACCGTAAAGTTATTGCCTTCGCCTAATTCATAATTGATCTCTGTTACAAGGCCGTCTTCGCAATGGAAATAAATACCGCTGTCTCTGATGGCAGTGACCTCTACATAGCAGGGGCCCTGGGTCCAATCGTAATCACGTTTATAAAGCGTGAAAGAATTATTCGTTACTGTCGGAGTCAGATCGCCCTGCTTAACACTTAGCGTTCCGTTTTTCGGAACCATAGTGATAGTAATGCTTTCTGCATCGACAGGTGCGATATTTCCTTCAGGCGGAATTTCCGTAGTCTCTCCGCCTGCATACTGGTATGTATAGGAACTGAAGAGATCATCACTGAATGCAACATAGATTCCCGCAGGATCCTGAGGGCCGGGATCACCGTCCTTAACCCATCTGGGAGAATCATAACCGGTTGTTCTGTAAGTATAAGTTTCAGTCGTTAAGTAAGTAATATTGTTGAATCCATTTCCTGTTTCAGCCGTCGTACCGTCAGAAGCATAAAGCAAAATTCCGCCGTTAACTTTGGCTCCGTTTTCAATCAGGAGAACAGAACCATCAGCGCCTGTAAGACTGCCGTCACAAGCAGTGAGTTCTTTGAGGATATTAAGACCATTAGGCTCGGCGCCGCCATTGATCACCACTTTGCCGGAACCTGAAATCTTCAGTTTATTAACAGTAAACTCAGTATGGCCGTCGTTGCCCGCATGGTTGATAGTTAAAACGCCATTGCTTGAAACACTAACTTCATTAAGGGTAGAGGGTTCTTTGACCGTCATATCCCCAAATACAAGAAGCGAATAATCATCCTGGATATCGCCTAAACCATTAATGTATGACTCAATAGCACCTAAGTCATTCTTATCTCCCGTAAATGCGTTATCAGCTTCTGAGTAATAAGCATATCCGTTAAACTGAGCTCTGCCGCTTCCGAGAAGAACAAATCTTAAATCAGACAGACCTCCTGCAACGATCAGACCATTGTTAACGACAACAGGTATATTGTTTTCTTCATGTTCATCGTTGTAACTGTCTTTAATAAACTGCTCGATCGTATACGGATGCTGTGCATCCCCGCCATCTACAAAAACAGCAAAACAGAACTGCCCTTCGGGGACGCTGCCTGTATTGACGATTACATCCTCGCTATCATCATTTTCCTTGCAGAAATAATAAACCGTCGGATTGGTATCTGCATTTACGGTCCTTCCGAACGGCAGGCATGTAAAGAAAACGCAGAGCGTGATCAATGCAGCAATTAAGCCGCGCGAAATTCTTAAAGTACTACTCATAGTTGGCCACCTACTTTCATCAAAAGAAAATCCTATAATACGTCACTATAATTATATCAAGGAAAATAGACAAATGGTTAACAACATGCGAAAAAACCGTTACAGATTGAAGAATTACAAAAATAAAAACTCCCGCGGGACTTGATCCGCGCGGGAGCTTTTCGCTTACTTATATCACCTTAGTCCTTAAGACTTAATGCCCTTGCACTCGTTGACATACTGTCTGATAGGTCCGACGTCTGTATACTTTCTGACGCCGTCGCCGTCAGGAATGATGAGGACAGGAACGTTAACGATGTCGAACTGCTTTGCGAGCTCTGTATCATCATCAGCGTAGATGAGCTCATAGTCGAATCTCTGCTCGTCGAACATAGCCTTAACAGCCTTGCACTTAGCGCATGTGTGTGTTGTGAAGAGCATCGGCTTTGTGCCTACTGCGTCAGGTGCGGGCTTGAGTTCGGGAAGTTCCTTCTCCTCTGCCTTGCTGATCGTAACAGTAGCTGTTCTGGGCTTCATTGAAGACTCGCATGTGTTGTATGTCTTTCTGTCCTTGAACTCCTGGAGCTTACCGTCGTTCCAGTTCTTGACCGGACGGTAGTAACCTGTGATACGGCTGTATGTTTCGGTCGGGCCGCCGCACTCAGGGCAAGCTTTTACTTCGCCGGGGAGGTATCCGTGAACGGAGCAGATGGAGTATGTAGGAGACATTGTGTAGTAAGGCAGTCTGTAATTCTCGGCGATCTTTCTTACGAGAGATGCAGCAGCCTTCCAGTCAGGGAGACGCTCGCCTAAGAATGCGTGGAATACCGTACCTGATGTGTAGAGAGTCTGGAGGTTATCCTGAACATCAAGAGCATCGAAGATGTCTGCTGTGTAGCCGACAGGAAGATGTGAGCTGTTGGTGTAATAGAATACGCCGGAAGCATCGTTTGCAGTGATGATGTCGGGATATCTTGCCTTGTCGTGCTTAGCAAGACGGAATGCCGTGGACTCTGCAGGTGTAGCTTCAAGGTTATAGAGGTCGCCGTACTTCTCCTGATAATCGGAGAGCTTGTTTCTCATGTGGTTAAGAACGTCAGCAGCAAATGCCTGAGCTTCTTCATGAGTCAGATCTTTTCTGAGCCACTTTGCATTGAGGCCTGCCTCGTTCATGCCGACAAGACCAATCGTTGAGAAGTGGTTGTTGAATGTTCCGAGGTAGTGTCTTGTATAAGGATAGAGACCCTCATCGAGAAGCTTTGTGATCGTGTTTCTCTTGATCTTGAGAGATCTTGCAGCGATGTCCATGAGGTGGTCGAGTCTCTTATAGAAATCATCAACATCAGAAGCGAGATAAGCGATTCTGGGGATGTTGATCGTAACAACGCCTACAGAACCTGTGGATTCGCCTGAACCGAAGAATCCGCCGGACTTCTTACGGAGCTCACGAAGGTCGAGTCTCAAACGGCAGCACATTGAACGTACATCGGAAGGCTCCATGTCGGAGTTGATGTAGTTGGAGAAGTAAGGAATACCGTACTTTGCTGTCATCTCGAAGAGGAGCTTGTTGTTCTCTGTCTCTGACCAGTCGAAATCTCTTGTGATGGAGTATGTAGGGATAGGATACTGGAAGCCGCGGCCGTTAGCGTCACCTTCGATCATGATCTCGATGAAAGCCTTGTTGACCATGTCCATCTCGGCCTTACAATCCTTGTACTTGAAGTCCATCTCCTTGCCGCCGACGATACAGTTCTGCTCAGCCAAGTCGTTCGGTACTGTCCAGTCGAGAGTGATGTTTGTGAACGGGCTCTGTGTACCCCATCTTGAAGGTGTGTTAACGCCGTAGATGAAGGACTGGATGTCCTGCTTAACCTGCTTGTAAGAGAGGTTGTCTACCTTTACGAAAGGTGCAAGATATGTATCGAAAGAGGAGAAAGCCTGAGCGCCTGCCCACTCGTTCTGCATGATGCCAAGGAAGTTGACCATCTGGTTGCAAAGTGTGGAGAGGTGCTTTGCAGGAGCAGATGTGATCTTGCCTACGATGCCGCCCAAGCCTTCCTGGATGAGCTGCTTTAATGACCATCCTGCGCAGTAACCTGTGAGCATGGAGAGGTCGTGAATGTGGATATCAGCATTTCTGTGAGCGTCTGCGATCTCTTTGTCATAGATCTCAGAGAGCCAGTAGTTTGCTGTGATAGCGCCGGAGTTGGAGAGGATAAGGCCGCCTACTGAATATGTAACTGTGGAGTTCTCTTTAACACGCCAGTCTTCAACCTTGACGTAGCTGTCTACAAGGTTCTTGTAGTTCAAGAGAGCGGAATTCATGTTACGGATCTTTTCGCGCTGGTTACGATAGAGGATGTATGCCTTTGCAACGTCCTCATAGCCCATTCTCTGGAGCGTAGCTTCTACGCTGTCCTGAATGGATTCGACGTCAACCTTGCCGCCTTCTGCCTTCTTCTCTGCGTCTGAAACTGCGTTTAACGCGAGCATATCAATGATCTGATTGTTATACTCTCTCTTCTGTGCAATGAAAGCCTTCTCGATGGCTCCCGAAATCTTGCTTAAGTCAAACTCTACGACTTTGCCGTCTCTTTTGATGATCTGAAACATGTTCCTCTCCTTAGCTCTCTCCGCGTATTTTTGCCTGCGGTATTATTTTCTTTGCACCTTCCAATGCCTTTTCCAATTCTTCGCGCGGCAGTTCGCTCAATCCTTCGCCGTCTAAGAGATCTCCCGAATCCACGAAGTTCTGGAGGAAGTAATTCTCAGTTCCTTCCACCTGCTCCGCGATCTTCTCGAAATCGCCGGCCTCATGCAAAGGCGATACCACAGTAGTCCTGAACTCGTGGGCAACACCGCTGTCCTTGATCACCTTGATGCTCCGCTTGATGAGCTCGACATCGAAGTTCTTGATCCCGACTGTCTCTGCATACTTGTCAAAGGTGTTCTTAATATCCATCGCCACATAATCCACGTTGCCCTCAGAGAGGATCTTCTCCAGTCTGTCCGGGAACGTGCCGTTGGTATCAAGCTTTACCTTGTAACCCATCGACTTGATCTTTGCGATAAACTCACCAATGTCAGAATGCAGAAGCGGTTCGCCTCCCGTGATGGCAACTCCGTCAAGGATTCCCTGTCTTTTCTTAAGGAAAGCGAAAAACTCGTCTTCACTGATCCTCATGTCTTCCGGGGGATTGAATACCAATGCCGGGTTGTGGCAGAAGGGGCACCTTAAGTTGCATCCGACGGTAAATACCGTACAAGCTACATTCCCGGGGAAGTCCAAAAGAGTCAACTTCTGAAGTCCGCCTAAGATCATGCCCCAATACCTCGCTTCTAAATTGAAAATAGGTGCGAATGCGCCCCGTATCTCTCCGGGACGCTCTTAAAGATTACCTATATGTTGTGGTTGTGTCAACCTCAAAACCCAATATATTGTGCTTGTAATCCAACTGTAATAAAACCGGAAAAACAAGTCAAACAATAGGGTTTCAAGACTTTTTTATAAATTTTTGAACTTTTTTTAGCGCAAAATGTAATATTTCTTCCCCGAAAAAAGTCCGAGGAATGACATTTGATCCCCGGACTCATCCACGCAGCTTAACAGTCTGCTTTAGTCTTTCTTCTTTTTCTCGATCCTGTTGAACTGAGGTCTGACTTCGACCTCTGTCACGGCCGCGCCCTCGCGCATGTTGATGACCGACTTAACGCACTCTGCTGTATCTTCGGGAAGCAGATAGCAGCCCTCCTCTTCGGAAGGCGTGAAGTCGGCATTCCTGTAGAGCTTGGTCCCCAGCGTAAGATCCGGGCAGACCGTGACGACTCTTATTCCGGTCTTCCTGACCTCCTCGTAAAGGCTCCTGCTGTAACTTCTAAGGCCTGCCTTGAGAGCGCCGTATACGGCACCATGCGTATTTATCCTCGTTGAAGTGACTGATGCGATATTGATCACCATGCCCTTCGTATCTTTGAGCTTCGGGATAAGTGCGGAAGTTAAGATCATCGGAGCTTCCAGATCCGTCCTGCACATCTCCTTGATCTGGTCGGGCGTGTTGAATTCGGCAAGGCCGTAGTATGCCGAGCCTGCCGCATTGACCAGAAGATCGACAGTCTTTATTTCAGATACTTTCTTTAAAAGAATATCCGTATCTCTTATATCCAATGAGATCCTCTTCTCGAAAAAGTCCGCGTCCTCAGGGAAGATCCTTCCGATGCCGTAGACTTTATAGCCCTCTGAAGAGAGCATCTTTGATATCGCAAAACCTATTCCGGAAGACGCTCCGGTGACGATCGCTGTCTTTAATTCCATGTGAAGATCTTCTCCCTTCCGATATGCTTTTCGAGCAGGCCGCAAACGAATTCCTGCATTGCTTTGTCAGTATCAGGTTCGTACTGCGCGACTCCGTCCTTTATGACATAAGGATACCATGCAGTCTTAGAATCAGGATATGCCTTGCGCATTCTGTTTAAGTAGTCCGAAGATATCCTGAACGTGCCGACGCTGACATCAGTGAGCCTGCCAAGATCTATTGAAGCAGCGCACTCGTCGATGAGATCCTTATATGCTTTTTCCCAATCAGGGATCTTGATTATCGGATCGAAACAGAGCCTTACCTTGGCACCGGCTTCGATCGCTTTCGCGGCAGCATTGATCCGCGCGCTGACAGGTGCGGTGTTGCGTTCCAAGCTCTCAACGACCTCCGACGGCGACACCGTAAATGCATAGATAACATTCGGTATATTGCCGGTCACCAGAACGGCGGCTTTTGTCCTTAGCTCTACGAGCAGGTTATCGTATGTGAGCGCCATATCCTTCCAGAAATCGGCATGTCCCGTAAGTGAATTCATCGCAAGAAGATCTGTGTCGTAGGAGGCGCAGACATACATCGGACCTTCCTTCAGCTTCTCTTCGACGTCATTTCTGTAGTCTTCGAGATTAACAAAGACGACCATATTGGACGACGGATACATGCCCTTGAGATAGCAGTACTCGCAGTCAAAGGGGCAGTTCATCATGGAGCTCGCGTAGTAGAAACTCTTATTGCCGAACGACTGGCACACCGGCGCTCCCTTAAAGATCCTGCTGCCGTCTCTTACAGCGATTATCAACGCCTGGTGGTCCTTCTGAAGAGGCGCATCCTGCCTCTTCCTGTCGAAAACATCCTTGTAGTGCTTTATCTTAATGACGTGCGCATCAGGGATCTTAGAAAGGATCTTCTCCGTCAGCGGGTACCCGAAAGCTCTTTCCTCAACGTAGATATGAGCAAATCTCATCGAGCACCTCCCTTCCGGCTTTCTTGTCCTTAACAGGAAGCCGTTCTTCCTTACGCATTTTATCAATCAGCGCCAGCAGTTCCTCTTCTCTTCCGGCCGCAGCGCAGTAATGCTCAAGGTCTTTGAGTTCGTTGCGCATATAGTGTGTCAGGCGCATCTCTTCGAAAATACCATCCGGCAGGAACTCATAATCTTTTGAACCGTCTTTTGCGGTAAGGAGCTCTGCAATCTTTTTTATCTCATCAAGATGCTCTCTTATGAGCTGTGTCACTACATTTTTAGAAGGGAAATTATCGCCGCTGTCTGATACGACTTTATATATCGCGAGATTAGACGGAGGGATCACCTTCAGAACGGCGTCGCAGATAAGCGAAGATTCCATGTCGTAGAGCATGCCATCTTCAACCGAAGTTACGGCCTCCGAAGCAGTCGTGATGCTCATCTCATCTGCGCCCGAATCGAAAAGAATATCCGGATAAAAGCGTCTTCCGGTAGCAGTCGAAATTACCTGATTTATGAGATACCCTTTGCCCTTATCTTTGCCGGCACATACTCCGACATTAAGAACATGGTCATTAGGCGTTAATCCGATTTTCGAGACCGTGCTTATCGTGCATCCGCCAACGCCCGTGACGACGATCTCGCCGGGCAGTCCGGTGAGTGCTGATGCTTCACATTTAAGAGCTGTAAGAATATATAACAAGTGAACTGCTCCGGTAGGTTTTTGATAATTATATTATAAAGTGTTAATATTAGTCGTCTTAAAAGACAACGGAGGATACTTATGGACAGATTACTTACGGGCCTTCAGCCCAGCGGCTCACTTACGATCGGAAATTATGCGGGCGGCATCTCGCAGGTCGTAAACTACCAGAAAGACTATGAGACATTGCTCTTCGTCCCTGACATGCATGCAATCACAGTACCCCAGGATCCTGAGGCACTGCACAGGAACATCATCAACGCTATCGCGATGTATATCGCCTGCGGCGTCGATCCGAACCTGCCCAACATGCACATCTACATTCAGTCGGAGAATCTCTATCACGCAAATCTGTCCTGGATCTTCGAATGCCACACACCTCACGGTGACTTAACAAGAATGCACCAGTTCAAGGCTAAGTCAGCTCTTCACGAAGCTTTCACTGAAGGCCTCGTAACATATCCTGACCTTATGGCTGCTGATATCCTTCTTTACGATCCCAAGTATGTTCCTACCGGAATCGACCAGAAGCAGCACGTTGAGCTTGCAAGAAACCTTGCGATCAGGTTCAACAACCGTTACGGCGAACTCTTCAAGATCCCTGAGCCCCTGATCCCTACGATCGGCGCCAAGATCCGTGATCTTCAGACACCTACTCAGAAGATGAGCAAGTCCACGGATAACCCGAAGGCATCTGTCTTCCTCTCTGATCCCGAGAAGACGATCAGAAAGAAGATCATGTCCGCAGTTACAGACTCTGACGGCATCATCAAGTTCGACGAAGACGAGAAGCCCGGCGTATCCAACCTTCTTACCATCTATTCAGTATTCACAGGCTGCGCTATTGAAGATGCAGTCGCTAAATTCGAAGGCGGCGGATACGGTGACCTCAAGAAGGCAGTTGCTGACGCAGTCGTTGAAAAAGTCGTTCCTTTCCAGGACAAGTACAACGAAGTAATTAACAGCGGCATCATCAACGACATTCTTGATGCCGGCCGCGATTACACAAACGAGATCGCAAAAGAGAAGTACGAGCTCGTAAGAAAGGCAGTCGGATTCGGCAGAGTCTGAGACTTATTTTCAGAATGAAATGCAAAGCTGTCCTTCGGGGCAGCTATTTTATTAGCTGACCGTCAGAATCTGGCATGCCAATAAGCTATGTTTTTCGAGAGTGTCTTAAACATTCCGGAAAAAAGTCCGACCATGTCGGAACTATATCTGGAATATCGATCTGCTTTCTTTGAAATTCCGGAAAAAAGTCCGACCATATCGGACAAATATCTGGAATTTACACCCCTGCTTTTCAACCTCAGACCGCGGTTTTGGGCCGCGCACCGTATTGGTGACACGATTCTTACAGGGTGGTGCTTGATGTTTCGGAGGCACAAGCCGATACTAAACTCACATCTGCAGGTGATTTCACGAAAGGAACGGATTTGACATGGTCGAGTTTGGTGAACAGTTAAGAAGAGCAAGAGAAGCGAAAGGAATGACGCAGCAGTCTCTGGCTGAGCAGCTCTATGTCACAAGACAGTCTGTCTCAAGATGGGAGTGTGGCGACCGTTATCCTGATCTTATTACCACAACTAAGATTGCCCAGATTCTTGAAGTGAGCCTTGACGACCTTTTATCCGGAAAAGAAATGGAAAAAGTAGTAGAAAGAAACCCTGTAGTAGAAAACAAGACCGCAAACAACATCATGACCGCGCTCTATGCCGTTACACTTCTGGCGCTGACATTGCCGTTCATCGATGCACTTCTGACACAGAGCATCACCCCGGACAGTTTCAAAGGAAATATCCCGGCGCTGATCGCAACTGTACTTAAGATAATCATTTTTACATACGGACTGATCAATGCTATAAAAGGTTCCCTGTCGCCTAAGAGGATGGGGGCCGTTATCGGAGCATTTTTCTTGTCCAACTGCATCGCGAACTCTAATACCTTAGTTGTCCTGTTTTCCCAGATTACGTTATCGAAAATCCAGCCCGGAGATTTACTGAAGATCATAGGCTTTTCCGCTTTCTCTTTGCTGCCCGGAATCTGCGGTGCGATTGCTGCATTTTTCTTCTTTATCAAAAACAAAAAGCAAATGATATGGCCCGTGCTGATAATGGCAGTCTCATGCATCGGAATCCTTTTCTCCGCATTCGGAAAATTCTCTATACTTATCAGATACAGCGAAGAATATTCTCTGATCCACACGCTCGGACTGATCCTTAGCATTGCAGTCTTCGCCCTGATCATCTGCCAGACGGTCACGCTGATGAGGAAGCGAAAAAACGCAGGCAAGTAAATAAAAACGAAAAAGGAGATGAATACCTCATCTCCTTTTCCTTTTTCCAAAATCTACTCCCCTATCACCAATAAGTGCGTTTTGGGTTGTGTCAAAGCCCTTATTCCTTTCTTTGACACTTACCCTTACTCCACTTAGATTTTAAGAAATCCTGTTATTTCCTGTCCATAAAAATCGTATATACCAAATTACCAAACAGGAATTATTCCGCGAATATCCGATTTGTCTTTAGTGCACTAAAAAGGGCATTCATACCGTCATACGCGGTATCACAGAGATTCGGACGGGTAATTTCCGGGGTCTGTAAAACATCAAAAAGCCAGAAAATTCATTCCGGCTTTTCAGGTTTTCGATTTTAAATAGGCACCTTATTGAATGTCGTATCTTGGTCGGGTT
This sequence comes from Clostridiales bacterium Firm_14, assembly GCA_001604135.1. GTDB lineage: Bacteria > Bacillota > Clostridia > Saccharofermentanales > Saccharofermentanaceae > Saccharofermentans. Next base: position 122,004 of record LVAT01000006.1, read on the forward strand.
ACTTATTCTTCAAGAAGCTTATATAAAATCTTATATAGTGTCACCGCTTCGCTCTTATCGAGCTTCACGCATGAGCCGATCTTTTCCGGAATCTGCCTGGCCTTCTTATAAAGCGCCTTTCCGTCTTCCGTAAGCGAGACGACTACCACACGCTCGTCCTCTTCACTTCTGTTCCTCTTAATGAGTCCCTGTTTCTCCGTATTCTTGAGCATCGGAGTAACTGTTCCGGTATCGAGCATCAGCCTCTTGCAGAGCTCTCCCACCGTGATGCCGTCCTTCTCCCAAAGCACCAGAAACATTATGTATTGCGTATACGTAATGCCTAATGGTTTAAGGTGCGGCGTGTATAAGTTTACCACTTTTCTTGACGCTGCATAGAGGGGAAAACAAAGCTGTGTATCAAGTTTCATCGATTCATCGATCTTCATACGTATCTCCTGTCAGATAAGGCTCTCTACAAATGCCCTTACTTCCTTCATGTCTGCGGTGGGTTCAAAGCGCTTGACCACGTTGCCGTTTCTGTCTACAACGAACTTCGTGAAGTTCCACTTGATGTCAGGCTTAGATGCATAATCCTTGTCGCTCTTTGCGAGCATCTTGCTCATTACGAGTGCTGTGGGGCCCTTGCCGAATCCTTCGAAGCCCTTCTGCTCCTTAAGATATTTAAACAGAGGAAGTGCGTTCTCACCGTTGACATCAGACTTCTTCATCTGGGGGAACTGTGTCTTGTACTTGAGCTGGCAGAACTCGTGGATCTCTTCATCTGTGCCGGGAGTCTGGTCAGCGAACTGGTTGCAGGGTACGTCGATAACTTCAAATCCCTTGTCGTGAAGGTCTTCATACATCTGCTCGATCGGCTTGTAGTGAGGTGTGAAGCCGCAGCCTGTTGCCGTGTTTACAATGAGGATTACCTTGCCCTCGTAATCCTTGAGAGAGATCTCCTCTCCTTTGGGTGTAGGTACTGTGAAATCATATATTGACATATTGCTTTCTCCCTTCGTTTTGTATTTGATTAAATTATATTGTGTCAAATATAAATTGTCCATCCCAAATTCCGTCGTTTATTGTTATTTTTCAGACATCAAAAAAGGCACCCCGGAAGGATGCCTTTTCTTGATTATTTATATACTTATATGATTCCGTTTTCATTAAGCCAGGCGGATACATCTTTTGGCATGGATGAACCGCCGGAATAGTGGATCGACAGGCCGTCCTCCAAAACGGCATCGGGTGCGAGCTTTGCTATCGCCGTCAGGCTCTGGCCGAACTTGCCGCCGCCGTGGGAACAGAAAGGAAGTATGCGCTTGTTTGTAAAGTCATACTGTTCAAGGAAGGATGCGATTGGCATCGGTATCGACGCCCACCAGTTCGGATAACCTAATATGATCGTGTCATATTGATCCCAGTTCTCGACCTTGCCCTTGATCTCCGGTCTGGCCTGATTATGCTGGTCTTCCTGAGCCTGCATCAGGACAGTGTTGTAGCTTGATGAGTAAGGCTTTACAAGCGTGATCTCGAAAATATCGGCGCCTGTCTGCTTCTGTATCTCATTTGCGATCTTCCTGGTATTGCCGCCCCACGAGAAGTAAACGATCAGGACCTTGCCGTCTGCCTTTGCCGTGGTATCCGATGCTTTGGCATTTACGGTTCCCGTGCGGTTATAATCCGCATTTCTTACCAGGCGCACGCCAAGGTTATAACTTGCAAGATTCGTCTCTCCTGCTGCTCTGTAAGCACTTCTCATGTTCTTTCCGAAGTCATTCCATCCGCCGCCGCGGTAAACGTGTCTTGTGCCGGTTGCAGCACCGGTGGGATCTGTTTTCGCGGTCACATCGTAATCGCCGTAGTAATCCCAGCACCACTCATTTACATTGCCGTGGCAGTCGTAAAGACCCCAGTCATTTGGCTCAAAACTTCCAACGTCGACCGTTGTCTCACGGTATTCGCCGGGCCTTGCCTCGAGCACGGAATCATTGAAATAGTTCTCTTCGATCTCATAAGGATAGTGACCGTAGAAATTTGCTTCCGTCGCATCAAGTGACTTCTTCAGATTGAAAGGTGTCAGCGTGCCCGCACGGCATGCATATTCCCACTCTGCCTCAGTCGGAAGCCTGTATCCGTTAGCGGAGATGTCCCAGCTTACGCCGTCTTCCGATACCGTATAGACCGGCGTAAGTCCTGCCTCCTTGCTCTTGGCGTTCGCGAAAGCAATGGCATCAAGCCAGGAGATATTCTCTACAGGGAGCTTTTCACCTTTGAAATTGCTCGGATTGCTGCCCATCAGACGCTCATATTCTGCCTGCGTGGTCTCATAAGGATCGATATAGAAGGACGATACACTTACTTCATGCTGTGTCTCATCTTCGATGCGCCAGTTTTCCGTCTCAGGGCTTCCCATAAGGAATTTGCCTCCGTTTATCAGGAGGAAACCGTCGTCTATCTTAGTAAGATCAGTAACCCCTGAAGATGCGGCAGACGTATCACCTGAAGTCGAAGCAACCGCACTTTCCGTAGTCTGCGAAGATGTCTCCTGTGCGGAAGGCTCCCAGCCTGAACTGCCTATATTATCATTTGTATTTTTCGAGAAGATCATATTCATCACCAATCCCATAATCACTGCGCACAGAACGAATATCAGATGTATCAGCTTCTTATTTGTCTTGTCGCTGCTCTTATTCTGAACAGCTGACATCAGGGCAGCCTTTTCGCCGATATAAGCCCAGAAGACCAGTATCAGAATGTTTTCGATAAACACAAGGACTCCTGCCTTCTCGTAATCCAGGAAAGCAAAAGGCACTCTGAAGAACAGATAATCGAAGATCCTGTTCTGAATAAAAAAGTACAGGCCTGTTCCGGCTGCCAGACAGAACACGGCAGACAAAACCGTCTTAACTTTATCAGAGAGCTTGAACCCGGCTGTTATCACCGGCACATGAAGCCCCAGGTGTATACCCATCAGTACAAATGACCAGTGGGACATGGAAAGATGCATCTGTCTTGCAAGCGAGACCTTTACCATTCCGTACATGAAAGGAACTGCGTGTCCGCTCATCGACATACCGCTTACTGCGGTCATTGTCATGGACAGAAGGAGCAGTATAGCCGCCGCAGTCAGCAGTATCCTGTATCCGGTGTATCTGCCTTTGAAAAGCGCGCCATACCACTTTCTGTTTAAGATCTGGTGCACGATAACTGTCACCGTCATTCCGATGCCTATCCATTCGTGCAGGAAATCACCTGTCACCTGGTAGGCCATCAGGCAAAGAAGGAGGACAGTCATTAAAACATCAACACTTCTTTTGATGACCATGCTGTTCTTGTTATCTTTCATAAGACGTCCTCCTCCGTTCATTAATTACTGAATACCGCTTATCCAGGATCTTACGTCATCTTCGGAAGGGCCGGCGCCGAACCTCTTACCGTCAAGCCAGTTCCCTGAGCCTGCATTTTCTTCAAGGATCTTGCCGCTTCTTCCGATACCGCTTCCGCCAGATGTGCAGAACGGGATGACTGTCTTGCCGTCGAAATTGTATTTTTCAACGAACGTGTCCATGATCCTCGGAGCCTCTCCCCACCAGATCGGATAACCGATATATATTGTCTTGTAGCCTTCGAGAGATACCGGCTCACTTGCTATGCCGGGACGTGATTTGGAGTCGTTCTGCTCCTTTGTCGTACGGCTGTTCTTATCATTCCAGTTAAGATCATCGCTTGTATATGGCTGCTCAGGAACGATCTCATAAACGTCGCCGTTCGTGATCTTTGCGATCTTTTCCGCTACATCTTTTGTCGTTCCTGTTGCCGAGAAATATACTACCAGAACATCCTTCCCGCTTTCTGTCGGCTGTTCCGCGGTTGTATCTTCTGACGTGACATTAGTCTCTTCTGTCACCGTAGCCTCAGTTTCTTTGGTGGTTTCTTTGGGCTCCTGTGTCGCAGAAGTTTGTGTTTTAACTGACTCCGTTGCTCCGCCGCATGCTGCGAGCGATAATGCGAGCATCGCACAAGTGATCAGTAAAATTATCTTTTTCATATTTATTCTCCTGTTTCAGATCGATTTATTCTTTCCATACCTCTTTTGCCAGACGGAATACTGCCCATCCCTTGGGCCATCCCGTATACATGGTCGCATGGGTTATCACCGCAGCGATCTCCTCTTTGGTCACACCATGAGCTTTTGCATTCTGCAGATGATATGTCAGTGAAGAATCGGTTATGCCTGAAGCCATCAGTGATACGACCGTAATGATGCACTTCGTCTTAACGTCTATCGCTTCTTCATTCCACACTTCACCGAAAAGGACATCATCATTAAGATGTGCGAACATCGGTGCAAAACTCCCGAGCTGATCTCTTCCTGCCGTCTGTACTATCTTTTCGCTCATTTGAAATTCCTCCTTATGCCCTTTATAAAATCCTCATCAGACAGTCGTATGTGATATCGAAGACCGTCTGGTATTTGAAATCGACTTTTGCTTCCTTCATTGCTTCCTTCTGCTTCTCTGTCACTGATGTGTACGGATAGATGCCGAACATGAAAGGGAAAAACACATAGATGATACTTCTGATCTCCTGAGCTGATTTGCCGGGAAAGAATTTCTCAAGAAGCTCATTCATGATCTTCAGCGACTCTCCGTAAGATCTTTTGAACGATGCCAGGAACTCCGGTCTGCTGTTAGCTTCCATATCGTAATTATTCATCGAAAGGAGCTTTAAAAGCTGAGGTCTTGCAGCTAAAGACTTTGCGATCTTTTTTGCAAACTCTTCTTTGGTAAGCGTGCTGTTATCTTCCCTGATGAATCTCAGATCATCGTTCCAGCGGTCGTATTCTCTCTCGAAAAGAGCGAGAAATATCTCTTCCTTTGTCTGGAAATAGTTATAAATCGATGTCCTCGTAAACGAAGTGACATTGCCGATATCCTTAAGCGTGATGTCTTTAAAGCTCTTCGTCTGATATAAGAGCTCGCATGCATTTACGATTTCTTCTTTTCTTGCTGCTGTAAGTTCGGGTGATCCTTTAGGCATATTCCGTATTCCTTTCACACAACAGTATTCTGACTTCGTGTCAGAATAATCTTAATGTCATTCTGACACTGTGTCAATATGTCGGATCAGAAAATAAAAAATCTGAAACAAAAAGGACTGACTCCTGTTATGGAATCAGTCCTGTATTTTGCCGTTTTTGAGTATCACTAGTTCTCGTTCGGATATACCAGACGCCTGTCGGTATCGAACCATTCTGCTACCGTTCTGAATGCTTTAACGACGAACTTACCGCTCTCGGTGATCGAATAAGTTCCGTCGGGATTCTGCTTGATCGTGCCTGTCTCGACCTGCTCGTTGAAGCGCTTCTCGAATGCGCCGTAATCGTTAACATACTTGGATGTAAATACATCGCCGACCGATTCCTGGGTAAACGTCTGATCGGAGTTTTCTTCCATATAGCTCAACATGAATACCGATACGGAACGCTCGACCGTAACAGGAACGAGCACGAACAGAACTGTATTTACGCAGCAGAATATAACGAACATCATGATGATGTCGCGCACTGTGATAAAGCCCCAGAATTTTCTGATGACGCCCATGACGACCGCAGCGATTATGCCTGTAGCTACAATGAATACGATTCCTCTGTACATGAGGACTTCCATATTCTTCAGGATCCCTGTGTGGAATAATCCGACAAACATTACCGAGCATACGAGATAAATAAGAATATATATTCCTATAAGTCCTATTACGTTGCCCGCAGTACCCCCGCTCTTGCTGGTCTTAGTCATTACCGGTCGCCCCGCTTTTTTGTCTTATTTCTTCTGCAACCAGAGCCTTGGCCTTCTCGATCGGATCTGCTATGTAAGCTGTGCCGCTCTCGTTTACCTGGATCGCCGTTCCGCAGAACTGGCAAAAACCTGTAGAAGCCTTTCTGATGCGGTTGCCTGTGGCACCGCAGTTAGGGCATTCGACAGCAACACTCGCACGCGCAATCTCGTCTTCCAACTGCGTTCTTCTGCGAATAGCATTCTCTTCGTTGGTTCTCTCTCTGGAAGCTTCAGCCTGAAGACGTGCCCTCTCGGATGCTGTCCTTGAGCGCTCGATCTCCTGCTGCTTTAGAATATGATCGCTTACCCTGAAGCCTATTCTTACTAAACTACCTAATCCTATCCCAAACATATTAGTATTCCTCCTTGGAACCTATACTTATTCCAACGAATATTTTAACATGTTTGATAGTTCTCTTGCCAGTCTTGAGACAGGGAATCCGACGACGTTCGCGTAGTCGCCGTCGATCCTCTTGACCAGGAGAGCACCCATATCCTGAATGCCGTATCCGCCGGCCTTATCAAAGGGCGAACCTGTATCTATGTAATCTGAGATAAGTTTCTTCTGGTAGTCGTCTAATTCATGGAATTCGACCTGTGTTTCTTCGGTAAAAGTCTTCTTTTCTTTGCCCGCGAAAATGCAGACTCCGGTCGCAACCGTATGCACATGTCCTGAAAGAAGCGAGAGCATTCTTACAGCCTCTTCCCTGTCAGCGGGCTTTCCGAAGATTATGTTGTCCAGGATTACCGAAGTATCTGCGCCTATGACGACCGAGTTTTCTTTCTCTTCATCTGACAAAGAATCGTAAACAGCCTGTGCCTTTATCTCGGCAAGATGCTCGCTTACCTTAAGCGCCGGCACGCCCTCTTCTTCCATCCTGATCTCTGCGGCACGTTCATCGACGTCTGCAGTCAGGACTTCGAATCTATCCGTAACCAAAGACAGCAATTCGCGCCTCCTGGGAGACGCGCTTGCTAGGACTATTCTCTTCTCATTCCTGAAAGAATCCATGTTAATCATCACTGACCCGGCTTCGGCGGGGGAGCAAAGATTCCGGGCGGAACAACAGGTCCGTCATTAGAAACGTAGCTCTCGATCTCCTTTTCGAGATCATTGAAGAGGTCATCTACAGAAGGTTCATTAGCGAATGCTGAAGAACTTGCCGAATTGAAAGAAGGCTTTGCGGGCTCTTCCTTAGCTGCTCCGAATGACGGATTAGCAGATGACTTGAACGGGTTTGAATTGGCAGGTGCAGAGCTTGCACCGGGTGCCTTAAATGCTGAATTGATAGGTTCAGTCTTCGTGGCTGCAGCAGGTGTGGCAGCAGGACTCGGGAAAGTCGTAGCTGTATTTGACTGTCTCAAGAAGCCGCCGGCAGAATCTTCGGAAGAACCGGACAAGCCGCCGGAAGGTGCAGCAGAAGGTCTCGGAACACCGGCAGATGGTGTTGCTGTAGGTCTCTGAACACTATTGGCAGGTGTAGCTGAAGGAGCATTCTGCGGTCTTGCAAATCCGCCTGCTCTGGGGAAACCTGCAGAAGGTGCGGGCTTCTCCTTCGGCTCGGGTGCCTTGAATGCTGAATTGATGGGCTGAACGGGCTCTGCCTTAGGTGCAGGCGCTGCATTTGCAGCGGGCTGCGGTCTTGCAAATCCGCCTGCTCTCGGGAATCCTGCAGAAGGTGCGGGCTTTTCCTTGGGCTCAGGTGCCTTAAATGCTGAATTGATGGGCTGAACGGGCTCTGCCTTAGGTGCAGGCGCTGCATTTGCAGCGGGCTGCGGTCTTGCAAATCCGCCTGCTCTCGGGAATCCTGCAGAAGGTGCGGGCTTTTCCTTAGGCTCAGGTGCCTTGAATGCTGAATTGATAGGCTCAGTCTTAGTAGCTGCTGCAGGTGTTGCGGCAGGCTGTGTTCTCGCAAATCCCGGTCTCGGGAATCCGGCTGATGCAGGTGCGGAAGCCTTAGGTTCTTCAGCTGCCTTGGGTGCAACAGGCGGAACTACGGACTTGGAAGGCTCTGCCTTCGGAGCTGAAGGCGGAATGATCGACTTGGCGGGCTCAGCAGCCTTCGGAGCCGCGGGTGCCTTTGGTGCCTCAGGCTTATTTGTCTGAGGGATGATGGACTTCGGCTTCTCGGGTGCGGGAGTCTCTACTCTTGTGAACTTTGTAGGCGTGCCGCCGAATCTGAATGTTGTCTCGCTGTTGAGCTTAGGCTCATCTCCTTCAGAGAGCTTCGACTCCTCAGGATCCTTCAGAGTGGACATGGGACTGATCGACTTATTCTCTTCCTTTTCTGCTTCGGCAGCCCTTGCGGCAACCTTTGCAGCTGCTACGGCAGCAAGCTTCGTGTGTGCAGCAGGTCTCATGGGAGCCTCTGCAGAAGTTGTAGCGGAACTTGCCTTGGAAGTAACGTTCTGCTGCTGCTTAAGTCTTGCTTCCATGGCGTCAGCCGATGTCTTGCGCTCAGTAGTAGTCTGAGCCGCAGCGGCAGCCTGAACTCCGCCGTGCTGTGCGCCTTCGATAGTATCCTTAAGCGAATCCTTGAAGCTGATGGTAAGCTCAGGAAGAATGCCTTTGCTGTTGTCTTCGAACCTTGCGTCCGGATTATCACTGAAGAGAGTATAAGCTTCCTTAGGATTTTCCTTATGCGTGATCTTATAGTAGAAGTCAACGAGCTTAGCCAGTGACTTGCTCATGACGAGCTTTGATGCCGTCTTAACAGGGGCATCGTTACCTTGGATCTCGTTAACATCCTGGAAGAACTCGCCGCTGGTCTTATAGTCACCTGTTACGATGTAGCCTGCGCCGGGCTCGCCCTTATCTGCCAATGTGAGCATTGCGTTAGCAACGTCTCTTACGTCGACGAATGCACGACCGCCCTGCTTCGGAGGGATCGTACCGTTATTAAGATAACTGTTCAGAACCTTGTTGATCTCGTAGTCTTCGGAATAACCGGGACCGATGATGAACGTAGGAAGAACCATTACCGCATTAAGTCTGTTGAGAGATACCTTCTCCATGACATAAGCTGCTGCCTCTGCCTTGGACTTGGCATATTCGCCTTCAACCTTGTTACGGTCGAAATGAATCGTTAAGTCTTCGCCCTTTACCTCAGGATTGAGTGCATAAGCGGAGCTTAAATATACAAGCTTGCCCACCTTACGCTTAAGGCACATATCGACGATGTTCTCAGCGCCGATAACATTAACTCTTCTCATCGTAAGATTCGTGGAATCCGAAAGTGATACATATTCATCTGTGTGGAAAAGAATTGCTGATCTGGGATCTTCGAGATCGAAGAATTCGATCATGGAATCCTTGTCCGTGGAAATACCATAGCAGATCTCAATATTAGGATTGTTACGATAGATCCTGGTATCAGAGAGCTCGCTCATGAGGATTCTCACTTTTTCTCCACGCTGGAGAAGCATGCTGATAACAGTCTTTCCTAATGCGCCTTCGCCACCTGATACAAGATACTTAACCGCCATACGTTTTCTCCTCGGCTAATTGTTTGCGTCCATTCAATACAAGGCCTTAAATCGTTCGTTTAAGAATTTATCTTCCGAATTTAGCAATTTGCATAAAATCGGATAATAAATAATTACATATATTTTACACTCTTAACTAGCCGCGTGCAAAAACTAATTTAAAATGATTGTTGACATTTCTGTAACGCAGATATATTCTTATGTCACATTTCGGTTATGAAATGCATACAATTGAATAACTCTAAAGGCTATGACGAAGAAAGCCGCAGAGATTCGGTCAATACAGAGAAGTGCTATTTGCTGAGAGGCACGTGACGATATTTGCAACAGCTATCCCTTCTGAGCCGGCATTCCGAAAAGGATCTTCCCTAGTAGACAGTGCCCGTGATGCTGCGTTAATGCAAAGGAGTTGTTAGACTTCGTAAGTGGCAAACCAAAGCGTTTGCAAATTGAGTGGTACCGCGGATTTATATTCGTCTCAATGTCCAAGTAGGATGTTGGGGCTTTTTTTTTGCCCCGGCAGGGAAAAGACAAGACAGATTGACAGAAAAGGAGAAAAAGTTATGTCAACAGCAAACAACAACGTTGAGCTAAGACTCGCAGAAGTTGCGGACAGAGTTCACGGTCTGAGACTCGACATGGGTCTGACACCTGAGGAAGTTGCCTCTAAGCTTGATATTTCTACTGAAGAATATCTTAAGTTTGAAGAAGGCACCCAGGACTTCAACTTTACTTTCATTTATAAATTCGCTAACCTCGCAGGCGTTGAGATCTCTGACATCATGGAAGGTTCATCCCCTTCCCTTAAGGAATATGCAGTAACGAGAAACGGCCAGGGCAGCCCCATCACAAGACGCACAGGCTATAAGTACCAGCGTCTTGCATCCAGATTTAAGAACAAGCTCTGCGAGCCTTTCCGTGTAGTAGTTCCTTATTCCGAAGAGGCTTTGAATCCTCCTTATCACCTCGTTTCACATAACTATCAGGAAATGAACATCGTCGTTAAGGGTACTCTTAAGGTAATCATCGGTGATTCCTCCGAAGTGCTCCACGAAGGTGATTCCATCTACTTCGATTCAACACAGCCTCACGGCGAGTTCGCATTGGGCGGCGAGGACTGCGTATTCTATGCGATCATCTTAAACCCTGAGGCATGGGGCAAGGGCGAGAACTACACCACGCCTTACAATTCAGAAGAGATGCGTACAGACAACGTTACAAACGTTGATGCAGCAAACCTTGAAGATGCTGTTTACACACACTATCTCAACGGCATCCTTGACGAGAACGGCACATTGGTCGATGTCGACGTAAACGTTCCCGCATGCAAGAAGTTCAACTTCGCATTCGACTGCGTTGATGCTATCGCCGACAAGAATCCCGACAAGCTCGCTATGCTCTGGGTCGCAAAGGACTGCGTAACCGAGAAGAGATTCACCTTTGCAGACATCAAGAAGTATTCCAACATGACCGCCAACTACTTCAAGTCTTTGGGCATCGGCAAGGGCGACAAGGTCGTTCTCGTTCTTAAGCGCCACTATCAGTTCTGGTTCGCCATGATGGGCCTGGAGAAGCTCGGCGCCGTAGCTATCCCTGCTACACACCTTCTCCGTGACCACGACTACGAATACCGTTTCAACGCTGCAGGCGTTAAGGCAGTATTCTGCACAGCAGATGACGATGCTGCAGATGAAGCAGAGAAGGCAGCAAAAGCATGCGGAGTAGAGACACTCATCCTCTGCAACGGTTCAAGACCCGGATGGCACGACTTCAACGAGGAGTTCAAGAACTGCTCCGACGTATTCGAGCGTCCCGCTGATTATGCATGCGGCTACGATCCGATGGTAATGTTCTTTACTTCCGGCACATCGGGCTATCCTAAGATGGCTCTGCACTCATACATGTATGCGATCGGTCACATCCCGACAGCCAAGTACTGGCAGAACGTCGATCCTAACGGTCTCCACTTCTCCATCTCTGATACAGGCTGGGGTAAGGCACTCTGGGGCAAGCTCTACGGCCAGTGGCTTTGCGAAGCACCTGTCTTCACATTCGACTTCGACCGCTTCAAGGCAGAAGAGATCCTTCCCATGTTCAAAAAGTACAACATCACTACATTCTGCGCACCTCCTACGATGTTCAGATTCTTTATCAAGGAAGACCTCTCCAAGTACGATCTGTCTTCACTCAAGTATGCCGTTACAGCCGGTGAAGCTCTGAACCCTGAGGTTTTCAACAAGTTCATGGAAGCTACCGGAATCAGGCTTATGGAAGGCTTCGGCCAGACCGAGACAACTCTCGTTATCGCCAACCTCGTTGGTTCGAAGATCAAGCTCGGTTCCATGGGTAAGCCCAATCCGCTCTACGACGTTAAGATCCTTGATCCCGACGGCAACGTATGCAAGCCCGGTGAGACAGGCGAGATCTGCATCAATACACAGAACTACCATCCGAAGGGACTCTTCCTCCAGTACTACCTCGCACCTGAACTTACAAACGATGCATGGCACGACGGCTGGTATCACACAGGTGATACCGCATGGATGGATGAAGACGGATACATCTCATATGTCGGACGTACGGACGATGTCATCAAGTCTTCCGGTTACCGTATCGGACCCTTCGAGATCGAGAACGTCATCATGGAGCTTCCTTATGTACTCGAGTGTGCTGTTACGGGTGCTCCCGATCCGCAGGGCGTAAGAGGCATCGTCGTAAAGGCTACCATCACGCTCGTTAAGGGAACTGAGGGTACTGAAGAACTCAAGAAAGAGATCCAGCACTACGTTAAGGAGAAGACTGCTCCTTACAAGTATCCCCGTATAGTTGAATTCGTTGATGAGCTTCCTAAGACATTCAACGGCAAGATCATGAGAAAGGCTATCAGAGCTGCTGAAGAGCAGAAGTGATCAGAGAAGCCTTTAAGAAGCTTTTAACCAGAGCGGCTCTATCGCAGAGCCGCTTTTTTTCTGCCCGGGAACGACCCTTATATCAAAGCGCTTATCCCTTACAAAGGGCCAGAGGCAGTCATAAGCCTCCTTGGGATCTTTGAATTCCGGCATCGGGAAATCAGCTATATCGAGGAGCATGTTCTGCCCGGCATGGCGCTCCAGGAGCAGATGATGCCTCTTGTCGTAAATAATGAGATTATCGATGTCGCGGCGCTTGAGGACCGGCTTCCTGATTATCGGAAGCACTGAATTCCTCGGGTTTATGACAATGCACGAAGCCTCTTCGCCGATATAAAAATCCAGTTCCTGCAATATCGACTGGGCCTCCCTGTAGAGGTCCCTTATCGCCATCTGTATGCCGCTCATGAGCTCGCTCGAATAATCCTCTGCGACCCTCGCGCCATACTTCAGGGAACAGAAGATCATCTTATAGAGATTGATCTCCAGACCTGATGCATCCGTCAGAAAATAGTCGGACACCATCTGCTGGACTTCGGCACTGCTCCTGACTGATATCGTGGAATAAAGATACTGCGCATCCTTAAGATTCGTCGCGATGTTCAAGGCAATGTCCGGCCTGTCCTCCACCCTCCGGTCAGTTATCGAAGCGGGCACCCTGCCCGACCTTAAAGCAGCTAGAACTGCGCAAAGATAGCCTTCGAAAGTGCCGTCATACGTGTATCTTATGCCCTGGTCTGCCATGCTTTACTCCTCCTGTCCGTCTTTAAGTGCCGTCATTCTATCACCGCGAACATATGTTTGTAAATACCGGTTTCAGCATGTGTACCATTAATGGTTCCCAAAACAAAAAGAGACTGGAATTAACCAGTCTCTTTAGTGTTTTGCCTTATCGTTAAGGCTTGATGATTATTTCGAACTGCTTCCGCACAAGCGTAGCGCGGAGGACTCGCAGTGAGAAAAATCATCAAGGCTTCGGGAATCCGAGCTCCTTAAGGAATGCGGAGATCTTTTCCTTGTCACGCTTGCTGCCTTCGATGGAATATACTTCGATGTAAACGTTCTGGTTTACATAGACGCCGCCGAAGATCTCGCTGTCCTTGGAAAGATACTTTGTACCGACCCTTGAACTCTTTTCGATGTCGCCGTTAAAAGTGATCGATCCGCTCTTCTTGCTGATGGACATGGAATGTGAACCTTCAAAATCCTTATCCTTTACGGAATCGTTGAATGAATCGTATGCATCCTCGAAATAATTCATTGCATCGTCAGCCTTCTTAAATCTGACGTATGTGTATGTGTTGTCTCCGTCATTTGCAACAATGATGTACTCAGCCTTATCACCGTTGAAAGTTGTGTTCTTCATGTGCTGAGTCTCATCCTCGTCGATGCTTACGGCATTATCCAATGCATCGAAGAAAACATCCTCATCATCAATAAGCTTGACCCGTGCGCATCCTGCAAAAGAAAAAATAGTTGCGCATGCGAGCAAAGAAGCGATAACAGCACGCATCTTCTTCATAATCGTTCCCTCCTGGCACCTAAAAGTTAAACTTATTTTACCGCTCGAAATAAGCCTTTTCAACGAATTAAGACCGACAAACTTAACTAAATCTGCAATTAAAAAATCCCCGACATCAACATATGCCGGGGACTTACTGATCTGCTTAAAAGGACTTATCAGGCAAGCTTCAATCTGTGGTATGTCTTCTTGCCCTTACGTACGATCGCTTCGCCGCTTGCATCGAAGTCAGATTCCTTGAGTTCATAGAACTGATCCTCAACAACTGTATCGTTGAGGTATACGCCCTTCTGCTGGATCATTCTTCTTGCTTCGCCCTTGGACTTCATGAGGCCTGCCTTAACGAGCGCATCAGCGATCTGCATGCCGGCATTGAGCTCATCGTTAGTGATCTCAGTTGTCTTCATGTCTTCAGATCTTCCGGCGTTCTCGAAAATATCCTCAGCTGTCTTTTTCGCGATCTCAGCAGCTTCTTCGCCGTGAATGATCTTTGTAACTTCGTAAGCAAGTCTCTTCTTTGCCTCATTGATTGCTGCATCAGTGAGCTTTGCATACTCGTTGATCTCGTCCATTTCGAGGAATGTCAAAAGCTTCATGCACTTGATGACATCAGCGTCATCGACGTTTCTCCAGTACTGGTAGAAGTCGTAGACAGGGGTCTTCTCAGGATCGAGCCATACTGCGCCCTTTGCTGTCTTACCCATCTTCTTGCCTTCGCTGTTTGTAAGGAGAGTGAATGTAAGGCCGTAAACGGACTCGCCCTTCTTACGGCGTACGAGCTCCATGCCTGCGAGGATGTTAGACCACTGGTCGTCGCCGCCGAACTCCAGGTCACAGCCGTATTTCTCGTGGAGGTAATAGAAATCGTAGCCCTGCATGAGCATATAGTTGAATTCGAGGAATGAGAGTCCCTTTTCGAGACGCTGCTTATAGCACTCTGCGGTAAGCATCTTGTTTACTGAGAAATGAGCACCTACTTCTCTTAAGAACTCAATGTAGTTAAGGTTTCTGAGCCAGTCAGCATTGTTTACGATGAGCGCCTTGCCGTCAGAAAAATCAACGACCTTGCCCATCTGCTTCTTGAAGCACTCAACGTTGTGGTCGATCGTCTCAACCGTCATCATCTGACGCATGTCGGTACGGCCGGAAGGGTCGCCGATCATACCGGTGCCGCCGCCCATGAGAGCGATCGGACGGTGGCCGGCCTTCTGCATGTGGCTCATTACCATCATCTGAACGAAGTGGCCTACGTGAAGAGAGTCAGCCGTCGGGTCAAAACCGATGTAGAAAGATACACCGGGCTTGCTCAGAAGCTCATAGATCTCATCTCTGTGTGTTGCCTGGGAGAAGTAGCCTCTCTCTTCAAGCACGTCAAATACATTTCTGTACATATATTCCTCCAACTAATTGTTATCTGTTTTATCAGACGCCGAGTTTGATGTAGTCGATCGCTGCAAGTGCCGCAATTGCGCCGTCAGCGCAAGCCGTCGTAAGCTGTCTTACCTTCTTGACTCTCGCGTCGCCTGCTGCGAAGATGCCTTCAACATTGGTCTTGCAGTTCTCGCCTGCTTCGATATAGCCGCCCTGCAAAGTTACAAGATCCTTAAAGTCAGCCGTCTTGGGCTCCTGTCCGATCGCAACGAAAAGTCCGTCAACGTCGATCTGCTTCTTGGAACCGTCTGCCTTGCTTACGAGTTCAACGCCTGTAAGCTTGGGTTCACCCAAAAGGCTCTCGATCGTATAAGGCGTAACGATCTCAAGGTTAGGAAGCGCTTTTGCCGCCTTTACGAGAACGTCATCAGCCCTGAATTCGTTTCTGCGGTGTATAAGATATACCTTGTCTACGATACCTGCAAGATATATGGCATCTTCAACTGCCGTATTTCCGCCGCCGTTGACTGCAACAGTCTTGCCCTTATAGAACGCTCCGTCGCATGTGGCGCAGTAGGAAATGCCCTTGCCTAAGAGATCATCTTCTCTTGCAATGCCTAAGTGACGGTTGGAAGCGCCGACTGCAAGGATCACTGCCTTTGCGGTATTCTTCTTGCCGGAATCAAGTGTGACTTCAAAGCCTTCAGCAGTCTTCTCGACAGCTGCAACGCGGTCGAACTCGAGCACTGCGCCAAGGTTAATTGCCTGGTTATAAAGGTCGTTGGCAAAATCAAAGCCGGAGATCTTGGCGATCGCCGGATAGTTCTCGATCTCGGGAGTGTTGACGATCTGTCCGCCGTACATCTCGCCCTCATAAATGACGGTATCCATTCCTGCGCGTCTGGCATAGATAGCTGCCGAAAGTCCTGCGGGGCCTGCGCCTACGATGATGATGTCTGCCATATCAGCCTTCCTTTCCGTTGACTAATTCGTCAAGCTTTGCGTGCGCTTCCGGGTTCGTTCTCTGCATTGAGATGACCTTGCCTTCACGGTTGATGAAGCAATGCTCTGAAGTTCCCATGCACCTTACCTGCTCCGTCTCCTTATCAAAGATCGTATATTTAATATCGAATCTTACTCCGGTATATCTTGTGATCTCAGCCCTTATAACGACCGTATCACAGTACTTCGCCATAGTCTTATACTTTGCCGTAAGTCCTACGACGGGGCTTATGATGCCCATCTCTTCCATTCCCTTATAGCCTAATCCGATGTCCTCGAAAAGCTTCGTCCTCGCCTCTTCATACCACCTTACGTAGTTCGAATGATGGGTAACTCCCATCTGGTCCGTCTCATAGTACTGTACAAGATGCTCGCAATCCGTAACTGCTGCCATTTTCCTAAATATCTCCATTCATAAATAGATTGCTTTATTTTATTTAGAGTAAGGATAACTGTCAAATAAGTAACTGTTATTCCTTTTGAAAACATATATAATTGCTTCTATGGATACCGAGCTCTTCATCTTGATAACAGACATCATCGGCACTGTGGCTTTCGCAGTGTCAGGCGCCATGGCCGGAATCAGGAAGAAGATGGACATCTTCGGCGTCAATATCCTGGCGCTCCTTACCGCTACGGGTGGCGGCATCATAAGAGACCTCGTAACAGGCTCCACACCTCCCACGGCCTTTAAGAATCCTTTTTTCGTAATCATCGCAGCGATCGCCGCGAACATCACATTCATATTCGTCTGGTGGCAGCACAAGAATAAGAAGAACGTCTCCGAGAAGACCCGCGCGATCTACGACAAGATCTTCTTCTGGTTCGACACAGTGGGGCTTGCAGCTTTCACCGCAGACGGCGTCCACACAGGACTTCTGGGCACTCACGCAAACAATGCTTTCCTCGTTATCTTCCTTGGCGTCGTAACAGGTGTCGGCGGCGGCGTATTAAGAGATGTCCTCTCACTCGAGATGCCTTATATCTTCGTAAAGCACATCTACGCATGCGCTTCCATTGTCGGCGCCGCAGCAGTCTATATCGTCTTCAACTTCACGGGTTCACCCGAAATCGCAATGCTCGTGGGCTTCTTCTTCGTCTGCGCGATCAGATTCTGCGCCGCCCACTACGGCTGGAACCTGCCGAAGGCATATAAGGACTGAAAGAACGGATCAGCTTCCTGATTTATCACCTGGGACGGAAATAAGAAACAAAAACAATACACAAAAAAACCGCCCCACAAGGGAGCGGCCGTCAAAAAGCGTTTTATACGATCTCAGTTAGAATCCGGTACAGCCTTAATAGCGGCGAGCAATTCAGAGAACTCCTCAAATGCGGGGATGTCCGGGTTGTCGGCGATGATCTTCTCTGTGCTCTTGAAAAGGAATCCGGCCTTGGATGCCTTGATCATGGCGAGGTCGTTGTAGGAGTCACCGGAAGCGATCGTGTCAAAGCCGATTGACTGAAGAGCCTTAACCGTGGACAGCTTGGAATTCTCAATCCTCATCTTGAAGTCTTCGATCATGCCGTCTTCGCCGACGATCAGTGAGTTGCAGAAGAGTGCCGGATAGCCGAGCTTTGCCATCAGAGGCATGGCGAACTGCGTGAAGGTATCGCTAATGATGATGACCTGCATATCCTTACGGAGCTCGTCCAAAAATTCCTTTGCGCCCGGGAGCGGATCGATCGAAGCGATAACTTCCTGGATCTCCTTGAGGCCCAAGCCGTGCTCTCTTAAGATGCCGAGTCTCCAGTGCATGAGTTTATCGTAATCGGGCTCATCCCTGGTCGTTCTGGTAAGCTCCGGGATACCGGTCTTCTTTGAGAACTCGATCCAGATCTCAGGTACCAGAACGCCTTCCATATCAAGACAAACAATATTCATTAAGTTTTCCCCCTTAGATTCTTGCGTATATGAATGAACCGGAATCATAGCCTAAGCCGTACATTCCGAATAATAACGTAGCTACAAAGAGCACCATGAATGCTGCCCACAGCAAAACGATGCCCTTGCTCCTTAAAAAAGCGATGGCTGACTTCGGCGCTTCGTCTTCGCCCGGGCGGTACTTGTAAGCGTCGACTGCGAAAACAAGAAGAACACCAACGGCCATTACGATGAGATTTGCGAGGTCCAGGCCGGAAGCGGAGAAGTTTGCCCAGTCAAGAGGCACGTCGCTCTTGCGGAAGATCGCCGCATACATGTCGACCGCATCCATGACGGTTGCTGATCTGAAGAATACGAAGCCCGTAAGCATGAGGATAAACGTGCGGACAGACTGGAAGATCCTGAAATAAAGCTTGTCAGCACCGATCTTGGGTCTGATCTTCTTGAACGCCGGTTCGAAGATCATGCCGAGCACGATGTAGATAAAGTGCAGGATGCCTGAACCGATAACGTAATTCCAGAGGCCGCCGTGCCAGTAACCGACTGCAAACCAGAGGATGAACAGAGCGATGTAAGTAGGAACCTTCTTGCCGTTCTTCTTGCCGAACTTAGCCTTTGACCAGTCGCCGAGCTTGATGAGCGGAGCAGACTTTAAGATAGGATACATGAGGTAGTCGCGGAGCCATGCACCGAGCGTGATGTGCCACCTTCTCCAGTATTCCTTTACGGTCTTCGAGAAGAACGGGCAGTTGAAGTTCTCAGGAAGTTCGATTCCGAACATGTGGGATACGCCGATGACGACTTCCATGCATCCGGAGAAGTCAGTGTACAGCTGGATCGCAAAGAAGAAAACGCCGAGAGGAACATACCAGCCGGTATATGTCTGATGGTCTGCATAGATCATTTTGACGACCATTGCGGCACGCTCGGCGATAACGAGTTTCTTAAAAAAGCCCCATGCTACCCTTACTGCTCCGTCAAAGATGCGGGAGAGATCGAATTTGACCTCCTTAGCCTTCTCGAACTGCTCGGAAAGATTTGCATAGGTGTTCATAGGACCCGACATGAGCTGCGGGAAGTATGTTGAGAACAATAAGACCTTGAAGAAGTTTTTCTCAGGCGCGATCTTCTCCCATCTGCAGTCGAGAATGTAACCCGTTGTCTGGAGAACGTAGAAAGACATTCCGACAGGGACTGCGTAGAGGAAGAACTTGTTTGCGCCGTTAACCGCGCCGAAGAGGAGATTTAATCTCTCAGCTGCAAGGCCTATGACGTTATAGTACTTGACCGCACACAGGAGCGCGATATTGATCACTACGGTAATTATCGCAGCAGCGTTGCGCAGGGCATTGCTTTTCGAAGGGCCTGCAAGAAGACCTCCGAGATAGCAGAGGACAGCCGATACCAGGACGAACAGCAGTGTGTAGAATCCCAGGAAGGCTGAGAATGCGAGGCTCGCTGCCAATATCACCCAGAAGCGGAAGCTCTTGGGCACGACATAGTACAGCAGCAGGGCTGCCGCAACGAAAACCAAAAATAACGAAGATACCAGCGACATCCGTTATCCTTAGCCTAAGTGAGCGATGATCCTGTCGACCATCTCGCCGACGTTCTTAAGGCCTGTGGTCTCGCCCATCGTGAACTTGATGCCAAAGCATCTCTCTACTGCAACGATGAGGTTGATGTGCTCGAGTGAATCCCAGCCGTCAACGTCAGCTGCAACGGTTGAATCGTTAACCGTGATGTCCTCGTCGTCGAAAACATCCTGGAAAACTTCATTAAGCTTGCCGTAAATCTCTTCTCTTGTCATTTCCTTATCTCCTTACAGAAGCGGTCAGTTGACCTTGATCGCTACGTTGCCGCTCTTATGCGGCTTGTCGAGGTCGAGCAGCCACTCGGAAGTGCCGTCTTCCATCTCTCTTATCTTTTCGAAGCCCTGGAGCCCGTAAAAATCCTTGACCATTTTATTCTTTGCGGTCGGTAAATAATAGCCTTTAATTTTGGTAATATTTCTGGATTTTGCCTCGCTGATCAGCTCATCCATCATTGCAAATTCCATACCGCGCTTTAAGACTCTGCAGCTCATGAGCCACAGGTCGATGTGGAAGAACTTGTCTTTTCCGAAGTCTTCCTCGTGTCCGAAAGCGACCGCAACGACACCATTATCGCCGAACTTGTCCTCGAGCCTGCCGTAGAGCGTGATGTACTTGGGGTCAGTCGCGATCTTCTCGATGTCTGCCTGGCTGCAGCGCTTTGTCGTCAGGTTGAACTGGTTGCTCTTATTTGTGAGCTCAGCGATACGCGCCATGTATACGGGCGCGAAAGGCTTGATCTCAGCAGTCATCTCAAGTGACTTCAGGTACTCGTCGTAGTTCGTGAACTGCGCGGAAGCCTTGGCACGCTCCATGTTTGCCTTGTACATGCCGCTTCTCTTGATGTCTTCTTCGGAGATTCCGGTAACTTCGAAGAAGCCGTTTGAATCGAGAATGTCGATATACGTCTCAGGCGCGCCTACCTCAGGGACCGAGATTCCGGGGATCTGATTCTCAACGAGTGCTCTCTCGACCGGGTTGTCGTCAACGAAGACAAAGCTGTCGGCACCGATATTGATCTCCTTCGCGGTATTCGCGATATTGATGTCCTTGTTGTCCCAGTTGGCCTTGATGATGAGGAAATCGTCCTGCTTCAAGGTCGAATCGGGTCTTGCGAGACCTGCCAGAGCGTTCTCCTCGTCGTTCTTCGAAGCGACTGTAAGGAGGATCCCTAAGTCCTTATGTGCCTTTATGTACTGCTGGAACTCGGTAAAGAGCTCTGATTCTGCGTCCTCGTGGCCGATCTTGATGTTCTCCGGACCGTCGTCGCCGACGATGCCGCCCCAGAGGGTGTTGTCCATATCAAGGGCAAATGCCTTCTTGTTCTTGCCGTAGACCGCCTTGATGATGTGCGCGAGATTGAACGCGAAATCAGGGATCGCAGAAACGCTTAAAGCGTACTTATATCTGTACCAGTCACCCGGATCTGCCCACTTCTTGATGCCGTAGACAGCCGAGATGTAGTTGATGTCGTTGATGAAGAAATTCCTGTGGCTCTGTGCATAAGCGCAGAATCTGTCATTCAGTCTGTTGATGAAGTTAAGCCTGCCGTGGATATTCGTAAAATCGCTGTTGCCGAGGAGCCTGTAGAAGGGCTGCTCGAAGTTATTCTGGATGACCGTGCACTTATATCGCTCAGCCAAAGCTCCCCAGATCTGCTCAAATCTTCCCATTGTCTCTTCGATCAGGACGTCGATCTGCTCGGGAGAATCCGTTACAGCAGGGAATCTTGCGATATTCCTTGTTGTTGTGTGCACGAAAACAAGATCCGGAGCAAATTCGTCCAATTCAGGGTTGCCGAAGACCGCGTCTTCAAAATACTTGTTATACTCGGACTCAAAGAACTCGGGCCTGATGCCGTAATTTAACAGGAAGAGCTCTAATATCTGCTTGATGTCGCTCGTGGTGGAACCACCCAAAATAGCGATCTTTTTCTCGACATACTGTATTCCTTCCCTTGCCAGGAGCTCTCTCTTGATCGCCTTTTTCTTGCGCAAGATAAAGTCGGAATCGTAAGGATATTCAAGCTGTTTCATCCAAAAGCCTCCACCCGGACCTGATGGCTCAGGTCATAATTAAACACCTTATAATATCATTTTTATGCCTGGAACACCTTATTTAAATAATAAGTTTGTGTAATATGCAACCTATCGCTAATTTTTTTGCGTGATATAACTAGTAGCGGTGGAAATCGGCAGGGGTAGATTACCCGTTTATAATTTGGAGAAATTGCTTTGGAAAGCCTTAGATTTATTATTGACGTTGCTTTGATCCTGTTTGCCGCAAAGGCATTCGGGATCTTGGCACGTAAGCTCCACGCCCCTGAGGTCGTCGGAGAGATCATTGCAGGTCTTATCTTGGGACCTGCTGTCATCGGTCTCGTAGATCAGTCTGATTTCATCAATAAAATGGCCGAGATCGGCGTCATCATGCTCATGTTTGAAGCCGGCCTTACCACGGACATGAAGAAGCTTAAGGCAACAGGCCTCAAGGCAACAGCCATTGCCTGTGCCGGCGTCTTCGTTCCGCTCGCCTTAGGCACGATCCTCTTCATGAGTTTCTACGGCTTCGGTCCCATCGGTTCCGAGCAGTTCATCAAGGGCCTCTTCATCGGCACGATCATGGCAGCGACATCCGTCAGCATCACGGTTGCGGCACTTAAAGAGCTCGGCAAGCTCAGCAGCACAGTCGGAACGACGGTCGTCAGTGCCGCCATCATCGACGATGTCATCGTAATCATCGTCCTCACATTCGTCTTAAGCGCCAAGGGAACAGGCACTTCCGTATTGAGCACGATGCTCAAGGCCATTTTGTTCTTCGCAATAGCCATTATCTCCGGCTTCGTTGTCTACAAGGTCTTCAAGTGGCTCGATGCCAGATATGAACATACAAGAAGAATTCCGATCGCAGCCCTCTGCTACTGCCTGTTCATGGCCTATGTCGCAGAGAGATATTTCGGCATCGCAGATATCACAGGCGCTTATGTCGCAGGCGTAGTCCTCTGCAACCTCCACGACGTCAAGTACGTTGAGCGTAAGGTCGATGTCAGCTCCTACATGGTCTTTGCTCCCATCTTCTTTGCAGGCATCGGACTTAAAGTCTCTTTCGAGAACTTCAATCCCACGTTCCTTTTCTTCTCCGTCGCATTCGTTTTCGTGGCGCTCATATCAAAGATAATCGGCTGCGGCACGACCGCCAAGTTATGCAAGTTCAACTGGAACGATTCATTTAAGATCGGCATCGGCATGATGACCCGCGGCGAGGTCGCATTGATTACCGCGCAGAAGGGTCTAAACGCAGGATTCATCACCTCCGACTATTTCACGGCGGTCATCCTCATGATCCTGGTAAGCTCCATCCTGGCGCCGGTATTGCTGAAGGTCTTATACAAGCCTAAGTCAGCCTGAATCTTTATGCTAATATAATCACTATGGAAAAAGATGAGATTAACATGACAGCACTTGTTCCGATAGTGATCCCTTCTTATGAGCCTGACGGCAGGCTCATCTCTTTGCTTGAGGATCTGGATTCCAAGGGCATGGGGCCAGTCATAATCGTTAACGACGGCTCATCCGAAGAATACGATCCCATCTTCAAACAGGCAGAAGCCCTCATCACGAAGCGCGGCGGTAAATTCATTGCTTACCGTCCCAACAGGGGCAAGGGCCGCGCACTCAAGACGGCTTTTTCCTACATTGCAGAAAACATGCCTGACGCATTAGGCTGTGTCACCGCCGATTCAGACGGACAGCACACACCCGAGTGCATCACAAAGATAACCGACACACTGAAGGCCAACCCCGATAACCTGATCCTTGGTGTCAGAAAGTTCGAGAAGAAGGACATCCCGTGGAAGAGCTGGTTCGGCAACACCGTAACCATCAGCGTTTTCTCATATGTCGCAGGCATGAGGGTCAGTGACACGCAGTCGGGCCTCCGCGGAATCCCTTTCGCATTTATGAAGGAACTGATCGACTGCAAGGGCGAGAGATTCGAATACGAGATGCAGATGCTGCTTGAATGCGCAGGCAGATATGACCTCACAGAGGTCCCGATACAGACGATCTACGATTCCAAAGAATCCCACCAGACGCATTTCAAGCCTATCAGGGATTCTCTCAGGATATATAAGATACTGGGAAAGAAGTTCGTGAAGTTCATCTTCGCTTCGCTCTCATCATTTGTCATCGACATAATCCTCTTCCACCTGCTCGTGCTGCTTCTGAGGGACTCGTTCCCGCTGTTCTACATCACCATTGCAACGGTCGGTGCGAGGGTCATCTCGGCATTCTATAACTATCTCATCAATTACAAATTCGTTTTCAAGAGCCGTGCATCGAAGACGACGTCTCTTGCCAAGTATGCGCTTCTTGCCGTCATCCAGATGGGCTTAAGCGCCGGCATCGTAAGCTTATTTGTCCATATATTCCCTGGCAGCCCGGAGACACTGGTAAAGGCAATTGTCGACACCATCCTGTTCCTGTTAAGCTATGCTGTCCAGCAGAGATTCGTCTTCAGCAGCAAGAACAAAAACAAATCGTAACCCCAAGGAGTCCTTAATGCATAAGATCATAGCAATCGTTATATTCCTCATCATGTACATCCTGATGGTCGTCCTGCCGAAGCGCCGCGCGATCGTGGCTCTGTCAGCAGCGGCCCTAATGGTCATCTTACGGATCCTGCCACTGGGAAAAGTTCTTCCGGCGATCGACTGGAACGTTCTCATGATGATATTCGGCACCATGGTCATCGTCGATTATTTCATCGAATCAAAGATGCCTAACAAGATCGCTGAAGCCCTCTTAAGGATCTCCAAAAACGTAATGTGGGTAACGATCCTGATGTCCTTATTCTCAGGCATCATCTCCGCATTCATCGATAACGTTGCAACGGTCCTCATGGTAGCTCCCGTAGGCCTTGCGATCTGCAAAAAGCTCAAGATCAACCCGGTTCCGATGATCATCTGCATCGCGGTATCTTCGAACCTTCAGGGCGCCGCAACACTCGTCGGCGACACGACTTCGATCATGCTCGCAGCAGCAGATCACATGAACTTCAATAACTTCTTCTGGATGGAAGGCAGACCCGGCATGTTCTTTGCAGTAGAGCTCGGCGCGATCCTTACGATCCCTCTCATGATGATCATGTTCCGTAAGAACAGGGAATCCGTCGATTCCACCGAGCACACACCGGTCACGGACTATGTTCCAACGATCACGATGCTCGGCCACGTAGTTCTCCTCATCATCGCTTCATTCATCCCGAATACTCATGAATGGACAAACGGTATCATCTGTATGGTCTGCGGAATCCTGACGATCATCTGGGAGCTCTTCAAGCAGAAATCCACAAAGGGCATGGTCCACTCCCTTAAGGCGCTGGACTACGACACGATGCTCCTCTTAACGGGGCTCTTCGTTGTCATAGCAACCATCAGGGAAGTCGGTGTCATCGATGATCTCGCAGAATTCATCGCCGGCTTCGGCGGCTCTAACAGATTCGTATTGTTCACCATCATCGTATGGGGTTCAGTGGTAATCTCCGCCTTCATCGACAACATTCCTTATGTAGCAACGATGCTCCCGCTCCTCGCAGGCGTCGCCTCCGCGATGAACGTCGAGCCGCACTTCTTATATTTCGGCCTTCTCGTCGGTGCCACATTGGGCGGCAACTTAACCCCTATCGGCGCATCTGCGAATATCGCCGGTGTCGGAATGCTTCGAAAAGAAGGACACGAGGTCGGCTTCGGCGACTTCATGAAAATCGGCGTTCCCTTCACGCTCGTTGCAGTAATCGCAGGCTATCTCTTCGTCTGGTTCTTCTGGGCTCCGAAGTAAGCATCAGACGCGGGCACTTATCTGTCTGTTTTCGGATCAACAAAATCGACGAGCAATTCTTTTCCCATGGAATTTGCTATCTTTGTCAGTTTTTTAATGGTTAAGTTGCAGTAACCAAACTCGATCTTGCAAATGTCAGCCTGATCACAGCCCGCTCTTTCAGCTAATTCCTTTTGAGTCAGACCTGCTCTGAGCCGATAGTACATTACAACGTATCCAATGTATTTATATGGTCCCATCAGCCTCTCCTTTCAAGCATAAGATCAGCCAGCTGTTCAGAAACGCTAAAACCCGGAAGTTTTTATGTATGGCTGAACCTATAATTTGGTATGGAATATATTCCATACGGAATTATATGTTGGGACAAGTCACCTTTTGAAGCGTTTTTCCGTCCAACAACGCTGCCTTTTACATTATTTAGCAATAGTTGTCCCACTAAACGAAGCTGCAGCCATCAGTCCGCGCTCTCGCCTCAAATATAAAAGGCCGCCGTAAAACACGACAGCCTTTACATTAAAGTTGTTGTTAACTATCAGCCTTCGCCCTCGCCTTCACCGTAGAAAGCTTCATATGCGGCTTCAGCCAGTGTTCCGGAAGCGTTGGCGATTACCGTGCTGTCCGGTGCAAGAAGTCTGTAACTTCTCTCGCCCAGGGAACCGATCGGCATCTGTCCGTCGATTCCGAGGAGAATGTTATAGAAGCAGTCTGTCAGAACCGAATCGAAAACCTCTCTTAAGAGTTCGTCGCTGGCACCTGCCGCTTTAAGTTTTGCAATCTGCTCACCTGCCATAGAATCGGTGCTGCTGAGATAATTCTCGAGCATGGCGTCCTTTTCTTCCCTAGCTGCCTTAGCAAATAATAATGCGTCCATGATAAGTGCCCTCCGGCTTCACAGATATATATTTATTTTATCAGGTGCAAGGTGCTATCGTAAAGTGCCTCACTTCTTAAGAGATTTTACATAAGCATACGCTGTCTCATATCCCATAAGCTCATAACCCGGTTTGCCTGCAAGAGGGTACTCCACATCAGCAGGTGCCGGTGTGTAATTCTTCGCAAGGATCACTACGGTGTTTGCCAGATCTTCATTGAATACTTTGTTGTACTGTTCCTCAGTGATCTCGTGATCCGCTTCGTAGTATTCGAATGTATCGATCTCCTTCGTTTCGGTGAGCTCAGTCAGGATAATGCGTTTGTAGGAATCGATGAGATTCCAGTTGTAATTGTATATTTCTGTCCTGTATGTGAACTTTTCAGCGGTGCCGCCTGCGTGAGTGACAATGATCCTTTCAGGTGTCTTATACATCAGGAAATAACCGCCGTCTGCAGCCATGTAGATGATGTTGGGAACCTCGATGACCTTTACGGCTTCGCCGGCGTACTCGTTATATGTGTAAACATAGAGAGTGCTCATGTAGGCAGGTTCAACGCCGTCACTTGCCAGGAATAAGAGCTCCGGCAGACCGTCTTCGTTGATATCGAAAATGCCGACAGGATTGTAATTGTATCCTTCCTCTACTTGCTTAATGGCAGTTTTATTTTCCTCCAACAACTTGAGATATGCATCTATTGCTTTGCCGTAACTGTCAGCAAAAGCCGTTGTTGCCCCGGTTGGATCCGGATCACCGTAAGGCGCCGTGTAGTCAGTATCTACAGGCACTGTCGGCCACTCTTTGCTTTCGAGATTCGGCCAGACTTCGGTAAATGCGAGGAGCTCAGCAAGATATTTGATCTCGGAGATCTTCCATTCGCCGTCCACCTTCTTGAATTCAAGCCCGCCCTTAACGGATTTGAGGTCATCGCTCTTCCTGATCGCTTTTATGAGATCATCAGAGCTCTCGCTGGATCCTTCGAACAAAGGCTTCCAGTTAACGATCGAATAATCAAAATCGATCGTTGCCTTATCGCCGTCGATGTGGATATTTCTGCCGTTGGCATTCAATTCGATCGTAGATGCGGTCGCCCTATAAACATCCATGATATAGTCGGCATTGCCGTCGAAAACAAAGCAGGCCTCGATCTCATCATATCCGGAATCTGATTCGTCGAAGACTGTCAGATCCAGGATCTTTTCTTTGTCCAGCGTCTGGAGCGCTTTGGCGTATTCCTTGATGACGCCGTCAACAACGCCCATCTCTTTGCGCTCGCCGAACAGGTCGCATCCTGCCATGCCCAGGGCCATGGCAGCGGTCAATAATGTTGCAATTGCTTTCCTGATCATGTTCATTCTCCTTCCCCAAACAGATCTCTTTATGAGAGTTTTATCAAATACGAGAGCATGCTCTCATAGTTCATCGTCTTTACCGCCGGCTTTGAAAGCAGCGGAGAAGCTTCCTCTTCAGACTTTGCCTGGATGTTGCTCGCGAGGACCATTGTCGCCTGGTCGATATGGACCGTAACAAGCTGGTCGTATGCAGTCTGGTCTGCCTGCGAGCCGTTCGTAAAGTATTTATATACGACCCTCTCTGTGGCGGCATCGTGCGTCTGCACCATCTTGTAACTTCCGTTCTTAAAGAAGTTCATGTCGTAAACGACTGTCTCCGTAACAGGCTCAGTGCCGCCGCTCGTACGTGTGATGAGGAGAGCAACGGGTGACGTGAAGATCGCATATTCTCCAACGCCGCCTGACAGATACATGATGTTGGGGATTTCTATCTTCTTGACGGCACTGTCGCTCGCCTTATCGTAAGTAAACACATAGAAAGTCGCAGAATATGCGGTCGAATCCGTTGCTGCGAAAAAGTATAATTCCGGAATGCCGTCGGAGTTTATGTCGTGAAGGCCGCATGCCGATACGTTGAAATTCTTCTCGATACCCTGGATAGCATCCTTGTTGACCTTCAGCAATTCCTTATAGACACCAACGGCCTTAACGCCGTCTTCGTTAAGAGCGATCGTGCTCTCGGTCACCTTCGTATATATGGAGGCGGTAGCTTCCGTGGTATCCGTTTCACAACCTGAAAAAAACAAAGCCATCGCGGCAATTACAACCAAAGCTGCTGCACGCTTGAACATGACGCGCCCCTCCTTCTCATTCCCCTAAAAAAGTGGTTGCCGGAATCCTCCCGACAACCACATTTTATAACTAATGATCTTTTACACAAATACTTTGCGGACTATAAGATCAATAATTCTTATAACACTCGACGATATCGTCATAATGATCGAAATTGGTGTCAGCGTCCTTGACAATAGGATACTCGACATCGCCTTTCTGAGGGAGATAATCGTAACCTATGACATAGATAACCTGCTCAGCCAGTTTGCCGACTGAATCCTTATAAACAGCCTCTTCGCAAGTATTGTAGTTCACGCCGTCCTGTGCAAAGAAATATTCGTATGTATAAGTCTCTTTATCGGTTGCGGGATCGTATTCATAATGCTCATCACGCTTGAAAGAACCTAAGACGGTGAATCCCGGTATGCCGTATTTCTCTTCAAAATCCAGAGAATATACATCCGTATAGACATGCTGTAATGCAGATTCTCCGTTACGGTGGCTGACAACGAAAGCTCCCTCGGTTACATAGATATAGAAGGATCCGCCCTCAGCCATATAAGCGATCTCAGGAACCGTGATCTTCTCTATGACCTGCTTCGTTTTCAGATCATAAGTATAAATGTGCAGTGTTGCCGAGCTGTAGTTGTCATTAACATTGTCTGCTGATACGAAGATCATATCCAGAACGCCGTTTCCATCAAGATCGTAGAACGTAACGAATGGTTTGTTGTAGATCTTCTCTGCGTGCTTTATGGCCGCCTCATGATCTTTCATGAATGCGAGATATGCTCTTACTGTCTCAGCGTAGTCGAGATCCTGCTGTGACTTTGATTCCGTAGGTTCGGTATCTGTCGGTTCAGTGATAGTGGGCTGGGGCTCTGTGCCTATGTTGGGCAATGCATAGACGAAGCTGAATGCTTCATCGAACTTGGAGATCTTGGTGATCTTCCATGTGCCCTTTTCCTTCTTGTACTTCAATGTGTCCTTCACGATGATCGTATCATCCGAATTCTTAAGAGCCGCAAGTGCATCATCGTAGCTCGCATATGAGCCTGCAAAGACCTTCTTCCAGTCAACCATCCTGTACTGGATCTTCAAGGTCGCATCGTTATCGTCTATGGTGATCCTGCCGTCTTCATATGAATAATCGATCGTAGATGCGATGTATTCGTAGCATTCGCATATCTTGTCCATGAGGACCGAATCTGTTATGAACTCAAAACCGAGGACAAATTTGATGTCCTTGTATTCGTCATCATCTTCATCCCAGTCGGTAAGATCAAGAACGGCCTCGTGATCCAGCTCGCTCAGCGCTTCGACATATTTATCCGTCACCTCTATGACGGCATCGATATCCTTCTTGTATTTGAAATTACACCCTGTAAATCCCGCGAGCGTGGCCACTGCCAGGACCGCTGCGGTTGCTTTCTTTAAGATCATAAAAACTATCCCCTTTCATATTTACGCCGGCCCCATAAAGGAACCGGCTTAAAAAATTACTTCTCTCCGTTGAGTATCGCGATTATGTTCGGAAGCTCAGCATCCACTATGTCGTTGTCCAGCTGGCAGGTGCCCGCATTGGTATGTCCGCCGCCGCCATATGAGAGACAGAGCGCGCCGATGTCGGTCTTGCCGGCCTTGTTGATAATGGACTTGCCGATCATGACCGCCGTGTTCTGCTTCTGGAAGCCCCACGCGACGTGAACGCTTACCTCTACCTCAGGATACATTGCGTATACCATGAATCTGTTGCCTGTATAGATAGTCTCCAGAGGTCTCAGATCAATGACTGCAACCTTGCCTTCGACCTTAACGATCTCAGAGAGCTGCTTCTTGAACAGTTCCTGCTGCTCAAAATACATTTCTGTACGCTCTTTTACATCAGGATGCTCGAGGACTTCTTCGATGGTGTGATGTGCACAGTAATCGATGAGCTCCATCATGAGCTGATAGTTGGAGATCCTGAAATCATGGAAACGGCCGAGACCCGTTCTCGCATCCATGATGAAGTTCATGAGTACCCAGCCCTTAGGATCTAAGATATCGTCGATCGTAAAGTCAGCGGAATCGCCCTTGTCTACGGCCTTCATGATCTCTTCATTAACCGTCTTAAACTTCTCTGCACCGCCATAGTAGTTGTATACGACACGTGCCGCAGACTTTTCGCAAAGGCAGATGAACTTATGGCCGTAAAGCTCCATGTTGTTTCTTACGAGCTCGCTCTCATGGTGGTCAAACGCAAGTCCGACTCTCGGATCGAAAGGAAGGTTTGTCGTGATGTCATTCTCGGTGATGTCAACCTTACCGTCCTGGACATCCTTCGGGTGAACGAATTTGATCTCGTCGATCATGTCAAGCTCTCTGAGAAGCATCGCACAAACAAGTCCGTCAAAATCACTTCTGGTAATAAGTCTTTTCTTATCCATTTATTCAATCCTTCCTTCGTAGTTTTTGACCGCGAAAAAATAGTCTTCCACAGCATGAATTATAAAAGGAATTTTACTCGAGATTACGGCAAAATTCAATGATTCCATCCCCTCTGCATCCCGCCCCCGAGCCTTAGTTTTGCAACACTCTTAACTTGACGATGTTACCTGCGGTCGGTATTGTTAAGGTAATAACCAAATAAGGAATAGGATTATGAAAAAATCATTTATACGTAATACAGCAGCCGTTATGGCGATCGTGACATTGCTCCCGATGTTTTCTTCATGCTCGCTTTTTAAGAAGAAAGCCGTACTGCAAGCAATTAATGAATTCTGCACGGAGATCTCAACAGGCGACCCTGGCAAGATCTTAAGAAAGACCGACGGCTTGGAGCTCGACTACAAGAAGTCATTTAAGGAACTCTTGGGCAGCGATAAATACACCGAAGAAGAACAAAGCTTCAACCAGCACATGATCGCAACGATCTCCGCAGAAGTCGACGAGAAATCCGTTAAGATCGTGAAAGACACTGCAACGGTCGGCATCACTTTTTCGATAGCTGATCTGAGCAAGCTCGAAAACGGTGACTACAAGGACATCAGCGCACTCGGCACCGCAGTCGATAACGCTGCGGCCAGGGACATCGAGGTCACCGCCGAACTCAAGGAGTACGAGAAAGAATGGTACATCACGAATTTCGATGACGAGGAATTCAAAGACCTCTTCTCCTTCTACGGCAAGATGCCCGCGATCGGCAGAGGCACGCTCATAGATACAGCTACGCAGCTTATCAAATCCGTCGTGGACGACGAGTCCGGCATACCCGTCGTTCTGGCAGGCCCCAACGCAACTGAAAGCGTAAAGAACAGCATTAAGGATGCTTTCGACATCGACGGCCAACCCACTGACGAGCAGAAGGCTTTCCGCACTGCCGTAAGGAATAACATGAGCTACATGGTCGACGCCTCAACCGTAGAGATCCGCGGTACAACTGGCAGCGTCGAGATCCAGCTGACAAGACCGAATTTCGAAGTCTTAAGCGGCAAGACATTCAAGACGATTCCTGAGATAGAGAAGGCCGTTAACGACTGCGAGCCCATCACCTATTACTATACCTGCAGGCTCGAGAGGACCGGTCCCGACTGGTTCGTCACCAACTTAGACTCCGTCGAGTTCACAGGCCTTCTCAATTACAAGAAATTCCAGATCAGCCTGAATTCCGTTGACGGCACATACAAGTCATCATTAGACATCACTGACAAGTTCATCAACTTCATTTCCAAGGAATACAACGTCGGCGTTCCCTCCGGCTGTGAAGGCAAGATCTACATCCGCTCCACGATGGTCCTCAAGAACGGCACGTACGAAGTAAAGATCGACCGCGATGCCTTCATCTCCGACATCAAATCCTACGTCCAGAACAACATCGACAAGATCATCCAGAACACTCTCGGCACCACATCCACCGTCAGACTCGACGCCATGGCCAAGATCGCCGGCTACAAGGATTATGCCGACATGAAGCAGAAGATCCTTAACCAGGTATCTACAAACATTGAGAACATCAACACTTCAAGCCTCGAGAGCAAAGGCACCTACACCTTAAGCGGCAACAATATAACCTTCAAGTCCGCCACCGACACGATGCCCGGCACGATCGACAGCTTCGGCAACATCACGGTCGAAGCCCTCATCAACGATCCCGACGCCCAGAAGCTCCTGGAATCAAAGACGGTCAAGATGACGTATAACAAGGCGTAAGGGTTCATTATTAGGCGGACAGCATCACCGGCATTTCCGCCGCAACCGCCGGTCAACTTTCAGCTTTGAATTTGCGGCCAAAAAGTTGACCAAAAACCTGACTTTTCGCAAAAGTCAGGTTTTTGGATAGCAAAATGTCCGCAAAATCGAAGCCAAAAAACGATCGGCAAAAAATGACTGACGCAATCCATCCAAAACACAAAAAAGGCTGCCCCATATGAGGCAGCCTTCATTTTCAAATTCAGGTAGAACTATTACTTCTTGATAAGAAGTGACTCGCCTGTCATCTCTGCAGGCTGAGGAAGTCCCATGATCTCCAAAAGCGTAGGAGCGATGTCGCAGAGACGGCCGCCCTCACGGAGAGTGTACTCGGGATCATAGTTGTAGAGGATGAACGGGACGGGATTTGTTGTGTGTGCAGTGTGAGGCTGCATTGTCTCGAGGTTCATCATCTGCTCAGCGTTGCCGTGGTCAGCGCAGATGAAGAGAACGCCGTTCATCTTCTTAACTGCTTCTACGGCGCCGCCTACGCAAGCGTCAACTCTCTCAACAGCTGCGATAGCTGCTTCAAGAACGCCTGTGTGGCCTACCATGTCGGGGTTAGCGAAGTTGATGATAACTACATCGTACTTGTCAGAGCAGATAGCTGCGTCGAGCTTCTCGGAAACTTCGGGAGCGCTCATCTCAGGCTTAAGGTCATATGTAGCGACTGCAGGAGAAGGAACGAGTGTACGGTCCTCATCTTTGTTGGGCTCTTCGATACCGCCGTTGAAGAAGAATGTAACGTGAGCATACTTCTCTGTCTCAGCGATACGGAGCTGCTTTAAGCCGTTTGCTGCGAGGTATTCACCCAATGTGTTCTTGATCTCTTCCTTCTTGAAAGCAACGAACTTGTTGGGAATGAGCTCGTCGTAATCCTTGAAGCATACATATGTGAGGGGCATGAAGCCGTTAGCTCTCTTTAAGTACTTGATGCACTTTGTGTCGGAAGCGTCACCGGGCTGAGCTGCGATATCCTCGTCAGAGTAGCAGAAAGCCTTTGTGATCTCTCTTGCACGGTCAGGACGGAAGTTGAAGAAGATGACGGAGTCGTTAGGCTTAACGACTGAGATGGGCTTGCCCTCTGCATCTACGATAACTGTAGGAAGAACGAACTCGTCTGTTACGCCTGCATCATATGACTTCTGCATAGCTGCAATGCAGTCTGTATCCTTAACGCCCTCACCAAGAACGAGTGAGTCGTAAGCTGTCTGGATTCTGTCCCAGTTGTTGTCTCTGTCCATTGCATAGTAACGGCCGGACATGGAAGCAACCTTGCCTACGCCGATCTCAGCCATCTTGTCTACCAATGCCTGGAGGTAATCCTTACCGGATGCCGGAGGTGTGTCACGGCCGTCGAAGAAAGGATGAACGTAAACTCTGTCGAATCCCTCTCTCTTGCAGAGCTCAAGGATTGCATAGAGGTGTGTGTTGTGTGAGTGAACGCCGCCGTCAGAAAGAAGTCCCCATACGTGGAGGTCGGAATTCTTCTCCTTGCAATTGTTGATTGCGCGGAGGAGGTCCTCGTTCTTAAAGAAAACGCCGTCCTCGATATATTTTGTGATGAGTGTCAGATCCTGATAGATAATTCTTCCGGAACCGATATTCATGTGGCCAACCTCGGAGTTGCCCATCTGACCGTCAGGAAGTCCGACTGCGAGGCCGGATGCGAAGCCCTTAACGTAAGGGCA
Organism: Clostridiales bacterium Firm_14; assembly: GCA_001604135.1. GTDB lineage: Bacteria > Bacillota > Clostridia > Saccharofermentanales > Saccharofermentanaceae > Saccharofermentans. The sequence goes on from LVAT01000006.1 coordinate 156,349, forward strand.
CTCTGCCATAAGCTTGTCGATTACGGGAGTATTTGCCATCTCGATGGCGTTGTATTCCTTGGTGTCGGAAAGTCCGAAACCGTCAAGAACCATAAGTACTACAGGTCTTCTCTTCATAGTATTCTCCTTTGTATTAAAGTTAACTTACATCAATGTCCGGCCGTAAAACGGTTGAGGTCTTCATCGTACGTATATCCCGCGTTTGCCAGCGTGCCGGCAATGTCTTCCTCGTTCACGCCCAGAGAAGCGCAGAGCTCTGATAAGCTCGGAAAGTTGTCTCTAAGCTGCGTATTTACATAGCTCAAAAGCATGAACGGATCTTTTGGCAGGGACATCGAAAATCACCTCTCATCATTTTGACCGGCGACATTTTAACATATTTATTAGGTGCGTGCGCGAAAATATCTGCCCATTTATGGCGGAATCCGGAGGTTTCCTTTGTACAGTTTGCTGTGGCTAACTCCCTTCTTATAAAAAACAGAAAATAAAGGACGGCATTTCAGGTTCATTTTAGGTTCGGGTGTTAGCCTCTCAAATAATGGTACAAGAATAAACGAAAAAGGAGTCCGGATAAATGGAACATCAGCGTCGCAAAAAGAAGCTCAAGAAGTCGACGATAATAAAGATCGTTGTCTCAATAGCAGGGGCAGCCGTCATCCTCACGGGAGTAATCATCTACCTGCAAAAACAGGTCAGGAACAAGTTCGCCAAATCATCTGAGGCGACGATCAAGACGGCATCCGTCGAAAGCGGTTCTATCAGCACCACCGTTTACGGTACGGGCAGGCTTAAGGACGATGACGTTGAGACTCAGGAAGTCCCTGACAGCGTCAAGCTCACAGAGCTGAAAGTCGAAGTCGGTGACACGGTCAGGCAGGGTGACGTTATCGCAACGGCAGACCTCTCCACTGTCTTATCAGCAATGTCCGAGACACAGGCCGACATCGATTCACTCGACAAGAAGATCAAGGATGCGGCAGATGACGAAGTTGACGACAGCATCACGACAACAGTCGCAGGACGCGTAAAGAAGATCTATGCAGAGAGCGATGACGACGTATCCGCAGTAATGGTCAGGGACAGCGCACTGGCACTGATCTCCATGGACGGCTACATGGCAGTCGACATTGAGAATTCAGCACTTGCATCAGGCGACAAGGTAAAGGTCACGACATCAGGAGGCAAGACATACGACGGTACTGTAGAGTCCGAATCAGGAAACTTAGCGACGATCATCCTGACTGACGACGGTCCCGATTTCGGCGATAAGGTAACCGTTACGAATTCTGACGGCGACACTCTGGGAACCGGCGAATTATATATTCACGACCAGCTTGCGATCGTAGGTTATGCAGGAACGGTCAAGTCCGTTTCCGTAAGCGAGAACCAGAAACTCAGCGCAGGCAAGGAAATCTTCAAATTGAAGAACACTTCTTATACTGCCAACTACGAGCAGTATTTAAGCGAGCGCAAGACGCTTGAACAGGATCTCCTGACTCTTACGGAAATCTACAGGAGCGGCGCACTCACGGCAGACTACGACGGAACGGTCAAGTCCATTCCAGACATTGACGATTCATCAAGCGACTCCTCTGACGATACAAGCACTGTTTTCGAGATCTGCCCTGACAAGACAATGACAGTCTCGGTCAGCATCGATGAGACCGACATCCTGTCCCTCTCGGTCGGCCAGAAAGTTGATGTCTCCGTCACTTCAATAAGCGACGAGACTTTCGAGGGCGAGATCACGGAGATCGACAAAACAGGTACGAGCTCAGACGGCGTTACTACATATGCGGCTTCCATTCAGATCGAAAAGGTCGAGGGCATGCTTGCAGGCATGAGCGCTTCGGCAAACATCTCGATCACAAGCGTCGAGAACGCTCTGATCATCCCCGTCGACGCACTTAACAAGACCAGCTCCACGGCATATGTCTACACGGATTACGACGAAGAGAACGACACATTCGGCGGCATGACAGAAGTCGAGTACGGCATCTCAAACAGCAACTATGTTGAGATCAAGAGCGGCCTTAAGGAAGGCGACACGGTTTACTACAAGGAAAAGACAACATATAACTTCCAGATGCCAGGCGGCTTCGACGGTTCATTCTCCGACGGTTCATCAGGCGGCAATCCATTGCCGGGCGGCGGGTTCCCGGGCGGCCCCGGAGGTTTCCCCGGCGGCGGTTCAGGCCACAGCAGAAGGAGTGATGACTGATGGCAAAGTATAAGACGATACAACTCCGCGAAGTCTGCAAGAATTATCAGGTCGGAACCGAAGTCATCCACGCGCTTGACCACGTTTCCCTGGATATCTTCGAAGGCGAATTCGTAAGCATAATCGGCCCTTCGGGAAGCGGCAAATCCACACTGATGAACATAATCGGATGCCTTGATGTCGCTGATGACGGCGCCTATGCGTTAGACGAGATCCCGATCGAGGATTACACGGAAGACGAACTCGCGGCAGTAAGAAATGAGAAGATCGGATTTGTTTTCCAGAACTTCAACCTGATCTCCAAGCTCACGGCAGAAGAGAACGTGGAACTCCCGCTCATCTATAAGAAGATGAAGCGTTCAGACAGAGACAAAAAGGTCGAAGAAGCCTTAAAGCGCGTAAAGCTCGAGCACAGAGCATCACACTATCCGACAGAGCTCTCGGGCGGTCAGCAGCAGAGAGTAGCTATCGCAAGAGCTATCGCTACGGGGCCGTCCCTTATCCTCGCAGACGAGCCTACGGGGAACCTGGATTCACAAACAAGCAGAGAGATCATTGACATTTTCAAGGAGCTTCACCGCCAGGGAAATACCATCGTACTCATCACACACGACCCTGATGTTGCAAAGCAGGCTGAAAGAAGCATCAACATCTTAGACGGCAAGATCACGGAGGTAAGAAGATATGCTGACGCTTAAAATGGCATTAAAATCCATCGGCAGCAATAAGCTCCGCGCCTTCCTTACAATGCTCGGCATCATAATCGGCGTCATGGCACTGGTAATCCTCGTAAGCCTCGTAAACGGCGCGACGGGTTCCGTAACAGAATCCATTTCGAGCCTCGGATCAAACATGCTCACGATATCCGTCTCAGACAACAAGGGCGCACCGGTCACATTAGATGACCTTAATGCCTGGATGACTGACGGCATTGTCGGAAGCGCAGCCGCTTATGAACAGGAGAGCTTTACCGGCAAGTACGGCGGCAATTCCGCAACTGTTGATGTATACGGCGTAAGCTCCTGCTACGACGGCATTCAGGACTTAAATGTCCTCTTAGGCAGGTTTATCAAGACTACTGACGTCGATAACCACACTTACGTCACAGTCATTAATGAAGGCCTCGCATCAGAGCTCATCGGATACACAGACTGCATCGGCGAGGAGATCACGATAGGCGGAACGAAGTTTACTGTTATAGGTATCATCGAAGACGATGACAGCTCCCTGACCCGCGTGTTCTCAGGAGATTCCCTCGTTGCTTATATCCCCTACACGAGCCTTATAAGGATGAGCGGCAGCGCAACATTAGAGGTCACTTCTTTCTATGTGAGTGCTCCGGAGAACGTCACTACCGAAGCAACTGAGACAGCCATGGAGCAGCTCCTCTTAGAGCGTTTCGAAGAAGACGAAGACGCATTCAGCATCATTTCCACTGATGCGCTTGAAGATGCCATGAGCAGCGTTACATCTGCACTCGCAGTGCTCCTGGGCGGCATCGCGGCGATCTCACTTATCGTCGGCGGTATCGGCATCATGAACATCATGCTCGTAACCGTAACAGAGAGAACCCGAGAGATCGGTATCAGAAAGGCTATCGGCGCAAAGAAGCGCGTCATCCTGCAGCAGTTCCTGCTGGAAGCAGTCATTCTCTGCATGATGGGCTGCGCCATAGGTATCGGCCTGTCATGGGCAATCTTAAGAGTCATCGGCATCGTCGTATCGAGTCTAAGCATCACATTCAATATGAACGGAACAGTAATCTTAGTAGCTGTTGCCTTCTGTTTCATGATCGGAATCATATTCGGTCTCTACCCTGCCAACAAGGCAGCGAAAATGAAGCCTATCGATGCACTTCACTACGGAGGTTGATCTTAAATGAAAGTATTTAAATCAAAAGGGTTCTATAAAATCGTCCTGATCGTATTCACGATTCTCATGATCGCTGCGATCGTACTGGGATTCGTGCTTCCTTCTTTGCGCAGACCCGGACGCGGCAACATGCCGCCGGGCTTCAGTTCATCTGATTCTTCAGATTTTCCCGGCGGCGGTCCCGGTAATTTCCCGGGCGGCTTTGACGGAGACTTCGATTCAGAGAACATGCCTGAAGGATTCGATCCTTCCAATTCAGGATTCACGAGGCCCGACAGAAACGGCAACGGCGGTTCATTCCCGTCACGTCCATCATTAGGAAGTTCAGGCTTTGGAGGCATCGTCAGAATGATCTGGATCCCCATAGCGATCATCTGCGCTCTGGTCGATGCGGTCTGCATCTTCATGCTTATCCGCCTCTCCAAGAAAAAAGTTCCCCAACAGATCAACATCGGCGAGAAGAAAAAGGACACATCATCTTCTAAGAATCCGGCAGTTCAAGCGCCCAAGGAAGCAAAAGCAGATGAGGAAACAGAAGATGCAACTCCAAAGAGAAAGCACAAGCTCTGGTTCCTGATCTTCATCCCCGTCCTCATCGGCGCGATCATCTTAAGAATGATGCCCACCGGCGCAAGCACATCTTCCATCAGCGTTAACGAGCAGCTGGTAACAGCCGAAGCAGTAAATAAAGTAATCACGAATGCGTTCCTCTCAGGCGGAACTCTGGAAGCTGAGAGCACCAAGGCTTACACGCTTCCGGGCGACATCACGATCGATACATATACAGTAAATAACGGCGATATCGTAGCTAAGGGCGACCTCATCGCGAAGGTCGACAAGTCCTCTGTCATGATCGCGATCAACGACATTCAGGAACTCATGGATGATCTCGACGGCGAGCTGAAGGATACTGCAGAAGATAAGGATTATTCGAAGATCAAGTCGCCTGCTGCAGGCAGAGTCATGGCGGTCTATGCAGAAGCAGGAATATCCGTCGTTGATACGATGACAAAGAACGGCGCGCTCGTCCTGATCTCATTAGACGGCCTCCTGAAGGTTGAATTATCAGGCGTTACAGGACTTAATGTCGGTGACAAGGTTACTGTAAAACTTCCTGATGACAAGGAAGAAACAGGCCGCGTGGCATCTGTCGTTGACGGCATTACCACGGTCACAATTTCTGATGATGCTGCGTCTTACGAAGACATAGTCAGCGTTATTGATACCGATGGCAAAAACTTAGGAAGCGGAACGCTCGATATCAACAGCTGTCTTAAGATTACGGGCTATCAGGGCATTACGAGCAAGGTGTCAGTAAGTGCCGGTGATTCCGTTAAGGCTGATGCCTCTCTTATCGAGCTCACGAAAACAGAACACTCCGCTGATTACGACTCTTTAATGAATGCCAGAAACAAGCTGAATGAGCAGATGGTAAGGCTTTTCGAGATCTACTGCACGGGCGAGATCAGAGCTGACAGATCAGGCGAGATCTCAGGTCTCGACGAGAGCATCCCCGTCGACACATCCCTTAAGAACAATTCAATGACCCCTGACACGCTGGGCACGAAGGCCGGTACGGCTGTCCTTCCCGCTGATGACGTCACAGATCCTAACGGTGAAGAAGGCGGCAATAATGAAGGCAATGACGATCCTAACGAAGATCCTGTTCAGAATACTGATCCCAACCAGAACACCGACCCGAATCAGAATACCGATCCTGCTCAGAACACTGATCCTAACGGCCAGAATGAAGACCCTAACCAGAACACGGATCCCAACGGCCAGAATACAGAACCTAATCAAAATACTGACCCAAACGGCCAGAAAGAAGATCCCAACCAGAATACGGATCCTAACGGCCAGGCAGCTAACCCTGGTCAGAATACCGGTCCCAACGGTCAGGCAGCAGATCCCAACAACCAGAACATGAATCCTAACGGCCAGAACAGCGGTCAATATCCGGGTGGTCAGTATCCGGGCGGACAGTACCATGGTGGCCAGTACCCGAGCGGTCAGTTTCCCGGCGGTCAGGGACAGGGCTCATGGCCCTCATCAATGACCAGTGGCTGGAGCTTTCCTAGTGGCAGCAGCGGATACAACTATTCCGTATCGAGCATCCCTTCAGGCTACGGCAATGGTAACGGCAGCGGCACCGGATATACAACAGTTCCTCAAACCGCACAGGAAGATACATCATATATGGTTACTGAGAACACGCTCTTCTGCATCAGATCGCAGGACAAGATGACGATCGGGATCAGCGTTGATGAACTGGACATCCGGGATCTTAAGGTCGGTCAGGAAGTCACCATAACATTGGACGCTCTTTCAGGCCAGAGCTTTAAGGGCGAGATCGTATCGATCGGTTCTGAAGGAACATACGATGAGGGCAACACAAAGTACACGGTATCCGTTTCCGTTGACAGAACAGAGCAGATGCTCTCGGGCATGAACGCAGGCATCTCGATCGACATGACCGACAATACTGAGTGCCTCACGGTTCCAGTTGCGGCACTGGTCGAGAAGAACGGCAAGACATACGTCTATACGAGCTATAACGAGAAAAAAGACATTTTAGGCGATCTTAAGGAAGTTACAACCGGCCGTTCAAACGGTACTGATGTGGAGATCCTAACGGGTCTTTCCGGCGGTGAGAAAGTCTACTACCGCTATGCAGACAGCATCGAATATACCTTCTGATGTCTGCGCAGTTTGCGGTTATTTCGTTAATTCCCAGAAAGCCACTGCGCTCGCGGCCGCGACATTCAGTGAGTCGACGCCGTGATACATCGGTATCATGACGCGGTAATCGCTTGCGGCGATGACCTCTTTCGGCAGGCCGGGTCCTTCAGAACCCATCAGCACAGCAAGCTTGTCATTAGCTCTGATCTCATCGTTATCGATGCTGGTGGAGTCTTCGGTCAGAGCCATCGCAACAGTCTTGAATCCGTATGAATGAAGGATATCCAGGAGGTTTAAGCCCTCCGATTGTTCGAGCATTGCCTTGGTCCACGGGATCTGGAAACAAGTTCCCATACTGACTCTCGCAGAACGTCTCGTAAGAGGATCAACGGATGCGTGTGTAAGAAGCACGCCGTCCATTCCGAGTGCTGCCGCCGATCTTATGATCGCGCCGACATTCGTGGGATTTACGACGTCCATCAGGACAGTGATGCGCTTCTTGTCCCTGCAGAATTCTTCGACAGACATCTCAGGCCTTCTCCGGAGCGTCATCCAAAGACCGCGCACCAGAGTGTAGCCGGTAAGCTGAGTTACGATATCGCGCCCTGCAATATAGACGGGCATCGATATGAGTTTTTCCTTGCCGCAATACTTTTCGATGCACTCGAAAACAGGTCCTGCCTCAGCTTCTAAGCGTTCTTTCTCAACAAGCATCGAGAGAGGCTCGTATCCTGCTTCGATCGCACGCATAATGACGTTCGCAGTCTCTGCTAAGAATATGCCTATCTCAGGCTCAAAATATGTTCTGAGCTGAGGCTCTGTTATCCTGGAAAACACGTCCAGTTCGGGTGAATTGATGTCTGTTATCTCAATAAAGTTCATTTATTCATTCTCTTCGCTGTTTAGCTTCTTGTATTTTCTGCAGGCCTTATCTTATCAGCCATACTTCGCCTCAAACTCATCCAGGACGCGCTTTAAGCCGCTGTCCAAAATGAGCCTTCCCTTCTTCCTGATTTCTTCAGGAATCTCCTTATAAAACGCTTCGGCAATGCTTCCTGCGATCGCCGCGATGGTATCGCTGTCGCCGCCGATCGAAATTGCTTTACGGATAGCGGATTCATAATCGCTGCTCTCAAAGAAAGCCTCTATCGCAGGCGGCACGGAATAATCTGAGCGGCTGTCAAACTGATAGTCTTCGCGGATCAGATCCAGGGGGATGAAAGTCATCTTGAAATCCTTTGTAAGACGTGCCTTGATATCATCCTTGGAAGCACCTTTGCGCGCCATGAGAATGGCGATCGCAACAGCCTGCGCACACTTTATCGCTTCCTTGTTTTTATGGGTGTAATAGCAGCTCTCACTTACCTGATGAAGGATCTCCTTCTCATCATCGAAGGCCCAGCCTATTGCAGACACTCTCATCGAAGCGCCGTTGCCGTAACTGTGCTGAACGCTTAAGTGGTCTTCGGTCGCCCAGTCTTTAAACATGTTGCCGAATCCGGCACCGGGATAGCGCCTGTAATAGGCCTTTATATGGTTTGCGTAGCACTTCCTGGGAGAGTTGCTTTCCATGTGCAGAATGCTCTCGGCAATTGCCACGGTAAGCACCGTATCATCGGTAAACTTGGCCTCACGCGGAAAGAGTTCGATGTCCTCGCTCTTCCTGTTGTGCCATTCATACCAGGAACCCATTATATCTCCAAATACCGCGCCGTACATTTTTCACCACCATAAAAAGTAATAAGCAGATTATATCACGGTGCGGAAAAAGAACTCTTTACCAGTTCTGCATAAACGGCTCTAATCCACCGTCAACCGAGAGGACCGTATAGTAATAATTCACGCCGTCATAAACAGTCCATTGGGATATAATTGCCTTTTCCTCATTAGACATATTGAAAAAGAGCCCCTTCTTAACAGTGAACTTTACGTATTTATCATCAATGCTGTCGATCTTGAAGATCCATCTATCCTTCTGGACATCTGATTCAGTTTTTTTCGAGAGCTTGCCGGGCTCGAGCTCGTAGATATAGTCACCCTCCTTGAGATTCTTCAACTCCACATCGTAAGAACCGTGGCCTAAGTCCTGACCTGCAATTCCATATCCGCCATAGTGGACTCGGATAGTCATGGAAGCGCGTGCTTTGCAGCCGCACAAAGACAAAGCCATCACAAGCAAGAGAATAGCAGCAATAATCCTTTTCATAAGAGACCCCTTAAACGCATCATAAATCACCGGTATTTCTTTCTATAACATAAATACATTTAAGAGCAGGAAAATGTTGCAGGAAGATCAGACTAAAAAAGGCGCAGCTTCATCGTAATCAGATATCTCAGCAACATCAACCGGGAGCTTCAACCCGATCTTTTCTTCCTTATAATTCAGCTGCTTAGAATGGCCTTCCTTGCCGGTCTTATCGATCGTAAATGCCTGCATCGTGTTATCTTCCAGTGATATAAACGCGTGCCCGATCCCTTCAGGAATAAGAACGGCAATCGCATTGTCTGCACTTAATTCGAGTGACTCCCACTTGAGATAAGTATCGGAATCTTTCCTAAGGTCGATGACATAATCCATTCCGCTGCCCTTAACGACATTTACGAGCTTTTGCATCGGCTCATTTTCTTCACGATAATGAATGCCGAAGAACGTGCCCTTCTTGGGCATGTCATAGATGCGCGTTTCTTTGGAAACGAATCCTTCCATTCCGTCTTCGTAGACATAAGTCATCAGGCCGCGGTTATCGGTGCGCGACTTAAGCTTATAGACCTTTACGGTATCGAAAATAGTCTTAACAAGTTCCATTGTTTACACCGTCTCGTCCGGATAGCTCCAGAAACCGCCCTTATAGAAGTTCTCATTTCCGAGAGGCTTTGCCGTGAGCTTAAAGATAACGCAGCCGTCAGGACAGACCACAGTCTTGGTGTACTTCGAATCGCCGCCAACGTTTTCCAGGTCACCGCCGCTTCTTACTGCTTCCATCAGAGGATAGAGCATCATCATGGTCTTGGAGCAGATGCCGTATCCGTCCTGATTTACCGGGCAGCCGTATGTGCACGTATATTTATCGCCGATCTCCTCGCCGTTCCTGCAGTAATTCTCAGTCTTATCGCCATGCAGAAATCCTGTTACCTCAACGGTAAATTCGTATTCTTCGTCATACCACTTCTTCATGATAGTCTCCTTGATTGCGTTTCTTTAAATATATTACGCTTCTTATAACCAAGTACAAAGCGATAAGTGCCGTGACAGCGATCATGAACGCTATGCTGCCTGCATACCAGACAAAACAGAATCTGTATCCGACCGGCGACACGAACGGGAAAAGAATGAACGCAAGGATAATAAGGCATCCTATCGCCATTCGAATAACAGCTTTTTTCTTTGACTCTAAAGGTATCAGGCAAATGACATATAACAGCAACAGCGGGATCAGCATGAAAGCAACATCAATCGCATCGTATAGATCAAAGAACCACCCGATCTTAAACGTCTCGCCCTGACGCATCCTGAATATTCCTTCACCTATAAGCGTCGCGCTGGAACCACTCTCTGACGACAATACGAAAACGCCCAAAGGCTTATTTCTCGATACATAAACCTGCGAAGAATAATTGGGATTATTGCCTGCGTGAGACACGTAGTCTTCGTAAATATTCCAGCCTGCAAAATAATTATTCTCAGGCGTTACCGGGTACTCATCAAAATCAAATAACTCCGGCACATTCTTTATCCACTTCATGAGGTCATTCGTGTCAGATATCAGGTATCCTGCGGCGGTGTTTCCATAGTACACAGGAGCGTTATATGGATAAGTGAAAAAGAATGCCTGCTTGTGCCCGTGAGTCATATTGGGCTGGATGGCATCAGTCCTGAAAAACGATTCCGTCATTCCGAGTTCATCGAAGATATTAGCCTTTACATATTCCTCATATCCGTTCCCCGTGACCCTCTCGATAACAAGAGCCAGAAGATCGTAATTCACGGTGGAATATTCATAGACACTGCCGGGTTCAAATCCCAATTTAACGTCATTCAGGAACGAGAGACTATCTGCTAATCCGCCCTTGTGATATGGTTCTTCGGGAATGCGCTCAAGCATATAAAACGGTATTCCGGAAGAATGAACAAGCAGATGTCTGATCGTGACCTGAGCATCTTTTCCATTATAAGTCGGTTGGAATTCAGGAATATATTTTTGAACCGGATCGTTGAAATCAATTAAACCATGCTTTTCCAGCTTAAGTACTGCCAAACCGGTAAAAGCTTTTGTCGTGGACGCAAGTTCATACAGCGAGTGTTCGTCAGCACCATGCTTATTAAGGAACTCTTCATTATCACCATCCCATATGGCAATTGAGAGCTCCGGCATGTCAGACATTGCACACACTTTATTAATAAACGCCTGCTCATTATCAGCCGTATACTCTTTGTCATCGAAATGTTTAACAAAGAAAACGGCCAGGATCACAAAGATCAAGCAAAATACTATTCTTCTTACCAGACGCCTTTTAGCTGTCACATTACACCTGCTGATCAAGCTTTCTTACTCTTCCTCTGAAGCACATAAACTGCACCCGTGATCACCACGGCCAGAATCAGTATGTGCAGCACTGTGTGATACACATCAGGAACATATACACCGTCTATCTCGAGCCACTTTAATGCCCCTTCGAAATAGTGTGTCTTGTTCTCATATCCGTTGCCTGTTATCGTTACCAGTTCGTGGCTCAAGAACTGCGCGATAAACCATATTACCGACCAACCCAGAACGGCCCACTTTCCTATCTTATCCTTAATGATAAAAAGCACCACGGTTACAAGATAGATAATAAAAAATAGACCATCATCTATATATGATCTCGTGACCAGATACCCGTCCTTAAAATATACACCTGTCATATCCAGAAAAAACCAGACAAGAAGAAGTATCTGGCAGATAAAGAACAATTTCTTTTTCATTCCCATTACTCACCCATATGCTTGTAATACACTTCGAGCTTAGGTCTTGCTGCGATATAGTACTTCTCAAGCCTCTTGTCGAAATGCTTTCCGAAGCTCTCCATCATGATCTTATCAGCGTCATCAAATGAGAACTTGTCCTTATAAACACGCTTACTTACGAGTGCATCGTAAACGTCTGCGATCGCCATGATACGCGCTTCGATAGGGATCTCTTCGCCCTTAAGACCTTCAGGATAACCTGAGCCGTCCCAACGCTCGTGATGGTAGTGAGCGACATTGACTGCAACCTTGTGGAAAGCCTCATTCTCGGTGCCTTCGAGGATCGAATCAACGATGCGCGCGCCTTCTGCAGCGTGCTTCTTCATCTCATTGAATTCTTCGGGCGTGAACTTTCCTGGCTTTCTTAAGACCGCATCATCGACTGCGATCTTGCCCAGGTCGTGCATCGGCGCTGCCTGAATAACGTTTCTGCAGAACTCGTCAGTAAGACCCTCTCTGCCGAAGAGAACAAGGATGTTCTTCTTGTCAAACGAAGCATCGCTCCTGATCTCGTCCATCAGGATCTTAATTACATCACTCGTGCGTCTGATGTGGCCGCCCGTAGAGTTGTCACGGCTTTCAACCATGGTTGCCATGCCTAGGATGAGCCTGTCATGCATGCGCACAATGTTCTCTGTCTTTTTCGCGACCTCTTCAGAGAGACTGTTGTTATAGTTTGCAAGAAGCTTCATGTACTTTCTGGAATCAGTGTCATCCGTAATGAAGAACTGGTATCCTCTCGCATGCTTGCCGTCGTAAAGATAACGGATCGTAACAAGATATATCTTATCGTCAGTCTCATAGTAGAAATGGTCGTTCTCTTCGTTCCTTTTAAACTCTTCGAGCCACTTGAACAGCGTCTTCTTTACGATCTCGTGTTTGCCCGGATAAGTATCTACTTTAATGTCTTTTAATACCGGGAATATCTTCTCTGCGCTCTCATTGGAACCTAAATATTTCTCGTCGAAGTCAAAGGATACAAAGCCCGTATCGCCCTTCTGGATAAGCGAATCAACGCCTAAGTCCGTGATGTCGTAGAGGCACAGTCTGTGCACGATGATAAGATACATCACCTGCGCGAAAACATAAGACAACGGCATCGCGTCGACGCCGTCAGGCAGGGCTTTTCCGGCAAAATAACTGATGAATGATACAGCCGCAGGGAACATCAGGAGTATGATCGTCTTATTCGATACGTCCTTCTTCTTAAAGAGGCTGTAGATCATTGCGGTGAAGCTTATGACGATAAAGAACGTGATGACCGCATAAGTCATCGTGTGGGCAAAGCCGTATGTCTTTATGAGCCTTCCCATTCCTTTGTCGATCTCGAAACTTACTGTCTTATAAAAGTAAGGAGCTCTGCCCATCGTAAGCGCGAAACCGTAACTTACAAGGCTTACGATCGTAAGTCCTGCGCTCATCCATCTCTTCAATTTGATATGGCAAAGACCGAAGATGCTCTGCGTGATAAACAGAGCGAGAAAACATCCTCCGATATAAGTTATCTTGGCCGCGGTAAGAGCCGTATCCAGATTCCTCGCGTGCGCCATAAGGACATACCCGAGATTGGCGACCGGAATAAAAGCATAGATCAATGTGATATGCACATCGAAATGCTTGTGCCAGATCGCCAGATATATGAGTGTCAGTAACACCGACAAACCGAATAATATCTCGTAATAAGCAGTCACTTTTAACCCGTTCCTTCTTCTTTATATTTCAGATTCTAACACCAGTGCCGCCCTGCTGCTCGGACATTTTACGAATTTTACACAGTTTCGGAACTGCTGACAGTAATGACCTCTCTTGCTGCTTTTTCTTTGTCGAAATAGTCCTGTAACGTTTTCCTGAACATGCTCGAAAATAAGATCCCGATGGCAAGACCCAGCAGATGTATCACCATTGAAGGAATGCCGGTGACGCCTGCAATATTCGGTGTCACGGAAATGATGATCGTCGGAACTGCAATGCCGAGCAGCACATAGAAAGATATCTGTTTAAAAAACTTCGCGTAGCCGAATCTGTTTCCGAGCAAAAACAGAGCATACATTCCGACCGGCATAAAAGCAAATGCCATTCCCGAAGCGCCGGAGCAGCCGTAAATATCACCGTTTCTTGTGTAAATCGCACCCATTATCAGATTGGCAATGAGATCTACCGCACATGTCATGGCAAACAGGATAAGCATCTTCTTTGTGCCTATGATCTTTTCGACCAGAATTCCAAAAGGCAACACGAGCAAAAGGTTATATCCCAGATGTCCTATCGTAAGTTCCATTGCCGAATAAGGAAACCCTTCAGGCATCAGTTCCTTTGGTATTCCCTGCAGGAATATATAAGAGATCACCTGCCACGGATACTGCACCGGATACATAAACCTGAATGCTTCGTATGTGGAAGGGATCAGCTGCGATATCAAGGTAACAGCAATGCAAAGCACCGTCACCGCGATGCAGAAGAATGGTATGCGTTTGCCAAAATAAATGTTCCTGATCTTCATATTGTCACCCTTCTTTTCCCTTAAACTGCTTGTTGCCGGGACAGCACTCCCGCCCGGCAACAATCGCAATTTTCTTTTCCCTATCCTGGATTCCAAACTAAAACTTATTCCAAATTATCCGGACCAAAACTTTCCGGAAGGAGCTCACCTAAAGTGAATTCCTTGTAATCATCGGCACTCCTGGCCAGGTATATCTTGAAAGAAGGCTTACAGAATTCTCTCATCACCTGCCGACAGACACCGCAAGGTGCACAGTATTGCAGATCTCCGTCTCTCTTGCCACCGGCGATCGCGATGGCAGCAAGGTCTTTATGGCCTTCGCTTACAGCTTTGGCGATTGCAGTTCTTTCAGCACATATGGAGGGGCCGAATGCGCTGTTCTCGATATTGCATCCGGTAAAGATCTCACCGTCTTCAGTAAGGACCGCGCTGCCAACGAGGAAATCCGAGTATGGAGCGTAACTTTTAGATCTCATTTCGACTGCCTTTTGGCAGAGATTGGAAATTGCATTATTGTCGATCATCTTTAAGCCTCCTTTAAAGATATACCGTGCCGGCTTCTTGTGCCGTAATTCATTGGTTCCCCGGGCTTTTTTACGGCCCGGATGGGAACTCTTACTTGATGTCGATGTTGCCTGCGTCAACCTCTACCTTGATGGAGCCTGCGCCTGTACCCTTTGAACTGTAACTCCTGCCTGATGAATTTCTGCCGACCTGGATCGAACCTGCGTCAACTTCACAATCGATATCGTAAGCATCAACGTCGTCCAGACCCTTGATCTCTACGTTTCCGAAGTTGGATTCGACCTCTACGTCCACGAGATCAGTATCTTCGATCTTAACGTTGCCTGCATCTGTGCCGATCGTAAGCTTCTTGAAGCCGGAATTTTCGATCTTGATGTTGCCTGCGTTTGCATCGAGATCAGCCTTGTTGAATACACAGTTCTTGATTACGATGTTGCCTGCGTTGAAATCACCGTAGAGGTAATCTCCCTTAACATTCTTCATGTTGATGTCGCCTGCGTTGATGTTCATTTCGAGATTGTCGAGATTAACATCTGTGCCGAGCTTGATCGTGAGCTTGGGGCTGTTGATCGAATAGAATGAGAAGCTCTGCTTGTTCTTCTGTGTTGCTATGAGCTTGCCGTTCTCGAAAGTAACTTCAGGCTTAAGTCTCTTGTCGCCGGAATACTCGATTCCCATAAGTCCTGATCCGTCCGTGACCTCAAATGTAACTTCGCAAGCTTTGAGATCCAGCTTGATAGAATTAACTTCGCCCTGAGCGTTCATGTCTTCCTTAATTCCTCCGTCTGTTAATTCATATGTTGTAGCTACTGTGTCAATGATATCGTCCTTAATGAAAACTCCCGTAAAGAAAGGAATGAAGAATCTTACACCTGCGGAGATAACAACTACTGCAATAGCAATGATGGAGCAGATGATGATGGGGGCCTTGTTTACCTTACGGTCAGACTTCGGAACGAATTCCTCGCTCATCTTTCCTGACTCATTAAGGGCAAGAAGTCTGTCGTAACCGTTCATCCTTGTATTAGCGGATGTGATAAGGAATACGCCTAATGCTACGAATACGAACATCATTGCTGCGCCGACATTTGAGTCGATGAACGGGATCTTATCCAGGAGGATAGGATTGAGGAAGCTCAGGATGCAAAGGCCGATACCGAAGGAAGACATAAGTCCGTATGAGTTCTTAAATCCTCTTCTCTCGTTTCTTACATACTCAGCGCCTTCAATGCTGAGTGAGCATTCCTTATTCTTAACTTCCGCATATTCCTTGTTCTTGATGCCGGAGAAAATGAAGAGTCCTACGGCGATAGCGATCAAAGAGAACAGTCCGCCTGCTCCGATGATATCAAGGTCAACCGGCAGGATGTCTGCAAGGATCGGTGATACTACGCTTAAGATACAGAGTGCGATTCCCAAAGGCGTAAGGATCGCCCTGGTATTGTTCATGCTGAGGTATTCCTTAACTCTGTCCAATGAAAGCATCGGCTTGTCTTCAACAGGATTCTCGGTAACTGCCTCAGAGATTCCGAGTGAATCCGCGAGCTCATCGAGGTTGCCGAATTCTGAGATTACGATTCCTACTGCCTCATTCTCTGTTTTGCCTTCTGCGATAAGTTCTTCGTACTTATCTTCCATCATTTGGAGAAGCTCAGACTTGGCTCTCCTTACAGCTTCCGTGTTCGGAAGATTTCGGAACATATTGTCCAGATAATTTCTAATAGCGTTCATTTTATGTACTCCCCTCAACCTGCAATAAACTTTTCTATAACTTCTTTTGTAAGTGTCCACTCCTCACACTTAGCGCGGTAATACTCCCTGCCGGCCGGTGTGATGCGGTAATAGGTCCTCTTCTTTCCGCCTGCCAGATCCTCATCTACGAATGATTCGATGAATCCGTTCTTCTCCATTCTCGTGAATGCCGAGTAGAGCGTCGTTTCCTTGATGATGTACTTATCTTCGGACATCGTGCGGATCTGCTTTGAGATCTCGTATCCGTATGACGGTGAATTAAGAAGCAGGAACAGAATGATGATGTCGTTATATCCTCTAATGACATCGCTGCTGATTTCTGCCATATTCTATCTCCTTCCAGTTTTTGTTACGTCTGTCGTTGCTACGTCTGCCGTTGCTCCGACTGTCGTACTACGTCTGTCGTGGTAAATATAACATCCTGCGAAAACGATGTCAACACGTTTTTCGAAAAATTCCGGAAAAAAGTCCGACCGGATCGGAACAATTTCTGGAATTTCAATTAGTACTCCTCAATATTCCGGAAAAAGTCCGACTATATCGGAAGTTTTTCTGGATTTTTTCGGCTGCTTTACAATTCTTGTTCGGTGTAGCCTGACAATGACCTCGAAATACTCAAAAACCAATACAACACATATATCCCAAATTCTTATATACATTAGTTTTGCGCGTTGTTATATTAGACTTACATTCGTAAAAAATCCTTTAGAAACGAGGTACCGCCATGGAACTTTATGTAGACATCAAATTCCTCAACAACTCAGGTGACGGCACTAAGGAGAAGCCGTTCGGCACGATCTCCGAAGCAGCTAAGATCGCACAGCCCGGCGACACAGTTCACGTAGCACCCGGCGTATACAGAGAATATGTTTCCCCTTCAAACGGCGGTACCGAGGATGCGCGCATCACATATGTGAGCGACGTTCCTCTGGGAGCAACGATCTCCGGCGCCGAGCAGATCACCACATGGAAGCCTTACGACGGCGACGTTTATGTCTGCGAGGTCGACAATTCCATTTTCGCGCCTGACTACAATCCCTACACGACTTTCTGCTACGGCGACTGGTATTTCGCTGGCAAGAACAAACACGTAGGATGCGTTTACATCAACGACAGAAGACTCTATGAGGCAGCTTCGGTCGAAGAAGTCATCAAGGCCCAGGTCTATAAGTGCTCATGGGTTCCCGAAGAATCAAAGTACAAGTGGTACGCAGAACAAAAGGGCGATAAGACAGTGATCTATGCTAACTTCGGCGGCCTCGACCCCAATTCCGAGATGGCAGAGATCAACGTCAGAAGAATGTGCTTCTTCCCTGCCGAGACAGGCCGCAACTACATCACGGTAAGAGGCTTTAAGATCTGCAAGGCAGCAACTAACTGGGCACCTCCGGCAGCATGGCAGGAAGGCATGATCGGTCCTCACTGGTCAAAGGGCTGGATCATCGAAGACAACGAAGTATATTTCTCCAAGTGCTCAGGCATCGGCCTCGGCAAATATTTAGATCTCGAGAACAACCACTACTTCACGTATGAGCACCTGAAGAGCCCCACACAGATGGAGCGTGACGCAGTCTGCCGCGGCCAGTATCACGGTTGGCTCAAAGAAAATATCGGCAGCCACATCATCCGCAGAAACAACATCCATCACTGCGAGCAGGGCGGCATCATCGGCCGTATGGGCGCTGTTTTCTCGATCATCGAAGATAACCACATCCACCACATCAATAACATGATGGAATTGGGCGGCGCAGAAGTTGCCGGCATCAAGCTCCACGCAGCAATAGACGTCATCATGAGAAGAAACCACATCCACCACTCGACGATGGGCATCTGGACCGACTGGGAAGCACAGGGCACGAGAATTACCCAGAACCTTCTGCACGACAACCAGCGGCCTGAATACGCAACACCTCTCAAGGGCGGTATGGGAAGCGAAGATATCTTCGTCGAAGTCGGTCACGGCCCTACTCTGATCGATAACAACATTCTCTTGTCCGACGTATCTTTGCGCATAGCAACACAGGGTGTCGCAATGGTCCACAACCTGATCTGCGGCGCATTCACATCCGTAGGCGCAGGCACAGACTGGCGCTATACGCCTTACCACATGCCGCACAGGACTGAAGTCATGGGCTTCATGACGATCCTTCACGGCGACGACAGATTCTATAACAACATCTTCTTCCAGAAGCACCCGAAGGCTTCCCTTGTATCCACTTTCGATGACGGCAGGGTCGAAGTCGAGGAGCGCGTGGTAGGAACACACGTCTGGGATCAGTATCCTCTCTATGAGGAATGGATCAAGCAGTTCGACCTGGAAAGCGACACGCCCGACATGATGAAGATCGCAGAGGCACATTTCGGCAAGCTCCCTGTCTGGATCGACGGAAACGCTTATCTCGGCGGCTCTCTGCGCTACTGCAAGGAGAAGAATTATCTCGTAAATGACGAGACCAAGGTCTATGTCAATGTAAAGGAAGACGGCGACAAGGTCTACCTCGACACCAACCTTGCTGATGCGATCGGCTCATTCACTTCTGAGCTTGTCACCACAGACGTTCTCGGCAAGGCATTCGAGCCCCAGCAGAGATTCGAAGATAAGGACGGCAACGACATCATTTTCGACACCGACTACTTCGGCGCGAAGAGGACTGCGATCATCCCCGGACCTTTTGCTACTCTCGATATTGAGGGCATAAATGTAGTACTGTAAGGCTTAATTCAGCTTTAAAACGAGGCTGTCTCCCTGCGAGGCAGCCTTTATATGCAATAAAAACCTCTAATAAAGAAATGCTTTTCTAAATACTGAACGTCTCATTTATGAAATGTTTCCCATTGCTTATTTACCGAACTCAAATACTCATCGATGCCGGCTGTCTTTTGCTTTTGGGAGTATTCATTGACCGCTTCATCCAAGGACATTCCATTAAGACTGCACAGAAAGTCGTCAAGATTCATCGAGACATCACCATATCTTGTAGTATCTGCTTCGAATCCTATAAATGGTGAAAGCTTTACTTTTTTATAAAATGCGACATATTCATCTTTGCGGTTAACGGTAAATGATTCACCCTTAACAGGATGCAGATTTACAAACAGATTCAGGCTGACTTTGGTCATGAAATCATATGGCATTTCAGTGCCGTCAATTTTAACCGCGAAACCGTCTTTAATCATATAATCTACGTCCTGCTTGCCATACAAGAGAATATTTCCGTATTTTTCTTCAGTGTAAAAAATCCGCAAAAAATCAACAACAGCATCTAATTTTACTGTATTGCTTGAGATACCAATCGATGTGTTGATCCTTGGTGAAAGAAACGGCGGTAGTTTTTTAATGCAGATATTATTCTTATATAAACATTCTGCAGGTTCACCTGTTGCTAATACCGCAAGGAATTTTCCTGACTCCAAATTGGCTAAATCGGCGTCGGAGGGTGTGTTCTGATAATATGTCACGGAACCTGACATATACCCGTCTTTCTTCATATGCTCGAGCACTTTTAAATAATTGATAAGTTTCTCCGATTCCAATGCGTTCTCTATTTTCATGGCGTCATAGTCATAAAGCAGACCGTCCCTTATTTCACACCCTATCATTCCATCAAAATCATAATCAGTTATCAGGTATTGAAAGCGCGGGGCAACCTTATCATTCCACTCGACGTTTTTTATCATCTTATAAATGCCGTCTATGCTTCCGTCCCAGTTTTCTATATTTTCTTCGTTGATATAATCCTTGTTAAAAGCAGCATATATGCCTTGGTCATCCAGATTTGTCTGCGGTATGGAGAAAATATGGCCGTTGCACTTGACCGCTTCCCATAACGGGGCCGGAAATGCCTCGTAAAGCGCTTTCCCCTTATCAGTTGTAATTACCTCATCCAAGTTCATTACTGCCCCTGAATTAATGAGTTTGTATATATTATTGTCTTCATCACCAAGGCCCAGAAATGCAACCTCTGCATTTCCGTTCTTCAGTTCTTTCTCAACATTCTCGAAATATTCATTCTTTTCAAAATTGTATTCAAAGCATTTTATCTGAAGCTGATACTTGTAACCGTCTTTTATAAGTTCCTCATTAAAAAGTCTCAGATTGCTGTCTTCCACATGGCAAAAAGACGGCACGGCAAATGTTATTACCGTAGCATCCGGATCTACAAGAATCTGACTATCAGAACATGTTGTTTCTGTTGCCCAGCTCTCGTTCCTGCTCCCGCAAGCTGCAAAAGGTAACGCCATAGCTAAGATCATTGCAGCGCTTATAACCTTTTGTAAAGAAATATTCATTAAACTCTCCTTTTCCCGGCATTAAGAAATGGCGGGAGTAACATTTATTCGAATTATTTTAAAAAACGTGATGGTCTTGCTTTTGATCGGCAAAACCACCACGGTTCATTACGTAAAAAACCTCAAATAAAGAGATGCTTCACCGCGTCCTGCTCCACTTTATGGGATCAAGCTTCCTTATCGTCGAAAGTAGGAGCTTGCCAGTTTTGACCGCCGGCAGAAACTCTGTGTGTGCTTGAGATGCTGACGCTCTTGCAGCCGGTGGGTGCTGAAAAGCTTAAAGATGCTCTCTTGTAGTGTCCTGTACCGTTGCTCTTGGAACCGCCTTTACCACTTGTAGTGTTACAATAGTTGTATCTTGATTCAACAGATAATGTATCGGCATAATAACCATATTCTGTGAATGCAGTTGCAGTGCGATACTTAATGTCAGATTTGCAATAAACACCATAGCCACCAACAGTTGCGGTCTGTGTCGGAGCAGCAAATACATTTGCGCCTCCGATAGTAGCAATAACTGCTGCTGCAAGACCTAATGCCAAAACAGACTTTTTGAATGATTTCATAAGTATTCTCCTATTCTATTTTTATTGCCTTAAAAGGCTTAGACTTTAACGTGCTCTGGTTGAATCATGAATTTCTTGTATGTCGAACACAGCTACTGAAACATCAGTAACTTAATAAGCTGTACCTCCATTACATGAGAAATACTTTTCGAACACCGGTGCAGTTAAAGCTATTATCTAAATATCATGAAGCTTAAGTTAAAGTCAATGAAAAACGCCAACCTCAGGGATAAAGTAAAAAATCCGGGGATAAAGTAAAATTTATCAATGAATTTTGATGAAAACCAAGCATTATTTCGCGCTCTCAAACAGACGCGGAATTCCGGCAAAAACAAAAGGAGCTGCCTCCTGTGAGGCAACTCCTTTGGATTAAGTCCTAATGGTAATTACATCTTCACTGTGGCAATAAACCGGTCTCCGTCGCTTCTCACATCGAGTTTGTAACCGAGCATCGCGAGGTTGTTGTCCGCTATTGCAAGTCCTAAGCCTGTGCCCTTGCTGCCGCGTGACAGGCTGCCCTTTGCAAAAGCCTGCTTGAGGTTCTTGATGTCTTCCAGTTTCTCAGAAGAAATGTTGGATATCGTAAGACCGCCTGCATCTAAGGCAACATCTATCTCGGTGCCTTCTTTACTGTAGAGGACCGCATTATTAATGAGGTTTGATACCGCCTGCTCGAAAAGCTTCACGTCGGTCTTTACCACGACATTTTTGTTGTCGAAATTCACCTTCAGAGAACGCTCTGTTATCACGTGTTCGTTGTCGGAAATGATCTTGCCGATGAGAGAACCCAGATCCACGTCGGACTTATTGATTACGGCCGACTGGTTCTCGGATTTGGAGAACTCCAGAATATCACCCACCATTTTGTTCATCTGGGTAACTTTCTCCTGAATCTTGCCTGCGTAGTACTCCCTCTTGTCTGTCGCGATGTTGTTCGACAGGTTCTCGGAATATGCTGAGATTGCCGCCATCGGAGTCTTTAAATCGTGTGCCATCGCGTCGACCATCTTGCGCCTGTATTCGAAGATCTCGAATCTTCTCTTTTTGACGTTGTAGCTGATCGTTGCAGGAATGAAGGCGAAGGCCACGGCGAGCCAGATAATGACAACAACTGCAATCGTGATTTCTTTTTTGTAGGCAGTCGTGAAAGGTATGTATTCAGGATTCATACCGGATATTTCATATTGCAGGCCTTTGCCACTTGATAATTCCCGGTAAAAACCTTTACATTCTTCATCAGTAACCGGACCTTCGCATCCTTCAATGAAGCCGTAATTGACACTTTGGTATACATTGTCTTCGGGCTCCGTATGATGATTTGTCGAAGTATATAGAGTATATCCTTCGATATTATCAGGAACGATCCTGAACTTCAGTCCGGCAGGAATATAATCCGAGTAATCTGCTTCTTTACATATCACGACCTCAGCGGGAATAAACGTTCCTTTGCTGAGATCGGCATAGAATTCAGTACAGTAAAATTCTAATTTCAAACCCTTTGGACAGTACTCTTCCCCGTTATAATAGGGCAGATAGTATTCCAATATTTCAGGCGTATTAAAGTATTCCAAATACTTATTGTCCGCAAGCATCAGCAACTGCGAACGGAAAGTGTCCATATCGTTATTGTCAGTCCAATAGGCATATTCCAAGAAAGCCGTTTTACCGGAATCAAATACACCATATCCGTCGACTTTGATCTTGCATTTTGACTTTGTCTGCGTATAATAGCCAACCGCTCCGGCCTTGATCTTGACCAGATCCTCAGCTGTTATCTCTTCTTTGTCCATGATCTCGAAAAAACCGTCATCAAGCGAGTTTTGATAATCTGAGCACTCAGACTCGGCTTCTGAAATATATAAGGCAAATCCGGGCAATGTCAATAAAAATGCGATCGCAAACAATACGGCCAGCATGATGACAACACTAACGACATATGTGGGTATAAACTTCGGCTTCTTAATTGTTTCTTTGCGCACTTTCATGGTTCTATTCCTCCGTCAGACGATAACCCCTGCCGATCACGGTCTTTATCTGGGAGGAAGCGCTGCCCAAGCTCTCGCGGAGTCTTCTTATCGTGTTGTCCACTACTCTGTCGCTCACGTCCAGGTCGTCGCTCCAGACGTGCTCTAAGATCGACTGGCGCGTTAAGACGGAGCCTTTGTTTTCGAGCAGATAGACTAGAAGAAAATACTCCCTGGCATTGATGGCGGTCTCCCGGCCTTTTACTGTGACCAGCATCGTTTTCTTGTTAAGGGAGATCTGTCCGCACCGCAATATGTCGCCGCCGCTCTTCTTTGCGCGCTTAAGAAGAGCAAGACTCTTGGCATAAAGGTGACGAAGTGAGAAGGGCTTTACAACATAGTCGTCGCAGCCGGCCTCGTATCCCTTAAGTATGTTGTTCTCGGAGCCGAGGGCGGTGAGGAATATTATCGGGCAGTCGCTTATCTGGCGCGCTGCCTTGCAGATATCAAATCCTGATGCGCCCGGAAGCATTATGTCTAAGATCATGAGATCGAAAGATCCGCTATTAACTTTTGCCAGTGCATCGTTACCGTCTGAGGCGGTCACGACATCCCAAAGTCCGGCGCCTTCCTCACGGAAGAAATCGCTGGCAGCTTCCAATAGTTCGGGTGAATCTTCAACGATCAACAATCTGAAAGACATTGCTTCATCCTCCTTACAGGACCATCATAACCCTATGGTATGTCGCCAATATGTCACGGAAAGCACGAAGCAAAATCCTGTGATCGCTGCTGTTATTTCTCTTCTGCGGTCTTCTCTTTCGCGTCCTTGTCCTTCATGAAGCGGTCGAGAATACCGGAGAAGTATTTTCCTGCCGCCTTGTCGATCTCGAAAACCTTGATCACCTGGATGATGATGATGGCGAGAACCGGTCCTAAGAGGAAGCCTGCTGCGCCCCAGATATAGACGCCTGCCGCCATCGCGATGAGCGTGATAAGAGGGTGCATTTTTAAGGACTTGCCGAGGACCGCAGGTTCAAGGAAACGGCGGATGACCGACATGAGGATAAGACCTGCGAGCAATATAGCTGCGGAAATGTACTGGCCGTTTGCGACCTGATAGATCATCATCGGAACCATCGTCGCGCTGACGCCTAATACAGGCAGGAAGTCGATGAGCGCCGTGATGATGGAGAGTATGATAGCGTATTCGTGAAGGCCTGCGCACCAGAAGACGATCAGGGATTCAACAGCCGTGATGATGAACAGCACGAGGTAGCCTCCGAGAACACGGAAGACCGTAACGGAGAGTTCATCAAGGAGTGTGAATATTCTGTTCCTGAACTTCTTGTTGGGCGTGTTCTTTACGAAGAACTTCATAACGGCGGGACCGTCATTTATAAAGTAGAATCCGCTTAATACGATGCTGATAACGAAGAATACCGCATAAGGAAGGTTGCCGACGAGTCTGCCGACTGTAGAGAATGCATCGTTAATGAACGTAGGAGCCTTGCTGGCGATCGTCTGGCCCATGTTGGTGACGCTTTCCTTAAGAGATTCGATCATGTCGGGCGTAAGGAAGCCGCCGTTGTCGGAGCTTAAACGGTCAAGGATCTGAAGGTTAACCATCTCGGCAGGCTTGATCGTTCTGGTGAGCTCACCTAAAGTAACCAAAAGGCTGTTTGCCTGATAGATGAGGCCTATCAAGGCGAGCACGATCAGTATGAATACAACGATGTTTAAGATTACATAGACGGTTATCGATGTTTTGGTGTAAGTGGACTTTTTCTTGCCCGGCTTGATCTTCGTGGCGTCCTTGTCGAAGGCCTTTGATATAGGTTTTGCGATAAGGACTGAAGTCTTCGAGAGCAGGAATCCGATAAGGAACGGAACCAGAATAACGACAACTATCTTGCCTGCGTATGCGAGGCCGGCAATGATCGCGACCATAAGGATGAACTTGAGCATCGACATGACGGATGCTCTGTCCCTCTCATATCGTTCAGTGTCGCTTAATGTCTTAGCTTTGGACTTATCTTCCATTTTTACTTTGTTATCTCCCATATTATTCCCCTTTTTTCTTCCCCAGATAATTGATGTTTCTTATAATCGTACACCCTTCGACAGCAAAATCCAGAAGACCGTCAGGATCATAATGCCCAAAACGAACGTCAGGTTGAAGCCGGAGAATACACTTTCTGACCTCGTGCCTTCAGCCTCTTCGAACTTCTTGCCGTCTCCGTAAATGTCTGCACTGTATGCGAAATGGAACTCGCCCAGTGTCTTCCTGAAAAATGCTATGAGTATTACCGCTACGACGATCGCCGGGATCGACGCGAAATAGAACGTGCTCGGAATGTCGCTGTAGACTCTGACAGTCGTAAGGTCGACCTCATAAACCACGTTCTCGATGAGGATGCCTGTGATCCGTGCGCCCAGGAGCGTGAGGATCGGTCCGTAGATGTTCTCGGTGTGGTTTCTTACGACGCAGAGCCACCATCCGATGATCAGGATCGCGAAGATATCGAGAAAATCGAATGAGAAGACCGCGAAGAATATCGGAATCAATAAGAATGCCCACTTCCTGTTCTTCTCAGAAAATCCCTGCCATACGGCGCCCAGGAAGAACAAGGAGAAGCCGAATGCCGGAATTACCGTGTCTATCAGGATCTCCAAGAGCAGTGTCTGGCCGGACATATCATCAACGTGATAGAAAACAGCCGGAAAAACGACCGAACCGCCGAATCTGAGCCAGAGTGCAGCGGTAATATTGTGGATCGATGATTTCAGAAGGAAAACAGGCGCTCCTGACAGAAATGACAGGACGAGTGCGCCGATTCCGGTGTAGTGGCCGGTAATGCAGAGCCCGCCTTTCTCGGCGAGAAGCACGGAGGGCGCAACGAATGCGAACATCACGATAACGATGACGATTACCGCACAGCCGATGAGTGATGTCGACGAGAACTCGAAAGCGCCCGAGAACATGAGTTTTAAGAGCAAAAGTGCAAAGCCCATGCCGACAGAACCGAAAAATACCGGATATCCCCAGTTATAATGCTTTGGGAATCTGAATGCGTTAACTATATGATTTCCCACGGACTTTAAGAAATCCATCAGAAATAAACTCCAAACAACATCATTGTCATGAACATCTTCTCGAAGAAGAACGGTTCCATTACGACGAAGACAGCACATCCGAGAGCGAGGAAAGGTCCGAATGCCAGATAATCAGGGTCTTCTGCGAAGTGGATCTTCGCCTTCTCCCTCTGGATCTTAAGCTTCTCCTCACGCGGGTCGTCGGCTTCAGCGATCCTCTTCTTCTCAGCGCTGATCCTCTTGATCTTCCTTACGAGCAACGGGATCGCGAAGAACAGTGCACCAAATATGGCAACATAGATAAGAACTACGAGGCCGTAGCATCCTGTGATGAGACCCGTTGCCAGAAGGAGCCAGACATCGCCCATTCCCATGCCTTCCTTGCCGAGGAAAGTGATCGACAAAGAGCCTATAAGCCAGATAAAACCGCCTCCGACAAGGGCTGCGATAACCTTATTGAGGAGCGGTATCCACCATTGAACGTCGGGAGTAAACCATACGGAGCCCTCGAAAAAATCGGCGAGCACCGACAAAATGCCGCATGCGCCGATATAGATCGTAAACTGGTCGGGAATGATCCTGTTAAGCTTATCAGCCATCATTACCAGCATAAGTGCCGGAATTACAAGGAGAATGACGGCCAGATGCATGGGCTTGAAATTATAGATATAGTCCATTCGGCAGAAATAGATGGCTAAGCAGTAACTCGCTGCGCAGAAAACAGCAGCAATAAGGCCTTCGGGGAAAGGTCTCATTCTCTTTGAGGGCCTGTATTTAGGATCCTCAGGCGTAACGCCGTAATCCTGAAGCCATTTATCGGGAATGATCCCGAACAAATATGTGATAAGCGCGCCTGCAACCACTCCGGCCACAACGGCTAAAACGTACCAGATTGCTATATTCATAATCAGTAGAAGTTTAATATACCGTAAGGAAAAATACAAATGCGGACACCCCTTCCGGGGCAGATTCACGCAATAATCACACGAAGTTCAGAACTTCTGTAAAAAATCAGTAAATTTCGGTGATTTTTGTTCGTTTTTAGTGGTATCCGTTGTCAAAAAAACACGCGTGAATACTGGTTTTCGAACCCTTTTTGGCTAAAAACACGAACTTGTTTTAAAAAATTGCGCGCACCCAACGATAAAGTTATAATCAAACGTAATTATTTTGGAGGTAAGTAGATGTCTTTGGGGTAAGAGAGGCATCGAAGACTTGGACAATGGCAACAGTTACAGCAAAAGCGCTTGAACAGATGATGCAGGCCCACGTCAGGGCTGAAACGGGCTTAAGCCTTGAGCAGGCAACACCCCGCGATTACTGGACAGCGCTCTCGAAGAGCATCGTTGAGATCATCGCAGAGAACTGGATGGCAACGAGACACAAGTACAATCAGGGCCGTCAGGCTCACTACTTCTCAGCCGAATTCCTCGAAGGCCGCTCAATGCTCAACAATCTCGTAAACCTGGGTATTTACGATCAGGCAAAGGACGCGCTCGCTTCTTTCGGCTTGGATATCACAGATATTCTCGAGCAGGAAACAGACCCCGCATTGGGTAACGGCGGTCTGGGACGTCTCGCAGCATGCTTCCTCGATTCATGCGCAACACTCAATCTTCCTGTTACAGGCTACGGAATCCTCTATCGTTACGGTCTTTTCAGACAGGCAATCGAGAACGGCTTCCAGAATGAGTATCCTGACTCCTGGATGGAGCACGGATATCCCTTCATCCTCCCCAGATACGACCGCAAGGTTAAGGTTCACTACTCAGACATCGACGTCTGGGCTATTCCCTGCGACCTCCCTATCACAGGTTACGGCACAAAGAACGTAAACCTCTTGAGGCTTTGGAAGGCTGAGCCCGCACAGGAGTTCAACTTCAACCTCTTCAACTCACAGAGATTCGACGACGCCGTTATCGAGAGAAACCGCGTCCAGGACATCTGGAGAGTCCTCTATCCGAACGACACTTCTTACGACGGAAAGGTTCTCCGTGTAAGACAGCAGTACTTCTTCGTTTCCGCATCCTTGCAGGACATCATCTACAGATATAAGAAGGTTCACGGCGACGATCTCCACGATTTCGCCAAGTACAACACGATCCAGCTCAACGACACACACCCTGTTGTAGCTATCCCTGAGCTCATGAGACTCCTCGTTGACGAGAACGGCATCGAGTGGACAGAGGCATGGGAGATCGTTAAGGCAACATTCGCATACACAAACCACACGATCATGGCAGAGGCACTCGAGAAGTGGGATATCTCCATCTTCCGTTTCCTCTTCCCCCGTATTTTCGAGATCATCGAAGGCATCAACAACCAATTCCGTGCACAGATGTACGAAGCAGGCCTCTATTCCGAGCTCATCGACCGCATGTCTCCTCTGGCTGACGGCAAGATCCACATGGCTTGGATGGCAATCTACGGTTCACACTCCGTAAACGGCGTTGCTGCCCTCCACACAGACATCCTGAAGAACGAGACACTCAAGGACTGGTACAACATCTATCCTGAGAAGTTCTCCAACAAGACAAACGGCGTTACACCCCGCAGATGGCTCCGTTCCTGCGATCCTGAGCTCGCTAACCTCATCACTGACCTCCTCGGCAGCGATAAGTGGGTAACGAACCTTGATCTCTTGAAGGATCTCGAGAAGTATAAGGACGATGACAAGATCATGAAGAAGTTCATCGCCATCAAGAAGGCTAACAAGAAGCATCTTTCCGAGTACCTCGAAAAGACAAAGGGCATCAAACTCAACCCCAACTCCTGCTTCGACGTACAGATCAAGCGTCTCCACGAATATAAGAGACAGCTCTTGAACGCCCTCTATGCTCTCAACCTTTACGACAGACTTAAGGAAAATCCGAAGCTCGACATGCCTCCGGTAACCATCCTCTTCGCTGCAAAGGCTGCTCCGGGCTACTTCAGAGCTAAGGCAATCATCAAGTTCATCAACGAGATTGCCAAGCTCATCGACTCCGATCCTGCAATGAAGAACCGTCTGAAGGTCGTATTCGTTGAGAACTACAACGTTTCCGTCGGTGAGAAGATGTTCCCCGCAGCAGACGTTTCCGAGCAGATCTCCACAGCAGGTCTTGAGGCTTCCGGTACAGGCAACATGAAGTTCATGATGAATGGTGCCGTAACCCTCGGTACATTGGACGGCGCTAACGTTGAGATCGCTGAGTGCGTAGGCGACGACAACATCTACATCTTCGGCTGCCGCTCACAGGATATGGCCGCTACAAAGGCTTACTACAACCCGAAGTGGCAGTACGAGAACATCCCCGGTCTCAAGAAGTGCTTAGACCGCCTTGTTGACGGCTCCTTCAACGACGAAGGCACAGGCATGTTCAATGACCTCTTCAACGGCCTCATCTACGGCTCCAACTGGCAGCCCGGCGATCCTTACTACGTATTAGGCGACTTCGACGACTACAGAAAGCAGCGCGACCGCCTCTACAAGGACTACCAGGACAACCTCGAGTGGGCAAGAAAGTGCTGGGTCAACATCTGCAACTCCGGCAAGTTCTCCTCCGACCGTACGATCAAGGAGTACGCTTCCGGCATCTGGAAGATCAAGCCTCAGAAGATCTGATTTATCGTTTTTTCGAAAACTGACAGGCCGCTCCTTCACAGGGGCGGCTTTTTTGTGTGATAGAGGGTGTTTTTGTTGCTTGCGGGCAGCCTTTTAGTGAACGACTGAAACAGTGACTGATTTTGAGTCATTTTCATCCCTAAAATGCCGAACAGAATCAACCCCAACCCAAGACCGCTGATTTTTCCAGAAAAAAGTCCGACTATATCGGACAAAAATCTGGAATTTTGGGGTCAGAGGATAAAAATTCCAAAATAGTTCCGACTATATCGGACTTTTTTCTGGAATTTTGACGCGTAGGAGCCGCACCGCACCCCAAATTCCTCAATTTTCCTTAAAGTATTATAAATAATGACAATTCGCCGCAAATTGTTGTATAATCTTCTTTAAATCTTTTAAGGAGGAACTTAATATGCCCATTTTCCAGGATCAAAAGGGAAAGAACATTTCCAACTTCCAGAAGATGATCGATGAGAAGAAGAATACGATACGCAAGTATTATGACGAGATCGGACATCTGTATTATGGACAGTACAAGGACGTAAACGTTGATATGACAAAGGATATCAATGCCAGATGCGAATCCATCTCCAACCTTTATATCGAGATTGAAGACCTCAATGTTAAGATCCTCCGTGAGAGAGGACTGAAGAAGTGCGCAGTTTGCGGTACGGAGAATAACCTTTCCAACGCTTTCTGCTTCAAGTGCGGTGCCAGATTCGATGACGCAGATGCAGTTCCGGCTGACGTTATCGCTCCTCCGAACGCTTCTGCTACCCCCTCTCGTCAAGAGCCTAAGCCCGCTGCTATAGCTGCACCCGCTGCAGCTGAACCCGCTACCAACGCAGCTGAGGCACCTGCAGTAACAGAAGAATCCAAGGAGGAGTAAGGAGTAACATGGCAAAGATTTTCGAAGAAGAGTCAAGAACATTTTCGGAGTACCTCTTGGTACCCAATCTCACAACAGAGAAGAACACACCTGATCAGGTAGACCTGTCCGCACCTATCGCCAAGTATAAGAAGGGCCAGGAAGAGTCACGCCTTAAGATCAATATCCCTATGGTATCTGCAGTAATGCAGGCTGTATCTGACGACGGTATGGCAATCGCGCTCGCAAGATGCGGCGGTCTGTCATTTATCTTCCAGTCACAGTCCATCGAGTCTCAGTGCGCAATGATCCGCCGCGTTAAGAAGTACAAGGCAGGCATCGTTGAGTCCGACTCCAACCTCTCTCCTGAGGACACTCTTGAGAAGGTTATCGAACTGCACGAGAAAACAGGCCACGGCACAGCAGCTGTTACAGAAGACGGCACGGCTGAGGGCAAGCTCTTAGGTCTCGTTACAACTCGTGACTACCGTGTTTCCAGACTCTCACTTGATACCAAGGTCAAAGAGTTCATGACTCCTATCGAAAAGCTCGTTACTGCACCTGAGGGCACATCCCTTAAGGAAGCTAACGACATCATCTGGGACAACAAGATCAACCAGCTCCCTATCGTAAATTCCGAAGGAAGACTCGTTGGTCTCGTTTTCCGTAAGGACTACGAATTCCACAAGGCTAACCCCTATGAGCTCCTGGACTCCGAGAAGAAGCTCATCGTAGGTGCCGGAATCAATACAAGAGATTATCAGGAGCGTATCCCTGCCCTTCTCGAGGCAGGCGCTGACGTTCTCTGCTTAGACTCCTCCGACGGTTTCTCCGTATGGCAGGAAAGAGCACTCAAGTGGTGCAAGGAAAATTATCCTGACGCCATCATCGGCGCAGGCAACGTAGTTGATGCTGAGGGATTCAGATTCTTGGCTGACTGCGGCGCAGACTTCATCAAGATCGGTATCGGCGGCGGTTCCATCTGCATCACACGTGAGCAGAAGGGTATCGGCTGCGGCCAGGCTTCCGCTGTACTCGCTGTTGCTAAGGCACGTGACGAGTACTTCAAGGAGACAGGTTATTACATTCCTCTCTGCTCTGACGGCGGTATCGTTCATGACTACCACATGGCATTGGCTCTCGCTATGGGCGCTGATTTCATGATGCTCGGACGTTATTTCGCAAGATTCGACGAATCCCCTACGAGAAAGCTCCTTGTAGGCGGTACATATGTTAAAGAGTATTGGGGCGAAGGCTCCAACCGTGCGCGCAACTGGCAGCGTTACGATGACGGCGGAAAGGGCGGCAAGATGGCCTTCGAGGAAGGCGTTGACTCTTACGTTCCTTATGCCGGCAACCTCAAGGACGGCCTGGACGTATCCCTTGCAAAGGTTAAGGCAACAATGTGCTCCTGCGGCTCCTCTTCCATCGAAGAGTTCCAGCAGAAGGCACGCCTCGTAGTCGTATCCTCCACATCCATCATCGAGGGCGGCGCACACGACGTTATCCAGAAGGAAAACGACAGAACAGCGAGATAATTTTCGAAGAATAAACGATATCCAAACAAAAGGAGACATAACATGGCTGACGAAATCATCAAGAAGCAGATTACCAAGGAAGGTTACGACGAATTACAGAATGAGCTTTCCGAGCGTAAGACCAAGAAGAGAAGCGAGATCGCCGCAAGAATCGAAGATGCTAAGGCACAGGGCGACCTTTCAGAGAATTCCGAGTACGATGAAGCGAGAGCCGAGCAGGCTGAGAACGAATCACGTATCGAAGAGCTCGAAGCTATCCTCAAGGCTGTTGAAGTTGTTGACGATTCCAACCTTTCCACAGATAAGGTTTCTCTGGGTTCCACAGTAACCCTCCAGAACACTGCAACAAAGCAGGAATACAAGTACAAGCTCGTTGGTGAGTCCGAGATTGACTTCAAGAAGAAGAGAATCTCTGAGAACTCTCCTGTAGGAAGAGCAATCTCCAACCAGAAGAAGGGTAAGACAGTTTCTGTTTCCACACCTTCCGGCATCATCAAGTACAAGATCATCAAGATCGAGAAGTAAGCTTGTAATCTAATATTTCGAAAACAATAACTAGAACAGAGAGTAACTATGGCTAAGAAATTCGTACCTCAGACAGAACCTTTAAGTGCAGAAGAGATCCAGGAACAGACCAGATTCCGTATGGAGAAGCTTAAGGCCCTCCAGGCAGAAGGCAAGGATCCTTATGAAGAGCTCACATACGACGTAACAAATCACTCAGTAGAGATTACCGGCGACTACGATTCGTTCGCAGGAAAGACAGTAAGAGTCGCAGGACGTCTTATGAGCAAGCGCGGCATGGGTAAGGTATCTTTCTGTGACCTTTACGACAGAAGAGGCAAGATCCAGATCTTCACTAAGATCGACAATCTCCCTGAGGAAGAGTACAAGGCATGGCAGAACCTCGATATCGGCGACCTGGTCGGTGTTGAGGGCGAGGTCTACATGACCGAGAAAGGCGAGGTATCCATCCTCACCAAGTCCTATAAGCTCCTTGCCAAGTGCCTCCATCCGCTCCCGAACAAGTATCAGGGATTAAAGGACACAGAGATCCGTTACCGTCAGAGATACTTGGACCTCATCGTTAATCCTCAGGTTAAGGAGACTTTCGAGAAGAGATCCAAGGTCATCAAGGAGATCAGAAACTTCTTAGCTGACAGAGACTTCATGGAAGTTGAGACTCCCCTGCTCGTTACAAACGCAGGCGGCGCAGCTGCAAGACCGTTCACAACACACTTCAACGCTCTTGATATCGACTTGAAGCTCCGTATCTCCTTAGAGCTCTATCTCAAGAGGCTCCTCGTTGGCGGCTTTGAAAGAGTCTTCGAGATCGGCAGAGTATTCCGTAACGAAGGTATGGACACACGCCACAACCCTGAGTTCACTCTCATGGAGCTCTACCAGGCATACACAGACTACAACGGCATGATGGAGCTCACAGAGTCCATGTTCCGCTATGTAGCTGAAAAGGTATGCGGCACAACGCTCATCAAGTACGGCGACCTCGAGATCGACTTCGGCAAGCCCTTTGAGAGACTTACAATGACCGATGCAATCAAGAAGTATGCAGGCATCGATTTCGATACTGTAGAAGGCGACGAGGCAGCGAAAAAGCTTGCTGACGAGCACCACATCGAATATGAGACATGGCACACAAAGGGCGATATCGTAAACCTCTTCTTCGAGGAATACTGCGAGAAGAACCTTCTCCAGCCTACATTCATCATGGACCACCCTATCGCCATATCCCCTCTTACAAAGAAAAAGAAGGGCTCTCCTGACAAGGTCGAGAGATTCGAACTCTTCATTAACACATGGGAAATGTGCAACGCTTACTCAGAGCTCAACGATCCTATCGACCAGCGCGAGAGATTCGCTGCTCAGGACGCTACAGCTGAGGCAGGCAACGACGAAGCAGACCACACAGACGAGGACTTCCTCAATGCTCTCGAGCTCGGTATGCCCCCTACGGGCGGTATCGGCTACGGCATCGACCGTCTCGTAATGCTCCTGACAGACAGCCCGAGCATCAGGGATGTTTTGCTCTTCCCGACGATGCGCCCCACGACGTAACGTTTTGTTTTGGCAAAACCAGCAAACGCAATAAATTTAGGCATTTCAGCCCATTTAGACTTACCTCTAAATGGGCTGTTTACATCTAACTTACATCTAACTTACTTCTTTTGATGCACGATTTTGTGCAGAGCTTTAAAAATCGCACATTTTCGATTCTTTTACAGATGAATTATGTAAACAGCCGTCCTGCGATCACCTTACATCTTTTTCACAGATTCAATCAAACCTGCAAATCGCACATTTGAAGGTATTTCTTCTCCTTTATATCCTTACTATAAGGAATTGGAGGTTAAGAAATGACTGTTATATGGGGTGGAACCCTTGCTGTTCTCTTAGCCCGGCTCAGAAAGAGTCTGTTCCGGGTAGATAAGCTCAGCTGCAGCGTCGAGGATAGGATTAAGAGAATCGGCGTCTATTACATGTGCATCGACGATCTGCCGCTATGAAAAAGAAGTCCCTGGCAGAAGTCAGACCGGAACTTGTGCCCCAGTGGGGCACAAGTAATGAATTCTCTCCTGAAGATGTTTCTTATGGATCCAACAAGAAGGTCTGGTGGGTCTGCGAGAAGGGGCACACATGGCAAGCAACCATTAAGAATCGAGTCCTGGCAGGAAGTGGATGCCCCTATTGTGAGCATAGAGCTGTCCTGAAGGGCTATAACGATCTTCAGACGCTCTTTTCTGAAGTTGCCAAGACTTGGTCCCCTAAGAATGAGTTGGACCCGTCAGAAGTCTCTCCAGCGTCTAATAAAGCTGTCCTTTGGATCTGTGATAAGGGCCACGAATGGAAAGCTCGTGTTGCCGATCGTACAGAAGGCCACGGATGTCCATATTGTGCCGGTCAACGAGTCTGGAAAGGATTCAATGATCTAGCGACAACTCATCCGGAGCTGCTCCATGAATGGTCTGGTAGGAATAAACTCTCTCCCGATACGATTACATATAAGAACCGCTCTAATGTTTGGTGGCATTGCAACAGATGCGGAAATGACTATCAGGCCGTCGTTTATGCCAAAGCAAACGGCCGAATCTGTCCTTTTTGCATAGCTAAAAGACTCAAAGCTCTGCGCGAGCAACGCTTGGCACAGTCGAAAATAGATACAGAATGTACGTATTTTCTACCACAGCTTGCAGCCATCTATTATGCCGGACAGCATGAATTACGGGTAATCACTGACTCTGAGGAGCCTGTAGGACTGCCAATTGCGGCTCTTATTCCTGAAATCTCCCTTGCCATAGATGTTTGTGGCTATGAAAAAGAAGCATATATCAAAGAATATATATGCAAGGCCAACGGCATTACATATATATGTTTGCCCCCAAAATTACCAGAAGATGATGTAATAGCCAGGATCCAAAAGGCCTTTTTCGATGCTCACATCTATTCCAGAACGCCTTTATCTGAGGATCTCAAGATTATTAAGCAGAGATACTCTCGGTGGAAGAACAAACCAAAATTTTAACTTCGTCCCCAGTGGGTACGAAGTTTAATCGCTGTTTCGCTCATCTTGAGATTTTTTAAATAGAGCCTTAGCCTCTTTCATTGAATGCCCTTCAATATAATATGCTCTAGCAGCTTTACCTATTGAAGCAGTTCCAAGTGCTGCAACACCTGAACTAACAGCTGAGCCTGCACCAGGCCATATTATATTGATAAACTTGCTTCCCTGTTGTGCTATGGTTCTAAATAGGAATCCCAATCCTGCTACACCACCCATACCAAATATGAATTCTCTTGCGGCATCAAGCGAAATGTCTCTCCCGCTCAAAGATGCAATTAATGCTACAAGAACTGCTTGTAAAATGAGCAAAATATAAATATCCGAAACAGGAATTGGAGTTAGCGCGACGGTAGCCGAAATCGCAGCAAAAATTTTTGTTAGGTGATTTGCAACCCTGTCTACGACTTCGTTTAGTCTTGCAGCCATCCTAAGACCCATCTGCGCCTCAAAATCTTGGATGGCTTCCTCTAAAATATCAAGTAACTTCTCTATTTGATAACGACCATCGAAAGCAATCTGTAGATTATCAATATCCTTCTGTGGAAGGTTATCAATTTCTTCAACATCTATTTCATCACCATCTTGAGTTTTCCATTCAATCAAAGACGACACAGCAATTATATCATCTATCTTTAATCCGTTTTTAACTATAATACCTTTGTAGAACCTAACCATTTCATTGATTTTTTCTACTTTGTTCTTAGGGTATTGTTCTGGTTCCTTAATTCGTGATGGTGCCATCTCATCAGATTTATTTACGACAACAACGACTGGTAATCTCATATCATTTATATCGGCGTATGATTTAGAGACCTTTTTCAAAAACTCCACATCAGAAATAACATCGTCTCGATGAGTACAATTGAGCATAAAAATGGCTACATCAGGAGAAAACTCGTTAATCTGATCTATAAGCATATCTTCCGCAGACATATCCGAATTGAGAGACTCTGTTTCAGCAATGCCTCTAGTATCAAGCACCTCCATTAATACTCGTCCCTCAGATTCGCATTTGTAAATCTTCGCGGTTTCAGTACAACTAGTTGTATCACTTACTTTGGCAACATAGGCGCCACATATTGCATTAATGAGACTGCTTTTACCTACTCCGGTACGACCAATAAGAAATAATCTAGGTGGACGATTTGAATCTATACCATCCATGAGATTTTTAAGATCCTTATCACCAAGAACGGCTTCTTTAATCATATCTCGCGTTTTATTTGGGATTGCTTCTGGCAAATTATCAATGATATCCGAAGTTTTTTCATAAAACTTACGCATATTTTGAAGTCTTTTTTCAATTTTATTTCCGTCTTCGCTCATATTTACCTCCCACCGTCAATAATACAAGGTAACCATATAAATAATTATAACATGGGCAGTAAAGAAAGCTTGATTATTGTTGTGGCGACTGTGATGATGTGCCGACAATTATGATATATAAAAATGATAATTATTGTCGTCACTGAACATCAAAAAGCCTCAGATTATCTCTGAGGCATACTATATATCGATTGTTCATACACAAATAAAATATCATTGCTATTAAAGGCTTATAGTTCTTATTCGTTAGATTCGTTCCCTATATAAGAATAAATCCAAAGTTGAGCTTCGATTGCTCCTATATTTTCAGCTGTATCAACTATTATGTCTATGATATGTGCTGGGTTCAAATCAATATGACTGGATAAAACTAGATCCATAAGGGAATCTATTGATGTTACACCAACATATAAGCCTTTATTTGCATAAGTATCTCTGGCCTGCTTGAAATACGTAGGAGGCTGAGAAGCAAATGAGGATTGCCTTCCGGCAATAAATAATAAACTTGACGCTCCTGATTCTGCAGCGGTTTCAGCAGCATGTTCCACATCTGAAGAAGTAAATGGTTTATCCTTTAATTCGGTTCCCATTAGTGCAACTCCATCCCGGAGCAGATCAAGATCGCTAAACTGTCTTTTTGATGTTCCCGATTGATTAACAGGGTGCGGAATAATATTATATTCATCTCCAGAGAACAGAATATGGTATAGAGCTGTAGTTACTATAACAAGAGCCGCACCGCCAAAGCCCTGATCAATAAGATTACTCATAAATTGCCGAACACTGAACACACCCATATTTTTAGAAACTTCAACAACGGCATTTCTTTTTCTATCTCTTTCAGTCTTTTCATTAAGCAAAAAGCTAACAATATAATCTACGCATTTGAGTGCTTGAGTGTCTGTCTTAATTTTAGGCAGATCGTCACATAATAAATCTAATGCTTTTTTGGGGTCACCGCCCGCTGCTGAATTATCTTTGCTGAGACGCTCAAAACGTGCTGGTTTATTAACTAATGGATCACTATTTGCACCATCTAGTACATTCCCCAACATGTTTTTTTGAAACTGAAATACAACATCTTTTGCGATGGAGCGTGCATCGTATGCACCGTCTGATTTATCCTTAGCCTGAAGTGACAAAATGTCTATGGATGGGTTTACAGCTTTTGCAAGTAGTGCGGTATACAATATGTATCGATAAGTTAGACAATTCTTACCTGTCATTACAAAATCAATCGTTGCCTTTATATCACAATCATTCACAGGTGTTTTTGCACATTTAACATAAGATGAATTAAGGATCTTGGTAGCTGCTGATTTATCAATTTCAATGGCCATTATTTCACCTCAAATATGCATCTCGAATTGAAAATGCAATCGCACGAGCAAATTTGCAAGGAACAGCATTTCCTATTTGTTTATACTGTTTGGTCTTTTTTCCACTAAAGACATATCCAATCGGAAATGTCTGGATGGCAGCACACTCTTTTATGGTAAGGCGTCGAACTGTTGCAGGAACAACTGTTGTACTAGGATTAGCCTTTCCTTCTACTAGAGCAGAATGATAAACAGAAAACCAATTTGGCTTGTGTTCATTTCGAAGAGCTTCTTCATCTACAATAGGAGTCTTATTTCCCCCCATCGAAGCTGGAAGAGTTGGTGCTATACCATCAAGATCAATTGGACGGCCTGCACCATTTACGAGCATTCCTGCATAAGGAGAACGGCGCATCACTGGGTTTAAAGCCAAAGTAACATTGGCTGTGCAGGTTTGAGGATTATCTTTTGAACCATATTTTCCAACGGAACAAATAACTTCTCTGGCAGAAATAGGAGTAGATAAGTGTGTAGACAGATTCTCATAAAATGAATCTGTTATGCCTATATCTTTCCTGACTCCAACAAAAATAACTCGATCTCTATTCTCTGGCACTCCATAGTCTGGGGTGTGATGCACCTTATAAGACACATCATAACCCAAGGCTTTGCCTCTACTAATTATTCCTTCACGCACATTTTTCCACTTAGCTAGTTTTCCTAGAGCTGCGACATTTTCCATAATGAAAACTTTAGGCTGTACAATCTCTACAGCATCCATAAATCGCCAAACTAACTGAGAACGAGAATCTTTTGGATCCATTTTTCCTGCAACAGAAAACCCCTGACACGGTGGTCCCCCAAAAATAACATCCACATCAGAATAACTCTCAAGCTCAAGTAAATGATCATTGATATCGCCCTCAACCATTACTTGTGTTTTGTCGGGTCTGTTTAGGCGCCAAGCTTCTGCAGCATCATGATCGAATTCGTTTGCAAAAATAGTATTAAAACCAGCCTGTTCAAAGCCAACATCTAATCCGCCGGCACCAGAAAACAAGCTAATAGCTCTATAAGTTTTTAACCTTTCTTTTGTTTCGTTTTTCTTCATATATTCAAAATTACAATTGGTTCCTTCTATATTTACATTAATTATATCATTCCTGATAAAGCTCTTAACATTTTCCTCCTCTAAGAATGCCAAAAAAGGCTTCCAGTTGTACGCTGCAGTGTACAACTGAGGCCTTTTCTAAACTTTTTTTCGAAATCTTGTCCCATTTGACCCTCTCCCATTGCTTAATAGTGAAGGGACATTTAATCGAGTCCCTTCAAAATCCATCCATGAAGTTAAGAGTCCTAAGCAAACGGCTAACTGTTAATTGAAACAGGGGCCAGTAATTTCATGAGAAATAAAAGAAGGAGGAAAAAGCATTGGAAGACAAATGCAAAGTGATTGCCATCGCCAACCAGAAAGGCGGCGTTGGGAAAACAACCACTGCAGTCAATCTTGGTGTCGCACTTGGGCACATGGGAAAGAAAGTCTTGCTTATCGACGCCGATCCACAGGGATCACTGACGCGTTGTTGCAAGATCGACAATCCTGATGTACAGCTTGATTCAACCCTGTCGGAACTCATGGCTTATGAGATGACCGGTGAAGATAAAGATTATTTATTAATAAATAATTCTATTAAACAGTTCGAAACTGTAGATCTTATCCCCTCAAACATTAGCCTGTCCGGTACGGAGACCGCTTTGTTCAATTGTATGAGTAGAGAGTCAGTGCTGAAAAGGACTATAGCTCCGCTCAGACAGAAGTATGACGTGATTCTTATTGACTGTATGCCATCCTTGGGCATGATGACCATCAACGCTCTTGTAGCTGCCGATTCGGTCATTATCCCTTGTGAACCGTCGTTCCTCTCGGTCAAGGGCTTAGACCTGTTGCTTCATTCGATATCGAAGATAAAGCGCCAGATCAACCCGAAACTGAAGATTGACGGTGTGTTAATGACGATGGTTGATTCCCGAACGGTCAATGCCAGGGAGATCACAGCTGCTTTGAGAGATGCCGTGGGTATTAATATTAATGTATTTAATATAGAGATCCCCCGGTCGGTAAGAGCAACTGAGTGCCCCAACGTTGGCGAAAGCATCTTCGTGCATGATCCCAACGGCAAAGTTGCGGAGGCTTATGCGCAGTTATCGAAGGAGGTGATCGGACTTGAGAGACAAACCCAAGTTAGACCTAGGTCTTACGGCATACGATGAACTCTTCAAGGATGACAAGGAGATCCGAGAAGGAAGACTTCCCAAGATCTACGACATCCCGATAGAGCTTATCGATGAATTCCCTGACCACCCGTTCAAGGTGAGGATGGACGAAGACATGGATCAGCTCGTGGAGAGCGTCAAGGAGCGAGGGCTTATAACCCCCATCACCCTGAGACCAAAAGAGGACGGACGATACGAGATCGTTTCCGGACACAGAAGAAAGAAGGCCTGCGAGATCGCAGGTCTTTCTGTTGTAAAGGCAGATGTTCGTGAAATGAGCCGTGATGAAGCCATTATTCTTATGGTCGAGTCGAATCTGCAAAGGTCAACAATCCTACCCAGTGAGAAGGCATTCTCTTATAAGATGCGTCTTGAAGCATTAAAAAGGATGCCTGGACGACCTTCAAAAAATTCGTGCCCAGTGGGCACGAATTTCGGAGAGCGGTCAAATCAACAGGTAGCCGATGAGGTCGGAGACAGCGCAAGACAAGTTGCGCGCTATATTCGCTTGACCGAATTGATCCCTGACCTCTTAGATCTCGTTGACGAGAACCAGATCGCCCTTCGACCTGCCGTTGAGCTGTCGTACCTCACAAAGGACGAACAGCGGATGGTATATGAGCAGATCTTGGACTGCGATTGCACTCCGTCGCATGCTCAGGCCATCAGGATGCGAAAGTTCTCTGAGGAAGGCAAGTTAAGCGATGCCGTAATTGAGTCCATCATGCAGGAAGAGAAACCAAACCAGAAGGAAAAGATTCACATTCCTCTGGGACAGCTCCGGAAGTATATCCCGGAAAGCGTGTCGTACGACGATACCAGAGACTACATCATGCAGGCTCTGGAGTTCTATCAGAAGTACCGCACAAAAGCACCCAATCAAAACCTTAATCAACCAGGAAAGGCAAGGTAAAAACATGGAAAATCAGGAAATCAACAACACAGCAGTACAGGAAACTGAAAAGCAGCCTGTCGAGACACTTACGATCCAGTTCTCGCGCAAGCTTGCCAGAGCATTTACTTCATCCGGCGGCAAGGATATGGTTGCGATCAAGATCCCTAACGCCGATCCCGAGGACAAGCGCGCTTGGGAAGAGTTCGTGCTCCCGGTAAAGATGGTCCATAGCGATCACTACGGCAGCAAGACACTCTGGGCAAAGATTCCTGCTGACGGTTCCACCACTCTTTCAAGATCCATCAAGCCTTCAACTGAAGACGGCACATGGGAAAAAGAGGAAAGGACCGTTGACAACAAGACCCTGAAATCAATGGTCGAGGCCTACAAGCTTAAACCCAAAACTCAGGGTGCGAGATGATCTTATTGCACACGGGAATCTAATTAATAAAAACGCTCGGGCGTGTTAATTAGCGTTCCCCTTCCTTCCCCCATACCCCTAACTAACCCTTTCAATTATTAATCTTAAGCTAACTAAAAGAGAAAGATTAAGTTACCTGAAGACAGCAGTTAACTAAGAATATCAAGTAAAACGATAGCCTGAAGGTAATCGCACATTTTTCTTTTTATGCTTGGTGTTTTAAGATTCAGGCAAATGGATATGGAATTGACGGACTTGCATTAAAGTTCTTCTTTTCTTTTTAGCCAAGCAATTGAAAAGGGGGTATCCCAAATGAGAGATTTACTTAAGCTGTTAATCAGTTTGGCCGTTAAAATAGCTTTTATAGCTTTGATC
Source organism: Clostridiales bacterium Firm_14 (assembly GCA_001604135.1). Classification (GTDB taxonomy): domain Bacteria; phylum Bacillota; class Clostridia; order Saccharofermentanales; family Saccharofermentanaceae; genus Saccharofermentans. Next base: position 199,022 of record LVAT01000006.1, read on the forward strand.
TATGCAATAGTCATGGGATTGACGACGTACTCTTAACCTCCCGGCAAGAAATTCTTATTTTTCTTTTTAGCCAGGCATATAATAAAAAAAGGATGAGCGTATGAAGAATCGTATCAAAGTGACTATCGCAATAGTATCAGGATTAGCTGTTATTGCCCTGATCATTGGTTTGGCGAGCTGCAATAAGAAAGCTTCGCCAGATATTTCTTCCAGCACAGCAAATGAAGAAACAGAGATTACGAGTGATGCTTCGAGTGAAGCTGTCACTTCCGGATCAAGTGAAGAGGCAACGCCTACTTCTTCTTTTAGCCAAGCAAATACGAAAACTTCGGAAGAAAGCACGGAAACTACGACAAACATTGAGGTTGCAGAATCAACACAACAGACAAGTCAGACAACTCGTAGTTCAGAACCCGTAAGAGTTAATTCGGATCAGACGCCGCCGAAAGCAACAGCAACACCAACGCCCAAGCCAACGAAAGCACCAACGTCAGCTCCGACAAATGCGCCGAAGCCGACTTCAACGCCAAAACCTACGGCTACTCCAAAGCCTACAGCCACTCCGACACCTGAGCCTACGGAAGCACTAGAACCTACCAAGGCTCCGACATCAACACCGAAACCTACCCCTACGCCCAAGCCGGTAAACGATCCCAAGTACACCAAGTGCATTGCGGATGTTGAATACTGGGCAGGAAACGATAACTGCTATCACGGGATTGTATATGGTGTTCCGTGCAAGAGAAATAAGAGCGGAAAGTGGGTTATAACCAACGAAGGCGAGCAAATGGTATGGGATGCCATTGAGGCAGAACACCCTGATTACGGCGGCTATACAGACAAAATAGTCTCCGGATCACAGAGAAATTTCTCGTAAGAACAACAAAACAACAGAGCATGAGAAGAGCTTCAGAAATGAGGCTCTTTTCTTTTGCTCATCCAAAAGTCGAAACCACAAACAAAAATCCAACAAGGAGGAAAAAATCACAATGCAGAAGAAAATTGCAAGCAAGATCTCTGCCGGAGTTCTTTCAGCCGTACTTGTGCTCCAGGGGATGTTCCCCACGGTGGCAGTAATGGCAGATGAGATATCCGAAACAGGATCTTCCGAGACAGTGATCGAAGAAACTATTGCTGAAACTTCCGAATCTGAAGAAGCCAAGGTTTCAGAAACTTCTGAGACTACAGCTGAGACTGAACCTTCAGAAACTGAGGAAACAGTCCCGACCGAACCTTCTGAAACATCTGAGACCACTGTAGCTGAGACTTCTGCAGAACAGACAGTTCCTTCTGAAACGGCCGAAACGACAGCAACTTCCGAAACAACGGAGGCAAAGTCTTCGGTAAATATCGTTGATGCGACTGATTCCAAGGCCTTTAGCGATATTGTTTCAGACCTGTCATCTGCAAATCGTCTCATCGTTCAGACAGAAAAAGATATCAGAAGCAAGATCACCAACGCAACAGGTGCTTATCTTGACGGCACATATGTTATCGCATTCTCAGACAAGGCGTCATATAACAGTGCTATCTCATATTTCGAAGCAAACAGTATAGCATATGCCGAAGATGGCGCAGTAAGCCTTTGCTCCAATGACCTGGATCTTATAAATAACTACGAGATCAACCCGGGTGCGAGCACGAAGATCGCTGTAATTGATACTGGTTCTAATGTCGCAAACGAGAGATATTCTGTTATCGGCGATGATGTATCAGACAAGCATGGTCATGGTACTAACATCTCAAACTATATCCTGTCTCAGACAAACGATGCCTATATCATCTCGATCAAGGCAATAGGATCTGACGGCACAGGCAACGTATCTGATATCTGTGCAGCAATCACTATGGCCCAGAACCTTAACGTTGAAGTGATACTCATGGCCCTGTCTGTAAAGGACAACGGAGAGTACGACGCGTTTAAGGAAATCGTATGGGATGCAGAAGAAAAGGGCATCAAGGTTATCGCTTCAGCCGGTAACAACAATGCTGATGCTGAGGATTATCTTCCTGCAGGCATAAGCGGAGTTATTACCGTAGGTGCAATAACTGAAGACGGATACAAGTATTCCTCTTCCAACTACGGTGACATGGTTGATTACTATGTTCCTGCTAAGTCCACTTCTGAGGCAAGCGCACTCTTTGCCGGTATGTTCATTGCAAACAAGATCGGCGATGTGGCTACAAGCTGCAAGATAAAGGATGATGAGCCTACAGATCCCGTTGAACCCGATACTGATCTCGCTGAGGTCAACCTCACCAAGAAGAAGGCCGGTGTCTATGTCTTTGTAACTAAGGCTCAGATGGTAGCAGCAGGCTACACCAGTTCTGATGCTTTCAGGAACGCTGTAGTTAATGCTGCAGATGCCATGACAGGCGCTAAATACGCCCAGTCAGGTTCTGGTGGTTCAGGAGAAAAGGTTGACTGTATCACTTATACTCACCTGGCTTATGCTCAGGCCCTTAAGAAAATCAGCAAGCTTCGTGAATCAGGCGGTTATGTCTACTTCAGCGGAAGTTGTAAGGGTGAAAAGCCTTGGAGACTTTATACCACCACAGGTTCAACAGGTTGTACTTCCTGGCTCTCATTGCACGGTATCGGCAGCCCTAGTTCAGCAGGCGTTAAGATGTCTACTCATTCTCTGAGCGATCTCGGCGTTGAAAAAGGCGATCTTGTCTTCTTTGGCAAGAGCAGTGACGGCTATTGGCATCACGCCGCTATCTATGCAGGCTCAAGCACATATTTCTGGCAGGCCAGAGGCTCTGATTACACTGCCGGCAAGTCCAAGAGATCAGGTGTATCCGTAAATGAGGACACTTCCGGTAATGACCGTATCCTGGTCCTTCACATTGAAGACTTCAAGGAAGAGCCGAAGATAACCTTAACGAAGTCTGTAGAAAGTGGATATTCTGTTCTAACTAATGGTAACGGCTGCTATAGCCTTGCAGGAACAACCTACACACTCTACAAGTCTTATGAATTTGGTGATGTGCCTACACAGGCATTGGCAACTTTTGCTATGGACGCCAGCGGCAAGACAAGCACGAACTACAAAATTGCTGCCAACACAACATACTTTCTCGTAGAAACAGCAAGTGGTTCAGGTTTTGAGATCGATCCGACCATTTATAAGATAGAGACCGGAAGCACGGTAACAGCGCCCATTAAGGTAACGAATCTCTTAACAGAAACAACCGAGACAATCAGTGTTAAGAACGATCTGTTTACGATCCCCATGACCGACACACCTGTTGTTGACCCGTTCTCAATCAATCTGGATAAGATATCCACAGAAGGTCAGCGTACAACCGCAAACTTCAATAATGCCAAGTTCAGACTCGAGTTCTACGGTAAGAGCATCGCATTTGATACTCCGGTATCAGGTACTCCAACGACAGTCTTCGAGTTCAACCTTAACGGTACAAAGCAGCAGGTATCACTTAAGTTCCTGGCAGGCCTTACTGCTACAGGCGGCTCAAACAAGACCTACTTCAAAGATCTCTACGATTCTGAGATTCTTGAAAATGATCTTAAGCTTCCTCTCGGAACATATCGCATTTATGAGATCGGAGCTCCTGCCGGTTATGAACTGAACACTCAGGTCTTCCGAGTACGCATCTATCAGGGTTCTGATGGTATTGCGACAAGAAAGGTTGGAGTTGAAGATACTAGCCCCAATGGCTATAACTACTTCTCACACAAGCTGGACAAGAACAATCCTGACTACGATCTCCTGAAGATCACGCTTAACGAGACTACGGTCAACGGTCACTATTCACTCACAAAGGAAATGGATGACAACGAGATCGTAAAGGACATCAGCGGTGTTTATACCTTTGAACTCCGCAATACAACTGATAACACTTTGATTGCTACCGGCGTATCTGAAAAAGACGGCAGAGTCCGCTGGACATATAAGCTTGCGGACCTTCATATGGCAGACAACCCAGATGTCATCCTTACAGGAACATCTACTTATGAGCTCGAGCTTGCTGTTTATAACGCAGGCAAGGCAAAGATCTCTTATGAGGTCAGGGAGCTCATTCCCAAGACAGTCTTCGGAGATACTTCTATCGAGTATCCCTATACAACTCCTTCCGGATGGACAAGAAGCGCTGACGGCTCTTATTTCTCTAAGAAAGTCACACTTAATGACAATGCTACTTTCGTTGATATCATCAAGAACAACGTTGAGTACGGCGATATCTCCATCACCAAGGCGATCCCCGTTGACGATACCTTCGACAGGACTAAGGTCACTTTCTATCTGTATAACACAGATAAGAATGTCCTTATCGCTTCAGGCAAGGTCGATTCCAACGGTAATATCGAATGGACAAAGGCTGCTTCTAAGGGATACGGCGTCGATGACTGCCGTGTCGGTATAAATGAAGTAAAGCACCTTCCTCTCGGCAACTACAGGATTGAGGAAGTCTGGAACAGAGCATATCTTGATTCTTTAGATGGCAAAAAGGTCGAGATCATCTCAACCAACAATTCCGGTTGGACTCTCGATCAGAAGGCTGATACCACAAGGTATTACAAGAACTTCGTCCTCAAAGATGACGGTAAGGTGTTTGCTTTCGGTTCTATCAAGAACGATGAGCATGTTCAGTGGTTCAACATGACCAAGACAGTTACTGTTGCGGGTGATGTTTCCACGATAAAGGCTGATCTCTTCTATGTTACCGACAACAAGGAACTTATTAAGGTCGCTGAAGGCTCCTGCACTACCAGCAAGGGCAAAGGAACATATAACTTCACATGGGAGTATAACGGCGTATCCGAGAATCGTAATGGTCTCCAGACATTGAAGCTCCCTGAAGGCGATTATATCGTCAGAGAATATGTTCCCAAGACCTTCTACGCTAACGGCAATGACAATGTGCCTTACACTTATATGGTTCCCGAGGGATTTACGGCCGTTAAGGATAAGAGCGGTAAGATCGTTTCTTTCGAAAAGAGCTTCCACGCATCCAATAACGAAACAGCAGTTATCTCTCAGAGCATAACCAACACAAGGATTGAGGCATCTCTTGAGATCCGTAAGGTCGAACAGGCTGCTACGATCGACAGAGACTTCAGATTTGCCATCTACTACAGAGGCAATGAGGAAAAAGCTCAGAACATCGGTGTGTTCACTGACAAGTATCTGCTTGATACCGTAACGGTCCGCACATCCAAGGGTTCCGGTATGACAAAGCTCAACAAGATCCCTGAAGGCTGGTATGAGATCGTAGAGATCTATTCCGCCGGTTGGGCAGCATCCTGGGTCAACAGCGATTCCAATACAGCTGACGGTAAGCTCGTACACGCATCTTCAGAAGGCGGCACTAATGCAACACCTGTCATCCGTGACAATGTTGCGCTCTTTGGTGTCGATGTTCCCGGCGTCCTCGTTTACAACAAGATATCCATTGATGTCTTCGTTAAGAAGTACGATGCCTGGACAAAACAGGTCATCACAACAGCCGGAGATCATCCCGAGAATATCCACCTGACTTTCTATCTTTATAAGGATACAAACGGCAACGGCGTTCTCGATAAGGATGAGATGGGATCTTACCAGGTAATGGTCGATACTGATGACGATGGCAATGTAGTCTTCAAGGACATCCCTGCAGGAAAGTATATCCTCAGAGAAGTTGCTACCGTCAACGGCTACTACTTAACAGCTCCCGATATTGCCTTTGAGGTAAACGATGCGATCAACTTCGAGGCACATCCTGCCAACACCCCTTATGCTGAGCCCGTAAAAGTCACAAAGTTCGACAATGAAACAAACGAGCCTCTTTCCGGCGCTGAGTTTGCAGTATTTGTTGATTCTAACGACAACGGTGTTTGGGATAAGGCAGACAAGAAGGCTCAGGTCTGGATCGATGCCAATAAGAACAAGCTCATTGACGACGGTGAACTTAAGGAATGCGTCATGGTTGAAACATCCAAAGGTGTTTACGAGTCAAACGGCGTGCTCCACTTCAACGATGGCAGCAAGGAATTCGGCAACAGGTACTTTATCGTTGAGGTAAATGCCCCTTCCGGATACTTCTTTGTTAAGCCTGACGGCACTTTCACGACTGAAAACACTTTCGAGGCTTTCACTATCAGAGGCAAGGACACGACAGCTGCTGATTTTAAGGTCGGCTTAAAGGAATTCAAGTTCCGCAACCAGACCGGCTCTGTATATGTCCACAAGGTCAACGACAAGAATGAGTTTCTCTCAGGTGCTGAGTTCACTATCTATAAGGATGAGGATTGCACGGTAATCGTCGGTAAGCTCGTTGAGAATACCGAGAAACAGAGATATGAGTACAGAGGACTTGGTATCGGAAAGTACTATATCAAGGAAACAGTAGCTCCCGAGTACTATATCGAAGATCCTAACACGTATGACTTCGAGATCACTACCACCGCAACTTATGCAACAGTTGATAACATCGACTGGAGGCCTGAGGATGGTATCCGTGGTGAGTTCCTGAACTTCAATCCTATCGTTAAAACAACTCTTACTGATACGGAGACAAAGGGACACATCGTTGCTCTCAGAAAGACGATTACCCTGGTCGATACCGTTAAGTTTGAGGGTCTTACAGTTGGAAAGACTTATATCATGGAAGGCACCCTGTACGATAAGGCAACCGGAAAGGCCATCCTTGGTCCTGACGGAAACCCGATCACAAACTCTGTACCTTTTAAGCCTGAGACAACAGACGGAACAGTCGATGTGCCTTTCACTGTGGAGATCGAACTTGTAACGGGTAAGACACTCGTTGCAGGTGAAAAGGTTAAGCCTGAAGGCAGCGACAGATATTGTGGTATCCACTACGATCTGAATGATGCCCCCCAGACTGTTTATGTACCAAAGATTGGCACCACAGCTACTATCAACGGCAATAAGGCTATCTACCTTGGCTCTAAGGAAGTAAGGAACATCACTATCACCGACAAGATCGCCTACAAGGGACTTGAACCCGGAAGGACATATCGCGCTGAAGCAACTCTTTACAAGAAGGACGGCACTCAGCTTATGAGTAATGGCAACCCCGTTATCTCTATGCTTGAATTTACGCCTAAGACTTCTGAAGGATCTGTGGAAGTTAAGATAACATTCTCCTCTGAGGGCTTGTCCGAAGGTGACAAGATCGTTGTTTTCGAAAAGGTTTACGACGTAGAGACCGGTATCCTTATCGGCTCGCACGAGGATCTGAACGATGACGATCAGACAGTAACTATCCACTTCAGACCTTCTACAGGCGAAGTAATGCCGACTTATATGAAGTTCGGCGCAGCACTCCTTTCATTATCAACTCTTACTGCTTCGATTTTTATCAGACGCAAAAAGAAGTTCGCTTGCTGAAGGTAATGGCATACAGCCCCGTGGGTCTTAAAACTCGCGGGGCTTGTCCATGAAAGGAGGAAAAATGCACAACAGTAAAACATTAAGGATTATCGGCAAAACGGTGCTAGTCATGCTGTTCCTATTTGGCCTGGCCTTTATGTGTATCGGCTGGATCAAGAATCACGCAAGACAGTCCGTTTCAAAGGAAGCGGTCAAAACTGTAGAAAGCGTGATTGAGGACGGCGGAGAAGATAAGGTAACTTTTGAGGTCCCGATATCTGACTTCCTGGCAGTTGATGGTGAGTTGGGAGAAGACGACACCACTCTGGATGAACTAATGCGTGAGATGAGCGAACTTTCTTCCAACCACGAGACATTAACGCTGATCGGGATACTTGAGATCCCTTGTTTAGAGGTTAAGGAACCCATATGGGATTCTTGTTCCTCTACTGCCCTGAGGTTTGGCGTCGGGAGATTTCCTCAGACAGCCAATATCGGAGATGAAGCAAACTGCACAATCTTCGGTCACAGAATGAGACAGAGCAAGACGATATTCTGGCAGCTCCAAACTCTTGAAAAACATATCGGTGAAGAAGTCATAGTCACCACCACAGACGGTATAAGACACACATACAAGATCTATGACACCGTTTATGTAAAAGATGCTGCTATCGATCCGTATTTAACAGCAGAACTGTTCGATACAGAGCATTTATGTCTCGCGACATGCGGCTACGGCCAAGACCCTTACAACAAAAAGATCTACAGGGCAAAGAATACGGAATTCATCGTGATCTGCGTCCCTACTAACTAACAAAGGAGAAAGCAAAATGACTAAAGAACAGAAACTCTACGATTACCTTATGGCTAAGCACGTCGGTCAGGATAATGCGGTCCACAGCAAGAAGCTGGAGAAGCGCTTCAATATCTGTCCCAGGACGGTGCGCACATACGTCAACAACCTGCGCAAGTCCGGATATCCGATCTGCAGCGACGATACAGGTTACTGGATCGCCAAGGATCCAAAAGAAGCAACTCGCACGGCTAAGCGATTAGGCAATTTTGCGGGCGAGATAAACAACGTCAAGACAGGTCTTACTGTTGCTGCAATCCAGATGAGATCTGTTACAAAGATCACAGAAGAGAACGTACTTATTACCGTTAAGGTAGGCTGATACGTTCACCAACACAGTTAAAGAGACCTGCTTTCCAGTGATGCGGTAAGGCAGGTCTTTTTATATACCCTCACGGGCAAAACAAATTTATTTCAAGGAGGTATCTGACATGGAATCAGATGTAATCACAATGCCTAACCCGGAGTTCATCACTAACAAGAACAATGGCGTAAGGCTTTTCGCTTATGCGAGTGCATTGAGCGGAAAAGAAGGTGGAGCTTCGGCTTCAAAGGGCGGTTCCGGCATCACCGGGTTAAGAAATGAGCTTGAAAAGACAAAGCTCGATGTATGAGAAAGGAAGGTAAAGAAAGATGGAATTTGAAGCATTCAAGAACACAATTATGGATCTTGTATCCAAAGAGGTTGAGGACAGAGGCCTTGAGGGCATCTCAATGAAGCTTACTACTGTCGAGTCACCTGATGGTATGACTGACAGACTCATGGTATCTGTTGACGATTCCAAGATGTCAATGGCTTTCAGGCTCAAGGAAATCTACCAGAGCGTAGAAGATGGTGAGGATATCGATCACGCCGTTTACAAGATGGTCAACACCATCGAGGACAACATTTCCTTTGTAAAGGAAAAGGAACAGGATGTTAAGAGCTTCATCAGCGATTATGAGAAGGTTAAGGATAACACTTATCTCAGACTCATTCCCGGTGACTCTCCTATCCTCAAGAGCACTCCCCACAGGATGATCGAGGATATGGCACTTGTAGTAAACGTCCACCTCGATAGTTTCTCCGATGAACACGGAAAGTCTTGTGTTGTAGTCACTAAGCCTCTTATGGAGATGTACGGCATTGATGAGGCTCAGCTCTTTGCTGATGCCGAGAAGAACTCACTTGCGAATGAGCCTATCGTTTTCAAGCCTCTTCTTGATATGGTAAAGGATCTCATCAGCAAGGATGAAATCCCCAATCCTGAGGATGTAGGCATTGTAACCTATATTGCTACCAATACGAGCGGATTCCAGGGAGCTGCTGTTGCAGGATATCCTGACTTCTGCGAAAAGGCAGCTGAAGCTATCGGCGGAAGCTTCTATATGCTTCCTTCTTCCGTTCACGAGTTCATCCTCATCAAGGATGATGGTACTCCGAAGGCAAAGGATCTCAATAGGATGATCAAGAACGTCAACGAGACAGTTCTCGAGCCCAGGGATGTCCTTTCCGCTCAGTGCTATCACTATGATGCGAAGGCCAAGGTTCTCGAAACCGGTCTTAACTACGCTCAGAGGACTCAGCAGAGGAAGGGCGGCGCAAGATGACCTACGAGAACTATATCGAAGAGACAACCAACAACTGCATGTCGGTCTTAGCTGACTGCAGTTCGGGTCAGCTTCTTGATGTTGAATATATCAGGAAGATCCTTTGGGAAGATGACAGAGTCACAGGTGTTTACAGCGGATACTGCACATCATCTAACGGTGCTGCAGCTGAAAACATCAAGGAAGTCCTCTTCGACGAGCAGTTTCTCGCGGATTTCAACGAGCGCAACATGAATATGCAGGAAATCATGGCTCACGGTGCTGAGGCGATCGATGTGGTCGCCCGGTGCCTGGCCTTGAAGCATATAAGCATTAAGAAACTTGTTGAAAAGGAACGTCAGAGGCGAATCAAGAGACAAAGAGAAGCACGCACAAACTCCGTAAGAGTCTGATGCGTGTGTGAGGGAGGGGCCGTTTGGTCCCTCCCTTTTTATCTCATAAGAAAAGGAAGTGATCAGCGTGCAACTAATAAGTAATGAAGATATGGCGCGGGCCCGGGAAATGGACCTATTAACATATCTCACCTACTACGATCCCGGGAACCTCAAACATGTTTCCGGAAACACTTATTGTACAGCGGAACATGACTCTCTCATCATAAATAACGGCAAATGGTGCTGGTTCTCACAAGGAATCGGCGGTAAATCTGCCCTGGATTACCTTATAAAGGTCAAAGGGATTCCGTTCCGGGAAGCTGTCGAGCGAATACTTGGCCGAATCTCAGAACCGCTTCCACCGGTAAAACCCAAAGTGGAACCGCCCAAAGCATTCTCTATGCCGAAGGTTAATGATGATCCGTCCCGGGCCGTTTACTATCTTGTCGGGCGTGGGATCAGTCCTGAAATAATCCACTGGTGCATCGAGCACAATCTCATTTTCGAGACTACAAAATTCAGTAATGTCCTGTTCGTCGGATATGACAAGGCTGGGAATCCGAAGTATGGTTCCGTAAGAGCAATTGACGGCGATTACAAAGGCGACGTATCAGGCAGCGATAAAAGGTTCTCTTTCAGGATCGCACGGGCTGATAGTCCAAGAAAAGTTCATGTATTTGAGTGTGCGATAGATCTGCTCTCATACGCCACTTGCGTCAAGTTAAGAGGCGGAAACTGGCGTAAAGAAACATATCTGTCTCTTGGAGGCATCGGCGGAAAGGCCATGCCGTTGGCACTCGAACAATTCCTGAAGGATCATCCGGATATCAGTCATGTATACCTGCATCTGGATAACGATCAGCCTGGACGGAATGCGACAAAGAACATAACTGAGATCCTCAAATCCAATTACGTTGTTAAAGATATCCCTCCCCCGGAGGGTAAGGACTTTAACGAGTATTTACGGATCCGGTTATCAAAACAAAAACCTATTACGAAGGAGGCTTCTAGATAATGAAAAAGTTTAAGAAGGCATTAGCTATACTGCTTATGCTCAGCACGATGGCATCTTTTACGGGCTGTATCAGCAAAGAGCAACCGGAAGCCTCAGATGCTACCCAGGTCACATACCAGATCGGTTCTCCCGGTAAGGCCGAAGATTTTGAGTTCGGTGTTACAGGAATCAATTCATTTGATCTGACAACCGAATATGGCGAAACATTTCATTGTCTTTTGGTAAGCGTGACCTATACGAATCTATCCGAGAAAGAACAGGATATAACCAAGAGAAATATCGAATTCTATCTCGATAATGAAGAGATTAAGCCCTGCGAATATCGCTCAGAGTTCGAACCTTTCTTCGATGAAGGCAATCTCTTCAACGACAACAACATCAATCCCGGAAGGACAAAAAGAGGCTATATCGTTTATCGCATCTATAAGGATTACTCCAAGATAGATGTCGTCTTGAACGGTATTACCGTTTCCTCAAGTCGAGATGCCGTCAAACCCGTTTTGCCGGTATCACCTACACAAGCAACAGAGAACTCGTCAGCTCCATCAGAGTAAAAGCCGAAGGCTTTAATAAGGGTCTCAGGGATATTTCCCTGACAAGCTCTCCTGCTTTTGTGCGCACAAAAGCGTTGCTTGTTATTCCATTCCGAGGTCGTAGGACAGAGACAGTATTACCCAGAAAGGAGGAGTCCACATGAGTGACTATTCGGATGTTGAATTCTGTCTGGTCTCGAAAGAACTACTCGAAGACCGACTGGTATCCGCAAAGGCGAAAGCGATGTATGCCCTATTGTGCAGTTGCCCTGAAAGTTCTGATCGTTCGATCAAAAACCTTGCAGCGAAACTGGACATGAGAAGAGAAACCGCATCCCGTCTGATATCGGAACTCGAAGATTACGGTTACGTTGAACGGACACGGATCCGAGCTCCCGATGGAAAACATTTCGTGACAGAGTTCCGAGTCTATCCGCGATCAACAATCTAAAACCCAAGAAAGGAGTGGCACACTATGGCCAGCAAAAAAGAAAACCGTGATGTCAGGCTATTCATCCGCGTAACGCCGGAAGAACTAGATGAAATCAAAAAGAATCAGGACAAAGCAGGCCTGAGATTAAGTGAATATGCCAGAAGGCTGCTTATGGGTGAAGTTGTCGTAGCTGCCCCTCCGGCTGATCTGAACATTCTTATCCGTGAGATAAAGCGAGTGGGCAGCAATCTTCACCAGGTCCTTCACAAACTTAATGTTCTGGGAATCGCTCATGGTCCGGAATTGGACCAATGTGCAATAGAGATCCACGAGGTTCTTCATCTGATCTGCCAGACATACAGACCCGGGAAAGGAGACGGCTAATGGCAGTAACATCGATCTGGACTGTTAAATCCCACGTCGGAACTGCGATCAACTATATCATTAACCCTGAGAAGACTACCGCAAAGCCGGAACTCAGCCCGGAAGCTGTTGCTGCCCGACAGGCTGTCGGTGATGTTATCGACTACGCCGTGAATCCCGAGAAAACTGAACAGATGATGTATGTTACTGGGATCAACTGCAATCCTGACACTGCCCTGGATGAATTCATGGACACCAAATGGCACTGGGGCAAGACCGGTGGAAGACTTGCTTATCACGGTTATCAGGCTTTTCTCGAGGGTGAGGGTAAGATTACTGCAGAACAAGCTCATGAGATCGGAGTCAAACTGGCTCAGGAAGTATGGGGTGACAGGTTTGAGGTTGTTGTTGCAACACACCTTAATACCGACCATTATCACAACCACTTCCTGATCAATTCTGTCTCTTTCATGGACGGCTATAAATATCGCCGCACCAAAGATGACTACAGAAAGATGCGTGCCGTTAATGACAGGTTATGCAGAGAGTATAAGCTCCATGTTGTAGAGAACCCTTCAAACAGCAAGGGCAAATCATATAACGAGTGGATGGCTGAACGTGATGGAAAAACATCTGTCAGAGGAACGATTCGGGAAGACATCGACTATGCAATAAAGCTATCTCGTACTGAGAAGCAATTTGCACAGATCATGAAAGATCTCGGATATGAATTTAAGTTCTTCAAAAAGGACGGTTCCTATCTTGAGCATCCGGGAATTAAACCTCCGGGTGCCAAGAGCTATTTCAGATTCCGTGGCTTGGGTCCTGATTACGATTACGATTCGATCAGAAGGCGTATCATCGAGAACACTACAGTTCCGGGTATGCCTTATTTAATTGAGAATGACAACAGTCTCTCTTATTCCGAACCTGTAAAAGGATCAGGCCTTCAAGCCACATACCAAAGATACTGTATCAGGCTTTATACCATTATCAGCCGACCCAAGGGTTCAAAGCGTGAGTATATCCCGATGGCATTAAGAGAAGATATCGCCAAGCTCGATCGGTATATCGAGCAGATGGACTTCCTTTATAAGCATCAGATTGAGGATACTCAATCACTGCAAAGCAAAAAGGATGCGCTAGTGTCTGAACTAAAACACCTTATCGTTGAACGGCGAAAGCTCAATACGATAAAGGAACGCGGAGAAAGACATAACAACGGTCCTCTTATTGCTCAAACCAAGGTCGAGATAAGCCAGGTATCCAGGAAGATCCGAGAACTCAGAAAAGAAATAGCCTTGTGTGATGCCGTAGTTATCAGCTCAGAAAGAGTCCTTGAAGGAGTCAACGCTCCCGACAAGAAGCCTGAAATCGAGCAGCCTAAACCACAGGCAAAGAACAAACACAGGATTTAACATGTCATATATTGCACATTAACGCCTATTTTCCGCACTAACAAGCAATATCTGACTTGTTATCAAGACGCCATTCCTAACCGAGTGGCGTTTTTACATGCCCTCACAGGCAAATACTAAAACAAGGAGGAAATAATCCATGGCAATTGAGAATGAGACAGCCGATCAGGTTGTCAGAATGATGCTGCAAGGCAGTGAAGTTATCTTAAGACTCACGGGTGAAGCAGCCTTAAGAATCGCGCCGATGATCTATGCGGCTCTGAAGGATGGTCATACCACTAAAGGTAAGGCAACTCTTTGGGAGTTCTTAAAGTCCGGTAAGGATCAGAAGATGTTCCGCATCCCTGATGAATACCTTAAGGCGTTCACAACGGCCAGTAAGAAGTTCGGGTTCCCGTTCGTTGTCTTAAAGGACAAATCAAGAACAGACGGCCTTACTGACATAATGGTCTACGCTACCGATGCTTCCAAGGTCAGCCGTGTTATCGAGAAGTTTAACCTCATGGTTAAGCAGGCTGAGACTATCAAACCGGAGATCAAGACGGATTCCGGAGAACTGGTCAAGCCTCTTGGCATGCAGCTCGCGGTCCCGCTGAGTCTTATCGACGGAATACCCGATCCTCAGGAACAGGACAAGAGGCTCCTGGCAGAAATCCAGAAGTATGCTTCCAAGATGAAAACACACGGTCCTCAGGTCGTTGAACCGGTCGGTCTTATGTGTAAGCCAAACGGCAGATACGAGATCCTTCCAGGTCAGGGTTCAAAGAGACTTATGGCATTAAGGCTTGCGAACTACAAGACTGCGGTAGCCGACATCTCCGTTCCAAAGAAGGAAGGCGTTGAGGTCAGAGCGGAAAACATTGATGAAAGGCCTGCTCAGGAAAGAACAGACGCTCCGAAAACTCCGGATGCACCCGAGCCCGAAAAGACGAATCCGACCAAGGAAGAGGGCCAGACAGTAAACCCTACTATGGCCCGAACGTCACGAGACCCAGCGTCCGGGCAAGACTTCGGGCCGAAATCGAAAAGAGACGAAAGCACGATATCTTTGGCTGACGCAGAGATGAGGCCATCAGTTAGGGAAAAACTCGAGAAAGCTAAGGTTGTCGCTGCAGAAAAGCAGGCTGCTAAGCAGCTTTCAAGGATGCTGGATAAGACAGCACCCAAACCGAGGTGATGCTCCATGCGTAAGGTAACAAACAAGTTCTCGACCACAAGGATCGTCTTGTACCTTACGGGTCTCATTCCGGTCATATGGCTTGGACTTAAGTCGGCACCGTACTTCATAAAGAACGGGCTTGTCGGGATCCTGGAGAATGCCGGAGATATATTTAACAATCCGTTTCATATCACATTAGTTAGGGGTAGCCTTCGGGTTACCCTTATCTTTTGTGTCCTGTATGCGATTGGCATAGGAATATATCTCTCTACCGAAAGGAACTTCAGAAGACGTGAGGAACACGGCTCTGCAAAGTGGGGAGAAGCAAGCACCGTCAACAGACGGTATCGTGCTGAACCTCCTGAAGACAACAAGATCCTTACGCAAAATGTCAGGATCGGCTTTGATGGTCATGTCCATAAGAGAAATCTGAATGTCCTGGTTGTCGGTGGATCCGGCGCCGGAAAGACCCGTTACTATGCTATGCCGAACATATTACAGGCAACTAAGGACACTAACTTCTCCATGGTGGTTTTGGATCCAAAAGGCAGTACCCTTCGCTCCTGCGGGAATTATCTGGTAAGTCAGGGATACGATGTACGAATTCTGGATCTGATCGACCTTGATCGAAGCGACTGTTACAACCCGTTCGTGTACCTCGAGAGCGACGATGACATCCAACGTCTTACGACGAACATCATTAAGAATACTACTCCAAAGGGAAGTCAGACTACCGACCCGTTCTGGGATCAGGCATCTGAAATGCTTCTTAAAGCTCTCGTCTTCTACCTCTACTATGAGGCACCGCCATATGAGCAAAACTTCCCCATGGTAATGGAAATGATCCGTGCCGGAGATGTCAGAGAGAATGATGCGGACTATGAATCACCTCTTGATATCCTTTTTGCCGAGCTCGAAGAAAGAGATCCTGAGCATATTGCCCTGAAATACTATAAGGGTTATCACTCGGGCGCGGCTCAGACTTTGAAGTCTATCCAGATTTCTCTTATTGCAAGACTTGAGAAGTTTAACCTTCCATCGCTTGCAGCCATCACGCAGTCAGATGAACTTAGGCTCCGTGAACTCGGTGAAAAGCCTGTTGCACTCTTTGCTCTTATCCCGGACAACGACCAGTCCTATAACTTCATTATCGGTATGCTCTATACTCAGCTCTTCCAGCAGTTGTACCGTTGTGCCGATTTTGAACACGGCGGAAGACTGCCCTATCACGTTCACTTCATCATGGACGAGTTCGCAAATGTCTGTCTGCCGGACTCTTTCGATGCACTCCTGGCAACGATGCGATCCCGAGAGATATCCGTAAGCATAATCCTGCAGAACTTGGCTCAGCTAAAGGTCCTATTTGAAAAGAGATATGAATCCATCATAGGCAACTGTGATGAATTCCTCTATTTAGGCGGCAATGAGCAAAGCACTCACAAGTATGTCAGCGAGCTCTTGGGTAAAGAAACTATCGATACGACTCACTATGACACCAACAGAGGACGAAACGGCAGTTCAACTAAGCATGAACTCCTGCAGGCCAGAGACCTCATGACTCCTGATGAAGTCAGAATGCTCGATAACCAGTACGCAATCCTCTTCATAAGAGGCGAGTATCCGGTCATGGATCTGAAGTATGACCTCATGAAACATCCGAAGATCAAGTTTACGGAAGATGGCGGCGCAGAACCGTTCATTCACGGCAAGGATACAGAATCCGAAGCGACCATCAGTCTCGTCGGTAATGATCCCGAACTAAGAGGCAAGGCGATCAACATTGAGACCCTCGTCAAAGAACAACACGACTATGAGGTCCTCACACTTGAAGATCTCGAAAAAATCTATCAGACAAAGGAGATTGAACAAAATGAATAAGATCAATTCAAACAACAAAGAAACCGCTCTTGCAAAAGAGAAGCAGAAAACAGTGCTGAAACGCTACCTCATGATTGCAATCACTGTAGCGATCGTTTGTGTAGCAATGGTCCCGGTTGTAGCTGAGAGTGATGCCGAGAAGGCTATCAAGAATATGTCAGACATCATCTTCGGCATTATCAGAGCCATCGGCGTTATCCTCGCAGGTTGGGGCCTTGTTCAGGTCGGTATGAGCTTCCAGAGCCATGATCCGTCCCAGAGATCTCAGGGTTTCCTCTGCCTTGCAGGCGGTCTCATCATCGTCTTTGCAAAGTCGATCCTGACTGCAATCGCTCCCGGCGTATTCAGCTGATGTCTTAAGGGGGTGATATTTTGGGTACCGCTGCTTGGTACGAGCTTTATCTAGGACTTCAGTACCTTGGTAATAGGCTCAAAGAAATGTGGGCCCTCCTTACGACTTCACCGCAGAGCTTCAAGGGCGGCGGCATCTGGAACATAATCACGACCATCAATGGCGTCTTGGGCGCAATCGGCACTGCCCTGCTCGTTTTGTTTTTCACCATCGGTGTGATCAAGACTTGCGGTAGCTTTGCCGAGCTCAAGAGGCCTGAGACGGCAGTTAAGGTATTCATACGTTTTGCTATTTCAAAATTTCTTATCGATAACTGCCTTAAACTCATGGTTAATTTCGTTACGATTGTTCAGAGCATAATAGCAAAAATAACCGCTTCAAGCCCTATCGGCACTGCTCTGGAGTTCTCTATTCCATCAACCGTTCAAAGCAAATTTGAAGGAATCGGCATACTTGACGGTGCTATCCCAATCTGGGCTATATGTTTCATCGCACATATTGCATTCATTGTCATCGGTATCGTTCTGCTTCTTACCGTGTACGGACGATTCTTCAGGATCTATATGTACACGGCAATAGCACCGATCCCTTTATCCACTTTGGCAGGCCAGCCTACAGAAAACATCGCTAAAAGTTTTCTTAAGAGCTATGCCGGTGTTTGCATGCAGGGCGTCGTTATCGTCCTTGCCTGCATCATCTTCACAGCTTATGCAGCCTCTATGCCTCAGATAGATACAAATGCTGCTCCTATCACGATGGTTTGGTGCTATGTGAGTGAAATCGGTTTTAACATGCTCGTTTTGCTTGGCCTTGTAAAGGGATCTGACAGGATAATCCACGACATGATGGGTTTGTAAGGAGGAAAACACATGGAAATAAACATAAACAAAGACATTCGCGAATACACCGAAGGAGTCTTCTTCGGACTTAACTTAAGACAGCTTATATGTTCCGGACTCGCCGTTGCTTCTGCAGTAGCGGTTTATTTTGGAGCAAGAGGCACTGTGGCAAACGATATGATCACTTATCTTTGCATCGCAGTTGCCGTTCCTTTTGCTGCTATCGGATTCATCAAGTATAACGGCATGCCAATGGAGAAGATCTTTGTGGCATGGCTCAAGGATAACTTCATTTGTCCGAGAAGGCTGACCATTAAGTCCAACAACATCTATAAGGAAGCGCTTAAGGGATATTTCGCCAAAAAGGAAAAGGAGGCAATCAATGCTCAAGAGCATACAGACACTATTGAAGCAGGATAAGGAGATGTTTGTTGTGCCGAGACGGGTCCAGGACCTGATCCCGGTACAGCGCATCTGGCCTGACGGTATCTTTCAGGTCGGACCTAACAAGTTTTCAAAGACTTGGAAGTTCACGGACATCAACTATCAGGTAGCAAGCGAAGAGGACAAGGAGAATATGTTCCTGCTCTATTCTGACGTTCTCAACTCGTTCGACAGTGCTGCCACTACTAAGATCACGGTGAACAACCACAGACTCAACAAGAAGGACTTTGAGGATTCGATCCTCATGCCTATGAAGCACGACGGTCTCGATATGTACCGTGAAGAGTATAACGATATGCTCCTGGAGAAAGCGACCGGAGCTAACGGTATCACCCAAGAGAAGTATATTACCGTATCGATCAACAAGAAAAGTGTTGAAGATGCCAGGACATACTTCGCAAGGACCGGTGCCGATCTTCAGATGCGCCTTTCTTCTTTAGGCAGCAGACTCGAAGATCTGGATGCCGTAGAGAAGCTCCGCATACTTCATGACTTCTATCGTCCCGGCGACGAGATCACCTTTGAGTTTGATATAGCACAGCGTGCAAAGCTCGGTCATGACTTCCGTGACTATATCTGTCCGGATACGATTGAACGCGGGAACGACTATATCAAACTTGGCGAGAAGTATGTGAGAGTTATGTTCTTAAAGGATTACGGCAACTATATCAGCGACGATACTATTGCCGAACTTACCGACATGAACAGGAACATGATGCTCTCGATCGATGTTCTCTCCGTTCCGACCGATGAAGCGATCCGCGAAGTCGAGAATAAGCTCTTAGGCGTTGAGACAAACATCACCAACTGGCAGAGAAAGCAGAACCAGAACAACAACTTCTCCGCTGTCATCCCTTACGATATGGAGTTACAGCGCAACAAGACAAAGGAGTTTCTGGCAGATCTTACTACCCGTGACCAGCGCATGATGCTCTGTCTCATAACGCTTGCGATCTCTTCAGATACAAAGGAACAGCTCGATCTTGATACAGAGAGCATCCAGGCCGTTGCTAAAGGCAGGCATTGCCAGATGGCGGTCCTTAAGTGGCAGCAGGCAGACGGATTAAATACTGCCCTGCCCTTCGGTGTCAGGAAGATCGATTGTTTCAGGACTCTTAATACTGAGTCATTAGCGGTGTTTCTGCCCTTTAAGACTCAGGAAATCATGGACAAAGGCGGCATCTACTACGGTGAGAACGCTATTTCCCATAACCTCATTATGTGCAATAAGGAAAATCTCTTGAACCAGTCAGCCTTTCTTTTGGGCGTGCCCGGTTCCGGTAAATCCTTCTCAGCCAAGGAACTCATAACATTCCTTATGCTGAACACGGATGACGATATCCTGATCTGCGATCCTGAGGGCGAGTATGCCCCGCTTGTAGAAGCAATGGGACCAGAGATGGGCTCGGTTATCCGAGTATCAGCCGGCGGACGTGACCGTTTGAACGCAATGTATATGGTCGACGGCTATGGTGAGAACGATCCTATTGTCGTTAAATCCCAGTTCATTATGTCTCTTGTCGAGCAGATCGATAAGAAAGGCGTCGGGCCACAGCAGAAGTCTATCATCGACAGATGTGCGGCAGCAGTATACCGTGATGCAGAGAGATGCAAGTCATCAGGCGGAGCAACGCCCACTCTTTGCACTTTCCGTGAGAAACTCTTGGAGCAGCCGGAGCCTGAGGCAAAGCAGATAGCGTTATCTCTTGAGCTCTTCACTACCGGTTCCCTGGACATCTTCGGTCGTGAAAGCAATGTTGATATGGACAAACGAGTAGTAGTTTTCGATATTCATGGATTAGGCAGCCAGCTTAAGCCCACGGGACTTCTTGTCATAACAGACACTATGCTTAACCGAGTTACTCTTAACTGGAAGAAAGGTAAGCGTACACACGTCTTTATCGACGAGTTCCATGTAGTATTCGAGAACGAGTTCTCCGCACAGTTCTTTAACTCTGCTTGGAGACAGTTCCGTAAGAGAAACGCCTATCCTACTGCTATTACGCAGAATGTTGAGTATCTTTTGGACTCCGTGCAGGCATCCACGATGCTTTCGAACTCGGAGTTCGTAATCATGCTCAATCAGGCGGCATCCGACAGGGCCAAGCTTGCTAAGCTCCTGAACATCTCGGAGATCCAGATGCGTTATATCACTAACGCACCTGCCGGATCAGGGCTTATCAAGTACGGCTCTGCACTTGTCCCTTTTGTTAATAAGTTCAACAGGGACACTAAACTTTATCAGCTCATGACGACTCGTCCGGGAGAAGGACAGTTCGCAAATGGCTGATCTTCGCCCCTGCAGGTTATATCCGGCAGGGGCTATTTAATTATCAACTAGAAAAGGAGAAACGATTAAATGAGCACTTTATATGGTTATGTTAGAGGCATTGATATCGATGAGAATACTTGTTCAATGGTAAAGCCTAATCTTTACTACAAGCGTCTTGGAGAATTTCTTGAGGTCCGAGTTGAGATAGACGATATTTGTGAAGACCTGATTGATTTTCTTGAAAGCCAGAGCCGTCCAATGAACGAGAGAGAGGTTGCGAATGTAGTTCTGGACAGTGTTATCTCAACGCACGAACTCAACAACCTCTATGACGAAATGGTCGAAACTAAATACTTGGAAAACCTCAAGTTTAGGCATCAGCTGAATTTGTTAATAGTTCAGTGCGAGACGATTGCTATGCTTGGCGGAGTTGAAACAAACAACTTATTTCTTGAGTTTACGATTAGCTAAAAGTTTATCAATGCACTAAATACGCTGCGCCCGGGGGATGAATCCCTCGGGCCTTTTTCTGTTTCTGCGAAAAAACAGCAAAGGAGTAAAGTTTTATGCCACAAATCAGTAAAGTCGAGCGCGATCACGATATTAAGCAGGTATCGCGTTTGGATGACTTAAAGCCTGTAACGGAGAAATCCGTATCAATGGCAACACCTCATATTAGAGGCAAGCCTCAAATAAATGAAAAACAGCAAAACCTTCAGGCCTCAGCAAATGCTGCAAGAAGAGCAAGTATTGCAGCTATTAGGCATGCCAAAACCATTTCTGAAAGTTCTGATAAAAACGAAGATCAGGAAGCTATCGATAAGATGGAGGTCTCTGCTCGAAATGCTGCGGCCGATGCAGCCAAGGCTGCCCTTGATACCAAGGATTCAATCAAACGGCAGATAAAGAAGAAAAGACCGGATATCAAAAACACCAAGGATATCAAGTCAAACGTCAGGACCATCCATAAGGCAGACAGATCCATTAAGAGTGCGACTGAAGCAACGCAGCTCGCATTAAAAACTGCTACTCAAGCATCCAAAGAAGCTGCTATTGCTTCGACAAAGGTTGCTACTGCAAGAAAAGCTGAACGTTTGGCTAAGAAGACCGCCGAGTGGGTCAAGAAGATCGTCAAAGGCATAGTTGATGCTTTAAAGCGTCTCTGTGCCGCATTGGGCGCCGCTTCGGTCCCTTTAGTTCTGATATTGGTACTTGCTGCCTCTATTGCAGCTCTGGTTGCCTCAGCATTCGGTATATTCTTCGCCGGAGATAAAACAAACACTGCTTCAAGACCGCTTAAGGAAGTTGTCCTGGAGATCAATTCGGAATATACGAGTAAGATCGAAGGAATCAAGACATCTACCCCTCATGATGAACTCGTAACGGAAGGATATCAGGCTTCCTGGCCAGATGTTCTCTCAGTCTATGCCGTATATGTCACGACAAAGACTGACGGCGCAACTGATGTGGTCCATATTTCCGATGAACACATTAAGATCCTACGGGATATTTTCTGGCAAATGAATACGATAACCTCTTCTACTAAGAAGGTTACAGAAACCAAGAAGGTCCCGGATCTGGATGATAAAGGCGTTCAGAAGAAAGACAAGGACGGCAATCTTCTATATAAGGAAGAGAAAGTAACCAAGACAATCCTGACTATCTCAATCAACCACAAAACAGCTGCACAAGAAGCCTCAATGCTCCATTTCAACGCTCAACAATTGGCTCAGCTAAATGAGCTCCTGGATGTTAAGAATGCCTCGTTATGGGCTGAAATCCTCAGAGGTGTTGGTTTAGGATCCAACGAACTCGTTAACCTTGCTCTTTCTCAGCTAGGTAACAAAGGCGGAGAAAAGTACTGGAGATGGGCTGGACTTAGCAGTCGATGCGAATGGTGTGCCCTTTTTGTTTCGTGGTGCGGCGATAAGACCGGGCTTCGTTCTGCAGGACAGATCCCCTACTTCTCTTTCGTCTCTGATGGAGTCTCTTTCTATAAGAAAAAAGGCAAATGGATTGATGGCTCAGAAGTCAACACTTCCAACTGTGACAAACTCATCTATCCCGGTATGATCATATTCTTCGACTGGGAACCCGATGGAAAGCCCAATCACGTCGGAATAGTCACAAAAGTCGAAAATGGGCGCATCTACACTGTTGAAGGCAACAGCAGCGATGCAGTAAGAGAAAAGAATTACGCAGCGAACAGCAATCACATCTTTGGATTTGGTGTTGTTGGTTGATTGTTTGAAGTTCACAAACAGCTCCAATCTGTCTAGATTGGCAGGTTGGAGCCTGTTTTGGCGTTCTTGATAGTTGTATGTCACGAGAAAAAATAAAAAAAATGTATCACTTATATTATAATTAAGAAGTACTATTTTGTTTTGGCTTATTAACAAAGAAGTGTCCCAATAATGGATAGTACAAAGAGTAAAATATGAAACAGGAGCAAAATTGAAGTGGATAACCTTACTCCAGAGCAAAGGCATAAGAATATGCAAGCTATAAGGAGTAAGGATACTCGCATCGAACTACTGCTTCGCCAAGAACTTTGGAAACGAGGACTAAGATACAGAAAAAATGCAAAAAAAGTATTTGGCCATCCAGACATCGCTTTTATTGGAAAGAAAATAGCAGTCTTTTGTGACAGTGAATTTTGGCACGGATTCGACTGGGAAAACAAAAAGAGCAATATAAAGAGTAACAAAGACTTTTGGATATTAAAGATCGAACGGAATATTGCTCGTGACGAAGAAGTAAATGAATTCCTTAAATCTCACGGATGGACGGTTCTGAGATTTTGGGGTAAAGAAATACAAAATGACGTCGTAAGATGTGCTGACGTTATTGAAGAAGAGGTTAAGAGGAATGAGTTATAAGGTTTTGGATTTGTTTTCAGGAGCCGGCGGATTATCTCGCGGTTTTTATGATGCTGGTTATGATGTCGTATTGGGCGTAGATTTTGATGAAGCAGCTTTAAAAACATTTAAAGAGAATCACGGGAATGCAGAAGCTATGAAATTAGACTTGTTCGATCACAGCAATATTGATGTGATAATCGAGTTTTTAAATAAAAAGAATATTAAATTGGATGTCTTGGTAGGTGGACCTCCGTGTCAGGGCTTTTCTGTTGCTGGACCTCGTGACATGAATGATAAGAGAAATACTCTTTATACGGCTATGGTTAAACTTGCTGAAAGAGTGAAGCCTCAAGTTGTAGTCTTAGAGAATGTTCCAGGTATGATTCAAACGAATGGCGGAATTGGGGCAAAACGAGTGGTTGAGGATTTTGCGAAAATTGGATATCGAATGGTACCCAAATTGTTATATGCACCAGATTATGGGTTGCCGCAGATTAGGAAAAGAGTCTTCTTTGTGGGACTTAGGGATAGTGACAAAGACTTTGTGTTCCCTACACCTACTGTTAACAAGGATGAATACATAACTTGCGAAGAAGCTATTGGTGATCTCCCTTCTCTTCAGACAAAAGATGGAGAAATTATATATGGAGAAGAGATTCAAGATTACACTATGCCGCCTCAAAATGAGTATCAGAAAAAGATGAGAGCACGATCAACTCAAGTAAGAAATCATATAGGAAGCATTCCTATTGAAAAAACGAAAAAAATGATATCGTTGGTTCCAGAAGGCAAAAACTATAAAGCTCTTCCTGAAGAATATCAAGGAATATACAAGTATCATGAAGCATTAACCAGATATAACAGTAAAAAGCCTTCTCTTACTATAAACACAGGACACAGATCACATTTCCATTATAAGTGGAATAGGATACCAACTGTAAGGGAAAGCGCACGACTGCAAAGTTTTCCTGATGATTTTGTTTTTTATGGAAATAAATCAGAACAGTATCGACAAGTCGGAAATGCAGTTCCGCCAATGCTTGGGCAAGTTGTTGCTGAAGCTATAAAACCATATTTAGATAATGGAGAGAATAATGACAAAGTATAAGTTTATTGACTTGTTTGCAGGTTGTGGGGGGCTTGAGGATGGATTCCTGCAAACTAAAAAATTTACAGATGTTGCGGCTGTTGAATGGCTAAAGCCACAAGTTCAAACCTTAATTCGCAGACTCGAAACCAAATGGGGTATAAAAGATGCGAAGGAACGGGTCATGCATTTTGACATTCAGAGAGAAGAAGAACTCTTTTCTGGCTGGAATGACCCAGAGTTTGGACAAGGAAAAGGATTGGATACTTTTGTAAATAACGCAGGAGGAATAGACGTAATTATCGGTGGACCACCATGTCAAGCATATTCAGTAGCGGGACGTGTTCGTGATGAAAATGGAATGAGAGATGATTACCGCAACTATCTTTTTGAACATTATCTTAGTGTTGTTAACAGATATAGGCCTAAAGCCTTTGTTTTTGAAAATGTTCCCGGCATTCTTAGTGCTGCGCCAGACGGAACCCCAATAACAGATCATATAAGGAAGGGTTTTGCTGAAATAGGATATGAAATAATAGATGATCTTAGAACGGCAAAAGTTAATGCTGCTGACTATTCTGTTCCGCAAAACCGAGAGAGAATGATTATTGTTGGAATAGATTGCCGAAGATATCCTAATGCACAGGCTATTCTGAAGTCTTTCTATAAAGAGATTCTGCCTTCCTATATTGAGAGTGATAAAAAGACTGTAAAAGAAGCTATAGGTGATTTGCCTTCTTGCATGCCGTATTTTGATGAGGAACACCATAAAAAGCATCAATCTCATAGCATTCCAGAAACTAATGTTACATGGCATAAGCCCAGATATCATAACCTTAGAGATATGGATACCTTTAGGATGCTTGCAGAAGACATCGAATCGGGTAAGCGCGAGTTTGACAGCAAACGAATAAGTGAGCTCTACGAAGAAAAAGTAGGTTCCAAGTCACCTATTCATAGATATCACGTATTGGAACCAGATCTTCCCAGTACAACTATAATTGCTCATCTCTATAAAGATGGTAATCGTTTTATTCATTATGATTCAAAACAATGTCGAACAATAACTGTAAGAGAAGCTGCTAGGTTGCAATCATTTGATGATGATTTCGATTTTGTCGGTTCGCAAGGAAATGCTTATCAGATGATTGGAAATGCGGTCCCTCCACAATTAGCGAAGAGGGTTGCTTTGGCATTGCACCAGTTGATGGAACAGTATATGTCTGATTCATAGGCGGTAAATGTATGACGGCAAAGACGGAGAAACTGCTAAAAGATATTACTCAAGCTATATTTGCTAAAAAAGCTGTTCTGATTACCGGAAACACCGGAGTCGGAAAGTCATATATGGCCAAGGCTGCTATTTCTTTGCTTGCAAAAAAAGAGTATAGTTGTTTCCCTGAAAGCAAATCTCAAAATGTTGAAATGGAAATAATATCCTGTCATAACAGTCTCGTCTATGAAGATGTTGTTGGCGGTATCACAGTTGAAACTGGTTCCGGAAGTATGAAATTCAACTATTCAGACAAGATGCTGATAGAAATGATAAAGAAAGCATCGGAAGCATATTATTCAAAATCAGGAACCAAATATGTACTGCTTCTAGATGATATTCAACGATGTGATATCTCTTCTGTGTTGGGAGATGCTGTTAGTGTTATCGGTTTAGGAAACCAGCAAGTTAAGCTGCACTTAAACTCCGGGATCGACATTGAAGTTACTCCGAATTTTTATTTAGTCGGAACTTATAATCCAACTGAAACTGGTGCTGTACCATTTCCTAATGAGTTTTATTCCAGGTTTTATACCATAGAATTGTTGTCTGATATTGAATACATTACCGATGATAGCAAATCGGCTAATGCTCAGTATTATAGCCAGGTTAGGAATATTGTTCTTAACTATCTTGATATGCAGTATAAGATTAGTACATATGAACAGAATCGCTATTTACCTGGTCACGGTTATTTCAGCGGAGATAATGTTCATTTGCGAATTAAGTACCAGTTGATTCCAGTACTTAATCAATATATTTCTGAAGGCATATTAGATCCCCGCGCAGAAAAATACATCAAACTGCTTGAAGCATCATGTAACAAGAAAATGGCAAAAGCCCTTCAAGCACAAGATAACTGCTTTAGTGACTACAAAGAAAATATAACACCGAGCATTTTTGTTAGTGAAGAATCAACAAGAAACTGCAGTTCGATTCCAATTGAGAATCTTGTAGGAAGAATAATCGAACAGCGGTTACTTTCAACAGATTCAATAAAAGCAGGTATTCTTTTTAATGACAGTGTCGGCTATCGTGAAATGGTTGTTGGAGGAGTAACATATCATGCCTCACTAATAGCTAACCCCACACAATATAATAAAATCCGAAGGGGCGGTAAACCGAGCGAACGTCCACTGTACAATGGCGGTACAATCAAAATCGATGGTGAAGAGTTTCATTTTACCGGAGGTTATCATCCTACTGATTATGTTAAGGATGCTTGTTGGAGCAAACCCAATGGATATAAGCTCGGAGAATCATTTGGTGGAGATCTTGTGATATTCCGAATAGTGTGGCAATACTATCTAACTCTGATCAATGAATTGTCCTCGTATGTTGCTTCTAATCCAAATGATGTTGAGAAGAACACATTGCTTGTTTTTGTAAAAAAAGAATGGGATTCATTCTTCGAAGATTTTAAGAAAATTGAACCACAGCCATTTTCCAAGAATGGATTGGAAGAAAAAGAATGGAAACGAATAGAAGCAGAACATAACAAAGAGGCAAATGAAAACGTAAGAAAACTAGTTGGAAACCTCATTGTATTATGGAAAAACCCTGGTGATGAAATAGAAATGTCCGATGGAAAAATAATAGTTTTGGAAGGAGTTGACAGTGGTATGAGCAAAAATATTTATCAAGAGTATGAAAATGCAATGGATGTGCTTGGCATCAAACAAATGATTCTTCAAGGCCCTCCCGGCACATCAAAGACATATTCTGCCAAGGAGTTCTTAAAATACGTGGCGGGCAATTGTTCTGATGATGATCTTTCTGATATGCAGATTTCCAATTATGATCAGCCCAAAGCATATTGTGAAAAGTTGAACAAAGGTGAAGAGCCAAAGATTGCTTGGGACATAGTACAGTTCCATCCCTCTTATGGATATGAGGATTTTATCAGAGGTATTAAAGTTTCAACTAAAGAAGGAACTGATTCTATTTATTATGAAACAGTCAACAAGGTATTAGGCAATATTGCTGAACTGGCTAAGAAAAACAAAAATACAAAATTCTATCTAATAATTGATGAAATCAACAGAGCCAACCTTGCAACAGTATTTGGGGAGCTCATCTATGGTCTTGAATACAGAAAAGAAGAAGTCGCTACACCATATACTGTTGATAACAGCAACAGAATAAGCATCCCATCAAATCTGTATATTATAGGTACTATGAATACTGCCGATAAATCTATTGGTGGAATTGATTACGCTATTAGAAGACGATTCTTGTTCTTTGAACAGTTACCAGACGAGTCAGTAATCAGGTCTTACAGAATTGATAAAGGACAAAGTCAAGTTGACTTAAACGCAAAAGCTTGTAAATTATTTGAGTCCGTAAAAAAACTGTTTAGTGATGACTATTTAAGTCCTGAATACAGAAAGGAAGATGTTCAAATTGGTCATACTTATTTCCTTGTTGATAGCGAGGATCAGTTGCAAAAGCGATTTGAATATCAGATTATTCCTATACTTAAAGAATACTATAAAGACGGTGTTATTCATTTTGAGGCTGGGGACAACACAGAAGGTTTTATGGGATTCCTCAGTTGCATTGCAGGCAGAATAAACATTACTAATCAAAAAGATGATATTGAAAAAATTTTTACGGATCTAATTGCATAACGTGGTGAGTTATTATGAACGGATGGCAAGTTCCTAAAGACGGAATACGAATATATATCATTCCCGACAATAGTCCTATGCACGGATTTTCAGAGCATATTAGTGATGAAGATCTTGATAGGCTTTATGTGTCATATGGTGAATCACGGATTAATCTTGGAATTCACTACTTTAAGAAGCAGCTCTATTCTTCTAATTTAGTTGGTATAGCAAGACTTAAAAATATCGATGGAGATAATATACATGATTCTGAAGGAAATGAATTAGTATTAAAAGTAATTCCTAGGTTTAATGTAACTGTAGTTGAACTGCTTAATTATATTCGAGATGATGATGAGTTTGATCGATATATGGCACCCCAAACAATAAGCAATCGACAGGTCGAAAAAGATATAGAGGCAGTTGATAGAAATGAGATTTTCTATTTCTTTGAACATGAAAAACCATTACGTGTAGAAGATGGTATCTCTAACGAAAACAGCATTATTACTGTAACTGTATTCCTAACTTTGTTGAGGTTATTGTGCAAGCGTCCGCTAATGGGCCGCATGCTAAAAGATGAAGAAAACCTTACAGGTAAAGTTAAAGGTAAGATTGTCATTGAGAAAAACATAAAGACTAACTCTATTCATGGAAGAAATGACCGATTCTATTGCCAATATCTTCATTACACTGATGACATTATTGAAAACCAGATACTTAAAGCCGCATTATTGAAGGCTAAAAGGTTTATCTTGGATTATTTGGGAGATTATGGCAAGGATGCCAATAATTACTCTTCAATGATTTCTTACTGTACAAAGGCTTTGAGAAAGATTAGTGATATATCGTGCAGTGGTTCTGCTTGCAATGGTTTAAAGCTAACTGGATGTTATGCGTATTATAGGCCGGTTATAATTATGGCTAAAATGATATTGGATGATATTTCAATAGAATCAAACGGAGCCGTTAATACTACCGGATACGTTGTTCCTTATGCCATTTCTATGGATACTTTATTTGAAGTATATGTTCGAGCATACTTAAAGAAGAATGGCATTTGCTCTTACAAAGACAAAACAGACAGCGGTATTATTCTTGAAAAGTATGATCACAAAATCGAAGTTCTTACTGAAGATGAAAATCTTAATAATCCAGGTAAATATATTTCTGGATCTATCAAGCCTGATTTAATCCTTGTAGATCAAGATAATGATAGTACATTAGTTATTGATGTGAAATACAAGGATTATACCAGCGGAAACTCTCGGAATGATCGCCTTCAATTACTTGCATATAGTATGATGCTCAATGCAAATAACATAGGTATAATTCTTCCAGCTCAAGATAACGAGGAGATATTTGATCCTAGAAAGATTAACTCTTTGGAAAAAAGACTTGTTAAATACCACCAGTTGTTGCTTGGAGTTATGAAAGAGGATTCTACTATTGCAGACTATATTAAAAATAAAGCATTTGATTGACAGTAAGCTATTTTAGAACCATCGCTCTTCAATAAAATCGCACATGTTCAGCGTAATTCCAAGAATATCGCGTAAGTCCCCATCATTCATATCAATATCGGCTAAGTCGTTCCCATCGGGAGTCTCTGTAACAGCCTCTTCGATGATATCCTCCCCTTCTTTACCGAACTCCTTTATGATTGCGTCTTCCAGGAGCCTAAGATTGGAAAAGTCCGTCACATATAAGTGAGCAAGGTTTATAAATGCATCACGGAGCTCATCTTCGGTTAGTTTGTTATTGAAATCTGTGAAATAGCGGATCTGGTTGATCCAATTATTGGGATGTGGTCTCTGCTGCCAAAACATATTAATACCTCCTTGTGGGCTATTGATGTTTTCACTATGCATCCCTCACGGCTGAAAATCAATATGTGTGTCAAAAGTTGAGACTTTTTCCGACAAATTGAGACTTTTGAGATTATCAGTCTCAGTACGTTTAATTGTACTGTTTGTATTTTTCACGTTAGTGTCCGTTTAATAACCCAATGCCCCCTGTATAATTCAGACGGAAATGTAATCTGATTGACATAAATGCTATGTCCGAATCTGCCAAATGGGAGGTTTGCTTATGGAAAATGCTTGGAATACTAAATGGAATAATAACTTAAGACCGATGTATGTTAAAGAGATACTTCTGGAGCATACAGATGAAACACACTTCATTTCTGTCGGTGAAATCATTGAGATCCTTGAATCCACATACGGTATCGCAGCTACGCGCAGAACAATCTACGATGATATCGAGATGTTCATAGCGACGGGGATCGATATTGAATGCGTGAATGGGAAAAACAACAGGCATATGTATCACATATTGACCCGTGATTATGAGATCGCTGAACTCCGCGTAATGATGGATGCTCTTGTGTCATTCAGGTCTCTTCCACCGGCAAAGACTAGTGCTCTGATAAGGAAGATCAGTAAGCTCGCCGGACCTTCATATGACTATCTTATCCAGAATACGGATATAGATGGCCGCCCCAGAGCCGAGAACCAGCAGATCTTCTACATAATAGATACTGTTTACAAAGCAATCGTTAGCAAGAAGCAGATTGCATTCAAGTATTATGAGTATCTTACGTCTTCAAAAAAGCAGCTTAAGAATAAGGGAGAAGAATACCAGGTCTCTCCTTACCGGCTTGTTTGCTGTAACGACTATTACTATCTGTTAGCTTATTCTGAAAAACACGAGAATATCGTTGCGTTCAGAGTTGACCGCATATGTGGTATTCCTAAGGAATCTGCTCAGGATTGTATACCTGAGCCTGAAGACTTCTCCGTCGATAAGTATGTAAAAGATACTTTTCACATGAAGACCGGCGATATGACTGAGGTCTCACTGGAATTCGACACGAGCGTGATCGATGCTATGGTGGATCATTTCGGTCAGGAAATGAACATCTTCTTTATTGATAAAACCACGTGCAGAGCTAAGGTAAAAGTGCAGGTCAACAATATCTTTTTCGCTTGGATATTCGGCTTTGAAGGCAAGGTCCGCATAAGAGGACCTAAAGAGCTGCAGGAAGATTATATCCGCATGGTCTCAAAGGAAATGGCAAGGCTGTAAGACTGCTAAACCCCTTGCAAAATATGGCTTTGAGGGGGAGTTAAGAGTCCAGTTGTACACTGCAATGTACAGCAAGAAAAATAGCTATTGCAAAGCAAAAAACGCCCTCGTATAATCAAACCATAACAAGAACCGAACAAACGTTCTTGACAATCTGAGAAAGGAAGGAAAAGGATATATGCTTAAGAAGATCGCATATTTGACTGTTGATGCTAATGTCATGAATATGCCCTGCTTATTTATCTCTGCCCTTCCGGTTCAGATCGAGCCAAGCGGTCCAGGAAGTTGTAGATAAGCCCCATTACAACTTAAAAGAAATTACTAACGCATAAAACATATGCGTCAGTACAAGTCGGCACTTAGCGGCTTCACCGGATTTTTTCCCTTTAGCCGGTGAAGTAAGAATAACCAGGAGGAATAAGCGATGAAGAAGAAAGAAGTTAAAGTGGAAAGTATCAGAGATAAGAGCCGGTTGATCCCGCAGGCACTTATCGGAAGTAACGGAACAAGGCACGAGATCACTAAAGTCCTGTTCTGTGCTCATTCCACAGAAAATGAGTTTGAAGGTATTCGTTATGCAGTCAGCTTCAATGGAGCAGAAACATATCTGTATCTCATTGACAGCCGTTGGTATGTACAGGTGGTGTGATATGAAGAAAAGGACATCAATTGAAGAAATGAATGCAATATGCACTATGCTCATTTCTGACTTTCTTAAGAAGTTCCACTATTCGAACACCAGAGTAATTGATATTGAAGATTTCGTAACTCGTTATCTTGGCACTACGATCTTATATGAAGATTTCGCAGTAGATGTTCCCGGTAGAGGCGGCTTCATTTCGGATGGTGAACAGGCTCTTCCCGTCTTGAGAAACGGTATGAGGCAGTTTGTCATCTTCCCTGAAAATGTAATCGTAATCGACTCTTCTCTAAATAGCATGGATAATCTAGCCAAATACAGATTTACCGTAGCACACGAAGCTGCACACTTCATAATGTGCAAGCATGTCGGCGGTGACTTTACAGCAGCATTCCATACTGAATATGTTGACGGTGAATATTACACCACTGAGATGCTTAAGGAGATGATGTCATTTTCAGAAACTGTTGCCAATCGTGCTGCTGCATGTCTTCTTATGCCGGACTTCATTGTGGAAAAGATGCTTAACAAGTACAACTTAGGCAATAAGGTTACGATCTATACCGGAAGCAAGATCGTTATTCCTAAAGCAAGCAAAACGATCATTCAGCAGATGGCTGATAGTATGGGCGTCAGCTTCAGCACATGTTATTACAGACTTCAGGAATTATCGATTCTTGATAAGAGACCTCTCGAAGAATATGCAGCTGCATTCAGCGTTGCGGAGGACGATCATGTTTGACCAATATGATTCTCAGTTAAGAAGAAAGCTGTATGCTTCACAAGCCCTGGCGGTAGGTAAATCAAAAAGGAACGTCAAATGTCCTGTCTGTGGAGCCTTACTTTGCAAAGTTGTTGGCAGAGAACATCAACTTATGGACGCTTTGTGCAGAAAATGTGGATTCAACGAAGTAATCGATCTGGCCCTATTCAGGACCATGAAACTAAAACAAATATATAACGCAAAAGAAGGTTACTGGTACTGCCCTCACCCAGAGCAAATTGCCGGATAACCGTTACGGATCAAGCTACCATCCTTAAAGGAAGCTTTCATACAACCGAATAAACCTTGACTTTAGCCGAGCAAGCGGAGCAGGATCCTTAATTTAAGGACTGAAAAGACTATCAAGCGCCGTACGAAGTTTGAAGAGATTAATCTCTCTTCTATTTCGTACGGCGTTTTGCTGTTCTGAAATATCTGCTTCGTATGTCACTCAAAGTTCCTTCCTTACCCGATGAAGTCGGAAAGGAAGGAACATGTTTTATAGGTATCAGCACTATCCATAACCAACTGTAATTTCCCTTTTTATCTAAAAAAAATTACAGGAGGTCTATATGGACTCTATTATTTACGTATCACCCGACAACAAATTCAAGGTCATTGATCTTAATAAGGAATACAACGGTAACAACAAGGAAACTCCCTACGCAATTGTTACCGATCTTCTGGAAGTATGCCTGCATAGAGCTTACGGCTCAGTGGTTAAGCAGTACAGCCCCTTTGTGCTCTTAACTGACGAGATGTTTGAAGCTATGCACGATAGCTATAAGAATGATCATCGCGAGCACATGAGAGAAAGTCTCTTTCACGATACACTCTCACTTGATGCAGCAGTTTTTTTAGTCGATGAGTACTCTAATCCCGTTCGTATCAGTGAATCACTCTATACGATGGATTGTCTTTTCAAAAGAATGAGTAAACTCGCCAATGATGCCGGTCCCAGGATATACAAGAAATACGTTATTGGATTTACTTCCAGAGAAATAGCAACTCAGGAAGGAACAACTTTTGACGAGGTCCGCAAGTGCATTTACAGAGCCCTGCCGGAACTTCACAAGATTTTCGTTGATCTGGGGGTGGTAGCATGATTACTAACTCAGTTAAGCGTGGTGACATCGTATTCTACGATTTTGGAACAAAACCTGATTCCGATAAGAACGGACTCCGTCCTGCATTAGTGCTTCAGCACGATAAGTTCAACACATCCAGTCCTACTACGATCATTGCACCGATCGTTCCGGCAAGAAAGCGGAAGATGTGTGCACATGTCCTTCTTGAGAAGAGTTTCGGCCTTTTAGTGGATTCGATGGTCTTTCTCGAAAAGATGCAGATAGTTGACCAGGAAGATATCGGTAATCTCATCGGTCACATCGACGATCCTGAATTGATGCAGTTGATCGACAGTACTCTGGTCAAGGTATTGAACATGAAAAGTGTTCAAGGTGACAGTTATCTCCGTTTGCGAGTATCCACCTGCCAAAAAAAGAGAAAGCGCAGGAAAAAGAAGAAACCGGCATATAATCCCAGAGACATCATCTGCCTTTGCCCTGTTTGTCGTAATTCGTATCGTCATCGTGGATTCCGCGTCATAAATGTAGGTGGTCCTAAGGACATATGTGACCTTTGCAATTATCGTACTGGCGTCGACTATGCTGTAGTCGGATTGTTATCGAGGTGAGCTTATGTATAAATCTGAAAGATACTATGTTCCTATCCACGAAAAAGCAAATCTTACTCTTGATGAGGCAGCGGCTTACTTCAATATCGGCAGAGATAAGATACGTAAGCTTACTGACGATCCCGACTGTCAGTATGTGCTCTTTGTAGGCGAGAAGCGCCTTATAAAAAGACGCATGTTCGAGAAATTCCTTGAGGGTATGTACTCGATCTAATAGAAGAGTGCGATCTTCGAAATCGCACAATTAACAATTTAATGTAGCCCTGTTACCCTAACAGCAGGTATTGATGATATCTGCTGTTAGGAAAAGGGGCAGATCAGAATAATTGAACGAGGTAATCAATATGGCTAAAGAGAGAAGAAAAGATAATAAGCGTGCCGTCCTTAGGACAGGTGAACTCCAGCGTTCCAACGGAACATATTCATACAATTGGTATGACATTAACGGCAAGCGCCATTTCGTTTACGGAAAAACGCTTGAAGAGTTGAGAATTAAAGAATTGGATGTAACTAAGAAGACCGTTAACGGCCTTAATCCCAATGGAAGATTTAAGACGCTCAATGATATATATGAGATCTGGAAAGAGGTAAAGCGCGGCCTCAAGTCGAATACGTTCGAGGGATATCAATACTCGTACGAGATGTATGTAAGAAACAGTCTCGGCAAAAAGAAGATCGATGTGATCAAAAAGACAGATGTTCGACGTTTCTACAATACACTTGCGGATGAAAGAGGACTTGCTGCCACAACAATAGAAAGCGTACAGTCAGTTATTCATCAGCTGTTTGATATGGCAATTGATGACGGTTACATCGCAGTAAATCCCAGCAGCAATGTACTAAAGGAGATCAAGAAGGCTCATTCATACAAAACAGAGCAGAAACACGGACTTACAATTAGCGAGCAGAATCTGTTTTTGTCTTTTCTTAAAAAGAGAGCTGTATACAGACATTGGTATCCGATATTTGCAATAATGATCGGTTCAGGCCTTAGGGCAGGAGAAATAACTGGTCTTCGTTGGTGTGATATTGATATGGACGAAGGTGTCATTGACGTTAATCACAATCTTGTTTGTGTTTCGCATCGTGATCCTGGAGGTAAAAGCTATAGCTATCTGGAATGCCATAGTCCGAAAACCAAGGCGAGCATAAGAAAGGTCCCGATGATGGGGTTTGTTAAGGAAGCATTTGAAATGCAAAGAGAATATCTGGAAGATGCCGGTCTGAAATGCAATGCTCAGGTTGACGGATATACAGATTTCATCTTCCTTAATAAAGATGGAAACACACTTCATCAAGGAACTCTCAACAAAGCACTCAAAAGAATAATCAGGGACTGCAATGATACCGAATTCGATAAGAATCCGGCACCTGAAGTGTTGCTCCCTGGCTTCTCTTGTCACTCACTCAGGCACACATTCACGACTCGCTGCATAGAAGCTGGGGTCAATGTGAAAGTTCTTCAGAAGTGGCTCGGACATGACGATATCACCACTACTTTGAACATCTACGCAGATTGTACAAAAGAAATGGTTGATAAATCACTTGTAGAGGTTGAAAAGGTATTTGAATCGCAAGCTGTTTAATCTATGGAGGAAATTATGGGAAACAAAAGAGGACCATATAATAAAACAAGAGAAGTTCCGATATGGGAAAGAGCTCTGCTTACAATGGATGAAGCTTCTGATTACACAGGAATCGGTATTAATAGGCTACGCTTAATCGCGTCAAAGCCACATTCAGATCTTATTCTCTGGGTCGGCAGCAAAAAGATGTTCAAACGTAAAAAGCTAGATGAATATCTTGAGAACGCAACATCTATATAGCTCAGAGCAAGGGATTAGCATATGTATTATAAAAAGCGTTATGACAGAATGCATCGTGTTCTTCACGTTGGTGAGTATCAACGAAAAGACGGATCATATGGATACCGTTGGACTGATATGTTCGGTAAAAGACATTGTGTCTATGCCAAGGATCTTGACGCACTCAGAATTAAGGAACAAAAGCTTCAACTCGACAGACTTGAAGGTTTAAAAGATGCTCCGCCTGATCTTACCGTAGAAAACGTATTTGAAACATGGATAAAGCTTAAGCGAGGCATCAAAGGTAGTACTCGCTCCGGTTATATTCAGGTATTCGAATCGCTTATTAGACCTGCTATTGGAAAGAAACAAGTAGTACTAATGAAGCGTTCAAATATCCGAGCATTCTATCTCAGCCTCTTAGACGAAAAAGAATTATCGATTGGAACGCTTGATAATGTTCATACCGTGCTTCACCAGGTGTTTCAGTTTGCTGTTGACGACGATTATTTGAGAAAGAATCCATGTGATAACATGCTTAAAGAACTAAAGCTTTCATACGGAGATCGCAAGAGGAAAAAGAAGAATGCTCTTACGCTACAGCAGGAGATTAACTTCTTGAAGTTCGTGCGTGAAGACGGCAGATATTGGCATCTGTATCCGATATTTTTCATAATGCTGAATACCGGGTTAAGAGCTGGAGAATTGACCGGACTTCGCTGGAAAGATCTTGATCTGGAAAACGGGATAATAGACATTAATCATAATCTGGTTTATTACTATCATGGAGATGAATCAGGATACCATTATTCAATCAGTACTCCCAAGACCAAAAATGGAATCCGCAAAGTCATTATGACTCAAGCTGTAATAGATGCTTTTCATATGGAGCGCAAGTTTCAAGAGTTCCTTGGACTTAAAAGTATAGACGTAATAGACGGATATAAGAATTTTGTGTTTATCGGCAAAAACAATCATGTTCAGACCTACAATAAACTCAATAAGATTATAGAGAACATCATTACTGACTATAACAAATGGATCCAGAGCAAAGGTATTACAGATCAGAACGAACTGCTTCCGCATTTCTCCTGTCATATACTCAGACATACATATGCAACTCGCCTCTTAGAATCGGGAGCAGCAATCAAGTTCATTTCTGCACAGATGGGCCATTCTGATATTCAGATTACCTATGATAACTATATTGATGTAACCGATGAATTTAAGCGTGTTCAAATCAGGCCATTTGAGGAGTATATGGATTCGGTACTGGGAGAAACGAGTTCAGAGATAACGGATCTCTCTGATTATATTTCTTGATAAGATCCTCTCAGCCTGAAGATATTAGATGGGAGCTGTCTCAACTTGAGGCAGTTTTCTTTTGCTTAGAAGCTTCTTGCTGACATTCCCGACGTATCGGTTTCAGATGATTTCAAACAGAAAGAAATCCAATCTTTCGAAGTCTATATGAGCGACGCGTTTTCGGAAAGTAATAGATAACCGAGTTGGCATTTATATGATTAACACGTCTCATCGTATATTTATCTCGTAAAGTGGCACCAAAACTTACTGATTTATGAGGTCCCTGACAAATTGCATGTATATTTAGATGTTCTTACATTCTTCTAGGAAGAACCCCTTTATTATTTCTGTTCGTCATTGCATCTAGTAATCAACTCAAACTTCATACAATTGCTTGGATTCAGTGGCTTTTTTCCTGATGTGTCAAAATCAACAACGAAGTAATTACCATGATTCATAACAACAGTGCCTTTTCCTAACCCGGAATACTCAATCCTACATCCAACAGGAAACTGCGCCCGATAATCATCAACACTCATAGTATCGGCTGTATTTGGTTTTCTGCTTACAGAAGGTATACTCGGTGTAATAACTTGTGGCTGTGCTTGTGGTTGTGTCCTAACTGGTTGATAGGAACTGGCTGGAATCTTGCTTTTAGGAATGGCAACAGGCTTAGTATGACTTTCTGGTGCCTGAATAGGATCTTCAACTTCTGGCTCAGGCAATTCTTCATTTAATTCCACATATTTAGATTTGCCGTGAACTTGAACATCAAGCGCTGCATCCTCGCTCCTGACCTCATATCGTCTTTCTGGCATTCCGTAAACATTGACTAGTTGATGTCCGGTTGAGAAAGCATTGTCCTCAATGTAGTGCTTATTTCCAAATAGAGCTTCTTCGATATCATCTGACTCATTCTCCGAAATATCATGTCTACGGACGATACTTTTAAGTTTCTCAAGCAAAAAGAGATCCTGAACATTCCTGGTGTTTTCATCAGGCACAAGAATAAAAAGATAGTCTCTGGCACGACTTATGGCTACATTTACTACATTTTGCTTGTTTAAGAATATTTCTCTATTGGTAGAAATATATGGGGGTGGATTGAAAAGCGCAATAATAATATCGCATTCATCGCCTTGGAATCCATGAATAGTGCTGGCACTAATGGTTATCCGTGGTGATATATCAGCATAAGATAAGAGTTTATCTATGAGACCTGCTTCTGCGGAATAGGGCGCAATTATTCCTATGCTGAACTTATCTACAGGATTCTTTAATGCTATTGCTTTTGAGATATAAACAGCAAATTCGTATACGAACAAGGCTGAATATACTTGGTAATTACTAGACTTCAGTTTCTTTGCTTTGTATATGCTCTCGTACTGACTTACAGGAAATTTGATTATGTTTAAATGCTCGTAATCAAGATATTCTTCAATGTTAAGCTTTCTCGCTGAATCATTGCTTCTATTGTGTTTCAGTATGCCTTTATAAGTAAATCTGCTAAAAACGTCTCCTACATCTTCAATGCTTCGATATTGAGTAGTCAGTAGCTTAATATCATAGCGATAAGGAACAGTTTCTGCATTTTCTGAAAAATCCTCCAAATGAACCATTTTATATATGTTTTCGCTCTTCCATTCCGAAACAGAGGTAGTAGGTTCAATTTGGAAAGGATCGCCAGCAATAATGAACTGCTTTGGGGTTTTCAGATAAAGCATATAAACCATGTAAACAAGCGGAATCATGGATGCTTCGTCAACAACAATATAATCCCAGTTTATACCATGCAGGAAGTTGAAATTGCCTTTTGAGTCTATGAAATAATCATAAGGAAGCCTTGCCATAGTTGTTACGATTACGCACTTCTTATAGTCCTCTATTTCAAAGTCCTTGCCTTTGAAAACGGGACTTTCTTCAATCTTTTCATCGCTTGTTATTCCATATCGGACCAACCATTTTTCATAACTATGGTCTTTTCCCATTGAATCTATAATCTTGCTAACAAGAACATCAGCAGCTTTATTCGTAGGAGCAAGAACTAAGATGCGAACCTTGTCGTTTTGTCTGACTAATGGTATCAGAGTGTTATTAGCGAGATAAGTGGTTTTTCCGGTACCCGGAGGTCCAAAGATGAATGAGATATTCTCACAGAGGTTACCCTGCATATCATAATCATCATCAAACTCGAAAGGAGAATCAGCGAATTTCCCGAATTCTTCTATGAGTGACTGAGTTAAAAAGGCCGGACTCTTT
The DNA here is from genome assembly GCA_001604135.1 of Clostridiales bacterium Firm_14. Lineage (GTDB taxonomy): Bacteria > Bacillota > Clostridia > Saccharofermentanales > Saccharofermentanaceae > Saccharofermentans. The sequence goes on from LVAT01000006.1 coordinate 239,273, forward strand.
GCCGTTATATTAATGCTATTGATGCTTTCATAATCAATGTCAGCCAAAGAATCTTCATGTTTAACTTTAACGCGAAGTGAATAGGATTGAACATTGGCAGCGTCTATAATAAGTCTCTTGGTTTTGCCATCACTAAAAGTTATGGTCATGGGAATATCTACGAGTTGTTCCATAACCATAGGAATATTCTTGTCCGGATGCTTCAAGATTATAGTTCTGTTTGATTCCAGATCGCGTTCGGCTTTACTAAAATTAATGCTGACTTCTCGACTTCGTGAAGTGTCATCCCCACTTGCTATGGATTCTAAGAAAAGCAGAGATTTAAACCATAGATAGGAATACTTACGGCTGTTTCTTGCAGTGTTCTGAGCATTTTCAATTTGAGCAAGCTTAGCAATATCTTCCTCGAACTTTTCTTTCATCTGCTCTTTGCGCTGTGTGAAATCAACAGTAGCTGTCAGGAGTTCCTCATTATCTTGCTCAATTTCATCTATTTTGTGAGGTTTAGTTTCACTTGTTCGATCGCTTGTAGACTTTTTTCTGACACGCGATTTTATATCATCGATTATCTGTATCTCTGATACTCCCGGTGTGTTTTCTTCTGTTTCTTTTGAATTTCCTTCAGCGTGTTCTGCACCAGTTTCTTTATTCTGGTCATACATTTCAAGTGCTTTAGCTATCTCTTCAGGACTGCGATCAAAGACACCAAGACTGTTGTAACTCTCAAATGTTCTCAGTTTTTCTGCGGTTTCATCATCATAGGCCGAGTAATCTATGCTATCATCTTCGATTCCAAGGAAGGCCAGAAGTCTTTTTGCTTCAGAGCTAGATACATCATACTCAGGTGACAGCATTGAACATGTTAGTTCTGCCGCCGAAAGCAGATTTCCGTGTTTATCATACAGCCACGCGGATTCCTTAAGAATACGCGACTGGGTATTAGGATATGGTGTAGTAAATGGGCTGTAATAGTATCCTTTATAATCAAGCCTAATTGGATTAGAGTATTCAAAGGCCGCTACAAGTTCGTTCCATAAAATAACGGAAAGCTGGATGTCATTGTTGTCTTTGATTTTCTTTAAAACAAATTCACAAGCATGTAGTTTTCGATCTATCCACTCAGGTGCTCTTGTGCTTCGAGGCCAACTTGTTTTGGGACAGATACGGTTCGCCTCTTTTTCAGTTATGCTGTCAGATAAAACAAAGACATGTAGTCCAACCGTTAACTGTTGCAAAAATTCCTCAAGATATCTACGTTCTTTATTGTTCAGCCTTGAAATATAGAAGTCCAGGTCAACAAATTGGACATCAGAATACCCATCAAAGTAGTACTTTAACTCTTGTGTAGGATAGTAGATTGCAAATTTTGGTGCCGTTGAAGAAACATCACCTTTAGGATTTATACATCTTATGAAGTCTTTTTCTTCGATTTCTGAGTAAATCTCATTCTCAAAAGTCCACTGTCCGTCGTCATCATCACTTTCAACAAGCTGAATATAATAATCCAAAATATTCTTAAAATCGGAGAAGGCGTCAAGTTTCGTCTTCTTAAGGATCTTATTGAAGATCTTATCCTTTAATTCGGGAGCATGAATATCCAAGCTCTTGATAAGTTCAAGAGCGGTCTTGTTTTCGGTTAGTTTGTGCGAAATTGTCGCATAGCCCTCACTGGAAGAGTCATCCACGAATAGAATAGCGTTATCATACTCATCGTAAGCTGCTGCCGGATTATCATATTGGTCAAATAGCACCGGTATATCGCGACACTTTTCTATTCTCTCTTTTGTTCCGATGATGAATTCGTATAATTTAATAATCCACTCCCAGGACTGGTGGGACATGAACTCCTTATCTATCTTACTAAGTAATGCTGTATCTCGCAGATTAGATATCCCCATCTCATCTACTATGTAATTGAGTCTCGCATCAGATGCATCACTTTTCCTTGCACGAGAAAAGGATTCAAAGCTTATAGATGGAATTATCCATCTGGTATTAGGATTATGACATAGCTCTTTAAGCTGATCATTAGAAAAGAGGTCGCAATATATAGATGCGAATGCCAAATAACCATCTTTAGCACATGCATATTCGTTGAAACTTGGCCATATCTTTTCTACTTTAAAAACATCTCTAATGTCATTGTAGAAAGACACAAAAGAGATTTCATCTCTCTCATTCTCGGGGATATATAGGTTCTTATTCGTCGGGATGAAGTCTAGAATGTCATCATCAATTATAAGATTACCTTGTTCAAGGCCAAAGTCACGAAGAATAGGAAAACATTTGCTGGCCAGTTTGCTTAACAGGCTTATCATTCGCTTATTATGAGCATCTCCGGCTTTGATACCCTCTCGGCTATCCGTTAATAAAAATGGAGCATTAATAATGAAGTGCAGGTTTGTATTCTTTTTCGTTGGGAAGAAACAAAAAGCAGCATAATGAGTAATCTTTAGTTTCCCTGCATCATCCAAGAAAAAACCGCATGAGTATTTGAATTTGTCGTGTGTTGTCTGTGAGAACAGCCAAAGAATGTCCTTTTTGCTATCCATTCCGTTTGTCAGTTCAAGTTTTTCAGCAATGACATCGTCAACTACGCAAGACTTAATAGTGTCCTTCCTATATACTCCGGAAATAGATTTACTATCGCATTTATAATATATGGTCTTCAGATTATTCAAAAACAGAGTCGGAAAAACTAAGTTCTGCATCTTATAAAGAATATCTTCAAACGCTACAGAAGCAGGTCTCTCGCTGTGATTAAAAGGAAATACAAAAACAGTTTCATCCGGTTTTCTGCCCTCATAGTCGTCTTCTATCAGAACAGGAACAATAAATCTTTCTATCTTAAAGGACACCAGCGGATCGTATATTCTAGGTTCGTTTGTATATTGGAATACCGCCTTAAAACCTACACCAAATTTTCCTATTGATGCATCGGTCTTGTTTGAGTTTGCTATTGAAGTTATAGCGTTAAGATCTCCAAGTGTGCCGTTATTTGAGTCCTCTGTCTCGTTATCAACATCGGTTATATTGAAATGTCGTTTTCCGTTATGAACAAATTCCAAGCGATCATTGTAAAGTGAAAAGGAAACAAACGTTGCACCGACATCGTCAGCGTTTTGAATCAATTCATATATAAAGTGAGCCTGATCTGAGTATTTATCGACAACACTTGCTTTTAGACCGCGCATAGATCTTTTCTCGAGTGTTCTGGCACTATCGACTCGATCTTCATGCAATTTATTAAAAAGGTCTCTTGTTTCAGTTGTCATATTTACATAAAAGAATACTCAAAACTTAATACATATATTTATTATATCATTCTTGTAAAGCATTGCCTCAGATGAAATCGTTATCAGTTGGTGCCCGGTGTGCGGCAGATCTCTTAAGAGTTGTTCATAGAAAGCCATTATGAAACAACATAGATTCATGCTTGTTTTACATGCTTATCGTATATTTTTCAGATTACTATTCATGTCGATAACAGCCTTATTTTTCGGGCTTCCTGACGAACAGTATACGAAAAAGAGATATTCCAACAATCCCGGTTTGGGAATGTCAGAACATCTCTAAATTGAATGAATTGGTCAGGAAATTGCTTCCGTATTTCTTAAGCCATATACTCAGAACTTACATCTCTTACCTCTTTTCTTACATCTAACGGACAGATAGATACAGATAGTTGTAGTCAATTTTGGTTTATCGGCATTTTGAGCAATATGAAAAATAGTGATATATAGAGACTATAAGAGGATATCCCGTATTGTCGGACCATGTTTCCGACGATGAAGCCCTTGGACTAACAAACCATTGATTTTATTGGCTTTGCGAGACCCAAGGCAAGAATTTACGACGGATTTACGACGGATTTCGTCATAATGTGCCATATTATGAGAAATTACGGTCGTACAGAAGACAAATCAAGTTAATCCGTGACAACTTACAAAGATCATTATTCCCACCCTGCGTCAGACCGGCGCAGGGTATTTTCTTTTTGCAAAGCTAAAATAATAAATACGTGCGCGCGTGTATATTAGCGCTTCCCTTCCTTCCCCCATACCCCTAACTAACCCTTTCTATCAAAAGAAGAATTACCGGCTAAAAGAGAATCTATTCCCTATCCACGCCAGCCGCGACTTGAAGGGTTACGTCCCTTCAAGTTGTGGGTGGCAACGCAAGCGGTAGCGCGGGAGCAATAGGAACGCGCACTAATGGAGAGTTGTGAATCGGCGAGTGTTCTAAACTCGAAAGAGTTTTGAATGCGAGCTGTTCTCAACTCGGAATGGTCGGTTTTAATTTACTTGAATGATAAATTTTACCAGCTAAGAGAGACTTGTGTGACGGCTGTGACGCTGTGACGGCTTTATTGATACCGACAGGTATTTTATAGTTTCCGTCACTAGCGTTTAAAACGCCCCTGATTTCTCAGAGGCGTTAGTCTGTTTTATTCAGGATTTCTTTTTCTATGACAACGTGTCCTGCTTCTTCACTGGACTGAGCGACGAAGCCTTCAGGTTCTTAGACAAGTTCTTCTTCTATCTGCCGTGTGCCTTGGCGTTCATATGCCCGATCTTAAGCTTCATCTTCGTCATGGCAAGGGACAGGATCCTTTACAAGTGCGCGGTAAGGCTGGCGGCTGAGATCGATGAAGAGGAATCAAGCGATGCCAGATCCGGCAGGAAGGTCGCCATATGTCCAAACTGCGGAGCCAAATCTTCCGCATATCTCAAGCACTGCAACAGCTGCGGTTGTTCGTTGGAGGAGTAGTTGTTCAAGCACGCTCAAAACGAATTATCGTTGATGCCTACGGGATCTGTACCGTCAGAGACTCTTTAAAGACTTCCAGTACGGCTTCCTTTTGAACCCCGCCGTATTCTCCGTCAAATGACCACGCGATGTCCATGTCTGAAACGAATGAACCCTTTGTAATGCGTGTTATCTGTATCAGCGGGTGATCTATTGCGCCTTCTCTAAGGACATTAAGCGCTTCCTTAGCCTGCGAACGCGTTTCAGGCTTTCTGATCAGCATCATTTCCATGACACCGTCGTTATTATGGAAAGAATCATTCTTACCGAAATACTTTGCGTCAATTTCGCTTAAATTGGATACGGCTCCGAAAATATAATCATCTTCAAAAGATCCGGAATCCGTTTCGATTGCCATATGGAAGCTGTCCCCCATATTCATATGCAGTTCGCCTATCGCCCTAAGTATGTGTTTAGAGTACTCGAAGACTTTTTTCATCTGCTGGGTCGTTGCGAAATTCAGCGATGAAGATGAACCGAACGAAGCTACATAATTGAATATATGCCCGTTGACTTTTCCGGTATCACATCTGTAGGCTTTGCCTTTTAACAGAGTATCGATCGCTGCTTCAGTATCCTGAGGTATGCCCAAGGAATTGGCAAAACTGTTTGTATGACCGCAGGGAATATAAGCAAACTTAGGGATCTCCTCAGCGCCTATATATCTGTTTATAACCTGATTAAATGTTCCGTCTCCGCCGCAGCATACAACTATCCCTGAATCATCCGAGAAACCGGTGCCCCATATAAGATTTTCTTCAGGCAATATCTTGGATAAGTTCAACACATATCCGTTAGATCTGAGCGTTTCGTTAACGGTATTAACAGCGGTATAGGAATTACCAATGCCTGCGGATTCATTAAATATGACCAGAGCTTTTTTCTCATTTAATTCCATAAGTTCCATCCAGTTATTGACACGGTGGTGTCACACTTGTAACATCAATATGATTATCTGACTGTAACACCGCCTAAATATATAGTCAATTCGCGTGCAATTAACTGTTACAGTCTCTGCACAATCTGTAACGCCGGACGGTTCATTTGGGAGAAATCATATGTCTCAGACTAAATCAAACCCTACACGAAACCTTTCAAACAACGAAGCCAACAGGATCACCAGGGAATCGATCTGCTCGGCTTTGCTCGAACTCATGAAGACCAAGGAGTTCAAGGAGATTTCCATATCCGAACTCGTCAGACGCGCTGGGGTATCGAGGCAGTCTTTCTACCGCAACTACAAAACAAAGGAAGATATCGTTTTAGAGATAGAACGCTCCATCGGTACGCACCTGAT
>LVAT01000007.1 GCA_001604135.1 Clostridiales bacterium Firm_14
GTTCTTTTGGATTTGGGTTTTACACCAAAACTGCGAAAAAGGGATTCCGGTGTAAAAAACGGGCTGTTTTTTACACCAATAGCTAAAAATATGGAATTTGGTGTAAAAGAGCGGCGATTTTCAAGCGTTGGGAATTATTCAAGATTTAGTATTGAACAATAAACAGTAGTGTGCTATAAATGGTAGTGACGGCGGGGCGCTTAGGAATAGGGGGCGCCCTTAAAGCCCGTCAAATCGGAATGAAAGGGGATTTGCCAATGAACAGCCAAATCAAGAAGGGCATTCTCGATTTGTGCGTGCTGGCCTTGCTCGAAAAAGGTGACAGTTACGGCTACGACCTCGCAGGTAGCCTCGCACGCAAAGTCGAAGTAGCAGACGGCACTGTTTATCCGATACTGCGCAAGCTCGCTTCTGAAGGCGTGGTATCGACTTACCTGCAAGAATCTCAGAACGGGCCTCCGCGCAAATACTACCATCTCACGGATGCAGGTCGTAAGAAGTTGGACAGCGAACGTGACGAGTGGATCAAGTTCTGCGGGGAAGTAAATGGAATATTGGAGCGAGAGACTGGAGGAAAAGCTGATGAACAAGAGTGAATATCTTAACAAGCTCACCAATGAATTGGGGCACATGCCCTATGGTGATGTAAAAGACATCATCCAATCCATGGAAGAGCACTTTGACGAAGGCGTCAGCGAAGGCAGAAGTGAGGAAGAGATCGCAGCAAGCCTTGGTGATCCGGCTGAGCTGGCAACAGAATTCAAGGACGGTGCCAAGTTCAAACAGGTCATGAAGAGACGCAAGCTTTCCGACAACTTCAAGGGACCTGACGGAAGAAGCAGGATCTTTGTAATCCTTTTCAATATTTTTGTCGGAGTTGAATGCTGGCTTATCCTTCTGGCAGCCATCTTTGCGGCATTCATGTGCCTTGCTGGTGATGCGGCACTTATCGGATTGATCGTGGCAGGACTTATTACAGGCGTTTTGACTGAGTTCCTGGTACCTTTCATTTTCCTGATTCTTACACTTGTCTGCGTTGCCATCTTCCTTATAGTTCTCTTGATCCTCGGCATCAAATACTATGCAAAGGGTCTCAAGGGCTACATCAGATGGAACAAGAACGTTTGGAATTACGGCTTAGGGGAGGAATGATCTATGAGTAAAAAAGATATTAAGCTTCTGATTACCGGAGCAATTGCTCTTTTCCTTGCTTGTTTCTTAGGAATTATTACCATCGTATTGTTTGCATTCAAGCTTGGAAACAAGGCTATGGAATATGACTGGAAGGGCGCCTTTGGCAATGTAACCGAACAGGTCCAGAGCTTAGGCGACTAATTAAATAAACAACAGTAAGTTTTTGGGATAAGGATAGAGAGGGGCTGTCTTATGTATAGGGCAGCCCCTAATCTTTGAACGCTTTTCTGTTAAACGCCAAGTTTATGTTATCTTATTTTCAGTACTAAAACTCGGAGCTTCTATGGAACCCAACAAAGAGATCGAGACAAGGATCGAAGAGGTCCTCAAGGCGGAGAAGGAGAACAAGATCCCCCGCATGACAAAAAGAGACTACATCATCGCTGCGGTGATAACCGCAATAGCCCTGATAGGGATAATCGGAGGATTCTTCTTATGAGCCGCAAACATGATGTAAACAAAGAAATCGAGAATGAAGTCTATTGCGGAACACTTCCTGTTCTGCCAAAAGAGCGAAAATACGGATTCATCGATGCGCTCCTGGTCCTTTCAGGTTACTGCATCGCGACATGGAGTTATACGCAGGGTTCATACCTTGCGACACTTGTAGGATTCAAGCAGCTTCTGATCGGCGCATTCCTTGCAGCGATATTCATGCTCATGATCTACCAGCTTCCGGTAATCATGTCGGCGAGATACGGAATAGATATATGGATCTGGCTTCGAAGCGTTTTCGGGCCTGCCGGAAATAAGATCGTTACGATTATAATCATCGTCGTAAATTTCCCGTGGTATGCAGTGTGTTGCGAACTGTTCGCAGACTCTATGGAAAATCTCCTGGGACTGTTCGGAATACAGCTCTTCAACGGGGCGCACATTATATTAAGCCTCTCGTGCGTCATCATAGGAACCATAATCGCATTGCGCGGCGTCAGCACGATCACATGGACTACGAGAATACTCGTGCCGCTCCTTCTTTTGGTAGGCGTCGCAGTCGTAATTGTAGGCTTTACTTCAGTTCCTATGGATGTCATCTGGAACTATCAGCCTGAGCTCGCAGGAGATGCGGATAAGACTGTTAATTATGTTCTGAGTATCGAAGCGAACTTTGCTTTTGTCATTACGCTCGTAGGAGGTATGGCCGAAGTACCGCGTCTTTGTAAATCAGAGAAATCATCTTACTATGCAGGCGTCCTGGGACAAGGCGCGGCTGGCTCATTCTTCGTAGTAGTCGGCGCTGTCATGGCGATCGCAATGCAGTATGTAACAGGTCAGATGGTAGATGACCCGACTCTCATGATGGCGACTTTGTCAGCACCTATCCTGGGTCTGTCATCACTCCTGCTCGTTGCTTTCGCGAACATCGGAACACAGGCTGTCGGATCTTACATCTACGGCGTCATGCTCAAATCGACGTTCAAGAAATCTTCGTACAAAATCCTTGTGCTCGTGCTCGGCCTTTATGTCGCAGTGCTCTGCGTATGGGGCAAGATCACGGAATATTTCGGAAGCTTTTTAACGATCGGCGCGTGCGTATATGCGCCTCTTGCAGCGCTTCTTTTCGTTGACTTCTTCCTTGTAAGAAAGCAGAAGATAGACCTTAAGAGCGCATATGAACTCCCCGGACATACGGCTTACAGATACACCGGCGGATTCAATATCGTAGGCATTATCTGTCTTGCGCTGGGATTCGGCTTTACGCTGCTTATCTTCGATCCGATCAATGTTGTGATCCACAATAAGATCCTGTTCATGCTGACACCGACGTTCGCATCGTTTCTCTTCACGGGAATCCTATATTATCTTCTTTGCAGGATTCCTTTCATCCGCGATTATGTTATCTGCAAAGGACCTGACAAGAAGCCTTTTGACAGAGCGAAAACGCCGCCCAGGCAGAACCTTTTCTTCATGCCATTTATCTGGCTTATCTGCAAGTTCATCACAGCACCATATAAGCTTAAGATCGATAAGCACAACATGGACGGAATAAAGCCTCCGTTCCTTGTTTACGGCTCGCACAATTCTTTCATGGATTTTTATGTAACACCGCTTGCGTTAAAGCCTTACCGCGCGAATTATATTTCCGAGCTCGAAGGATTCGAAGCTTTCGGCGAGTGGATCTACCGTCAGGTAGGATGCCTTGGAACGCGCAAGTTCATTAACGACCAGTACCTGATAAAGAACATAATGAAGGTCATCAAGCGTGGCGATGTCATGGTCATATATCCTGAAGCAAGATATGCCAACGTCGGAACCAATTCCCATCTGACACCTTCGATCGCGAAGCTTGCAAAGCTTCTGAAGGTTCCTGTCGTTACGATCAACATGCAGGGCAACTATCTTCAGCAGCCTATCTGGAATCTCAAGGAGAGAAAGGGTGCAAGGCTTCATGCGGATCTTAAGTGTGTAGTGACAGCAGAAGAGATCGGCAAGCTTTCCGTAGACGAGATCCTTTCGCGCATTTCAAAAGAACTTACTTATGACGAATATAAGTACCAGCTCGAAAACAAGATCGTAATAGATGACGAGTGGAGGGCAGAAGGCCTGCACTTTCCCTTGTACCGCTGCAGACAATGCGGCAGGGATTTTGCGATGACTTCATCAGGAAGCAAGATCACATGCAAGTACTGCGGTGACTCTTACGAGATGGATGAGTTAGGCCAGCTTCATTCTTCTTCCGGAGAGATTATCCACATTCCTGACTGGTACGAGTGGCAGAGAGGCTTCGTCCATGAAGAGTGCAGGGAAGGTAAGTATAAGCTCGACATCCCCGTAAAGATCTGGGCGCTGCCGAATTCCGTTAACTTCGTTGACTGCGGTGAGGGAAGACTCGTTCACGATAATTCAGGTTTCTCTTTGGAGTTCGATAACTACAGGAGCGGACAGCGTGAGACTTTGAAATTCCCGGCATCATCCATGGTATCGATCCACACCGAGTACGACTACAGGGGACTCTACGGTCCGTGCGTAACTCTCTCGACCTACGACGACACGTTCTTCATCTATCCGACTGATGAGAGCCGCGATGTCTTCAATCCGACGAAGATACAGTTTGCAACGGAGTTCCTTGGCGGGCTATATACGTAATAGCATTGAATTTATTATATATTTCACAGGAAAGTGCCATTTATCGGCGCTTGAGGCCTGATATGTTCTGAAATAATCGTCTCCATGTGGTAGATTATTACTATTACACCACCGGAGGCAGACATGGATAATAATTTCAAACCGTATATTCCTGCTGATAAAGTAACAACTGAAATGACACCGGCATCGGTCATACTCGGCATTGTGCTTGCCGTTGTCTTCGGTGCTGCAAATGCATACCTGGGCCTTAAGGTCGGACTTACGGTATCAGCATCCATTCCTGCTGCCGTTATTTCGATGACTGTAATAAGGATCATCATGCGCAAGGATTCGATCCTTGAGAGCAATATGGTCCAGACAATAGGCTCTGCCGGTGAATCTCTTGCTGCAGGTTCGATCTTTACCATGCCTGCGCTCTTTATCTGGGCAAAAGAAGGCGTAATGGATAAGCCCGCGCTTATCACTATCACCATCATCGCTCTGGTCGGCGGCCTTCTCGGTGTATTCTTCATGGTGCCTTTAAGAAGCGCACTTATCGTAAAAGAGCACGGCGTGCTCCCTTATCCGGAAGGCACTGCCTGTGCCGAAGTTCTTCTCGCAGGTGAGAAGGGCGGATCTTCTGCAAAGTCAGTATTCATCGGCATGGCAATAGGCGCCGTTATCAAGTTCGTAACTGACGGACTTTGTGCTGTCAGATCCGTAGTATCTTTCAGACTCTCGGCGCTTAAGACGGAGTTCTCTTCAGAGATCTATCCTGCGCTTATCTCGGTCGGATATATCTGCGGTCCCAAGATCTCAGGTTATATGTTCGCCGGCGGTATCCTCGGCTGGTTCGTACTGATCCCTGCTATAGTCACATTTGGTACAGATATCGTTATGTATCCTGCCACAGTATCAGTCGCCGAACTCTATGCTACAGGCGGCGCATCCGCCATCTGGGCAAGCTACATCAAATATATCGGTGCAGGCGCTGTTGCAGCTGCCGGCATCATAAGTCTCATCAAGACTTTCCCTACGATCATAAAAGCTTTTACAGGCTCAGTTAAGGGCATCTCAAAGAGCAACGGAAGCAAGGCAAAGAACGACCGTACAAACATGGACATCGACATGCGCTTTGTCTTAATCTCCATTGCTGTTCTTATCCTTCTTATCTGGATCATCCCGGCGATCCCCGTAACGATCTTCGGAGCAATCCTTGTAGTTATCTTCGGCTTCTTCTTCAGTGCCGTAAGTTCAAGGATGGTAGGCCTTGTCGGAAGCTCCAACAACCCTGTATCCGGCATGACGATAGCAACGGTCCTTATCGCTACATTCTGCCTTAAGCTCACAGGTGATACAGGCGTTCACGGAATGCAGGGCGCCATCGCAATCGGCTCTATCATCTGCATCGCAGCATGCATGGCAGGTGATACATCACAGGACTTAAAAACAGGTTATATCCTTGGTGCCACGCCCAAGAAGCAGCAGATCGGTGAGATCATGGGAACTATCGCTGCAGCGCTTGCAATTGGCGGCGTAATGGTCCTTCTCGATTCCGCATTCGGATTCGGTACCGACAAGCTCGCAGCTCCTCAGGCTACCATGATGAAGATGATCATCGAAGGCGTCATGGACGGCAATCTGCCCTGGACATTGATCTTCATCGGCGTATTCATTGCGATAGTAATAGAGCTCCTGGGCATATCTGCTCTTCCTGTTGCGATCGGTCTTTATCTTCCTCTCGAGCTTTCTGCTCCGATCATGCTCGGCGGTCTCATCAAGTTCATCGTTGAGAAGATCTACGGCAAGCAGAACGATGACTCCGGCAAGGGAATCCTCTTCTGCTCGGGCCTTATCGCAGGCGAAGGTATCCTCGGCATCGTACTTGCGATCCTTACGGTTGCAGGCGTTACGGATAAGATCAACATAAGTTCTTATCTTCCTACAGGAAACATAACGTCACTTATCGTTCTCATTGCTATCGGTGCAGTCGTGTTCCTTATGGCGAGAGGCGGAAAGAAGATCTCCGGGAAAAAGAAGAATGCGAAATAAGGATAACTTTCTGGATTATGTTTTCGAACGCCCGGAAGACCTTGTCTTCAACTGTTCAGACGAAGGCGAGGTCACCGTGGATATGGAGAACAAGGGCTTCACGAATAAGATCGCACAGAAGTTCTTCAAAAGGCCTGAAGTGTCGCACATCAAGCTTGAAGGCATGGGTAGCTTTATCTTCCTTTGCGTAGACGGAAAAAGATCGGTCTACGACATCGGCCAGCTCGTTAAGGAAAAGTACGGTGATGAAGCCGAGCCTTTATATGAGCGCCTCAGCGTGTACATGAAAAAGCTCGAAGAAGTCGGCTTTGTAAAGCGGGTGGGGGCTTAAACTGCGTAAGACTGCCGGAGCACTGTAATTGCAGCGGGCAAAAAAATGCCAACAATTATATAAAACGGCGTTTTTATATATTTGTTGCCCTCAAAAAAGGGGCCTGCATTACAGTGATGGTCCGTGCAATAGTCTTTTTACTCCTTGCCGGGACGCGCGAATCCATCAGTTAAGGATTTGTTGCCTTCTAAGCGGACACAAAGAGCAACATTTGAAGCAATATTCTTATCCGGCGGTAACAGGCACAAGGTCTCGAAAAACCTCACGCCACAGTGCGCAATAACAAAGGGCTGTCTCAACGAGGCAACCCTTTATATATTATTTCTTAGCTTCGAAATTCGTTTCCGGATCCCAGTAGAGGTCTTCGTGTTTGTGCATCCAGGCGGAAAGAGCTTCTGTCATCTTGTGAGCATCGTTGTCGAAGTCTTCGCCGTGGAGAGGCTCGCCGACGTAGATCCTGATCTTGCGGCGGTGGAGACCATTTAACGGATGAGGCTTCTTGGAAGTTCTCGGCCAGATCTGGTAAGCGCCTGCGATGTAGACGGGAACCATGGGAACGCCAGCCTTGATAGCAAGGTAAGCTGCGCCGTCCTTCATCTCGGCGAGCTTGCCGGTGTGGGATCTTGTGCCTTCAGGGAAGACGAAGCAGATGTTGCCTTTCTCGACTTCCTTCTTGGCTTTGATAAGTCCTCTAACGGGGTTGCCGTAACGGTCAACGGCGATGCCTCTGCCTACACGCATGATGAGGCGGCCGAGCTTGCCGTGGTTAGTCTCAAGGTCTGAAGCTGCGAGGCAGCACATCCACTTGAAGTGACCCCTGGGGAGATAGTCGATGATGAGAACGCCGTCAGGATAGCTCTGGTGGTTGGATGCTACGACATAAGGATTGTTCTTAGGGAAATTCTCGCGACCGATACACTTCATATCGCAGAGGATATGGGTAAGGAGAAGGAATCCGTCCTTGGCCAGTACATCCATGAAGCCTCTTTTGGTAGGGTACTTCTCGTCCAGGTGCTTATGATGGTCAGCTTTAGACATCTTAGGCTCAGAATCCTGAGCTGCCGTATCCTGTTTTATTACTTTTTCTTCTTCAGACATATATACTCCTGAATGGTCTCTGTCATAAATACGCGACTAATATAACTCAAAAAAGGCAATTTTGCGAATTATTGTAAAATATTTCCAAAGTATGTTATATTTTCAGTTGCGCTTGACTTTTAGCTTTAGCTAGGACAAAGCACATGGAGGTAATAGTATGAATCCTGTTCAGGGCACACCTGTATATACAGCTGAGAAGTTCACGGACATCAGGGATTTGGTAGTCCGTACTTGCGATAAGTACTCTGAGCTTGATGCGTTTATTTTCAGACGTTCACCTAAGCTTTCTGAAGTTCACAGAAGCTTTTTCGAATACGGCAATGACATCAAGGGTCTTGCGACGTATATCCTCAACAGCAAATATGCCGGCGACAGACTTGCCGTAGTAGGCGAGAATGCGTATGAATGGTTCGTGGCTTATAACGCGATCCTTTCATCAAACGCTGTTGGTGTCCCTTTGGACAGAATGCTTCCTGAAGAAGAACTCATCCAGCTTCTCGTAAGATCCAGATCAAAGGTAATCTTCTACCATCACAAGCACCACAAGATGATGCTCTCGATCGCCAAGAAGATCAAATCCGGCGAGCTCGACATCCCGCTCGAAAAGTTTGCGATCTTTTATAAAGACGGCCTTACGGGCAAGACTCCCGATGACACATGGCCTGAAGATGACAATCGTTTTGTGGATATCTACGATCTCATCAAGGATGGTAACTTTTTAAGGGAAGCCGGAGATACGAAGTTCGAAGATACCGAGATCGACGTAAGTGAGGCAAAGATCATCCTCTTTACTTCAGGTACGACTTCTATGAGTAAGGGCGTTCTGCTCTCACACTCGAATATCATGAGCAACGTTTATTCGATCTCCCAGACGCTTGATGTAAGAAGAGGAGACAGGGCATTCTCGATCCTTCCGCTGCATCACACGTTTGAGAATACGTGCGACTTCTTCATCCTCTCATGCGGTGCCTGCATCTGCATGTGCGACGGCTTAAGATATATCGTCAAGAACATGGAGGAATGGAAGCCGGATGTATGTATTTCCGTTCCGCTCCTTTTCGAGAACATCTATTCGAAGATCGAAGACGGTATCAAGGCTTCCGGCAAGGAAAGACTCATTTCCATCGCAAGGCATGTTACAAGATTCCTCAAGAAGTGCGGACTTGATGTCAGACGCAATGTGTTCAAGGACATCCTTGATAAGCTCGGCGGAAACCTCCGCATGGTAGTAATCGGCGGCGCCGGAATCGACAAGAGATATATCGATGCTTTCACGGATTTCGGTCTCCAGTTCTATATGGGTTACGGCCTTACTGAGACTTCTCCGGTTATTTCAGTTACCAATGAAGTTTGCAATGTCCACGGTTCCGTCGGACGTCCTATGGCAGGCATTACAGTTGCTATCGATGCTGAAGGCAAGGGCCCTAAGGCAGTCGGTGAGATCCTTACAAAGTCTGACTGCATCATGCTCGGATATTACGAGAATGAAGAGGCTACAAAGGAAGCAATCGACGCAGACGGCTGGTTCCATACAGGTGATATGGGCTTTATCGATAAGACCGGCTCCATTCACATCACCGGCCGCGTTAAGTCCATGATCGTTCTTACGAACGGCAAGAAGGCTTTCCCTGAAGAGATCGAGGCAGTTCTTACCGAGATCAAGGGTGTCTCAGAGGCATTTGTCTGGGGCAACCGCAATGAGCGTGACGCGATCGACATCTGCGCCAAGCTCCTTGTAAACCGCGCTGTTATCGGTGCTGAACTCGGCCTTCCCACAGAGGCAGAAGACAGCCAGATCGAGACATATCTCAGTGACAAGATGCATGAGGCCAACCACAAGATGCCTCAATATAAGATCGTCCGCAATTATGTATTCTCTGAAGAAGACATGATCAAGACGACAACTCTTAAGATCAAGCGTCCCAAGGAGCAGGAGCATATCGAATCCCGCCTTGCCGAGTTAGGTTACACGATGAACGCAGTAAACGGCAAGAACTTCGATAAGCTGATCAAATCGAACTAAAGGATCTCTATGGCCTCTGTCCATAAACTCGTTCTCGGGTCACGTGAAGTCACGGTCGAATTCGAACGCAAGAGAGTTAGGAACATCAACGTCCGCGTAAGGCGCGACGGCACCTTGTACTGTTCGCTCCCATACTACGCTTCGGTCAGGGAGGCAGAGGCCTTCATAATCTCCAAGCAGGACTATCTTCTGAAGTCATTGGATTCGGTTATTGAGGACGAGAAGACCAAGAGCCTGTCGAGGCAGTATGTCGACGGCGAGATCTTCACTGTGCTTGGGAAACCTTATGTCCTTAAGGTTTTGGAGAGCTCGAAAAACCTTTGCCGCGCAGAAGACGGCCTCATTACTCTCGAAGTGACAGATACTTCGGACTACCGCACCAAATACATGACCTACGAGAAGTGGAGAAGGCGCTGCATAAAGAGCGTGATCGTTGATCTGTGCAATGAGATGTATCCCTTGTTCGAACGCCGCGGCGTTGCTGCGCCTAAGAAGATCACGCTCGGTGAATATAAATCTTTCTGGGGCGAATGCTTTGCAAAAAGGGGCGAGCTCAAGTTCAGCTACAGGCTTTTCGAGAAGGACAGGGCGGTCATAAGATATGTCGTCGTCCACGAATTTGCACATTTCATAGAACCCAATCACTCGAGCCGTTTCTGGGCTATTGTCGCTGAGATAATTCCTGATTATAAGGAACTCCGCAAGAGCCTGAATTCAAACAAAAAAAGATAATCTGTTTAACTCAAAACATTTCTAATAAGTTATATTTTCTCGCTTCGCTCGAATATAACTTATAATTCGCAACCCTTGCGAGCAAGTTGCTCATAAGTTATATTTCTCGCTTCGCTCGAATATAACTTATAATTCGCAACCCTTGCGAGCAAGTTGCTCATAAATAAGTTATAATTATTTGATATAAGGCTATCAGGAGGCATCACTTATGGGTGAACTCAATCTCGAACGAAGCAATGTCAAATTCGATCTGTGGGAGCGTAAACTCCTTGACTTAAGTACCCGTAATTCACTTCTTAATCTGAGGATCAAAGGAACCAGCATTCCGCTGTTTGTTCCGGGCTGCGCAAAGATCGAAGATTATATCGCGCAGGAGAAGAATTTCTCCATCATTTCGCGCGGCGACGAGGAAGAGGACGAAGAGGAAGAGACTTCAGAAGAAACTGAAGCTAAGGAAACTCCCGAAGCCATAAAGCCTGTTGAAGAAAATGCTGAGCCGACGCCCGTAGAGGCTTTGGCAGCTGAAGCCGAGAAGCCTGCAGAAGAAACTGAGAAGCCGCAAGAAGAGGCTGAGAAAGCCGAAGAAAAGCCTGAAGAGCCTGCTGATAAAGCACCTGAAGATAAGCCTGTTAAGGAAGCAGATACTGAAGCTTCCGCAGCGAAAGAACCTGCAAAGAAGAAAAAGATCAAGAAGATCCCTGCAAAGGATTATTCCCTTGAGGATCTTCCTAAGATCGACGAATTCCGTGAATACATTGAGAAGCAATATGAGAAGGGCGTACTTGTCTCATCACTGACAAATGCAGTGCTCGATAAGAATATCAAGACGCTTTACCGAGGTGCCAAGACTTCGATGGAAGAAAACGGCGCCAATACGTTGTTCCTTGCCTGCGGATTCTTAAAATGGTACGAGAAGGACAGAAAGGATCCGTGCTACGCGCCGATCCTCCTGATCCCTGTAGAACTCGTTAAGAAGTTCGGCATCAAGTACACGATGAGAAGAAGAGACGAGGACGTCCAGTTCAACGTAACCGTTTCAGAGAAATTAAGACAGGACTTCAAGATCGATTTCGATTCGTTCAGCAAAGAGCTTCCCACTGATGAGAGCGGCGTTGATGTTCCGAAGATCTTCGAACAGATAAAGGAAGTCGTTAAGCCCCTTAAGACATGGGAAGTGATCGATGCGTGCGTTCTCGGATTGTTCTCATTCTCACAGTTCGTTATGTGGAATGACATGCACAGCCACAGAGATGAGATCGCTCAGAACAAGATCGTAAAAAGCCTTATCAACGGTCAGCTCGAATGGGATTATGAAGACATCTCATCAACAGGCAAGGTTCCTGAAGAAGACGTTTATCTCCCCATCGTTGCAGATGCTTCACAGCTCGCTGCGATCAAGCGCGCGGGCGACGGAACGAGCTTCGTTCTCCACGGCCCTCCGGGAACGGGTAAATCACAGACTATCACATCGATAATCGCCAACTGTCTTGCCAATGGCAAGAAGGTTCTTTTCGCAGCTGAGAAGAAGGCAGCGCTGGACGTTGTATATAAGCGTCTGGAGAAGATCGGAATAGCGCCTTTCTGTCTGGAGCTTCACTCGAACAAAGTCCGTAAGAGCTATGTTCTTGACCAGCTTAAGATAGCAAGTGAAGTAAGCCTTAAGGCTAAGGGCGAAGGCGATTACAATAAGGCGTTGGAAGACATCGCAGCGAAGAGAAGGGAACTCGATAAGTATGTTAATGAGCTCCACATCAAGCGCGGCTGCGGTATGTCTTTATATGAGCTCATCAATGTTTATGCGAGCAACCAGACAGCTCCTGAGTGCGGTGCATTTGACGAGGGCTTTGTCAATGAACTCACATCTGACAGAGTTAAGGAGATCGAGTCTTCGTTAGGCGAACTCGTTGCATCTTCGACTCATCTTAACGGCAAGCTCCCGTTCGTCAGATCATCCGCTTATTCACAGGATGCGAAGAGCAAGCTTCCTTTGCTGGTCGACGGTTTTGTTAAGGCTTACGATGAATTTGCTGCAGGCGTTGATGCTTTCGACGCGCTCCTTGCACAGAACAACTGCCGTATTCCTGGCGAGCCCAAGACAATAGGAAGGATCGCAGGATTAAGTTCCTGCAGCGCTCTTATCGCGAAGATCAAGGGACTCAATCTTCCTAAGGGCTTGATCTGCTGCGATGACACCGAGAGTGCTTATCTTACTGTCAGAGATACTATCGTAAGCTGCAAGGATGCGATCGCAAAGCGCGATGCGATCCTTACCGTATACCAGCCCGGTTTCCTTGAGCTCGACGGCGCGGCTCTCCTTAGCGAGATCATTACTGCCAAGGCGAAGAATGCTCTCGTCAGAGGAATGGCTGAGAATGCAGTCTACAAGAAAGTAAAGGCATACGACATAAAGGGCAACCGTAAGGAAGTTCTGGAGCAGGATTTCAAGCTCCTTTCCGATTACAAGACTTCGGTTCAGAATGCCATGAACTACATAACTCTCGCGAGAGGTTATTTCGGTGAGCTCTATAATCCGGGCGCGGCTTTCCCCGGCTTTGACATCGCTTATTTCGAAACGATCAATGAGAATGCACACGCTGTATTTGCCGAGTTTGCTCCTTTTGATCCTACCGGATCACTTCGAAAACTCATCGGCAGCGGTGACGTCCTTGTTACTGATGCGGCTAATGCTTTCAATACCAAGTCTGATGCGTACAAGGCTTCTTATGACGAGCTTAATGCAACATACGGACTTGAGTATGGTGCATTTGAACCTGCTGCAGCTCTCCTTGAGACAAAGAAGCAGATGGCTGAGACTCTTAAGGCTGACAGCGATTTCTTAAGAGACAGGATGCAGTTCAATCTCATGGCTTCCAAGTGCAGCCAGTATAAGATATCGAATCTTGTTACGGGTTACGGTACGGGCATGATAACAGGTGATGAGATCACCGGCTCTTTCCGTAAGGGATACAGCGCAATGCTCATATCCATGATAATCGACAACTCTGAAGTCTTAAGAACATTCTCTGGACTTGTTTTCGAGCAGAAGATAAGCGAGCTCTCAAAGGTAAACGATGATTTCGAGAAGCTCACGAGACAGGAGATCTACTTAAAGATCGCAAGGAACCTTCCTGACTTAAGTAAGGATGCGAATGTATCTTCAGCGCTGGGAATCCTGCAGCATGCAATAAAGGCAGGCGGCAGGGGCGTATCTATCAGAACGCTCTTTACGCAGATCGGAGAGCTCATTTTAAAGCTCTGTCCGTGCGTGCTCATGAGCCCTCTGTCATGTGCGCAGTTCTTAGATCCCGATAAGTGCGGAATGTTCGACATCGTCGTATTCGACGAGGCTTCACAGCTTCCCACATGTAAGGCAATCGGTGTTATCGCGAGAGGTAAGGAAGCCGTTATCGTAGGCGACCCTAAGCAGATGCCGCCTACGTCATTCTTTATGGAACAGGTAGATGACGGCGATGATGATTTCGAGACAGATGACTTGGAGAGCATCCTCGATGACTGCCTTGCAATCTCAATGCCTCAGATGTTCCTCGCATGGCACTACAGAAGCCGTCACGAGAGCCTTATCACATTCTCCAACAAGGCATTCTACGATGGAAGGCTCTTCACATTCCCGTCGCCTGACGACAGGATGTCGAAGGTTACCATGGTTGACTGTGCAGGTTCATTCGATTCCGGCAAGACCAGAACGAATAAGATCGAGGCACAGGCCGTGCTCGATGAGATCATCAAGAGAGCTCACGATCCCGAACTGTCGAAATTCAGCGTCGGCGTAGTTACGTTCAATATCCAGCAGCAATCCCTGATAGAAGACCTCCTGGACGAAGCAGCAAGCAAGGATCCTGTTCTCGAGAAATGGGCATTCGGAAGCGAAGAACCCATATTCGTCAAGAACCTGGAGAACGTTCAGGGTGATGAGCGTGACGTTATCCTGTTCTCGATAGGATACGGCAAGGACGAGACAGGCAAGCTCATTATGAACTTCGGTCCTTTGAACAGGGACGGCGGATGGAGAAGACTTAACGTTGCAGTTACAAGATCAAGAATTGAGATGAAGGTATTCTCCTCCATGTCACCTGAAGAGATCCGCATCAACGAGACGGCATCTGAAGGCGTCAAGGCATTTAAGAGATTCCTCCAGTATGCATCAGGCAGCACTATCTGGGATCAGGATATCGCCAATACAGGCAGTTCATCAGACAGTTCCGGCACGCCGCTTATTGACCGTGATGCTTCATTTACCGGTATCGCAGATGATATCTGCGCGAGGTTTAAGGCGATAGGTTACGACACTGACAAGGGTGTAGGTAAGTCAGGATTTAAGATCGACATCGGCGTCGTATCACCTGAGAAGGACGGCACATACTGCCTCGGTATCCTCTTGGACGGTCCTGTCTATGCGAAGTCAGGCACGACAACATCAAGAGAAGTATCCCAGATGTCGATGCTTAAGGGCTTCGGCTGGAATATCGTAAGGATATGGTCTCTTGAATGGTGGGAGAATCCTGACAAGGTATTCGATAAGCTCGTTGCGATAATTGAAGACGCCAAGAAGAAAGAAGAGGAACCTTCAGAAGAAGATCCTGCCGTGGAGCCTTCGGAGGGCGCAGAAACACCTTCAGAGGAAGCAATTGAGGAACCTGAAGAAGAGGGCAGATCTGACCCTCAGGTGACGATCTACGGAGTCACACCGGAAGAAGAAACAGACGGATCGGAAGATCAGGCTCAAAAAAAAACTGACGACATAAGGTCAGACGGATCTCCTGAATCAGTCTATAAAGCATCTGACATCAAGCCCAGGAAACTGACGGCTGCTGAATTCTGCGATCCGAGGAATACACCTCATCTTCAGCAATGGGTCGTATCAATCGTCGACCAGGAGTCTCCTGTAAGTTCTGATGTCCTCGCTAAAGAACTGATCACTCTTGCGGGAATCGCTAAGATGACGCCTAAGCTCCGTGAAAGGTGCTCTTATCTCATCAAGAGCATTGAAAAGAGTGCGAAGATACATTACACGGCTCAGAAACTGGACCTTGCTTCCGAGGACGATAACGATGAAGTCATCTTCCTTTGGAAGGACGGAACCGAGATAGGCAAGGTAATGGATAATTACCGCATCCCTCAGGAAGGCGAGAAGCCAAGAAAGGCCTGTGACATTCCGGTTCAGGAAGCAGCGTGCGCTTCAAGGTATCTCGCGGTATCCCAGTACGGAATGCCTTATGAGAGCCTCATAGTGGAGACTGCAAAGGCAATGGGATTATCGAGAGCTCCGGCCGATTCAGATAATTACAAGCTCGGAAAGAGAGCAGTTGATTATTGTATCCGCCAGCAGCTTCTGGTATTAGACGATGACGGCTTCGTCAAAGGAACAGAATGACATCGGTTGGACGGGCATAATGATGTCATTCATGTGGTATAATCTCGTAGAATGGGTGAAGAAGAAAACAATATATCTTTGAATAAGAGCACTAGCCAGCTGCCGATTTATGAGAGGCCGGGAAGACTTGATCCCGACCGCCATATTCCAATGGATAAGCGCAGCAGGGTAGATGTTAACATCCATTACGATGACAGCCGTAAGGGCTATTTCAAAGATTCCGATACTCCCGAATTTACCGAGCAGTCTGCCAATGCCATGGATCCTTTCGAGGATACTGCATTGTTATATGGCGATGTTAAGCCTAAGGTCGTAGGTGTCAGGACAGGCGCTCCGAAGATGGAAAGCAAGATATTCGTTCCGGAACTCGATACCAAGGAAGTAAGGGAGAAGATCAGAAAGCCCGTTGTACAGGAGCCAGAGCAGCCTGTCTATATTGCCGAAGAAGACAAAGCCGCAGCTTCAGAATATATTGCTGATGCATTCAGCGGCGTTGAGACTGAAGAAAAAGCGGAAAGCAAAAAGCATTCTGCGCCGCTCGTTGATATCGCAAGACTTAAGATGTATGTTCTTCTCCTGGGCGTAGTCGTAGTGCTCGAAGTAGCAGGCATCGCCCTGCTGGTAATGCTTTGATCCTTTTCTGATTTGCTTAAGAGATTACAGAGGCAGACGGTCGGTCTCGTCTTCGGTAAAAACAGGTATCCCGTTATTGATAAGCAGTTCTGCGGTAACTCCGTTGCCTTCGCATTTGCCGCCGGAGAATGTACCATCATAGATCACGCCTTTTCCGCATGAGGGACTGTTTGCCTTGAGAATGGCAAAGTCGGCATTCATGAGTTTTGCGAGGTAGAGGGCTGTCTCAGCACCTTTCTTGTATTCAGCAGTTACATCGGTGCCGTCTCTCATCATGACTTTGTCGCCGACCCTCTCGGAGGGGGTGCGGGGTGTTGGAAGGCCGCCGGCCTGTTCGGGACAGACGGGAATAAGGGTATGTTCTTTGCCGAGTTCGATTACTTTCCGGCAGGGGCAGGCATCGCCCTTATATCTGCATTCGATTCCTAAAAGACAAGCACTGACAAGAATTTTAGACATTTTGATCTCCCGAAAAATAAATTACAAATATGTTACATTAGCTATTTATTAAACTTGTTTTTTTTATTATAATTTTCCCAATGTGAGTTTGGCAATTCTTTTATGAAGGTGGAAATTATGGACAGTAAGTACATGGAAAATGTAACTGTTTTCGATCACCCTTTGATCAGACACAAAGTCACTCATCTATGTGACGTTAATACCGGTTCAAAGGAATTCTGCGAAATCGTCAGCGAAATTACAACATTAATGGGATACGAGGTGCTTAAGGATCTGCCAACCAAAATGGTAGAGATACAGGCACCTCTTTCTAAATTTGAATCTCCTGTCATTGCCGAGGACTTTACGATCGTTCCGATCTTAAGAGCCGGTCTCGGCATGGTTGACGGCTTAAGAAGTCTTCTTCCTACGGCGAAGGTAGGACATGTAGGTCTTTACAGAGACGAGGAAACTTTGCAGCCGGTTCAATACTATTTCAAGCTCCCTGTTGATGTTACAGAGGGGGAAGTAATCATTGTGGATCCTGCTTTTGCAACGGGCGTAAGTGCCGAAGCGACGATCAAGCTCCTTAAGGAAGCAGGCTGTAAGAGAATCAAGTTTATGTGCATCTTCTCTTGTGACCAGGGAATCGAATTCGTTCATTCCCGTCATCCGGAAGTGCCTATCTATGCCGCATATCATTCAACTTATCCTTTGAATGAGAAGGGCTACATCATTGATGCTGCCGGTGACGCGGGTGACAGGATCTGCGGTACCGTTAGTTATAAACCACAATAAGTATTCAGGAGGGTTACAATGAAACTTGTTTATGATGTAAGCGATAAGCCGAAATTCAGTAAGACTATCGTTTTCGCGTTCCAGCAGATGATCGCTATCATGGCTGCTACGCTCCTTGTCCCGATGATCGTATCTTCTTACGGTCTTGAGGCAGATCCTGCCGCAGCTTTGTTCGGTGCAGGTATTGGTACTTTGGTATATATCTTCTTTACGAAGAAGAAGAGCCCTGTTTTCCTCGGAAGCTCTTTTACATTCCTTGGCGCATATGCCGCTTCCATCGGACAGAATTTCGGATATCTCGGAATTATCATCGGTGTGCTTTTCGCCGGTCTTGTTTATGTCGTTATCGGTATCATTATCAAGGCAGTAGGATCCGGATGGGTTAACAAGCTCATGCCTGCCGTAATCATCGGACCCATAGTTGCCCTCATCGGACTTTCTTTGTCAGGAACAGCTACCGGTTGGATGGCTTCGAACGGAGGCGACAATTACAGCCTTCTCACAATACTTGTTGGTGCAGTTACTTTCTTTGCTATCGTTATCGCATCTGTTAAGGGATCGCAGAATATTAAGCTTATTCCTTTTATCGTCGGTATCGGTGTCGGATACGTTTTCGCTTTGATCATCACACTTATCGGAAAGGCTGCCGGCAATGAAGCTATGCAGATCTTAAGCTTTGACTCTTTCAAGTCGGCATTTGTACCTTTCTCTGTTGCATCTATCGTTAAGATGCCTGATTTCTTCTTCCTTAAGGCTATCCAGGAGAAGGGATGGGAGGCACTCTCTGCAGCAGATATCGGTTCTATCGCTTTGATCTATGTTCCTATCGGTGTTGTAGAACTTGCGCAGCACATTGCTGACCACAAGAACCTCGGCAACATCATCAATAAGGACCTCATTACCGATCCGGGTCTTGATAATACTCTCTTCGGTGACGGTGTAGGATCCATCGTAGGTTCTATCTTCGGCGGTGCCGCAAATACTACATACGGCGAGTCTATCGGCTGCGTAGCTATTACAGGTAATGCTTCCATCATCTCTATCATCACTGCTGCAATCGGTTGTATGGTACTCTCATTCTTCACACCTTTTGTTGCCCTGATCAACTCTATCCCTAAGTGCGTTATGGGCGGTGCCTGTGTTGCACTTTACGGCTTTATCGCAGTATCCGGTCTTCAGATGCTCCGCAAGGTCGACCTTAACAACAGCAAGAACCTGTTCATCGTTTCCGGTATCCTCGTTACGGGTATCGGCGGACTTACACTTCAGTTCGGCTTCAACGAAATGACACAGGGTCCTGTTCTTACAGTTACTTCTTTGGCAGTAGCTCTTATCTTCGGTATCGTAACAAACCTCATCGTTAACAACGGTAAGCTTGTTGCTGATTCTTCCGAGAATGATAATAAGCCGGCTCTGAGAAATAACAGCAAAAAGGGTAATCATCACAAGTAATTACCACACATCAAAAGGAGACTAACATGCAGTATAAAGATTTTAAGAACGTTCAGGTTATGGAGCATCCGCTCATTAAGCACAAGATCTCGCTTTTAAGAAAGGTCGAGACTGGTACTTATGAGTTCAGACATCTGGTAGAAGAGATTGCAACTCTTGAAGGTTATGAAGCTTTAAGAGATCTGCCTTTGAAGGACGTTGAAGTCCAGACTCCTCTTGAGAAGACCATGACACCCATGATCGACGGTAAGAAACTTGCAATAGTTCCTATCCTTCGTGCAGGTCTCGGAATGGTTCCGGGTGTTCAGGCATTAACTCCTCTTGCAAAGGTCGGTCACATCGGCCTTTACAGAGATCCTGAGACACATGAACCACACGATTATTACTGCAAGCTTCCTGATCCTATTGACCAGCGCCTGATCGTCGTTGTTGACCCTATGCTCGCAACAGGCGGTTCGGCAGTTGATGCCATCAATTCGATCAAGGCTCACGGCGGCAAGAACATCAAGTTCATGTGCATCATCGCAGCTCCCGTGGGAATCGAGAGACTTGCTAAGGCTCATCCTGACATCGATATCTATGTAGGTAACGTTGACAGAGAGCTTAATGAAAACGCGTACATTCTCCCCGGTTTGGGAGATGCGGGTGACCGTATTTTCGGCACCAAATAACAAATTAACCATTGGAGGAAAAGTGAAATATGGTTATTAAGAAGATTGTAGCTTCAGTCATGGCTGTTGCTACATTGGCACTGGCTTTCGCAGGCTGCGGCAAGAAGGAAAGCAAGAAGTTCGTCGTAGGCTTTGACCAGGAATTCCCGCCTATGGGTTTCGTTGCTGACGACGGTTCTTATGTCGGATTCGACCTGGATCTTGCCAAGGAAGCTGCAAAGCGTTTGGACAAGGAGTTCGTTGCTCAGCCTATCAACTGGGACGCTAAGGACCAGGAACTTAAGTCAGGCAACATCGACTGCATCTGGAACGGCTTTACGATCAGCGGAAGAGAAGACGGTTACACATGGTCAAAGGCTTATATGTCCAATGCTCAGGTAGTAGTTGTTAAGAATGATTCGGGCATTTCTTCATTTGCTGACCTCGCAGGTAAGACTGTAGCCGTTCAGAAGGATTCTTCAGGACTTGCAGCTCTTGATGACAACGCAGCTCTTAAGGATTCTTTCGGCAAGCTCGTTGAGATGGATTCCTATCTCAACGCAATGATGGAACTTGAGATGGGTTCTGTTGATGCGGTAGTCATGGATGAGATCGTTGCTCGTTATGAGATCCAGACATCAGGCAAGGCTTTCACAGTTCTTGATGAGACTGTTGCTTCAGAAGAGTACGGCGTAGGTTTCCTTAAGGGAAATACAGCGCTCCGTGATGAAGTTCAGAAGGTCATGGATGAGATGGCAGCTGACGGCACTATGGCTAAGATCTCCGAGAAGTGGTTCGGCAAGGATGTTACCATACTCGGTAAGTAATCATTAAAACAAACTGAAGGAAAGGGCTGTTTCAGTATTGAAGCAGCCCTTTTAATTTGCTTTTGTTTTTGCTTTTTTCTTCTTAAAAGGAAGCTCTATGAGTTCCCACAGATACTTGAACAGCATGCTTGCGACCCAGGCTGTCGCATTGATCACGAAGAACATTCCGAGGTTGATAAGATGGATCGAAATGCCGTCATCCATAAGATCGTTTATGATCTTAACGAACCATTCCTGTACGCAGTAAGATTCGAGCGTGAATGTTCCGAAGAAGCTGATCACGACAGTAAGGATCCTGCCGAATAATGAGAGGTGTCTTTCTGCCAGATCCAGTATTTTCGCGATGAGGAAAGGAAGGCTTACTGCAATAAGGCAGTTTGGCAGGATGTTGCTGTAAGGCAGGATGAAACCGTAATTCAGGATCGAAGTCAGATATGCGAGATACAGGCCCAATGCGAGAGTGATCATCAGGCAGATATAGGTCCATACCGTGAACACGATGTCCTTTTTATTCTGTGTTATGTATCCGAACAAGACTCCGATTATGAATACCGGGATTCTGTTTGTAAAGCCATAGAGATCAGGACGCATTATCTTCAGAAGGAGCAATGAGATGGCGAGCCACAGAGCGATTGCTCCTGCCGTGAATAAGTACTTGTTGCCGGCTTTCTCGAAAAACTTGTAGTAAAGGGGGAAGATCAGATACAAAGTAACGATGGCAGGAATAAACCACAGGAAGCACGTTGTGTCCTTGAAGAAGAAATTATATCCGCTGATGTTCCGGAGGAATTCCGGAGCAGTCCAACCGAAGATGCCCCAGAGTAAAAGTGATACTACAAGAGGCGGAAGGAGGATCCTTCTGAAACGGCGGTAATAGAATCTGAGAAGCGAACCTTTCTTTATCGCAAATGTAAGGCCGAGACCTGATACAAGCAAGAATATGTCAACGCCGCAGTAGCCTATGGCTTTGAGATATCTCTCGATAAAACCGAAGAGATTAAAGTGTTCTGCAGTAGATAAAGGCGTGATCGGGATCCAGGCATGGAAAAAGAGGACCCATAAAGCCGCAATGCCCATGACCGCATTACGGTATTTGGAGACCAGCAGAAAACCGTTTTGGCTTTCTTTTCCGATTTCCGGATTCTTAATTGATGACTTGCTGCTCATGTTTCTTATTATCCGCTATTTTCTTCTTCCTGATAAGTTCCACGAGCTTCCAGAAATAAGTAAACGTCAGACTGACAAGCCAGGACATGCTCGAAGTAATGGAGAAGACAACGATGTTGATCAGAACAATAGGGAGATTGAGATCATGCAGGAGCTGAACGCTGATCACGAAATAGGGGATCAGGAAACAAATGAATATGCAATACATTTCAAGAGACATCTTTCCCCAGAAACAACACGCCTCATTAAGGACTCTTCCCAATTTGGGTAATGAGCGGTCAAGCATTGCGAATCCTTTCGCGACAAGGAAAGACACGCTTACGGAGATCAGAATGTTAGGTACTACTGCCTTGCCTCCGGGGATCACTATCTCGAAATCTCTGAAGTTATACATGTAAGCGAGGAACAGACCTGCGATAAAAACGGCGATCACGGCCAGATAATGCTTTTTGGTAAATGTGCTCCTTTTCGGTTCTTTAGACAGCTCACCAAAATATATGCCGATCAGGAAGACTGGGATCCTGTTCGTAAATCCGTAAAGGTCATAACGCATATGCCCGTGTACAAGGATTGTTATCAGGAACCATACGGTAATTGCGAGCGAAGTGAACAGCAGTTTGCTCTTGGCTTTGGTTAGCATCTTATAGTAAAGCGGGAAAACAAGATAAAGCGTAATGATGGCGGGAACGAACCAGCAGAAAGTATGGATATGCTTTATATAGAAAGAGAGCCCTGTCGCATTCTCGAAAAACTCTTGCACTGACCATTGGTCTATCGGCCATCTGATGAGGGCGGCTGCCAGGTAGGGAAGGAATACTCGTCTGATCCTTCTGTAGTAGAACCTCGCTAGTGAGCCTCTTTTGATAGCGTATGTTAAGCCCATTCCTGACAGGAGCAGGAATATGTCCACTCCACAATAACCGATGATCCTGAAGTATTCTTCAGCGTTATGAACGAACTCGGTAAAGCCGTTTGAAGGATTGTAAAAGACTGGTATCCACGTGTGGAAAATAAAGATCCAAATGGTCGCGATGCCCATTATGGCATAGCGGTATTTCATTATCAGGCTATATCCGTTGTTGCCGGAGTCTGCATTATTTTCCATTGGTGTTTCCATTTCCCCTAAAAGTTTTCAGCGCGTTCCCTTGAACATTATAATAAAATTTTTTTAATCTTCCACAAATTTTTTTCAACATCAACTTAATGCTCCTCTTATGATACAATTAAGCCTGTGCAAGCTCTTGCTTTAATCTGTTAAAGAGCTTCGATTCTGAGCCCAGAGGAACTGTATGGAAGGAACAAATCAGGCAATCCAAACAATGGTAGCGACACTGCGCCAGCTGACACAGGGTTTCGGGTTATCGCTCGCGATCTTTGGCCTGACTTTATTATTCTCGATCCCGTTGGGCCTTCTTATCTGCAAAGGAAGAATGTCCAAGATCACTGTTGTTTCTCTCTTATGCAGGCTCTACATATCAGTATTAAGAGGTACTCCTCTTATGCTTCAGCTCCTTCTTGTATATTTCGGACCTTATTATGTGTTTAGAGTGAGCCTCGGAAACGACTACAGATTCATTGCAACCATCATCGCATTCTCTCTTAACTACGCTGCTTATTTTGCCGAGATCTTCAGAGGCGGAATACAGTCAATGTCCAAGGGACAGTATGAAGCAGCAACGGTTCTCGGTTTCTCGAAGGCACAGACATATTTTAAGATCATCCTGCCTCAGGTAATAAAGAGAGTATTGCCTTCAGTATCAAATGAGATCATCACTCTCGTTAAGGATACATCGCTTGCCCAGGTCCTCTCGGTAGCCGAGATGTTCACAAGGGCATCCGCAGCCGCATCGAAGCAGGTGTCGGTCATGCCGTTCATCGTTGCGGGCCTTTTCTACTACTTGATGAATCTTCTTATCGAATTCATCTTGAACCGCGTGGAGAAATCCATGTCTTACTATTCTTAAGCGGGGTATCTTAATGTCTGACGTTAATAACGACATTGTTCTTGAGATAAAAGACATCCACAAGTCCTTCGATAAACTGGAGGTCTTACAAGGCATCGACATTACGGTCGAGCGCGGCGAAGTAGTTGCTGTGATCGGTCCTTCCGGCGGCGGCAAATCAACGCTCTTAAGATGCGCCACAACTCTCGAAAAGGTCGACTCCGGTAAGATCGTAATAGGCGGCGACGTCCTCTGTGACGATGTCGACGGCCATTCTGTATATTGCGACAAGAAACTCGAAAGAGAGATCAGATCCAAGTTCGGTCTTGTCTTCCAGAACTTCAATCTTTTCCCGCATTTCTCAGTCAGAAGAAATATCACCGAAGCTCTTATCCACGTCCACAAGAAGAGCAAGGAAGAAGCAGATGCCATCTGCGACGGCCTTCTTAAGAAGATGGATCTTGAAGCAAAGGCTGATGAATATCCCTGCAACCTTTCAGGCGGCCAGCAGCAGCGAGTATCAATTGCCAGAGCGCTTGCCACCAACCCTGAGATCATCTTCTTCGATGAACCTACATCCGCATTGGATCCTGAGCTCACCAAAGGCGTCCTGACCGTCATCAAGGAACTCGCGCAGGAGAAGATGACGATGGTCATCGTTACTCACGAAATGAGCTTTGCCAGAGACGTTGCAGACCGCATCGTATTCATGGACGGCGGCGTCATCGTCGAAGAAGGCCCCGCATATGAGCTCGTTACAAATCCTAAGCAGGAGAGGACGAAGGCGTTCTTAGCTGGTTACTAAAAAATAACTCCTGTACTTCAGACAGCAATTTGCTGACGCAAATTAACTCGTACAGGAGTTATTTTTTAGTAACATGAGATAGCATAATTGGGGAGACGTTATGAGCAGGTTTGATGAAATAGTTAATAGAAATACGCCGGAAGATATTAAGTATAAGAAAATCGAAGGGATTGATGATCTGCTTCCCATGTGGGTTGCCGACATGGATTTCAGGAGCCCGGATGAAGTAATAGAAGCACTTGTAGAGCAGGCAAAGCGCGGTGTGTTCGGTTATCCTGAAGCAGATGAATCTTACGATAAAGCTCTCACCGGCTGGTTTAAGAGAAGATATGGCTGGGACGTTGATCCTAAGACTGTATTAAAGATGCCGGGTGTCGTTCTCGGAATATCCGATGCAATTTGTGCGCTTACCAAGGAGAATGACAGTATCCTTATTTTCGAGCCACTCTACGGACCCATCGGCAGAGCCGTAAAGGGCAACGGCAGAAATCTGGTCGTGTCTGATCTGGTACGCAAAGGATCACGATTTGAGATCGACTTCGATGACTTCGAGAACAAGGTCCGTGAGAATAACGTTAAGATGCTGATCTTCTGCAATCCTCATAATCCTGTCGGACGCGTATGGACCAAAGAAGAGCTCACTAAGGTCGGCGAGATCTGTCTTAAGTATCACATGGTGATCGTATGCGATGAGATCCACGCAGACTTTGTCTACAGCGGCCACAAGCATATACCGTTTGCTTCTTTGTCTGAAGAGATAAAGAAGATCACGGTATCATGCACGTCAGCTACGAAGTCGTTTAATATCGCAGGCATTCAGGCTGCCAACATAATCATAGCGGATGACACGATGAGAAGAGCGGTGGACAGGTATGCTCTTACGACCGGCGCATATGGTCTTAACATAATGGGACTTGTTGCAACGAGGGCCGCTTATACATACGGTGACAAGTGGATGGATGAGCTTAATGTTTATCTCGAAGGCAATATTGCTCTCGTTAAGTCGCGCCTTGCAGGCACGAAGCTTAAGGTGACTGATACCGAAGGCACATATCTGGTTTGGATAGATGCTTCGGAAATGGGCGTTGAAGATCCTTATAAGTTTTTCCTTGATAGAGCGCATATCAAGTTTTCCGACGGTTTATTCTTCAGCAAGAAGGCCGGACAGTTCATCAGAATGAATGCCGCATGCCCGAGAAGTATTGTAAATGAAGCATTAGACAGGATGCTAAAGCTCCCGGAGATCAGATAATATTCCGTTGTTTTCTCGAAAATTGCCAACCACTATACAGGCTCCTTATTGACATAAAATCGAACTGGTAGTACGATAATTGTACTGATAGTTCGATTTTAGGGGGATAGAGGTATGCCTAAGAAGAGATTGATTGAACTTTATAATTACACGGTAACGACAGAATCCGAGAAGCTTTTTGAAGAGAAAGGCTTTGAAGAGACATCGATGGATGACATTGCAGGAAAACTTGAGATCAGCAAGTCCACTCTCTACGTTTATTTCAAGAGCAAACAGCTTATTTGGGATTCCATAGTCTGCAAGTATATGGAGCAGCTCCTGGAGGATGCGAAGAAAGCAGCTGAGGGCATGGGAAGCTTTGAGAAAAGATACTATCAGCTCTGCTTTGATATCGCTGATAAATTCGAGAAGCACCCGATGTTCTATAAGGCTACGCTCAGCAAGATATCCATGGACATGGAGCAGGAGATCTATAAGAAGATCTATGAGATCGGAGAGAAGACTAACGAGGCGATCGCCGACTTTATCAGAAGCGGAATAGAAGAGGGCGCGGTCAGAAAAGACATCGACATTTATCCTGCGGTCATCATGATGTGGTCGTCTATATCCGGAATCATCTCGATGGCAAACGATAAGGAAGAATACCTTAAGCTCAGATTCAACATGTCCAAAAAAGATTATCTGAAGAAAGCATTTAAGATGCTTTTGGAGGGTGTCTCATGAATGCTGTATATCTTAGCGGTTCGGGCAATACGAAGCATATAGTCGGGCTGCTCTTGGATGAGCTCGGAAATAAGGGGATAATGGCGCCCATAGAATCTGATGAAGCGCTGAAGTCTTTAGATGGTGATGAGCTGGTAATTGCTTATCCGACAATGTTTTCGAACATTCCTTATCTTGTAAGAGACTTCATAAACATTCACAAAGAAGCGTGGAAAGGCAAGAAGATCTTTCTGATAACTACTATGGGTCTTTTTGCGGGTGATGGAACGGGTTGTGCTGCAAGGCTTCTGAAGAAATACGGAGCGGTAATAACAGGCGGCTTGCAGATTGTAATGCCTGACTCAATAGGCGACTGCAAAGCGCTTAAGAAATCTAAAGACCAGAATAAGTCGGTAATAGAGAAAGCAGATAAACGCATTATCGAAGCGGCAAAGCAGATAAGGGAAGGGCGCTATCCTAAAGAAGGCCTGTCATTTGCTGCGCACCTCGCAGGATTATTCGGTCAGAGACTCTGGTTCTACAACAAGACAACCGGCTATACGGATAAGGTTAAGATCGATCCTTCAAAGTGCGTCGGATGCGGCATCTGCGCGAAAAACTGCCCGACACAAAATATAAAGATTGAAGACGGCAAGGCTGTTGCTTCTTCAAAGTGCACGATGTGTTACAGGTGCATAAACCATTGTCCTAAGCAGGCGATGACGCTTCTTGGCAAGACTTTATACGAGCAGCCGACTTACGATAAGAACTCCATGTGAAAGAATAAACCCCTGTCAGATGACAGGGGCTTTTTATCTTAATTACTTTAAAACCTTACTCGAGTTTGTAACTATCCTTCAGTGATACAGCTCCGTTGAAAAAGCGGAGATATAAAAAACGTGATGTGATACCCCAAAAAATACATTGAAGAAAGTTAAAGCCTTAATATATAATACGTGGCATGTTTCTTTTGGGGGATAATTCTATATATGGGGAAAAACAAGAAGGAGAGACTGTCGCTATGGCAGACGATCAAGAATGATGTCTATGCCATAAAACTGGCAGGACAGTTCAGCAAACCGGCATTAATCGGCGCATTCTTCTGCATGCTTATCGGCTATGCAGAATGGGTGTTTTTTGACGGCTATTTTCTGAGGATCATAATCGAAACGTTGGACAGAGGAGAAGGTCTTAAGCCAATCCTCTCATTTATCGCGATAAGTGCAGCGATACTTTTCGTGCTTAAGATCTACGATGCTTATACGCAGCAGGTCACGTTCATTATTGAAGGTACAAAGCTTCATAACGGCATCTATAAAAAGATCTTTGCGAAGGCCAGAAATGTTGAGCTCAGGTGCTATGAAGAACCGGAGTTCTATAACAAATACACGATGGCCATTGACGGTTCATCCGATAAAGTAATGGAGATTGTAAAAAGTTTCAACGGTGCGATCATCGGTGCTGTTGCGACTGTCTGCGTTTTTAAACTGATGTTCGACATTGATAAGCTGTCGGTCGTATTCATCCTGTCACCGATCATAGGTAACTTTGTATTCGGCAACCTGAAGAGCAAATACGAGCTAAAGCGTTACCGTGAGCAGGCACCGAACAACAAGGTGCTGAATTACGTCAACAGAATGATGTATCTTCCTGATGGCGCGAAAGAAATAAGGCTCAGCAAAGTGTTTGACATCTTAAAACGCCGTTACGGCGAAGCAACTGCCGAAAACATAAAAGTTGCGGTTAAGTATGCGTTCCCGAATATGAATCTGAACGTCTTGAAGATTACGTTTACTTTTACTGTCATGTTCGAAGGCGTACTTATCTATGCATTCTACAAAAAGCAGGTTGCAGGAACGATTTCGCTCGCACAACTCACCATCATGACGAGTCTTATGGTTGCTGCGACATGGATCCTTATCAGGCTTTTCGATGACATCAGCAAGCTTATCAAGAACGGACTTTTCATAAATAACCTCCGTGGATTTCTGGAGTATGAAGAGAAGATCCCTGAAGATCAGAAAGGAATCATTCCTGAAAAGTTTGAGACTCTCGAGTTTAGAAATGTATGCTTCTCATATAAGGATGAAGAGACGATCAAGGACATGTCTTTCAAGATAAATAAAGATGAAGCAGTTGCACTTGTCGGACATAACGGCGCCGGAAAAACAACCATCATCAAGCTTTTGCTAAGGTTCTATGATCCTTTATCAGGAGAGATCTTATTAAATGGAATTAACATCAAAGAATATGAGCTTCGCTCTTACCGTGAATTGTTCGCTACAACATTCCAGGACTTCAAAATCTTAGGAATGACAGTAAGAGAGAATGTCATGATGGGAAGACATGCTGAGAACGAAGAGGAGGTCGTAAAGTCCAGCCTCAGGAAGACAGGTATCCTCGATAAGATCGAGTCGTTTCCGGAAGGTATCAATACGATGATGACCAAGGAATTCGATGAGAAAGGTGCGGTCCTCTCAGGTGGTCAGAATCAGAAACTTGCAGCAGCGAGAACCTTTGCCAAGCCTTCTCCCGTAAAGATCTTCGACGAGCCTTCAAGTGCTCTCGATCCTATTGCAGAGTATGAGCTTTTCAAAAACATCATTAATGAAGGTAAAGAACACACGATGCTCTTTATCTCTCACCGACTGTCTTCTGTCAAAAACTGCGACCGTGTTCTCATGCTCGAGAATGGCCGCCTTATTGAGGAAGGCACACATAAGGAACTCATCGCGCTCGGAGGAAGATACTGCGAGATGTATAAGCGTCAGGCGATGAATTACCTTGCTATAGAAAATGAAGAGGAGGTGATCTTATGAGCAATGGTCAAAAGGCTCCTTTAGATAAGAAGACCAAACAACCGGTCTCCGTTGTTTTGAAGAACAACTTATTTCTTTTGAAGCTGATGCTCAAAGCTTCACCGGCATTCGTTATTATACCTGCGATTGATGCTGTCAGAGGACAGCTGTCAATCTTTTTCGAGCATACGGTAGGTATAGGTTACGTGCTTGAAGCAGCCGAAAAGGGATACCCTTTCGAGCAGGTCTTTTGGGTCATTATTGTCCTCGCTGCAGCGATAACACTCGGCATGGTATTTACTGCTTTTTCAGGCGACTACATCATGGAGAAAGAACGTCCGAAAGTAAAAGAGAAGATCAAGATCATGCTTTATGAGAGAGCTTCTAAGGTCGATCTTTCCTGCTACGATGATCCGGAGTTCTATAACTCTCAGGTCTTGGCGTTATCCGAGGTGGATAACCAGATTGATAAGGTTGAAGGTCTTGTAATCAGCATCTTAAGCGGATTAACTGCTTTTACCTCAAATGGAATCTACTTCATCCTGAAAGATAAGCCATCGATCCTTTTCGTAATTGCTTCATTCATTATGAGTTATGTGTTCAACCAGATGTTCATTAAGGTCAACTATAAAGCAAGGATCGAGAGGAATCCTTCGGAGCGTAAGCGCAATTATATTGAGCGTATGTTCTACCTTAGTGATTATGCAAAGGAACTCAGAATGAACCCTGGCGTTGCAGGTATAATGTATGACAGGTTTGACAAAGCGTCTGAAGAGATAGTTGAAATCGATAAGAAGTATTCGAGAAAGCGTTTCTTTATCGAGTTCATGCGAAAGCATATCGCGAACTTTTTTATCTGCGACACAATTTATATCGCATATCTGGTCATCATGGCCGTTGTTACAAAGAGTGTTTCGATAAGCACGCTCGCGATACTCTACAATTCTTTTGGAAGGCTGAAGCACGGCATGAGTGTATTTACCGAGACTTATCCAGCTTCGTGTGAGACAAGCCTTTATATCCAGAAGATCAGGGACTTCCTTAATACAAAGCCCAAGATCGTTTCAGAAGGCGATGAGAAAGCTGCGAAGGATGCAAAGAGGATCGATCTAGAGAAGGTATCTTTCTCATATAAGTCTGATGCTCCGTGTGTAATTAACGACATTAGTCTTTATATCAAGCCGGGCCGTAAGATCGCTCTTGTCGGTTATAACGGTGCAGGAAAGACTACACTTGTTAAGCTCCTGATGCGCCTTTACGATCCGACCTCGGGTACGATCAAAGCTGATGGTACTGACATAAGGAAATACGATCTTGAATCCTACAGAGACTCAATAGGCGCAGTATTTCAGGATTTCAACATCTTTGCGGGAAGCGTCAGGGAAAATGTTGTTCTTGCACCTCTCGAAAATACTGACGAAGATAAGATAATATCTTCACTTAAGGACAGCGGCCTTTATGACAGAGCCATGAGACTCCCTAAGGGGCTTGATACCATGCTTACAACGGAGTTTGATGAGAAGGGCTTAAATCTTTCAGGCGGTGAATCACAGAAGCTTGCTATCGCGCGTGTTTTCTATAAGGATGCCGGACTTATGATACTTGACGAGCCGTCATCGGCGCTTGATCCTATTGCAGAGTATCAGCTTAACCATGCAATGCTCGGTGCGACAGGAGATAAGACAGTTATCTTCATTTCGCACCGCCTGTCAACTACAAGGATCGCTGACCACATCTTCATGCTTGAAGAAGGAAAGATCGTTGAAGAAGGCAACCATGAGCAACTCCTTGCTATGAACGGCAAGTACGCTGACATGTGGAAAGCTCAGGCAGGAGCTTATATAACTGTTTGATCGTATGAATTTTTGAAGAAACACAAAAGGGCTGCCTGTTACGACAGCCCTTTTTACTTAAATTATCGATGTGTTTTACTCCGGTTTGTAACTATCCTTCAAAGATACAGCTCTGTTGAATACGAGATGATCAGGTGTCGAATCCTTGGAGTCTGCGCAGAAGTAACCTGTTCTTAAGAACTGGAATCTGTCGGCAGGCTTGGTGTCAGCGAGGAATGCCTCGAGCTTGGCGCCCTTGATGATCTCCAATGAATCAGGATTGATGAAATCAAGATAGTTACAGTCAGCAAGGTCAGGCTGCTCTGTTGTAAAGAGCCTGTCGTAGAGTCTGATCTCACCGTCAACTGCAGTCTTTGCGTCAACCCAGTGAATGGTGGACTTGATCTTTCTGCCGTCAAGCGTATTGCCGCCCCTTGAATCAGGATCGTATGTGCAGTGAACTGCAGTAACGTTGCCGTTCTCATCGTGATCGCAGGATACGCACTTAACTACATAAGCGGACTTAAGGCGAACTTCGTTGCTGGGGAATAATCTGAAGTACTTGGGAGCGGGAACTTCCATGAAGTCTTCTTCTTCGATCCAGAGCTCTCTGGAGAAGGAGACCTTACGTGTGCCTGCATTCTCATCCTTAGGATTATTCTCGACGTCGAACTCTTCTGTCTGTCCCTCAGGATAGTTGTCGATGATGAGCTTAATGGGCTTTAAGACAGCCATTGCTCTCTGAGCATGCTCGTTGAGATCTTCTCTTAAGCAGTATTCGAGGAATGCGAAATCAACAACGGAGTTGACCTTTGCGACGCCGTTTCTTGCACTGAAATTATGGATGGAAGCAGGTGTATAGCCACGTCTTCTGAGACCGCAGAGTGTAGGCATTCTGGGGTCATCCCATCCTGATACGATACCTGCTTCGATCATGGCACGGAGCTTTCTCTTGGAGAGGACCGTGTGTGTGATTCCGAGTCTTGCGAACTCGATCTGACGGGGCTTGCACTCTACGGAAATGTTATTAACTACCCAATCATACAAAGGTCTGTGAGCTTCAAACTCAAGAGAGCAGAGGGAGTGGGTAATGCCTTCCAGTGCGTCTTCAATAGGATGAGCGAAGTCGTACATAGGATAGATGCACCACTCTGTGCCTGTTCTGTGGTGGGGCAGGTGGTTGATTCTGTAGATAACGGGATCTCTCATGTTGAAGTTGCCGGAAGCGAGGTCGATCTTGGCGCGGAGCGTCATCTTACCGTCTTCGAATTCGCCGGCTCTCATTCTCTTAAAGAGATCAAGGCTCTCTTCGATGGGTCTGTCTCTGTAAGGAGAAACAGCGGGAGTCTTGGTGTCGCCCCTCATGTCTCTCATCTGGTCGGGTGTAAGCTCGCAAACGTAAGCGAGTCCCTTCTCGATGAGTTCGATCGCAAATTCATACATCTTCTCGAAATACTCGGAAGCGTAGAAGAAGCGGTCATCCCAGTCGTGACCTAACCAGTGGATGTCTTCCTTGATGGCTTCAACGTATTCCTCATCCTCTTTGGTGGGGTTCGTATCGTCCATTCTGAGGTTGCAGAGACCGTTATAAGCCTCAGCGGTACCGAAGTCGATCTCTAACGCTTTTGCGTGACCGATGTGAAGGTAACCGTTCGGTTCAGGCGGGAATCTGGTGTGGATCTTCTTACCGTAAACTCTTCCGCCTTCTTTGAGCTCTTCATCGATGATCTGCTCAATAAAATTCTTGCTTTCAGCCATTTCTCATATTCTCCCGATCAAAGTCTTGAATAAGCGTATTTAATTCTCTTAAGAGATTCTTCCTTGCCAAGAAGGAGCATTACCTCAGCGCATCCGCCGGGGGTTACCGCAACGCCTGCTGCAGCGATTCTTACAGGCCACATAACTACTGAGTTCTTGACCTCAAGGCTCTCTGCCAGTGTCTTCATTGCTTCTGTGATGGCGTCCCTGTCCCAATCTAAGTTCTCGAGGACGGGGATAGCCTTTTCGAGCATCTCCTTAGATGATTCCAATGTGGACTTACTCTTCTTGTGCTCGAAAAGAGCAAGGTCGAAATCGCCGTATTCCTTAATGAATGAGAGCTTCTCGGTAATCTCATTGAACTTGGCGATCCTGGGCTTCAAGAGCTCAGCAAGGAGCGCATAGCATGAAGGATCAACGCCTGCCTCATCGTAAAAAGGCTTAGCATGCTCTAAGAACTCCTCATCGGACATTGCCTTGATGTGTTCCTGGTTGACCCAAGAGAGCTTGTCGTAGTCGAATACGGCAGGTGACTTGGAGATGCCGTTGATGTCGAATGCTTCGATGAGTTCAGGGAGGGAGAAGATCTCTCTCGTATCCTTGGGCGCCCAGCCTAAGAGTGCGATATAGTTGATGATCGCCTCAGGGAGGTAACCTTCGTTAACAAGATCCATAAAGCCTGTGGAGCCGTGACGCTTTGAAAGCTTG
The DNA here is from genome assembly GCA_001604135.1 of Clostridiales bacterium Firm_14. Classification (GTDB taxonomy): domain Bacteria; phylum Bacillota; class Clostridia; order Saccharofermentanales; family Saccharofermentanaceae; genus Saccharofermentans. The sequence continues at coordinate 33,652 of LVAT01000007.1, forward strand.
GAGATGACTTCGTTGCCTTCCTCGTCAACTGACTTGCCCATGATGAGCGGCAGATGGATATATGTGGGGATCTCCCAGCCGAATGCTTCATAGAGGAGATTGTACTTAGGTGTGGAAGATAAGTACTCGGATCCTCTTACAACGTGTGTGATGCCCATAGTGTGGTCATCGATAACGTTTGCGAAGTTATAAGTAGGGAAGCCGTCTGTCTTGATGAGAACCTGATCGTCCAGATCTTCGTTGGGAAATGTGATGTCTCCGTAAACCAGGTCATGGTAAGAAGTAGAGCCTGTAAGGGGCATCTTCTGACGGATGACGTAGGGCATTCCTGCATCTAAGTTCTTCCGGATCTCTTCAGGAGATAAGTCTCTGCAGTGGCGGTCGTAGCCTGTGCCCTCAGGTGCATTCTCCTTAAGAGCTTCAAGGCGCTCCTTGGTGCAGAAGCATCTGTAAGCCTTGCCTTGCTCTACGAGCTGCTCGGCATAGGGCTTGTACATCGAAAGCCTCTCGCTCTGGACATAGGGACCGAACTCGCCGCCGATATCGGGTCCTTCGTCGTGCTCAAGTCCTGCAAGCTTCATTGTGTCATATATAACCTGAGTGGCACCCTCGACATAACGTTCACGGTCCGTATCTTCGATCCTCAATACAAAAGTACCGCCTTCGTGCTTAGCTGTAAGGTACTCGTAAAGGGCGGTGCGAAGATTGCCGACATGCATAAATCCCGTGGGACTGGGTGCGAATCTCGTTCTTATTTTCATACATAACCTCTATTAATAAATTTACCTGAGCGTATATTCTAACACTTTTGTGGTAATATACAAATTGACTTTTTAAAGCTAAAGGAGCAGTAGAATCTTGGACAGACTGGATTGCAACAGAAGCTACGATTGCTTTACCGGAAGCGGTATTGCAGAGGAATTTGTCGCGGGTTTTATACTCGAACAGTACGGCAATAAGGACTTAAGCGGCCGCGAGATCAAGGTCGCCATAATCTCTGACAGACAGGTCAGTGCTTATTACTACAATGCTTTTGAGAAGCAGTTCGCCTTAAGGGACCTTAAGACTTGCCTTATTACCGTAGAAGAGGGCGAACAGAACAAGAATCTCTCCCAGGTAAATAATGTGATCAAGGAGCTTAACGAATACGGCCTTAACAGCAACGACTGGATCATCGGCCTGGGCGGCGGCTCCGTTCTTGATATCACGTCATTTGCTGCAGCTCTTTACACCGGAAAGTCTCGTTACATCGCAGTTCCGACGACCTTGTCGTCCATGGCAGAGACGTGCTGCGCCGACAAGGCCTGCCTTAACTCAGGAAGCCGCAAGAATACTGCGTCTGTGGCTATTTCACAGACTGCTGTCTTTGCCGATCCGACATTCCTTTCGACGGTTCCCAAAAAGTACATTCCCAACGGTTATTCGCAGATCATAAGATATGCGCTCTTAGCTGATTTCGGCCTTCTTACCGATCTTATCGAGCTCTCGGGCTCAAAGCCTTCAGACATAAGGGTTTTCTTAAACCGCGTATATGCCGCAAGGGCTGCGATCGACAAGAAGAACCCGCTGCTCCTTACATTGGGTTCAGAGCTCTCCGAAGCCATTGAAGGATATTTCAGGTTCATGAACTATTCGGAGGGAGAAGCATTGGCATTAAGCCTTTATGCAACTGTTCCCGAGAAAGTAAGACCTGCTTTCAAGGCAATATATCTTAAGCTGGGGCTTCCTACGGAGCTTAAGGGCGTAAGCTTCAATGCGATAATGAATTCCCTTAAGGATTCATATAGAAAGGGCTCTGTTTCCAACGAGGCACTCGTATGCTATGAAGAGACAGACGGCAAGGGAAGCTGGGCGATCTCGAACCCCTCCACGGATGAAGCTCTGGCCATATTGGAAGAGCGTTTGAAGAACATTACGGCTGCATCCTCACAAGTTGCCTCAAAAGATGAGGAAACTTAGGGTATAATAGCGAAGTTATGAGCAATATCAGGTTTACGAAGTTAATAGCTGCAGCTTTGTCTTTTGCGGTTCTGGCAGGACCGCTTGTTCTGACTTCCTGCAAAAAGACTGATGCGGCTTCGACAAAAGCTGCCGATTACGGTACTTATGGCGCGGACATCGCCAGAGAGATAGCTGCAAAGTTCCCGGACAGGACTGCTTATTCCGAAGGTGAGAGTGCTGTGGGTGATTATATCTCGGGTAAGATCAAGGAGATCGGATATACGCCCGAAGTACAGACCTTCTCAAAAGAATCCGGCGAAGGCGAAGAAGCAGTAACGAAGAGTTCTGCGAATTATATCGTAAAGATCCCCGGTACAGGTTTTTACTGCCGCCAGGATGACGGCACGTATCAGATCGAGCACAGAGTGGCGATAATCGGCGCTCACTATGACGCTGCGCTCCTGCCTGAATATGCTCCGACGGAAGAAGAGAAGGAAGAACCGAAGGAGACTGAGGAAGGCGCTGAACCGACAGAGCGCCCGAAGTATATTTTTGACGGCGTTTCCGACAATGCTTCCGGAACGGCTTGTGTTCTTACGGCACTTAAGGCTTTTAAGGACTATCAGAACGTTGCATATGACGTATGGTTCGTTTTCTTCGGTGCCGGTACTGATGAACAGGCCGGTGCTGAGGCATTCTGCGCTTCTCTTAAGAGTGACGTTTTATTCAGCATTGATGTTATGTACGACATCGACAGCTTATATGCAGGCGACAAAGTCTATGCTTCGGCAGGCTTTAAATCGCTCATAACGACCAAGAAGTACGAGATGAGAAGAAAGCTCTATCAGGCTTATGACGTTTGCTTTGCAAATCCTCTCTATACTTATTACCGTTTTGACCTTTACTACAACGAGTCCGGCCTGAAGTTCGATGTTAACGATGACGGTTACAAGGACATTTTCAACGAGCTTCCCAACACGATTTCCGACTATAAGCCTTTCGATGACAGAGGTATCTCGATCGTTTATTTCGAGAGCTACGACTATAACTACACTGAGCTCGAAAAGATGAAGGAGACGAAGAACCTTAATATTCAGGACTTTGGCGGCAAGGTCAGGAGAACTCCTTCGGACTGCGCTTATTTCCTTGATCCGCTCCTTATCGGCGACGATGTGGACAGAGACGGCGACGGCGAGATAGACTGCACGGGCGACAGACTCCAGATCAGGGTAAACTGCGTTGCATTCATCGTTCTTCAGGCGCTCCTTAAGGGTTCCGACAAGGGTATGACGCCTGCGGCATATGAAGAATTCAAGGCTGAAGCTACCAAGCCGACGTATTTTACCGAGGCTTCGGAGACCGGCAAATAATCAAAATCACTTAAAAATTCCGACATTGAATTTATTGCCTTATGTTATACTAAATAAGATAAGCGCATAAAGAAGGACATGGGTCGATGTCAAATACATCTATCATCAGCCAGATATTTGAATTCCTGGGCGAGCTTTTTAACAGCCTTGATAAGGGCACGCTCTTTTTCGGCAGCCCTTGGGACTTCATCAGATATGCGGTCGATATTGCTCTCGTAACCTTCCTTTTCTATACGCTCCTGATGTTCATCAGACAGACAAGAGCATGGCAGCTTATCAAGGGTATCGTTTTCGTATTGATCTTCGTAGCTTTCTGCGGCCTTATCGGGCTCGACATGGTCGGGTTCCTCTTTAACCGCGTGCTTTATATCGTTGCGATCCTGTTCGTAGTTTTGTTCCAGCCTGAGCTCAGAAGAGCCATTGAGACGATCGGTCTCCGTACGTCTTCTGCGGCAAATCCCTTCAGACACAGTGAAGCTAAGATGACAAGGGAAGAGCTTGTTTCATTTATCAAGGAGATAAGCTCAGCTTGTAAGGAGATGTCCAGAACTTATACAGGCGCATTGATCCTTATCGAGAGAAAGACTAAGCTCGACGAGCTCCTTTCACAGGAGAATGTTGTTACATTTGATTCAGAGGTTACCAGTTCAGTTCTCCAGAGCATTTTTTATAAGGGTTCTCCGATGCATGACGGCGGCCTTCTTATAAGAGACGGCAGAATAATTGCAGCAAGATGCCACGTTCCGCTCTCGGTAACGATGCATTCTCTTGAACGCGCAGGCACGCGTCACAGAGCAGCAGTCGGAGCCAGCGAAATGGGCGATACTGTAGCAGTAGTAGTTTCCGAAGAGAGAGGTAAGACCTCGATTGCTGTTAACGGCAGACTTTTCGAGATGAGATCGACAAAAGAGCTTGAAGCCAATCTCTCTTATCTCCTCGGACTTAAGGAATACGGCGCTGAGAACAAGACATTCATCGGCAAGATCCTGGACAAACTCCGCGGCAATCAGGATTCAAACCAGGATTCCGTTTTAAGCCAGGAAGAAGTCGAGAACGCTTCCAAGACAACAAAGACTTCGCCTACGCCTGACCCTATCGTTGCTACGACACAGGTTGAAGTCGCTGGCGAAGCAGCAGTACCCATTTCGATCAGGACGAAAGTAGCTGATGAGACGTCCAACTCCAAGAGAGTCGGTACGGTAACAAGGATCCTTTTCCTTGTTTTATCGCTCTTCATGTCTCTCGGACTTTGGATGTATATCCAGGTAATCACTGACCCTGTAGTTACCAGAAACATTACTGTTCCGATCAGCAAATATACTGACGATGATCTGCCCGATAATGTGGAACCCACATACCCGATCGATTCTGTCGATCTTGAGATCGTCGGACGTGCGAGCACGATCAACTCTCTTACGGCTGATGATATCGTAGCATCGATCAACTACAGCCAGTTACAGTCCGGCGACGTAGGAATCTTCAATCTGCCGATCGAGATCTCGAGCAAGGACAGAAATGTTTACTTCCGTGTCGAGAGACAGAATCCCCCAGAGATACCTGTAACGGTATATGCTGTCAACTGATGATTCTAATAGCCCTGCAGATGACCGGCAGGGGAGAAAGGATATAAAACAATGATTGAGACAAAAGATCTTATCGACTTAACCCACACGCTTGCAGCACCTATTCTTGAGGACAAGAAGTATCCCTGGGAAGCACTGCCGCTTATCAAGGAATTCATCCTGAAGTTAGGACCTACGCTCGATCCTGAGATCTATGAGCAGAAGGCAGAAGATATCTGGATCGCAAAGAGTGCCAAAGTCTTTGATTCCGCTTATATCGCAGGCCCTTGCATCATCGGACCTGAGACTGAAGTACGTCAGTGTGCATTCATCAGAGGAAGCGCTCTCATCGGTTCAAAGTGCGTAATCGGAAACTCTACGGAGCTTAAGAACGTAATCATCAGCGACAACGTTCAGGTTCCTCACTATAACTACGTCGGTGACTCCATCCTCGGATACAAGTCACACTTAGGCGCCGGCGCCATCACATCCAATGTTAAGTCTGACAAGACTCTCGTTTGTGTTAAGAACGGTGATGAGGTAATCGAGACAGGCCTTAAGAAGTTTGCTGCGATCGTAGGCGACAACGTTGAAGTCGGCTGCCAGAGCGTTCTTAATCCCGGTACGGTAATCGGCAGAGGCTGCCGCGTATATCCTCTCTCAAGAGTAAGAGGCGTTATTCCTGAAAAGCACATTTTCAAGGATAAGGATGAGATAGTACCTATTGAAGATTGATCTTAGTTTGCTCGCTAAGATCCTCCGCGCTTCGCTTGTGCGGAAATCGCTCGCAAACCAATATCAATCTCTCCAAATGGAAATTAAACAAGCAAATTAAAAGGGCGCTCATTGAGCGCCCTTAATTCATTACGTTATCTGTTATCAGACTACGCTGTCCTTGAGCTTATCGAAAGCAGCTTTTGCTACTTGTCTTACATTAGGGTCTGAATCAGCAAAAGCGAGCTTCTTAACATATTCTTCGCAGTGCTTTGCATGAATGTCAGCTGCTGCAGTAGCTGCTGCTGCTCTTACCATAGGGGAAGAATCACGCAAAAGAGGAATAAGCGCCATTCCTGATTCATAACTAGGGCACATTCCCATAGCCATCGCTACAGTCATGCGAACGTCATCTTCCTGGCTGTCTGCGTACTTCATAAGTGCGCCAAGCTTCTGCTTCGATCCGAGTTTTAGGATTTTGTCTTTCAAAGCGTCGGTGCGTCCCATAATGTTAGCTCCTACTATCGTATATTCAACAATATTATAGATTAAAATCTGAAAAAAAACATCACTCTCACCAAAATAACCTTACTTTATATTAGATTTTGGTGTATTTTGCTCTATAATACTTTTGATTATACAGTCAAAATGTAGAAATGAAATGAAATTTTACATATTTTGATTGCTTTGAGAGGTAAATTTTTAATGAACAAACTAACTTACGGAATGTCCGTATTTATTATATCAGGGGCTTTGTTGCTTTCATCCTGCTCGACAAACCTTGGTCCGGAAACATTGCCGTCCACAAAACCGTCAACTGCACCGACTGAAACAGAGACAACCGAAACATCAGCAACCATTCGACCGGAACTTACTGAACCGTTCAGCTCTGCAGTCGTTACGGAAAGCATAGTAAAGACAAACGGCAAACTGTCAATCAAAGATGCAAACATCCTCAACAGTAAAGGCGATCCGGTAGTCCTTAAAGGAATGAGTACTTTCGGAATCGAAGAGTGCGGTGATTTCTTTACTTCCGAAGCTGTTAAGACTCTTGCTCAGGACTGGGGCTGCGACGTTATCAGACTTACCATTAAGGGTGACAAGAATAACGGTTATCTCAAGGAACCCGATAAGTATTTCGATCCCATCTGCAAGTTCTGCGACATGTGCATAAACGAGGGCGTTTATGTAATCGTTGACTGGAATGTGGGATATGAAAAGAGTGCTGATGAGAACAAGGAAAAAGCGGTAGACTTCTTTACCAGACTGTCACTGATATATGCTGATGTTCCAAATGTTATTTATGAAGTATCTAATGAGCCTGTAACAGTTGATGAAGAGAATCCCATCAAGGATGAATGGGCCAAGTCGATCGCGCCGTTCGTATCCGAAGTTATCACTGCGATAAGGGACAACAGCGCTGATTCCATTGTAATTGTCGGAACTGCCAACAAGGGACTCGATATCGAAGAAGCTTCCAAGGCACAGCTCAAGTTTAACAATATAGCTTACGGCTGCCGTATCTTCTCCGGTTCCCAGTCGCAGGATCAGAGAGACAAGATCAAGGAAGCCATCGACAAGAATGTTTGCGTATTCGTATCCGAATGGGGTCTTTGCAGCGAGAACTGCAAGGGCGGTGTTTATTATCTCGAGAGCGACAACTGGATCGAGTTCTTCAGAGAGAATCACATTTCCTGGTGCAACTATGCTATTGGAAGCACCGTCGATAATGATGCTAATGCTCTTGCTCTCGTATCTGACAGATATAATTCGGATCAAAAGGCATCCCACTGGCCTGAGGGCTTGATCTCAAAGTCCGGAAAGTATGCCAAGGATAAGATCCTCGCCGGCAAGGTTCCTGCAGAGCCTGAAGCAACGACTTCCGACACTGCCGATTCTTCTGATCCTTCCGAGTCTTCTGAATCTTCTGAGACCACATAAGGTCGGGTAACCAGCTTTGCTTATGTCCAGGTCAGGATACGCCGTAGCCAAAGACAGGAACAGATGTGAGGTTCTTGCTCTTGAGACTGAGCGGTTAAGACTCTGTGTGCTGCGCAAGAGCGAGGCTCCGCGCGTTGCGGATTACTTTAAAAAGAACAGGGAATTCCATAAGAAGTTTGCACAGACGCATACAGACGATTACTTTACCGTCTCCATGCAGAAGAAGTATCTTGCTTATGATTATAACTGTTTTCTTGACGGGAGCCTCGTTCCTCTCTGGATATGCCTGAAGGAGACAGGCGAGATAATAGGAAGGGTGTCTTTCTTCAATTTTGCTTTCGGCGGAATGATGTCATGCGCCTGCGGGTACCATCTTGATAAGGATCAGACCGGCAAAGGCTACATGACTGAAGCCTTGAAGGGTGCTATGGCATTTGTTTTCGACGAGTATAAGATGCACAGGATAGAGGCGTTTATCCTGCCGGAGAATGAGCCTTCGCTGAACCTTGTAAAGAGGGTAGGATTCCATTATGAAGGGCAGAGGTTCTCTTACATGCATATCAACGGCAGGTACAGGGATCACGAGGCGTTTTACATCCTGGAAGAGGACGTAAAATAGCAGCTGATTTTGAATTTTCTTTGAAATAATGTAAATTTGCCTTAAGATGTAACAAAAATTAAATAAATTTACACGCAAAATGTGTAATAATACAGTAAATGATTATGCACACACTTATGTGGAGGTGATTATTGTGAATAGAATGAAATTTACAAAAGCACTTATTGCAGCAATGACTATCGGTGCTTTGTGCCTTGGTATTGCAGCCTGCGGAGGAAAGAAGCCGGAACCTACTGAGACCGAGACTGAGACTTCCGAGATTACCACTACCACCACCACCACAGCTCCGACAACAACTCTTACCGAGTATTCCGGACCGATGCAGAATAATACTGAAGTTAACTGGAAAGAGACTCAGCTCGAGGCTCCTGCCACATATTATGTAAAGGTTTCCAAGGGAGAGTTCCTTAACGTCAGAAACGGCCCGGGAACTTCTTATGATATCGTTGCAAAGTTGACAAGAGGACAGTCTATTACCGTGGTTGCCAGAGCTAATGGTATCTGGTATAAGACACAGGACGGTTACTTCATTTCTGAGACTTATCTCTCAGGTAAGATGCCTAACTAAAATTCTTGGTTGATTATTTTCGAACCTTAGTGTAATATACATAGGCACTTGATTTAAGTGCCGATACGCGAGTGTAGTTCAATGGTAGAACTTCAGCCTTCCAAGCTGACCACGTGGGTTCGATTCCCATCACTCGCTCCAGGGTCATTAGCTCAGCTGGATAGAGCAACAGCCTTCTAAGCTGTGGGCCGGAGGTTCGAGTCCCCCATGGCTCACCATCAAAAAGCGCTTCGTGTAATAACGGAGCGCTTTTGGTTTATTTGAATACTTTGCATAAAAAGGTGCTTTCCGATTTTACTCCGCCGATATCCGGAAATTATTGTCCGCAAATACCCCTTTTGATAAACTTTATTCGGATAAAGGAGGATAGGTATTATGAAGTATTGCGTAAACTGTCACGCAGAATTGCGTGATTCCGATGATTTCTGCAGAAAATGCGGTACGAAGGTTGTCGTTCACGAGGCTCTTACGGCAGAAGAGAGTATTGAGATTGCCAAAAGTATCGAAAAGAAGTTACGTGAATTGGAAGAGGTTAATGAAGAGATCTCCGGTTGCGAGAGAGATCTGCCGCGCTATACGATTCCTGCAAACAGCCCCAGGCATTCGGCGTTCAAGTTCTTCTGGCCGTTCTTGATATATTCGCAGATCGCAGCACTCGTCGTTGCCCTGATCGCGCTCTTTGCTTTCTTAGGAAGCGGCTCTCTCAATACCAGATATTTCGAAGCTTTTGAAAGCTTAGTGTATCTTCTGGCTTTCATTGCCGAAGTCGTGGTCCTTATCATCGGCGGCGTATATGCTCCCAGAAAAAGGAACGCCCTTAATGCACAGCTCGCAGAGAACGAGAGCAACTTGATTCAGAAAAGGTATAATATCGAATCAAGACTCAGAGAGCTTGAGGCAAGAAAGAATCATATTGAATTCGAGCTTAAGAAGTATGACGGCCATATTCCGCCTTCCATGCGCAACGTATCCAGCATTAAGAAGGTAAGGCAGTATATCGAGTACGGCGACGCGCGTGATTTCTATGAAGCCGTTCAGATGTATCAGGACAATAAGTAAAATAATATTGACCAATGTTATAATCACATTAATCAGTATCAAGGGGGTAGATTACTATGAATTGTGTTAAGTGCGGTTCTGTTGTTGCAGAAGGAAACAATTTTTGTATGGTATGCGGAACACCTGTCGGTGCTTCTGCTCCTCAATCCGCTCCTGCGCCGGCACCTCAGGCAAATCCTGTTCCTCAGTCTGAACAGCCATCAATACCTTATTATCAGCCGGTTATGGACGGAGCCAATATTACTCTTCCTCTGAGCAGGAAGTTCAGGATACGCTGTCCTGACTGCGGCCGCGTTTCTGATGATATAAAGAGGGACCTTACCGTAGGATTTCCTTGTCCTTCATGCAAGAAGGCTTATTCGTATGCAGGCCAGGTCCTGATCTACAGAATGGGATGCTTTTATCCGCTTTATGCGTCAGCACCTATGGACATTGTAATTGACGGCCTTGATTATGGCAGGATCACAAACCAGGAGTCTGTAAGAATAATGCTTCCTGCAGGTCCCCATGTTGTCTGCTGCGGCAATTTGGGACGGAATCTGTCAAACGCGTTCCAGATCGTTGTAACTCCCGAGTATTACAACTTTGCATTTAAGTTTAATCTCGTTTACCACGGCCCGTTTACATATCCGGGAAGGGGCATTCCGATGGAGTTTACCCAGTGTGCTCCTGAGGAGATCCCTAATATTTGATCAAAGTCTTTTTAGTTTATTGTGACAAGGTTGTCCGTTTTTGGGACAACCTTGTTTTTGTGTGGATCTTGCCTTGAAGGATATCGAAATCTTTGTGTTATAATCGAAAAATCAAATACATATATATTATTTATTTATAAGGAGTCAGGTGGAATATGCCGGGTAAGAAAGATTACGGCAACGAGAGTATTTCGATGCTCAAGGGCGAAGATCGTGTAAGACTTCGTCCGGCTGTTATTTTCGGTTCAGACAATCTCGAAGGATGCATTCATTCTTTCTTCGAGATCCTTTCGAACTCTATCGACGAGGCCAGGGAAGGTCACGGCGATAAGATCATCATCACGAGATTTGCAGACGGTACCATTGAAGTTGAGGACTTTGGACGCGGAATCCCTATGGATTACAATGCCAAAGAGGGGAGATACAACTGGGAACTCGTATACTGCGAGCTTTATGCGGGCGGTAAGTATAACAACAATTCTTCCGGTGACTATGAATTCTCATTGGGACTTAACGGTCTCGGCGCATGCGCTACGCAGTACGCGTCTGAATTCTTCCAGGTTACCGTATTCAGAGATCATACAAAGTATGAGATGGGCTTTAAGAAGGGCGTACCTGTAACAGAGCTCATGCAGGAACCTTACAGATTCAGGAGAACCGGTACTATCCAGCGCTGGAAGCCTGATACAGAGGTATTTACAGAGATCATTATTCCTCTTGAGACATTTAAGGATATCATCAAGCGCCAGTCCGTTATCAACAGCGGAATCGAATTCATCCTTAAGGATGCCGAGTCAGGCGAAGAATTCTCATTCATGTATCCTGACGGAATCAAGGGATATGTCGATGAATTGAGCGACATGAAGGGCTTTACCGATACCTACACATTCTCGGGTGAGGGCAGAGGCCGTGATAAGGAAGACCGTGACGAGTACAAGGTCAGGGCTGAAGTGGCTTTCTGCTTCAATAACGAAGTAAATGCCCTGGAATACTTCCATAACTCCAGTTTCCTTGAGCACGGCGGTTCACCGGATAAGGCTGTCAGGAATGCCTTTGTAGCCGAGATCGACAAGCAGATCAAGCTTAAGGATAAATACAAGGCTAATGAGTCCAGGATTACTTTCCAGGACGTTGCTGATTCATTGATCCTTGTTACCAATACATTCTCAACACAGACATCTTACGAGAACCAGACAAAGAAGGCCATCAACAACAAGTTCATCCAGGACTTCATGACTCAGCTCATCAGAGACAACCTCGAGATCTGGTTTATCGAGAACAAGGACTTTGCAGCTAAGACCATCGAACAGATCCTCATAAACAAGCGTGCGCGTGAGAATGCCGAGAAGGCTAAGGTCAACATTAAGAAGACCCTCATGGGCAAAGTCGATATCAACAACAGGATCAAGAAGTTCGTTGACTGCAGAACAAAGGATGTTGCAAAGCGCGAGCTCTACATCGTAGAGGGTGACTCCGCTTTGGGTTCCGTTAAGCTCGGCCGTGACGCCGAATTCCAGGCTGTCATGCCTGTCAGAGGTAAGATCTTGAACTGCCTTAAGGCTGATTACGCCACCATCTTTAAGAGTGAGATCATCACGGATCTTCTTAAGGTATTGGGATGCGGTGTCGAGATCAAGAACAAGCACACAAAGGACATGAGCGCATTTAATCTTGATGACCTCAGATGGAACAAGATCATAATCTGCACCGATGCCGACGTCGACGGATTCCAGATCAGAACACTTATCCTTGCGATGCTCTACAGGCTTACTCCAACTCTTATCGAGAAGGGATATGTCTATGTTGCCGAATCTCCTCTTTTCGAGATCACATACAGACCCAAGGGAAAGAATGCGCAGGAAGAGACATTCTTTGCGTTTAACGAGAAGGAGAAGGCAGAGATCTTATCCAAGGTAGATCCCAAGCTCTGCACGATCCAGAGATCCAAAGGTTTGGGTGAGAACGAGCCTGAGATGATGTGGAAGACAACGATGAATCCGAAGTCTCGTAGACTCATCAAGGCTTGCCCCGAAGATGCAATGAAGACGGCAGAAATATTCGATCTTCTCCTCGGAGATAACCTCGCAGGAAGAAAACTCCATATCGAGATGGACGGAAAGAAGTACCTCGATATGCTTGATTTAGGGTGATGTAAATGGCACGTAAGAAAAAAGAAGATATCAATTCAGATTCACTGAAAGCAAAGCTTACAGACAGCAATGCGAAGGACATGCCGGCTATAGACCAGCCGATCACGGAGATGCTCGAGATCAACTACATGCCGTATGCGATGAGTGTCATCGTATCCCGTGCCATTCCCGAGATCGACGGCTTCAAGCCTTCACACCGTAAGCTCCTTTACACAATGTATAAGATGGGCCTTTTGGGCGGCAACAGGACCAAGTCCGCAAACGTAGTGGGACAGACGATGAAGCTCAATCCTCACGGCGACCAGGCCATCTACGATACGATGGTAAGACTTACGAGAGGTAACGGCTCGTTACTGCATCCTTTCGTTGATTCGAAGGGTAACTTCGGTAAGCAGTATTCCAGAGACATGCAGTGCGCTGCACCCCGTTATACGGAAGTAAGACTCGAGAAGATCTGTGAAGAGATCTTCAAGGGCATAGACAAAGATGCCGTCGATATGGTTGATAACTATGACGGTACTCTCAAAGAACCCACATTGCTTCCTACGACATTCCCGGCAGTTCTCGTTAATGCGAACCAGGGTATCGCCGTAGGCATGGCATCCAATATCTGCTCATTCAATCTTGCTGAAGTATGCGCTGCTACTGAAGCATATATGAGAGATCCCAATACCGATCTTCTGGAGATCATGCCTGCGCCTGATTTCTCCGGCGGCGGCAAGATCCTTTACAGCAAAGAGCAGATGAAGGCGATCTACGATACCGGTAAGGGCACATTCTCCGTCAGAGCCAAGTATCAGGTAGATAAGGCAAAGAATCTCATCGAGATCACTGAGATACCTTATTCCACGAGCGTTGAGGCGATCATTGATAATATCGCTGATCTCGTTAAGAGCGGTAAGGCCAAGGAGATTGCCGACATCCGTGATGAGACTGACCTTGACGGTCTTAAGATCACGATCGACTGCAAGCGCGGTACTGACCACGAACAGCTCATGACAAAGCTCTTCAGATTCACCAAGCTCGAAGATACTTTCTCATGCAATTTCAATATCCTTATCGACGGTTCGCCGAGAGTAATGGGTATTGCCCAGATACTTGATGAATGGCTCAAGTGGAGAAGAACATGCGTCTGCCGTGAGCTTTCATTTAACCTCGATAAGATGAAGAAGAAGCTGCACTTGCTTGATGGTCTCGCAGTAATCCTCTTGGACATTGATAAGGCGATCAAGATCATCAGAGAGACAGAACTCGAAGCTGACGTTATCCCTAACCTCATGAAAGGCTTCGGCATCGATGAGGAACAGGCTGAATACGTAGCAGAGATCAAGCTCCGCAACATCAACAAGCAGTACATCCTAAACAGGATCTCCGACAGGGATAAGCTGAAGGCCGATATCGCTGATACCGAAGATCTCCTTGGAAGCCCCAGAAGGATCAACAACCTCATTGCAAAGACTTTGAAGGAAGTTGCCGAGAAGTACGGCCAGCCGAGAAGATCCGAGCTCGTAGGCGCAGAGGAGACAGAGACATTTGTCGAATCGGCTGTCATTCCTGATTACAGGCTCCATCTCATGCTTACGCGTCACGGTTATCTTAAGAAGCACACAATGAAGTCACTTCAGAGTGCCGGCGAACTTAAGACCAAGGATGACGATGAGATATTCATGGGATTCGAGTGCGAGAATAAGTCAGATCTCCTGATCTTCACCGACAAGTGCAATCTCTATAAGACTCACGTTTACGACTTCTCCGATACGAAGCCGGGTGATCTCGGTCACTTCCTTAACAGTGAGCTCGAAATGGAAGACGGTGAGAGACCGATGTTCATGATCTCGACGACAGATTATAAGGGCATCCTCTTTATCGCTTTCGAGAACGGTAAGGCTGCAAGATTCCCCATCTCCGCATATGAGACGAAGCAGAACAGAAAGAAGCTCATCAATGCTTACTTTGACGGCAGCAAGGCAGTAGGATTCATCCTCCTTGATGAAGAAGAGGATCCGGATCTTATTGTTACCAACACGCTTGATAAAGCTGCAGTATTTAAGGCTTCGCTGATCCCTCTTAAGACTACGAGAACGACACAGGGCGTTCAGCTCCTCGCATCGAAGAAGGGTTCAGTGCTGAGATCGCTCTCGCGCCTTGCGGAAGTCGATGTACAGGATCCCGAGTATTACAGGATCCGCAAGGTGCCTGCTATAGGCTACTACATAAAGGAAAATTCTTTGGAGGCAAAGCAGGTTAGCTTTGATGATTTGAAGTGACGGTATTTTCTTCCGAGTATTATGTCGCAGAAGACGAGATAAAGGACACAAGAGGCTACACCATAGCAGCCGTCCTTTGTGCTGTCATGCTGATCGCATTAACGATAACGACATTTGTTCTCGGAAGAAAGAATGCTTACGAACTTGAGACGGTTCCGAGCTTCGAACTCGCAATAAACGAAGGCCGCTACGGTGATGCGCTTGATATCTACCGCGGCATTCAGGATGAGGTCCTGAAGTCATCTCCTGACGACCAGGCATCCAATGCAACGCGCATCCAGATGCTCGATGACATGCAGAATATCGTAAGAGAGCACGTCGATGAGCTCTGCAACCGAATCATCAGCAACCGTTACGTGCTTACTCCGAGTGATATTAATTTCCTCGATTCCATGAAGGAACTTACGAGCTCTGTCGTATCCGAGAGACTTTACGGCATCTGTGAAGAATTCCTTTTGGGCAAGGTCGAGAAACCGGTAGTTACTTACTTTTTCGAGCAGCTTCAGCCGATCGGTAATTTCTCTGCTACCGCAAACCCGCTCCTTCGTGAGTTGGATTTCATTGAGACTGCTACAGGTGATGTACAGACAGCAGAGACTTCACTCGAGAAGGGCGATTACATCGCAGCAGTAAAGAAGTATACACAGGTCAATACCAGTTATGACGGCTTTGTAGGTGACTACAGCGGAAAGCGGATAGCAGCCATCAAGGAAACGATGTATGAGCCCATGATGGCCGAAGGAGAGCATCTCCTTGACACATATAAGTTCTATTCCGCAGAGAGCCTGTTCTCTGATCTCGCGGTCATATTCCCTGAAGATGAAATGATCAAGAGCAATCTCCTGACTGCCACATCGCACACAAGCGAGGTCAAGGAATACAGGGGCAAGATCGAGTGCATCTGCGTAAGATCTCTTATTGCAGATACCGAAGTCGCATTCTCAGGCCGTTATCATTCAAGCAATACGAATCTTCATCTGACCGCAAGGGAATTCGAGAAGATATTGGAAAATCTCTATGAAAGAGGATATGTCCTTGTCGATGTCGAAGACCTGATCGACCAGAGCGATCCGACATTCCTTTTGGAGCGTAATCTTAAGGTGCCCAAGGGCAAGAAGCCTTTGATCGTCGTTATCGAAGACCTCCAGTATGGTGTGGCGGATTACAGATGCGGAACATGCAGAAGACTTGTGCTTAACGATGAGAACCAGGTCTGCGGCGAATACCAGAATAATGCGGGTGAGACTGTAGTCAGCAGAACGGCTGAAGCGATCGGCCTTCTTGATGTCTTTGTCGAAAAGCATCCGGACTTCACTTATGACGGCGCCAAGGGAATCATCTCTGTAAGCGGCCATGAAGCATGCTTCGGATACGTTGTTGCGGCAGGAGAACTCGAAGACAGAAATGCTGCATTGTCCGCTGCAAATCTCCCTCAGCTTACGGGCATCACGAATGATGACATTGATTTTGCCAGAGAAAAAGTCATGGAGATCAAGAACGTTTTGGCTGATAACGGCTGGAAGTTTGCTTCATGCACATATTCATATATCGAAGACTGCAGAAACACCGAGAAGCAGGTGCTCATCGACGATTTCGTAAAGTGGCAGGACCAGATAGGAACCCTGTTCGGAGAAGTGCACATTCTGGTATATCCGAACGGTAATTATATCTATGGTACGGATGACAGGGCGGTATATTTTAAGAACCGCGGATTCAGGATATTCTTCGGCGGCGGCGCTACGCCTTATCACATCTATGGAGACAATTACCTGTTTGTCGATCGTGCGATGATGAGCTATACGACCTTGACCAGAAAGGCCTATAAGGAACTTTTCGACTATAACGAGATCGTTGATCCCGTCAGAACGCAGAATTCAGACACGAAAAACACTTGATAGCGTAATATTAATATTACATTTCATTTTTGATTTCTTTGTACACATAAAGTGTTTTTTATTATAATGTAAGTTGTGAAGAGCAATATGCCTTCCCGAAGGGAGCAATAATTATGGGCAGAATTGATAAGCTTACAAATCTTACCGAGAAGGAAGAGATCCTTTGGCAGGACAGAAAGAGATATTTCGGCATGCCCATCTCTTTTACCATTTACAGCTTCACGCAGAACAAACTGTATTATAAGAAGGGAATCTTCAACATCAGTTCAGAAGAGATCCTCTTATACAGAGTCTTGGATATCACATTTAAGCAGTCTATCTGGCAGAAGATATTCGGCGTAGGTTCTGTAATCTTAACTACGGCTGATAAGAGTTCACCTGTGCTTGAACTTAAGAATATCAAGACTCCTGACAGGATCAGGAAGGCTTTGAGCAATCTTGTCGAACAGAGACGCGAAGACAAGAGAGTTACCGGTAAGGAAATGTTCGGCGCTGCCGGAATGTTCCATGATCACGGCGATCTTGAAGGTGTTGACCTTGACGGTGACGGAATAATCGATGTTCATTAATTGAGGTTTGGTAAGTGGAAACAAGGATTGACAGATTCGGCAGTGTCCGTGAGGACAAGATAAAGCAGCTCAAGGAGTTGATCGAAGAGTCTAAATATATCGTGTTCCTCGGAGGAGCAGGTGTATCCACCGAGAGCGGAATTCCTGATTTCAGAAGCGGCGCCGGCATCTACAATACTGAGAGCGGTACCAAGTACAGACCTATCGATATCATCGCTCATGATTTCTTCATGGAGCATCCTGAAGATTTCTATGATTTCTATAAGCGTAAGCTCATCTATCCTGATGCAAGACCCAATAAGGCTCACAAGGCTCTCGTAAGACTTGAGAGACAGGGAAAGCTTAAGGCCATCATCACTCAGAATATCGATAACCTCCACCAGGAAGCAGGCAGTAAGTGCGTGATCGAGCTTCACGGTTCAGTTTACAGAAACTACTGCATGGACTGCGGCAAGAAGTTCAATATTGAATACATTGCTTCTCAGGAAGGTGTTCCTCACTGTGACAAGTGCGGCGGCATCGTAAGACCTGACATCGTTCTTTATGAAGAGAACTTGGAGCACGAGAATGTTGATAATGCGATCAAGGCAGTTAAGAAGTGCGACCTCATGATCATTGCCGGAACATCGCTTACGGTTTATCCGGCTGCTACTTTCGCACAGTTCTTAAAGCATGACCGCATCGTTATCATTAACAAGAGTTCGACATATATGGATCTTAAGGCTTTGCTTACGATCCACGATAATGTAGGTGAAGTTCTAGATAAGGTAGTTCCGAAGCGTGTATCAAGGAAGACGACAGCTTCCAAGACAGGCGCTAAGAAGAGTACGTCAAAGAAGACAACTTCTAAGACAACAACCAAAGCAGCTCCTAAGACAACCACAAAGGCAGCACAAAAGACTACGGCTAAGGCTGCTCCGAAGAAAGAAACAGCCAAGAAACCTTCAGCTAAGAAACCTGCAGCTTCAAAGGCGAAGAAGGATGAAAGCAAATCTTAACTACTACGAAGAAAAGGATAAATCGATAATTGCCGATCTTGCCTCTTATGGAAGGCAGAGCGGCATTTTATCATTCTTCAGACTGATTACTTTTCTTGGAGCGGCAGGGCTTATCATCGGCGGTATTGCATCACAGATACCGGCGCTTTATATTTCCGGCGCTTTCATTTTCTTAAGCTTTATCATTTTCTGCATCGTTCACGGAAGGATCCTGGATAAGGTCAATTATCTTACTGAATTATCCAAGGTTAATTCTTCTTATATCGCCAGGATCAAGGGCGATTTCAATGAGCTCCGCAATATCGCTGTAAAGGGCTTGAAGAGGGCAGAAGATATAGGTCTTGCAAAGAGCAGGCTATACGGAAAGGACTTCGAAGTTGCCGATCACGATTACTGCGTTGATCTTGATGTCTTCGGAAAGAAATCCCTTTTCTCACTTCTTAACGTTTCCGAGACTTCTTTCGGCAGAAGAAGATTTGCCGAGAGCCTTTTAAATCCGCATGTTTCAGAGATTACCACAGACGAGCTTAAGTCAAAGCAGGCTTCGGTTAAGGAGCTTATCGGCAAGCCCGATGTCCTTATGGATTATCAGGCAACGGCGAGACTCGGAAGAATGGTGAAAGATCCCAAGGCTCTTATGGATTTTGCAGGGAACGGATCGAAAACGAAGACCATTGCAAATGTCCTCGGAATTATAGGATGCGTTATCTGGGTTTCGGTTCCCATAGCTTATGTCATCGTTCCCGATTATGCTGCGGCAACTATCCCTTCCTGTCTTATCATCAACCTGTTCATCTTCATGGCAGGCCGTATCTTCAATGACGTTTATCTTAAGGCGTGCGAGGGAATGCCTGCACAGGTAAAGACGATACTTAAGCTCTATAAGATCCTTGAGAATGCAGGCTTTGAGGACGAAGGGCTGAAGTCACTCATAAAGGGTTCTGATGAATCAAAGGGTGCATATGAATCATTAAAGAAGCTTAACGATGTGCTTAAGATCGCAGGACTCCGTTCACAGCCTTTGTTTGCTCTGTTACTAAATCTTATAGCTCCTTTGGATTATCTGATCTCATTCATGCTCGGCAACTGGGCCGTAAATCACGGCAAGTACCTGCCGTCTTATATCAGCGGTTTATCAGAAGTGGAAGCGCTTATGTGCGCTGCACAGACAGGTCTTGTTCTTCCTGTAAGCACTTTCCCTGTATTTGTTGAATCGGATAATGCAGTAGATAATGCTTATTTTGAAGGTTATGACCTTGCCCATCCGCTCCTTGCGATCGATACTGTCGTCAGGAATTCCGTAAAGATCAGTAATGACATTGCGATCATCACAGGTTCTAACATGTCCGGCAAGACAACTATGATAAGGACCGTCGGTGTATGTACGATCCTCTCGCTTACAGGCGGTCTTGTACCTGCAACAAACCTGAAGCTTGGCAGGATGAGGGTAATGAGCTCCATGAGGATCGTCGACAGCATTGAGGAGAATATGAGTACTTTTAAGGCAGAACTCATAAGGATCTCCGGAATAGTTAATGCAGCAGGGGAAGAGAAGGCTCTGTTATTCCTCATTGATGAGATATTCAGGGGAACGAACTCAGATGACAGGACCGAAGGTGCCCTTACTGTTCTTAAGAAGTTATCGAAGCCTTATATCTGCGGCCTTATGACAACGCACGATTATGCGATGATCGATAAGACGCAGACAGGTTTTGACAATATACGTTATTATCACTTCTCGGAGTCTTATACGGACACGGAAATAGTCTTTGACTATAAGCTGGCATCCGGAATAAGCAGGCAATCAAACGCTAAGTACCTTATGAAACTGGTCGGAATCGAATGATATAGAGGCGAAAATTTTTCATTTTTACCTCATTTATGTCAGTTTTTGGATAACAAATGTTAAATTTGTTGACTAGTATTCTTGATTTCTTATTTTCTATTCATTAGAATTATCTTGGAGAGAAGGTGTTTAGATAATGTTCGAAGGCTTGAGCAAGTATTTTTCTATTGTTCTTGATTACTCTGTTGTTTTGGAATGTTCCAACGGAGTTTTATTTGATGAACTCTTAAACCTCTTCAACGATTATGGTATCGACTGTTATGTCAACGATACATTTAAGGTCCTCCACAAGTGTGTAATCGCTCAGCAGGATCCTAAGGACAAGGCTGTTCAGCCCGCAATGCGTTCGTTGATGCAGAGCCTTCTTACCACTAATAAGCTCCACCTTATCAATACATGTAATACCGAGAGATTCATCGAGCAGGTAAATGAACTCGATTACTCGGTTCTTCTCACTACAGAGAGAAGTATTCTTTTTAAGAGATTCTTCGAAAAGGATCTCACATATAATCACGACGTTGCTATCCTCTCTCCAAAGGGACTCAGGATCTATTCGTCTCTTCAGGAGATGAAGGAAGATAATCCTCTTCCTGAGATCAGCAGCCTCGCTAAGATCGATTCATTCCTTGATTCGGATGCCAGAGCCAACATCGGTGACATCGTTAATTACAACGGCGGTGAGAGAATGGTTCTCGAGAAGAGGCTTTCCGGCGGCGCCGAAGGAATGGTATTCCTTACAGACAATAAGAAGCTTATTGCCAAGGTTTATCACAAGGGCGTTATCACGCCTTTAAGATGGGCTAAGCTTAAGAAGCTCACAGAACTCGGTATTACTTCGACATCTTTCTGTGCTCCACAGTCTTTGCTCTATTTCAGAAATGTTCCTATCGGATATACGATGTTCCTAGGAAAGGGTACGACGTTAAGCAATGTTTTCGACGGTCCTGATGCAATCTTAGAGCATTTCCCTGACTGGACGAGACTCGATATCTGTGAGACATTGCTCTCGCTTATCGGAAAATATCTCTATCTCCACATGCATGACGTTATTGCAGGAGACATCCAGCTTAAGAATGCTTTGATCGAGGATTCGGCTCATCAGTATCTTATCGATATGGATAGTGTACAGGTCGGGAATTATCCTTGTCCTGTCGGCACTGAGGATTTCACGGATCCTAATCTCTGGGGCAAGGATTTCTCAGGCTTTGTAAGATCATTGAAGGACGAAGACTATTCGATCGCAATGCTTGTATTCTCCATATTGTTCTGTGGTCTCCATCCTTATGCGACGAGAAACGGCGCTGAGACGTTAAGGGAAGAGATTTTAAACAAGAATTTCCCTTATACTCTTGATAATTCGAATACTGAACATATCCCGTTAGGCGGATATGACCATATCTGGGAATATCTCCCTGAATATCTGCGCAAGATGCTTTACAGGACTTTCAAGGAAGGTAAGTCTTATGAAGCCGTTTGCTGGAGAGATGCAATTCAGCAGTACATGACTGAATTGGAGAATTTCAAGTATGACGATGCGGAAGCATATAAGCTTTTCCCTTGCGAGGATTATAAGCAGCTGAGTATCAATGTAGAAGAATATAGAGCAATGCTTGCTGAGCAGAAAGAATCCGCTCAGAGAGCCGCTGAACCGAAGCCGAAATTCGAGAAGAAGCAGTTTAATAATGTTCCTTCCGGAAGGTTTGTTTCTTCCAGCGTAGGTGAGTCGAGCAGTTTCAGACCGATGAAGTTTGATGACGATAAACCCGCCAAAAATGAAGCTCCCGTTTCTATACCTACACCTGCTCCTAAGAAGAAATTCTTCGGTTTATTCTGAAGCCTCTTCTGATATAATTTTTATGTGCAAACTATTAACTCTCGAATATTCGGAGGACTTTTATGGCGGACGGTTTTTCTAGTTCAGATTTCGGTACAAGTACGAAGAGAAGACTCCCGATCTGTTTCGCTCTTGATACATCAGGTTCCATGATGGGCAACCCGATCAAGCAGCTCAACATGGGCCTTCAGAACTTTGTGGCTTCGATCAAATCAAATGATGATACAAGATCTTCAACAGACATAGCTATCATTACATTCGGTTCCAAGGTTGAGATCGTAATGCCTTTCGGTAAGATCTCCAAGGAGAAGGGTCTGCCTGAGATCACGGCATCGACTACGCTTACTCCGATCGGTGAAGGCGTACTTACTGCATTAGAGCTCCTCAATGCCCGTAAAGAAGGCTATAAGGAGATGGGAATCAAGTATTTCCAGCCCTGGCTCGTTGTAATTACAGACGGTGCACCGCAGGGTCCCAATGCCATGCAGAACATGGAGCGTGCCATCGAAGCTTGTAATGAACTCGAGAGAGACGATAAGCTCGTTGTTTTCAATATCGGCGTTGGTTCCGGTGTCGACTTTGATATATTGAAGAGGCTTTCCATCAAGCGTCCCGAACCGATCTCGGTAAACTCTGCTGATTTCGGCAAACTCTTTGAATTCCTCGGTTCTTCGTCATCTTCCATCGTATCGTCCGGCATGAGTGACGATGCGCTTTATAACATCGACACTACGCCCCAGGGCAAGGCTGTCGACATGGATGATTTCATGAAGTTCATTAATGAGGAAAGCTGATGTATACGGGAATTACGGTTGGAGCGATCACAACCATAGGTAATAAGCATGTTAACCGCGGTACTCCCTGTGAGGACGCATCTTTTGCTGTTGCCAAAAACGGTGTTTCTGTTGTTTGTATAGCCGACGGAGCAGGCGGTAAGCAGTATACCGATGCCAGATTCGGTTCTGATTGCGCCGTTCATGTTATCACTGATACATTATGCGAGCATTTCGATGCTTTATACAGCGAGAACAGGGAGGCAGCCGTAAGAGGTTATCTTATGGCAAAGCTCCGCGTTGCTTTCGCAGGCATTATGGAAGAGCGTACGATCGACGTGATCGACAGGCTGTCCTGCACATTGCTCTTTGTTGCAGTCAAGGACAGAAGAATGATGATCGGTCATATCGGCGACGGACTTATCGTAAGGATATCTCCTTCAGGCGTAAGCCCCATCTCGATGCCGCAGAACGATAAAGATGGTAAGACTTATTTTGTTACCGCAGCGCATGCAGATAATTACATGCGTCTCCTTAAGACAACTGTTGACGATGTCCACGCGATAGCGCTCATGACTGACGGCGTTCAGGACAGCGTATATAACGAAGAGGCAGGACTTGTTAAGCCCGTAGTCGCCAAGATGGCTGAGACATTCGCAGAAGGCAGGGAAGAAGGCGAGAAATCTATCCTTGATACTGTTAAGCAGTATATCGTCGGCGCTTCCAATGCCAGTGATGACGCGAGTTTCGGTGTCATGTATTTCGATGGCACGAAAGCGCCTTCGCCTGATACTTTAGAGACCTCAGCTGCCAAGTTTGCTTCTTCGACTGAGACATTCAAGGATCTCTCACTGGCAATCAAGCCTGAGCTTATAAATGCCCATGAGATAATCGTGAAGTGTGCAGGCGGTGAAGTTTCCGAGACAGAGCAGGCTCCTGCCGAACCTGTTAAGGAAGAGGCTCAGATGCCTGCTGAAGTTAATACTGAAACCCCTGCAAAGGAGCCTTCCAAGCTCAGCAAGATCTCAATTATCGTGCTTGTTATCGGAGTTATCCTTTGCCTTGTTGGTGCAATAGAATTAGTGCTTTCGCTTAAAGGGTGAGTGATCTATGAGAGAAGAGAAGAAATACGAGATTTTGCCGGGTGTTGAGATTCCCGACATTAAGAAGATCCAGGAAGCTGCTTCTGACTTCAGCATTTCAGAAGTAGGCGATGTCGATATCAATACTGTTGCTTACGAGCCCATCATGTCAGCAGTTACGCCTTCAGTATCGCCAGAAGAGCTTGCAAGACTCCAGGCTCTTGGTGTTAAGGTCGCGGAAGACGAAGAGCGCTCCAGGGCTGAGAGCAAGGCTAAGATGGACAAGATCATGAAGAACGTTCAGGCTCCTGAATCCATTGGTGACCTTAAGGCTTCTCATATTGCCCAGCTTGACGAAGAGAAGCGCAAGCAGCTTGAAGAGAACATGAAGGAAGCTAACCAGCAGCAGGCTGAGGAAGAGGCTAAGAATAAGGCGCGTGAAGAACGCCGCCAGCTCCAGCAGAGACTCCTCGAAGAGTCCAGGGAAAAGGCTCAGAAGGAAGCAGAAGAAAGATCTGCAAGAGAAGCTGCAGAGAAGGCTAAGAAAGAAGCAGAGGAGAAAGCCGCTAAGGAAGCTGCTGAAAAGGCTGCAAAGGAAGAGGCTGAGCGCAGGGCCAAAGAAGATGCCGAGAAGGCTGCTAAGGAAGCCGCTGAGAAAGCAGAAAGAGAAGCTGCCGAGAAGAAAGCTGCTGAGATCGCTGAGAGAGAAGCCAAGGTTCAGGCTGCTAAGGAAGCTGCACAGAAAGCTGCGAAAGAGGCTCTCGGAAAGGCTGCCAGCAATGCCGCTGTTAAGGCTGCGGAAGAAACGAACAAGAAAGAACCCGTTAAGCCCATCTGGGAAGTTAAGAAGACTACGACTACGCTTTCTACTGAAGAGACGACAGAAGCATTCAAGGAATTCCTTGACGACGATACTTTCTGAACCTGATTATTTAGCGAGATATTTGTAGAAGAATTTATCTTCCGGTTTATCCACAAAGAACTGATCCTGACTTACGATTACGAAGTCAGCGTCGTTGTGCGCGATGTTTCCGAATGAAACGATGCTGTCCGTATATCTCTCATCAGTAAAGAACGTCATAGGATAAATGACGGTTACCATGAAATAAGTTACATAAGTCATTCCGATAAGTACGAGCGAGAATGCTGCACGGACCAGGAGCTGCTTTTTGCTTAAGCGCTTTTTCCTGTTCGAGTTTCTGATGATCTCGTCTTCGTTCGTAAACTGGGCGATTCGCTCTGCCATGAAGATGCAGAGGATGAATAAAGCAGGCATCGTGCCGCGCATTACAAGGTTGTTTCCTTCGGAAAGGAAGTAGAACGGCAGGATAAAGAGTACCGCTATTGCGCTCCAGAGCATGGGATCTTTCTTGTGTCCCTTTACGACAAATGCGAAAGAAGGCAGGACCTCAAGTATGAACAGCAAGATCATTACGACAATGAACATGAGGATGTTCCCGTCATAGAACTCCCATAAGAATCCCTTCATGTGGAGAGCTCCGGACTTGGCACCGTAGAATGCGCCGAAGGTAAAGAGCATTAATACGGGAATCGCGAGATTGTTATAAGTAAAGATGTTGAGAACGGACTTTTTCTTTTCCTTGGCCTTGAGATCTTTGGATAAGAGCCTTACAACAGTCGGGATGAGCACGCCGATAGTTGCCCAGGGAGAATATGCGAAAAGGATACCTCCGATAAGTCCCAAGCTCCTGTTATTCTTCGAAAGAAGTATAAGCGTGATTATGAGATAACAGGGGATACACTGGTTGTATACGTTTTCGAGATTATTGAAATTACTGATCATGGAAACATAAGGGACCCAGCCTTCGATCCATGTCCAGCCGTCGTAAGGATGGATCTCATTGATGAGGTAAGGGATTACATCAAGGCCGGAGAAGCACAGGAACATGAACAGAGTTCCGTAGGATGCCTTCTTAATGTATTTGCACATTCCGATAAGGGTCAGGAGAATTCCCAAAGCGTTCCAGATGATGAGCGTGATGTTGCCTGCGGTGAATCCGAAGATCTTGCCGATTATTGCAGCAGGGAGCCAGTAAGTAAAGTAATAGACAAAGCCCTGGTTGTTCTGGAGATTTAAGATCTCTCTTACTTCAGGATTGCTCTGGGTGGCGGGATCGTAGATTATTGGCCACTTGTAATTGATAAGGTCATTCAGGATCGCTCTTCTGTAAGCGTGGTCAAACGGAGCCCATACATATTCGCCGACGCCGTTGGTGATCGTTACGGCAAATGCGAAGATTATTGCCGCGACTATAAATGATAGGGGAAAGCTGATGTCGCTTTTAAGTTCGAGCCTGTTTCCGTCAGCGTTCTTTGTGCAATCCCTGATTGCAAGGAATACTGCAGCGATCATGACTGCGGAGAATATGAGGCCTAATATGAGCTTAAGATAGCCAAGGAAAAAAATAACGACCGGCAGAGCCAGATAGATCACTGCCAAGGTAAAAAACAATTTGTAGGATATCTTAATCTTCTTACTCATTTTTACACTCCTCAGTAAATTATAATATTTTAGAGGAAATAAACAAAGATAAGAATTTGCGGGCAAAACAAAAGCGCTCCGCATTTGCGAAGCGCTATATCGTTCTGGTGCACCTCCAGGGACTCGAACCCTGGGCCCACTGATTAAGAGTCAGTTGCTCTACCATCTGAGCTAGAGGTGCGTCAAGCAACGTGAGTTATTATAGCCATTAGGTATTTTAATGTCAACAGTTATTTTGATCAAAGAATCCCGACATATCAACTGAATTGAAATCTTCTGTCAAAGGAAGCTTAACAGGTCGGCCTTCTTTGGCTGATTTATATATGCCTAAGAGCGTATCTACGGAAGAAAAACCTGCATATGCGTCGGCAATAGGGGCTTTATCTTCGATAATGGAATCAAAAAGATCCTTATAGATTCCGAGATGAGGATTAAGCGCGCATTTAAAAGAGAAAATGCCGCCTTCGGATAACTGTCTGCGGATATAGTAGCCGTTCATCTTCTTTGTCTTGCCGTCAGGATTGATTCCGTAGACTGAGATATGGGGTTTGCCGGAATCAAGTCCCATGGTAAGCTGTCCGTTCTCGCAGAAGACGGAAAATTCCGCAGTGTGCTTTGAAGGAATAGTGGCTGTTGTGCCTTCGATCTGTGCGAGTGCGCCGTTCTCGAGTCTTAAGACTGCCATGCCGAGGTCTTCAGCTTCGATGTTCCTTAAGCGCTTGGCGATCATGGAAGTAACTTCCTCTGGTTCAGAACCCATAAGCCAGACGAGAAGATCGATCGCGTGGATCGTCTGGTTCATAAGGGCGCCGCCGTCGCTCTTCCAGGTTCCTCTCCATGCGGCACTCTGATAATAATCCTCGCCGTGTCCCCAGCGGACATAGATGGTACCGTGTGTGACCTTGCCGTATTTGCCTTCTGCGATGTCCTGTCTTACAAGACCTACGACGGGGAGGTAACGGTAGATGTGGCCCATTGCGATCTTAAGTCCTGTCTTTCTGGAGAGCTCATAGATCTCGCGTGCTTCTGATACAGACATGGTCATCGGCTTCTCGAGAAGGAGATTACTGCCGTGCTCCATAGCATATTTCGCAATCTGGAAATGAAGGCCTGAAGGAACGGTGACAGATACGATCGCAGGCTTTATCTCGTCTATGGCCTGCTTATAGTCGCTGAATTGCTTTACTTTGGAAAAACCTTTTACGGAGTTTAAGAGCCTCTTGCAGGAATCGGGATTTACGTCAACTACTGCCTTAAGCTCTAAGCCCTTAAGCTTGGAGATGGCTTTTAAGTGCTTCTCTGCGACTCTGCCGCAGCCGATCAGAACTACTCCTAAGGGAGCCTCGAATGATGTCTTGTTTGAATTATCGGCCATTTAAAGCCTCCATAAAGGTATTTGATTGAATTAGTTTAGCACAATAAGTTATTTATTATGCATTATTGATTATAATATACACGTAGGGAATAAATAGGAGGTGTTCTTCCATGAATATGCGGGATATCATTATCGCCAAGCGTGATAAGAACAGTCTGACTGACGAACAGATAAAGTTTTTCGTAACCGGCGTTACAAACGGCACCATTCCGGATTATCAGATATCGGCTCTTCTTATGGCCATCGTCTTGAACGGCATGGATGAGCGCGAGATGACGACTCTCACATTGGAGATGGCTGCTTCCGGCAGCCAGATGGACTTATCTTATCTGGAGGGCGTTCCGGTCGATAAGCACAGCACAGGCGGAGTAGGCGATAAGATCACGCCGATCCTTTTGCCCCTCATTGCTACGTTCGGCGTTGAGACTGTTAAGCTAAGCGGCAGGGGACTGGGCTTTACCGGCGGTACCGTAGATAAGTTTGAATCCATTAAGGGATTTAACGTAGAAGTCGATTCCAAGGATTTCCCCAGGCTCGTAAAAGAGACCGGAATGGTCATTTCAGGCCAGACACCCGACTTGGCTCCTGCAGATAAGATCCTTTACGCATTAAGGGATGTTACGGGTACCGTGGATTCTATCCCTCTTATTGCATCATCCATCATGAGCAAGAAGATCGCAGGCGGCGCAAAGGTGATCGTTCTTGACGTTACATGCGGCTCAGGCGCATTCATGAAGGATTATGAGATGGCAAGGCAGCTTGCCGAAGCCATGATCAAGATCGGCAAATTAGCAGGCAGGAAGACCGTTGCAGTCATTACCGACATGGACCAGCCTTTGGGCAGGTTCTGCGGCAATATCCTCGAGATGCAGGAAGTATTTGATACAGTGACAGGAAAGGGCGAAGAGGACGTTATTGAAGTCGTAACAGAGCTCGCGTTCCATCTTATAACCCTTGCAGGAAAAGATGCGGGAATGAGCCCAGAAGTCTTAAGAAGCGAGATCCGTGCAAGGCTTGCTGACGGCACCTGCTATGAGAAATTCAAAGAGCTGATTAAATCCCAGGGCGGCGAGATCAGCCCTTCCGGATATCCTGTTTATGTCGATAAGCCTTTCGACTGCATGCACGTAAATTCGCCTGAAGCAGGATATGTACAGGGCATGAGGGCTGACCTTATAGGCCAGGCTTCGGTATTGCTTGGCGCAGGGCGCCTCGCGAAAACAGACAGCATTGATTACGGCGCAGGCATTGGTTTCTTTGTTAAGATCGGCGATAAGGTCGAGAGGGGAGATTCTCTCTGTGCTCTCTATCAGGGAGAGAACAGCAATCTTTCTGAAGAACGGCTTTTCGACGCCATGGACCTCATTCTCGAAGCTTATGAGATCGGTCCTAATCCTCCGGAAAAGAAAGCAGCAATCCTGGATGTGATAACATAAGCTTTATGAGAAAAGTACTGTTTATAATTGCTTCCATATTATTCTTCACAGGATTCTTCCCGAGAGGGTGGGAGATCTTCCTGTGCCTGTTCCTGGTGCTCCTTACCGGAGTGCTCACGATAAAACCGGGACTTCCTGAGAAATTCGACAGCAGATCAGCACTGGCTTCTGCAGTAATGACGATATTCTATGCCGTATATGTATTCATCACGTTCGGTGACATAGCAGGCGACAACATGCTGCTCCTCGCGGGATTTACGGTCCTTACTGCTATAGGTGCTTTCTGGTTCATCTTAAATATCTTAAGCATGCTGCCTAAGGTAAAGCCTATGCCGAAGAACCTGGTATCCGAAGATAACAGCATCGGCAAGGCCGGAATGCTCTATCTGCTGATAGTATCTGTCATCAACGTAACCTTTTTGTGCCAGTCATCGCCACTGTATCCTATGAATTACTGGGATGATGTAAACAGTTATGTTACCGTCAGCAGGGCTGTCGTATCCGGCAAGATCCTTTATAAGGACATCTTCGACCATAAGGGACCCTTGCTGCATTTTATAAATATCCCTTTCTCGGCATTTAATCATCAGAGCTATCTGGGCGTATATATCCTGGAGATAATATTCTGTTTCTTCTGGCTTGTGCTGGCGCTTAAGCTGATGTCCCTTTATGTCAGGCTCGAGCGCACCTGCTTTATCGCGGTCCTGCCTCTGGCTATGCTGACATATTCAGTAAATGCATTCCATTACGGCGGAAGTACCGAAGAATATGCGCTTCCTCTGTTAACGCTCGGTCTTTATATCGGCTTGAAGCTCATTAAGGAAGAGCGCCTGCCGAGATTAAGCGAAGCCTTTATCGCAGGTCTTGCATCAGGTTTCCTGTTCTGGATGAAATTTACCCTGACAGGTTTTTATATAGGATTCATCTTATTTGTTATCTACAGATGCATAAGATACAAAAAGGGCCTTGAGATTCTTAAGCTCAGCGCGTTGTTTATTGCCGGCTTTGCGGCGATAACCCTGCCGGTCTTGTCTTATTTCTGGATTACGGGTTCTGTATCTTATCTCTATGAAGCATATTTCTACTTTAATATCTTCGTTTACAGCGGAGATTCCATATCGGTTGCCGGCAGGATCCCTTATGCGCTGATCCTTATGTTCATCCAGCTTGGAAGGAACAGGATACTTGCGATCTCAATTGCCGTCGGGCTGATCTCCGTGTTTGCGCGAAAAAACAGAGACGAGATTATATTCGTAATGCTCAGCTTCCTGAGCACGTTCCTGTTCCTTTATTCCGGCGAGAAGCCCATGTTCTACTATTGTTTCGGCTTAGCATGCTTTGCGGTATTGGGGTGGACGGGCCTGATTCCTCTTATCAGAAATACCATGAAGAGGATCAAGGCAAGGCCCAGGAAGATCCTTCTCGCATTCCTCGCTTCATGTGCTTTCTGCGTGGCGGCTTTCTCTGCTTCAGACAGTACGCTCATCATTTTCCGTGACCGTGAGAAGTACCCGCAGTACGTATTTGCCAGACAGATCCTCGATTCAGGCGATCCGACGGTGCTTAACTTCAAATGCCTTGATTCAGGCATCTATAACGCTACCGATACGGTTCCTGATTTCAGATTCTTCTATCAGGTCAATTATCCCGGAAGCTATACAAAGGCGGTTAAAGAGCCTCTCGATCTAGTTACGAGACGCCGCGTAAGATTCGTAGTAACCAACGATTTCTATGATCTCTCGAATGTCGGATACCGCCTGATAGATGCGAGAAGCTGCTATTACACGGACATTAACGGAAACGTGGCTCAGGATGTCTACTATCTCTATGAGCTCGACCTTTTCGCTTGATTTAAAATAGTGTTATTGTATAATACGAACAAATGTTTATATAAGGCAGGAGTACTATGGCTACAGAGCCCGTTAAGAAGAGAATAATCGGTATCGACCCGGGTTATGCAATTACCGGTTACGGCATTATCGATAAAGCAGGCTCCAAGTTCGAAGTGATCGATTACGGCGTCATAGAGACCAAGGCCGGTGTGGATTTCCCGTTAAGGCTTCTTGCGATAAATGACAAGATCAGGTTTATCTTAGAGCAGTATAAGCCGGACTTCATGTCCATAGAAGAGCTCTTCATGGGCCATAACCATACGACGGTAATAGGTACCGCGCAGGCCAGAGGCGCTGTTCTCGTCGAAGCGGGCAGGGCAGGCGTGGAAGTATTTGAGTTTACGCCGGGACAGGTAAAGCTCGCCATCACAGGATACGGTAAGGCCGAGAAGAAGCAGGTGCAGCTTATGACCAAGTCGATCTTAGGCCTTAAGGAAGTTCCGAAGCCGGACGATGCCGCTGATGCTCTTGCTCTGGCGATCACGCTGGCAAATACAGGAACCGCCTTTGCAGGCAAGGCCGTCTCAGGCTACCAGTACGGCAGATACGGATACTCTAACCGTAACGCGGGATTTGTCTGATTTATTGATAGAATAGTCCTATATGTCTTAAGGAGAATTTGAATGTACGCTTATATCAAAGGTGTTATAGCAGAACGCAATGACCAGCAGATCGTAATAGAGAATAACGGCATCGGTTATCTTATCAACTGTCCTCTTGGGATCTCTGCAGAGATCGGAGGTATCGGTGATAATGTTACCGTATATCTCTACCAGAGCGTTAAGGAAGACGATATCTCACTTTACGGATTCAGTTCCAGAGATCAGAAGGAGATGTTCTTAAAGCTCATTACGGTAAGCGGAATAGGGCCCAAGGTAGCCCACACGATCTGCGCTTCATTATCCGCTGAGCAGATCGCAGCTGCAGTTATGAGCAACAATGTAGCTCTCCTTACGGGCGTAAAGGGCTTGGGCAAGAAGACAGCAGAGAGGATCATATTGGAGCTTAAGGACAAGCTTAAGGCACAGCTCGGAGGTTCAGCTGCGGTAAGCAGCACGCCTGTTGCTATGGCTGTTACGACAGGCGGTGATACTGGCGTCATGCAGGATGCTGTCGGCGCGCTCGTTGTGTTAGGATATAAAGATCAGGAAGCGGCTGAAGCCGTGGCTGCAGGCTATGAGGAAGGAATCGGTCTTGAAGACCTCATCCGCAAGGCTCTGAAGATCGCTTCAGGCAAGAAGTTCTTATAAGGTATCAGACTGATGATGAATTTTAACGAACATGAGAATGAGGAAGAGCGCGTACTGGGCAGGCTCAGACAACCGGGCGATAACGAAGAGAAGGCTTTAAGACCTGTTACTTTCGAAGAATACTCCGGCCAGACAAAGGTAAAGACCAATCTTAAGATCTTTATCGATGCTGCCAAGAAGCGCGGCGAAGCTTTGGATCACGTTCTTTTATATGGTCCTCCGGGACTTGGCAAGACGACTCTCGCAGGCATCATCGCTTCAGAGATGGGCGTTGCCATGCATATCACCACAGGTCCTTCCATCGAGAAGGCCGGCGATCTTGCAGCTCTCCTTACAAATCTCAACGAGAATGAAGTCTTGTTCATCGATGAGATCCACAGACTTAATAAGAATGTCGAAGAAGTTCTCTATCCTGCGATGGAGGATTACTGCCTTGATCTCATGATCGGCAAAGGTCCTGCCGCAAGGTCCGTGAGACTTGATCTTCCGCACTTTACTTTGGTCGGGGCCACGACCAGGGCCGGTATGCTCTCGGCTCCTTTAAGAGACCGCTTCGGCATGATCCACCGCCTTGAATTATATGAGACAGAAGATCTCATGGAGATACTTAAGCGTGACGCAGCTCTGCTCGGCATTGCCATCAACGAAGAAGGTCTCAGGAATATCGCGTCAAGATCCCGTGGCACGCCGAGAATCGCGATCAGGCTTCTTAAGCGAATGAGAGACTTTGCTTCATATCTCGAAAAGGAGACGATCGACAAGGAAGTTTCAGACTACGGTCTTAAGGCTCTTGATATCGATGAACTGGGCCTTGATGCTGTAGACAGAAGACTGCTTACATCCATTGCGGATATCTTCAAGGGCGGACCTGTCGGACTTGAGACTCTTGCTGCATGCACAGGCGAGGATCCGATAACGATAGAAGACGTTTATGAGCCTTTCTTGCTGCAGAACGGCTTCCTTCATAAGACACCCAGAGGAAGAATGCTTACTTTAAGGGCTTTCGAGCATTTGGGAATGACGCCTCCGCCGTCATTTATTACCGGCATGAAGAGTACGGAAGCAGCTCCCCGTTATGAGAACATCTCGATCGAGGACTGGCAAAACTCCGAGAGGAACGGTGAGAACGGCTGATGGGGAGGATGCTTCTTCATTGTTGCTGCGGGCCATGCGCCATGTATCCGATAGATCTTTTGCTGACTTCGGCAAGAGATATCGACTGCTTTTGGTATAACCCTAATATCCAGCCCCAGTTTGAATTCGACAGACGTCATGAGAACTTACAGAAAGCTTGCGACCATTATGGCGTAAAGCTTATATCCGTAGGCACTGAATGCATGCAGGATTACTGGCTCTCCAAGACATATCTCGAAGAATTCGGATCAAGGTGCGATATGTGTTACGACATCCGTATGGATATGGTCGCTAAATTTGCCGCAGAGAACGGTTATGAATCTTTCTGCACGACCCTTCTTGTAAGTCCTTATCAGCAGCACGACAAGATCGTGGAGATAAGTGATAAGAAGGCTTCTTTATACAGAGTCAGGTTCGATTATATGGATTTCAGACCGGGTTTCCGCCAGGGTCAGGACATGGCAAGAGAGATAGGCTTATACAGGCAGAAATTCTGCGGCTGCATTTTCTCTTTAGAGGAATCAAAGTTCAGGGATAAGATCTATAAGGAAATACAGGATCATACCGGCGCACGTCTTGACGGCATATTTGTATAATCCTGTATTTCCTTAGTCCTTTGAATGAGGCTCTTTCGCTTCAACAAGAACTGAATAGTAACCTTCGTAGATGACCATTCCGGGCTTGGCTCCCGGAATCTTTTTTACATGGGAGACTGGGCAGTAGTCGACCTCTGCTTTAAGCTGGCCGGGCCTGGAATCTTCGCTCGTCATGTGTTCTTCGAGAATGATCGCCTTGGAAAAAAACGCAGCTAGGCTCGCTGCCTCAAGCACCGCATTGTCCGAAGGCATTTCTTCGTTAGGCTTGGTCTTAAGGATTACATGTGTTCCGGGAAGGCCCTTTACGTGGAACCACCAGTCTTTTCTAGATGCAGTATGGAATGTTAGCTGGTCGTTCTGAATGTTGTTTCTTCCTGCAAGGATCTCGTAGCCGTCAGAAGTCATGTATCTTCTTAAGGGGAGAGCCTTTTCCTTGCCGGAATTCTTGCCGGATCTGGCCTGATTTGCGCGCTTTGCGGCTTCTCTTAATGCTCTGGAGGAAGCCTTGCCTGACTTGGCAACGCCGACCATCTTGTTGGGGTCGCCCTTGTTCGTGTTTGCGTGCTTGGGAGCAGAAGCATTCTTGCCGATGATCTCGGATCTGATCTCATCGTTTATGGCTTCGATATCTTCCAGACTCGATGCGGCATTAACTGCAGCCATAAGAGATCTTAAGTACTGGGCGGCAAGCTCGTCTTCCTTGAGATACTGTTCGGCAAGCTCCATCTTTCGTTTTGCTTTATGGAACTTCTTATAGTAATCCTGGGCATTCCCTGAGGCATCTAATGTGGGATCCAGGCTTATGACGACTTCCTTCTGGCCCTCATCCGTGTAATCGGTGAGAGTTACGCTCGTGGAACCCTGGGTGATCATGTACTTGTAGGTGAGGATCAGATCACCGGAGTGTTTATAGAAATCAGCCTTTTTGCCTTCTTCGAGGTCCTGTTCATGAAGCTCGCGCTTCTTAATGACTCTTGCAAGAGCGCTCGTTATTATCTGTCTTAAGCGGTCGCTTCCCATGTCGAGAACGAGTCTCGAATCTCTGGCAAGGTAATAGAGATTGATCGCATCAGAGATGGAGGGAAGGACGGATGATCTTGCAAAACCATTGAGCTCTGCGATGGAGCAGTCTACAGGATCGCCGGCATCATCATAGAAGACTGAGGCCTTGTATGTGCCTTCGGTAACAGACTTAAGGAAATCCTTTATGACCTTGTTAAGCCTTGTTTTCTGATCGGGAGACAGCATCGAAAGAGTCTTCCTGTCATCGATGTCTGCTTTATCCGTAAGGTAAGCAGCAAGGATAGGGGAAAGGCCTTTTATCGATCCGACGAGTGCCTTTTCGATAGGGCGCGAAAGCTCTGATTCCATGATGGGAAGTTCGCCTTTATCCGTGATGCCGAGGGCTTCGTCAGGTGTGAGCTTATTTTGTGCCGGAGGATAGATATAGACTCTGGCGGGCATTACTTCTCTTACGCGTGAGACGGAGAAATCGACGTGAACAGCGGAATCCAGGATACTGTTGTTCTCGTTTATGAGGACAAGATTTGAGAAACGTCCCATAAGCTCAGCCGTAAGGGTATAAGTCTTCCTGTCCTTAAGTTCGTCAAATTTGCTGACGGTGATCTCTATGATCCTCTCGTAACCGGGATTGGTGACGCTCTCGATTCTTGAACCTGCAAGGTATTTACGGAGCAGCATGCAGAAAGAGGGCGGCATTGAGGGGTTCTCAATGGTATTCTCGCTGAAGCAGATCCTCGGAGCGCCGGGATCGATCGATATCAGGAGCTTTCTGTATCCGCCTGTGGATCTGATATGAAGAATGACGGTGTGCTTGTCAGGCATGTAGATCTTATCTACACGCTTGCCTTCGAGTTCGTTATTCAACTCATTAGCGAGAAGCTGACAGGTGATTCCGTCTAAGGTCAAGGCTTTATACCTCGGAATCGTAGTTCTCGTCGGAATCGGTATTCTTCTTGCCCGAGAATACCAGAGTAAGGATAACCCAGATAATTACTGCAAGGAGCACCTCGATGCCGAGGATCTTGAAGAACATTGCATATCTGTCCCAGCTTATGAGGAGATCGATGCCTACGATTAGAAGGACAGCCGCGATGAAGATGACGGGTGAGGCGGCTTTGGAAGCTGCAAACTTCTTAACCAGAGCCACAAAACCTGATTCTTCCTGTACGGGAGCAGAATTTCTGCCTGATGTCCTGCGGGTACTTGTAGAACGCGCAGACTTGCCGGAGGTGCTCTTTTTCGCACCTCTGGAAGAGCTTGTTGAACGTGACCTCGTAGTATTTGCCATTATCAGCCGATGTTCTCTTTCTCCTTGAGGATCTTCTTGATCTTCTCAGTAGGATTGATGAGGCTTGAGAGGGATGCATCGTGGTTGATTGCGTCGATAAGGAGAGCTACGAACTTGCAGAGGTTAACGTCTGCGAACCAGGGAGCCTCTAAGAGCTCAGGTCTTCTGTAGATGAGGTTTGTAGCAAATACTTTATTGATGATGCCCTTTTCGTAAGCTTCGTTGAAATGGTCGATGCCTTCTGTGAAGAGACCGAAAGTAACTGCGCAGTAAACATTACGTGCGCCCTTATCCTTCATCTTCTCTGCGATGTCGATCATGGAATCGCCGGATGAGATCATGTCGTCAACGATAAGGATGTCCATACCCTCAACGGAGTCACCTAAGAACTCGTGAGCGATGATGGGGTTCTTGCCGTCAACGATCTTTGTATAGTCTCTTCTCTTGTAGAATGTTCCGAGCGGGACGCCGAGGATGGAAGCGTAGTACATAGCTCTGCCGATACCGCCTTCATCAGGTGAGATGATCATGAACTTACCGTTAGAGAACTTGAGATCAGGGATCTGACGGTACATTTCCTTGATGATCTGATATGCGGTAGGGAGGCTCTCGAAGCCTGCAAGAGGAATTGCGTTTGCAACTCTCTCATCGTGAGCGTCGAAAGTGATGATGTTTGCAACACCGAGATCATAGAGCTCTTCGAGTGCGAATGCGCAGTCTAATGACTCTCTTGCGTTTCTCTTGTGCTGACGGCTCTCATAGAGGAACGGCATGATGACGTTGATTCTTCTTGATTTGCCGGAGCAGGCGAGGATAACACGCTTGAGATCCTGATAGTGATCGTCAGGGCTCATTCTGTTGTCCTGGCCGAACATCTTGTAAGTGCAGGAGCAGTTCATGATGTCGCTGATGAGGTAGAGGTCATGGCCTCTAACTGTATTCTTTACGACAGCCTTACCTTCGCCGGATGAGAATCTTGCGTTCTCAACGGGGATCGTATAATCCTCTCTGAAGAATCCCGGGTAGGTGTTAACGATCTGCTCTTTCTGGTACTCGTTACGTCTCTTATTGAGGTAGAAGTTGACCTTCGATGTGAAATCCTCACTTCCTCTAAGAGCAATAAGTCCAATAGGTCCTACCGGCGCCATCGGGTTGTCACCGTATTGGTCGTAGCGGGAATAAGCTCTCTCGTCAGATGCTGATGTCATAATTGCAGCCTGCCTTTCATGCCTTAAATAGTTTCTGTGTCGTCTTCATCTATAAAATCACTGATCTTCATCTGGCTTGCGAGATCTTGCAGTCTCGAAGTCGAATTGATCAGATCGTAAATAGATTCGTCTGTGTTAAGTGCGTCGATGATACGTCCCATGTAAGGAACCATATCAGCCTGAATGTACCATTTGCGCGTCTTGAGTTCTTCAGGTGCATAAATAAGATTGGTCGTACAAATGCACTTGATCGTTTTCTTGGCAAATGCTTCATCAAATACCTCAAGGCCGTTGGTGAAGAGCGCAAAAGGAGCCATGCAGTAAATGTCTTTAGCTCCCGCAGCATTAAGCTGTTCAGCGGTCCTGAGCATGGTGTTGCCTGAATTTATCATGTCGTCGATAAGGAGAATATCCTTTCCTGTGACATCTTCTCCCAGATATTCGAAGATCTTTCCGTTCTGGCCCGGCTTGCCGGTATATTTCCTGTAGAACAGGCTTAATGGAAGATTCAGGTGGGATGCGTAAAAAATAGCCCGCGATACTCCTGTCTCATCAGGGCTTACCACGAGCGTATGATCCTTATCAAGCTTGAGGGTATCAAAACAATTTAAGAGGGTAGAGGTCATCTTGAATTGACAGCGGGGCATCTCGATCGACATGAGGGGAACTGCATTTTCAATTCTGGCATCGTGGGGATCGAATACAATGAGGTTCGATACACCGAGTTTGTAAAGTTTCTTGAGAACGTCTGCGCAGTCGTATGATTCTCTGTGTGAATCAATCTTCTCGCGTCTGCCTTCGTAAACAAAAGGCATGATGACATTGATCCTCTTAGCCTTGCCCTTAAGTACGGAAAGGATCCTTAAGAGGTCCATATACTGGTCATCAGGGGAGATGACATGTGTCCCTTCCATGAGATTGAGCTCCATGTTGTGGGAAAGTACGTCGGTGATAACGAAAATATCGTGGCCTCTGACGCTCTCGCCGATTGAGAACTTGCCTTCGCCGGTCTGGAATCTGATGAGTTCTGTATCGAAAATATAGTTGTCACGCGCATAGCCGGGATCATTTGCATACTTGTTCTCGGGTCTTAATGCACGGCGCTTCCTTCTGACGGAAAGGTCGTCAGAAACGGCTTTAACGAATTCTTTATTGGAAGTGTGCGCAATAATGCCGATAGGGCCGAAAGGTGCCAAAGTAATAGGCTTAAAGTCTTTGTTGACTTCTAAGTCACTCATGGCAACAAGATACCCCCTAAAATGAAGCTATTTAAATGATATCTAAGTAAAAAAATATTTCAAAGGACTGTCATACAAAAATTTGCACGAAAAGTAATAAAAAGATTGTTCATTATTTGCATACCTCATCAGATAGGGCCTGCTTTAAATCACTTATTCCTGATTTTTGCGGATTGGTCTCACTCGAAGAAACCGCGAAAACACGGGCATCTTCGGCAAAATCAAGACTATTTGACATCATCTGGAGCTGTTTCCTGACCTGCTGCGCAGAAAGCTTGTCACATTTGGTGAAGACCAAAAAGTAGGGGAGCCCCACGCTGTTCAGGTAATTAAGCATTCCGATGTCGTCATTAGACGGTTCGTGCCTGATATCTATGAGCAAAAGAACGAGATCTATGCCTTTTCTAACCTTGAAATAGTTATCGCAAAGCTCGGTAAAGCCTCTGGACTTGTCTTTCGAAGCCTTCGAAAAGCCATAGCCCGGAAGGTCGGCGAGGATTGCCTGACCATCCATGTCAAAGTAAATGATCTGCTGGGTCTTTCCGGGCGTCTGGGATACTCTTGCGAGCTTTTTGTTTCCGCCAAGGGCGTTTACCAGTGAAGACTTGCCGACATTAGATCTGCCTGCCAGTACGATCTCAGGGAGCTTCTCGTCCGGGAGGTCCTTAGTTGTTGCACAAGTCTTAAGATATTTGATCTTTCCGTAATTAATTGCCATGTAGATAACTCTGTCGATAGTGTCAAGAATGTCGTTTTTGTCGGCTTTCTTGTCGGTTTTGGCCCAAAAGTTGAGACAAAAACCGACAAGGGTTCGCATTAGAATTTTAACATGAACGACTTTTATGGCAAATCGATCAGAAATCTCATGCGCCCGAGCTTTGGGAACCGCATTGTCAGTCGGGTCAGATCTTGTTTTGAAGATCTCGCCAATCTTGACATTGCCTTCTCGAGACGGCCGCTGCTTCTGCCTGCAGTATCCCTCGTCGTGTGCTGTATATTGAGTTTTTTGTCTGAGTCGGTGCTCCCGTCATTATTGATGAGTGTTATGGTCCTTGCTGCCGTCATTTGGCATTGGAGGCTTCATAAGAGCTCAAACGCAGTATTTGTCGGCATTTTCGTGATCACGATCCTTATATATAGCGGTTTTAATATATCTTCCAGACTTAACGCGCGTGAGGACCTCGGAAATACTGAATTTCTTTGCCGAGTAACCTCAGTATCCCGCGATATGTCGGGCGGTTCGGATGTCACCGTAAGGCTCGAAAACGGCGCTTATTGTGTCCTGAAATACTATGGCAAGGACCCTCTTTACGGATCACTCAGGTCAGGCGACATTCTGCTCGCTCAGGGGAAGATCAAAGAACCCCGTAAAGCCGGCAATCCCGGCGAGTTCGATTACCGGGATTACCTGAAAAAGCAGGGCATTTTATATGTCATTAACTGCGAGAGCATGGAAGTTAAGGGGAGTGGATATTCATCTGATCTCAGCGGATGTCTGCAGGACTTCTTTTTCGAGCTCCGGAAAGAAGCTTTGGACGCAGTATCCTCTTCATTCGACAAAGCCTCAAAAGCCCTTACCGCCGCAGTCTGCACCGGTGATAAATCCCTGATATCTGAAGACGTCCGGCGGGAATTCAAGATGTCCTGCTGCTCGCATCTCCTGGCTGTATCAGGAACGCATTTTTCAGGCTTTCTTGTCTGCCTTCCTATGGTGCTCAACACATTAAAACTGAAGCGGCGTGGAGCTTTTATTGTTCATTCATTATTCTGCATACTGATCGGCTTCTTGACGGGCTGGAGCGATTCGGTTACCAGGGCGGCCATCATGAGCATCTGCCTCTTCGCACAGCGGGACTGGCTGTCTTCCTTATGCCTCGCTTCGCTCGTAATGACGTTGGCAGATCCGTTCTGTCCGCTGTCTTCGGGCTTCCAGATGAGCTTTTGCGCTGTCCTTGGGATAAAGGTCTGCAGTACGAAGATAACTGCATTTCTTAAGCGTCTTCATTTGGGCGAGAAGCTGTCATCCGTGCTTGCCGTTGCCGTAAGTGCCAGTCTTGGCATGATCCCGTTCTGGACTGAGATATCAATGAGACCGGACATTGAGCACTTGGTAATTCAGATCGCAGGATCTTTCATTGCCGGTCTGGCATGCACATTCTTTGTCCCGTGCGTATTTCTTTGTGTTTTACTGCCGTTCTGGTCGCAATATCTTTCTGCTCCGCTATATCTTTGCATCAGTTCGCTAAGTAAGCTGGTTTCTGCTGGCAGCATGTTAAGCGAGATGGGAGCTGCGCCTGTCCATTTGTCCAAGGCGTTTCTTTTGGTCCTGGCGTTGGCGGTCTTCCTGTTCTTCATGCCTTCCAACGTGATAAAACGCTTATTTTTCAAGGCGACCTGCCTGGTTCTGGCAGTAATGACCGGATTTAACGTGGTTACGGTTATTAACCGGCCTGACTG
This sequence comes from Clostridiales bacterium Firm_14, assembly GCA_001604135.1. Lineage (GTDB taxonomy): Bacteria > Bacillota > Clostridia > Saccharofermentanales > Saccharofermentanaceae > Saccharofermentans. The sequence goes on from LVAT01000007.1 coordinate 74,932, forward strand.
CCGTGTGGTTTTCGCAGATGTCGGGCAAGGAGACTGCTGCCTCATAATGACGCCTGAAAAGACCTGTCTGATCGACGCCGGAACCTATGAAGAAGGCGCCTCGACAGTCTCTGATCTACTTGACTTTTACGGCATAAGTCAGGTCGACATCTGTGTCATGAGCCATTGGGATATCGACCATTCCGGTGGCATTGCCGCGCTTTGTGTCCGGGGGAGGACCAGAAACATCCTGACCTCCTATGTGCCTGATGCGGATGACAAGGATAAAGATGTCAGGGATTTCTTTAAATCTACCGGTCTTAGCGCTGCCGAGAAATCCTTATATCTCAGCCAGCTTGTTCCGGCCCTTGCAGGTGACAGGATAATGATCTCGTCTTCGGTCAGTCTGGATGTGCTGTATCCTGCTGCCTGTAAAGGTGGCGGCAATGAAGACAGCCTTGTTTGCAAGCTCCACATAGACTGCGCCGACCCGGTGGATATACTTTTCACGGGCGACATAGGCAAGGACACGGAAAAGCTTCTTGTTAGTGATTCTCTTGACCTTGACTGCGATATCCTCAAGGTCGCCCACCACGGCTCAAAATATTCGTCTACCACTGAGTTTATTGAGGCCTGTTCGCCGCAGATAGCCGTGATATCAGTAGGCGCTAACAATTTCTACGGGCATCCGGCTCCCGCCACCATAGAACGCCTTGAATCTTATGGCAGCGACGTGTTCAGGACCGATAGGGAGGGGGCGGTGGTGCTGGAATATTAGTGAAAGCCCACTTAATGCTTAATTTTTCGCTTTTTGGTGGGCTAAGCAGTGATGTTATTTGATGGAAAAAAGCTTAAAGCCCACTTGTTAAGCATTTTTAGGCCTTTTAGTGGGCTTTTATGTGGTGATTTTAAGACAAGTGTTTTGAAAAAGCCCACTTAAGGCATGTTTTTAGTGCGCTAAGTGGGCTGGGCGGTGCCTATTTTCTATATAAAAGCCCACTAAACGTGCGATTTTAGTGTTTCAAGTGGGCTAGTAAGGAGATGACAATGAATAATACTTTTCAGCTGCTTCAAAGACGTAAAGAAATGTTGAAGCAATTCCGTCAGGATGTAATTAAACGGTTAAGCAAACTCAAATACAAAGGAACACCTGAATGCCATGTGCGTATAAACGTTAATAGAAATCAAACATACATTGTAAACAAGGAGGAGAAGAAACGAGATACCTATGTCTCATCAAAAAACATTGGCACTGCAAAACAGATAGCTACGTATGATTATCTCAATGATGTTATTAAACAGATAGACAAAGAGATAAAACTGATCGATAGGTCTTTGGTTCTGTTTACAAGTGATTCTCCTGAATCCTACTACTCAACTCTCTGCAAGGGCCGCCAAAATCTGATCACGCCAATCAGGCTTACTGACGAGCAGTTCGTTGAAGCGTGGCTTTCAGAACCTTATGAGGGCGGCAGTTTCTCTTTGCAGGATCCCGAGTTCTACACCGAGAAGAACGAGCGTGTCAGGTCCAAGTCCGAGATATTGATTGCAAATGTCATGTGCAGGTTGAATGTGCCATATAAGTACGAGTGCCCGTTGTATCTGGAGGGGCTGGGGGTTATTCATCCGGATTTTACTGCCCTGAATGTGAAAAGACGGAAAGTCCTTTATTGGGAGCATCTTGGCAAGATGGATGATCCTGAATATGCAACGACCAATGTAAGCAGGATCAATTTCTATGAAAAGAACGGAGTATTTAAGGGCGACAGGCTTATCCTGACGTGGGAGACCGGCAAGACTCCTTTGGATGTAAAACTGGTCGAGCAGACGATCAAGCACTATCTGCTGGAATGAAGGCCGGTGCGGCCGGGGGAAGATACCGGCCGGGGGCAGGATACCTGACGGCCCTTTGCCTAATTTTGTCCCATAAACCCCACTTGAAAACAGGAGCGATTTGTTATAATCGGAACGTTAGGATATATAGGAGAGTAGCCGGGCACTAAGTCCGGGGAATGGAGATTATGAACACAAATATACGTAAAACATTGAGGTTTTGGGCAGCCGTATCGATCGTGGCAGCTGTTTCGATGTCGACATTGACGGCCTGCAAGATCCCGGGCGGCGATGCTGCCGTCACAGAGATTCCGACTGGTACCATAACCACAGAGACCACGGAGCCGACACCTACACCGGAACCTACTGAGACTCCGACGCCCACACCGAGTCCCACACCCGCAAAGCCTCATATGGACATGCCGGAAGAAGATACCAAGGCGCCGATGTTCTTATCCCTCCCCGAGTCCGTAAGTATTAAGGTCGGCAATGAATTCAATATCCAGAAGCATATCGGCTATATCGATAACTGCGATGCTGACGTTGATATCAAGGTTGAGGGCAAAGTAGATACATCCACGGTGGGAAGCTATCCGATCACGATCACTTTGACCGATGATGCCGGCAATACCAAGACAGGGAACATGACCGTCAAAGTCTATAAGCCCAGCAACTCCGGCGGCGGAGGCGGTGGCGGCTCCGATACGCATACCACATTGAAATACAGTGATTTTATGGCCAGATATCCTGATCCGGATATTGCCTATGGCATCGATGTCTCGAGATATCAGGGCGATATAGATTTCAACAAGGTCAAGGCTGCAGGCTGCGAGTTCGTATATCTCAGAGCCATGATCTATAACAACAATGAACTGGGCGAGGACCGTAAGTTCGAGCAATATTATAAGGATGCCAAGGCTGCAGGCCTTAAGATCGGCGTCTATTACTATTCAACTGACAGCACCATCGAAATGCTCCATGAGCACTCGGCTGAGCTCCTTAAAGTGTTGAAAGATAAGGAAATCGACCTTCCTGTTGCTTTTGACTGGGAGAGCTGGTGGAATTTCCAGAAATATAAGATGAGCATCGTGGACATCAACAATCTGTTCTACGAGTTTGCGGATATCATGGCACAGAACGGTTATAAGACCATTCTCTATGCGAGCAAGTATTATCTCGAGATCATATGGGAGCCCGCAGGCTATGATGTCTGGCTCGCTCATTATGTTAAGCAGACTTCATATGAGGGCGAGTATACTATATGGCAGACAGGTTCGATCGGCAGGATCGACGGCTGTTCTGAAGATGTAGATACCGATATCCTCTTTAAGAGCAAGTATCCTGAGGTATTCGGCACCGGCAGCTCAGACAGCCCGAATTACAATTCCGGCAGCAGTCTGAACGAAGAAACGGTTGCTGACACGGGCGGAGGATCAGTTGGCTAAGGCAAAGGCGCTTCCAAAGGGAGTTTTGAATTCCCGTCAGATGCTTACCAAGATCAACAAAGAGCCTGACTCTTTGGGTCTTGTGCTTTTGTATGGTACCGAGAGCTACATGGTCGACGGAGCCGTTTCCATGCTTAAGAAGGCTTTCCTGGGTGAAGGCGCTGAAGACATGGATTATGCCGTCGTTGATACCAGGACGGGCGATAAGTTCGACATGGGAAAGCTCGAAGAACTGGTATCCATGCCGCCGTGGATGTCTCCGAAGAGGCTTATAGTCATTAAGCAGTCTGGACTGCCCAATAAGGAATTGTCCGATAAGGATCTGGAGATAATCAAGGATATCCCGTCTTCTGCCGTCGTGGTCTTTTTCGAAGAGACCGTAGACAGCAGGAAGAAGGCTTTTAAGGCTTTCCAGCAGTACGGCACCGTCGCTTCGATGAGCGGATTTGAAGAAGACGAGCTTACGGGATGGATCAGCAAGAGATTTTCGAAGGAGAACATCAGGATCGGCTTTGAGGCCGCTAATTCGATGGCTTCCAGATGCGGAAACAACATGATGGAGCTCGTAAATGAGATCAACAAGCTCACGCTCTACTGTCAGGGCAAGGGCTATTCGGAGGTTACTCCCGACATCGTCGAGCTGTGCTGCCCGCCGGATTTGAGCGGCAAGATCTTCGACATCATGGATGCCTGCGGTTCGGGCAACGCGAAAACGGCTCTCGGCACGCTTGATAAGCTTATTGCGAACAAAGAGCCGCTCCCGAGGATCAGGGTTTCCATCGTAAATCACATAAAAGCCCTCATTATGGCCAAGGAGGCGGGGAGTGGCGCAGCTCTCGTCGACAGGACCGGCATGAACGATTTCAGGGCAAAAAAGCTCGTCGCACAGGCTCAGAATTTCAGCATGAAGAGCCTTATTTCGCTGTATCTGGCGGCTTCTGACTCGGACAGCGAGTTTAAGCACGGCCTTATTGATGAGCGCTATTCACTGGAGATCATCCTGGTCAAGGCATCTGCCAGGACCAACGCCTGAATCAACATATTTTTTGTAGTTTTTCATTTGTTTTTTCCCCATTATCCTATTTGACGTTAGGGTACTAATGACTTAAAATCTTCTAGTATTATTTATAAGAATGGAGATCTTATGGCTAAGATTCAGATGAAGACCCCCCTCGTAGAGATGGACGGGGACGAGATGACAAGGATTATCTGGAAGCAGATAAAGGACATTATCATCTTACCTTATGTTGATTTGAAGACCGAGTATTTTGACTTGGGCCTCAAGCACAGAGACGAGACAGCTGACCAGGTTACGATCGATGCAGCTAACAGGACAAATGAGCTCGGCGTTGCAGTTAAGTGCGCTACTATCACACCTAACGCGCAGAGAATGACCGAGTACAACCTCCACACGATGTGGAAGAGCCCTAACGGTACCATCAGAGCTATTCTCGACGGTACGGTTTTCAGAGCTCCGATCCTCGTTAAGGGCATCAAGCCTTTCGTATCCTGCTGGGAAAAGCCTATCACTATCGCAAGACATGCTTACGGTGACGTTTACAGAGACACTGAGTTCCTTGTAGACGGTCCTGCAAGAGCTGACCTTGTGATCACATATCCCGACGGCAGGCAGGAGAGCCAGACGATCTTCGAGTATAAGGATTCCGGCGTAGTCCAGGGCCTTTACAATACTGACAAGTCTATCGAAGCTTTCGCAAGATCATGCTTTGAATATGCTTTGGATACAAAGCAGGATCTCTGGTTCGCTACAAAGGATACTATTTCCAAGAAGTACGACGGACGTTTCAAGGAGATCTTCCAGAACCTTTACGATGCTGAGTACAAGGCTAAGTACGAAGCTGCCGGCATTACATATTTCTACACGCTCATTGATGATGCAGTAGCAAGAGTTATGCGTTCTTCCGGCGGATTTGTCTGGGCTCTTAAGAACTACGACGGGGACGTCATGAGCGACATGCTTGCATCCGCATGCGGTTCTCTCGCAATGATGACATCCGTACTCGTATCACCTAAGGGTGTTTACGAATACGAGGCAGCTCACGGTACGGTTACAAGACACTACTACAGACACCTTAACGGTGAGCAGACGTCTACTAACCCCATGGCTACGCTTTTCGCTTGGTCCGGCGCTTTGAGAAAGAGAGCACAGCTCGATAACCTTCCTGAATTAGAGGCATTTGCCGATAAGATCGAGAAGGCTTCTATTGAGACTATTGAAGAAGGAACTATCACCGGAGACCTTAATAATCTTCTCGAAAACGACAACAAGAAGACGGTTACTACTGAGGAATTCCTCAAGGCAGTAGCTGCTAAGCTTTAATAATTTTGGAGGAAAATCAAAATGAGTTATTACAAGACATGGATGGATAAGTCGGAGGACGCTTCCAACAGACAGGAATACATGGAGTACATCAACCGTTACTATGCTTTGGAGAAGGTTGCTTATGAGAAGATCTTAGGCGCTTATCCGGATAATGAGGAGTTCCTCAACGGTACTGCAGCTGAGCTTGCAAGAAAGCTCGAATTCCCTAAGGATTCCATGGATGTATTCGTAGGATTCATTGACGGTATCAAGTCCAGCCTTACAAACGGCGACGATCTTGACCTCGAAGCTATTGATGACGACTATCAGATCAAGCTTGTAATCGATTACGAGAAGCTTTACTACAACATGCGTGATGCAAAGGCTGACTGGCTCTTCAACATCAAGGCATGGAAGGATATCCTCTCCGAAGAGAAGAGAAACGAGATCACAAGAGAATACCGTGAGAGCAACATGGCTCACTCCGATCACATCGGACGTAACGATCCGTGCCCTTGCGGTTCCGGTAAGAAATATAAGAACTGCTGCGGCAAGAAGGGCTGATCTGTCAAACAGTCAGAGGAGTATTCTTGAAAAAACTGCTGAAGTCCAAATGGTTCATATCACTTGTCGTCCTGCTTGTTCTGGCGGCGTGTGCCATCTTGAGCCTGCTTCCCGGAAGCCCCATAAAGAAGCTTTTGAAGCCCGTTCAGTCTGTCAGTTCACCTGCCCAGTCCATCGTTAAGAGGGCAGGAGATACATTGACCGACTTCTGGTCGGCCATTACTGACGGTATTGCCATAAGAGAAGAGAACAGGGCATTGAAGGAGCAGATAGCTGACTTAAGATATCACCTTACGCAGAACGAAGAGGCGGCGCTCAGATATGAGGAGCTTAAGGAAGCTCTTCATATCAAGGATATGTTCAGCAACTACGTAATCTACGGTGCGTCGATCCTTTCGAGAGAATCAGATGAATGGTTCTCCACGATCAGGCTTAATGCGGGAAAAGCGGACGGAATCGTACTTGAGGAAGGTAACTCATATCCGGTTCTTGACGTTGAGATGAACCTCGTAGGACGAGTTATCGAGACTTCCGATACGGAATCAAGAGTATTGCCGCTCCTTCACGAAGGCTTTGCGGTATCTGCAAAGGTTAACGCAGTCAACGGCGCGACGTTCATGGTATACGGCGATGCCGAATTGAAGCGAAAAGGATTATGCCTTGCAAAGGACATTGATCCTGACGCGAGACTCGAAGCAGGCATGGAGATAGTTACTTCAGGTGACGGCGGCCTCTTCCCGGAAGGTATTCCGATCGGTGTTGTCGTTTCAGTCGATAACTCAAATCCTCTCCAGGTTACGGCTACCATCAGGCCTTATTCCCAGATCGGTAAGCTTGAGGACGTATTTATCATGATCCCTTATGTTGAACCGGAGGAAAACACGGCCGCTTCCACACAGGGGACATAAGCCATGCGCTTTATCAATGCCAACGCAAAATACAGGATCAGGAAGATAATCGTTTATGCGATCTATATTTTCCTGCTCTCGTCTTTGCAGGTATCTTTCCCTGATTCATTCGGCTTTTTGGGGCAGACGGCAGACCTGATGTTTGTTTTTGTCGTGCTCGCCGGCTATTTCAACGGTTTCTGGGACGGTGCGGTCGTAGGATTTGTCTGCGGACTCGTAAGAGATGTTTTCTCGCCGCCGGCTGTCGTCGGACTTGACGGAGAAGTCAGGGTTACTGCATTCCTTGGCGTTTTCACGCTTTTTGCGGCTGGCATCATCGGTTCGGCTTTCTTTACGAGAAGAATGCACAGGAATATTCCTTTTTCGATCGTTGCGGTCATATTCACGACAACATGCTACAAGGTCGGCGGATACCTTCTCATCTACGGATGGAGCCTTTTGGCAGGATCTGCTTCAGGAATCTATTCTCCCGTTACCTTCGTTGTCTATTCGTACCTGCCGCAGCTTTTGCTCAATGTGATAGCATCGGTGCCTTTGCTCCTGCTTATCAGGTTCTTAGGACCCGTATCATTTAAGAAGAATAAAAACAATGATGAGATAATCGATAAACAAGGGGACGGAACATGGCTCGGAATCTGATGGAAGATTACGGTGCATTTGACCATAATGCCGAGAAGGGCGGGCACGGTGATGCCGGTTCGTTCTTCAGGCGCGCATTTAAGTTCCTGACCAACAGATACCTCGTATTGGCTGTGGGATTTTCCGTTTTCGGAGTGATAATCCTAATAATGACCATGAAGCTGCAGTTCTCTGGTTATCAGAAAACATTGTCAGAGAGTTCGTCCGGTGTAATCAGACAGTATACGTCACAGGCTCCTAGAGGCGACATCTATGACGGCAGGGGAGTATTGCTCGCATCTACCAACGAATACAACAACGTCATGATCGCCAATGCTTATCTGGACGATACTTCGCTTAATTCGCTCTGCCTGGAGCTTTCTTATCTTTTTGACCAGTATCACTGCATCAATGTCTCTGATCTTGACCAGTATTTCGTCCTTGATCCTAAGGCGAGATTCGTTAAGGAAGAGGCAAAGATCCGGAAGTGGCAGACGGATACGAACCTTTTTGACCTTAAGGACTACGCATCAGGCGTTATCGTTACGTTCTCTGACGACTACGTAAAGACTGACCCTAACGTATTCTTCCTTTATCTCAGACGTAAATTCAATATCGACAACAACTATACGATCGATGAAGCGTACAGGATCATAAGGATCAGATATCAGATATTTGCCGACAACTGGGCATTTATCAAGGGTACGCCGGTTAAGATCGCGACTGACGTTCCTGATGAACTCATAAGGATCTTCGAAGAACAGAATTACCACTACATGGGTATCGTTGCCGGCAAGGAATATGCCAGAACGTATTTCTCGGAAGCCGTTTATGCGAGCCACATTGTAGGTTATTGCGGAAAGATATCGAGCGTCTCATACTCTGATCTCGCACCGTTCGGTTATACGAGCTACGACGTTGTAGGCAAGGCCGGAGTTGAATCGCAGATGGAAAGATATCTGCACGGCAGCAACGGAACCACGCCTTACAGTATCTGGACAAAGAACGGTGAAGAGGGACTGTTTGTTCCTCAGAGTTACGGCGTTCAGCCTGAAGAGGGCGCAACGGTCTATCTTACGATCGATTCTCATGTCCAGGAAGTCGGGATCGAAGCTCTTAAGGAGTATATCCAGAACGAGAAAGCGTCGGACGTATCTGGTTATAAGACCGCGTCTGCCGGAGCTTTCGTTATGATGAACGTTAATACCGGCGCCATTGTTGCAATGGGTTCTTATCCTAACTATGACCCGAATGACTTTATCCTGCAGAACTACGGTTCCGAACAGGCGAAAGAGCAGGTTAAGTGGTACCTCGGTGTCGACGAATATGAAGAGATCACGTCGGCAGACCTTCCTTTGTGGAACCGTGCGATCATGTCAATGTACGCACCTGGTTCGACATTTAAGCCCTGTACGGCTTTGGCGGCTCTCGAGAACGGCGACATTACGCCGCAGAAGAATACCATCTCCTGCATAAGCCCTTATGACGTAGACGGTTGGAAATTCAGATGCCTGGAGTTCCCTAAGGGCGGACACGGACCTCTTACGCTCAATGAAGCGATGGCTCAGTCCTGCAATATCTATTTCATGATCCTGGGAATCAGAACAGGTATCGATAACATATCCGCAATGGCTAACAGATTCGGTCTCGGCGTTAAGTCAGGGATCGATCTTCCGGGTGAGATCCCGGGCGTTATGTCGAGCCGTGAGTATAAGAGACTTACAAGGCAGTCTGTATACGATAAGACATGGTTCCCGTCAAATACCGCGCAGGCTTCTATCGGCCAGTTCGATAACTGCTTTACGATCCTCCAGCTCTGCAGATATACGGCAGGAATTGCCACAAATAAGCTCTGTACGCCTTATGTAGTAGATAAGGTCGTTGCAAGTGACGGATCGATCCTATATGAGGGACAGACTGAGTCAGTTGATATCGGTATCTCCGAAGAAAGCATCGAGTGCGTAAGAACTGCGATGAGAAAGGTTGCTACCGGTACTTACAGATGGGGTACCACGATCGGTACGAGCTTTGCGAACTATCCGGTAGAGATGGTATGTAAGACGGGTACGGCCGAGACGGGATTCGAGGATACGCGTAAGGAGTATTCAAACGGTCTCTTTATCTGTTATGCGCCGAAGGAGAATCCGGAAGTTGCTCTGGCTCTCGTGGTAGAGAAAGGTAAGTGGGGATCTTCTTCTGTTGTCATCGCGAAAAAGATCATGGCGGCATATTTTAACCAGCCGGTTGATACTACCAAGACGAATTACGCGTCTAATCCGATTTTGGGCGATTATCTTCCCAATATCAACGCAAGGACGAACCGCCGCTGATGACGTGCTTTTCGCATAATTCACAGAGTTGGTCAAAAAAGTTTGTGTTTATTGTGAATTTGTTATAAAAACAAGTTGCTCGAAAGCGCATTTTACTGTACAATCTGTTTATTAGTTTTTAATGGGAGAATTTGGATGAAGATCGTTTTGATGGCCGACAACAGGAAGACTGAATTACTGGTCAACTTCTGCATTGCCTACAAGCCTTTGCTTGAGAAACATCAGCTCATCTCTGTATATAATACCGCTAAGCTTCTTAAGTCAGCTGCCGATCTTGATGTCTCAGGACTCTCGGTCGATTATTCCAGCGGCTTCGAACAGCTTGCTTCCAGAGCTGAATATAACGGTATCGACTGTGTCATTTATCTCAGGGACGGACGTCAGGTTGGCGAATCCAATCCTTTCGAGCTTCTGGACGTTTGCGATCAGAACACGATCCCTTATGCTACCAATATTGCTTCAGCCGAGATCCTCGTTACCGCTATCGACAGCGGCGCGCTTGATTATCGCGAATGGACAGCAGGCTGATCACCTTACCATTAGGACCTCTCGAGTCCAATATGTACTTGATCACCGGCCATGCCGGTGTTTTTGTAGTTGATCCTTCCGTTTCGCCGAAGACCGCTGAAGAATTTGCAGGGATGAGCGGCCTTGGAAGCGGCGATTGGCCAGTCAAGGCACTGCTTCTTACCCACGGTCATCACGACCACATTAAGTTTATTAATGAGTGGATCGAAGCTTACCCCAACGCCAATGTATTCTTCAGCAGCAATGACAAGGATCTTATTAAGAACGGCTTTATGAACTGCTCTTATATGGATGGCAGGGAGACAGCCTATGACTTTAAGTTCTCCAATCTCGCAGGAATATCCGGCCAGAATATCTATAAGGATGATGAGCTCGAGATCAAGGCATATGAGACGCCCGGCCATACGATGGGCAGCGTATGCTTTTTGGTAAATCTTGCTGGCGAAGAGATGCTCTTTACCGGAGATACCGTATTCAGGGGTTCCGTCGGCCGTACCGATATGCCCGGCGGCTCTGCCAAGATGCTTATTGAATCTGTCAGGAGGATCGCCAAGCTTGATCCTGAGCTTAAGATCTATCCCGGACATGGTCCAGAATCAACGATCGGATTTGAGGTTAGGTATAATCCCTTCTTTTCGATGTAATGTAAATATAAGACTATTAAGACGGAAAACTATCCTGGATTTGCGTCAAACCCAATAAAATAAGGCATTTATGTATTTTGAACGCCCGAAAGAACGAGCGTTTTTTCTTGTCGGTTTTTGTCTTGTTTTGTCGTATTTTGTAAGGAATATCAAATGCCTTCTGATTGTAGAATCTCCTAAAAGGAGGTGCTCTATGTCTACTCTTGAAACGGCAATCTGTTTTACTTTGATCCTGGTACTTCTGACATTCATGATCACAGGCCCTGAAGCTATAGCGCTGGATAGCTTCGAATGCGCAAAAGACGGCGGAAATGAGCTCTTTTACATGGAGCAGGACAAGAACGTCATGTACAGGAATATTGTGCACGGCGCTAATTGTTACGATACTTCACCGGAGAGGCTCTGCACATATCTTACGGGCATATCAGAAAATTTCAGGCTCATATACGGTTCTGTTCTCGATCTTTCTAAGGAGGCAGGAAATGAAGAAGATTAATCCACATAAGAGAAATAAGCACGGAGCATCCTCCTTATTTCTGGCGATCATCATGTCGGCGGTAATCCTTGTCGAATGCACATTTGTGGCGTTCGTTTGGAATCTCGATTATGCATTGAGCGTTAATACCGCACTGAAGAATGAGATCGAGACGATCCTCGCGGATTATAACAGGCAGCTTTACAGCGTCTACGGAATATATGCCTTTACGATGGATGGCATAGACGGCGAGTGCTTTGAAAAGGCCTTGGAGATCAATGGTCTTAACAGCCAGTCTGAGCTTTTTGTGTCCGGGAAGCAGAAGTTTACCTGTGATGATCTCAGGAAAGCGATAGACTCGTATTTCTGGTACAGAGGCACCGGGTTCTCGATGAAAATGGTGGTAGAGAACTATTCCGACATGATCTCAGAGCTCGACAAAAACGGTGTCTTAAAGCAGGTGGGGCAGTTCATGAAGAGCCCTGCGGCAGGCTATGTATCCAAGATATTAACGGGGTCTGAAAAGGCTGAAGAATGGATCAAGAAGGCAGGAGATACTTTAAATCTCGATGAACTGACAAAAGAAGCTGACGACATTGATTCCTTAAGCGAAGATTATAAGAATGCCATAAAGGATTTCGGACTTGATATTGATGTTGATATTGCAGACTGGGAGTCACTTCTTAAGACTCTTTCAATTCTTGAAAACTCCAGGCAGTTAATGACCGATGATTCGCCCGCGGTTTTAACAAAATTCAATGTTTCCTTCTACTGCGCATATAACTTTGATTGCGAGTTCAAGCCCAAAGGTGATGCATCGATTAACGGCACAGGCTTTGATGCTATACACGGCAAAAAGAAGGCTGACTGCGAATACTTTATTACCGGCCGGGAAGGCATGGCAGGAGCACTTCAGGTCGAGTTCTTAGTGGCGCATGTCCTGATAATATCCTGCATGCTCAAAGATTATGCGGATGAGAAGTTCAGGAATACCATATATGTCATAGCCCAGGTTATTTCGGAGATCATAACTGCGCTAAGCGAGGGTACCGTCAAGATCGACCCGAGGATAATCCAGGCAGGCCTTATATTCTACTGCGCCATGGTCCAGTCGATGAAGGAGTTCTGGAACGTGATGTACAAAGGCGGCAGGGCCGAGATCTTCGCATATCAGGGGAATAAGATCGTATCATGGGGTTACAGGGATTTCCTGTATCTTTTCTGTCTTTGCACACCGGTGGATAAACTCCTTGGAAGAAGCCTTGAAGTGCTCGAGAGAGATTACGGTGAGCTCTGTAAGGGTCTGACTCTTGAAGCGGATTTCAGGGGCAACACCTATTCTGTGACGAAATCCTACCGGCTTTACGGGTGATAAGGAGGGATAAGATGAGAAAGAGTAAGCGCGGAGCAGTAACGATAGAATCGGCGATCGCTTTTACGATAACGCTTGTCCTGATAGCTTCAATAGTAAGCGCCATGGACTTTTACAGAACGGATATCCTCATGAGAAGATCCGTTGAACAGACTTGCGAGAAGATGGCTCTTCTTTATCCTGTATCGGTTCCCTCATCAGATCTGATGTCTGCCGCCGTAAATGCCTTTCCTGACTTAGGTGTCGGTGATACAAAGGGCGGCGAGATCATTTCGAAGGTCTTTTCGTTAGTGATCGGTGCGGATAATGCGACGGGCAGCAATCTCAAAGAACTCATTTTGCAGGGGCTGTTCTCGAAAACAATGGAAGATCAGATAAGAAACTCCTATATCGAGAGGAACGGCGGTTCGGATTTCTTCTGCCCGAAAGATATTCAGGTCTATTTTGCGATAAACAGCAGGCATCACGTGATCGAAGTCTTAACCGAATATTCAGTCGTTACCATAGCAGGAACGAAGAGCAGGAGCATCTATTCGGTCATTCCTTTGTATGGAGAACCTGTGCTGTTCTTAAATGACGAAGAGAGCCAAAAAGAAGAGAAAGAAAAGGACAATATCTGGTCTTTGAGCAATTTTGAGAGGGGAGAGGCATTCAGGGATCAGTACGGAGCTAATCTCCCTAAGACTTTTCCGGTGATCGATGCTGTCAACGGCGGGGAAGTCACAGCCATAAGAAGCATCGATCTGACATCGCCTTACTATCAGGATGTCTCGAAAATCGAGAAGAAGATCAAGGATGATATCCGGGCACTTAAGGGCTTTCAGCCCCAGTCTGCCAATATTAACGGCCAAAAATATGAGGTAACACGTGTTGATTCCAGACATCTTAAGGTTATAATACCTGAGAACTCTGGTCAGATCGGCAAGGAAACCGTCGAAAATCTTAAAGGATATGCCTTTGTACAGGGCGTTATACTAGAGATCTGCGAGTATGAGACGTCCGAAAGGTACAGTACCTGATAAGCAATCCCTCTTTATTGTCTTAAAATAAATTATTTGTTATTATGTATTGGTATGTTTGGAGGTAAACAAATTGAGACATAATAACAGTGTTAGACGTCCGAGTCTTGCAAATTCCAAGATCACTACGGACAAGACCTCGTCGCTTTCCATCGGAGACTCTCTGAGGAAGGCCAAGACCAATCTGATCTTCTCCAGATTGCTTACGGGTATTCTCTTAATGCTTGCTGTTACGGTTATCTTTGTTGCAGTATATTTGGGATATGCCAAGCCGATCTGGGATTATCTGCTTAGGGTCGTATCGTGATAACGGGTAATAGGAGACAAGATGGACAGCATTAACGATGCTCATTTTACAGAGAGCGAGTTAGAGGAATTAACAGATCTTTACAACGCCATGCTGACAATGAGGGACAGCACCGAGATGCATAAGTTCTTTGTGGATCTCTGCTCGATAAATGAACTGCATTCATTTCTTCACCGTTGGCAGATCGTAAGAAGGATCGAACAGGGCAAGAGTTATGAAGAGATCATCAAGGAACTCTCACCCAAGGATGAGCCCTCTTCCGACAAGGCAAATTCAAACAAGAAATCAACCGGCAGAGTACGCGGCAAGGCGAGATCTTCCACAAAGGTCAGCTCCACGACTATTTCCAGAGTCAAGAACTGCTATGTAAATCCCGATGGCGGATACAGAACGGCACTTGAAAGGCTCAAGGATGCTTCCGGAGAAAATAACGAACAAAAACAATAAAGGGTAACGGACAAAATGGGTTTAATTGAAAGCATTTTCGGCACACACAGCGATCACGAACTTAAGAGGATCAATCCTCTTGTAGACAAGGTTTTCTCATATGAGGAAGAGTTCTCGAAGCTCTCCGACCATGACCTTGCCGGCAAGACAGACGAGTTCAAGAAGAGATATGAAGAAGGCGAATCACTGGATTCACTCCTTCCTGAAGCATTTGCTACCGTAAGAGAAGCTGCCTGGAGAGTTCTGGGCATGAAGCCTTACAGAGTACAGGTAATCGGCGGCATCATCCTCCACCAGGGAAGAATCGCCGAGATGAAGACGGGTGAAGGTAAGACGCTCGTAGCCACAATGCCTGTATATCTCAATGCACTCACGGGAAAGGGCGTTCACGTAGTAACGGTTAACGACTACCTCGCAAAGCGTGACTCTGAGTGGATGGGTAAGATATACAAGTTCCTTAAGATGAGCGTCGGTCTCATCATTCACGATATCCCCATGAAGGATCGTAAGGGAATGTACGCATGCGACATCGTTTACGGAACAAATAACGAATTCGGATTCGATTATCTCCGTGACAACATGGTCGTAAGCAAGGAGCAGATTGCTCAGAGAGAGCTTAATTACGCTATCGTCGACGAGGTCGACTCGATCCTCATCGATGAGGCAAGAACACCTCTCATCATTTCAGGAAGAGGAACGGAGTCTTCAGACCTTTACCAGAAGGCTGATACTTTCGTTAAGTCATTGAAGCAGTACACAGTTATCGAGACAGATGACAAGGTCGACATGGACGATCTCGTAGGTGATGCTGATTACGTAACAGACGAGAAGGCCAAGACATCAGTCCTTACCGCAAACGGTATCGCAAAGGCTGAGAAGTTCTTCAATATCGATGACCTCTCTGATCCTGACAACTTCGACCTTCAGCACTATATCAACAACGCTTTGAAGGCTAACGGTAACTTCAAGAAGGACCAGCAGTACATCGTTCAGGACGGCCAGGTAATCATCGTAGACGACTTTACAGGTCGTCTCATGCCGGGCAGACGTTTCAGCGACGGTGTTCACCAGGCTATCGAAGCAAAAGAGCACGTTAAGGTTGCAAACGAGAACAAGACACTTGCAACCATTACATTCCAGAACTTCTTCCGTATGTACACAAAGCTCTCCGGAATGACCGGTACAGCTTACACAGAGGAAGCAGAATTCAGACAGATCTATAACCTCGACGTTATCCAGATCCCTACAAACAGACCTATCGCGAGAGTCGACGAGTACGACGCAGTATTTAAGACTGAGAACGGTAAGTATGCAGCAATCCTTAAGACCGTTAAGGAAGCTAATGAGAAGGGTCAGCCCGTACTCGTTGGTACAGTTAACGTCGATAAGTCAGAGCTCCTCTCCAGGATCTTCTCCAAGTACGGCATCAAGCACAATGTGTTGAACGCAAAGAACCATATGCGAGAAGCTGAGATCGTTGCCCAGGCAGGCCGTAAGGGTGCAGTTACCATCGCTACGAACATGGCAGGCCGTGGTACCGACATTATCCTCGGTGGTAACGCCGAGTTCATGGCGCTCCAGGAGATGAGAAGATTAGGCTATACAGAAGACCTCATCACAGCATCAACAGCTCACAACGAGACAGACGATGAGCTCGTTCTCGAAGCAAGACAGAGATTTACCGATCTCGAAAACAAGTTCAAGGCAGAGCTCGCTCCTGAGGCTGCTGAGGTAAGAGAGCTCGGAGGCCTTTACATCGTAGGTACTGAGCGTCACGAATCAAGACGTATCGATAACCAGTTAAAGGGCCGTGCAGGACGTCAGGGAGACCCCGGAAGATCCAAATTCTTCCTGTCTCTGGAAGATGACCTCTTAAGGATCTTCGGCGGTGAGAGAGTTTCTGTTATCTATGAGAGCCTTGGTATCGAAGACGATATGGAGCTTCAGGTAAGATCCCTTACAAAGGTTATCGACAGCTCACAGAAGAAGCTCGAAGCAATGCACTTCTCGGCACGTAAATCCGTCCTCGAATACGACGACGTTAACAACGTTCAGAGAACGATCACATATGACCAGAGAAAGCAGGTCATCATGGGTGAAGACGTACACGGCATCTATCTGCAGATGATCGAGCGCGTAGCATCCAGAGTATGCAACCAGTTTGCTCTTGACGGCAAGATCACATCAACTGAGAGATATTCTCTCGGTAAGCTCCTCGAAGAGATCTTCGGCCAGCTTCCTTCCGTACTCCTCGTTCAGGATGACAAGAAGGATATTCCTGACTGCGATGAGCTCGCAGCAAACATCGCTGATGAAGCTAAGGAACTCGTTGCACAGAAGGAAAAGGAGATCACTCAGGAAGTCTTCCGTGAAGCTGAGCGTCAGATCCTCTTAAGAACGGTTGATCTCAAGTGGATGGATCACATCGATGCATTGGATCAGCTCTCCAACTCCATCAGAATGAGAAGTATCGGTCAGCACGATCCTGTTGTCGAATATAAGCTTGAAGGTTCAGCTATGTTCGAAGAGATGAACGAGAACATCCAGAACGATGCTGTTAAGTTCATCATGAGAGCAAGATTTACTCCTGAGACACACATTGAGGCTAAGCCCCAGATCAAGGACATGAAGGAGAACCACGCAAGTGCGGCAGCAGTAACACCTCAGTCAGCTTCTAAGCGTATCGAGGGTTCTGCAGGCAATAACGCACCTCAGGCACCCATCAAGCGTGATTCTTCCAAGGTAGGAAGAAACGATCCGTGTCCGTGCGGATCAGGCAAGAAGTATAAAGACTGCTGCGGCAAGAAATAATACTGATGATTACTGATATTACTGAATTTATTAAACGTGTTGACGGCGCTGCTGATTATATCAGGAGCGCTTTGTCTAGCAGAACACTTCCGTCCGTCTGCATCGTCCTGGGTTCGGGCTTAGGCCCTTTATCCAAGATGGCTGAGGACTCAATAGAGATCCCTTATAAGGACATTCCCGGATTTCCCGTATCAACGGCACCGGGACACAAGGGTTCCCTCATCGTAGGAGAGCTTTCCGGAAAGCCTGTTTTCATGATGAACGGCAGGTTCCACTATTACGAAGGCTATCCGATGGAAACGGTTACTTTCTATGTCAGGGTTATGGGCAGACTTGGAGTAAAAGTGCTCCTTCTGACTAATGCTTCAGGCGGCATTAATCTTGAGATGAAAGTGCCTGAATTAGTTGCAATCACTGACCATTTGTCATTTAATGCTGAGCCCGTTCTAAGAGGCCCCAACATTGAAGAATTCGGCACCAGATTTCCTGACCAGTGCCACGTTTACGACCCTGAACTTACGGACACTCTTGTTAACAGCGCAAGAGACCTGAACATCAGGATAAGCCGTGGTGTTTATGCTTATTCAAAGGGTCCCCAGTATGAGACTCCTGCAGAGATCAGAGCACTCCGCATAATGGGTGCAGACTGTGTTGGAATGTCTACCGTACCTGAAGCTATCGCTGCTTCACACATGGGGATAAGGGTGGCTGCAATGTCGTGCATTACTAACATGGCTGCAGGCATTTCAGGAAATCCTTTATCAGAGCAGGAAGTGCTTGATAATGCTGCATTGGCGTCAGATAACAGCTGTGCATTAGTAAAAGAATTCGTAAGAAGAATTAACGTATAGAACGTTTTGAAAGAGGTAATGCCCAAATGGGAAGATTTAACTACGAAATCAGAGATATAAGCCTTGCGCCCAAAGGATTAGAGAAGATCGAGTGGGCATACCGCAACATGCCGGTATTAAGAGCCATCGAAGCTGAGCTCATCGAAAAGCAGCCTTTCGCAGGATTGAAGATCTCTGTATCAGTTCACGTTGAGGCAAAGACAGCCTGCCTTGCAAGAGCTCTTGCCAGAGGCGGTGCCGAGGTAGCGCTTACAGGCTGCAATCCCTTGTCTACACAGGATGAAGTTGCTGCAGGTCTTGCTTCTTTGGACATTATGAACGTTTATGCAGTACACGGTGATGACGAAGAGCATTACTGGGGACGACTTAAGAAGGCATTGGAATTCGAGCCTGACATCGTCATCGATGACGGCGGCGATTTTGCGCTGCTCCTGCACTCCGAGCTTAAGGACATGGCGGCAAAGGTCAAGGGCGGCTGTGAAGAGACTACGACAGGCGTTCACAGACTTGAGATCCTTAAGGGTGAAGGCAAGCTCCTTTATCCCGTAGTTGCAGTTAATGATGCACGTTGTAAGCATCTTTTCGATAACAGATTCGGCACAGGCCAATCCGTATGGACTGCCATCATGGCTACAACGAACCTTGTAGTTGCAGGAAAGACGGTTGTTGTCGCAGGTTACGGAATGTGCGGCAGGGGCGTTGCCATGAGAGCAAAGGGTCTTGGCGCTAAGGTTATCGTTACTGAGATCGATCCCGTTAAGGCTTGCGAAGCCATCATGGAAGGCTATCAGGTCATGACGATGGACGAGGCAGCTCCTTTGGGTGATTTCTTCGTTACGGTTACAGGCTGTAAGGACGTTATCGTAGGCAGACATTTCGAGTGCATGAAGGATGGCGCGGTATGCTGCAATGCCGGCCATTTCGACTGCGAAGTAAGCGTAGCAGAACTTAAAAAAATGTGCGTTGAGCAGAATGAGCTTAGAAACAACCTCATTGGTTATAAGCTTAAGAACGGCAATACCGTATGCGTCATCGCTGAGGGAAGATTAGTAAACCTTGCATCAGGCGACGGACATCCTGTCGAGATCATGGACATGAGCTTTGCTCTGCAGGCACAGTCCGCAATGTATATCGCAAATAACCCGGAAAGGCTGCCCATTGATGTATACCAGACTCCTGAAGTCATCGACAACCGTGTTGCCGAGATCCTTCTTGCAACCAAGGGTATTAAGATCGATGAACTCACGGAAGAGCAGAAGAAGTATATCAGTTCCTGGGATCTCTGATATCTGATAGACAATTTAGCCTAAAAACAGCAAGTGCCGGAGTAAATCTTCGGCACTTGTTTGTCATATATAATAATTTATAATATATGAGGAAAATTATGGATTGGAGGCCACAAGATGGCTTTAAGAAACTTAGTACTTGAAGGTGACCCGCTGCTCCGCAAGACGAGCAGACCGGTCGATGAGATCACTCCCAGGATCATTAAGCTCCTGGATGATATGGCGGACACTATGTATTACGGCGGAAGGGGAATCGGCATTGCCGCTCCTCAGGTCGGCGTATTAAGAAGAGTATTTATCGTTGATGTAGGAGATGAGCACGGCCTTATCGAGTTCATCAATCCCGAGATCCTTGAAGCATCTGGCTCACAGACGGATAACGAAGGATGCCTTTCTGTTCCCGGCAAGACATGTGAAGTCGAGAGACCTTCACATATAAAGGTAAAAGCTCTGGACCGTAACGGCAATGAGTTTGTTCTCGAAGCTGATGATCTTCTCGCAAGATGTATCTGCCACGAGAACGACCACTTAAACGGCATTCTCTTCATAGATAAATCCGTTGACGGAAAGATCTACAATACGGCAGACGTTGAGGAATGATGATATGAACAGGCGTGATCTTAAGATAGTATTCATGGGAACGCCTGAATTCGCACAGACGAATCTCAAGGCTCTTATAGACGGCGGATATAACGTTGTCCTGGCATTATGCCAGCCTGACAAACCCGTCGGGCGCAAGCATATCCTTACGGCTCCTCCGGTAAAGGTCACGGCATTAGAGAACGGTATTGAGGTATATCAGCCTGACACATTAAAGACTGAGGAAGCACTCGAAAAGATTTCTTCTTACAATGCCGATCTCATCGTTACGGCAGCTTACGGAAAGATCCTGCCCAAGGCTGTTTTGGATCTTCCCAAATACGGATGCATCAATTGTCACGGAAGCCTTCTTCCTGCCAGAAGAGGTTCTGCGCCCGTTCAGAGAGCTGTATTAGAGGGCGACAAGGTAACAGGCATTACGTTCATGAAGATGGATGTAGGCATGGATACCGGTGACATAATAGACAAGATCGAAGTTGCAATAGACCCCAATGAACATACCGAATCTCTCATGAACAGGCTCGCTTTAGCAAGCGCAGAAAAGCTCCCTTCCATCATTGATTCATGGGTCGCAGGAGATCTTAAGGCAACAAAGCAGGACGATTCACTCGCTACTTCATGCCCTCCGATAAGACCTGAAGAGGGTGAGTTTACATGGGATCAAAATGCCGTTGATATTCATAACAGAGTAAGAGCTTTGAGCGCATGGCCCGGCGCATTTGTAATGAAGGGCGAAAACAAGCTTAAGGTTCTTGATTCCGAAGTAGTAGAAGACTTGTCTTTGATCCCTGAGGATCTGAGAGATGCCGAGCCCGGCGTTGTGGTCAAGGCAAAAGGTGAGAACCTTATCGTTAAGTGCGGGCAGGGATTCCTTAAGGTATTGGAACTGCAGGTCCCGGGTGGCAAGCGTTTGGCTTCCAGAGACTGCGCACATAATTTTTCTGTAGGAAATCCGATAATGCAGGAGTAACCTCATGCCTGACGAGATCGAGTACAAGAAAAAAGAATTGCAAAGGCAGATCGCCGAAGCTAATGAAAGAGAATTGTGCTTTCTCATGCTCTACTGGGTCTATGAGAAGGATGCATATTCCAATCTCGTCATCAAGAAGGCTGACAAGATCGCAAGTTCTGAGGGCAAGAAGATAGATTTCGCGAGAGCAATGCTCTACGGCACCCTCACATATACTTTCACGATCGATTTCCTTATAAGGCACATTACAAAGGAAGAGACCGGTTCCATGGATCCCGTTGCAAGGACTGCGATCAGAATGGCGGTCTGGCAGATCCAGTTCGGAAATAACATTCCCGCATATGCAGCAGTAGATGCATCTGTCGAGATTACAAAGAAGTATAACCCCAAGGCCTCAGGCTATGTTAATGCGGTATTGAGAAAGTTCGCAGAAGCGCCTGAAGCAAAGAGATTATTAGACCAGTTTAAACCCGGCATCAAGGTTGCGTTAAAGCCTGAGATCTACGGTATCCTGAAGAAAGACTACGGTAAGCAGGAAGCTTATGAGATCGGTAAGGCCTTCTTAGAGCCAATGAACCTTACAGTAAGATTCGATGCCCATAAGGCAGATCAGGATACGCTCATAAAGGAACTTAAGAAAGAAGGCATTACGGCCGTTAAGGGTTCTTTCATTCCTGACTGTGTAGAGATAACTGCAGGACTTAACGGACTTGAGAATTCAGAGTGCTTCAATAAGTACGGCATGTTCGTTCAGGGCCAGGGCGCGATGCTCGCATCACACGTCGCTCACCCGGGAGTATCAGATAAGATCCTTGACTGCTGTGCGGCTCCGGGCGGCAAATCCACCCACATGGCGCAGATGTGCGGGGATGACCTCTATATCTGTGCTGTGGATATCAATGAGTCCAGATTAAAGCTCATAAGAGATAACTGCGAGAGATTGGGACTTACATCGATAGAGACGATCTGTGCAGACGCATCGACGATAAGCAAAGACGTTAAGGATTCCAAGAAGTCCTATGACATCGTATTGTGCGACGTTCCGTGCAGCGGCTTGGGCCTCCTTGGAAGAAAGCCCGATATCAGGGATAAGTTCACATACGATGAATTGGAAGAGCTCATTCCTCTGCAGTATGCGATCCTGGAGAATGCAGCGAAAATGGTACGTCCCGGCGGAGTGCTCATCTACTGCACATGCACGCTTAATACCGATGAGAACCAGAAGCAGGTGGAGACTTTCCTTGCGGAGCATAAAAAGTTCCATACGGTACCGATCGATAAGTACCTTCCTCAAGGAATATATATGGATGAAGAGAGGGAAGAGACTGTCGCTAACGGCATGATCACGCTTCTTCCCAATAAGGACAAGTGCGAAGGATTCTTTATCTGCCGCATGGAAAGAGACAGAAAGGAAGATTGATTTGGGAGATAAGTTCTGTCTGGATTTAACTTTGAAAGATCTTACCGCATGGTGTGAATCACGCGGTGTTCCTAAGTACCGAGCATCACAGATATACGGCTGGCTCTCTTCAGGTTCAGTTACCACTGACGACATGACGAATGTGCCAAAGAACGTAAGGGCGATGCTCGCAGAAGACTTCATTTTCGGAGGCTTCCAATTAAAAGAACACCTGGTGTCCAAATTGGACGGCACAGAGAAGTTCGTATATAAGCTCTATGACGGCAACATCATTGAGACTGTTGCCATGAGATATAAGACAGGCATATCAGTCTGCATCTCATCTCAGGCCGGATGCCGCATGGGCTGTGCTTTCTGCGCTTCGGCAAAGATCGATTTCGGCAGGAACTTATCATCAGGCGAACTCCTTGCGCAGGTTTCCGTAACCCAGAAGCAGTTGGGAGAACGGGTTCACAGTGTTGTCATCATGGGCATCGGAGAGCCTTTCGATAACTACGATAACGTAATGGGATTTATTAGGCTCGCAAACGATCCCGAAGGATTGAACTTAGGTGCCAGACACATCACGCTCTCTACATGCGGACTTATCCCCAAGATCGAAGAATTCACCAAAGAAGGCCTTCAGGTCAACCTCGCAGTATCACTGCATGCGCCTAATGACGATCTTCGCAAAAAGCTTATGCCTGTTGCAAAAGCATTTTCAATAGAGCAGCTCATGAAGGCATGCAAAGATTATACGAAGGCTACAAACAGAAGGATCACATTCGAATACAGCCTTATGGCCGGCGTTAACGATACGCCGCAGTGCGCCTCGGAGCTCGTAAAGCTATTAAAGGGCGGACTTTATCACGTAAATCTCATAGCCATGAACAAGGTGCCCGGGACGATATTCCAGTCGTCATCTCCGGCAAAAGTAAAGCAATTCAGGGAGATCCTTGAATCCGGCGGTATAAATGCTACTATCAGGCGGGAGATGGGCAGCGACATCATGGCCGCTTGCGGACAGCTCCGAAGGGGAACAATAGAGGCAGAAAGATGTTAGCTTACGGAATGTCTGAAAAAGGTCCCGTAAGGGGCACCAACGAAGACAGCTTTGCTTACGAGAACATAGGCAATTATTTTTGCATGGCAGTTGCTGACGGCGTAGGCGGCGAATGCTGCGGCGAGATAGCCAGCAGGCTTGCCGTAGAGACTGTCATGAAGACCCTTAAGGACAGCCTCGCTTTTATTGACAGCAAAGATGAGCTTCCCCAGTTCCTGAAGGTCGTTTTCAACAGGGCAAATATCGTTATCCTTCATAATTGTCTCGAAAACAGGGAGCGCATGGGCATGTGCACGACACTTACCGTTGCGCTTATGAAGGGAACAGAGCTTACGATTGCCCACCTGGGAGATACCAGAGGATATCTCCTGCACGGATCTGAGCTCATCAAGCTTACAGAGGACCATAATGAGGCTGCAAGGCTCGTAAAGAACGGTCTTCTTTCAGAAGATGAGGCAAAGGTTCATCCAGGCAGATCGAGGCTCTTCAAGGTCGTAGGGGAGAACCAGTATCTTAATCCTGACATTTACAGTTATAATATAAGTTACGGTGATCTGGTCTTTTTGTGCTCAGACGGGCTTTATTCCTTCATGAGCAACGAACAGTTCAAGGCCTGCACCATGGAAAGAAACAAACCTGAAAGCATCTGCAGCAAGCTCATTGCGCAGGCGCTGGAGGGAGAAAGTACAGATAATATAACGGTTACACTCGCAAAAGCTGAGCCAGTAACGGAATTATAGGGGGAAACATGGCAAATCAGGTTCACGGCCCTGAGGGCATGATATTTGCGAATAAGTACAGGATCGTCAAGCTCATAGGCTCAGGCGGTATGGCTAACGTATATCTCGGTATCGATATGAATACCGGCGCAAACGTTGCCATCAAGATCTTGAAGCCCGAGTTCTCATCTGACGACGAGTTCATCAGACGTTTTGATGCGGAAGCAAAGTCCGTTGCATCCTTAAATCACGCAAATATCGTAAAGGTTTACGGTGTAGGACACGAAGGCAACTTCAGATATATCGTTCAGGAATATATCGAAGGCATCACCGTAAAAGATCTCATCAACCAGAACGGACACCTTGACTGGAAGAATGCTGTTCCGATCGTTATACAGATCGGCCTTGCTTTAGACTACGCTCACCAGAACGGAATCGTTCACAGAGACATCAAGCCTCAGAACATCCTTATCTCACGTGACCGTGTCGCAAAGATCACAGACTTCGGCATCGCGCGTGCAGCATCTTCCACGACTATCACCATGACGGGCGTTCAGATGGGTTCTGTTCATTACTTCTCGCCTGAGCAGGCAAGAGGCGGAAATGTAGGACCGCAGTCAGATATCTATTCATTGGGAGTATCACTTTTCGAGATGGTAACGGGAAGACTTCCTTTCGACGGTGATTCCAATGTAGCTATCGCAGTTAAGCACCTGCAGGAGACTCCTCCGGTTCCGTCTTCTCTCATGCAGGGAATTCCGAAGGGCCTTGATTCCATCATCGCTAAATGTATGCAGAAGAGCCCTGAGAGACGCTATCAGACAATGCGTCAGCTCGTAACAGAGCTCGACTCATTGCTCATTGATCCTAACGGCGTTTACGGTGTTATCACGAATGTTCCCGAGAAGGCACCGAGCTCGGATACCAATATCTCTTTCAGACAGGATCCTGAATACGAGAAGATCTCTGAGATCGAGAAGAGTGCTGAAGCCAGACGTATCTCCAGATTCAGGGATAACGTTCTTTTAGCTCTCATAATCGTCGTTATCGTCGGTGTTCTTATCGGTATCGGAATCCTGGTAATTAGGGCAGTCGGCAATGCGACGGAGATACCGGATAACAACGACTATAAGATAGAGAACTATGTCGGCCTTACGGAGGAAGAAGTCATCAAGAGACTTGATGCGGCAGGCGTTTACTATGTCCGCGAGTATCAGGAGACTGATGCATATGAGCCCGGCATCGTTATCGGACAGAATATCCGTGAGGGCGTTATAGTATCGACTGCAAATAAGCTCAGCAAGCTCGTTATCACGATATCGGCCGCTGATGAGTCGATCGTATTGCAGGACTATGCGAATGCTAATTACAAGGATGCTTATACATCACT
The DNA here is from genome assembly GCA_001604135.1 of Clostridiales bacterium Firm_14. Lineage (GTDB taxonomy): Bacteria > Bacillota > Clostridia > Saccharofermentanales > Saccharofermentanaceae > Saccharofermentans. The sequence continues at coordinate 100,813 of LVAT01000007.1, forward strand.
TAAGAACTTAGGCCTTGAGCCTGTTCTCAGAAACGAGCCTTCAGATAAGGTCGAGCCGGGTCTTGTTATCAGGACTGAGCCTGAAGCAAATACACAGGTATTAAGAGGCGAATCGGTAATCATCATCTATGCAACAGAGCCTAAGTCTTCTGTTGTTCCTGACGTTGTCGGAAACACGGTAGCAGAAGCTATAAAGAAGCTCTCAGATGCAAGCCTTAACTATACTGTCGAAGGTTCGCCTGAAGTTCTTGCTCTTGATGCCAAGAAGCAGTATGTAATCCTTACAAATCCTGTAGCAGGTTCATCTGTTGCAAGGAAGTCTTCCGTCAAGCTCTTTGTCGGAACCAAGGAAGATTACCAGAACGGCGGTACACCGACTCCTACGCCTCCCAGAGCACATGTCGACATCGTCCTTAAGGGAAGCGGTACGGCATCAGGCGCCGGCGATTATGAACTCAATACCCAGGTAACGCTCACGGCAACACCTGCCGCGGGATTCAAGTTCGAGTACTGGGTAGACTCTTTGGGCAACATCGTAAGCTACTCACTTAACTTCACGTTCGTAGTCAAGGAGAGCACGACATATACAGTTGTATTCTCGGCACTGCCGACGAATACGCCGATGCCGACGGAAACGCCTACACCGGTACCTGCTACACCTACGCCCCCGCAGCCTACACCTGATCCTAACCAGGGCGGTGGCGGCGGTAACCAGAACCCGCCTGATCCTAACCAGGGCGGCGGCGGAAACCAGAATCCGGGTCCCGGTCCCGGAAATAACGGCTAAGGTCAATGTAAGATGGCTGAGACTGAAGCATTTCGCGGAGTAATTACTAAAGGAGTGGGCGGTGTTTACACCGTTCGCTTCTTTAATGATGGCACTTATGAATATGTTCAGTGTGCAGCAAGAGGCGCGTTCAGGCTTAAGGGCATCAAGCCCGCAATAGGTGACAAGGTATCGATAATGAGCTCAGGCGACCCTGATATTCCTTATGTCATTACTGACATAGAGGACAGGGCAAGTTTTATAGCAAGACCGCCTGTCGCAAACCTGTCGGTAATGCTGCTGACTTTCTCGGTTACTGATCCTGAGCCGGACCTTACATTGCTTGATAAGATGCTCCTTGTATGTTCTTTGAGGGACATCAAGCCGGTGATCATTTTTACCAAGAGCGACCTTAACGAAGATGACGGAGACAGGCTTTGTTCAGTTTATACTAAGGCCGGTTATGAAGTTCTATTATCTTCACCCGTTAAGCCTCTTACCAAAAGTGATCTTAAGGATATAATAGGTGATGGAATTGCCGCCTTTGCTGGTCCTTCGGGAGTCGGCAAGAGTACTCTCTGCAATTCCCTTTTAGGATATGACCTGATGGAAACAGGTAAAGTCAGCGCCAAGATCAAGCGCGGCAAGCATACGACAAGGCACGTCGAGCTTCACGAATTCTATGACGGTTTTATCTGCGATACACCTGGTTTTACCTCGCTGTCATTAGAGGACCAGGGCGTTGATTACAGGGATGTCTTATACGGATACCCCGAGATCACGAAGATCGCGACAGGATGCAGGTTCGACGACTGCTCACACCGTAAAGAAGACGGCTGCGTTGTCCGGAATGCATTGTCAGAGGGCCTCATCGACGAGGACCGCTATGAGAGATATAAGAGCTTTTACACGGAGCTTTACGATAATAGGAACAATTACAGGCATAGGAGAAAACAATGAGTTACATAGATATAGCACCGTCGATACTTGCTGCTGATTTCGGCTATCTGATGAGAGACATCAAGAAGGTTGAAGGCCATGCCGAATACCTCCATATTGATGTTATGGACGGTCACTATGTAAATAACATCTCCTTCGGAATTCCGGTCATCCAGTCGATCAGGAAATATACCGACATGAAGTTCTACACGCACCTCATGATCACCAATCCCGAGAAGTATATCAAGGCATTTGCGGATGCCGGTTCCGACAACATCACTTTCCATCTCGAGTGCTCGGATGATCCCGATAAGCTTATCGAAGAGATCAATGCTTTGGGCTGTACGGCGGGCATTTCGATCCATCCCGATACACCGGTCGAGAAGGTTTTCCCTTATATCGGCAAGGTAAAGATCATCCTCATCATGACCGTGTATCCGGGCTTCGGCGGACAGGGTTATCTTCCGTCTTCAAATGAGCGAATTGCCAAGCTCAGAAGAGCAATCGATGAGCAGGGCGCTGACACGATCATCTCAGTTGACGGCGGCATCACTCTCGGCAATGTTAAGGAAGTCTATGATGCAGGCGCGAGACTGTTCGTTGCCGGAAGCACCGTATTCAATGCCGAAGATCCTGCGAAAGCAATAGAAGATCTTAAGTCATGCGCTACGTTATCGTAACAGGCGGTCCGCTGCCTTCTAAAGCAGCTGACGTCATCAGAGGTTTTGCAGGAGAACCGGACACGAAGATAATCGCGTGCGATTCGGGCTGTGATTATCTTTCGAAGATCTCCGTCATTCCTGAAGTTGTCATAGGCGACATGGATTCAATAACCGCTGAAGGGCTGGAATTCATCAGCGCCAATAATATCCCCGTCGAGAAGTATCCTGTCGAGAAAGACTGGACCGATTCCGAGATCGCTCTTAAGAAGGCCGGCATCGATGACGAAGTAATTCTTGTATGTCCCTTGTCCGGAAGGATCGATCACGTCATCGCAAACCTCGGCCTTGCTGTGAAATACAGATCTGAGGGTCTTAAGATCACAGTTACAGACGGCATTACGGTATGTTTTCCGTTGTCAGGCGAGGACAGGGCAGAATGCAGCGTGCGTGAATATAATGGCGAAGCATCAGTGTCATTGATACCGTGCAGCTTCGATACTCCCGTTACCGGTGTAACGACTGAAGGACTTTATTATCCGCTTAATGACGCTGATCTTATTTCCGGCTCATCGTTTTCTTTTTCAAACCATCCTGTGGAAGACGCGAAAAAGATAGCCGTATCCATTAAGTCGGGAAAACTCCTCCTCGTGGTTACAAAAGCGGTCTAAAGCCTTTTGTCCATTGCTTTTGCGGGCTTTTTTGCAATTAAGATTTGTATTTTTAAGGCCCGAAATTGAGACTTTAGCTTATTGAATGAGACTGCCAAACGGGCTTATACTTATACTGCAAATGAATGAAACGCATCCTTAAGGGGTGCGTTTTTTTTTGCTAATTTTTTCGCGGAGGAACATGAACATGATGGACTACGAGACATTTAAGCAAAGAGTAATGGAAGAATTCCTGAGCTATATGCCGGAGCGGTATTCAGACTGCACCATAGAGCTCAGAAGGGTTCCGAAGGTGAATGCCTGCCTTACCGGAGTGGTGATCATCCCTAACGGAAAGCCGCGTTCATACTGCAGCCCGACATTTTATATGGAGAGAATGTATGAGCAGTATCTGGAGTGTGATTCTTTCGAGCAGGTCATGAAGAATCAGGCGGTCTATCTGGAAGAATCGATCAAGTTTCTGCCGGAAGACATCATGAAGCTTGATTTCAATTCACTGAAGGAAAAGATCGTTTTCCAGATCGTAAACACCAAAGAGAACAAGGAGATGATCGAGCACTGCCCGCACAGGGAGATCATGGATCTGTCCGTTGTATACAGAGTCATCGTAAACGTCGATGAACACGGCGTGTCGGGATTCCTTATAACTCACGACATAGCCAGAGCAGAAGACCTCTCTGAGCCTCTCTTATACCGTCTTGCCAAGACGAATACCAGGAAGATATTCCCGTTTAAGAGCGAGAGGATCGAAGATACGATGAAACGCATGATGAAGCGCTGGGGCGTAACGGATAAGGACATTAAGGCTTCATTTTCAGGCGTTAATGATATTCCGATGAGAGACCGCGTATATGTCGTAAGCAATGAATATGAGTTCTTCGGCGCCAACGCGCTTCTTTATACGGATGTCTTAAAGAAGGTCGTAAGGAGCATCGGAACCGACTGCTACATCCTGCCATCGTCCGTACATGACCTGGTTATCCTCTCGACTGAGACATTCAGCGAGAGTTCAAAGCTCAGGACACTCGTAAGGGACACCAACTGCGAGCATGTAAGACTTTCGGACAGATTGTCTGACAACATCTACCGTTTCAATATCGTTGACGGATCACTCGAATGCGTAACGGAGGAAGCATCGTGAAAAACAAAGGATCACCAAAATACAAAGCCAGATTACTGGCTGGAATAATGACGGCAGCGGTTGTTATTTGCTCGTTGCCGTTTTTTATTGGCTCGAAAAATGTTAATGCCGCCGTATTAAGTTCTAATGCACTCGTACCGGAATCCAATGCGAGAAATGCCGGTTATACGAGTGAGAAAGCCTTCCGTGATGAGATCCTTGCTGCGTGCGCTAAGATGTCAGGCGTCAAATACCAGTGGGGTGGCGGAGGCTGGAACGGTATAGACTGCGCAGGTTCGGTGAGTCTTGCATACAGCGTGGCCCTTAAGACTGCGAAGATAACAGGCACTTCAGGCTCATATGGTAAGAAAACCCTGTCTTATTCAGGCGGAGCAAATCCTGACAGATACGGATTCTACAGACCGGGTTTTGCGGGCATCAAGTCGACCATCACGGATTCTTTGTTGAAGTATAAGGGCATTACACCCACAGAGAATAAGTTCTCTAACTTTGAGACCAACGGCAAGAGCGGAATACAGAATGATGAGTGGATCAACATCATCAATACCTACGGGTTTAAGCCCGGCGACATGATCATGTGGTGGAACGATAACAAGGACAAGAATAATGCCCAGCACATAACCATCTATGCCGGAATAATAGACGGTGTTCCTATGCAGTGGACGGCAAGCTCCACCTCAGGATATTTTTGCAGAAAGTCATTATCGAGCAGTTCTTCCGAAGCCGGAAAAGGAAGCTTTACAGGCTTTATGGGACTTCGTGCCACATCGTTAAGAGACGCTGCTTATGCAGGATTCTATCTGGATAAGAGAGACCACTCGGGGATCAACTATACGGGCGCGGTATTCACGGTCTACAAGGATGCTGATCTTAAGAACAATGTGGGCGAACTTCGGGATGACGATAATGACGGCGTCTATACCGACTTCTATTATCTCAGCGGTTCAAATTATACGAAGCAGAAACTGAGCCTTACGCCGCAGGACCAGTCCGGCAGTTCATACGAAGATACTCTTTATATCAAGGAGACGACTATCCCTGACGGCCTCATATTACCTGACGGAACAAGGAAGGATCTTAAGGATTCAGAAGGCAATATTCCTTCGATCTATAAGTTCTCTGATCCGGATGTTTATAAGATGCATATCAGGATAACTGAGACTGACGGATCTACAGGAAAGCTTGAATATTCGATCGGAAAGAACGGCGGAGACGAGCTCTATTCATTCGTAAAGAACGGTTATGCCTATACATCAGGTTCTGATGTGATGGTCGTAACGAACATGAAGACGACCGAGTCTACCGAAGGAAGGGGAAAGGGCGCAGGTCTTTTTACCGATGCAAGCAGCCTGTCACTTGAGAAAACCACATCCACGTCTTTTGATACTGCCTCTGTTGTATTTACCGTTAGTGAAGGCGGCACTCTTGTTGCCACATACAAATATGCTGACGGCAAGTGGAACTGGTACGATGCCTCCGGAAACAAGTGGGAAGGAACTGATGCTTTCCCGATCAAATACGATACGGAATATGTGGTCACGGAGACTTTTGACAAAGGTGCCCCTTTTAAGTGCGCTGACGGCACGGTAATTGAATATGAATTCACCAATGATTCCGGCTGGACCAGGACAGGCGATACGACATATCAGTATGGCTTTAAGACAGGCAGTCTGTCATCTAAGAAGACATATTCGTTTAAATGCGAGAACAACAAGCATTCGGGATCTCTCAAGGTCCTTAAGGCAGTGGCGGATGAAGACGATACAAAGGACGGGTTCGTTTTCGAGCTGTGGAACAAGGATAAGACCATAAAACTTGCGGAAGGAGTATCAGACAAAGATGGAATCGTACAGTGGAAAACAGATAGTCCCAATTGTGATGAACTGTCAGGAGTGCCGGTCGGATCTTACTTTCTTGTCGAAGTGTGTCCTGATCATACATATCATAAAACTAAAACCCGGTATGTATATGAAGTCCCTGAAGGATTCACGGACGGAAAAGACGGTAGATGGTACAAGGAGATAACGATCTCCACGGATACCATAAAGGAGAATGTCACAAATGACAGACTCGAAAGCTCCATTAAGGTCGTAAAGACTTCTGAAGACGGAATCACATCGAATGTTGAATTCAGTCTTACTTACGGCGGAACCAATGAAGAGCCTTCGTGGGACAGCTCTCCGTTAACGGGCGGAAAGACTGACAAAAACGGAGCTGTGGTATTCTCCAATCTTCCGACTGGATGGTACAGGGTCGAAGAGAAGATCGAGCCTGCATATAAGCTTATCTGGGATGACGGTTCAACGGGTAATTCCAGGACCGTTAAGCTCACTAAGAAGAATGACAACAAAGTGGTGACGGTAAAGGCTGCAAATAAGATCGATATTAATCCGAAGATCGCCACTTCGTTAACAGACGATGCAGGTTCACATAATGTCAACTGCGGAAAGAACATCGAGCTTACCGACACGGTGCATTTTGAGAATCTGATAGCCGGCTACGAGTATAAGATCTCAGGATGTCTGCTGGATAAAGCCACAGGCGGGATACTGATGGACAAAGACGGCAATGAATACAGGACGAATATTACATTCAAAGCCGACAGAACCACGGGTGAAGTGTCTCTTGATGATAAGGGCCGAGAAGTAGTTACGGGAGATGTAGTTGTAAAGTTTACGATAGACAGCGCTTATCTCTTTGAACAGGTTTTCGAGAAAGAAGAGGTCTCGTTATCTGTTGTGTGCTTTGAAACTCTTTATTTTAGAGACATAGTGATCTCCAAGCATAATGACCTTGAGGACGAAGGTCAGACTGTAACGATCAGCCCGTCAATATCCACCAAAGCTTATGACAGCAGCACCAACACCGGAGTCCTTGCATTGTCGGAGACTGTCGGCATTAACGACAATGTAAGTTTTACAGGTCTTGTTCCCGGTGAGAAATATGTTCTTACGGGAACCCTGATGGACAGATCTACCGGCAAGCCGTATGTCGATACTGATGGGAATACTTATACCAAGAACGTAACCTTCATTCCGCAGGAATCAACAGGATATGTGATCGTGCCTTTCGAGAACGTTAAAGTGCCGCTCGAAAATATTGAACTTGTTGTATTTGAGACTTTGAAGACTAAGGGCGGCAGTAAACCCATCGCAAAACATGAAGACATGGATGACTTAGACCAGACTATAAGAAGACCATCCTGTAAGACTGTTGCAACAACCGTTAAGGGCGATAAGGCATTCCTTAAGAATTCCACGGTTACTATAGTTGACCATATCAGCTATGAGAATCTGGAAGCGGGACACACCTATTATGCGAGGGCGACTCTCAGACTGACTGACGGAACGGAAGTTACGAATAAAGGAACTGAGGTCGTGTCATTGCAGCAGTTTGAGCCTGAAGAACCGTCCGGCGTGGTGGATGTAACCATCAAGTTCAGATCATCAGGCTTAGAGAGCGGTGACACAGTCGTGGTACTCGAGAATATCTATGACATGTCAACCGAAGAAGAGATCTTGTCAGGTCTGCAAATGGATGACATCAGAGTGCTGTCGCACGAAGATCTGGACAACAAGGACCAGAGCCTGTCTGTTACGAATATCCCCATATCAGGAGAGACCCTTAGCGGTAAGACGGTAACGGGCGTGATCGTCTTTGTTATCACTGTGAGCGCAGCAGCTTATGTCATTACAGCCGAGATCAGAAGGAAGCGTATCAGAAGGACCAAAAGATGAATATCAAGTATCTGAGACCATTTTTAGCCGGCGTTCTTGTGATCTTTTCTGTTGCCGGACTGTTATTGTTCCTCGAAGAATATGCCAAGTCATATCTCCGCAGCACAGTTAAGGACGAAGTGCTAAAGAGAAATACAACAGATGACGTGGTGTATGAAGTGCCTGCCGGTGATTATCTGTCAGTAAACGGCGAAGAGAATACTGAAGAAGAGTCATTCGTGGAGGGGTGGCTTGAGATAGCAGGGTATTGCACAGGGAATGATGACGCTGCGGCAGATCTCCACCTGGTAGGGATCATTTCTATACCTGGGCTGGATATAGAAGAACCCATCTGGAAGGAGAACACAGACCTTGCCATGCGCTACGGCGTGATCCTGATGAAGGAATCGGCAGGGATAGGAGAGCAGGGCAACAGCCTTATAGTAGGACACAGAAACACGATAACTCACACGGTCTTCGATAAGCTTCCGAAGATCAGCAAAGGAGATCCGGTCACAATAACCACACCCGATGGCTTGGAGCATAAATATAGGGTGAACGGTACTTATTACTGTTCACCCTATGATCTTCAAGACTATGTCGGCACTTCAGCAGATCACCCCGTTATGGTCACGCTGATCACCTGTGCCAGGGAAAAAGGTAACTGCTGGCGGTTTATCGTTACGCTGATACCTTCCGGTGATTAGAGCTCAGCTCTGTGGCTTAATCCCAGTTCCTCGGCAACTGCGAAGAATGCCTTTCTGGAATTTCTGATGGAAGTCTCGGAAACACAGAAAGCAAGACGGCAGTAACCGGGACGTGCAAAGCTCGAACCCTTAACGAGAAGGAGATTCTGCTTTGCACAGATCTTGGCGAACTCTTCATCTGTCAAACCCTTAGGGGTGTTCATGAAGATGTAGAGAGCGCCATTGGGCTTAACGGCGTCAAAACCGGCATCTACGATGTTGGAGTAAAGAAGGTTTCTTCTGTTCTCGTAATTAGCAACATCGACCTTAGCGTAGATTGCCTTTTCGATGACTTTCTGCCAGATGGCGGGAGCATTAACGCTTCCCAAAGTTCTGTTGGAAAGAACGATGGCGCCTGTGAGCTCAGCAAAATCAGCGCACTTAGGTGATACCAGTGTATAACCGATTCTTTCTCCCGGAAGCGAAAGGGACTTGCTCCAGGAGAAGCAGATGATGAGGTTGTCGATATACTTAAGAGCGCACGGAACTTCAGCTCCGTCGTAAGCGAGATCAATGTACGGTTCATCGCTGATCACATAGATCGTGTGATCCTGCTTCTTGAGCATGTCATTGAGCTCTATAAGGAGCTCGGCGGGATATACAACGCCGGACGGGTTATTGGGAGAGTTGACGATGATGGCCTTCGTCTTGGCTGTGATAGCCTTCTCGATGTCAGAAATAATAGGCATGAAGGAATCGTCAGTCTGGACGATCACTACCTTGCCGTTGTGGTTTGCAACGTAACCGTTGTATTCCATGAAGTAGGGAGCGAGAAGGATTACTTCATCGTCAGCGTCAAGTATGGAGTGGAGAACGTCGTTCATGGCGGAAGCTGCACCGACAGTCATGCAGACTGCGTCAGGACCGATCTCCATTCCTGCTTCCTTTCCGCGCTTCTCGGCAACGATCTGCCTCGTGGAAGGATAGCCGGCATTGGGCATGTATCCGTGCATGCCGGGCGTAGGATTATCAGCAAGATCCTTCAGAGCGTCGAAGACTTCCTTCGGAGGCTCCAAGTCGGGATTGCCGATAGAGAAATCATATACATTGTCAGCGCCGTAGATAGACTTAAGTCTGCCACCTTCCTCGAACATCTTACGGATCTCGGAGCCGCCCTTAAGCGCTTCAGCCATTTTCTTGGAAATCATAGTAATACCTCTTATAAATGAAAATTAGAAATAATATAGCACAAATAGTCAGTGCGAAGTAGCACCGGCTTCTAGTGAGTTTGGGTTGTGTCTTCTTTTTCGATTTTTTGATAGTTTGAGATACAAAATCAGGCCGATTGTATCTTCAATTGCTTTTGTTGGGCCTTTTGAGATACAAAAAGCGCGAGTTTGTATCTCTTGTTTTGAATATAAGGTGACTTGAGATACATATTCTGGTGTATTTGTATCTTTTTTCTTCGAAAAACCAAAGAATGAGATACATAAGCACTCGTAACAAGTTTTATTCCCCGGAAAGGTTTAGAGAAATGAATATAAAAGAAGGAATCAATGCGCGAATAAGCCGGTTATCGGTAATGATGATTGAAACAAAAAAGAGAATAAAGTCATTGCCTGAAGGAAGAATCAATATAAAGAAGAGAAACCAAACAGTTTATTACTACAAAGTAGTTGATCATAAAGAACGGTTGCTTAAGAGAACTGAAAAGAAGATTGCAGAAGATATTATTCAAAAGAAATATCTTAAAGCAGTATATAAAGCTGCTGAGAATGAATCGGCGCTCCTGAAAGAAATACAAAAGCGATATCCGGCTGTTGTTGCTGAAGATGTATTTGAGTCTTTATCAGAGGAACGCAAGTCGATGGTAAACCCGATTATTCCTACAGATGAGCAATTCATTAAAAGATGGCTGGAAAGCCTTTATACGCATAAACCGATCTCCGATGACGTTCCGTTTTTCAAGACTATGAACGGTGAGCGGGTAAGGTCGAAGTCAGAAGTAATCATTGCAGACAGGCTAAGTCTTAGCGGCGTGCCGTATAAGTATGAGTGTCCGCTGGTACTGCAGATAGATGATGAACTGATCACCATTCATCCCGATTTTACTTTGCTGAGGATGAGCGACAGGAAGGTTCTTTATTTTGAGCATTGCGGAATGATGGATGATCCGGAGTATTCAGATGATTTGGTGAAGCGGATCAATCAATACAGCAGGGCGGGTATTGTTCTGGGTGACAGATTATTTCTGATGTTTGAAACTTCAAAGACACCCCTTGATGTGAGGATTCTTGATAACTTAATAAGCAGCAAGTTTAAATAGAGACAGAAAGAAAAGCCACTTTAATTTGCAGCCTCGGCTTCGACTGCGGGAATAGCATCTTCGCTCACGTAAGACGGGTTCTGGAGTCTTGTTACAAAGAAGCGCTCTGACAGAGGCTTGTCGTAATAGAAAGACTGGAAGAGGTTACAGCCGCACATTTTGAGATCGTCGATCTGTTTTTGTGACTTAACGCCTTCGCAGATTACTTTATATCCCAGGAGGTTTGCGAGGTTGATCATGTCGTTTGTGATAATGCGGCCTTTTGCATCTTCCGGGTCGAATCTGTCGGCGTCGATCTTAACATAGCTTGCTTCCATGTCGTGAAGAAGCGTAAGCGTGGACTGACCGGTGCTGAATTTATCCAAAGTAACGAGGACGCCTGCTTCGGATAAGGTGTGTGTAACCTCCTGAAGAACGGGCACTCTCTGGGTGAAATCAGGCTCTGAGAATTCGATGCCGATGAGACTGTGATCAACTTTATATTTATCAATGATGTTGAGAATGTCTGTTCCGACAGAAGCGTTGAAGAGGTGACGGCCGGAGAAGTTGATCGAGATGGGAACGAGAGGGATGCCCTGTTCCTGCCAGGATTTTATGTTCTTGCAGACGTTCTCGAGAACGTAGAAGTCGATCTTGGTAACGATGCCTGAATCGGTAGCAAGCGTGATGAAATCCTGAGGCGCAATGATCTTTCCTTCCAAGGGCCATCTTGCAAGAGCTTCAGCCGCGTGGAGGCAGGGCTTATCTTCAAGGCTGATAACCGGCTGGTAGTAGATAAGGAACTTGTGATCGTTAAGCGCACGTGTCAGAGTCTCGGTGTTGTTCATGTTCTTCTCGTTGAGCTCTTCCGTATAGTAAACGATGTCGATGTTATTCTTTTTGGAATAGCTTAATGCCTGTGAGCATTCGCCCATTACCTGTCCGCTGAAGCGGTGGTTTGAACGGATCGTGGTAATGCCGGCCCTACAGCTGAAGAAATGCTCGAACTTGTCTACACCGTATGTGATCATAACGGGAACGGATGAAATAAAGTGCTCGAGTTCAGGGAGACGGGAAGTGGTGATAACTACAACGAAGTTGTCTCCGCCCATGTGAGCAGCAAACTCGCCTCTGCCTTCATCTGGGAATTCGTTCAGTTTGGCTCCGAAAAGCTTGATCGCAGAACCAGCGAAATCAGAACCGAAGAATCTGTTCAACTGGTTAACGTCCTTGATGTTGATGAAAGCAATGGAATACTTTATCGCTGTGCCGTTACTGAAGAGATCTTCGAGGCGGTTCTTCAGATAGTTGTGGTTGAGCATGCCGAACTCGATGTCGTTGTTATAGAGATAAGAACACTGACCGCTCAGGCGGTGAACTGCGATCATGTGAGATACGGCAGCTCTGAATATCTTTATGAATTCCTGCTGCTCGGCAGTCTGCTGGGGAGGGAACTGCTTATAAGTGAACCTTATGACCGTGATAACGGAATCGGCGCTTCCCAATGTGACTTCGAAAAATTCCTGACCTACGCTGTCGGAAAGGAAATCCACATTCTTGGAAACAGGACGGCCGCTGATTATCTGGGTATCTTCGATCTTGGCTATAGAAAGATAGTCGGCATATTTGATAAAGCGGTCATTGAACCTACAGTCAACGCATTCGTTGAGAGTATCAAAGAAAGCTTTTATATCAGGAGTGCCTGCGACCATAATCTATCCTTTGTTATTAATAATTAGATTTTAAGGCACTAAAGAGGCCTTTACAAGAAAAAAGCGAATTATCAAAGAAATTAGACAAAAATATACTGATATGAAAGAACGAAAAATGACATACAAACAGTTTATCGGTGCTAAGGGTGAGGATGCTGCCGTGAAACTCTTGGAAGAACACGGGTTTAAGATCCTTAAACGCAATTACTCAGTCCATAATACCGGTGAGATCGACATTATAGCAGGAAAAGGCGGAGATATTCACATAGTCGAAGTCAGGACAAGGCTTAATGCCGGATATTATCCGGACTCTGTTGAATCCGTTGCCGGCGCAAAAAGAAAAAGGATAGTTAGGACCGCCCGGCATTTCATCATGGAGAATGATCTTTATGACAGGAATATCGTTTTCGAGATCTGCATGGTAACTCACGACAGATACGGGCACATAGAGCGGACAGAACTTGTGCCGTTCTGAATGAAGTATAATAATTGATAGCATTAAATGTATTCAGGGAGGCATGACGGACAGACAATGATCTTATTTTTCCCATATGCACTGGCCTTGATCATAGTGATCTTAACCGTTATTCAAGTAATAGTATTCCGGAAAAACAGAAAGCCCGGGAAGATCGCCAAAAAGTTCGCGATCCTCGCAATTGTCTTCGGAACGCTTCATCTTATCTGCGACTTTTTCCCGTTTGACTATAACGGTCCTGACGGTATCGACTATATCGGACAGGCTGTTGCATTTGGATTTTTCGTAAACGCGATCATATATTCGACACTGATTGTTTACCTGAATTTTGCTATTGCGGCAACGATCTATGCCGTCAAAGCCATAAAGAAGAATGAGAAGCGCAGGCAGAATATCCTGTTCATAATATTCAGCTGGATCTTCGCTCTCGTGGTAGCGGGAATACTCGTTACAAATGTCATATTTGATAAAGTTCAGAAGAAAAGCATAAAGGTCGAAGTAAAAGAGGTATATTCCGTTACGGATTATGAAGGAGATCCTGCCGTCATGGTAGTTCTGGATTTTTATAACGGCACGCGAAGTGAAGTGTCTTATTTATCCATGGTTTATGGTGAGGTCTCACAGGACGGCCGCGAAATATATGGCACGGTGACAGCGGATTCTTATATGGAACCCGATTACGAGATAGAACCGGTAAGTCCCGGAAGTTCGATCGAGATCAGAAAGTACTATAAACTGAAAGATCCTTCAAAGCCGGTAAAGATAATGTGCTCGTCTTATGGCGGCGACGTGGTCTATGTTGACGGCGAATATGAGATAAGCTGACGGGTGAGGATTTTGTCCCGTTTTTAACAACTGATTTCATCCAAAATAGACTCCGACTTTATCCCGGGGGTTGTGCAACGTGCCGAATTTAAGCAAAAATGCATTTTCGAGAAGAAGAAATGCCATTTTTCAATTTTTGTTTATTGCTTTAATTACCTAATAGACTATAATTGTTGAGGCTTTGGGCGGGGTGGCCCATGCCAAAAATGCAAGATTTTAAATCGAAAATTTCATTTTAG
>LVAT01000008.1 GCA_001604135.1 Clostridiales bacterium Firm_14
CACTGGCGTCGACAATACTTGGCTGGCAACGGCCCGGGAAGATAGATTGCTGCCGGATTATATAAGTCCCTTCACGAGCAAACGTGGAGGGACTTTTCTTTTGGATTTTTGTAGTATTTCGCTGCCGTAAAAAAACCGATAAAAAAATGTAATATTACAATTTACATAAAAGCGATTATTGGTAAAATACAAATGTATCTATTGAATTTCCTAGTCCTATTGTGAGGTGTGAATATGGCAAAAATCCTGATCATTGATGATGATAGAGCGGTAGTTGATTCGACAGCAGATATGCTTAAATCCTTTGAATTCAACGTTATTACCGCTACTGACGGCAAGAAGGGATTTGAGCTTGCTGACTTGGAGCGTCCGGATGTTATCATCCTCGACTGGATGATGCCCGGATACAGCGGAATGCAGTTCATTAAGGATTATAGAGACCAGGGTTATAAGACACCCGTATTATTCCTTACCGGCAAGGGAGATCTGTCACAGTATCAGGTAGAAGCTCTGCGTGCCGGTGCGGATGACTATGTAAGCAAGCCCTATGAACCGATGATCCTGGTAGAGAAGCTCAGAGCCATGATCAGACGTACCGAGTACAGCAACAAGTCACATGGTGCTGAGGGCAACAGACATGAATATTGCGGCGGCGAGCTCATCATCGACGGCGATGTCATGCAGGCATTTAAGCATGAAGAGTCTTGCGACCTTACAAACAGAGAGTTCCAGTTATTGCAGTATCTCGAGCAGAACATGGGCAGAGTATGCTCCAGATCTGAGTTACTTAAGCAGGTTTGGAAGTTCGATTTCTTAGGTGACGAGAGAACAGTCGATGTAACGATCAAGCGTACACGTCAGAAGATCGAACCTGATCAGAAGAATTTCAAATATATCCTTACAAGAAGAGGTTTCGGTTATTTCTTCCCCAATGATTTGGAACAGTAATTTGGATTTGTTTTGAGTAAACTATTTTCTTTCTCGGCATTAGAACAGGCATTCCAGAACCCGGTCGTTATCGCGGTCCTTGCTGTCATATTGGTCCTTTTGGGGATCCTCATCGGATACCTGATAGGCAATACAACGCTGCAGTCGAAAGTATCCGGCGATATGGACAGTCTCGAGCGCGACAAGATAATACAGAAAGCCGTGCTGGATACCGTTGGCCTTGGCATTGCAGTTTACGATTCGAAGGGTGCGCTCTTCTGTAATGAGACCATTTTCAGGCTTCCGGATTTCCTTAAGGGCGGACTTCCCAAGACGTTAAACAATTTCCTTGAGACCTTCGATAACGGAAACCAGCTTAAATCAAATTACATATTGAGCCTCGAGAACGGAGTTAACCTGATCAGAGTTAACTATATCAACAACCGCAGAATATATGAGATCAAGATAATCAGAAGACCGGCACAGCCGGATTCGAAGTTCTTCGGCAACGAGGAGCTTACGATCGTTATCGTTGATGACATTACCCAGATAAAGGACGATGAGAGACGTCAGAAGGATCTCGCGGCCAACGTTTCACACGAACTTAAGACTCCGCTTACATCGATCAAGAGTTCAGTATTCTCAATAAGAAGAGCATGTCAGGACGGCAACGGCCCTACCATGGACGAGCTCATCACGTGGAGCGGCAGGATCGAAGAGAATACCATAAGGATGCAGGACATCGTAAACGACTTCCTCGTTTTGTCCCAGTGCTCACATACGAGCCGGATGGAGATCTTCGATATCAGGGATGCGGTATCTGCGGCATATTCAAATATCCAGGATTATCCCGGTGCGAATAATGTCAAATTTACTCTGCCTGAAGACGGAGTCTATCCGCTTCTTTACGGTAATTCCAAGCTAATCGTAAGGACCATTGTCAATCTTCTTACGAATGCGATCAAATACATCAATTTCGAAGGCAAGACAGTGCCTAATCAGGTCCACATAAGCATCTCGGTAATCGATGACAGAGTAGCAGTACAGGTCGACGATAACGGAAGAGGGATCCCGGCTAAGGACATAGAGCATCTTTTCGAACGTTTCTACAGAGTGGATAACTCCGGAAACAGGGAAGTAGGCGGTTCGGGCATTGGCCTTGCGATCGCGAAAGAGATCGCCGACATGCATGACGGTGTTATCAGCGTTACTTCGACATACGGTCAGGGCGCGACATTCATCCTGAGCCTGCCTACGGGAAAGACTGTTTTCGACGGCGCGTACAGCGATGCCAAGGCCGGCATCATTTCCGACAAGCCTCTCCACAGAGCTGCCGCATATTTCCTTGGACTTCAGGAGTGTGAGGCTGTAAGATCTCTTGGGTACACGGATCTGGTAAGTGTTGTCGACGAGTATGAGATAATACCTGAGCCTGAAGTTGCCGCAAGGGATAAGGCACTCGCGAAGCTTCTCTCATCCTTCGGTGACAGCAGATTTGAAGAACTTAAGGAAGAACTCTTATATATTGAGGACTTTGAAGAAGAGGCTGACGGACCGGTAACGGGTCTTGAGAGTGAGATCGCCAGGGAGACGACGATCGGTGATGCGAATCCCGCGATGCCTCCGATGGCAGAGCAGCTCACGATACCGCTCGAGAAGATCATTCCTGCCGAAGTTCCTGCAATGCAGGCCGTCGAAGCCACCTATGAACAGGCACCCATGGTCCGTCAGGAACCTATCGTGCAGCCTGTTGTCCAGATCCGTCCGGGCGCTCAGCCTGAGACCGCACCGGTCGCAAATGAGATGCCCCCGGTACAGCCGGTAATAGATCCTGAGGCACTTGCGAGGGAAGAAGCCAGACTGCAGGCCAAGGAAGAGGCAAGAAAACTCTTGACACAGCCTGTTGTTCAGATAAGTGCCGAACAACGGAAGACAGTATCGCAAATAAATCGTGAATCTCGCGAAAAACGCGTAATTCACCCAATTGAGGCTCAGAAAAGGTATAATAGTAAGCGTGCTGTTTCGAAGGACACGGATGAGCGAACAGATCCGGTGTCTGATAAGAGTGATGTTGCGGTTAAGTCGTCATTGAAGAAGATCCTTGACGAGTCAGATCCGCATAAGTGATTTGATGGAGTATTGATGGAGCAAACTGATATTGGCGTAGGAAAATCCTATGCTTATGAGATAAAGGGCGGAGTTCCGCTCAAAGGCGATATTGACATCAGCGGCAGTAAGAATGCCGCTCTTGGCGTCATAGCTGCTTCCATTATGGTTGACGGTGTCTGTACACTGGAGAACGTCCCGGATATTCTGGACGTTCATGTTATGTTTGATCTTTTGAGATCACTCGGTGCCAGCATTGACGCCATTGATAATCACACATATAAGATCGATCCTACGACTATAAACACATATAAGGCATCAGGTCCGCTCGTATCGAGGATCCGTGCCTCTTATTATCTTATGGGAGCGCTTCTCGGCAGATGCGGCAAGGCATCCATAAGGCTTCCCGGCGGATGTAACTTCGGCCAGCGTCCTATTGACCTTCACCTCAAGGCTTTCCAGCTCATGGGTGCGAAGGGCGCAAGGCCTTCTGATATCAACAGCGGTATCGTTAATCTTGAGGCAGATCCGTTACATGGTGCGAGGATCTATTTAGACATCGTAAGCGTTGGCGCGACGATCAACGCGATGCTCGCAGCATGTAAAGCACAGGGCCAGACAGAGATCATCAATGCAGCCAAGGAACCCCACATCGTTGACGTTGCAAACTTCTTAAACTCGATGGGTGCGAGGATCAAGGGCGCAGGTACTGACATCATCAAGATCACAGGTGTTCCGGTTCTCCCCGGCAACTTCACATATTCCATCATTCCTGACCAGATCGAGGCAGGCACATACATGATCGCAGCAGCCGTTACCGACGGCGACGTCACCATTCACAATCTCATCCCTACGCATATGGAGCCATTGTCTGCAAAGATGCGCGAAATGGGATACGTGATCGAAGAAGGTGACGAATCCATAAGAGTATACAGACCCGATTACAGTGAGGAAGTTTATCCGACAAGCGTCAAGACTTCTCCTTATCCGGGATTCCCGACGGATCTCCAGCCACAGACTGTAGTCCTTCTCTGTTCAGCTGACGGCCAGAGCCGAATGCATGAGAATGTTTGGCAGAACAGATTCCAGTATGTTCCGGAGCTTGCGAAAATGGGTGCCAACATTAATGTTTATGAGCGTATCGCCTGGGTCAACGGCAAGACTTCATTCAGGGGAGCTACCGTTGAGGCAACGGACCTCCGAGCAGGCGCCGCACTGGTATGCGCTGCTTTGGAAGCTTCCGGCACGACATATATCATGAACGCACAGAGGATCGACAGAGGTTATGAGCACATCGTTCAGAAGCTCACTGATCTCGGTGCAACAATCTGCCGTGTCAACCATACTCCCGAGTACGGCGAAGAGGATACTGAAGCATGATGGGACCAGACAGAATCGTCCCACTTTATTCTTCCAGCAGCGGCAACTCGACACTTATTAAATCCCGTGGCACTTATATCCTGGTCGATTGCGGAATGTCCTGCAAGATGATGACCAAAGCTCTTGTCGAGAGCGGTGTATATCCTGATGACATAAGCGCGATATTCCTTACGCACAGGCACACGGATCATATTGGCGGAGTCGCAGTCTTTTCGAGAAAATATCACACACCGATCTATGGAACCAGGGCAACCCTGGCTGTTTTAGACGGCCTTAATTCTCCTGTTACGGAGATCGAGGAAAACGGCATAGTGACACTCGAGAACGGACCGGAGGTCAGGGCTTTTCCCACTCCTCACGATGTTCCGGGCTCAGTCTGCTACCGTGTTATTAATCCTGATTCGGGAACTTCTTTTGCCGTGATGACCGACCTCGGAAGAGTTAATGACGGCATGAAGGGATTCGCGAGAGCATGCGATGTCATCTTACTCGAATCAAATTACGATCCTTACATGCTTGAGCACGGACCTTATCCCTGGCCTCTTAAGAAGAGGATCTCAGGCGGCCACGGCCACATAAGCAATCCGGAATCGGCAGAGACAGCCGAATATTTCATAAACAACGGAACGAAGAAGTTCATCTTAGGGCACTTATCGCCCCATAACAACACGCCTGTCCTTGCAAAAGAGACATTCATTAACTCATTAAGTGACAGGGGCTTTGTCGAAGGGATCGATTACGAAGTCAGGATAGCGAAAAAAGATTGTCCGACAGAGGGTTACGTTATATGAAGATAATCGTGGTATGCCCCGGAAAACTTAAGGACAAGTGGCTCAAAGACGGTATCGATGAGTATAAGAAGAGGCTGTCCAGATTTGCTGCGCTGGATTTCATTGAAGTTGCTGACTGTCCTGATTCCGTTCCGACAAATGAAGCATTGAAGCGCGAAGGCGAACTCATCCTGTCGCATATCAAGCCCGGCGAAATAGTCTGGGCAATGGACTTGGGCGGCGAGAATGTCACTTCCGAGAAACTCTCACAATACCTTACGTCCGATATCGAAAAAGGCGGCGGCACATTGAAGATCGTGATAGGCGGAAGCAACGGCATAAGCCCTGAAGTACGCGCACGTGCCGACAGAAGGATATGCTTCGGCAACATAACGCTCACCCATCTCATGACCAGGCTCGTTCTCGCAGAACAGCTCTACCGTGGTTTTAAGATCGCCAAAGGCGAGAAATACCATAAATAAGTTCCAGCATAAAACAGTCAGAAAAGATTATTAAATAAGGCACTCTTTATTCGGGTAAAGAAAATGCTTGACATATGTTTAATGCACAATTATAATCCTTTAGTCGACTAAAGAAATGGCTAAATTGACACGCTATCGTCATTTGCCCTTGATAGGTCTCACAAGTAAAATATGAGCATAATAGAATTGGAGAAACTATATGGGAAATAAGTATTACACACCGGACGGCTTTAACGACCAGTTCCCGGGCATATGCGGATTTAAAAGAGAACTCGAGAGCAAGCTCCGCAATCTCTTCCTCTTAAACGGATATGAAGAGATCGAGACTCCCGGCGTCGAGTATTTCGATGTATATAAGGAATTCGTTCCCGAAGAAAGCCTTTTTAAGTTCACAGACAGCAAGGGAAGCCTTCTTTGCAACCGTTACGACGGAACTATCCCTGCCGTAAGATTCTGCGCAGGAAGAAATGAGACTCTCCCTGCACGTTATTCATATATCGAGAACATGTACAGAGCAGGAAAGCAGGGCGGCGGCAAGCTCTCCGGCTTTACCCAGGGCGGCATCGAGCTCCTCGGAGCTAGCGGCGCCAAGTCCGATGCTGAAGTTCTCGCCATAGCCATCAAGTCAGCTCTTGAGATCGGAATCACTGATCTCCAGGTATCCATCGGCCAGGTTAAGTTCTATAAGGGACTTATGAAGCAACTCGGAATCGGCGAAGAAGAGCAGGCAAAGATCAAGACCGCGATCGCTAACAGAGATACGGTTACTTTAGAAAAGCTCGACATCAGCAAGGAAGACAAAGAGACTTTGCAGATGCTCACCGAATCCGGCGGAACATATGATGCGATCGAACAGATCGCTCCGAGGATCACTGACGAAGGCGCAAAGGAAGCGCTTGATAACCTTAAGGAGATCCTGGACATCATGGAAAGATACGGGTTCCTTAAGTATGTTTCAGTTGATCTTGGCCTCATCGAGAGCAGCGACTATTATACCGGCATGGTATTTAAGGGTTACACATATGAGGTAGGTTTCCCGATCCTTGCAGGCGGCAGATATGATGACGTTGCCAAGTCATTCGGCAAGGAGATCGAAGCAGTCGGCTTCTCCATCTCACTTACGCTTTCAATTACAGCTCTTATGAGACAGGAAAAATACATTCCGGCTAAGGCTGCAGCAGTCATCGTCGGAGGCGATTTCGAAGCTGCAACGGTCGCTGCCGAAGCGTTAAGAGCCGAAGGAACAGCAGCCATCATCGATACGACAGGCATGGATGAGGAAGCTCTCGAAAACTATGCGAAGGAAAAAGGAATAGAAACAGTTATGTACATGAACGGAGGTAACGCCTGATGCTTACTATCGCTTTACCCAAGGGCAGGCTTGCCGACCAGACTTTGGACCTTATGGAAAAGGCAGGATACGATGTATCCGCTGCAAGAGACAAGTCCAGAAAATTGATCCTCGAAGATAAAGATGCAGGATTGAGATTCATACTCTCAAAGCCTTCAGACGTTCCCACTTATGTCGAATACGGCGCGGCTGATATCGGCGTTGTAGGCAAGGACACATTGCTCGAAGAGGGAAGACAGCTCTATGAGGTATTGGACCTCGGACTCGGCAAGTGCAGAATGTGCGTTGCAGGTCCTGCAGAGCTTAAGGATAAGCTTGATGAGATCCCGAATAAGAGGGTCGGAACCAAGTATCCCAATATCACAAGAAGCTATTTCGAAGGAGTTAAGGGCGAGAGCGTTGAGATAATAAAGCTTAACGGTTCCGTAGAGTTAGCTCCCCTTACAGGTCTTGCCGAAGTGATCGTTGATATCGTCGAATCGGGAAGAACACTTTATGAGAACGGCCTTGACGTGCTGGAGACCGTTGCCCATATCAGCGCGAGACTCGTGGTAAACAGAGTCTCGATGAAGATGAAGGAAGATGAGATCAAACCGATGATCGCAAAGATGAAGAAGATCCTGGCAGAAGAACAGGAAGAAGCGTAAAGGGGGATATAACATGCGCTGCAAATTAGTAGAAGGTACAAAAGAGAACCTGAAAGCAACGGTTCAGAGCCTTGGCGTAAGAGGCAAGATGGACTTAAAGCCCGTTATCGCCACGGTTCAGGACGTAATCGATAACATCAGAGAGAACGGTGACGAAGCGCTTTTGGCTTACACCGAGAAGTTCGACGGAGTAAAGCTTACTGCTGATCAGTTAAGAGTTACCCAGAAGGAGATAGATGATGCAATAGCAGGTCTCGATCCCGAGCTTCTTACCGTAATGAAGAAAGCCGCTTCCAATATCAGAAGATTCCACGAGGAGCAGAAGGAGCACGGCTTCATGATGGATGTAGGCAAGGGCGCCAAGATCGGTGTCAGAGTAAGGCCGATCTCCATTGCCGGCGTTTATGTTCCGGGCGGTACGGCACCTTTGCCGTCCACAGTACTTATGGACGTTATCCCTGCATCTGTTGCAGGAGTTGAGAGGATCGTTTTTGCGACACCTCCGAGAAAAGACGGAACTATCGCACCCGTCATCCTCGCAGCTGCTTCCATTGCAGGCGCTACGGAGATCTACAGAATGGGCGGTTCACAGGCCATCGCAGCAATGGCTTACGGCACTGAGACGATCCCGAGAGTAGATAAGATCTGCGGCCCCGGCAACATCTACGTTAATACAGCTAAGCGCCTTGTCTACGGACAGGTCGACATCGACATGTTCGCAGGTCCTTCAGAGATTCTGATCATTGCAGATAAGACTGCTAATCCGGATTTCGTCGCTGCAGACATGCTCTCACAGGCAGAACACGACAAGATGGCTTCCGCTATCGTTCTTACCGATTCAAGAGAACTTGCGGAGAAGGTGTTAGAGCTTGCTGACAAGCGTTCCGAGATGGCTGAGAGGAAAGATATCCTTGCCAAATCTATGGAAGATTACTGCGCCATCATCGTATGCGACAGTCTTGATACAGCGGTAAGCTTCTCCGAAGAGATCGCTCCCGAACACTTGGAGCTCTGCGTAGAGAACCCCGAGCTTCTCTCCAACAAGATCAAGAACTGCGGTGCGATGTTCCTTGGAAACTATTCACCCGAGCCTTTGGGAGATTATTTCGCAGGACCGAATCACACGCTTCCGACATCCGGAACGGCAAGGTTCTTCTCACCTCTTAACACAGGTGATTTCTATAAGAAGATGAGCGTCATCAACTACAACGAGGCGACACTCAAGGATGTTTATAAAGACGTAGCGGCATTTGCCGACAGCGAGGGATTAGGCTGTCACGCAGCTGCCGTCAGAGCCAGATTCGAGGACTGATAAATTGAGCAAATATTGGAACAGATTAATTAATGACATAGAGCCTTACGTCGCAGGCGAGCAGCCGAAGCCGGGTCAGAAGGTGATAAAGCTCAACACAAATGAGAATCCTTATCCGCCTTCACCCAAGGTAAAGGAAGCTTTGGACAGATTCAACCTTGCTGACTTAAGGCTCTATCCTGATACGAATTCAACAATCGTAATGAAGGCAGCCGCCAAGTTTGACGGCGTAAGCGAGAAGAATATCTTCTGTGGCAACGGTTCTGATGAGGTCCTTGCCATCGCATTCCAGACATTCTTCGAAAAGAAGGCATTAACAGGACTTCCGGTCCTTATGCCGGATTACAGCTACAGTTTCTATCCGGTATTTTCGGAGTTCTACGATATCAGAAGAAAGACGATAGCTTTGAAGGAAGACTTCCGTCTCGATCCTGATGATTACATCGGAGTTCCGAACTGCGGTATCGTTTTCGCGAACCCAAATGCGCCTACTTCAAGAGCCATTGCGGTATCCGATATCGAGAAGATCGCGAAGGCAAATCCCGATTCAGTCGTAATCGTCGATGAGGCTTATGTCGCATTTGAAGAAAACTACGAATCCGCAGTATCGCTTATCGGAAAATACGATAACGTCTGCGTCATAAGGACACTTTCCAAGGCATTCTCCCTTGCGGGAATAAGACTCGGATATGCGGTAGGTTCGGAGGAACTTATCGAAGGATTAAAGCGGGCAAGAGACTCATTTAACTCTTATCCCGTTGACCGCCTGGCACAGACCGTTGCAGAAGCTGCGCTCCTTGACGCCGATTACTATAATGAGACTCGCGCGAAAATAATCGCCACCAGAGAGCGTGCTGCAAAAGCGCTTAAGGAATTAGGCTTTACCATGCCGCCTTCATCTGCGAACTTTGTATATGCAAAACCGCCCATGGATTGCGGAACACTGTATCAAAATCTCCGCAATAAAGGTATACTTGTAAGATATTTCAATAAGCCCGTGCTTAACGAATACCTGAGAATAACGATAGGTACTGATGAAGAGATGGAAGAGCTTATCAAAGCCATCAAAGAGGAGGTCCAAAATGCCGAGAACAGCTGAGATCGCAAGACAGACAAAAGAGACTGACATCAAGGTCTATATCGATCTTGACGGCAAGGGCGAGAACAACATCGATACAGGCATCGGTTTCTTCGACCACATGCTCACTGCTCTTAGCAAGCACTCCGGAATCGACATGAATATCTCATGCAAGGGCGACCTTCAGGTTGATGCTCATCACTCGGTAGAGGATGTCGGCATTGTTCTTGGTCAGGCATTTGCCAAGGCTATCGGCGATAAGGTCGGAATCAGACGTTACGGATCCGCTTCCATTCCGATGGATGAGGCATTGGGAACATGCTCACTTGATATCTCAGGCAGGGCATATCTCGTATTCGACTGCAAGTTCGCAGACGAGTTTTGCGGAACGATGGATACACAGCTTTTCGAAGAGTTCTTCAGAAGCTTTGCTTTCAATGCCGGAATCACGCTGCACATCGCATGCCCTTATGGCGCTAACGATCACCACAAGGCAGAGGCAATGTTCAAGGCACTCGCAAGAGCTTTGAGAGAAGCAACAGAGATTGACCCGAGATTTGCCGGTCAGGTCATCTCGACAAAAGGCGCATTATAATTTTTGGAGGATACATAAATGCTTATTAAGGATACTGATTTTATCGATCAGCCGATGCTCTCAAAGGGCAAGGTCAGAAACATCTACGATCTCGGTGATTCACTTCTCCTGGTCGTTACAGACAGGATCTCAGCTTTCGACGTAATCTTCGACGAGCTGATCCCCAACAAGGGAAGAGTTCTCTCATCGATTTCCGAGTTCTGGTTTGATTTCACAAAGGACATCATCCCGAACCATGTCATCACGACTGATGTTTCAAAGTATCCTATGGGCTTCGACAAGTATAAGGAAGAGCTCCAGGGAAGATCCATGCTCGTTAAGAAGGCACAGATGCTTCCTGCTGAGTGCATCGTAAGAGGCTATCTCGAAGGTTCTGCTCTTAAGGAATACAAGAAGTCCGGCACGGTAGGCGGCATCAAGATGCCTGAGGGCATGCTCCAGGGCGACAAGCTCCCTGAGCCTCTTTTCACACCTTCCACAAAGGCTGATGAGGGCCACGACATCAACATCACATACGAGCAGTTAGTTGATCTGATCGGCGAGGCTGACGCTTCCGCATTAAGAGACGCATCTCTTGCTCTCTATAAGAAAGTATCAGAGTTCGCACTTACAAAGGGCCTTATCCTTGCTGACACAAAGTTCGAGTTCGGTAAGATCGACGGCGTCCTCACAGTATGCGACGAGATGTTCACGCCTGACTCTTCAAGATTCTGGGATGCAGCTGAGTATGAGCCCGGCCACGCGCAGAAGAGCTTCGATAAGCAGTTCTTAAGAGAGTGGCTCGAGACCTTAGACTGGGATAAGACATATCCCGCACCTCACCTCCCTCAGGAGATCATCGACAAGACAGCTGAAAAGTACCGTGAGTGCTACTCACGTTTAACAGGAAAGGAAATCTGATCCTTTGATAGCAATAGTAGATTACGGAATGGGCAACCTGGGCTCTGTCGAGAAAGCTTTAAAGCATATCGGCAGTGAATGTATCATTACTTCTGATGCCTCTGACCTTTATGACGCATCGGGAGTGATCCTTCCGGGCGTAGGAAGTTTTGCGCCTGCAATGGATGAACTCCAGGCAAGAGATCTTGTCATGCCCCTTATCGATATTGCCAATTCAGGCAAGCCTTTCCTCGGTATCTGCCTCGGAATGCAGCTCATGCTCGAAGGCTCTGAGGAAAACAGCCTCGAACGAAGAGAGACAAAGGGTGTCGTATCAGGCCTCGGTATCATCCCGGGCTTTGTCAGAAGGTTCCCTGATACCGGACTTAAGGTTCCCCAGATGGGCTGGAACCAGTTAGTCGACGTAAAGGGAAGACTTCTTACCGAAGGCGACTATGTTTACTTCGTCCACTCTTACTACTGCCAGCCTGGCGACGCGAATGACATCGCGGCACAGACCGAATACGGCATCAAGTATTGTGCATCTTTCGAGCGCGGCAACATCTTCGGAATGCAGTTCCATCCCGAGAAGAGCGGCGAGGCAGGCCTCAATATCCTTAGAAAATTCGTTTCGGAGACAAAAGCATGATCATATTACCCGCAATCGATCTTATCGGCGGCAAGTGCGTAAGGCTCAGACAGGGCAGATACGATGACGTAACCATCTATAACGATTCACCGCTGGACCAGGCATTCATGTTCAAGGAAGCCGGAGCCACATGGATCCATGTCGTAGATCTTGATGCAGCGAAAAGCGGCACCCCTGAAAACCACGAGATCATCAAGGAGATCTCCGTTAAGACCGGTCTTAAGGTAGATACGGGCGGCGGTATCCGCAACATGGATACACTCGCAAAGTGGATCGAAGAATACGGCGTATCAAGAGCAGTTCTCGGTACGGCTGCAGTTAAGGATCCCGAATTTACAAGAAAAGCCATTGAGAGATTCGGCGACAAGGTCGCGATCGGCATCGATGCACATGACGGCTTCGTATCCGTAGACGGATGGACGGCTGATTCCGAGCTCAAGGCGGTTGATTTCGCGCTGAAGTGCAAAGAGATCGGCGCAACAACAGTAGTATTTACTGATATCGCAAGAGACGGAATGCTTACAGGACCTGCAGTAGCCCAGACTAAGGAAATGGTCGAGGCAACAGGACTTAACGTTATCGCTTCAGGCGGTATCGGTTCCAATGAGGACGTCGAACTCATAAAGACTTCCGGCTGCGCCGGAGTCATCATCGGCAAAGCAATATACGAAGGAAAGGTGGACCTGGCTAAATGCTTACAAAACGTATAATCCCATGTCTGGACGTTAAAGACGGCAGAGTCGTCAAGGGCGTCAACTTCGTATCTTTAAGAGATGCAGGCGATCCCGTCGAGTGCGCCAAGACATATAACCAGTCAGGCGCAGATGAACTTGTATTCCTCGACATCACTGCTACCATCGAATCAAGAGGCACGACCGTCGAGATGGCAAGAAGCGTTGCCAATGAGGTCTTCATTCCGTTTACGATCGGAGGCGGAATCAGGACTGTCGAAGACATAAGAGAACTTCTTAACGCCGGAGCAGACAAGGTATCCCTTAATTCCGCAGCCGTTAAGAATCCTGACTTCATCAAGGAAGCTTCCGACATGTTTGGTTCACAGTGCATCGTCTGTGCGATCGATGTCAAGGCCAGGGAAGAAGGATTCCCGTCAGGTTATGAAGTAGTGATCGCAGGCGGCACAAAGCCTACCGGCATCGATGCCCTGGAGTGGGCAAAGAAAGCCGTTTCCCTTGGCGCCGGAGAGATCCTCTTGACATCCATGGACAAGGATGGCACAAAGTCCGGTTACGATAACAAGATAACTTCACTTATCTCCGAGAATGTCGGAGTACCCGTGATCGCTTCAGGCGGAGCAGGCTCCATGAAGGATTTTGCGGACGCGATCAATGTCGGTAAGGCTGACGCTGTGCTCGCGGCAAGCCTTTTCCACTTCGGTGAGATCAAGATCTCAGACCTCAAGGATTACCTTGAAGGTGCAGGCATCCCCGTAAGGAGAGTTTTATGAGCGAAATGAGATTCGATCCCCATGAGATGTGGGCAAAGATGAAGAAGAATTCTGACGGACTGGTTCCTGCCATCACACAGGATTACCAGAATAACCAGGTCCTCATGATGGCTTACATGAATGAAGAAGCATTCTGCCTTACATGCGAGACCGGCTACATGTACTATTATTCCAGATCGAGGGACACTCTCTGGAAGAAGGGCGAGACATCAGGCCACGTCCAGAAAGTCGTTGAAGCTTATATCGACTGCGACAAAGACACGCTCCTTTATAAGATCGACCAGACCGGAGCCGCATGCCACACGGGCAACAGGACATGTTTTTATACAGAAATTAAGAATTGGGACATAACTTTGAACGAGGAGGAATAACAGATGGATATTATGAGAGAGCTTTACAGCGTTATATTGGATCGTAAGGAACATCCCGTAGAGGGTTCTTATACTAATTACCTTTTCGAAAAGGGTACGGATAAGATCTCCAAGAAGCTCGGCGAAGAGGCAGTCGAGGTAGTAATCGCTGCTTCCCAGAGAGACAGAAAGGCAACGATCCAGGAGATCGCAGATCTCGAATATCATCTTCTGGTCCTCATGGCTGACCGCGGCATCACATTGGACGATGTCGAGGCTGAGCTCAGATCGCGCAGAGGTTAAGGCCTAAATTGCCCTAACTATCAATATTTTCGTTGACTTTATCCCCCGGTCTGTGATACAATCTTCGCGCTAGACCGTTCAGGTCTTGTTTTTAGTTGCGCGGAAATCAGCGCTCGGGGACCCTGAAAAGCCCTGAAACACTACGTTTGGAGGTATTTGTACCATGGCAAAGGCCGGAGCTCGCGATAAGCTTACTCTTGCATGCACAGAGTGCAAGCAGAGAAACTATCAGACATACAAGAACAAGAAGAACAATACAGAGAGATTAGAGCTCAAGAAGTATTGCCCCTTCTGCCGTAAGCACACAATTCACAGGGAATCCAAGTAATTCTTAAAAGGTAAGTAAGATGGCTGATAACAAAGGTAATTTTTTCAAGCGCCTTGGCAAGAAGTTCTCTGATGTATTTGCAGAGTTAAAGCGCGTTACGTGGCCTACAGGCGAGAAGCTCGCCAAGACCGCAGCAGTCGTTTTGCTCGTAATCGTTTTCTTCGCTGTTTACCTTACACTGATCGGTAACGGCGGCCGCTGGATCCTCGACAAGGTAGGCTTCTACGATATCGTTGAGACAACAGCAACAACGACGACTGAGCCTGCAGAGACAACAGCTGCTACCGAAGCATCTGAGAGCGCAACGGAGACTGAGTCTTCAGCAGAAGGCTGAGCTTGATTTAGGAGTAAATAAATGCCGGATAATAATGAAGCCAAGTGGTATATAATTCATACCTTCGGCGGATATGAGAAGAAAGTTAAGACTTCCATAGAGAATTATGCTAAGGCCCAGGATATGGAGAACATTATCCAGGAGGTCTATTTGCCGACGGATGTAGTTGTTGAGACTAAGAACGGCAAGCGTAAGGAAGTTGAGAAGCTGAGATTCCCCAACTATATCTTCTTGAAGCTCGTTTACGGCAACAATGATAAGGTTGATAAGGATCTCTGGTACAAGATCCGTAATACCAACGGTGTTACGGGCTTCGTAGCACCTGACCCGAACAAGCCCACTCCGATGACGGAAGAAGACTTGGTCAAGATGGGTCTCATTATTCCTTCAACTGTTGAAGTTGATTATCGCATCGGCGATCTTATCATCATCACAGACGGACCCTTCAAGGATAGCAAGGCTATCGTTAAGGACATCAATGAAGAGAAGCAGCAGGTTACTGTTACGGTATCCATGTTCGGCCGTGAGACACCTGTAACGCTCGACTTCATTAAGGTAAGAAAAGTTTAATTAACGTTTATTAAAGACCGTTAGGTCTCTGATAATAAAAATTATATTTGGGAGGTGGCCAGAATGGCTAAAAAAGTCACAGGTTATGTAAAGCTTCAGATACCTGCAGGCAAAGCAACACCCGCGCCGCCGGTCGGACCAGCTCTTGGACAGCACGGTATTAATATCGCAGGCTTCGTCAAAGAGTTTAACGAGAGAACAGCTAAGGACGCAGGTCTTATCATTCCTGTAATCATTACAGTATATGCAGACCGTTCCTTCACGTTCATCACGAAGACTCCGCCGGTACCGGTACTTCTTAAGAAGACCGCTAAGATCGAGAAGGCTTCGGGTAGACCTAACACAGAGAAGGTTGCAACAGTTACATGGGAAGACTGCTTGAAGATCGCTGAGATCAAGATGCCCGACGTTAACGCTGCTGATGTAGAAGCATGCGCAAGAATGGTTGCAGGCACAGCACGTTCCATGGGAATCGTTGTAAAGAAAGACTAAGAAAGGAGAATAGAGCATGAAGACAGGTAAGAGATATGCTGAGCTCGTAAAGCTCGTTGACAAGTCCACACTCTATGATCCTTCTGAGGCAGCTAAGCTTGTCTGCGAGACAGGTAAGGCTAAGTTCGATGAGACTGTAGAGCTTCATGTAAGACTCGGTGTTGACTCCAGACACGCTGACCAGCAGGTTAGAGGTGCTGTAGTTCTTCCTCATGGTACAGGCCGCACAAAGAGAGTTTTGGTTCTCGCTAAGGGCCCCAAGGCTGATGAGGCTAAGGAAGCAGGCGCTGAGTTCGTTGGTGATGACGATCTGATCGAGAAGATCCAGAAAGAGAACTGGTTCGACTTCGATGTTATCATCGCTACACCTGACATGATGGGTAAGCTTGGTAGATTGGGTAAGGTTTTGGGTCCTAAGGGATTGATGCCTAACCCTAAGGCAGGCACAGTTACAATGGACGTTACAAAGGCTGTTAACGAAGTTAAGGCCGGTAAGATCGAGTACAGACTCGACAAGTCCAACATCATTCACTGCCCCGTCGGCAAGGTTTCTTTCGGTCCTGAGAAGATCGAGGAGAACGTTAAGGCATTGATGGAAGCTATCATCAAGGCTAAGCCGGCAGCAGCTAAGGGTCAGTACATTAAGAGCTGCTCACTCGCAGCTACAATGGGCCCCGGAATCAAGGTTAACGCTACAAAGTTCGCCTGATTCTGATTACTTAACAATTAAATACCTTTCCTGCCAAAGACAGCAGGCGCGGTCATTGCAATATGATCTCTGAAATGTCCGTTAAACGGGCGGCCGGCCGAGGAAGGAACTTGTTAATTCAAAAGGATTAATTCGTCCCCCTTGGTTTCCCTGTCAGGTGACCCAGGGGGGTTTTTAATGAAAATATAACAAGGAGGAAAAAACCAATATGCCCAGTGAAAAGATTCTGGCAGCTAAGCAGCAGCGTGTTGAAGATCTTACTTCAGAGCTCAAGGGCGCTACAACATATGTATTCGTAGCTACCCGCGGACTTACTGTTGCTCAGGACACAGAGATGCGTTCAGAGCTCCGTAAGAACGGCGTTAAGTTCGAAGTTATCAAGAACACTGTTCTTAGACGCGTTTTCGCAGAGCTCGGTTTTGAAGGACTTGATGATGTATTCAAGGGACCTACAGCAGTAGGTTACTCTAACGATATCATCGCTCCTGCAAAGATTCTTGCTAAGTACAGCAAGGACATCGAGCCCATGGAGATCAAGGGCGGAATCATCGATGGCAAGGTAGCTTCACTTGATGAGGTTATGGCTTTGTCTCAGGTACCGGATCCGACAACACTCCAGACACAGGTTGCATATTCTTTGCTCTTCCCTTTCACGAAGCTTGCTATGCTCGTAAAGGCTGTTGCAGAGAAGAAGCAGGAAGAAGGCGGTGAGGCAGTTGCAGCACCCGCAGCAGAAGAAGTAAAGGCAGAAGCAGAAGCTCCCGCAGCTGAAGCAGAAGCACCCGCAGCAGTAGAGGCTGCACCCGCGGAGACACCCGCAGAGTAATTAGCTAAATTTTCATAGGAGGAAACTTAAAATGGCTAGTGAGAAAGTTACAAGCATTCTTGAAGAAATTAAGGGTCTCTCAGTTATCGAGCTTTTCGATCTTGAGAAGGCTATTGAAGAGGAATTCGGCGTATCCGCAGCAGCAGTAGCAGTATCTGCAGGTGCTGGTGCAGGCGCTGGCGCAGCAGCTGCTGAGCAGACAGAGTTCACAGTTATGCTCAAGAGCTTCGGCGATTCCAAGATGGGCGTTATCAAGGCAGTTAAGGATGTTCTTGGTATGGGCCTTAAGGAAGCAAAGGAACTCGTTGAGAAGGCACCTGTTGCCCTCAAGGAGAACGTTTCTAAGGAAGAGGCTGATGACCTCATGAAGAAGCTTGATGGTTGCGGCGCTGAGCTCGAGCTCAAGTAATTCTCAATCACTTTAGAATTAACTTTCCAAGGGTTGTCTCAAACGAGGCAACCCTTTTTCTTTACTGTTTTTTAACTCGTAATAAAATCAAGATTTTGTTATCATTCTTCTATGAGACTCGAAAACGATGCAGATTTCAATTTCCTGTATAACGAGGAGTGCGAGAAGATCCCGTTTCTCTTCAAGTACAACAGAACGCGCTTCAAGGTCGCGCTTATTATCATGCTCGTCTCATTTGTCGCAATGCTTGTCCTTTTTACGCTCTTCTACAACACGCAGACAACTGAATTGATGCCTGCAGTCATACCGCAATCGACGGTTGGAGCTTACCAGTATGTGAGCAATTACGAATACGGCTATATGGTGGCGACATTGATCGCCGGATTAGTTGTCGCACTTATGGGCGGCTGGATCACGATCGCCAAATTATTGGATAACCGTGCATTTAAGAAAGCATCACGGCTGTCAAACATGATATTTCTTAACGAACGCCACAGAATGGAAGTAGAGTGGCAGAATTGGAAAATGAATAACAGGGATTATTGATCTCTGTATACAAAACAGATGAATCGGCTATAACTCAAAATAAGTAAAAACTATATCTTCTTTTCTTCTTATTTCTATTGACTTTGAAACCATGCGTGGTTATAATTTCAAAGCAACTTTTATGGCGGCATAGCTCAGTTGGCCAGAGCGTCCGGTTCATACCCGGCAGGTCGTAGGTTCGAATCCCACTGCCGCTACCATAAAAGGCCCGTTGGTCAACCGGCTAAGACGTCGCCCTTTCACGGCGGAGTAACGAGTTCAACTCTCGTACGGGTCACCAATGGTACCATAGCCAAGTGGTAAGGCATGGGTCTGCAAAACCCTGATCCCCAGTTCAAATCTGGGTGGTACCTCCAAAGCGTCGCTTTTCTTACAAAGCGACGCTTTTTTTACACAAATAATCAGAGTAGAATAATCGAGTTAAGATTATCAGGAATAACCGGAAGATGAGGTTTACATGAGAGACGATATTAAAGATTTACTTAAAAGATATGATGAGATCGGCGCTTTGATCCTTGAGCAGAAGTTAGACGAATTCGGCGACCAGTTAGACCAGAAGCCTGAAGGCGTCGACGATGCGACATACGAAGAATACATCCAGCGTCTGGCCAAGGAAGAGACCGACATGGCTACGACCAAGCTCGAGAATGAGCCTGACGAGAAGCTCGGCGGAAAGTCTATGAGAGAGCTTTTCGACGAACTGGACTTCGAAGAGAAGACAGAAGCTCTTGAATACGCAGCTCTTAACCTCGACAGAGGCGTGCCGCAGTCTCTGGTTGCAAGCATCGCAACTGAGCCTGCCGATATGGTAAGAGATTACTGCGGCAAGATAATCGGCGAATGCGCATGGACAGAAGACGAGCTTACTGACGAGAATGTTCTTTTCGAGATGCAGTTCCAGAAGGCCATCGCATGCTTTGACGTCCTCACGGTAATGAAGGAACCCTGCTTCATCCAGGCAGTCCTCGACCGTTATTTAAGCTATGGCCAGACACGTGAATTCGTAGCAGAGTCCATTGCCGGATATGTTGAGGCATTCCCTGAAGTATCTGAGCCTTTCCTTATCAGCATCCTTGAGAGCAATGTCGAAGACGGCCTGGAAGGCCCTTATGAAGACGTAGTCATCATGCTCACCGAGATCGGCAAAGAGCATAAGACCGAAGAGATCTACCAGACCTTAAGACACGCTTTCAGATACATGACCAATAAGATCTATGCGGTCATCTGCCTCGCTGATTACGGCGATGACAGGGCTGTAGCGATGTTCAAGAATTACATCAACAGAAATCAGAAGACTATCGAGAGAGACTTGTTCTATGAAATGATGTCCGCGATCCAGCACTTAGGCGGCGACATCTCGGATATCCAGGATCCGTTCGGCGATTTTCAGAAGAAACAGGGCAAGAAATAAATGACAGCAAAATACAGAAGATCAGATAAGCTCGAGAGCCTCTTGGGCATATTAAGAGACTTCTCGGATAGCGACAGGATAATGTTCGGCCAGCAGAACTGCGGCCACATCGGCGTGTCCATCAGCGTAAATGACGGCACTGAATCAGACTGCAAGAATCTGACTGGCAGCCACCCCGCAGTCGCAGGCATCGACACACTCAGCTTTTTGGGTTATGAGGGCAAGATGAGCGACCTCGTCACGGTCGTAAAGAACTTAAGGCGTCAGGGCCTCATCATCACGCTCTCTTCGCACATGCCGAACTTCACGCTTGGCGGCGACGAGTTCTACGATTACTCGCCCAACTATACCGACGGCGACTGCGGCAGGAGAATATTGCCCGGCGGCGACTTGAACGACAAGTACAAGAGGTTCCTTGACATGATCGCTGAGTTCGCATCACTGTGCATCGACGTCGAAGGCGAAAAGATCCCCATGGTCTTCCGCCCCTTCCACGAATGCAACGGCGACTGGTTCTGGTGGGGCAAGAGTTTCCTGACAGACGAAGAATTCATCGAACTCTTCAGATATACGGTCGATTATCTCCTGGGCGACAAGGGCGTCGACAACCTCGCGATCTGCTATTCACCCAACGGCTTCATCAATAACGAAGACGAATACCTCGCTAGATATCCCGGCGACGAATATATCGACATTATGGGCCTCGATCTTTATAACGACAAGCCTCACAAGGGCGACGGATTCTTCCATAAGATGTCCTCATCAATTGATGTGGTCTACAAGATCTCGAAAGAGAGAGGCAAGATAACAGCGCTCACGGAGATCGGCTACCGCTCCCTTGAGACCGAGAACGGCTATTTCGAAGGCCTTGCACCCTTGGACAACACGATCCCTGACTGGTTCACCGAACTCCTCGACGCAGTCACATCCACGGAGGGCGGCAGGCGCCTCTCATACATGCTTACCTGGGCGAACTTCTCAGATACCCAGTTCTGGATCCCGTTCGTCACAGAAGACTTCAGACACGAGATGGCTGACAACTTCATAAAGTTCGCCGAAGACCACCGCATCAAGATGGCTCCAGTGTTTGATTTCAATGATTAGGTCTGATAAGATTTCTTTGTTTTAAGACCTTTGCGGGTTTAACTCAGTTGGTAGAGTGTCAGCTTCCCAAGCTGAATGTCGCGAGTTCGAGCCTCGTAACCCGCTCCAGCATAACTGATCCCTTTCCGAGTTACAGGAAAGGGATCTTTTTTGTCCTTTTAACCTCATCCGAACCGACAAGTTCTACATCAAAATCGACAGGATTGCCGGCATGCTTTGCCCAAAAACTCTCTCCCAAACCTTCAAAGCAATACAAATACCTGCAAAAGCCTGCAAAACCCGACAAGGAAAACTCCGAAAACCGCTGAATCAGCAGACAAGAAAATATACACCTGAAACTGATATTAAAACCCGCAAAAGATATGTAAAATCAATTTATAACCTAATCCAAGGAGGATAAATTTATGCAGAAATATGTTTGCGCATTATGCGGATACGAATATGACCCTGAGATCGGTGATCCCGACAGCGGAATTGCACCCGGCACAGCGTTCGAGGATATCCCTGAGGATTGGGTATGCCCTGTTTGCGGTGTAGGCAAGGAGAATTTCCAGCCCGCATAATCGATAAGATCAATCTGCGGGTCCGTGTAAGGCTTAAGATAAGAGGCTATAGCACGGGCCCGCTTATTTTTGAAAGCAGGATTAACCATGGCAGAGCAGACTAAAACGATCAACAGAGAGAAAACGATAGTCAGGACGGGTATCATAGGGATAATAGCCAATGTTTTTCTGGCATCCTTCAAGGCCCTTATCGGCGTTGCCGTACATTCAACGGCGATGGTGCTTGATGCCGTCAACAACTTCAGTGACGTCTTATCTTCCGTGGTTGCGATCATAGGCACCAAGATAGCTTCCAAGAAGCCGGATTATAAGCATCCGCTGGGCCACGGGCGTGTCGAGTATCTGGCACAGATGATCATTGCCGCCCTGATCCTTTATGCAGGTATTACGGCTCTCTGGGAATCTGTTCAGAAGATCATCCATCCTGTGGCGGCAGACCACAGTGCGCTTTCTCTTACGGTCATATCTGTGGCGATCGCAGTTAAGATCGTTCTTGGATTATTCGTTAAGGGACAGGGAAAGAAAGTCAAATCAGATCTTCTTATCTCATCCGGAACGGATGCGCTTTTCGACGCAATACTTTCCACTGCAGTCCTTATATCCGCGGTAATACTTTTGATCTTCAAGTTCAATATCGAAGCTTATGTCAGTGTCATCATTTCACTGTTTATCCTTAAGGCTGGTTTCGAGATCATAAAAGAGGCCGTCGATGACATGGTAGGACACAGAGTGGAAGCCGAATATACGAAGAAGGTAAAAGAGAGCGTGCTGTCTTTTAGCGAAGTCTATGGCGCTTACGATATTGTCCTTCACAACTACGGTCCTGACAAATATCTCGGTTCGCTTCATATCGAAGTCGATGACACGATGACCGCTGATAAGATCGATGCGCTCACAAGATGCATCACGGCCAAGGTCTATCAGGATACCGGGATCTTTATCACAGCGATAGGTCTTTATTCAAGGAACTCCTCTAACGAGAAGCTCATGCACATGAGAGATGAGATCGAGAAGCTTGTCGTAGATCACAAGCATATCAAGCAGATCCACGGTTTCTATGTCGATGAGGAGAATAAAAGGATCACTTTCGACGTTGTCGTTGATTTCGATGAGAAAGACAGGGCAGGCCTTGTAGCTCATATCACTGATGATGTTAAGAAAGCGCTGCCAGAATATGAGGTTGCTGTTGCGCTCGACAGTGATATAAGCGACCAGTAAAAGGCAATTCCGTCCACACACCCATTAAACTGCATAAAAAGTAAGGCTTTTCCCGTGCAAACAGTGCGATTGCTTGATTATGCCTAGTCGTATGATATTATCTTTTTGATTAATAATTAGAAAAGCGATTTTGCAGGAGATAATCGGAACTTTGGATACTTCAGTGAAATTAAAGAAGAATAATGGCTTGCTTAAATGCACCATTATCGGTTTTATTACCGCATGTCTTACTTTCATCTTTTTTGTCATTAAGAACGGCGGGATCTTAACGATCTGCGATGACTTCAATTCACAACAGCTGACATTTGCCCAGGCTCTGTGGAATGCCGTTCATTACGGCAACGGCGGCGAGTGGACCTGGAATCTCGATCTCGGTTCATCAGTCCTGAACGGTTTTGCTTTCTATAATCTCGGAAGCCCGTTCTATTGGATATTCTTAGCGCTCCCCAAAGGCGTTTTCCCTTATCTTGTAGCGCCCCTTTATATCCTGAAATATACCGTTGCGACTGTTACCGCATATATTTATCTGCGTCTGTTCACCAAGAATGAAGAGGGCAGGAAGGATAATTTCGCCATCGTCGGCGCGCTCCTTTATGCGTTTTCAGGCTTCCAGGCAGTAAATCTCATGTTCTTCCACTTCCATGATGTAGTGGCATTTTTCCCGCTGCTGCTCTGGGGCGTCGAGACGATTGATGACAAAAAGAGGAGACCGCTATTCGTTCTCGCGATCTTCATTAACTGCACAGTAAACTATTTCTTCTTCATCCAGGAAGTAATATTCATGGTCATCTATTTCCTCTTCAGATACTGGAAGCAGCCTGTTAAGGAAATACTGAAGAAGATGGTCACATGCATCCTCTGCGGCATTCTCGGTGTCGGCATGGCTGCCGCCATCTTCGTGCCCAGTGTCCTTTACATCAAGGGCAACACAAGAAGTGAGATGGCTCTTTACCTGAAGAACTTTGTATTCGATTCGAAGTCACTCCTGC
Source organism: Clostridiales bacterium Firm_14 (assembly GCA_001604135.1). Lineage (GTDB taxonomy): Bacteria > Bacillota > Clostridia > Saccharofermentanales > Saccharofermentanaceae > Saccharofermentans. The sequence continues at coordinate 23,794 of LVAT01000008.1, forward strand.
ACCTGATCAAGGGCACGCTCCTTCCGGGTGACGTCATGCCTGCAAACAGCGCAGTCATCTATCAGAACTGGGATTCGCCTTCATGCTATCTGCCTTTGTTCGGCATCTCACTTGTTATCGCATTCATCGGCAAGGACAGAAGCTGGCTGCAAAAGCTCCTGTTATTCCTTTTCGCCTGCTCGATATTCCCGTTTATGTCATCAGGCTTCCTGCTCTTCACGGCCGTATACCAGCGCTGGTGGTATATGTTCGTGCTCGTAATGGCACTTGCTACGGTCAAGGTCCTCGAAGACCCCAAGGAATATTTCATGTCCAAGGGCCTTTTGCTTTACGTTCTGGCAACAACGGTATTCTTCCTTGCCATAAAGTTCGTGGACTGGAACATTAACAAAGAGCAGATCGTATTCTATGAAGACAGATTTACGTATTTCTATATAATCGCGGTCTCAGGCCCTGTGATCCTCGATATACTTCACAGGACGAACAAGCTTAAGTTTAACGTCGTTCTCGCATTGACGATGGCTTTCTGCGCATTCACGACCGGTCTTACGCTTTACTACTACAAAGACGATGACACATCCGAATACATCGCGAAATACGAAGCTTCGCTTAACCTTAAGACGTTGAACGACCAGTACAGATATCATACGAGAGACAATGTCTTCGCGTTGGTCGGAGGCGGAAGCAGCATCGGATGCTTCAGTTCCACTATCGAAAACTCCGCGCATGAGTTCAATACTCTCCTTGAGGTCGATACCAACAACTCCAGCCAGGGAAGGATCAATGTACCCGGTCTGGGACAGCTCCTGGGCGGCAGATACATGATCACCGGCGATGCAGCTGCTGAGAATATCGTCGATACCGTAAGCTATAAGGGCAAGACTTTGTATGTGACCGAGCAGGAAGCATTCCCGATCGGATTTGCCATGGACAAGTACATGTATGCAAACGAACTGGCAAAGACTTCTTTCGACAAGCGCGGAATCGCATTGATGAATGCAGCGGTCATAATGCCCGGTGTAGAGTCAGAGGTTACTTCCTGCATGACTCACATCGATGTAAGCAGCATCGACTACAATGCATCGACAGATGACATGGCCAGGGCTGCGCAGCAGAACGCGGTCGGGGATTTCTCCAGAGACTATCACGGATTTAAGTGCACAACAGATTACGGCAAAGAGACGATGGTCTATTTCTCCGTTCCGAACGACAAGGGCTGGACGGTAACGATAGACGGTCAGAAGACATCTGTCACAGACTCATGCGGAATGATGCTGCTTAAGGTTCCTGCAGGACATCACGCAATAGAATTTACTTATCACACCGTGGGGCTTAAGGCGGGCATAGCGCTTGCTATAGTCTCCTGGGTTGCTTTTGCAGGTCTTTGCGTTTACCTGAAGATAAATGGAAAGAAGTCCGGAAAGGGGGCAAAAGCATGAGTAATAAACTTTTCGAGAAAAAGAATATAAGATCACTTGTAATCTGCCTGGAGATCATTTTCCTCGCAGCTCTCGCGGTGCTGGCAGTCTTTACTTACAGAAACAGCAGGCCGGTTGCTTTTAAGACTTCCGGAATGACGGTCGTATCACAGGGAGATGGTCAGGGCGTTGACTTTAAACTCGACGGTATCGAGAAGTCTACGGACGGCGGCAAGGAATACATAACCGTCAAGGGCTGGGTATTGCAGCAGGGCATAGAGTCCAAGACATCCGATACGATCAAGGTCGTCCTCATGGACATCAATACCGGCAGATGCTACAGCATCCCGACGGAAAGAACGTCCAAGATCAGCCTGACCAGGCAGTATTATGACGGAACCACATATGATGATTCCGGCTTTGAGGGCAAGATCGGCCTCGGCAAGGAGATCAATTCTTCCAGCGAATACCAGGTGCTTATCTATCTGAAGAATTCAGAAGGAAAGAAGCTCGTTGACACCCAGACCGGAGTCTTCGGGTGGATCAATGCGCACGCCTGAAATCGAGGCACTTTTTAAGACTGATTATTTATTGAAAAAAACTTGTTGACAAAAACAAGGCTCGACCATATAATAATCAGGCACGCGGGATTAACTCAGTGGTAGAGTGTCACCTTGCCAAGGTGAAAGTCGCGAGTCCGAATCTCGTATCCCGCTCCACTAAGATCAAGGTTGCTTCATCGAAGCAACCTTTTTTTATTGCCCCGAATCAGGCCATACAAAAAGGGGCCCTTTACAGGACCCGCTTTCCGTAATATCCAAACAGAACGATAGTTATAAGATTTAAGCCGGCTTTGCTTCCTTCTTTTTGAACAAGAGCTTTTGCAGGAGCTTTGTAAGTTCCTGCTCACCGACACCGAGAAGGACGGATGCTGCTATTACGGCGAGCGCATATCCAAAGAACAAGGGACTGTTTGCCTTTACAGGCGTATTTGTCTGCAGCATGAACCTGAACGCAGTGAGGGCTGCAAGGTTCATGAGGTACGTGTGGAGCGAATATTTGCCGAAGAAACGCGATACCGGATTGCTTACGTGGTATTTCATCATGAAGATGATGACCGCAAGACCGAGGACCAGGAACAAAGGTACCTGACAGAAATATGTCTTCATCTTTTCTTCAATTCCGGGGCCGTTGCCGGACCACTCCGTCCAGTACTGGAACTTCATCTGTCCGAATGAAGACAGCTTGAAGCAGATCATGGTTATGATAAGGAGCACGGTCAGCTTAAGGACATAGAGCTTCTTGAAGAATGCCGTGATCGCCTTTTCGTAATTCGCGAAAATAAGGCCCGTAAAGAATGCGGGAGCCGAATTGACCCACCATTCGCCGCTGAACCACAGGGCCTTTTGTGCCTGCCACCAAAGAGCCTTTGAGGAAAGGGAGGGGTTAAGCCACCAGTTCTTGGCGCCATACCACCATGCGAAATGGCCGTTGTAGCAGAAACCGATTCCAAGTCCGATGATAAATACCAGAATAACCGCAAAGCATACCGGACGGTTCTTGATAAAGCGGAAGCAGAGGAAGAATACGAGATAGAGCAGCGCGAGGACAATGGGGAACCAGGCATATTCATTCATCATGGTAAGGCCAAGGAAATTGAATATCCAGCGTTCCCTGGGAAGCTTGACGCCCGTGGCCAGCATGAGGATACCGTAGACTATAACGTTCACATAAAAGGGAAGGACTATTGCCTTAACGATCCTGTTCCTTATAAAGCCCTTGAGATAATCCTTCTTAGTGTCAAGGCTCTTGATAAGTCCGTAGCCTGAGCAGAAAAAGAAGATCGCAACAAAATATGCGCCTGCATTTACGAAGGGTGACAGGACCTGCTTGTTCTGAAAGAGCTCTTCCTGGGATATATGGTGAAGCAGGACGCCGATGGCAGCAAAACCTCTGAGGGACTTCATCGCATCAAGGCTCGTGAAATCGTCGTTGAACTCAAGCTTTCTGCCGAACTTGTTGGTCCCTCCCCAGATGAAGAGGATCACACAGGCATAGAGCACGATCTGATCTAAGGCCGGAATGCTGATCAGGCTTTTGAAAAACTCACTCATAATGTACCTCACACGGATTCATAACAATGCGTTTATTATCGCATTACGGAAAATGCGATTAAACCCGACAAATTTCATTTCTTTAAATGATGAAAATTAAAAAGACAGCCCGGCAGGACAGTCTTTGTTGGTTATTTCTTCGATTTCTTCTTTTTCTTCTTCGGTTTTTCCTTTAAGGAAGTCTCTTCGACAGTCTCGTAAGCCGATACGGATTCGGCAGCAGAAAGTCCTAATTCCGCTTCTTTCCTGAACATAGACATCTTTCTGGCGTACTTGTCATCTGCATCGTCGAGCAGTGAGATCCTCGTAACGGGTTCCTCTACGGCTTTCCTGCCGCCGAAGAGCAACTCCTGTACACGGGTCGTGATCTTATATTCCATTACACCGAATGCGACGGTGAAGATTATTACGCCGACCGCAAAAACAAAGAGGTTGTTGTATCTGCCTCCCATATAGAAGGGCGATCCTTCGAAGTTGAACTCAAGGAATCTGAGCAGCGTGATCGCTGCGAGGTTCATGAGGTAAGTATGAAGCGAGTACTTGCCGAAGAAACGGCTTATCGGGTTGCTTACGTGATACTTCATGAGGAAGATGAAGATCGTGACGGGCAGGATCAGGAACAAAGGAACCTGGCAGAAATACGTAGCGATCTTATTGCCGATCTCGGGCCCCTTCAGATTGAATTCCGTCCAGTAACCGAACTTTGACTGACCGAAGTCGGAGAGGGCAAAGCACAATTCCGTTATGAGAACGAGGAGGAAGAAACGCTTCCAGTAATTCTGCTTGAAGAAGGCAACGATCTTTTCCTCGTAATGTGCGAAAACAATACCAGTAAGGAATGCCGGAGCTGAGTTGACCCACCATTCGCCGTGGAACCAGAAAACCTTCTCCTTCATCCACCATGTGGCTTCATTCGTGAAGTAGTATTCGCTGCACCACCAGTTGTTGGGACCTGTCCACCAAGCACAGTGGCCTTCGATCATACAGCCTATTCCCATGAGGATTATGAATGCAAAGATAACTGCAAAGCGTGTCTTGGGGAGCTTGAAGAGACGGAAAGTAACGAAGAACAGGAGATAAAGAATAGCCAGCACAATGGGGAACCATGCATACTGGTTCATCATCGTAAATCCCGTGAGATTGAAGATCCACTGCTCTTTTTCCATGGGGAGTCTTACGAGCGCAATGAACAGCCCGTAGATCAGGACGTCAACATAAAAGGGAACGATGATCGACTTAACGATCCTCTTCTTGATAAAGCCTTTAAGATAATCGGGCTTTGAATTAAAACTCTTCAAAAGACCGAAGCCTGAAGCAAAGAAGAAGATGGATACAAAATAAGCACCTGCATTAACAAAGGGAAGAAGGATGCCTTCCTGCTGGAAGACCTGTTCCTGAGATATGTGGTGGAGGATTACGCCGATGGCGGCAAAACCTCTTAAGGACTTCATCGCGTCGAGACTTAAGAAGTCGTCATTGAATTCATTTTTCTTGAATAACTTATTCGATCTGCCCCAAACGAATATATAAACAAAAGCGATCGCAACGATGAAATCTGCTATATTCCACCAATGGATCTCGTTTGTATGACCAAACAAAAAGCTGAGCATGGTTTACTTTCACCCCCAAAATCAATGTTCATATTGTCGCACAACGGAGTAATATTGTATATTTATATTATCAACAGTTTTTTAATAACTTGGGGGTGCAATATGAAAGGAATCATTTTGGCGGCAGGCAAGGGTACACGTCTCTATCCTATTACGAAGCCCGTATGTAAGCCGTTACTTCCTGTTTACGACAAGCCTATGATCTACTATCCGCTTTCTGTTCTCATGGAAGCCGGAATCAAGGATATTCTCGTTATTACTCCGCCGGACGACACAAAGCCGTTCGTTGACCTCTTGGGTGACGGATCCCAGCTCGGCATTTCGATCAAGTACATGGAGCAGGATGTTCCGAGAGGAATCGCAGATGCTTTCATCATCGCTAAGGACTTCATCGGAACCGATTCAGTCTGCCTCGCTTTGGGCGATAACATCTTCTACGGTCCTTTCTTCAGAAGAAAGCTCAGGACAGCTGGAAGAAATGAAGAGGGCGCAGTTATCTTCGGTTACTATGTTTCAGACCCCAGAGCTTTCGGCGTAGTTGAATTTGATGCAGACGGCAAGGCCGTATCCATCGAAGAGAAGCCTAGACACCCCAAGTCAAATTACATCGTTCCGGGCCTTTATTTCTACGATAATCAGGTCGTCGACATCGCTTCAAAGATCCAGCCTTCCGCAAGAGGCGAGCTCGAGATCACTTCCGTAAATGAGGAATACCTGAGAAGAGGTCAGCTCCACGTTATCCCGTTAGGCAAGGAATTCTCATGGTTCGATGCAGGCAACCCGGACAGCCTTTATGAAGCGGCCGGTTCCATCAGGGCAGCTCAGAGATCCGGAAGAATGATCGGATGCTTGGAAGAAATCTCATGGCACAACAGATGGATCGAGAAGGATCAGTTCCTTGAGATCGCTCATTCCATGTCCAAGACAAATTACGGCCAGTATCTTGAGTCTTTGGGCGAGGAGATCTGATATAGGATCCTCCTATTCGATTTTCCCGGTATAGAATGTTATAATTGACATATGTCGTTTTCACGGCATATGTCTTTTTGTTAGGAGTTGCTGATAATGCCAAGGCCGGTAAGAGTCAGAAGAGTTTGTGAGGAGCCTAAATACACGAGATTTGTGCCTACGGGCGCGGATCAGATCGACGCTCAAGTCTTAACCATCGAAGAGTATGAAGTCATCCGTCACGTGGATTATCAGAAAATGACGCACGAGGAGTGCGCACGGCAGATGGCTATTTCCAGAACGACCGTAACGGAGATCTATGAGACGGCGAGATTTAAGATCGCCGATTCCCTGATCAACGGAAAGACATTATGTATCGAGGGCGGCAATTACAGAGTTTGCGAAGGCCACGAGTGCTGTAACGCAAAGGGCAGTCCCTGCAGTAACGAAGACTGCAGACATGATGAATAAAGGAGAAAAGACATGGCTGAGATTATCTTAGATGACAGCAATTTTGAAGCAGAGGTATTGAACAGTGACCTCCCCGTACTCGTTGATTTCTGGGCTCCCTGGTGCGGTCCCTGCAAGATGTTAGGTCCCGTCATCGCAGCTATTGCCGAGAAGTACGACGGTAAGATCAAGGTAGGTAAGTACAATGTTGATGATTCAACAGAATATGCTGAGAAATACTATGTTGAGAGCATTCCTGCGGTTAAGATCTTCAAGGGCGGCGAGATCGTAAACGAATCAATGGGTTTTGTTCCCCAGCCCAAGATAGAGGCTCTTATCGAAGAGATACTCTGACAGGCTGACCAAAAGTTGAAAAACAGGATCCCGGCTTCACACATTGAAGTCCGGGATCATTTCATTTCCGGACGATTCATATTCCTGTATAAAGGCATTTGTCTGGCCCTTTGAAGCGAGATAATCTGCCAGAGTGTCGCACATCCTTTTCGAAGGCTTGCCTGCGAGCTTTCCGGTGCAGGAAGGCATCGGCGTGTACTGGCTCATAAGGCTTATGAAGATCCTGTTTCCGTATCTGGATGTCAGGTAATCTATCACGTGCTTGGAATCGAAAAGTCCGCCCGGCAGTATCAGGTGTCTTACGATGACGCCTTTTTTGAGCAGTCCGTCTGAGCCCATAACGATGTCTCCGGTCTGTCTTACCATCTCGTCAATCGCGCTGCAGCATACGCTGAAGTAGTCAGGAGCGTGCGAGTATTCCGAAGAGAACTTGGATGAGAAATATTTCATGTCGGGCATGTAGATGTCTACGAGCCCGTCGAAAAGCCTTAACGCCGACACGAGATTATAGCCGGAACAGTTGACCGCGACGGGAATATTGAGACCAGATGCCTTTGCGAGCGATATCGATTCTGCAACAACCGGTGCGAAGTGCATGGGAGTTACGAGATTGATGTTATTGGCGCCCTGATCCTGAAGCTTCAGGTAAGCGTCAGAGAGTTTATCAGCATCCATCTTCATGCCGAAGCCCGTGGGGCCTCTCGAGATGGTATAGTTCTGGCAGAATACGCAGCCTAAGCTGCAGCCTTCGAAGAAAACCGTGCCGCTGCCTTTTGTTCCAGATATTACCGGTTCCTCGCCGTAGTGGAGCTTGATAAGGTTGACCACCGGGTATCCGGGCATTCTGCAGAAGCCGGTCTTGCCGGTTGTTCTGTCGGCGCCGCAGCGCCTCGGGCACAGATTGCAGTTCTCAAACAGGTTTTTCATAACTTTAATATTCTACTACCAACTGAAGTTTCCGTTGTTATAGCCAACTAAAGACATGAACATGTCATTAAAATACAGACATTTTACCGCATATCTGTATACAAGTCTGATGATAAAATCTATGCATGGCCATACATGAAGAATGCGGAATATTCGGAATTCACGGGAGTAAGTACTCTGCCAGTGATGTTTATTACGGACTTTTCAGTCTCCAGCACAGGGGACAGGAGAGCTGTGGTATTGCTACAAATGATGATGCCTCCATTGAGTGCGTCAAGGGAATGGGACTTGTCAGTGATGTATTGAGCAGCGACAAGATCAGTAATCTCAAAGGCGATATCGCAATAGGTCACGTAAGGTATTCCACAGCAGGCGGAAGCGTTCCGGAGAACGCACAGCCTATCGTTACCCAGTATTCAAAGGGAACACTTTCCATCGCACATAACGGAAATCTTACCAATGCGAACGAGCTTAAAAGAGAGCTTGAGGACAAAGGTGCTATCTTCCATACGACCACCGATTCGGAGGTCATCGCATATCTCATTGCACAGAAGAGATCTTCTAATCCTTCGGTTGAAGAAGCCGTCAAGGAAGTAATGGGTATCATCAAAGGCGGATATGCTCTTCTTGTCATGAGCCCCAGAAAGCTTATAGCGGCAAGAGATCCCTTCGGCTTAAAACCTCTCGTTATGGGTAAATTGGATGACGCGGTCATCTTCTGTTCCGAGACATGCGCATTAGAAGCCGTCGGTGCGAGATACTTAAGAGACATTGAACCCGGCGAGATCGTCATCGTGGAGAACGGTGAGGTCAGATCCATTGATTCCGGATTAAAGCGTCCCATGAAGAAATGTGTTTTCGAGTATATCTATTTCGCCAGACCGGATTCTGTAATTGACGGTATCTCTGTTGCAGCCGCAAGAAGAGAAGCGGGCAGGATCCTTGCAAGGAAGCATCCTTGCGAGTGCGATATAGTAATCGGTGTGCCCGAATCGGGGATCGATGCCGCATTAGGTTTTGCGGCAGAGTCGGGCATTACTTATGAGAAGGGATTCGTTAAGAATTCCTATGTAGGAAGAACGTTCATCAAGCCATCCCAGGAACAGCGTAAACAGGCGGTTAAGATCAAGCTTAACCCTATCTCGGCTGTCGTTAACGGCAAGAGAGTAGTAATTATCGACGATTCGATCGTCAGAGGAAATACGATCGCTAACCAGGTCAATATGTTAAGAAATGCGGGAGCCACTGAGGTTCACGTAAGGATCAGTTCACCGCCGTTTATGCATCCCTGTTATTACGGAACGGATGTGCCGGACGAGGACTATCTGATCGCATGCCAGCACACGATCCCTGAGATCTGTGAGATAATCGGTGCTGATTCTTTGGGCTATCTGAAGCCTGAGGATCTGAACGATATGCTTGGCGGTGACGATTTCAGATATTGTGACGCCTGCTTCACAGGGGATTATCCGGAGAGATAAGAGGGCCGAAAGATGCCAGATAACAGGGGACAAAGACATCCGAATGTCAGATCAGCTGATTCTGCAGTCGTTAAGGCTGTAGAGCATCAGGCTGCTCTTGAGCGCCAGGCTCAGCAGAGGCAGGAACAGGCCCGCCTTGCAAGGAACCAGGCGATGCCCCAGCGCATGCCCAGACCTGCGAATGTAACAAGACCCACATATCAGCGTCCGGCCCAGGCTATGCCCCAGAGACAGGCACAGCCCATGCAGCGTCAGCAGCAGCCCATGAATGTCAGGCAGCCTATGCCCCAGCAGCGTCCGGTTCAGGCAATGCCTCAGAGACAGGCGCAGCCCATGCCGCAGCGTCAGGCCAGACCTGCAGCAGGTCAGACTCAGGGCCAGGCTGTCCTCCGCCGTGAGGCTCAGCCCTATGTGCAGCCGGTCATGCAGCCTGTACCCCAGCGCCTGCAGATCCCTCAGCAGCAAAGGCCCGCAAACCAGGAAATGCCTGTTCTTCATACATCAACACAGCAGCTTAATACAAGGATGCCTGTTCCACATCTTCCGGTACAGTCACCCAATGCAAATATGCCGGTAGTGCGTTCTGTACCCCAGAACGCTGCCATGCCCCGTCATCTTTCGAATCCCAAGGAAGAAAAGAAGTCTCTCGAACCTTTAATGAGAGAGGTTCAGTATGAGGAGACTGATGAAGACGGCATCGTTGAAGTTGATTCCGAGTTTGAGGAATTTGACGACGATGAAGAAGAGGAAGTTGTAGAGAAAAAGCACCGCAAGGCACGTGAACCGAAGCAGAGAAAGCACAGATATCTACCTTATCTTATAATCCTCTTTCTCGAGATCATTTTCGCCGGTGCGGCAGTATGGGCCATTACGGTATTCAACGAGGATACAGATCTCATCGTTACCCAGAACACGATCGAAGCAGGATCTTCTGCCGATCTCTCAATGTTCCTTACGGGCAATGCTAGATTCCCTGAGTATGTATCCTGCAATCTGGATTTTTCGACAGTTAATTACGTTCTTCCGCAGACGATCAGATTTACGATCAGAATGTATGGCGTGAATTTCCCCTGCGTTCTCGAGATCGTTGATACGACACCGCCTACAGCAGAAGCAGTGCCTCACGAGATGTTCTCGATCGATGCGATTCCGCCTGTAGAAGAGTGTGTTAAGAACGTTTATGACCTTAACGACGTAACGGTAAAGTGGAAGGAAGTTCCTGACATTTCCGGCGGCGGAAACATTATTGCAAAAGCATCCGTTACGGATTCATCCGGCAACGAGACCATTGTCGATGTTCCTTTCAATGTAACTAAGGACTCTGTTGCTCCTGTCATCGAAGGAACAAAGGACATCGAAGCATTTGTCGGTGATGCAATCACATACAGAAATGAAGTAACGGTAACAGATGACCTTGATCCCAACCCCAAGCTTGAGATAGATACGAGCAAGGTTAACTCGAAAGAGGCCGGAACTTACGAAGTTATTTACAGAGCAACGGACTTCACGGGCAACACTACCGAAGTCACGATCAAGCTCAAGCTCGAGAAGAAGCCTAAGACTTATGTCGATCCGTCGACGGTAGAAAACGAGGCCAAGAAGATCCTTAATAAGATCACAAAACCCGGCATGAGCGACATGGAGAAGGCTCTCCAGATCACATGGTGGGTAAGATATAACATAAATTACGTACAAAGGGCCGATAACTCTTCCTGGACGAGAGCAGCATATGACGGACTCGTTAAGAGACAGGGCAACTGCTACAACTTTGCTATGACTGCAAAGGCGCTTTTCGATGCCGCAGGAATCGAGAACATGATCATCACGAGAGAGCCGTTTATCTACCACGGTCACTATTGGAATTACATCAACATTGACGGCGAGTGGTATCACTGCGACTCCACACCGAGAAAGAAATATAACAGCTACTTCTTCATGTATACGACAAAGGAATTGAAAAACTTTTGGCATAACGGCTGGAATGGGTATAATTTTAAAGAGGAGAAGTACCCTAAGTCGGCTACCAAGTCGGTACAAAGCAAGATCAATTACGGGGCTCACAAACTAAAGTAGCAGCATGAAGAAGACAGGTGACGGCAATAATCAGAAGCCAGTAAAGCGGGATCCGTATAATTCCGCGGCAAGGCGCTCCGTCAGCCCGGTCAGCAATTCAGCAAAAGCTCCCTCAAATGCCGCAAAACCTCAGGTAAAAAGACACCTGGCCCAAAGACCGGTTCAAAACCAGGCTCAGCGAACAGCAAATCCCGCAGTCAGAAATCAGGGGCAGAAACCCGTTCAGAGAACTATTCAGAGACCTGCTTCAGGCCAGCCTCAGAGACAGGTTCAGAGATCACCTCAAAAGCAGGTTCAGCGTCCTGTTCAGAAGCCGGCACAAAGGCCTGTTCAGAAGCAGGTCCGGAGATCTGAAAAAAGAACTTCACAGGCTGATGTAAAGCCGTTCAATTTTGTCCCTCTTCTCATTGTTGCAGCGGTGATCCTTCTGGGAGTATTGGGCTATTGCAGCGTTACGAATTTTCTCGAAAAAGAATATGCACTCGTTAGTCAGGAGATGACGATCGAAGCAGGATCTAATAAGCCCGACCTCGGTATGTATATAAAGGGCGAGCCGGCTTTGCCTAAGTTTGTATCATGCAACCTTAATTTTGACGAAGTTAATACTGCTCTTCCACAGACGATAAGATTTACGATAACGATGTACGGCAGGAATTTTCCGTGCGTCCTTACGATCGTTGATACGGTCGCGCCGACAGGCGAAGGCATCCCTCAGAGCATCTTTGCATGCCAGGAGCTGCCTGATGCATTAAGCTGCGTCACGAATATTCAGGACGTGACCGATGTTACAGCCGAATGGTATGACGTTCCGGATATGACGCGGGGCGGACGATATAACACTTATGTCCTGCTTACAGACGCTGTGGGGAACCAGACTTACGTAGGAGTTCCTTTTGATGTCACATTGGATTCGACTCCTCCTGTGATCAAGGGATATCAGGATCTTCAGGTCTATATCGGCGATTCGGTAGCATATAAGAAGAGCATTATCGTAACCGATGATTACGATAATGCCCCGGCACTTGATGTCGATGTCTCGAAAGTGGATCTGAATACGCCGGGCAAATACGATGTAACTTATACCGCCAGAGATTTCTCGGGGAACGAGACATCGGTATCGGTTAAGCTTAAGGTCTCCAAAAAGCCCAAGGGATATATCGAGCCTGACGTGGTCTATGCGGAGGCAAAGAAGATCTTAGATGAGATAACCAAACCCGGAATGACGGAAGAAGAGATCGCTCTCCAGATCGTCTGGTGGTGCAGATATAACATCAGATTCAACTTAAGGACACAGAACAGTTCTTGGACTGAAGCAGCCTATAACGCATACAAGACGAGGGTGGGCAACTGCTATTCGACGGTATATGCCGTCAAAGTCCTGCTGGATGTAGCCGGAATCGAGAACATGATCATCGAGCGCTATCCTTACCAGACGGCCACCCATTTCTGGAATTACGTTAAGCTGAACGGCCAGTGGTATCACTGCGACTCAACGTGGCGCCAGGGTTACGACAGCTATTTCTTCATGTATACGACCAAGGAACTCCTGAACTTCTGGCAGGGAGGATGGAACGGATTCCAGTTCAAACAGAAGGCATATCCTGAAAGTGCGTCCGAATCAGTCCAGAAGAAGATCGATTATAAGAACCACAAGATTATAGCGGAATGATTTATGCTATAATTCTTCAAAGAATAAGAAAAACAGGAGCTTACGATGACGCCGGTACTATATCTTGTAATCCCATGCTATAACGAGGAGCAGGTTCTTCCGCTTACGAGCGGCAAGTTTAAGGCCAAATTGGAAGAGCTTATTGAAGCAGGCAAGATCAGCGAGGACAGCCGCGTTATGTTTGTAAACGACGGCAGTAAAGATACGACATGGGACATCCTTTCATCCCTTTGTGAAGAAGATAAGAAGTATTGCGCAATCTCCCTGGCACACAACAGAGGCCACCAGAATGCCCTGATCGCAGGACTCATGGAAGCAAAGAAGTTTGCTGACATTACGATCTCTATGGACTGCGACGGTCAGGACGACATCAACGCGATCACCCAGATGGTCGATGAATATGCCAAGGGAAACGAGATCGTTTTCGGTGTCAGAAATGACAGATCGACTGACTCCTGGTTCAAGAGAACGACCGCACAGTCTTATTACAAGTTCCTCCGCGGCATGGGTGTTGACATCATTCCGGATCACGCGGATTACAGACTCATGAGCGCCAGAGTCCTTAATGCTCTGGAAGGCTATGGCGAAGTAAATCTCTTCTTGAGAGGAATCATTCCCCAACTGGGATTCAAGCAGTCAGTCGTTTATTATTCCAGAGCAGAGAGAGAAGCGGGAACCACGCATTATCCTCTGTCCAAGATGATGTCTCTTGCGATCGACGGCGTTACGTCTTTCTCGATCAGACCCTTAAGACTTATCACGGTCTTGGGAATCATAGTTGCTCTCTTGAGTTTTGTCGGTATCATATATGTTCTGGTATCGGTTATCTCAGGCTATTACGTTGACGGCTGGGCTTCCACAACATGTATCCTCTGCTTTGTTTCAGGAATACAGATGATAAGCCTTGGCGTTATCGGTGAATACATCGGCAGGATATATCTCGAGACAAAGAAGCGCCCGCGTTACTTTGTTGCCGAGAGGAAAAATATAACGGAGGAGTAAACCATGGATATTTTGTATGTTGTAATGCCCGCATATAACGAAGAGGACAATATTCTCGACGTAGTTACTTCATGGTATCCGATTCTTGAGGGCAAGGATCCCGCTTCAAGGCTCGTTATTGCAGACAGCGGAAGCCAGGACCGCACGCATGAACTTCTTGAGAACTTCCAGAAGGATCATCCCCAGCTCGTTATCCTGTCAGATACAGGCAAGCAGCACGGCCCCAAGGTCATTGCTCTTTACGATTATTCGATCAAGCAGGGCGCTGATTTCATTTTCCAGACAGACTCAGACGGACAGACACTCCCCGAGGAGTTCGACGCTTTCTGGCAGATGCGCCACGGCTATAAGGGAATCTTCGGCCACAGAGTCGTAAGAGGCGACGGTAAGGACAGAGCCTTCGTTGAGAAGGTCGTATGCTTCCTCTTGAAGCTCTATTTCAAGGTAAAGGTACCGGACGCAAATGCTCCTTTCCGTCTCATGGATGCAAAGACAGTCGCTAAGTACCTTCCCAAGCTCGACAAGGATTACAACCTCCCGAACATCATGATGACAACATATTTTGTTCACTATGGTGAGGAGCACACTTTCCGTGAAGTAACGTTCAGACCCCGTCAGGGCGGTACGAACTCCATTAATATTAAGAAGATCGTTAAGATCGGCTGGAAGGCTTTAGGTGACTTCCGCCGCCTTAAGAAGGCTATGTAATGGCAAGATCCGAAAAGACAAAACTTAAAAAGATCATAACGGCGCTGGTTTTACTGGCGCTTACTATTGGAATCCTGTGGTTTGTCCAGAGGCTCCTTATGAAAAAGTACCAGGTCGGAGTTATCGAGGGTTCTTTTACTGAAGAGTACTACAAGGAAAAAGTCCCTCATGACGTCCTCATGTTCGGTGACTGCGATATGTATGAGAATTTCTCGCCCATCAAGATGTACGAAGATTACGGAGTTTCATCCTATATCAGAGGTTCCGGCGAGCAGTATATGTGGCAGTCTTATTATCTTCTCAGGGATTCCTTAAGGATCGAGACACCGAAGGTCGTCGTTCTGTCCATCCACAATCTGCAGCACGAGTATCCGAAGCGTCAGGAAGTATACAACAGAATGACTCTGGACGGCATGAGATGGTCCAAGGACAAGGTTGACGCAATTAATGTCTCCATGACTGAAGAAGAAACTTTTGTATCCTATGTTTTCCCAATCCTGAGATTCCATTACAGATGGAACGAACTTACCGAGACTGATTTCCGTCATGTATTCTCGAAAGATGTTGCTTCCCATAACGGCTACTACATGCGCTGTGATGTGAAGGGCGTTAAAGAATCCTGGCCAACACCGGGCAGGACATCTTATAAATTCGATGAGACTTCAATGTATTATCTCGACCAGATAAGACAGCTATGCGCCGAGAAGGGCATTGAGCTTCTGCTCGTACGTGCTCCGATCGAACACGGATGGCATGAGCAGTGGGATGAGAACATCAGGAAATATGCTGCGCAGTACGGGCTCACATATATAAATCTCTGCGATTACGCTGATGAGATGGGTATCGACATGACACAGGACACTTACGATCAGGGTGCCCACCTCAACATATATGGGGCAGAGAAGGTGAGTGTATTCTTCGGAAAATACCTTATAGATAATTATGACCTGACCGATTACAGAACAGTACCTGCCGTAGCCAAAGAATATGAGAAAGACATCGAGTTCTATAATTTTGTGAGAGACGATCAGTTAAGTGAACTTAAGGAATACGGCAAGCTCATACATTACGGTCCTTTTGCAGTCGGTCAATAACAAATTTTATTTATAATTAGTCATTTTAACTGTAAAAATGCTACGGTTTTCCCTTATTTTTGGCATTTGAAAGTAATTTCCATAGTGTATTATTAGTGAAGTGTTTACAAAGAACCAAATATGGGAGGATTTTTTGACATGAAGTTAGTTAAGACAGCAGCTCTTATCATGAGCCTTAGCATAGCAGGTGCCGTACTTTGTGCTTGTAACAACCAGCCTGAGCCGGTATCTTCTGACATTAACGTTATTGCTACACAGAGCCAGAACAGCAACGTTGGCAACACTGATGAGACCAGCGGAAGCGTTGCCGGAAGCACTACAGCTTATAAGTTCACATATAAGGGTGTAGATTTTGCCATTAATCAGGAAGTAGATCTTTCTAAGTTTGTAGACGGTACAGACTATGAGTTGATCGAGAGCATGAGCTGTGCAAACGCTGCCGGCGAATTGGGCTGGGAGATCAGATTCACAGGCGGTTCTGTTGAAGTCAGAACAACACCTGAGGACGGCAAACAGCTGATCCAGAATATTATCGTTTACGATGATACAGTAGCAACTCCTGAGGGAGTCAGTGTCGGCAGCACAGTTGACCAGGTTAAGGCTGTTTACGGTGAGCCCACAGATACAACTGAGGAAGCTCTGATCTATGAGATCACAGAGGATTCCTGCCTCGAGTTCCTGGTTAAGAATGATGCAGTTTGGCAGATCCAGTACTTAATGCAGTAATCAGTTATATTACCGATGACTCGCCAGGCTAAGAAAAAGAAATTCAGTATTACAAGGCTGTTGGGATTGGGGATACTTCCTCCAATCGCAGGAGCCTTGTTAGGCGTTGCGGGCTGTTATTATTTCTACAACCAGACAATTGACAGCATTGATAACAGAGTTCTTCAGGAAGTAAGCATCGAGTATGGTCATCCGATCACACTGGACAGCTTCTTCACTGAGATCCCGCCGAACACCAAGTTTATAACTGCCGTAGACCAGATCGATACAGGCCTTTTGCAGACCTACGATATAGCGATCGACTGCGGCGGTCATGTCGTTCATTCGGTCCTTAACGTAGTTGACCGTACGGCTCCCACGGGAACGGCAGTTCCTTTTAAGATGTATGCAGGCAAGGCTCCGGATCCGAATCTCCTTATCAAGGATATCTTCGATCTGACGGCCGTATCACTCTCTTATGACAAGGGAGAACCTGATCTCACCAAGGGCGGCGACTTTATGATCGGCGTAAGGCTTACGGATTCCAACGGCAACTATTCCGTTGTTGACGTTCCTTTCCGCGTCATTAAGGATACCGAACCTCCGAAGATCTTAGGCGCCGGCGATTTCGACGTTGTCGTAGGAAAAGGCGACGGCATGACATATGACGACAACATCATCGTTACTGATGACTATGCCGTAAAACCCAAGTTGGAAATCGATGATTCAAAGGTAGATCTCACACAGGTCGGTGATTACGATCTGATCTACAGAGCTACTGATGATGTCGGCAATGTATCCGAAGTCACTGTTCAGGTACACGTTGTAATCACAGGCAGAGGCGGTTTGTCATCTGCTGAGATCCGTGCTTATGAAGAGAAGGCTTACGGCATGGCAAGGGATATCAACAAGAAGATCCTTAAGTCCGGCGATACTGATGTCGTTAAGGCAATGAAGATCTTCTACTGGGTACACAATAACATCAGATTCGTATTGCGTACTCCCCAGTACGATAACTGGGCAGTTGCCGCTATCAATACATTCTCCAAGAGATATTCTTCCTGCTACGGAACATGGGCTGTCTGCAAGGCGATGCTCGATGTCGAAGGAATAGAAAATCTCTGCGTAGTAAGAAAAGTATCGAGGGCGCATCCGAACTACCACTATTGGGCACTGGTAAAGCTCAACGGTGAATGGTATCACTGCGACGCACAGAAGTATTTTGACGGTACTTCCAAAAAGTACTTCACGTTCATGATGACGGACAAGGAGATCTATGCGGCTCCTTCCGACCATACTTTCGACAAGTCCAAATATCCGGAACGATCGACCAAGTCGGTACAAAAATATGTAGACGTTTATAACGGGAAGATCAAATCAGGTTTCCCGTATAAATAAAGGCGACGGCTGACTCCGTCCCTGGGGATTTTAAATTATTAATGGGAATTGGTAATGGGAATGAAGAGACGAGTTCTAAGCATAGTGGTTTTAATCCTGGCAGTGTTATCGATTGCCTTGATCGCCGCATGCGACACGCTTAACGATCTCAAGACTGATGTAACTATCGAGGTAGGTTCGCCTATCTCGATAGATGCATTTTTTGAGAACGTACCGGAAGGTGCACAGTTCCTGACTGACGTGTCGGGAATCAACACCAATGAGCCCGGAGTCTATCAGCTTAAGATCGGCTGCGGCAAGAAGAGTGCAGATGTCATCCTTAGGATCGAAGATCACACGCCTCCTACGGGAGAAGCTGTTCCGCAGACGGTCTATCTCAACTGGAAGATGCCGGAAGCTACTGAAGTAATCGCCAACCTTTTTGACTTTTCGGGAGTTGCCCTGGTCGAGTACCAGGACGGCGTTCCGAGCTTTACGGATGGCGGTGAATACCAGGTTCCTGTCGTTGTTACAGACGTATACGGAAACAGCGGCGTCATCATGGTCCCGTTTACGGTTATCAATGATACGACAGCCCCTGTCATCAGCGGCGTTCATGAGCTTGAACTGGAGGGAAATCCTGACCAGCTCGACTTCTATGAGGGCGTAACGGTCGTTGACGATTACGATCCCGAGCCGATCATTTCCGTAGATGAGACCGAAGTCGATTATACGAAGGCCGGCAAATATAACCTCACTTACAGAGCCGTCGATAAGGCAGGCAACATCGCTACGGTTACGACTACCATTACGGTAAAGATCGCTGATGCGAATGCAAAGAATAAGAAAAGCGGCGGAGATCCCGGAACCTATTATGTAGGCGACGGTGATCCTTATGCTCTTGCCAGAAAGATCATGTCAGGTCTCTACAGGAAAAATGATGTTGAGACTGCAAGAGCAATCTTTAACTGGGTACACGACAACCTCTGGTTCAGACTTCTTTCCGGAACCAGGAACTATGAGCATGCCGCATACAGAGGATTTACAAAGCGAAGCGGTGACTGCTACGTTTACTATTCATGCTGCAAGATGCTCCTGGACATTGCCGGCATCGAGAATATGAGAGTTGACCGTTCACCCAAGCTTAACGGCAAGATTCATTTCTGGCTTCTCGTAAAGCTCAACGGCGAATGGTATCACTGCGATGCTACAGAGGGTTACAACGATCATCCCGGCGTCTGGTTCATGTGCACCGATGCCCAGATCAATGACAGATATCACAAGTTCAACGGAGCTTTGTATCCTCCGAGAGCAGGCGGTTCCAAGGAATTCGCTTCGCCTACACCGCTTCCTACTGAAGAACCGTCGGTAACACCTTCTCCTTCGGTATCTCCTTCGGTAACGCCTACGGTGCAGCCGTCAGAGGGTCCTACGCCGACACCATCAGAGAGTAATCAGACACCTACGCCGACACCTGTCACGGAAACGCCGACTCCAACAGGCGCTGCCGAGCCGACAGCTACGCCGGTGCCGACTCCGACTGATGCTCCGGAGGACACACCGACAACTGTTCCTCAGCCGACAAAAGATACAAGCAGTGAATCTTCTGACGGTGAATAGTTGTTATAAATAATTCTTGATATTTTTCTCTGACTTTAAAATAATAAAGGCATGTATAAGACCATCGGAAAAATCGGAGCGTTTTTATACTGCGCCACTATAGTCGTGATGATCGTGGTATTCACCATCCGTGATGCCAACAGAAATCTCATAAGTGACGTAGTTATTGAAGCGGGTTCAAATATAAAGATCGAAGACTTCTTTAAGACCTGTCCGGAAGATGCCAGGTTTATTTCCGATGTTTCAACAATAAATACCAACGAACCAGCCGTATATCAGCTTAAGGTCTTCTATGACGAAGTATTCGAAAAGGATGTCGTCTTGAGGATCGAAGATCATACGGCGCCCAGGGGCATTGCTCTGCCCAAGATGCTTTACACAACGTGGAACGCTCCTGCTGCAGCTGACTGCGTCGGATACCTTTATGACCTTTCCGGCATAGCCAAGGTCGAGTACAAAGAAAAGCCCGTGTTCAAAGAAGGCGGAGAATTTGACATTCCCGTACTTGTAACTGATGTTTACGGAAATACGGCAACGATTGATGTTCCTTTCACGGTGATCGATGACCATACAGGTCCAGTGATCAAGGGTATTCATAACCTGGAGACAGTGACAAACGTTGAACCCGATTTTTTCGACGGCGTTACAGCGACCGATGATTACGATGATGATCCTGTTATCAGGATCGACGATTCAAAGGTCGATTATGAGACTCCCGGAACATATGTAGTCAAATATCTGGCAATTGATAAGGCCAATAATTTCACCACCGGAACAGCTGAAGTTAAGATCACTAAAGGAACTGGCAATGCTGATGCAGCAAGTGGCAGCGAGTATGACGTAAGCGGATCCGAATCCGGCGGAAGCGGCGGCGGCGGCGGAAGCGGCAGAATGTCTGACGCCAAGAGACTGGCATCAAGAGTACTGTCAGGCCTTTGGAGAAGCAATGACGTAGATACGGCCAGAGCGATCTTCAAATGGGTACATGACCACATATATTATTCTCAGTGCGGCAGCCTCAGTTATGCGTCGGCTGCTTACAGAGGATTCTCCAAGCGTTCAGGTGACTGCTACGTTTATTATTCATGCTGCAAGATGCTCCTTGACCTTGCGGGAATCCCGAACATGATGGTCAAGAGATTTCCGGTAACAGGCAGCAACCACTACTGGAATCTCGTTAAGCTCAACGGCCAGTGGTATCACTGCGATTCAACCAGGTTCAAGCATCGCAGCTCTATCTACTTCATGTGTACTGATGAGCAGATTAATGATAAGTACCACCGCTTTAACGGAAAGCTCTATCCGGCACGCGCAGGCGGTTCGACGGATTTCCTGCCGTCTGATACGCCGACGCCTACGGAAACACCGACTCCGGAGGTATCTGAGACACCTACGCCGACACCGGAAATCTCAACAACGGACGGGCCTACACCGACAGGTTCAATCGAGCCTACGGTTACCGGTGCAGATACGCCCACGCCTACGCCGGAGACAACACAGGGTGCTACGGTAACGCCTACTCCGGGTGTATCGGATCAGCCGGCTCCTACGGTTTCACCGACACCGCCGCCGACGAATACGCCGACTGATGTGCCGCCTCCTCCGCCGCCACCGCCGACGGAAGAAACGACCAAACCGACAGAAACCAAACCGACAGCTGATGATGGGGATCAATAGGGCTTAAGGGAATACGGAATCAGGGATATCTGGTAAAGAAGTGTAAGACAGTAAAGTTATGTATAAACTTATTGCGAGAATAGGATCAATAGCATATGTTGCCTTTATCGTAGTGGCAACGATCGCCTTTACGATTAGGGACGCCAACAGAAACCTCGTAAGAGAGGTCATGATAGAGGCAGGTTCCGAGATAAACATCGCGGACTTTTTCAAGTCCTGTCCTGATGATGCCGAGTTTGTAACGGACGTGTCAGGGATCGATACGGACATTCCGGCCATATATCAGCTTACTGTCCGTTATGATGAATTCTTCAAGAAAGATGTTACTTTGAAGATCGAAGACCACACGGCGCCTAAGGGGATCGCGATTCCGCATGACCAGTATGCGAGCCTGGAATGGCCTGAAGCTACGGAATGCGTAGGCTATCTTTATGATCTTTCCGGCATTGCCAAGATCGAATACAGAGATGGGACCCCCGCATATCAGTTTACCGGTGATTATATGGTTCCGGTCGTCGTTACTGACTGGTATGACAATTCAACTGTCATAGATGTTCCTTTCCATGTAACGGATGACCATAATGCGCCGCTGTTCTACGGCATTCACGATATCTATGTCGATGATTCCGAAGATGCACAGATCGACTATTTTGAAGGAGTAACCTATGTCGACGATTATGACGAGGCGCCAAGGGTTGTTGTTGACAATTCAAAGGTCGTAATAGGCCAGGAAGGCACATACGAGATAACTTACAAGGCGATGGATGAAGCGCGCAACATCCGTTCGCAGACAGCTTACGTTCATGTCGTCAGGCAGCGTGCTACAAACGGAACGTCAGGTGCCGGCGGAGGCTGGGATTCAAGCCATCACAATGATGTCTATAAAACGGCAAGGGCCCTTGCAAAGAAACTCAAGGGCAAGAACACCACAGAAACGGTAAAGAACATCATCTCGTATGTCCATACGCATGTATGGTATACGACAGTCCGCGGCAACCAGACTTTCGAAGATGCCGTATATCAGGCATTCACAAAACATAGTGCAGATTGCTACGGATATTACTGCACGACCAAGATTCTTTTGGACTGTGCAGGCATCCCCAACATGATGGTAAAGCGGTATCCTGTAAAGGATGTCGGGCACTACTGGAACCTCGTAAAGTTCGGAGACTCGTGGTATCATTGTGACTCGACAGTGTACCGTTACCATCACAGCAGCTTTTTCAAACTGACTGACAAGAAGATAGGCGACAGTCACCACCGCTTTGTCGGCAACATATTGCCGGTAAGGGCGGGCGGTACACCGCAATATAAAAAAGACCTGGAAAACAACCAAAAATAAAGATAATAGGAGAAAAAAGAAATGAAAAAGACAAGATTACTTACAACAGCTGTTCTTTTGTGCTTTGCTGCTTCGCTTTTCACGGGATGCAACACTTCTACAGATGAATCAGCAGTAGTTTCCCGTATCGACGGCGGACAGACACAGATCTCAGTCGATCCTTCCGGAGCCGGCAACCAGACATCATCCAATTATAAGTTCAGCTACAAGGGCTGCGATATTGCCCCCCGTGTTGCGGCTAAGCCTGTCCTGGATGTGCTTGGCGATCCCGTGTCATTTGATCCCCAGTCTGCAGGTTGCGGCGGACAGGGCTTATATGCAACATATTACTATCCCAGCTTCTACATCCAGACTTATGAAGAGAACGACGGCGAGATCATTTATTCTGTCGTAATCACTGATGGTCTTGTTGACTGCGGCGGAGTCCGTGTCGGTGATACTGTGGACGCTGTTAAGCAGGTATATGGCACACCGGCTGAAGAAGACGAGTACGGTCTTACATATCATTCAGAATATGTGGATTTCCGTTTCATTACTGACGGCGTCAATACGATTACTGAGATCCAGTACTTCGACAGTGATCAAGTCGGTTGATCGAATAAACGTGAAAAAAGGCGAATTTTGACGATTTTAAGAGAATTCTTGAAATTTTTTGAAGAAAATTGTTGACATAACAGTTTATCGCGGTTATTATATGCAGGCTTGCTCAAGGAGCAGGCCTGTATTTTTTGCTTATATTAGGCATTGGAAATATAAGAAGACTCAATGAATTTAAGGAGAAAGACACATGGCTACATATGTTGCAACCAAGGATTCAATAGAAAGGAAATGGCTCGTAATCGACGCTGAGGGCATGGTTCTCGGTCGTTTGGCTACAGAGGTTGCTAAGCTCTTAAGAGGTAAGCACAAGCCCACATACACTCCTTTCCTTGATACCGGTGATAATGTAATCGTAATCAACGCATCCAAGATCGTTCTTACAGGTAAGAAGCTCGACGATAAGCTTTATCGTCATCACTCCGGTTTTCCGGGTGGACTTAAGGAAATCGACTATCGTACTTTGATGGCTAAGAACCCTGAGAAGGCTTTAGAGCTCGCAGTTAAGGGCATGCTCCCTAAGAACTCTTTAGGCCGTCAGATGTTCAGAAAGCTTCACGTTTATGCTGGTCCTGAGCACGAGCAGACAGCACAGAAGCCTGAAGTTTACACATTCTAATCGGAGGACTAAGTAATAATGGCAGCAAAGAAGACAAGCAACAAAGTATATTACTACGGCACAGGCCGTCGTAAGGACGCAGTAGCAGCCGTTCGTTTGGTTCCCGGTAAGGGCAATATCACAATCAACGGCAAGGACATCGATGACTACTTTGGTCTTGATACACTTAAGCTCATCGTTCGTCAGCCCCTCGCAGCTACACAGACAGAAGATAAGTTCGACGTAATCGTTAAGGCTATCGGCGGCGGTATCTCCGGTCAGGCTGGTGCAATCCGTCACGGTATTGCAAGAGCTTTGGTTGAAGCTGATGAAGAGAGCTACAAGGCAGTTCTCAAGGAGAGCGGATTCCTCACACGTGACGCACGTATGAAGGAAAGAAAGAAGCCGGGTCTCAAGAAGGCAAGAAAGGCATCCCAGTTCTCAAAGCGTTAATCGTTATTTCGATTTTACAAAGAACTTCGAAGGTCGTCTCGGAAGAGACGGCCTTTTTCTTTGCTATTTCCCTTCCTTGAATGTACAATTATCACGCAAACAAAAAGGCAGGACATTAATGATCAGGTTTAAGACTACATCACCCGAACAGACGGAGAGCTTTGGCTATGAACTGGCCAAATCACTCTGCGGCGGCGACGTTATCGCATTAACAGGCGATCTCGGCGCAGGGAAGACATGCCTTACGAGAGGCATCGCAAGAGGATTGGGATCGACATCCCATGTATCCAGTCCTACCTTTACCATCGTCAATGAATATGACGGCGGAAGGCTCATGCTGTTCCACTTTGACACCTACAGGCTCTCGGGTCCTGATGATTTTCTCATGAGCGGACTTGATGAATACTTCTACAGGGAAGGCGTCTGCGTCATAGAGTGGAGCGACATAATAGAAGAGCTATTGCCTCAGGATACGATTAAGATGACAATAACAGGTGACGGCAACTTGAGATCGTTCGAGTGTGAGTGTTCCGAGAAGCATCAGAAGTATCTGGAGGGCGCAGCTGCCAAGGCGGGAGCAACCATTGAAGCATGAAATTACTGGTTTGTGATACATCGAATACGAACTGCAGTGCCGGCGTTTTCGAAGACGGCAAAGAACTCTGCTATGAACTCTCGTTTGAGACAAAGACTCATTCCGAGACATTCATGCCGCTGGTCCACAGCGTAATGGAGAAGGCAAAGGTTAAGCACGAAGACTTGGACGGCTATGCGGTAACCGTAGGTCCGGGTTCTTTTACGGGTATCAGGATCGGAGTAGCTGCCGTAAAGGGCATGGCTCTTGCAGCCGGAAAGAAGTGCATCGCGGTATCTTCGACTGAAGCGCTCGCGAGATCCTGCGAGAATGCGACGATGACGCCAAAGAGCGAGACTCTGATCGTGCCTGCCATAGACGCGAGAAACAACAGGGTTTTCGCGCAGGCTGCAGAAGACGATACATTAAGATCCCTGATCCCCGAAGATGCTTACGATGCTGATGATCTCGCGGAGAAGATCTCGAAGATACCTGAGGTGATCTACGGCAAGAGACGTCAGATCCTGGTTGTCGGAAGCGGCGCGAACGTGCTGAAGAAAGCTTTCGAGAAGGCAGGCTATGGACTTAATATCTACTATGCGCCCGGAGCGGCAATTATGCCCAAGGGTGTTGCAAGGGCAGCTTTTGCTGACAAGGAGCTTATCGACGCGAGGGATCTCAAGGCGTCCTATTGTGCAGTATCCCAGGCTGAGAGGCTTAAGAAGAATGAATGATCCTGATTTGGTGATCAGATCCGGCGATCTGTCCGATATCAAATACATCATGGAGCTGGAACAGGGATCCATTGTCCATCCCTGGGACAGCAAGGCCATTGAGAGCCTGATCGTCGATCCCAATAAGAAATGCCTGGTTGCAGATCTTCATGGCGAAGTCGTCGGCTATGTCGGCGCCGAGACCGTTCTGGACGAGTGCAACATCGGAAATATCGTTACCCATAAGGATTACAGGGGCAGGGGATTTGCATCCGTAATGATGGAGAACCTGTTGTCCGTACTTAAGGACATGGGCATCAATAAGTTATTTTTGGAAGTCGAGCACGATAACGGACCTGCGATCGCGCTTTATGAGAAATTCGGTTTTGTCAGATACGGCTTAAGACGCGATTATTACGGTCAGGGTAAGGACGCGATCCTTATGAGCCTCGATCTTTGATTGATAAATTTAACAAAAGGATTTCTTAAATCCCACTCATTTGGGTTAAATAGTCGAAATTGGACAGAACGGCTCGATTTTGGTTGATTTTAAAGAAAGTCAAAAATATACTTATCCTGTTAATTTATGAGGGGATGTACCTGTACTATGACTAAAGAAAAGATTGTTTTTGATTGTGAAGATGCTTTGCAGATGAAGGCCGTAGCGGTCATGATCCAGAAGGCTTCCCAGTACCACAGCACAATCTACATTGTCCGCAGCGGCAGAAGAGCTAATGCGAAGAGCCTTTTGGGTGTTATGTCCCTCGGAATCGAGAACGGCGCCGAGATCGAGATCGAAGCAAACGGCGACGATGAGAAGGAAGCTTGCGAAGCGCTTCTCGCTCACCTCAAGAATCCTAAGATCGCTGTGTAATGCCCGCCGGTAAATTCGACGCCAGGCTGGACACAGTCCCTTTAAGCCCCGGAGTGTACCTTATGAAGGACTCTTCGGGCTGTGTTATTTATGTAGGAAAAGCAAAGAAACTCCGCAACAGACTGAAGAGCTATTTCGGAGGCGGAGTGATCTCTTCGCCGAAGGTCAGGGCAATGGTATCCCATGTCGCTGACTTCGAATATACGGTCGTAGGTTCCGAACCTGAGGCTTTGCTTCTCGAAAACAATCTCATCAAGAGATACCAGCCCAAATACAATATCCTTCTCCGTGACGACAAGGGATATCCTTATATCTGCATCACTTTGAACGAAGCATACCCCAGAGTGTTTAAGGCGTTCAGGCCTGATCCTGAAGCCAGGAAAAACGGTGCGAAATACTACGGACCTTACATGGGTTCTGACTGCTTTGAAGTACTTAATGCAATAAATGACATTTTCCCGTTAAAGCGCTGCAAGAAGGTCTTCCCCCGTGATATCGGCAAGGAGCGCCCCTGCCTCAATTACCACATCGGCAAGTGCATGGCGCCGTGCCTCGGAACCGTAAAACAGGAAGACTACAGAGCGATGGTTGACCAGATCGTACAGTTCTTCGAAGGCAAATACGACGGCATCGAGAAGGACATCAAGGCGCAGATGGAAACGTGCTCCGCTAACCTCGAATTCGAGAAGGCCGGAGCCTTAAGAGACAGGCTTTATGCCCTCCGCAGCATCCGCCAGAACCAGAGAGTTTATCTTGATATCGAGCGTGACGTTGACGCTATCGGTCTCTATTCGGACTGCGGCGAGACGTGCGTAAGAAAGCTCGAATTAAGACAGGGCAGAATAGTAGGTTCTTCCACGTATTTCTTCACCGGCGAAGAGGATGAGAAGGAAGACATCCTGAAGAATTTCATTATGCAGTATTACGAGGATGCGCCGTTCATTCCGCCGCTTATCCTTGTTCCTTTTAAGATGGAAGAAGACGATCTCGAAGTGATCGAGAAAACGCTTACGGAGAAGCTCGGCAAGAACTGCAAACTCCATGTCGCAGAGCGCGGCGAGCTCCGTGAGTTATCTGACCTCGCGAAGAACAACGCACGTGAGATGATGGTCCGCAGGATCTTAAGAGGCGGCAATGCGAATGCCGATCCTTCGGTTCCTCTGCGCTATCTCGAAGAACTTCTTGGCGCACCCGAAGGCAGGATCTCCAGAGCCGAATCTTTCGATATCAGTAACCTCGGCAACGACGATATCTGCGCAGGCATGGTCGTCTTCAAAGACGGCAAAGCCGACAAGCAGTCCTACAGATTATTCAAGATGAAGCGCGTTGAGACTCAGGACGACTACATGTCCATGAGAGAGACTCTTGAGCGCAGATTCTCACATAACGAAGACGACGGATTTAAGTATCCCGACATCATCCTTGTCGACGGCGGCAAAGGCCAGCTCGATGCGGTCGCATCAGTCGTAAGATCGATGGAAGGAACAAAGGATATCTACCTGGCAGGCATGGTAAAGAATGACAGGCACAAGACGTCGGGGATCGTTTTCGAAGACGGACGCGAGATAAGACTTGAAGGAAGGACATTGACTGACAGTGAGATGGGACTTTTAAGATTCCTTACGACTGTCCAGAATGAAGTCCACAGATTCGCGATCTCTTATCAGCATAAGCTTGCCGGCAAGCGCAATATCAAATATAAGCTTGAGAACATCGAAGGCATCGGCCCCTCGAAGCGCAAGAATCTGCTCGCGCATTTTGGTACAATAAAGGCCGTGGAAAACGCTTCTGTTGAGGAGCTTAAGGAAGCAAAGGGCATTTCCGAGAAGGATGCCAAGGCAATATACAACTATTTCCACTAGAGGGAGTCTTAATGGCAATCTACGCCCTTGCGGATCTGCATCTGTGTCTAAGCAATCCCGACAAATCCATGGCGATCTGTTGGAGCACTTGGACTGACTATGTCGAGAGGATCAAAGAGAACTGGGAGAACACCGTAACCGCTGAAGATACGGTGCTCGTGTCAGGCGATATTTCCTGGGCTACCTATGTCGATAAGGCCGAAGAGGATTTCCGCTATTTATCAGAGCTTCCCGGCCGCAAGCTCTTATCCCGCGGCAACCACGATTACTGGTGGACCACGATGAAGAAGATGGAAGAATATTTCGCTTCCCAAGGCTTCAATAACCTTGAATTCGTAAGGACAAATGTCCTCGAAGCAGAGGGTTGCCTTATCACCGGCACGAGAGGCTGGATGATAGAGACCAAGGATGCGATCGAAGGCTCTGACAACAGGAAGATCTACGAGCGCGAGAAGCTCCGCATCAAGATGTGCATTGATGTCATTAGCGAAGCTGATCCGGACCACTCGAAAAAGCACATCCTCATGATCCACTATCCTCCCATAACCGCCAAGCAGGAGTTCACGGAGTTTGCCGAGATGATCGCTTCAGGCGGCATCGACATCTGCGTTTACGGGCACCTTCATGGCAAGGCTCACAAGAAAGCTTTCGAGGGCGATTTCGGAGGGTGCAAGTTCATCTGCACGTCGGCAGATTTTGTCGGCTTCAAGCCGGTCAGGATAGTCTGATTCTTCGCTGGATACGCGCCTGTAAAATTCCAGACAAAAGTCCGACTATATCGGAATAAAATCCGGAATTTTCCGGTTTGTGAGTGATAATCCCGAAAAAGTTCCGGCCATGCCGGACTTTTATCCGGAAATTCCGGGGTGAAGAGCACGCCCGCAAAACACACGGTGAAAATTTTTTCGCGCCCGCAAACGCAATAAATAAAGGCATTAGCGGGACACATAAAATTAATTTGATAGACAGCTAAAGTATTATAATATATAATAATTTCGAGCCGAAGCATCGGGATAATCCCGCATGCGGCGGCTCTTTTTTGTCTATATCTTCAGTAGAGGTAATCACATGGCATACTCGATGACAGGCTTCGGCCGCGGCGAGAAGGTTTTCGACACCAGGAAATACAGTATTGAGATCAAGTCGGTCAATTCCAGATTCTGCGATATTTCGATCAGAATGCCCAGGATCTTTAACTATTTGGACGGCGATATCAGAAGAGTTATCACCGACAGGCTCCTGAGAGGAAAGATCGACGTTTTCGTTAATTATGAGGATCAGGGTGAGGCAGGACAGACGGTTACCGTCAACGCAGGCCTTGCCAAAGAGTATTCCGAGGCTGCCAAGGCAATTGCGGCTCTTACGGGACGCGAGGATGATTTCGGAGTTGCAAGACTTGCGACAATGCAGGATGTCCTGAGCGTTACTCAGAACGAGATCAATGAAGAGCAGGCAGCGACAGAGCTCATGGAGGCGCTTAATCTTGCAATAGACGGCATGCTCGCCATGAGAAAGAGAGAGGGCGAGAACTTAGTTGCCACGATCCTTACTAAGGTACAGACACTCGAAGGCATCAGGGAGGAAGTCGTAACGAGATCACCTGAAGTTGTTGAAGCATATAAGCAGAAGTTGGCAGCAAGGATCAATGAGATCTTAACAAGTGAGCAGAGAGAATTCTACGATGACAACAGGCTTGCTGCAGAAGTTGCGATCTTTGCCGACAAATGCGCGATCGATGAGGAGATGGCAAGACTTTCTTCCCACTTCTCACAGGCAAGAAAGATATTGGCCGAAGACGGTTCTGTCGGTAAGAAGATGGATTTCCTCGTTCAGGAGATCAACCGCGAAGTCAATACGACAGGCAGCAAAGCAAATGACATCGAGATCACTTCCAGAGTTCTTTCAATGAAGAACCTTGTCGAAGAGATCAGAGAACAGATACAGAATCTTGTATAAGGGAAGGGCAGTAAATGGCATCTGAATTTATAGACATCGGATTCGGAAACATAGCACAGGCATCACGCATTATCTGCGTTGCCGCTGCAGAGTCTTCTCCGGTAAGACGCATGATGCAGGATTCCAAGGACAGAGGAACTCTTGTAGACTGCTGCGCCGGCAAGAAGTGCAAATCTGTAATCGTTACGGACAGCGGACTCGTTCTTACATCAGCGCTTTCCACATCAGAGATAAAGGAGATGCTGGGATGAATGATTTCAGAGGATTGATCGTTGCAGTATCCGGTCCTTCGGGTGTAGGAAAAGGAACCGTGCTCGCGAGAGTCGAAGAGCTCTTGGAGCAGGCAAATCCCGGCAGCGTGGGTCATTCGATCTCAGTCACGACGAGAGCTCCGAGAGGACAGGAAAAAGACGGCGTCGAGTACTACTTCAGAACGACAGAGCAGTTTGAACAGATGATAAAGGACGGCAAGATCGTAGAGTACGACAAATATGTTGATAATTACTACGGCACACCTTCGGATCCTTTGGACGAGATGCTCAGCAAAGGACAGGACGTTCTTTTCGATATCACAATAGAAGGAAGCCTGGCACTTAACCGTAAGTTTGACGTCGACACGGTAACGATATTCATCCTGCCGCCGTCGATGGAAGAACTCGAGAACAGATTAAGAGGCAGAGGCACGGAGACTGAAGAGAAGATCGCAAAGAGACTTGCCCAGTCAAGAGAAGAGATCAAGCGTGCCGGAGAATTCGAATACATCATTACGAACGATGATGTGGACAGGGCAGCAAGAGACATTCTTGCAATTATCACCGCTGAAAAGCTTAAAGCTTCGAAGAATATACGTACAGCAAAAGAACTTGAATAAAAGGAGAAGAGAGGTAAAAAGATGTTAACAGATCCTTCAATCGAGAAACTCAAAGAGAAGTCAGCAAGCCCTTACGACCTTACGGTACTCGTAAGCAAGCGTGCAAGAGAACTGACAGACGGCGCTCAGCCCATGATCGATGCTGACGGTGCAGCAAATGTTGTATCTTTGGCATGCCGTGAGGTTGCAGCTGACAAGGTCGTTGCAGTCAAGGGTGATGTAGAGGATGAAGCAGTCATCCCGATCACAAGAGAAGAGAAGATCAGAAGAAGAGAAGAAGCTGAGAACAGAAGAAAGATGCTCGAAGAAGAAAGAGCAGAGAGAATGTCTGTTGCAGGCGGCTTGAACTCCAAGGGTTTGGATGATCTTATTGATGCTTTGGCAGGCGGCAGCTCTGAAGAAGAGGAAGTCGTTTACGAAGGTGAAGGCGAAGACGAGCCTTCTGATGATGAAGAATAATCCAAAGGGAGTTTAAGTAATATGGCAGTAGAAAAAACAATGGATAAGATAGTCTCACTTGCAAAGGTAAGAGGCTTCGTATATCCGGGTTCTGACATCTACGGTGGTCTTGCAAATTCATGGGACTACGGCCCGTTAGGTGTTCAGCTTAAGAATAACGTTAAGGCAGCATGGTGGAAGAAGTTCGTCCAGGAGAGCCCTTACAATGTAGGACTTGATGCTGCGATCATCATGAACCCCAAGACATGGGTCGCTTCAGGCCACGTCGGCGGATTCTCCGATCCTCTCATCGACTGCAAGCAGTGCAAGGCACGTCAGAGAGCAGATAACCTCGTTGAGGATTGGAACAAGGAGAACGGTATTGAGAACGTTCCCGTAGAGGGCATGAGCCCTGAAGAAATGGTTGCTTACATCAGAGAGAACAACATTCCCTGCCCTGTATGCGGCGGCCACAACTTCACAGACATCCGTAAGTTCAACCTCATGTTCAAGACATTCATCGGTGTTACCGAGGATGCCACATCAGAAGTTTATTTGAGACCTGAGACAGCTCAGGGTATCTTCGTTAACTTTGCTAACGTTCAGCGTTCCGCAAGAAAGAAGCTTCCTTTCGGTATCTGCCAGATCGGTAAGTCTTTCCGTAACGAGATCACACCCGGCAACTTCATCTTCCGTACAAGAGAGTTCGAGCAGATGGAGTTAGAGTTCTTCTGCGAACCCGGCACTGACCTTGAGTGGTTTGATTACTGGAAGACATTCTGCCATGACTGGCTGATCGGTCTTGGCATCAAGGAAGAAGAGCTCCGTACAAGAGACCACGCTAAGGAAGAGCTCGCTTTCTATTCCAGAGCCACGACAGACTTCGAGTTTGCTTTCCCTTTCACAGACTGGGGCGAACTCTGGGGCATCGCTGACCGTACAGATTACGATCTTAAGCAGCACATGGAATTCTCCAAGCAGGATCTCACATATTTCGATCCCGCAAAGAACGAGAAGTACATTCCTTACGTTATCGAGCCTTCGCTCGGTGCTGACCGTGTAACACTCGCATTCCTCTGCTCCGCTTATGATGAGGAAGAGCTCGAGGGCGGCGACGTAAGAACAGTAATGCATTTCCACCCGTTCCTTGCTCCTATCAAGATCGGTGTGCTTCCTCTTTCCGCGAAACTTACGGATAAGGCTCAGCCTATTTTCGAGAAGCTCTCAAAGAAGTACATGTGCGAGCTCGACGACCGTCAGTCCATCGGTAAGCGCTACAGAAGACAGGACGAGATCGGTACTCCTTACTGCGTAGTTTACGACTTCGACTCTGAGAATGACGGCTGCGTAACTATCAGAGAAAGAGACTCAATGAAGAACGTCGAGTACGAGCCCGGAAACATCAGATTCCCGATCGAAAAACTTGAAGAATTTTTTGCAGATAAGTTCGATTTTTAAGACTATATTCTGTTAAAATAAACTGATAAGTTTTTAGCAGGCTAAAATGCCAATAGAGAAACAAAAAACTGAATCCAATAAATGAAAGGCGGATAAAAGAATGACAAAGTACGTTTACCTGTTCACCGAAGGCAACGGAAACATGCGCGAACTCCTTGGTGGTAAGGGCGCTAACCTTGCTGAGATGACAAACATCGGACTCCCTGTACCTCAGGGTTTCACGATCAGCACAGAGGCATGCACCAAGTATTATGAGGATGGCCGTCAGATCAATGACGAGATCATGGCTCAGGTAATGGAGTATATCGTTAAGCTTGAGGAGATCACAGGCAAGAAGTTCGGTGATCTCGAGAACCCGCTCCTTGTTTCCGTAAGATCCGGTGCAAGAGCTTCCATGCCGGGCATGATGGACACTATCCTTAACCTCGGTTTGAATGAGCAGGTTGTAGATGTTATCGCTACAAAGTCCGGAAATCCCAGATGGGCTTGGGACTGCTACAGAAGATTCATCCAGATGTATTCTGACGTTGTTATGGAAGTAGGTAAGAAGTACTTCGAAGAGCTCATCGACAAGATGAAGGCTGACAGAGGCGTTACACAGGACGTTGACCTTACAGCTGACGACCTCAAGGAACTCGCTTCACAGTTCAAGGCTGAGTACAAGGCTAAGATCGGTACAGACTTCCCTACAGATCCTAAGGAGCAGCTCGTTGGCGCTATCAAGGCTGTATTCAGAAGCTGGGACAACCCGAGAGCTAATGTTTACAGAAGAGACAATGATATCCCTTATTCATGGGGTACAGCAGTTAACGTTCAATCCATGGCATTCGGTAACATGGGTGACGACTGCGGCACAGGCGTTGCTTTCACACGTGACCCTGCTACAGGCGAGAAGGGCCTCTTCGGTGAGTTCCTTACAAACGCACAGGGCGAAGACGTTGTTGCAGGCGTTCGTACTCCTATGAAGATCGCTGAGATGGAGCAGAAGTTCCCTGAAGCATTCGCTCAGTTCACACAGGTTTGCGAGACACTCGAAAAGCACTACAGAGATATGCAGGACATGGAGTTCACAGTTGAGCACGGTAAGCTCTACATGCTCCAGACAAGAAACGGTAAGAGAACAGCTCAGGCTGCTATGAAGATCGCTTGTGACTTGGTTGACGAGGGCATGAGAACACCTGAAGAAGCAGTTGCAATGATCGATCCTAGAAACCTCGACACACTTCTTCACCCTCAGTTCGATCCCGCTGCTCTTAAGGCTGCAGAAGCAATCGGTAAGGGTCTTGGTGCTTCCCCTGGAGCTGCTTGCGGTAAGATCGTATTCACAGCTGACGATGCAGTTGCTTGGCACGACAGAGGAGAAAAGGTAGTCCTCGTAAGACTCGAGACATCTCCTGAAGATATCACAGGTATGAAGGCTGCTGAGGGTATCCTCACAGTACGTGGCGGTATGACATCACACGCTGCAGTTGTTGCACGTGGTATGGGTGAGTGCTGCGTATCCGGTTGCGGCGACATCGCTATGGACGAAGCTAACAAGAAGTTCACTCTTGCAGGCAAGACATTCCAGGAAGGTGACATCATCTCCCTCGACGGTTCCACAGGTAAGATCTATGACGGCGCTATCGCTCAGGTTGATGCTGATCCTAACAACGGTTATTTCGGCCGCATCATGAAGTGGGCTGACGAGTTCAAGAGACTCGAAGTACGTACAAACGCTGATACACCTAACGATGCTAAGAAGGCTCGTGAGCTCGGTGCTGAAGGTATCGGTCTCTGCCGTACAGAGCACATGTTCTTCGGTGAAGGCAGAATCGATGCATTCCGTGAGATGATCTGCTCCGATACAGTTGAGGAGCGTGAGGCTGCTCTCGAAGTAATCCTTCCTATGCAGCAGTCCGACTTCGAAGCTCTCTATGAGGCTCTCGAGGGACATCCCGTTACTATCAGATTCTTAGACCCCCCGCTTCACGAATTCGTTCCTACAGAAGAAGCTGACATCAAGGCTCTCGCTGACAAGAAGGGCAAGTCTGTTGAAGACATCAAGACACTTATCTCTTCTCTCCACGAGTTCAACCCCATGATGGGTCACAGAGGATGCCGTCTCGCTGTTACATATCCTGAGATCGCTAAGATGCAGACAAGAGCAGTTATCCGCGCTGCTATCAACGTCAACGCTAAGCATCCCGACTGGAACGTAACACCTGAGATCATGATCCCTCTCGTTTGCGAGATCAAGGAGCTCATTAACGTTAAGAAGGTCGTAGTTGCAGTTGCTGACGAAGAGATCAAGGCTGCAGGCGTCAACATGAACTACAAGGTTGGTACAATGATCGAGATCCCGAGAGCTGCTCTTACAGCTGACGAGATCGCTAAGGAAGCTGAGTTCTTCTGCTTCGGTACAAACGACCTTACACAGATGACATTCGGTTTCTCAAGAGACGACGCAGGCAAGTTCCTCACAGCTTACTATGAGTCCAAGATCTTCGAGTCTGATCCGTTCGCTCGTCTTGACCAGAACGGTGTTGGTAAGCTCATGAAGATGGCTATCGAGAACGGTAAGGCAGTTCGTCCTGACCTCCACCTCGGTATCTGCGGTGAGCACGGCGGCGACCCGACATCCGTAGAGTTCTGCGATGAGATCGGCCTCGACTACGTATCCTGCTCACCTTTCCGTGTACCGATCGCACGTCTTGCTGCTGCACAGGCTGCAATCAAGCACAAGGGCTGATACAGCTCATATAACTTGAATTAAAAGACCGGAGGAGTTGATCCTCCGGTTTTTTATTGACATGCATTCTTAAAGCATTATTCCATACAATGCATATATCGTGTTGAATCAAAAAAATTAAACGGCGGTACCTCAAAAATGAGGCATCGCCGTTTGTCATAAATTGTTTAGGATAAAGCCTTTCGGGGCATCAGATCTCTATATCAACGGTTTTGCCTGAATTGTTATCAAAATCAGGGCAGATCATTATAGATTTAACTTTTTCCGGATCAATGGCTCTTACGAAGAAACAGTTTGAATAAGCTTTTTTCCCGTCTTTGCTTTGATGCAGGTCATCTCCTATTCCCAAGAGCGTTCCGTCCTTAAGCTTAACGCCGGAAAACATTGGGATTGAAGCATTCGACGATCCGTCTTTGCTTGAGAAATTCATCCTAATAGATATAGGAGAGATGTCGATGCTGTCCAAAGTGTATGGCGAATCGGGAATCGGCTTGCCGATCTCCTTATGCACGGATGAGCTTTCTTTAGGCATTTCAAGAGTGAAAGTCCACTCCTTTCCTGTAGATTTGAGCATTTCGCACTTGTACATTTCACCGAGATTAACCAGTCTTACATAGATCGTTTTTCCGAGCATATTGTAATCAACGCTGTGCCCGCTGACTTTGTACATGCAATAGAGACTGCCTTCGCTATCATAATAACGAAGTATAGGCATGCCTCTTGAGTCGAACTTAACGGGGGTGCCGTCTTCGTATACGGAGCTTCCGTCAGCAAGCTCGTTTATGCCGTTATAGAAACTACCGCCGTCGCAGTCGAGTTCTTTTTGCATTGATTCATCTTCATAAACAAATATCTGATCGAACCAGGGCTCGTTTATCGTGTCGTCAAATGTGAAGCCGGTAACTTTAAAAGATATGAAGGCGCATCTTTCATCAGCTACTACTGATACCGGAAAGACATTTACATTTGAATAGTCCACTGCATTTGTTGTTGCTTCTGTTTCGGAAGTGCTTTCGCTTGTATAGGTGATCGCAGCACCGGTTTCGATCAAGGACTGCTGTTGGCTTTCATCGATCTGAAGCTCATTCATACCTCGTCCGAGCAGGCTCTTCACAGCGGCCGCACTTGATATTCCGGCCAGACCGACCACGGCACATACCAGGATAATGAATGATTTGTTGGTATGCTTTGCTTTAACGATCTTCTCATCCATCTCTTCTATGAATTCAGGAGAGATATCCGAGATCGCTTTGAAAATATCTTCTCTTTTCATAATTCGTATCCTTTCTTATCAAGAAACTCCCTCAAGCTCTTCCTCAGCTTATGCATCTTCTGCGCCGCCTTATTCTCATTGACGCCAAGCAGTTTTGCTATTTCTGACAGCGGTTCACACTTGTAGTACCGCCTGAGGAAAATTATCCGGTCGGGCCTGTCCAGGCTATTTAGCCAGTTGTTGATGAGTTCAGTCAGGAGTTTGCAGTTGGCTGTCTCTTCAGCATTGCTTTCTGCCGGAATGCACTCTTCCAGCTCATCCAAAACAACATCTAAGCTATTGCGCCTTTTTCCTGCGTGATGCGATCTGTATCTTCCAAGTGCCAGATTGCGGATTATCTTCCCCATATACGCCTTCAAAGACACCGGCACAGTAGGAGGGATAGTATTCCACAAAACATTAAGGGTATCATTCACACACTCCTCTGAATCCTGCGGATTAGTCAAGATGTTATTAGCAATGCTGTAACAGTATTGTCCGTACTTATCCTGAGCAGCTTTTAATGCTTCTTCGTTCCGCTCCAGAAAGTGTGTGATTATTCTTCTGTCTTCCACGATTATCTCCTTTCGCAAATTGAAGCTTCTACTTATACAGATGCATTTTTTGCGAAGATATTTATGTGTTTGCGAAAAAATATCCTATTAATACGAATCCCGTTTAATTATATATAATCAACGAGGTTTCTTGTGCTTTTTTACCGGCGAAAAAAAGCGGGACCGCAACCGATCCCGCTCTCACATCATTTAATAAATTCAGTTTTCTCATCAAAGTTGATCGCGGCCTTGCCATCTTTGTCACGGCATATGAGGTAACCTTCCTTGGACACTTGATAGCCGGTCGTCTTAAGGAGATTGATCAGTTTGGGGCACATGCTGATATCAACGGATGTCAGGTCGTTTTTATAGCAATAGAGACCGTTCAAATTCGTGCACCCGGTAAGATCAAGAGCAGAAAGCTTGTTTTCCGCGCAGTAAAGATGATATAAATTGCTGCAGCCTGTGACGTTCAGGCTTGTGAGACCACAATCCCAGCACGATACCGATCCTATATCGGGACAACAGGTGACATCTAATTCATTCAAAGAATTGCCGCCGCACATGAGTTCCTTCAGCTTGGGGGTGGAACTGAGATCCAGTGACGTCAGACCGCACTCGACGCAATCGAGTTCTGTCAGTTCAGGACAGGGACTTAAGTCAAGCTCAGTGATTTTGTTATATGAGCACCATAATTCCGTAAGCTTAGGAAAAGCGGATAGATCCAACGAAGTCAGATTATAGTTTTTATAGCACCTGAATGTCTCGATGTTCCCGCAGCCGCTGTAATTGAGATCAGCCAGAACATTTTCTGAGCAATCGAAGTCCTTTAGCTTGGGGCAGTTGCTGACATTTAGTGTGCTGAGGACCTTATTAGCGGTGCAATTAAGTTTGGTAAGCTCCGGGAAATCGCGAAAATCCAATTCCGTCAAATAATCATTGGTCTCAAAACTGATACGCTCAAGTCCCTTATAACTGTTGAGATCTATGCCTTTCAGCTTCGAGTTGCAAAGTGTGAATTTCTTAAGCGGAGCGCCTTCCGGCAGTACCAGTTCCTGAAGATCATTGATGTCGATATAGATATTCTCGAGCTTAGTGTTACCGCTGAGATCTATACGGTTCGCTCCCTGGGTGGCATCGATGGTAAGAGTCCTGAGATTAGTAAAATGTTTGAAATCATACTGCAGGATCTCACCATTTCTGATACAAAGAGTCTCAATGTTTGTAAATACTTCTAATCCCGTCAGATCATGCGGCCAATAAAGATCAATAGAAGTCGCGCTCTCGATCTCTGACTGGCTTAATTTATTATCGCCATCAAGATCTACACTTTTGGCGGCACTTAATAAGGAATAACCAGGGAATGTCTTTTCATCGATTTTTACATATTTCTCTTTTTCCTTGCAGCCTGCCAATGCAAACGATGTAAGCAAAGCAGCTGACAACATTATTACTGTTCCAATCCTCTTCATATCCTCACCTCTCAATATACTTATAAAGCCTTGCAGGTTTTCCCTTTGATGTAATCGTCTTATTGAGCTCGACGACTTTGCCGGTCGCGACATATTCACGAAGGAACGTTTTGCGGAAGTTCGGAAGGTCCAGAGTGCGGTTCTTGATCGTCTCGTGGATCCTCTTTAATTCCGAGATGGTGAACTCGTTCCTGTCTTTTAAGAGGTTAAAGGCATCATCTTCGTAATCTATCCTATTCCTCAAACGGGTGATGGCCATCTTAATGATCTCGGCGTGATCGAACGCGAGATCGCTCTCGAAAATCACCTTATTCTCATTTGTGAAGATGATGCCGTTAACGTCATATTTAATAGAGAAAAGTTTTGCTTCCTTGGCGTCATCACCGGCCCTGATGTTGAGTTTATGCTTCGGAACAAGTGCAGTGTAGGCAACTGAAAGTACTGTCGTTCTCGGATCTCTTCCAAGGTCTCCGAAAGTATAGAGCTGCTTGAGATAGACATTGTCGATGTTAGTTTCAGTCTTAAGTTCTCTTGCTGCAGCCTCGTCGATAGACTCTTTGCCCGCCTCAAGGAATCCGCCCGGGATTGCCCAGTGGTCCTTGTAAGGGAACCCTCCGCGCTTGATCAGAAGGATGTTAAGTTCGTCGGAGTCGTCTAATGTGAAGATAACGATATCCGCAGTAACAGACGGGCGTTTGAACTTGGTAACGTCGTATTGCTCAAGAAATTCCTTCTCTTCTTTGGATATGCGGTTGCTCTTTTTCATGTTCTCCTCCGTGATGGTAACTCGTACCATTTATATTATGGTACACAATACCGTAATCATCAAGAGGGAGATTGTTAACAAACTGCAACATCTATCTACATTAATCGGTAAATATAGTATCCTGATGCAAATGGAACGGGTTAAGATCAAGAAAAGAGGTAAGGGGCCATGAGTAAGAAGATAGCGTGTATTGCGGTGGTTTTGGCTTTGTTGGTATCTGTTTTCGGATGCTCGAAAAAAACGATGGAGCTGGATCCGCAACTGGAAGCCAACCTCAAAGGCATAGTAAAAATGGGCGTCTGCAACGAAGTCTATACAAAATACGGACTTGAGCCCGGCGTATCTGTCGACAAGATCGACGCCCGCGATGCTTCGGTTAAAGATTATTACAAGCTTTTGTTTACAGCCACAGGTTCTTATACGGTCGTCGCCGATAAGGGTGAGTTATACACCGGCACTTTTACGATCGACGGTCACTGGGAAGCTCACGGCGGCGGGACAGGCGAATGCAAGCTCACCGCTCCAAAGAACGGTTTAAAGACGCTGCCGGAAAACCCTGTTGTCAAGGAGACTGAAGCGGCAGCGGACACGACCGCCACGACTGAACCGACCGAATCCACAATATATCAGCCGCTTACAGAATACATTAACGCCAACACCTCTTCTATGGGAAGGATCGTAGAAAAGGTATACGAGAGCGATGTCAATCAGGACGGAAGCCCTGATCTTTGCGTTACCGTTATTTACGGAAGCGGAATTATATCGAGTGCCATCGTGGTTTATGATGTGCAGAACGATAAGGGATACATCTTAGATGAGCGCATGTCCTACGACTATACGATCTTAGGCGCTTCAGAAAATGTTGTAGCCGTCTGCAGAACTCCCTATGGCAAAGACGCGAAAACATACGGTACTTTAGCAATTGAAGGTGATGCCCTCATCTTTGTTGAGAAAGAAGAAACAGGCGCGACTGTTTCTGCGAAAGACGGTTAAGACTTC
Organism: Clostridiales bacterium Firm_14; assembly: GCA_001604135.1. Lineage (GTDB taxonomy): Bacteria > Bacillota > Clostridia > Saccharofermentanales > Saccharofermentanaceae > Saccharofermentans. The sequence continues at coordinate 64,531 of LVAT01000008.1, forward strand.
CGTTTGAATGAGACAGCTATAGATTATTCCAGCGGTATCTCCACGACCAGATTGCCTGTGCAGTCGTATGAATCGTAGCAGCAGAGCTTGTGGCTTTCGCGGTCGATCTTGTATGACGTGATGGTCCATAAGGGCTCGAAACGCTTATCTTCAAGCTTTAAATCCTTGTACCAGATATCGTTGGTCATGCCATAGTTGTTATACTGCATATCCCAGTTGCCTTCGAGCTCTCTTTGCGAATCGTCCATGCCGAAATACCTCAACGTGGCGTGCTCGTTGAGCTGGAAAGTAAGATCGCAGTGATAGTATTTTCCGTCGATCATTACGACGGTCCATTCGTGGGATGTGGTACTGTCTTTTGTAAGTCCGCCGCAGGTGATAGCGTCTACGCCGACCTGCATGAGCAGATAAGCATAAGCTCCGGCGATCTCCTGGCAGATACCCGTATCGGTCATGAGCGCGCGGTAAGGGGAGAGGTCCTGTGCGACAGAAGACAGATTATCTTCTTCTGCAGCATCGTAATCGTAAGTGAGCCTCTCGGACTCTGACTTGTAGAGCGCAAGCGTCATCTCAAAAGGCGTATCGCCTTCCATACATGCGCGCTCGATAAGGCTCTCTATCCTTTCCTCGAATTCATCAACTTTCTTAAGAAACTCGTCTTTGGGAAGACCGTAGCTGAGCTTGTATTCGCCGTCCCCGACAGAAGTTATATCTTCATCGAAAAAGTAACAGTAACGATTTGCTATGGGAAGATAGATCCTGGAGATGTCGCGGAATAACGGGAGCCATTCTTTCTTATCACACTTTACTGTTTCCGCGCCTGTAAGGATCGCATCGCAGTACCTGTAGTAGTTCTCCTCAAAGTCTTTTCCGTATTTATCGATATAGATCTGTGACAGGCAGTGCGGATTGAAGGTGTGATCGTATGCCTTGCGCTCTGCTCCTGACGAATCGGTCTCTGAAAAAGAACTTTCAGTTGCAATATCACTTATGGAAGAAGATCCATCTGTATTAGAAACAGCAGCCTCCCCACAAGACGTGAGGAGGAGCAGGGCAGCAACAAGAGCTGCTGCAGCATTCAGTTTTTTATTCATTATTTATTTCCGGATATCCTTGTGTAAACTACTCCGTTTTCGAGTCCCTTGCCGCCGGTCTTTAAGATAGCCATCTCCTCAACGGTTACGAGCTGAAAACCTTCCTTAACAAGGGCAGGAACGATCTTCTTCGTGGCTTCTGCTGTTGACTTGTAGAGATCATGCATAAGTACGATGTCTCCGTCTTTGACCTTGCCTATTATCTGACTGCAGACTTTGTCGCAGTCTTTGCTCTCCCAGTCACGCGAATCTACGCTCCAGAGAATGATGGGGCATCCGCAAGCCTTTTTAAGGGTATCGTTATATCTGCCTTCCGGCGGTCTTAAATAAACGGACGGCTTTCCTGAGATCCTTACGAGCTCATCATCAGTGCCCTTGAGCTTTTCCTTGATCTTCTCCTCAGAGAGTTTTGTGAGAACGTTGTGGTTATAAGTGTGGTTGCCCTGTTGGAAACCTAATTCCGCCTCGCGCTTTGCCTGATCTTCGTTCCAGGAGATCCTGTCGCCTACAACGAAGAATGTTGCTTTCTGATTGTATTCCATAAAAACGTCGATGATCGCATCCGTATAAACGGAAGGCCCGTCATCATATGTTAAGGCGACCATCTTCTTGGAGCCGTCGATCTCGCGGCAGACGTTTCCTTCGGCATCGAAATAGTAAAGGTGATCGTTATCGTAGGCTCTGCAGTCCTTCAGCATCTTGCCGCCGATAAAGCCTTTCTTTGTTCCGTTCTGATCTTCGACGATGCCGTCTAATGCCACTCCGGTACTCTCGTCGAAGCAGTAGGTCTCACCGTTGTCCGTGACCATTCCCTTGACCATGAGGCCTGTCTTTTTGTCGAAGAAATAGTCCTTGCCTTCAACGGTTGTAAGGCCTGAAGCGGCTACGCCGTCTTTGTCGGAGTAGTATTTGCCTTCAGAAGTCTCGATCCAGCCGGTGCGCATCTTGCCCGTCTTGGGATCGAAATACTTATATACATTATTAACCTGCTGGCGGCCATACATCATGACTCCGTCACCGTCGAAAAGATAATTGCTGCCTTCGATCTGCTTTTCGCCTGTTGCCATGAGCCTTGTATCAGGATCGAAATACCTGACAGCCTTGTTCTCCATGGTCTGCATGCCTGTTACGGGTGCACCGGTAAGATCGTAATAGTAAGTTCCTTCAGCTGTCTTAACCAAGCCTCTTTTTACGAAGAAGATCTCGTAGGCTGCAAATCCGCACACCAAAGCTGCGACAAGCCCTGCGGCTAAGCCGATAATGAGTTTTTTGTTCATAGCTAATGCCTTTCTGTTTTTATCCTATTAATCCCGAGAACAAGACTATCACGGTATCGGAAAAAATTGCGTGATTTTCGTGTCATTTAGAAGATAAAAGTTTTAAAAGACCGTGAACGTTCAAATTCATTACTTTTTCATTCAATTTGTGGCGGGAAACAGGAGCAAGTAAAGTGAACTCAATTTTTCTTGATTCCCACGTGATTTCTGATATTTTATAAGTAGCGCTCCGGAATAAGCGCAAAAGGAATAAAGGGAGGATGTAGAAATGAGAAAATTCAGAAGTATTGTATCTTTAGGTCTGATCCTGGCAATGGCGATGTCGGTTGCATCATGCAACGGCGCAACAGACGTTACTGAGGAAGATATCACATACGAGACCGCACCTGTCGTAACTGAGACTGAGACAGAAACGGAAGCAACAAAACCCACTGTTGATCCTTGGGGTCAGATCTATGTTGCCGATGAGATCGTCGGTGCCACTGCCATAGCTGATAAGCTTCTCAGCATGAGCTTTGAAGAGGCTCTATACAGTCACGAAATCGGTGAATTTTATAATGGCTCGGCTGCTTTTTCAGGTGATCATGCCCGTTCTGTAATGTTTCCCGAGACCGGCTATAAGATTGAAGGAAACGAATTAAAGTGTGTCTTTATTTGGAAGGATAAGGCTAAAGACACAGTTGCGAAGATTACTTTTGCTTCCAGAAAACTGGAATATGTTCCGTCAACAGAGACGGAGGCTAAGATTGCTGCAGATGATATGAATTACGATGCCGAGACGGCTTTCACGAAGATAACATCAAAGCTCGAGGCTGCATTCGGCAGTGATTATAAGACATCTGACACAACGGATCTTAAAGCGGCTAAGAGTGAATGCAGGGTATGGCAGCATAACGGCAGGGATATCGCGGTAACTTATGCGTTAGACTGCTATGGCATTACCGGTAACAATGAATTCAAGGTTGATGTATACCCCACCGGCGGTGGCGGATCTTCATTAGCTCCGGAAGACGAAGCATTCAGACAGATGTTCAGTAAGATCGAAAGCAGCATGGGGCAGGATAATGAAACTGTTAAAGCGCTTTTGGAAGAGCAGTTAGGCGTGGAGCTGAAAGGCGGGAGTAAAGATAAGTCGATCTGCTACACCTACTACTATGATGTCGACCTTACTATTGAAGGTGTTCCTTTCAACATGATAGAAATCCATACCAATATAGGCGATGGAAAAGTATATGAAATCTATTTCCGTAAAGATACAAGCAAGCGTTCTGAGATAGACAGTTATGAAGAAACGTTCAAAACAAAGCTTTCATCTACTTTCAGCGATCGTTTCATACCTACAAATTCCACTTCGTATAAAGGTGTATTTTGCGGAATGGGAAGAGGCACATACTGTATAATTAGCGACTTGTATATTGATGATATGAACAACTTCTTCTTTGTTATCATCAACGCTGAATATCTGAGAGAGAAATAAAACCACGGGCTGATAAGAGTTATTAAGATTCATAATAATACACCCGGAGCGATTTGCTCCGGGTGCTTTTATGTCCGGTAAACCTTGTTGGTATCCTTTGAAGCTGACGATCTTATGCTGTAGAATTCAATAATAAGTGTGTTGCTATACTTTATCTGAAGGGGAATTTGCATGGGGTATATTTTCGATATCAGAAAGAAACTGGGACATGATCCGATCATTCTTACAGGTTCTGGAGTAGTCGTTGTAAACGATAGAAATGAGATACTTTTGGGAAGACGTACCGACAACGGATACTGGGCTTATCCTGCCGGTTCAATGGAACTTGCAGAGAGTTTTGAAGAGTGTGCCAGAAGAGAGGTTGAGGAAGAGACCGGTCTTCTGTGCGGAGATCTGGAACTCTTGATGATCAGATCCGGCAAGGATACTTACTATGAATATCCTAATCAGGACAAGGTGTATTTTGCAGTCGTAATCTACATCTGTTTTGACTACTCAGGCGAGATGAAGGTTCAGGAAGAAGAGGTTATAGAGCAGGCATTTTTCCCGATCGATGCTCTTCCTGAAAACCTGTCACCGGGCACTGTCATAGTCATAGAGAAGGCTAAAGAATTTCTTGCAAAGATGAATAAATAGCATATCGCAAGGCCAAGAAAAAATGGAACAAATCTGAGTAATAATGTGTTTTCGTCAGAATATGGGGATTATGAATATGAAAAGACTGATATCAATTCTGTTAATGCTCGTTATGCTTATCACTCTGGCTGCTTGCGGCAAACCATCCGGAGTGCCGAATTCTTATGGCTTTGAGGATGAGCCGGAAGAGAATTCATCTGAATATATAGTCGATAATGAAGATCAGGCTCAAAAGATAATAACATGTTCACACAAAAATCTTTTCGGGCTCGAGAAGATTGTTTTATTCAACAACAAAGCTGTCGTAATCTTTGATAAGAAGACCAGCGATAAGACCAGGGGATTCTTGGGCAAAGGCAAAAATGCGGTTAAGTATGTAACGTTTAGTTTTAATAATCTGAGTCCGATGGAAACTGAATTTAATGTTTCCAAAAAAGACGGCAAATATATATTAGAAGCAGATTGCCGGTATGAAGAATCAGATATGATCGATCCTGACATATCAGTGAAAATTACGAGGATCTTTATTAAAGGCCAGCATGATTCAATGAATGTTCAGATCTATGCTGACGATCTTGAATTGAATCTTTATAAGGAAAACCATGACTCTTTTACACAGTCATACGAGTCTGCAAAAACTGAATGGTCAGGTGTAAAAGCAGAGATATATGAATCTGAAACGGAAGTTAGCATGGGTGTTTTTTATTCGTACGAGCTGGATCTGACTGATTACTGGAATCAGGATCTTGAATGTGAAGCAGACGGCGTCATATACAAAATTACGGGTTATGGTTATTACTTAAGTCTTACGATAGAAAACACCGGTGAAGAGGTTAAGACAATAGCCGGAACTCGTTATCTCCAGAGAGTTAAAGACGGTGTCTTGATCAATCTTGGCCGGGACCGGCGTGAAACGATTTATCAGCATAGGAAATTCAAAGATCTGCCGGTAGTTAAGATATGGAAAATGCCATCTGATGATTCCGGAGTTTCATGGCAGCACGGCGTCGATCCGGATATCAGTCTCAAAGAAAATGAGACGATAGAGATCAAGCCCGGGCAGCGCTACTATGTGGAAATCCTGGTTGAGGATTTTGACGTCTATAAAGATGGAACGTATAGACTTTCTTTTGGGAAAGCCCGGCTTGATTTCAACTTGGAATGGATAGTTATTTCCTGACCTGACGGAGCAGATATAAAAAAGCTTCAGCTTAGTGTGTTTTTTCATATTGCACGTTTTTGCATAATAAATCCTTTATCTGTTAATATAGAAACGGTTGGGCTTTTTGAGATCCCGAAAAGCAGGGGCGTGATCTATATTTCAAAAACCATTTTAAGATCGAAGGTTTTTTCATGGTAAAGGAGGGTGTCAAATGAGAAAAAAGTCATTCGCGCTGGTAATATTACTGGCAGTTGTTGTTTGCTGTTTGTCAGGTTGTTTTCTGTACAAGGGCTTTTCTTATTCCGGTGTTGTTGAAGAGCTGGAAAGTTATGGAATGCAAAGACTCTGGAAAACTGAAGATCTGAATGATCTGAAGAACAGGCTCGAATCAGGCAGTACGCCTTCTTCATTCTATGCAACTGATGACAAGGATGAAGCGGGGGCAATATTCGACAGCTTTTTGACATCGACAGCCGGTACCCGTAGTGATGTTGTGAAGAAAATAATCATTGCAGTTGATAAAGAATCGTACGAGGGCGAACAATTCACTTCGGAAGTTTATTATATTGATTTTCAGAATAGCAAAGATGCAGAAAATGCCTTTTATGCAATGCATCAGTACAATCAGAAATCTCCTAAATTCGAGAAGGGTAAGAAATTCGGTTATCAGTACTCTCTGGCTTATGGCGGAAACTATGCTTATACCATGAGACGCGGAGTATATTTTAGCGGAAGTACCCTTGTTATCATTCACTGCTTCCATAGAACCGGTTATAAGTGGGGCTTTACCGCTAATATCTACGAGCATCTCGGCTATGTCGATCCGATTACTCTGGCTGACAGCTGATGTAAATGAAGCGGAAAACTTTGAGATAACATTATTGAAAGGAAAACGCCATGGGATTGTTTGATGCTTTTAATAAGAAAAAGACGGTAAGTTTTGAGGAGATCGATTCGGTCGGCAAGGCTCAGGAAGAATGCAGGAAGGGAAACCTTGAGAGAATGTATATCATGTCACCGATCTTCGGCGGCACAGATGATCCTCATAACATCCTGTATGTACCTGTCGGTGTAAACAGGATCAAAGAAGGATACGATGACATCCTCGCAGATCTTGTGGAACAGGGGAAAGCCAAATCATTTAACTGCAAGCCTGAATATAAGGGCAAGAGCATTGTCCCCGGCAGGATAACCATCACTTCCGGCAAAGACGGTGTAGAGGTCTTCAAGCAGACTATCGAAGTCTGGTAACTTGATTTGGAAATGACCAGAAAAGGATGAGTGCTTTATGGAAAATACTGATAACAACGAAGCTCAGGAATTAGAACAAAAAGGTATGCCGATGGGTTCGGTTTTCGTAATCCATCTGCTTATGGAAGAGCCTTGTGCAATGCCTGACAAAGACTTTGTATTAAGCGTTATGAATAAGCATTTAGGCGATGTTGAGAGCTTCACTTATGATGAGAACAGCGCAGCCTTTCTTGCTAAGAGATACAGCGTTCATTATGAGAAGGAAAACGAGGACATTCCTCCGATGCTCATGCTTATGGGCGCTAGCGAGATCACCAAGCCTGTAATGAATGAGATAGATCAGTCCCAGACCTGGGACTGTGAGGAAGCTGATGAGATCCTTGCTTCCTGCAAATATCAGGCATTCGCAAATGACATGATGGCAGCCGGCCTTCATTATATGGACCGCGCCGAAATGCTCATCGATTATATTGAGGCTTTAATGGAGATATATCCGCAGTGCAAGGCTGTTGTTTTCGAGACCTCGAAAAAGATGTTCACCAGAGAAGCGATCTTAAACTGCCGTATGCCGAAGGAATCGAGATTCATCTACTATGCGGTTAATGTCAGATTCTTCAGGATACAGGGCACGGATGACATGATCGTGGACACTGTCGGAATGAGCACGCTGTTCATGCCTGATCTGCAGTATCATTTCCACGGAATGGATCCTGACTGGGTAGTAAATCACGCGTATAATTTCCTGTCTTATATGTTCGACCGCGAAAATCCGATTAAGGATAATGATCACATAGACGGAATAGAAGACGGAAGGATAAGCAGGGATGTCAGATGGAACGTCAGGTATGAGGGCTCGTTGATCGGACCGGAGCGTGAAGTCATTGATGTCAACATGAATGAGTATGCATCCGGCACAAGAGGTTGAGCCGGGCGTTGCCTTACATTTGACCTGAATCAGAGCATATAAATGATATAATGTCTTCGGCTGCGTAAGATAAAGAGCGGCCGGAGGGAAGTCTTATCTTGAGAGAACTAACCACTGAGGAGCTTAAGAAAACCGAGCTCGATATTCTGAGAGCCATAAGGGACTTTTGTGATGCAAAGGGCCTTAAGTATTTCCTTTGCGGAGGAACTTTGCTCGGAGCCGTAAGGCACAAGGGCTTTATTCCGTGGGATGACGATATCGATATCGGCATGCTCAGAAGCGATTATGAGACTTTCATTAAGGATTTTCCCGATACCGGAAGATATAGGGTCATCACTTATAAGAACAACAAGGAATACAGAAATCCTTATGCCAAGGTCGTGGATACGGCTACGGTCCTTAAGGAGCAGCTTGTAAGGAATACTGAAGGCATGGGCGTATTCGTTGATGTTTTCCCTTTTGACGGGCTGGGAGATACGATGGAGGGCGCTTTGGCGATCCTCAATAAGGTCCACCATAACGACCATTTCGGCAACTACTGCCAGTTTTTCTTCTATTCTCCGAAGAGCCCGAAGAAGATCGCCAAGAATATCAAGATGGTTTACTCCAAACTGACCAGAAAGATGTATTTTGACGCGATCGGACGCCTGTGCATGAAGAATTCCTTTGAGGATTCCAAGTTTGCAGGTGCCACCATGGGCCAGTACAGAGAGCGTGAGATCCTCCCCAAAGAGGCTTTTGACGGCGTAACCGGCATCGAATTTGAAGGCGATACGTTCAGCGCTCCCGTAGGCTGGGAAGCTTACCTCAAGAGCCTTTACCGCGATTACATGCAGCTTCCGCCGGAAGAGAAGAGGGTAACACACCATTCATTTAAGGCATATTGGAAGGAATAGTAGAACGGGCGTTTTTATATGCGCCTGTTTTGTTATATAATAATATTTTAAAATTTAATAATGAAAAGGAAGATATACTGTGTCTGAATTTAACGGAGCAACATTGATGATCACGGGTGGAACAGGTTCATTCGGTTCCACAGTCTTAAAGCATTTTCTGGATACTGACATCGGTCAGATCCGTATCTTCTCCAGAGACGAGAAGAAGCAGGATGACATGAGGCATGAATTGCAGGCCAAGCATCCCGAATCAGCAGGAAAGGTAAAGTTCTATATCGGTGACGTAAGAGATCCGAGATCCGTTGCAGATGCAATGCCCGGCGTTGATTACATTTTCCACGCTGCAGCATTGAAGCAGGTTCCTTCCTGCGAGTTCTTCCCCATGCAGGCAGTTAAGACAAACGTAGAGGGTACGGACAACGTTCTTCACGCTGCGATCGACGCAGGCGTTAAGAGGATCGTATGCCTCTCCACAGATAAGGCCGCTTACCCGATCAACGCAATGGGTATCTCCAAGGCCATGATGGAGCACGTCATCTTTGCCAATGCCCGTGTTGCTGCAGAGCGCGGCGGTACGGTCATCTGCTGCACACGTTACGGTAACGTCATGTGCTCCAGAGGATCAGTAATTCCTCTCTTCATCGACCAGATAAAGGCAGGCAATCCTATTACTATTACAAATCCCGAGATGACACGTTTCCTCATGAATCTTGATGAGGCTGTCGATCTCGTCCGTTTCGCATTCAATAACGCTAACCCCGGAGATCTCTTCATACAGAAGGCAGATGCTTCCACGATCGGTGATCTCGCAAAGGGCGTTCAGCAGCTCTTCGGAGATACGGGTACGAATGTCATCGGAACACGTCACGGCGAGAAGCTCTACGAGACTCTCATGACACGTGAAGAAAGACTCAGATCCGAAGACATGGGCAAGTACTTCCGTGTTGCCGCTGACAACAGAGACCTCAATTACGACAAATTCTTCGTTCAGGGCAAGGTTGAGACCCAGGCTGAAGAGAGCTACACATCTCACAACACTGTAAGGCTCGACGTAGACGGCGTAGTAAAGAAGATCTTAACGACAGATTATGTTCAGGAGGAGCTGAACGGAATCAGCCACGTTTGATCGCAGGGGAAGTGTATGAGAGATAAGCTTCTGTTAGTCGGTGCCGGTGGTTTTGGACGAGTCGTATTGGAACATGCAATTCAGGAATACGATTGCTCCTTCATCGATGACGGACCTGAAATAGGAACTCTCGTAAACGGTATTCCGGTTATCGGCAGGACGACAGAACTCGAGAAGTTTATTTCCGAATACAGATTTCTGGTTGTTGCCATCGGCAACAATAAACTCCGCGAGAAGATCTATAAGGATGCAGAGAGCATCGGATATGATTTCCCTAACATAATCGATCCTTCCGCATATATAAGTCCCTTTGCAAATATCGGAAAAGGATGTGTGATCCTTAATAACGCAGTCATTCAGAACAATGCCCGGATCGGCAATGGCACGATCCTTAATTCGGGCGTTGAAGCGCATCACGATTCGGTTATAGATGATTACTGCCTTATCTATGCAAATTCCGTAGTAAGAGCATTAACTCATGTGGGCAAGCGCGTAAGGATCGGATCGACTGTAACTATATCAACAGGTGCTTCGGTATCAGATGATGCGGACATCGAAGACGGAACGACAGTAAAGTAAAGATAGATAAACATCTATATATCAGATTGGAGAAGTTTTATGGGTAATGCGAGTTGGAAAAACAACGGAAAGATCAAGCTGATGATAATCGTGGGCACACGTCCCGAGATCATCCGTCTGGCAGCAGTCATCAAGAAGTGCAGAAAGTATTTCGATACGCTTCTCGTTCATACCGGCCAGAACTACGACTACAATCTCAACGGCGTATTTTTCAAGGATTTGGAGCTTGAAGATCCTGAGCTCTATCTCGACGCAGTAGGAAATGACTTAGGCGAGACGATGGGCAACATCATCGCTGCAAGCTACAAGGCTATGGCCGAACTTAAGCCTGATGCAGTGCTCGTTCTGGGAGATACGAATTCCTGTCTTTCCGTAATCGGCGCAAAGAGACTTCACATCCCGATCTTCCACATGGAAGCAGGCAACAGATGCAAGGACGAATGCCTCCCCGAGGAGACAAACCGCCGTATCGTAGACATCATCTCCGATGTTAACCTCGCATACAGCGAGCATGCACGCCGCTACTTGGCAGACTGCGGACTTCCCAAGGAAAGAACTTATGTAACAGGTTCTCCGATGGCAGAGGTCCTCCGTATGAATTTAGATAAGATCAAGGCTTCTGACGTACACGCAAAGCTCGGCCTTACGAAGGGCAAGTACATTCTCCTCTCAGCTCACAGAGAAGAAAACATCGACACAGAGAAGAATTTCCTGTCCCTGTTCACCGCGATCAACAAGATGGCAGAAAAGTACGATATGCCTATCCTCTATTCGTGCCACCCCCGTTCAAGAAAGAGACTTGAGGCTTCCGGTTTTGAATTGGACAAGAGAGTGATTCAGCACGAGCCTTTGGGATTCCACGATTATAACTGCCTGCAGATGAATGCATTTGCTGTAGTATCTGACAGCGGCACGCTCCCTGAAGAGAGCAGCTTCTTCACGTCGATCGGCAATCCTTTCCCTGCAGTATGCATCAGAACGTCCACAGAGCGTCCTGAGGCGCTCGACAAGGGCTGCTTCATACTTTCAGGCATCGACACCGTAGGACTCCTCCAGGCAGTCGATACGGCCGTAGAAATGGTTGCAAACGGCGACAACGGAATCCCGGTTCCGGATTATATAGATGAGAATGTATCTGACAAAGTCGTAAAGATCATCCAGTCTTATGTCGGCGTAGTAAATAAGATGGTCTGGAGGAAGGATTCATGAAGATCCTTGTAACAGGCGCAAAGGGCATGGTCGGTACTGCTCTTGTCAACAACCTCAAGAACGTAAGAGACGGCAAGAACAGAACAAGACCTGGCATAACGGTAGAAGAGATCTATGAATATGACATCGATTCCACCCCTGCTGATCTTGATAATTACTGCAGGGACTGTGATTTTGTATTTAACCTCGCAGGAGTAAACCGTCCTAAGGATCCGGAAGAATTCATGAAGGGCAACTTCGGTTTTGCAAGCGAGCTTTTGGAGTGCCTTAAAGCACACGATAACAAAGCAACGATAATGCTGAGTTCTTCAATCCAGGCAACACTTTCCGGACGCTTTGGCGATTCGGAATACGGCCGCAGCAAGAAGGCAGGCGAGGACCTTTTCTTCTTCTATGGTGAAGAGACAGGCGCAAAGGTTGCAGTATACCGTTTCCCTAATCTCATGGGACATTCAAGACCCAAGTATAATTCTGCAGTATCAACATTCTGCTGGGCTGTCGCAAATGATGAGGAATTCACGGTTAACGACCGTTCGACTGAATTAGAGCTCCTCTATATCGACGATCTTGTTGAAGGCATGTTCGACCTTCTTGAAGGCAAGGAGCAGCACTGCGAATTTGACGGCGTTGAGACTGTTGCAAAAGACGACGGCAGATTCTGTTTCGTGCCCGTAACTCATAAGGTTACTCTTGGAGAGATAGTAGATCTCCTTGAGCAGTTTAAGGCTCAGCCCAAGACACTCATGATGCCCAAGATGCCTGAAGGATCTTTTGCAAAGAAACTCTACAGTCTTTATCTCTCATATCTTCCTGCTGACAAGTTCAAGTATGCGCTGAAGATGAATGTAGATGACAGAGGTTCATTCACAGAACTCGTACATACCGAAGACTGCGGCCAGGTATCGATCAACATAAGCAAGCCGGGCATTACGAAGGGTCAGCACTGGCACAATTCCAAGTGGGAACTCTTCATTGTCGTTAAGGGTCATGCCCTTATTCAGGAGCGCAACATCAATACCGGTGAGACTGTTGAGTTCGACGTGTCCGGCGATAAGATCGAAGCGGTCCACATGATACCCGGCTGGACGCACAACATAATCAATCTGTCTGATACGGAAGACCTCGTTACGGTCATGACCTGCAACGAGATCTTTAATCCTGACAGGCCTGATACATTTTTCGAGAAGGTTTAAAGGAAAGACCCGTTTAATATGGATGACAGACAGATAAAAGTCCTCATGATGGTTCCTAATCTCCGCGTATCAAGCGGCGTTACGAACTTCGTGATGAATTATTACCGCAATGTCGATCACAAGAAGGTGAAGATCGATATCGTTACCCTGTCTTATGTCGAATCTCCTTACATCGATGAAGTAAAGGCGAACGGTTCGGAGGTGTTCTTCTTAGGACCTCTTCTTGAGCATCCTATTAAGCACATCAGGCTCGCGAAAAAAGTCATCGCCGAACACGACTACGACATCATCCATGACAACATCATCTTAAAGTCGCTGCCGATAATGAAGTATGCGAAGAAAAAGATCCCCGTAAGGATCCTTCATTCGCACGCGATAAATCTCGGTGAGACCGGCATTAAGGAAAAGATAAACAGAATGCTGCTGCCGCTCCTTACAAAGAAGGCAACGCATTATACCGCATGTTCTTCCGTCGCCGGAAAAGCAATGTTCGGCGATAAGGATTTTACTGTCATTCCGAACATAATAGACACTGATGTTTTGAAATTTGACAGCGCCAAGCGTGATGCGGTAAGAGCGAAAGAGAACGTTGCGAAGAAATATGTTGTCGGCACGGTCGGAAGAGTTGCAGAAGCCAAGAATCCGGTCTTTGCTGTAAACGTAATGGAAGAAGTCCTGAAGAGAAGATCTGACATTGAATACTGGTGGATCGGAAGCGGCCCTCTCGAAGGACAGCTCAAAAGCTGCATTGAGGAAAAGGGCCTTTCTGACAGGATCCGCATGCTCGGAAGCAGGGAAGATCTTAATTATCTCTATCAGGGCATGGATATCTTTTTCCTCCCGAGCAAAGGCGAAGGATTCGGTCTTGCCTGCATAGAGGCTGAGGCAGCAGGACTTCCCTGCGTCGTTTCCTCCAATTTTCCGCCTGAAGTAAACATTACGGGAGACGTTACTTTCCTGCCGCTCGAGAAAGACATCGATGCATGGGCGACTGCAATAATAAACGCAATCGATAAGCAAACAGACCGCGATGGCGCGAATAAGATATTAAGAGACAGCTGTTATTCCAAGGCAGGCTCAGGCAGCATGCTTACGGATTACTATTACAAGGTGCTGTCTTAAGGGGGAGAAGAAGTAAATGGCCTACAATATCCTTTTGATCGCAGGAAGTTATTATCCTAACTTTTCCGCAACGGGAAACTGCATATATCAGATCGCAAAGTGCTTTGTAGACAAGGGCCATAACGTTTACATGCTCAGCGAGAGCCCTGACGGCAATGAGAGCTTCGTTGAGTTCGAAGGACAGAAGATATACCGCGCGACCAGCAAGAGACTTAAAGATCTTCAGATGAGACGCGAATTAAATGAGCACTCTTTATACGGCAAGGGAAGGATCATCTTAAACAAGATCTACTGGGCACTGGTAAAGCTCTTTACAAGAAGCGGAATGGAAGAAGGCCTTGTGAAAGGCTTTTACAAAAGGCTTGAAGAGCTTCATGCAAGCGGACTTAATATAGACTGCGTAGTTCCGTGCTGCATGCCTGTTGAAGGCGTAAAGGCCGGGTATCTTTTCTGCAGCAAATATAATATTCCGCTGTTCCCGCTTCTTTACGACAGATACAGCGACAACAGGGATTTCTTCCGCTTTACATGGACTCACAAGCTCAAGAGAGGATATGCCGAGAAGTATGAGAAGAAGATGTTCGACTGCTCTTCGATGATATATTACATCGATAATTGGAAGCCTTATTTCGAGAAATACAAGAGAGACAACATCTTAAGGGTAGAGCATCCGCTGGTCGTAAAAAGGCCTGAAGTAGAGCCTCTTGCATTACGAGAACCCACGAAGATAAATGCGATCTACCAGGGTGAGATCAATCATCAGATGAGACCGCCGCAGGCAATGCTCACGGCTTTTTCGAAGATAGGGGAGAAGGATCATGACGTAAGCCTTCATATCTTCGCAAGAGGCAACGGCGTTGAGGACGTCGAGAAGGCTCAGGCGGCAGATCCTAAGGCAATTAAATTCTATGGCAAAGTCGGCAAGACCGAAGCAGACAGATATTATGCTTCCGCAAATATCCAGATAATCCTAGCTAACAGAGACAAAGAGATCGTATCGAGCAAGATCTTCGAGAGTGTTGCATCAGGCTACCCGATAGTGTATTTCTATTTCTCCGAGGAAGAGCTGTCATACGGACTTCTTAAGAAATATCCGCTGGTTCTTTTCGTGCGCCAGGATAAGGTGGAGGAAGAGACTGAAAAGATCCGCGAATGGATGTATGCCAACTGTGAAAGCCGAGTCGATTTCGATATCGTCAGCAAAGCATATGACGATGCTACGCCGGATATGGTCGTAGACACTTCGATAGATATCCTGAACAAGGGCGGGAGGAACTGACAGGATGAGAGAAATAGATATTCCTGAAGCAAAAAAGATGATGCTCGACATATTAAAGACCGTTGCCAAGTTCTGTGACGAGAATAATCTCCGTTACTTTATCTTCTACGGTACATATCTCGGCGCGTTAAGGCATAAGGGCTATATCCCGTGGGACGATGACATCGACATCGCAATGCCGAGGCCCGATTATGAGAAGTTCCTCGAGATATTCAAGGGCGAAAACCTTTCTGTCTGGACATGGCGTAAGGACAATAATTATCTTCTCCCGTTTGCGAAGGTTTACGATACGAGAACAGAAGTTCATGAGAATGCGGATTTCGGAGAGACGTTCGGCGTTAACATCGATATCTTTCCTTTAGACGGACTTCCGGCAAAGCAGAGCCAGATCAAGCGCAGAGTCGAATACATGCGCTTTTGCTGGGGAATGCAGGTTGCGGCTACGATCGTTGATTATTCCAAAAGATCGAAGAAGAAGAGAATGCAGTTAGGCCTCATGAAGGCTTTCTATAAAGTATTCCCCGTACAGCACTATCTTACGGGAAGAACGGAAAAACATGCGAAGAAATACGATTTCGACACATCGGAATATGTTGCATGCCTTGTATGGGGCGACGGAATGAAGGAAGTGTTCCACAGGGAGTCGCTCTTCCCGCCGAGAATGGTTCAGTTCGAGGATGCCGAGTTCAAGGCGCCTGCGACTGATGAATGCTTAAGGGTATTGTTCGGTGATTACATGCAGCTCCCACCTGAAGATCAGCGCCGCTGCCACGCGCCGAAGATCAACTGGAAAGAATGAACCTGAGGATTTGAGTTAAGGAAAAGCGCGAAAATGAGAATCTTAGAGATCAACACAGTTAATTTCGGAAGCACGGGTCACATCATGCTTCAGATTGCAGATCTTGCAAGATCGGAAGGCCACGAAGCCGTCTGCTGTTTTTACGCGCGCAGGAATAAGCCTGCTGATGCCAATACCATCTATATCGGCAACAAGATCACTCATAATCTCCATAAGAAGTTCAGCAAATACACAGGCTACAACGGTTGCCTGTCGGTCATTTCAACATGGAACTTCCTGCGCAAGGTAAAGAAGTTCGGTCCGGATATCATACATCTGCATAATCTCCACGACCGCTTCATAAATGTCCCGATGCTCTTTAAGTTCATCAAGAAGAACAACATAAAGGTCATCTGGACGCTTCACGACTGCTGGTCATTCACGGGACAGTGCGTGCATTTTACGATCGCAGGATGTGACAAGTGGAAGACGGGGTGCCACGATTGTCCCCAGATACATATCTATCCCGCGTCGAATGTCGACCGCACAAAGAAGATGTGGGAATTGAAGAAGAAGTGGTTTACCGGCGTAAAGGACATGACTATCGTTACGCCGTCTTACTGGCTCTCTGATCTCGTTAAGGAATCCTATCTTAAGGATTATCCCGTTAAGGTGATCAATAACGGAATAGATATTAGTGTTTTTAAGCCCACAGCAGGTGATTTCCGCGCGAAGAATCATCTGGACGGTAAATTCATCATATTAGGCGCTGCGTCAATCTGGGAAGACCGCAAGGGCATAGACGTCTTCATTGAACTGGCAAAGCGGTTAGACGACAGATTCAGGATCGTTCTTGTCGGAACAGATGACGAAGTCGACAAGATACTGCCCGATAATATCATCTCGATCCACAGGACTTCCAACCGGAAGGAACTCGCAGAACTCTATACGGCGGCCGATCTATTCTTTAATCCGTCGAGAGAAGAGAACTATCCGACAGTAAACATGGAAGCTATTGCTTGCGGAACGCCCGTAATGACGTTTAAGACAGGCGGCAGTCCTGAGATCCCTGATGATAAGACCGGCGTTGTTGTCGAAGACGATATCGATGCCGTAGAACAAAAGATAATAAGCATATGTGAGACCGGACCGTTTGAGCCGTCTGCTTTTGAGCAAAGGGCGAAGGCATTCTCGGCGGATGATAAATTTGCCGAGTATTTAAAGTTGTTTGCCGCAAATGAGTAGAGCCGTTATGGTAAAATCTGGTTTCATAAATTACAGAGGCATAGGGAAATGACAAGTAAAGTAGCAAGGAACGCATCGTGGATCATAGGCTGTAAATTAGTGCAGTCCATTCTCGGATTCGTTCTTAACATGCTCACGGCAAGATTCTTAGGCAAATCGAGCTTCGGTTCTATTACATACGCGATGGCGGTGGTCTCATTTGTTGTACCGCTGATGAGACTGGGATTCGGAAACATAATGGTACAGGAGATCGTCCAGCATCCCGAACGTGAAGGAAAAGCGATGGGAACAGGCGTTTTCCTCAATCTCGTATCAGCATTTGCCTGCATCGCCGGTGTTACCGCGTTCGCATATGTAGCTAACCCCGGAGAGACAGAGACCGTTATCATCTGCGCTCTTTACGGTGTAAAGCTGATCTTCGAAGCAACGGACCTCATGTCATACTGGTATCAGGCAAAACTGATGGCCAAGTATTCATCGGTAATAAGCCTTATTGTCCATTTCGCGGTCCTGGGATACAAGATATATATCCTTGCCTCATCCAAGAGCGTTTACTGGTTTGCAGTCACATCCGCTTTGGAGTACTTATTGTGCTCTGTCGGAATGTATATCATCTATCACATAAAGAAGACGCAAAAGCTCTCTGTCTCGCTTAAGCTGGGAAAGGAACTTATCAACAAAGGCAAGCATTACATCCTGTCTTCGATGATGGTAATGATCTTTGCAGAGACCGATAAGATCATGCTTAAGGGCCTCATTGACAGTTCGGCGACTGCTCTTTATTCGACGGCAACGATCCTTGCAGGTGCTACGGGATTCTTCTTTGCGGCGATCATCGATTCGTTCAGACCGTGGATATTCGAAGCTCAGAAGAATGATGAAGAACTGTTTAAAAAGCGCCTTAAGATGCTCTATTCGTTCATCATCTACCTCTCGCTTCTGCAGAGTATCGTAATGACGGTATTCGCTAAGCCGATCGTTCTCCTTACCTATGGAGAGCAGTATTATGAGTCGATCGGAGCCCTTCAGATAGTGGTCTGGTATACGACATTCTCTTATCTGGGTTCGGTACGCAATATTTGGATCCTTGCAAACGATAAGCAGAAATATCTCTGGGTAATCAATCTTTTCGGAGCAGGCGCGAATGTCGTCTTAAACGTAACCCTTATCCCTCTCATGGGAATCTACGGAGCAGCCATAGCTTCACTGGTAACACAGATCTTTACCAACGTTATCGTTGGATACATCATCAAGCCTATCCGTCCCAATAATGCGATCATGATGAGCAGCCTTAATCCTAACTGCTGTCTTGAAGCGATCAGAAAGCTTCTTAAGAAGGAACCCAAGACCGGGAAGAAGTGACCGGATCTGACGGATGTTGAAAGGTGTTTTAGCGCTATGGATGCCGTATTTGAATCAGAGAACATTATTTATATAAGACCGTCATTTGATCTCGTGCCGGAATATCTTGAGATGGTAAATGACATCGAGAATGTCGCAAGGTTCATCGGTGACAGAAGAGAACCGTTGAGCGAGAAAGACGAGATAGATTACATCAAGGACAAGATGGATAACAATGCGACCATGTTCTCGATGCTCGAGAAAGAAACGCATGAGTTCATAGGAAACATCGAGTTCTTCAACCGCACTTTCGATGCGGCTGAATGGGGTATCGTGATCACTGCTAAGATGCAGAATAAAGGTTACGGAAAAGAAGCGCTGATGAGGTCTGTCGAATACGGATTTAATGAACTTGGACTTAACAGGATATTCCTAAGCGTATATGCGGATAATCCGCGCGCTGTTCATGTCTACGGGAAGTGCGGGTTTAAGGAATTCAAGCGTGACGATGTGGACATCTTCATGGAGCTGGTAAAAGATGAGAGAGCTGCTGACTGATGACAAGTTAAGCCTTGAAGAGCTGAAGCGGCATAAAGACATAGCTCTCATAAGTGACGATGTAAGTTCAAGAGAAGAACTTATAGAATCGCTCATGAAGTATCTGAAGCTTAACCGGAAGCAGAGAAGATATTCTGATTACTACTCCGTAAGGCTCTTCGGATGCAATGTATGCGATATGTTCATATCTCTCAGCTACAGGTTCAAGTTCGAACCTCCTGTTCCGGTTAACGAGACGTTCTTCATATCGGAACCTGATCTTTACTACAACAAGAAAGCTTTTGATGAGGGCAGCATCAATCTCTGCTTTGTCATCGGATATTCCGGTTCGGGCAAATCCGTTCTCACGCGTGAATATGAAGGAGAAGGCATTGAGAAAATATCTCTTGATGACCTTGTCTGCGTTAAGGATCACTATTCGATGGAAGACCTTAAGATGATGAGTGAGATGCTCTATTCCTTCTTTGCAGGCACGGGCTCGAAATACTATATCTCCAAGAAAGAGCGTGACCTTTTTGCTGACAGGAGCGAAGTCTTCGTCGAGTTCATCAAGTACGCCGGAAAGTTTGCTTCTTCGCATAAGGAGACCAAATATATTCTTGAAGGGATCTGGACATATCTGTTCTTCGACGATCCTTCCAAGTTCGATAAATATGCTGTCTACATGAAGGGTACGTCCCTGATCAAATCCAAGCTCAGAAGAATGAAGAGGGAGTCTTCCAACACGCCGGTCGAGTCCTGGGACCGTCTGATCGAGTTTGGCATCTATGCCGGCGATACGACATTCAAAGACAGCAACGTCGATAAGTGGAGACGTCATTTCGAGAAGAAAAAAGAGACGGTCATAAAGCAGGAAGACAATTACTTCACGCTGTTGAAGCAGAATATAATGACCCGTATTAACAACATAAACGACTGCTTTGCCCACGGTGATGCGGAAGGGATCAGGGCTATCAGTAAGAAGGCCGCGGCTGACCGCAAGATGGATCTTACCGAGAAAACTGTCGTCATCGAAGAGTGCAAAAGGGCACTTGCAGATCTTACCTGATCTTCTGTGAATAATTCAGGCTGCGGAATTTTATTACTCCACACACAGTTTTAGTTAATACGTCAGCACTCAAGTTAAGGATTTGTTGCTTCCTTAAGAGGCGGCAAAAGAGAGCCGTGGACAGAAATCCGGTTACTTCTAAAATTATTAACAGTTAATTAACTCTGTAATGATAAAAGAAAAATATAGAGTGTTAAAATAATTTTATGAAACAGAAGCGGAACATTTTGTCTGGAATTTCCAGGTCCGTTGCCGCAGCGGTATTGACCGTTGTTGTTCTTTTCTCGCTTATTCCGTCCGGCCTTAGAGCCGATGACCGTTTTGTTATCGATCCCACAGGCAAACGGGAGGGCCTGGCGGCTTTTCTCTACGACAACAAGACCGGACTTCCGACTTCTGAAGCTAATGCTATTGCAACTACTTCCGACGGTTTTATATGGATCGGAAGCTACGGCGGTCTTATAAGATACGACGGCTCCACTTTCGAGCGATTCAGTTCAAAAACGGGCATCGCAAGTGTCGTAAGCCTCTTTGTTGACAGCAATGAAAATCTCTGGATCGGCACAAATGATAACGGTGCCGCCGTGATCGACAGATTCGGAAGCATCAGGATGTACCATAAGCGCGACGGCATGCCTTCGGCTCTTGTGAAATCCTTTGCCGAAGATGAGTTCGGAAATGTATATGCCGGCACCTCTCAGGGTCCGGTCATCTTCGATAAGAACGGAGAATTCAGAGTAATCACCGATCCCAAGATAAAGGATCCTAATATCAGATGTCTTGAGACCGGCAGCAACGGAATTACTTATGCATTAACCATCGGAGGAGACATCTTTACTCTGAAGAACGGCCGCGTGCTTGAGTATTTCAGCGGGAAGGATGACCTCGGGATCGAGAATATACATACGATCCTTACTGATCCTGAAGAAACAGGCAGTCTTTATCTTGGAGACAGTGAGTCCCGTATCTGGCACGGCAGCCTGACAGAAGGATTCCCTAAAGCCCACAGGGAAAGTGTAAAAGGGTTAGGCGGTATCAACTGTCTGAAGATGATCGACGGGGACCTTTGGGTATGTGCCGATAACGGTGTATATGTCTATGCCAAAGGCAAGTCTGAAGGCAAAGCACTTGAGAATATCCCGATGAATTCCAAGATCGAATATGTTACTGCTGACTATCAGGGCAATCTCTGGTTCGCGTCTTCTAAACAGGGCGTCATGAAGGTCGTAACGAACCAGTTTACCGATATTTTCGATCAATACGAACTGGAGGATGCCGTTGTAAATTCAACCTGCTATTACGAAGACATGCTCTTCATCGGCATGGATAACGGCTTTACCGTAATAGATAGGAACGGTCCTGTCGAAAGGGTCAGGATAAAAGATGCAAGGACAGCTTCAGGCAAGCACCTGGGAGACCTGAACCTTATTTCCATGCTTGAACACGTAAGGATCAGATCGATAATCAAGGACAGTCAGAACAGGATATGGATATCCACATTTAATGATCTGGGTCTTGTCAGATATGACGGCGAGAATGTCGTTACATTTGGCGAAGCAGACGGCCTGCCATCCACAAGGATCAGGGCTGTGACAGAATGCAGTGACGGCTCATTCCTTGTCTCATGTACCGGAGGACTTGCCATAATAAGAAATGACAAGGTCGATAAGGTGTATGGTGCGGAATCAGGCATAAAGAATACCGAGATCCTGACTGCCGAAGAGGGCAGGAACGGAGACAGGCTGGCAGGTACCGACGGTGACGGTATCTATGTCATCGGCAGGTCAGGAATGAAGCACATAACAACTGAAGACGGCCTGATGTCAGATGTCGTAATGAGGATCAAGAAGGCCAAAGATCAGGATGTCTACTGGATAGTTACCAGCAACTCGATAGCCTACATGACGATTGATTACAAGATCCATACGATCAATAATTTCCCGTTCTCAAACAACTTCGATCTGTATGAGAATTCCCAGGGTGAAGTCTGGATACTCAGCAGCAACGGAATCTATGTCGTGAAGGCAGAAGATCTGATAAGGAACGAAGAGATCGAGCCGGTTTTCTATGGTATTGATAACGGCATCCCAAGCATAGCAAATTCAAATTCATACAGCTGCGTAACAGATGACGGTATGCTTTACATCGCAGGCACAACGGGTGTTACCAAGGTCAATATCGAGAAGCAGTTCGAGCGTGTCAACAGCATCAGAATGAGCGTTCCTTATGTCGATGCTGACGGTGTAAAGATATATCCGGAAAATGGCGTGATAACGGTTCCGAAGGGCACGAAAAAGATCACGGTATATCCTTACATCTGCTCATATACTCTGGGGAATCCCAAGGTCGATTATTACCTCGTGGGTTTTGATTCAAGCAAGAAGACCACCACAAAGCACGATCTTAAGCCGATAGATTACACGAACCTCAAGGGCGGATATTATACGTTCAGGATGACTATATCCGACTCAATGGGTAAAGAGAGCAATGAGTACAGGATCGAGATAGTAAAGGAGAGAGGCTTCAGCGAGTATCTCTGGTTCTGGCTGATATTTATCCTGTTGTTCTATTTCCTGATAGTAACTTTTGTCCATTTCTATGTTAAGAAAAAGACCTCTGCTCTCATTAAGAAACAGGAAGAGAACAGGACCCTCATCAGAGAGATCGTTGAAGCGTTCGCGAAGATGATCGATATGAAGGACAAGTACACGAACGGCCACTCCAAGAGAGTTGCCGAGTATACGGCTCTTCTTGCACGCGAACTCGGATATGACAATGAGACAGTCGAGAAGTACTACAACATCGCACTTCTCCATGATATCGGAAAGATCGGAATACCTTCCGAAGTCCTCAACAAACAGGGCAAGCTGACCGATGATGAGTATCACAAGATCCAGTCACATACCACACTCGGATATAACGTGTTAAAGGATATCAGCATCATGCCGGAGCTTTCTGTCGGTGCGGAATCACACCATGAGAGACCTGACGGAAAAGGTTATCCTCAGGGCCTTACCAGCGAAGAAATCCCTAGAGTCGCACAGATAATCGGAGTTGCTGATACTTTCGATGCCATGTACTCAAGCCGTCCGTACAGGAAGAGAATGAATTTCGAGAAGGTCGTATCTGTTATCGCCAATGCCAGAGGAATGCAGCTGGCAGAAGATGTTGTCGATGCATTCCTAAGAGTCGTTGAACGAGGCGGATTCAGAGCTCCCGATGATGATGGCAGCGGAGCGATGGAAGACATAGATAACATCCATATGAGGCTTGATAAGGAAGCTCAAAAAGATAATAAGGATAATGAGGGACAGTCATAAGACTGCCTCTTATTGTCTATTCAAAAACGGCATTATTGCTATGCCGAGAAAGTATGCCCTTGTATCTTCTTTTGCATTTATACTGAATTAAAGGAGGATACCATGGCTGCATTTGACAGGGTCTTAAGCGGCATCCCCGAGATGGATACCGCGCTTGATAATATCAGGCTTGGCGATAACGTCGTCTGGCGTGTGTCCGATCTGGCTCAGTTTAAGCTGTTCATGGAGCCATATGTTGAACAGGCCGTAAAAGATAAGCGAAATATAATCTATTTCAGATTTGCAAGTCACGAACCGCTCGTAGAAGACCGGCCTGAGGTCAAGACGGTAACGATCCCTTTATCCCACAGATTTGAGACATTTACGGTAGATATACATAATGTTATCGAGAAGGAAGGCTTTGATGCTTTCTATGTTTTCGACTGCCTGTCCGAACTTCAGACTGCGTGGGCAACTGACCTCATGATGGGAAACTTTTTCAAGGTCACATGCCCGTTTCTTTTTATTCTGGATACGGTTGCCTTTTTCCCGATAATAAGAGGCAAGCATTCAGTCGATGCCATAAATAAGATACTTAATACTACTCAGCTTTTTATCGATGTCTATTCTGACAGCAGGAATATCTATGTGCGTCCGGAGAAGGTCTGGAACAGAAATTCGGATACGATGTTCCTGCCTCATACGTACGAACTTGACACCGGTAAGTTCCGGCCAATCCTTGATGGTGTAAAGTCCAGCAGATTCTATCAGACGCTGGGTCAGGCACAGAGATCCTCAGAAGAGCAGTTCTCCGATTCCTGGGACAGATTCTTCAACCGCACGAAGATCCTTCATGAGAGTCAGGCTGACATTACCGAAGAGTGCTCAAGAATGTGTAACATCATGATGACCCGTGACGAGAAGATGCGTGAGATGGTAAAGAGAAATTTCACACCGGAGGATTATTTCGCTGTCCGTGATCATATGATAGGTACCGGCATGATCGGCGGTAAGGCTTGCGGCATGCTGCTGGCGAGATCCGTCATCAGAAATAAGGAGCCTGACATTGCAGACTGTCTGGAGCCACACGATTCCTTCTATGTCGGTTCTGACCTCTACTATACATATATCGTCGACAACGGTCTCTGGGATCTCAGGATCAGACAGAGAACAGAAGAAGGTTTCTTTACACTCGCTGAAGAGTTTGCGAAAAAGATAATGGAAGGCGAGTTCTCACCGGTTATGCGTGAGCAGTTTGTACGCATAATAAAATACTATGGTCAGGATCCGTACATCATAAGGTCCAGCAGCATCCTTGAGGATGGCTTCGGCAACGCATTTGCGGGAAAATACGAATCTGTTTTCTGTGTTAACAGGGGGACTCCCGAAGAGCGCCTGGAAGAATTCGAGAACGCGATCAAGACTGTTTATGCGAGCTCCATGAGCCTCTCTGCTCTTGACTACAGAAAGAGAAGGGGACTTGATAAGCGTGATGAGCAGATGGCGCTTCTTATCCAGCGTGTATCAGGCTCATACTACGGTTCTTACTATATGCCGTGCGCGGCAGGCGTAGGCTATTCGTACAGTCCTTACAGAGTAATGAAAGATTCCGATCCGTCAGCGGGAATGCTAAGGCTCGTTATGGGCTTAGGAACATCTGCGGTAGACAGGACCGAAGGATCTTATCCGCGCATTGTAAATCTTGACATGCCGGAGAAGTCTTCTTATTCGTCTTCAGCTGACAAACACAAATTCTCGCAGGGAAAAGCAGAGGTCATAAACATGACTTCTCATACTCTCGAGAAGCTTACTTACGACAAGCTCGAAGCTGATATTCCGAGATATCTTGAGAACGTTTTGTTAGAGCACGATTACGATGCGGAATCGAGACTTCGTGAGATGGGAAGGCCGCGCCAGATAAAGTTCATTTCATGCAAGGGCCTTGTCTCAAATAAGCAGTTGATGGAGCAGATGAAGAGGATGCTCAGATGCATTCAGGATGAATATGAGTATCCCGTTGATACGGAATTTACGATTAACATATCCGACAACGGTGATTATTCGATCGATCTGCTGCAGTGCCGTCCGCTTCAGATCCAGAAGACTTCTTCAGGAACTGTCATTCCTGAGGGTCTGACCGAGGATCAGATCCTGCTCGAGAGCAAGGGATCTTCGATGGGCATGTCCAAAGCCAACGAGCTGGACATAGTTGTTTATGTCGATCCGGTCAAATACTACAACATGCCTTATAAGGATAAGCCCGCTGTGGCAAGACTTATCGGTAAGCTCAACTGGCATTTCAGAGACTTGGAAAAACACATGATGCTCATTGTTCCGGGCCGTGTCGGAACGACTTCTCCTGAGCTTGGCGTACCGACTTCATTTGCCGATATAAGTGCTTTCGAGATCATATGTGAGACAGAAGAATCCCGTGCAGGCTATAATCCGGAACTCTCATACGGAAGCCATATCTTCCAGGATCTTGTTGAGGCAGAGATACTATATACTGCAGTATTCAACAACTCCAAGACCATACACTTCCATCCCGGTAAGCTGGAAGATTCTCCAGACCTTATCGGAGAGTTTTCCGATGATGAGGGACTCTCTGACATCGTCCATGTTTTCGATGTATCCGGCAGAGGATGTAAGGTCTATAACGACATCGCAAATGAACATCTGGTGATCACCTGCTGATGTAGACACTGTAAATATCAAATTACCCGTCTCTTCTCTTATGCTAAAATAATCGGTATAGCGCATTGGAAGGGGAAGATCAGCTATGAGTAAGTGGCCGTATTTTATTATTCAGTTTATTGTTTCAGTCTTTATAACATCGATCACCTGGTATCTGTTCTCAGTAGTCAGCATAACTGATGCAAATGGAAACACGAGCTTTATTCCTGTCTATTTGTTGTTGGGAGGAATTGCAGTGCATCTTGTACTGACTGTTCTATATATCCTGTTCGGATGGCGGAAAGTCGATGAGTGGAGATGGTGGTGCATACTCATCTCGGCAGGAATAAACATCATTACTTTCTTCATCGGGATCGAAGGCTCGGTGGCTATCCAATATCTTATGTGGTATTACTGATCCGGATCTTTTTACGAATTTAAAAGGCCCCTCAGGCTGTGCCTGAAGGGCCTTTGTTGATAGGAGTGGAACTCAATATTTATTTGAGCTTTTTGATAAGACCGCAGAATTCTTCTCTGTACTTGTTATTGATGCTGCCTGACTTAGCAAGTTCATATGCTGATTCGTATGTGGCAGTGCCCTTATATTCGCTGTTTCTCATTACGAGTGAAGTCTCGATGATACCGCAGATGAAATTGAAGTCATCCTGATTGCTGATACCCTTATCAGCGAGAGGGTACTGGATAAGCTTGCTCTCGTCTTCGTTGGGTGCCTTATATCTTACGGATACTGTGCAGATCTCGCCGTTGCCGGCCTTGTCGGAGAGGACTGTATCCTGATACTTAAGACCGTCGTCGTTTGTAGCGTTAGGATCTCTCATCTTGAGCTCGTAACATACGGTTACCTGTGCGCCTGCGCCGATCTCGCCACCGTCTTTCTTATCATCGTTGAAATCGCTTGCTGCCATCTGTCTGTTCTCATATCCGATCTGTCTGTAAGCAGATACTTCGGAAGGATTGAACTCGACCTGGAACTTAACGTCCTTAGCTACGGTTACCGTTGTCTGCATGAGTTTCTCGCAGAGGACTCTTTCAGCCTCGTCGATGGTATCGATATAGAAATAATTTCCGTTGCCTGCGTCAGCGATGGATTCCATGTTTGCATCGCTGTAGTTGCCCTGGCCGTAGCCCAATACCGTAAGGAATACACCTGTTTCCTTCTTCTCCTTGATAAGGTCTACAAGTCCGCTCTGGCTTGTGATGCCGAGGTTCATATCGCCGTCGGAAGCGATGATGACTCTGTTGTTGCCGTCCTTAATGAAATTCTTTGTAGCGCATTCGTAAGCTGCCGTGATTCCGCCGGAACCGTTTGTTCCGCCGCCTGCGCTTATCTTATCCAATGCTTTGCAGATCTTCTTGTAATCGTTGGAACCCTCCAGGAGTGTAGCGGAACTGCCGGAATAAGTTACGATGGATACTCTGTCATTGGGACCGAGCTGGCCTGCCAGGAGCTTGAAGCTTTCCTTTACGAGAGGGAGCTTATCCTGGCTGTTCATCGAGCCTGAAGAATCAATCAGGAATACGAAATTGTTGCCTTCGTTTGTGATCGTTGTCTCGCTGTTTGCCTGCATCGTCATTATCAGGAGCTTATTATCCTTGTTCCACGGACATTCGCCGACTGAATACTGTACGCTGAAGACATCATCCTTGCTGTCTACTTTGTAATCGAAATAATTGACCATTTCTTCGGTCCTTATTGCTGATGCAATATTGCTGAGATTATAGCCGCCGTTGATCATCCTTCTGAGATTACAGTAAGTGCCTGTATCAACATCAGCCGCAAAAGTTGAGAGGGGGCTCTGAAGAACATCAATAAAACTGTTCTCTTTTATTGTGTTGTATTCTTCTGTGTTGAAATCCTGTCCTGCAACAGTAGTTTCTTCCGGATACTCTCCTTCCCATTCGGTGGGTTCATTGTAGATATACCCGTCTACTGCTTCAGAGGCGGCGTAATTGTAGTTTGCTACCGTCGTGGACGCAGTATTATAATTGCCGCCCGCGGAGCAAGCTGTTGCTGACAATACCATTGTTCCTGTCAGTATTGCTGCTAATACCTTTCTCTTCATGATTATTTCCTCCTTTTGCAACGCGATATGGTTTTCGGGTTTCCATTGAATGCGTTGTTACTCTATATACAGACGCCCGGGCGGAAATGTTGCACCGTTCGTCAAACATTATTTTGTCGGTATAAAAGTCAGAGTTTTTCTGTTGCCTCATACATTTCGAAAATGATAGTCTTAGGTCAGAAAAAGGAAGCAATTTGTTGTTTGTTTTATATGGTGAATGGGGAGCTCTATGTTCAAAAAGATATTGCCGCTGATATTAGTATTATCTGTTTGTCTAACAGTCTCGGGGTGTCCCAGAAGAAGCGGGAAACCATACAAAAATCGAATATGGTGAAGACTTCAAGTTACAGCTTGAAGAAAGTGCTTATAAAGTCAGTAGCAGCGATGAAGTCAGATATCAATATCTCGCCGTTTATATCAGAAGCGAATTTAATGACTGGATCCCTCAGGATTAGAAAGAACTGCAACAATTTCTGTGCTAATCTGTATAAAAGATATCAGGGACAGTTATTATCAGGAAAGGCGGCAGGAAAATGGGCAAGAACTTTCCGTTAGGAAGAATACTTATAACAGGAATAGAACTGTTCGTGCTGATAATGCTCAACTTAGTAGGTTTTTATGCTCTTAATACCTCTCCTAAAGTAAATGCGGACAGCCAGTATGCAATTATCGAGAGAAGCTATGATGATTTCCCTTCCTTTACGGGTGTTGTCAAAGAGATCGAAAGCTTTGATTTATTAAGCATAATCAAAGATGCAGAGGATGGCACCTGGAAAGATGAGCCGGAATATTTCGAAACTGATTCTGTCGAGATCGGTGTCGAGAGGATCGGGTCCGCAAATATCAGGGTTGCCGGGCGGTCAGAAGAACGTTGGTTCTATGCATCTAATTCAACTTATGTTTATGACAGCATCGGCGATGGCTGCGGAAATATTAAGATTTCAAAGGGCAAGAAGGTTACGTTTGTTTATGATCCTAATGATACAAATACTTATACTCCTGTAATCGCAATTAAGGATGGCAGTTCTGACAGGGTAAGATCTGTCGTTTTGGCATACATTTTTATCTTTTTGATCCCATCTGCTTTAGTCCTGGTGTTCAGCATATTGCTGATGAATGCTGTAACCAAAAGAAGAGAAGAGGGCGGCGGGTCCAAGAGATTGATAATTACTTCTATTGTGATGATCTCAGTTGCAGTTCTCTTCGGTGCAGGAGCATTCGGAATACACAAGTATAACGAACTTGCAGAACAGGCAGAACAGGCAAGGCTGGCGCCTCGCGTCAAAGAGCATGCGCCGGTTATCTATCTTTACAGTGACAGCGACGAATATATCGACGTAAAGCTTGAACTTAACGGAGAGCTTACTTCCACATATCCTTTGTACGGAAATGATGGCTGGACAGTTAAGGCAAGCCGTGATGGTGTCCTTACAGACAGAAATGGTGATAATTACCGCTTCTTATTCTGGGAAGCTGATCTTGATATGGAATATGACTTAAGCAAAGGCTTCTGCGTCAGAGGCGCTGATACGGAAGAGTTCTTTGATGAAGTCCTTCCGCAACTCGGACTGAATGAGACGGAAGCTGCTGATTTTAAAGCGTTCTGGCTGCCGCTTATGGTTAAGAATCCTTATAACGTGATCACTTTCCAGACAAAGGCCTATACTGATTCGGCAAAGCTCGTCCTGAGCGTTGATCCCGATGTTGAGATCAGAGTAAATATGCTGTGGTATGCAACAGATGAGTTTGTCGATATAGAGCCTCAGGATCTATCCGGAATGAACCCGTCTTTGGACAAACGCCATGGCACTGTCGTATCTGAATGGGGCGGAGGGATGATCCCCAAGCCTTGATTATTAGGACAAAAACTTAAGAACTGCCTGCTTTAATGCTTTTCTAGCCGCTGAAATCTATTAGGGAAAAGCATTATTCGTGTAAAATAGAATATAATCTTATTGCATGATGAAACAGCCGGAAGGGGAAACATATGAAGCGTGAACTAGGAATTGCAAGATGTGGACTGGCTTGCTGTCTGTGCTCCGAGAACGTCGAGTGTAAAGGCTGCAGACTAGACGGCTTTAAGGATCTTTCCTGGTGTAAAGATGCTGATTTCTGCGTGAACAGAAAGTGCTGTATCGAGAAGAATATTGCTGCATGCTGGACTTGCGGTGAGAGTGACTGCAGGAAGGGTCTTTTCTCTGAGAAGATAAAGGCGCTTGGCTTTACCGAATATGCAAGAAGATTCGGCGTTGAAGCTCTTCTCGACCGCCTGGAGGAGAATGAGAAGAATGGTATCGTCTATCACCGCGAGGGAATTATGGGCGATTACGATGAATTTGATAATGTTGAGGACCTGATCAGGTTTATTGATACAGGCAAGAGATGAGGATCAGAGATTAAGGGAGGATTAGCTTATGGAACAGACAAGGAAGTGTCCTTCGTGCGGCGGCACCATGATCTTCCAGCCGGGCTTTAACAACCTGCTTTGTCAGTCGTGCGGCCACAAGGAGATCATTCCGGAACTGGTATCGAAGATCCCGGTATATGAGCAGGATTTTCTGAGTGCCCAGAATACCGCGAGCCACGACTGGGGAATGGAAGCCAAGGTAGTTACCTGCAAGCAGTGCGGTGCTGAGACGATCCAGAATAGACTCCAGTTATCCGGTCTTTGCCCGTTCTGCGGTTCCACGACAGTAGAGGCTGCTGATCCTTCCGGGGATATAATGGCTCCTAACGGGATCATCCCATTCAAGATCACGGAAAACCGCGCGCTTTATATATTCAAGGACTGGATCAAGGACAGGTTCCTTGCGCCTGAACTCCTGGCGCAGAATGCCCAGCTTAATAAGTTCTATGGTATTTATGTGCCGCTGTTTACTTTCGACGTGCTCACGGTAAACCGCTTCACGGGCCACTTTACAGAGAACAACAGAACGCTTTTCAAGTGCGGTAAGTTCCAGCATCAGATAGATGATTTCCCTGTAGTGGCAAGTAAGCAATTATGCTCTGACAAGCTTCTTCTTAATGTCATTAAAGACTACAGGACTAATGAAGCCAAACCATATACGGCAGATGCCCTTGCAGGTTTCCCGTGCGAGCATTATTCGATAGGCCTGAACGAAGCATGGAACAGTCTCGGCCAGGAGATGGAATTCTATCTCAAGAATCAGGTAAATAAGCAGGATGAGACAAAATACCTTATGGGTATTGAACTCGGAACAGACTATTTCGATCTAAAGTATAAGTATCTGATCGTTCCTGTCTGGATCAATTCGTTCTTCTACGATAACAAACTCTACACCATCGTTATCAACGGACAAACAGGCAAGATCGACGGCCAGTGGCCTAAGTCTTTCGGTACATTTGCAAAGAAGGCAGCGCTGCTATTCCTGGGATCTTTCATTTAGGATTAAAGAAAATGGCATCAAGTAAAGAATATCTGGATTTTATCCTGGAGCAGTTATCACTGCTCGACGACATAAAAGTCCGCGCCATGATGGGCGAATACATTATCTACTACAGAGGTAAAGTCGCAGGCGGCATTTACGATGACCGCTTCCTCGTTAAGCAGACCAAGTCTTCATTAAAGCTCATGCCCGATGCTGAATTGGAACTCCCATACGAGGGCGCGAAAGAAATGGTCATGGTTGACGAAGTTGAGAACAAAGAGTTTTTAAAAAAGCTCTTTGACGCAATGTATCCCGAGCTTCCTATGCCTAAGAAGAAATGAGCGGTCACATGGAAATAGATCTGGTTGTTTATGATGCTTCATACAAGCAGCGTGTATTTGATTTTACTGACAGGTGTTTTGAAGAACTCGGCAAGGAGTTCGAACCTGAAGGCAGGCATTATTTCTATAACGACATCGAAAATGCTTTCGAAGCCTTCTATTGTCTTGTTGACGAAGAAAAAGTCATTGGAACTGTTGCATTAAAAAAGATCGATGCGTATACTGTTGAACTCAAAGCCTTATATCTTGATAAGGCATACAGGGGACAACATTTGGGAACGCGCCTTATCAAGGCTGCAATTGACGAAGCTAATGCACTCGGATTTAAGTTCATGGTCCTTGACTCAATGTCTAAGTACAAAGAGGCGTTAAGACTTTATGAAAAATGCGGATTCAGGAACACTGAAAGATTTAACGACAATGTCTATGCTGACGTTTTCATGAAGTTGGAATTATAAAGGGGGATAATATGGCACAACAGAACATTTACGACAACGAGGCATTTTTCGACAACTTCAAAGGCCTTAGGGACGATGAGATCAATTTCAATGAAGTGATCGAATCGCCGATCATTACTGCGATGCTTCCTGATATGAAGGATAAGAAAGTCCTTGATATCGGCTGCGGCATGGGCCAGCACGCGCTCCAGTATTCCAAGGCAGGCGCGGCATCGGTTCTGGGAACTGACATCTCTGAGAAGATGCTCGAATTTGCAAAGGAAAACAACTCGGCAGACAACATCACTTATAAGCGCATAGCGTTTGAAGACATTGCGCAGCTTGATGAGAAGTTTGACATCATTACAAGCTCTCTGGCATTCGATTATTCGGAGGACTTCGGCAAGCTCCTGAAGGATATATTTGCGCTCATTAACGATGGCGGATATCTTGTATTCTCCATGTCGCATCCGATCTCAACTGCATACGACGGCACATACGACAGATATACAAGGACCGAAGATAAGGTGAGACTCTACGCGAACCTTCATAACTATGGTATTGAAGGCATCCGCCACTTTAAGTGGGTGGTGGAAGATTACGAAGTCTATCACAGAAAGTTTTCCACGCTGATCAACTGCATCGCAGGTGCAGGATTCATAATTGAGGAGTGCCAGGAATCCACTGTGCCCGATGAGATCCTTGCAGAGCATCCTGATAAATTCGGAGGAGTAGTGCACCAGCCTGACTTCATATTCTTCAGATGCAGGAAAAGCAACAGGTAATAGGACTAATGACTTGTTAAATTGGTATAATCAAAGAGCCGGATAAAGTCCTTTTTGCAATCGTGCAAGCTTTGGGGAGAAGGGGGCAACGAATGAAAGTTACGGATATCAATATCGATCAGGTATTATACACAGAGCCTGTCAGGAACCGCCCTTATGATAGTGATGAAGAGACGGGAGGCTTTTTCAAGAAATTATTCAAAAAGAAGGATGAGCCTGAAGTTCCGTTCTTTAATACAAGAGTCGAAGAGTTTGGCAGAGACGAATTGTATGAAGACATTAAAGAAGGCTATGATGCATATATGGTGAAGGGCGCACCGTTTGAGACAATGGTGCTTCTGACGAACAATTATCTTATCCTTCCGGGCAAAGAGATATTCCCACTTTGCGATGTGGCAAGATTTGCGATCATAAACGAGAGTTCTGCTGACAGGCCTTACGAGCAATATGCCATTGACCGGTTTAACGAACCTTATGATCCTAATTACATAAGCGAATACGAAGGCGAGGAAAGTTTTGAACTCGACAGATTCAATGTGAAGCTTAAGATAACCGATGAGAACAATCTCGTTTACGGTTATGTTTTCCCGATGGAAGTAGCTGACAGAAAGGACTTCAGAGAAAAACTGAATGAACGTCTGGCACCTTTCGGTGTAATTGACGGCTCAAGTGAATTTGCCATTGAAGGCCGCTTCCCTGAAGATATTTAATAAGTAGTCAGATGATCATAGGAACAGAACATAGTTCTTGGTGTCAGATATGGAATTAATGGGAAAGTGTCTCTTTGATATTTGCAACGCATCGAAAGAAGCGCATGAGGCCAAGATAGCTGAGTATAGTGAGCAGAAAATTCCGTTTCATAAATTGACGTTTGTATTGGAATGGAAATGCATTACGGATCAGTTTGGGCTTCGTGCAGGTGATGAAGCTTGTCTGGCTGTCTTGTCGGCTTTAGATTACTATTTCGGCGAAGTGTTTTATATTGAGTACGGCAGGTTTGAAGTGCTTATTCCGGAACCGGAAGACTATCAGAGACGATTAAAAGAGTTTCAGGACAGCATATCCCAATGGCATGGCTTTCTCGTTCCTCATGTCAATGTGGCTACAGAATACACTTTTGTTGCTTTTTAGGTGGATGATAGAAAAGTGCAGAATACAAGAATCATTTTTGTGCGTCATGCTCAGGCAAAGTATGGCGAGGACGACAGGATAAGGACTCTTACTGAAGCGGGCCTTAAGAGCAGGGAAGTCGTTGTGGAAACGTTGAAAGATTTTCACATTGACCGTTTCTTAAGCAGCCCGTATAAAAGAAGCATGGATACCATTCAGACTGCGGCAGATTACTTCGGGATGAAGATAGAAACGGATGAACGTTTTCGCGAGAGGAAAGCCGGCACATGGGACGATGACTGGCTTGCAAAGAGGTGGGCTGATTTCACATGCGCGGAAGAGGGCGGTGAATGCCTTGCGTCTGTTCAGCTAAGAAATGTTGAGGCGCTGAAAGAAGTCCTTGCAAAGCATGAAGGAGAAACCGTTGTTATAGGCACACACGGGACGGCCCTTTCGATGATCCTGAATTATTATGACAGTTCCTTCGGAATTGATGATTTCTTAAGGATCGTCGGCTGGATGCCTTATATTGTCGAGCTGACTTTTGATGGTGACAAGCTCATCGGCAAACGAGAGCTGGCGCATGTCGCCACCAAGGTGGATTGACTGATTTCAAGTGCCTGCGGTGACGGTTCCTGATTGTTGATTATCAAATGTTCTTGTGATAATTTCTGTTTTGGAATATGCGGTAATTACCGCGCGGAAGGGACAGAATAAATATGAGATTTGAAGACGGCAGGATCGACCAGTTCGTAAGCACTGATAAGACATTTTCCGAAAGAGATAAGAATAATCTTATCTGGGAATACACTCAAAGATGCCGCGGTATGGCAACTGTGGCTTACAAGTATTTCAAGAATGAACTTAAAGGCGATGACAGTGAAGAGATCTTCACTGAAGATGAGCAGCGCGCGTTTATGGCTCGCTCGCAGGATCTCGCTCAAAACGGCTACCAGGATGCTGCAGGCAGCAAGGGCGGAAAGAAGCCGTCCTTTGTTCCTTTAATAATCGTGATCCTGGCTTTTGCCATTATAATCGGAGCCGCGATATCAGGAAATATGTTAGCAGCTTTTGGGGCTTTCTTTCTGGTGTTTTCAGCGCTGGGCTTTTATTCGGCGATTACCAAGAACAGCAGAAGCTCAACTTTTTATGGCGGCACTAATTCCGGTTCCTCAAAGAGCGCCGGATTATCACTCGGAATAATCGGTCTTGCAGGAGCCGTTCCGCTCTTTTTTGAAAAGCTGCTTGGCGTCTCCGGTGCGTTCTTTCTTATGGTGATATGTGTTTTCGCTGCGGTCGGACTTATGATGCTCGTTGGCTTTATCGCCAGTCTGAATCTTAAAGGCAGGAAATATAAGGAAGAGATAAGTGCAGAATGTGTCGGTTACTCGAGGGTCTTAGAAGACAAATCGAACAGTGGCGGAAGTAGGCGCGGCATGTATATCCGGACATCTCCTATATTCGAGTATACATATCAGGGAAGAGAGTACAGAGGCATATATGACCGCATGATCGACGGCGTGAACGCCGATCTTAATATGGGTCCTGTCTCGATAAGGATCGATCCAAACCATCCGGAGGATATATACCATAGCTCAAGACCTGTTCTGGTAAAGGGCCTGCTGGTTGGACTCGTCTGTTTAGCACTGGCAGGATTTTTGACGTTCTTCTTTGTGACACAGCAACGTAATGCGCCAAAGATGCCTGGTGCAAATATCGGTCCAAAAACCATATTCTCGATGCTTTTCGGTTCCGAGAGCCAACAGCAGAATATAATGGAATCTTTGGGCGAAGGCTTTAAGAAGCCGGCCGGAAAATCTTCTGAGATCACGGATGAGCTCGTCGGGCATATGGCTGAACAATACGGTGAAAGCGGCGAGTGGTATTACGAGCTTGCCACGGTCGAGAGATACGATGAAGTAGATGAAAAGAACTTCAATATTGTTTTCGAAGATCACGCATTCCCGCAAGTAGGTAAAAAAGGGAAACCCGATGGATTGGGTGATAAATGGATCGTCTTCTATACTCTCTACGAGTATGAATCTAATGGCGAGAAAAAGACCGGCAAAGCGATCTTCTTTGACGCCAATCCAAAAGAGCAGACTTATACCGGAACCCATAAAGCATACGAAGGTAATTAACTCAATTAAAAAGCCTCCTCAATTCTGAGGAGGCCTTTTTCTATTCCTATCCCTATTGTCCCCTTGTCCTTACTTCTTATATTCCAAGATGTCACCCGGCTGGCAGTCAAGCGCATCACATATCGCTTCCAGTGTGGAGAAACGGATCGCCGAGATCTTGCCGTTCTTCATTTTCGAGAGATTGACGTTCGACACGCCAACCTTCTCTGATAATTCGTTAAGCGAGATCTTACGGTCTGCCATAACTCTGTCTAATCTAAGTATTATCTGTCCCATATTAATCCTCCTTACAAAGTCTCGTCAGCCTGAACCTGTAAGGTCATACCGTAATTAAGGATAGCGTTGACGACCCAAGTAACCACAAGGCAGATCGCGCCGTAAGCTGTGCCTGATGTTAAGAAAAGTATAACTGATGTGATGATCAGAGCAGTGGTAACTCTTTTCTTAACTTTTGCCGTAAAGGGAGTTGCTTCTTTCGCGATAGTCGAAAAAACTGAACCCAGCAAAAGGAAAATCACAGCTCCTATTGCAGTAAACAGGCTTAAGGATAAGATCCAAGTGCTCCATACAACGGCGATGGGATGATCGTCCATTGCGGCCTGAACAGCAGGGATGTCTGAGTGCATGTCAACAGGTACGGAACCCATATTAATAGAAACGGCATTGGCGCTTCCGATCTCATCACCGGACGAGACAACACCTGAAAGTATTGCACTGTTAATCTTATCGTCGAATTCTTTTCCCATGTTCCATATCTTGATGCTTCCGGCCAGACAAAGAATAGCCAGGACTGCGCATATTGCAAATAGCACGATGGATACAATCTTGCCAATACGGCAGCTCTTCTTGATCTTGGCGATCTTTACATTTTCTTCATTCATAATCCTATTC
Organism: Clostridiales bacterium Firm_14; assembly: GCA_001604135.1. GTDB lineage: Bacteria > Bacillota > Clostridia > Saccharofermentanales > Saccharofermentanaceae > Saccharofermentans. The sequence goes on from LVAT01000008.1 coordinate 101,877, forward strand.
TCCTTGAATTGTTAAGCTTTCACCTTCGAAGATGGCTTAACTATACTCTGTGATTTTATCTTTGTCAACAAGAATTTAACGATAAACATTAAATTTTATTCGGTAAGCGTTGTGCTTATAATGCGCACGGATGCATCTTATTAAAGCCTTTATATCTGTTAAAATATTCCCATGAAAACCCGATCTGAATCAGCCGGCACGCCCCGCGTTCATTACATAGATAATCTTCGATGGATCACCATCTCATTGCTGATCCTCTATCATGCGTGCATGGCATACAACACATGGGGCGAGAAGAACTACATTTTTTTCAAGGACATTAAGCCGCTTGCATTTGTGGTCGTGCTTATCAGCCCCTGGTTTATGCCTCTGATGTTCCTGCTGGCCGGAATCTCTGCATCTTACTCGCTTGCCAAAAGGGGTTATGGCTCATTCATCGGCGAGCGCTTCAAGCGCCTCGGAATCCCTTTGGTGATAGGTCTTATCATAAATACCCCTATCCTTAGTTACATCGCAGACATTACACACAACCATTACAAAGGAAATTTCATCCAGCATTATGTAATCTTCTATTCCCGTTTCACGGATCTGTCAGGCTACGACGGCGGCTTTGCGCTGGGGCATCTTTGGTTCCTGCTGGTGCTGCTGGTGATATCACTTTTGTCCTGCATAGTGATCAGGTTCCTCCCGCAGAAAAAGAATGTTCTTATAGCAGCCGGTATCTTTCTTGCTGTTGCTGCAACAGCTGCTTTTGACGTAAAGAGTTTGGGCAAGCCCTTGATCACATATCTGTGCTGCTATCTCCTCGGTTTTTATGTCTTCAGCAAACCGGACTTCATCAAAAAACTCACCGGCGTTAAGTGGGAGATAATCGCGATCTTTGTGATCACGTCCGTTGCCAATGCGACGCTTTATGTCTTTAAAATCGGCCCGGTATTCCTGAAAAATATCTGCAATTATTCAAGTTTTATAAGCGGCATTCCGGCTCTGATGTGCATCGGGCATGATCATCTCAATAAGACGAATGCGCTTTTTTCGAAGTATGCAAAGGCTTCTTTTGATTTCTACATCATTCACTTCCCGGTGGTCGTGCTGAGCCAGTATTTCCTGGGCCTCACGGGAATGAATATTATCCTTAACTTTTTCCTGACTCTGGTGATCGCATATCCGGTGACCTACTTCATCTGCGTGCTGGTGTCGAAGGTGAAGAGGTATATTAGCGGGTAAGTCGGAATACTTTAATACACCACATGTTTTTCTAGAAAAAAGTCCGACATGGCCGGAATTATTTCTGGAATATTTGCGATAAGACGGGCTTTATTTACCTGACCTTTACTTCCACGGCCTGACCTTGCCGAGCCAGCCGTTTGCTTTCCAGTAATTATAGTCAGTGTATTCAGGATTCTTTTTGCCGAGGCCTGTCTGAAGCATGCGGACGGCCATGAACTTGGCTTTGACGATAAGATTTGTGCCGGCCTTTTTGCTGTAGTCGATCTTCGCGAACTTCTCAGCAGCCTTAGTGAGGACAGAACACATCTCAGCTCGTTTCTTCTCCGGGATCTTGTCCCAGTTGATCTCGCACATGAGCTTAAATGTGTATGTCTTGATGTAGCTCACACCCCACCAGGAGAGGCTGTCCTTTATATCTTTGGCGGTGGACTTTCCGCCGGCACCGAGGCACTGGGTGATGATGACGGCGCGCTTGCCGAACATCTCTTTGGCAGGGCGGTGCGGCATCCATCTGTATCCGAAATGATCGAGCAATGCCTTCATTGCGCCGGTCGTGTGAAATACATAAGCAGGGGAGGCGAAGACCAGGAGATCTGCTTCGAGCAGAGCCTTCTCAATAGGCTGGACCTTCGCAGCGTCCTTGCAGAGATCCTGCTTTGTCAAAAAGCACTGTGTGCATCCGATGCAGAATCCCGGACCGTCTTTGGGAAGATAGAATTCCGTTATCTCAGCCTTGTCTCTTAAAGGCGCTAAGAAGCATTCTTTAAGGCGGTATGTGACGCCTTTTTTCTCTGTTGCGTTTATTACTGTTACCTTCATTTTGTTCTCCTATATGGGTGGCAGATCATGCGGCTTTCCACGGTCTGGTCTTATCAAGCCAGCCCTGTTCCTGCCAGTAATTTCTTTCTTCTTCTCCTGCGCCCATGCCTTTTTGCTGCATCATGCGCATCATCGAAAAGATAAAGCGCGTCTTTATGCCTGCATGGACTTTTGAATTCCTGAGCTTTTTCGCGAGAGCGGCCATATCTTTATTGATCTTTTCTTTAAGTTCAGGCTTTATATGCTCCCAGTCTGTTGCTTGTATAGCTTTGCCGTAACTTTTTACGTATGGGACGCCCCAGTAAAGAAGTGTATTTGTGATATCTTTTATGGCTGATCCCGCGCCGGCGCCTGCGGCAGTCGAGATTACAGCGGCCTTTTTTGAGAACATGGATGAGCGGGGTTTGTGCGACATCCAGTAGGTGAATGTGAGATCAATAAAAGCCTTCATCGGAGCGGATGTGCGCATGCAGTAAGTCGGCGTCGTGAAGATGAGGATGTCGGACTTTTCGACGGCATCCATTATGCGTTTTTTCTCTTCGAAAAAAGGACAAAGGGATTCATCTTTGATGCAGCTGCAGCAGCCTGTACAGAAGTGATTCAGATCCCTTGGAAGGAAGAATTCATGAACTTCATTTTCACCGAGATTTCCGACAAGGATCTTCCCGATATTATATGTGCTTCCTTTGTGGTTTTGTCCGTTGATTACAGTAATTATCATTAGTTTTCTCTCCCGTAGATCCTGTCAAACTGTTTTATGTGTTCGTCGAGCAATTTCAATGCTTCAGGTTCCCTGTCAGGCTCCCTGTCGCAGATCGTGAGCAGATAATAGATCGGGGCGTAGAAGTGGAGCGTCATTATCTGTACGTTGTCAGTCTTGAGTATGCCGGACGTTACCATGAACCCGAAAAGCATTCCCTGATAAGAGAGCGGATCGTCGACATAGATCCTGGAATAGATCCTGGCAAGATCCTCATCATGGAACTGCTCGAGAGTCAGCATCTTCCTGAACTTTTGGTTGTAGTCGTCGTGAAGGAAATAGAGAAAGAATTGGCGGCCGAGTTTTAACAGTTGTTCTTCGGGCAGTCCTTTATATATTTCCGCATCTGCAACGGCATCCGACCCATTGATTTGCATGGACTTTGCCTGCTCAGCAAAGCTCTCGTTCATCTTATCTATGATGGCGTCGAAAATAGCCTTCTTGCTCTTGTAATGCTTATAAAGTGAGGGAGCCTTGATCCCCACGCGTTCAGCTATGTCGCCTACGAAGACATTGGCATAGCCTTTCTCGGAAAACAGCGTGAGCGCTTCATCAAGTATTCTTTGTTTTGTATCCATATTGACCTCTCAAAATTCGTCTATCAGACTTTTCGATGCTGTTGGCTAATTCAAATTAGCCAGATTATAGCTAATCCGAATTAGCCTGTCAACAGGTACCAAAAACAAAGATTCTTGATTATTTAAATAAAATGATATAATGCTGTTTGGCAAATAATAAAACTCTTAAAGTTAGGTGGTAAGTATGAGTAAAGGTGTCTATTTCTTTTTCCAGATGTTCTGGTCTGTCTTTGTCGCTGCTTTTGTATGGTACTTCTATCCGGCAAACGGCGCGTTCGATTTCTCATTTAAGACTGACTTCAAGGAAGCAGGTCTCTACTTTGTTGCAGGCGTGCTTGCTTATCTGATCTTCACGATCATCCATGTCATCCTGGGCAGGGAGACCCTCAAGAACTGGTCGAAGATAATTGCCGTCATTACGATCATTGTCGGCATCATAATGTTCATATTGGGCAAGTTCGTCTGCCAGTTCGGTGTGGATATCCTGAATAATACTCTTCAGCTCGGATTATCTATATTCTGAATAAATAGACAGGTTAAATATCAGAGTTTATCCCTATCAAATTACTTCCTGATTCTTGTATAATCGAAAATACAAGTCATATAGCTTTGTATAATTTTGATTTGAGAGGATCACGTTTATGAATTCATTTTCCGAGAAGCTGATCGGCAACGTAAACAAGGTTATCGTAGGTAAGGATAAGCAGATTGAACTCCTGCTCGTATCCCTCCTCGTAGGCGGACACGTCTTGCTCGAAGACGTTCCCGGTACGGGAAAAACCAAGACCGCAAGGGCACTGGCGCAATCGCTGAATCTTGATTTCAGACGTGTCCAGTTTACTATCGACCTTCTGCCGTCAGATCTGACCGGTATCAATTATTTCGACCGTCAGGCAAATGAATTCGTATTCCGCAAAGGTCCTATTTTCACAAATATCCTTCTTGCAGATGAGATCAACCGCGCTACCGCAAGGACTCAGTCGAGCCTTCTCGAGTGCATGGAAGAAAAGCAGGTAACGGTAGACGGCGAGACAAGAAAACTCGATCTTCCTTTCCTTGTAATAGCTACAGAGAACCCCGTCGAATCACAGGGAACTTTCCCGCTTCCGGAAGCACAGCTCGACCGTTTCCTCATGATGATCAAGATGGACTATCCTACTCATGACGAGAGCATCGAGATCCTGAAGAGATTTGCAACGGAAGATCCGCTTAACGATCTTGAATCCGTTACGAACAGGGAAGAGATAAAAGAGATGCAGGATAAAGTTAAGAAGATATTCGTATCTGATCTTCTCTACGACTATGCAACAAGGATCGTTGAAGCGACAAGAGAATCAGCTGACATCGCAATCGGTGCGAGCCCGCGTGCGCTTCTCGCTTTCGTTGCTGCTGCAAAGGCACTGGCTTTTGTCAGAGGCAGAAAGAACTGCGTTCCTGATGATTTCAAGGAACTTGCTGTTCCCGTACTCGCACACAGACTTACGATGCGTTCTCAGAGATCACTTTCTTCTGACGGCAAGCTCATGCTGAAGCGTGACAGCGCAGAAGCGATCCTGGTGAAGATATTGAACAGCGTTTCCTGCCCGACAGAGGACTTCACAAAGTAAGTCTTTTCGCACATGGAAATCATCGTACTGATCGCAGTTCTCGGCATTGTATTCATAGTAGAGAGTCTCTACTATCGTTATCATGCGCTCGATGATCTTGATCTCTCGGTGTATTTCTCGAAAGATGTCGCAAACTGCGGTGAAGACGTAGAACTCATTGAGGTCGCGATGAACAGGAAGAGGCTTCCGCTGCCGTTCATCATCCTCAAATTCGAATCTCCCAGGGGACTTGATTTTTATGACATGACCAATGTCTCCGCATCGGACCACATGTACCGTGAAGACATGCTTTCCATGAAGCCTTTGTCAAAGCATACGCGACGTATCAAAGTGCAGTGCAGCAAGCGCGGATACTATACTTTCCCAAGAGTCGGAATCACAACTGCAGATCTGTTCCTGACATCGCGTTATAACACTAATTTTGACAACGAATCTGAACTTGTAGTCCTTCCTGAAATCGTTGATGGCGAATTTGTCGAGATGCTTACGTCCGTTACGTTAAGCGAACTTCAGCGCAGAAGGACTCTCATTACCGATCCTTTTACGCTCTCCGGCATCCGTGAATATGTCACGACCGATCCGATGAACAGCGTTAACTGGAAGGCAAGTGCCAAGACAGGCGAACTGATGGTCAATCAGCGTGCTTCAACCAATGCGCCGAAGGTTCACATCTTTTTAAATCTTGAATACTATAACCAGAAACGTTCAACTTCACTTCTCGAGAAGTCGATCAGCCTGGCATACACATATCTCAGCAAGCTTTCCGAATGGGGCGTGCAGACTTCGTTATATTCCAACGGACGCGATGCTGTTACCGGCGAGCCTTTATCAGCTTCGGCATCCGCGAGTTCAGTTGAGCTGGAGAAGAAAGCCGTTATATTGGGAAGGATCGATCTTAAACAGGCGGCAGTCCCTTTTACCGAGGCTTTTGAGAACTTCCTGGAATTGACTGACCATGATGACTTTATTGTCGTGATCTCACCTCAGTCCAATGCAGGTTTCTGTCTTCTTATGTCAGACGCGAAAAGCCGCCGCCCGGCTATTAACTGGATAATGCCGGCTTATAAGATTACACCCGAAGCAGATATCGAACCGAATATCGCGTCTGCTTACATGAGATGGGAGGTGAAGGGACATGACTGATGATCCCCGCTTTGTTGCTCCCAAAGCTCACGCAAAACTTAATAGCCCGGTTATTGTTCGTGACAGTCTTTTAGCTGAGTGCCTTTATTCTATGATGGTGACTATCACCATAATGTCATGCCTGATGATAATAAAGCTCTATGTCGTCGAAATAGATATCAGCATGTATTCACCGTATATTGTTCTGTTACTGGCACTCATTCATACCTTTATCCGCAGAAGCGGCATAAAGAAAAGCTATATAAATCTTCCCGTCCAGTTAGCTGTATCCTTTGCTTTCTATTTCACGGTCGTAAATATCAAAGTGCTGGGATTCGGTCTCGACAGAAGGACCAGGTTTTACCTGATCGCATTTATTGTTGCATTGACTTTGTTCTCGTTCATTTATTATTTTAGGCCGTCGCATTCGGCTGCTGATGCTGAGATTATTTTTCCGCCTGCAGCTGTACACATAGTCGGATGGCTCTTCTACCAATTCACACAGACAGATGTATACAACAATAATACTTACAGGAGATGGGCAGTTACCCATGAGCTTGAAATAGACAGGATCTTGTTTGTCAGGTTCCTTGTTATAAATGCGGTTATAATAGCGCTGCTTTTCCTTGTAATGCGTCAGATCGCGGTCTTCGATAAGAAGTATTACCACTCGATACGCAAGAAATCGCAATCCACCATGGTGCTCAAGAAGCAGAACATCATGACGATCATATTCCTTATCGGACTTGTCATTGTTACCTTCGGCATTGTTCTGGTATTCCCGTATTCTTCCGTTTTTTCATTATTCTGGAAGCTCAATGACGCCTTTTGGAAAGTCTTTGGATGGGTGATGGCGCTGCTTTCAAAGATCGATACCGGTGAACTGGATTCTGATGTGACAGAGGAAGCCGTCAACTACGGAATTACAACTGAGGAGAGTCCTGTGTTCGCCGTCATTCTTACGGTGATCGCATTCATCGGCGTGGCTCTTTTCATTATCCTGATCGTTATAGCATTGTACAGGCTTCTCAAGAAAGCCATGAAAGAAGCTGATGCGAGAAAAATCGATGATGACGGTTCTGTAATCGATACCATTGAAAGCATCGGAGCTCTGAAGAAGATGTTAGCCAGAAAGGACTATGATTTTGGAACCGGTCACGAACGTGCCGTCAGAAAACAGTTCTATGACAAGACCCGCAGTGCAATGAAAAAAGGACTTCCTGTTGGCGATACATCGACTCCCGGACAGATCGAGTCTGTCCTTCGTGCTTATGGCGATGAGGAGATCTCTGCTCTCAGGGAAGAATACGAGAATGTGCGTTACGGTCAGCAAAGTGACACAGCCCAATAAAAATGATATCCTTATTCCCGAAAAATCAATCCGGTTTGAGTTTTAGGAGTTTGTTATGTTATATGCTTTGGCCTTGATCCCTGTTGTCGGACTTCTGATCTTTATCTATTTTAATGACAAGAAGGAGAAAGAGCCGTTTGGTCTTCTCGTAGGTCTGTTCTTTGCAGGTATGGGAACGATCGTAACTGCGATAATCGCCGAGCTCGTAGGCGGAATTGTACTCAATTTATTCTTCCCGTCGAATACGGTCTTAGGCGGCATCTTCGATGCGATGCTCATCGTAGCCCCTGCAGAGGAATTGGGAAAATTCCTGGTATTAAGACTCATCACCTGGAAAAACAAGCACTTCAACTACAACTACGATGCTATCGTTTATGCTGTCTTCGTATCACTGGGTTTTGCAGCTTTCGAGAACGTCACATATGTATTCGGCAGCGGAATCGGTACAGCCCTCTTGCGTATGTTTACGGCAGTTCCGGGACATGCGTGCTTTGCCGTATTCATGGGCTTCTTCTACAGCAAAGCAAAGTATGCCAGCCTCACTAACAAAAAGGGCGCGTGCGCAGGATTTACGGCTCTTGCCATGGCTGTCCCGATCGTTATACACGGAATCTACGACGCGATCTTAATGGGCGGCGGCGCTTCAGGTGTTGACGTGCTTACAGGCTTGAGCCTTGTCCTCTGGATCGGTTTTGTGATCGCGCTGTTCGTTGTATCCTGCATCCTGATCGTAAAGACTTCGAGGAATGATTTCTGCATTGTAAGTCTTCCGTTGCCTGATGCCGGCGGAGTGGTCCAGACAATCTACAGACCGAGCGTTATCGGCGGATGGACATGTTCATGCGGAAGCGTAAACCGGCTGAATTTCTGTCCTAAATGCGGAAACCAGCGCCCTATGTCCACGACCTGGTACTGCCCTGTGTGTGCGACACCTTCGGCGTTCAATTTCTGCGGCCATTGCGGCTGTCCGAGGCCCCAGGCTTCAATATAAATCGCTTATTACACTTGACCAATTGTCAATAGAGGTTGATAATTTGCCTATCAAGCAGTTTTTAAATTTTTTTGATTTAAAAGAAGGCGCTTATCTTGGCAAATACGTTGATCGGATTTTTGGCGGATCATCAGGAAAACATCATGATGGTCTTAAGTGCAATGTGCGGCATGATTGCCGTCTTTGTTCTACTGATGAGATCACTCCCGCAAAAAAGACGCATAGCGCTTCTGGCCGTAGAGTTCTGCGCGATGTTCATAATGATCGCGGACTGCCTTGCTTATCAATACAGGGGCAATCCTTCCGAGGTCGGTTACTGGGTCGTCAGGATAAGCAATTTCACGGTCTTTTTCCTGAATATCGGCGTTTTGTATGCTTTTAACGCATATCTCGTAAACCTTTATGAGGATGCCAACAATGACAAAGGCTTTAAGCGCCTCAGGGTAGTCAATTATCTTGGAGTTGCCGGAGTAGTGATGCTCATCATATCCCAGTTTACGGGACTGTATTATTCTTTCGATGCCTCCAACACTTATCAGAGGGGACCGGCATTTTTTATCTGCTACCTGATCCCTGCTGCAATGCTCCTGATCCAGATAACGGTAATCATTCAGAGCTTTAAGAAGCTCCACCGTGCGATGAGCATTTCATTACTGCTGTTCTCGTTATTGCCGTTCATTGCTTCTGCATTGCAGCTGACCTTATACGGATTGTCGCTCATCAATACCACGATCGCAGCGATGGCATTGCTGCTCTATCTTTTCGCGCTCAAGGACATGAACGAGACATATGCGCACGCAAATGACTTAAGGATCGAACTGCTTACGGCAGAGCAGCAGAGCATGAAGCGCCTCTTCGAACAGACGGCTGAAGCTCTTGCAAGCGCTATCGATGCCAAGGATACATATACACACGGTCACTCCGCGCGGGTGGCAAGTTATTCCAAGATGATCGCCAGGATGTCCGGCAAGAACGAGAAGGAATGTGAAGAGATCTATTATGCGGCGTTGCTCCACGATATAGGTAAAATAGGTGTCTCGGACGAGATCATTAATAAAGAGGGTAAGCTTACTCCGGAGGAGTATGAGGCAATCAAGCAGCATACTGTCATCGGAAAGCAGATCTTGTCAAGTATCGTGGAGTTCCCGCATTTAAGCATCGGTGCCAATAATCATCATGAACGTTTTGACGGTAGAGGTTATCCGGATAAGCTCAAGGGAGAAGATATCCCTGAGATCGCAAGGATAATCGCAGTAGCAGATGCCTATGATGCCATGACGTCGAAAAGAAGCTACAGAGATCCGCTCCCGCAGGCAACCGTAAGACAGATCCTCATCGAGGAAATGGGTGCGCAGTTCGATCCGCAGTTCGCCGCGCAGATGATCCACATCATTGACGAGGACCAGGAATATGAGATGCGCGAGAAAGAGGACGTCAAGGAATTTTCCGGCAACGACGAATTCCATTTTGAAGCATCGAATGCATTCCATACTGAAGGCATCCTGATATTCCCGAGCACAAAAATGAACATTCATATCCGCATAGCTCCTTTGGATGGCCATGACGAAGCTGAGTGCAGACCGGAAATGGTATTATTCGATTCACTTGACGGAAGGGTTCATGAGACCGGAAAACTGCGTGAAGAACTGCTCTACAGCAGATATGCTTCACTTCATCTTGACGGTACTTACAGTCTGGACGACGCAAGGGATATCAGAACAACAGTCAGTTCATCAGGCGCTGCGGACCACGTCTGCGGTGAATATGACATCGAAGCATGCAGAGTAAAAGATCACGTTCTCATTAAGATAAGCAGCAGCAACGGTTCGGTCGAGTACATCATTGCCCTTGCGGACAGCACGAGGTTCAGTTATATCAGCTTTACCGGCGAGAATTACCGCCTGGAGGTTACATCGATCAAGCGCTGTGAAGAACCCGTGCCTTCTGATTACATTCCGAGGATCGCAAAGCTTGTCTCCTATATCGATTGCGAGGCCGGCAACGTGCCTAATATTCAGGTGGATAACTACCGCACCGATTCAACGGACGGCGTGCTTCTTAAGGATTCAATGGAGATCGATTTCCATACGATGAGCCTTCCTACGGCAAGACTCATATGGCACTGTCCGTTTATCTGTATTTTCGCTTCCTCGGGCGGAAAGGTAACCGATGAAGACTACCGTGAGTTTGCTCTGATCAGGCTTGACGGTGAGGTCTGGGATGCGGCTTCCTACGGTGAGAACGATATCCTTATCAGCAAGAATTCCGAATTCGACGGTTGGGAAAAATGGAAGCTGCAGAATAAACAGGGTATGGACTGCCATATCTCGATAAAGCGAGACGGAAAGACGATAACGACCGTGACAGAGAACGGCGGTATCTTCCTTAAGTGCACGACAAAGATAAAGACCGACGATGAAGATATCTATGTCGCACTTACCGGTGACCAGATCGCTCTGACAAAGATTTTTATTAATTGATTTTTCTTCTTGACCTTATCTATCACTGATGTTATTTTATTGAGCGCGCGAAAGACATGCGCCGACAGTTCGTTTGTGCCATCCTGTCGGAAAACAAAACCAGGACAATCATTTATATCAGTTTTAGATTGCATTACTCATATGCATGTTTGATTGAATGTGACTCCTGTTTTGGAGTCATTTTTTATTTGGAGAAGAATTATGAGTGAATCTAAAACAGTATCAAGATTATTCATGTGCATCGGCATCGTATTTGTTGCATGCCTTTTGCTCTCGAACCTCATCGCAGGAAAGATGTGGGCTGTAACATCAGACATTACTCTTCCTGCCGCAGTTATCCTGTTCCCTCTGACTTACATCATCGGCGATGTGTTCACGGAAGTATACGGATTTAAAAAGGCTAGGACGATCATCTGGCTCGGATTCGGCTGCAGCTTTTTTGCAGTTCTGATCTACCTTATAACCATCGCTCTTCCTCATCCCGGTTACTGGGAAAACCAGAGCGCTTATGAGATCGTTATGGGTACGACGCCGAGAGTGGCTGCCGCTTCTTTTGCAGGATACCTTTTCGGAGAATTCTCAAACTCGATCTTATTGTCCAAACTCAAGGTTGCAACAAAGGGCAAGAACCTCTGGCTCCGCACGATCCTCTCGACTGTTGTCGGAGAGGGCCTCGATTCGGTAATCTTCATCACGATCTCTTTCTGGGGAACGATGGAGAATTCCGTAGTCCTCAAGATGATCCTTTTCCAGTACCTTTTCAAGGTCACATATGAAGTTATCTTTACGCCGGTAACATATATCGTCGTAAGATGGATCAAGAAGAAGGAAGGCATCGATGTCTACGACGACGGCATCAAATACAACATCGTAAAGGGGTAATAACTATGCGTGATAAAGAAGGCCTTACAAAGCTCGGAAGTGCAGGCACTAAATACAGTCAGGATTACGATCCGTCTGTTCTTGAGACGTTCGAGAATAAGCATCCTGACAATGACTATTTCGTAAAGTTCAATTGTCCGGAATTTACGAGCCTTTGTCCTATCACAGGACAGCCGGACTTTGCTAATATCACGATCTCTTATGTTCCTTCCGTTCGAATGGTCGAGAGCAAATCGTTAAAGCTCTATCTGTTCTCGTTCCGCAATCACGGTGACTTCCATGAAGATTGCGTTAACATCATCATGAAGGATCTGATCAAGCTCATGGATCCTAAATATATCGAAGTTTGGGGCAAGTTCACTCCCCGCGGAGGCATTTCCATCGATCCGTACTGCAACTACGGCAAGCCCGGAACGAAATGGGAAAAGGTGGCAGAGGACAGGCTCTTCAACCACGACATGTATCCTGAGAAAGTGGATAACAGATAACGAATATCCGATAACGCCCCGCTTATTTGACCTGATTATTGTTCTCGCTTTATAATCTATTTGTCACGTATAAACGAGACGAGTTATGGAATAAGAGGAGGAATAGATATGAGCAAGTTTTGTCCTCAATGTGGTGTACAGGCAGCTGACAGTGCTAATTTCTGCATGAAGTGCGGATTCGATTTCCGTACGGTTCAGTCAACGAATCCTGCAGCATCTTCCGCACCTGCACCCGGCCCCGCAGCTTCAGCTGCACCTGCACCTGCGCCCGTTGTATCTCAGCCCGGTCCGGCTGTTCCCTGGGTTCAGAACACCGGCGTTGTAAATCCCAATCCCGTACCGGGATATGAACAGTACAACCCGACATTCCACTGCAGATGCGAATACTGCTATTTCGAATTCGATTACCATACATATGACTTAGGCCACAGAGCATGGTATCCGCACGGATTCGTTTACTGCCCGCGCTGCCAGAAGCCCTTAAGACACAAGCTTGAATATGAGGTGTTGACCAACGTGCAGCCTGTCGCACCTGTTGCCCAGCCTGCAGCACCCCAGCCGCCTGTCGTTCCGCCCGCGCCTCAGGCTTAAATAGACCATTAGGAACTGTCTTCTTTTGAAAGCAGTTCTTTTTTGCGGTGAAAACCCGGGCGTTTTTCCAGGCACCGCCTGGAATTCTGCCGGGCATTTTCGAGACATACACCATAACCAGGCCTGAACGTGCCTAAATTGGAAATAATTATACTTATGTGATAATTTTGTATAACTATGGCAATAGATAAGAGCAAGACAGACCTTATAAAAGCGAAGTATGAAGAGCTGACCGGAACATTAAGTGATCCGGCCGTTGCTTCACGTCCGGAAGAATACACTAAGTATTCCAAGGAACTTGCAGCCCTTAACCCGCAGGTCGAAGCCATCCGCAGCTATGAGGCTTGCGAGAAGGAGATCGAAGGGATCCTGACGCTTTTGGAGAGCGGTGATCTGGGCGGCGACGATGAGATGAGAAGTCTTGCAAATTCTGAGCTTGCCGATGCCAAGGACAGGCTCGCAGCACTAGAGAAAGAACTCATGATCTATTTAACTCCCGGAGATCCCAGAGACAACAGATCGGTTATCCTCGAGATCAGGGCAGGCGCCGGCGGTGAAGAGTCCGCGCTTTTTGCAGGCGACCTATTCAAGATGTATAAGGGATATGCTGCGCTTAAGGGCTTTGATGTAAGCATCGTTGATGAGAGCCCTACGGAGCTCGGAGGCTATAAAGAGATCGTTGCCGAGATCGAGGGCACCAGAGTTTATTCCAGACTGAAGTTCGAGAGCGGCGTTCACAGAGTACAGAGAGTTCCCGTAACCGAGTCAGGCGGAAGGATCCATACATCGACCGCGACAGTCGCGGTTCTTCCTAAGGCTGAGCCTACCGATGTCGAGATCAATCCGAATGATCTTAAGATCGACAGATTCAGGGCGTCGGGCGCAGGCGGACAGCATATCAACAAGACTTCATCTGCAATCAGGATCACGCACCTTCCGACCGGAATGGTAGTTACCTGCCAGGACGAGAGATCCCAGATTCAGAACAAGGAAAAGGCCATGGAAGTCCTGCAGTCGCGTTTGTGGGATATTGCACATCAGGCTGATGTGGACAAGCATAACGATGAGAGAAAATCCCAGGTGGGAACAGGAGACAGGTCCGAGAGGATCCGTACATATAATTACCATCAGGGCAGGGTTACCGATCACAGGATCGGATTGACACTTTATAAATTGGATGCGATACTTGCCGGCGATCTTGACGAGATAGTTGACGCTCTGACGTTGGCTCAGGCAGCCGAGAACGCAGGCTCAGGCGAAGATTGATAAGAGGATCTTATGGAACGCGAAAAGATATATAAGAAAACATTACTTATAGATTCATCAGACGGCAAGGGCATAAAGGACTGCGCTGAGCACCTTATAAATGGTGAAGTTATCGGCTTTCCCACAGAGACCGTGTACGGCCTCGGCTGTGATGCGAGGAATGGTGAAGCGGTTAAGAAGGTTTTCGAGGCAAAGGGACGTCCTGCAGACAACCCGCTGATCTGCCACATCGGAGATAAGGAGCAGATAAGGGGCATCGTTTCCGAGATCACGCCTCTGGCGCAAAAGCTCATTGACGCTTTCATGCCCGGCCCTATTACGGTTGTAATGAAAAAGGCAGACTGCATTTCGGATCAGACCACTGCAGGTCTTGATACCGTCGGAGTCAGAATGCCTTCCCATCCCGTTGCAAACAAGTTCCTCAAGGCATGCGGAGTCCCTGTTGCAGCGCCTTCGGCGAACCTCTCCGGCAGACCTTCACCCACGGGAGCAAGATCTGTTCTCGAAGATATGGACGGGTATATCTATGCGATTATTGACGGCGGGGATTCGGAATATGGTCTGGAATCAACCGTTGTCGACTGCACCGGAACGACACCGGTCATCTTAAGACCCGGCGCCGTTACGAAGGCAGATATCGATGCGGTACTTAATGGAGGAGAAGCAGTTATGTCAGGTTCATTAGCTGATAAGGAGACGCCCAAGGCGCCCGGAATGAAGTACCGCCACTACGCGCCTTATGCGCAGGTCGAGATAATGAAGATGCCCGAGGGAACTAAGATCGAAGGCGACGACGCCATGGGTTCCGACGGCAAGATCAGCCAAATAACATGTACCGTAGAAGATCTGAAGAAGCTTTCCGACGATGAAGCCAAGGAACTTGTAAATATCGTATCGCCGTTTATCTTAAGGTCGCGAGAGATCTTATCTTCCAACCCGTTTGCAAGGATCGGCCTTTACTGCGGCAGTGAGATCAAGGCGATGTATGACAAGATGAACGACAAGCTGTTGTCTGCTCACACTGAATTCTGCGTTTACGGAAAGACAATTGATGTTTCGGCAGCTTCCCACGGACTTTTCGAGGGCCTGAGATATCTGGACGTTCAGGAAGTGGACGTTATCCTTGCTCAGGGATTTGACGGCGAGGGCTTATCAGTCGCTTACATGAACAGATTATCCAAGGCAGCAGGCAAGAAGGAAGCGCTCGTTCCCGGAATGCCCGCTCCCGCAAGGCCCGCCAGAACGCCTCTGCCGCTTGACGCTTTTAAGGATACATTCACGGCTTCGGTGCTCTTCGTGGATGACAACAACACGTCTCTGTCCGCCTGCATGGATTCTCTCATGAGAAGAATGCTCGAAAAGAACGAACCTTACATTTCCAACAGGGAAAGCGACACGGGCGTAGAGATCTACTGCGAATCGGCAGGCCTTACCGCCATGGACGGCATGGATCCTGACAGCCAGATGGATAAGGCTGTTAAGGAGATCTCCGGCGTTGGCATAAACTCAATAGAATCAAGAAGGGCAAATCCCGCCATTTACGACTGCAACGACCTCATACTGACTGTAAGGGATGAACAGGCGTTCTCCATAATCAAGGCGTTCCCGGAGATAAAGGAAAAGGTTTTCTCACTGTCGACGTTCGCTGCAGCTAACGGCCTTGTCATGAAGGATTCGTCCGGAAAAGTCATGTCCATCTCCGTACCTGACCCCACGGGAGAGAACTATGAGACATATCTTCACACCGCGAAGGCTCTGAATGCATGGCTTGAGATACTGTTCCCGTACATCATAAAAGAGCTCGGAGCAGCAAGGATCTGATTCGCTTTTTAGGACAGAAAAAATTGAGACTAGTCTCAATCTGCTCTGAAACAGTCTCAATCTGCTTCCAAAGGGTAGAATTTTGAATTTCGGGTTGTTATGATTTCCTCAGTAAGAATTTAGGCAGGATGCGAACAAAGAGATCGGCTTTCGGATTAGTAAATGCTTGACTTTGGTTGTAATGCTGTGTTATTCTTCTCGATGCCGCTTATATATGGGCGGTATCCTTGTACGGCGTGAGGGCCGTACCGTAAAGTCCAGAAGGAGGTGAATAACATGGCAAACCAATATCGTTTGATCACAATCCTTTCCACTGCTAAGGGTGAAGAGGGTATTGCTTCTCTTACTGACACAATTAAGGCTAAGATCGAATCAGGTGCTACGATTGACACATTTGATGCAATCGGAACACGTGAGCTCGCTTACGAGATTGATGGTCAGAAGAACGGCTACTATGTTCAGACAGTATTTACTGCCGATAGCGTTTTCCCTAAGGAAATTGAGCGTGTTCTCAAGATCACTGATGGTGTAATCCGTTATCTCATTGTTCGTGTCGGTGAGTAATCACTCTAGACAGGAAGGTAACAGTAAATGAACAAAGTAGAATTAGTCGGAAGACTTACCAAGGACCCGGAAGTAAAGCTTACATCCAACCAGACACAGTTTTGCAACTTCACGATCGCTGTTGACAGACGTTTTAAGGATGCCAACGGTCAGAGACAGGCAGATTTCATTAACTGCGTTGCATGGCGTCAGACAGCAGTCTTTATTCAGAAGTATTTCCGTAAAGGCAGCCGCATCGGTTTGGTAGGAAGCATTCAGACCAGAAGCTACGACGATCAGAATGGACAGAAGAAGTTCATCACTGAGGTAGTTGTCGACGAGGCAGAGTTCGTAGAATCTTCAGGTGCTGCATCCGGTGATGCTTATCGTCAGGAGCCCGTTGCTCCTACACAGTCCTTCAGCGCACCTGCTCCTATGGCAGATTCAGTAGCCGCAAGTGCTCCTACTGCACCCAACATGCAGATCGATGCACCTATGGGCGGTTTCGATGAAGGTCAGTCCGGTGAGCTTCCATTTGAGATTTAATAAAGGAGAAGACTCAAAATGGCAGAGAACAGAGCACCCAGAGCCGGTGGTAGAGATTTTGCCGGCGGTATGAGGCAGAGAAGAACACGCAGGAAGGTTTGCAACTTCTGCGCTAATAAGGTTGAATCAATCGACTTTATGGATGATGTCACACTCAAGAAGTACATTTCCGAGAACGGAAAGATCCTTCCTAAGAGAATGACAGGCACATGCGCAATCCATCAGCGTGAGCTCACAACAGCTATCAAGCGTGCACGTCAGGTTGCTATCTTGCCCTACACGGTTCAGTAATCCGTTTTTGGGACAATAGCTGTCCTTAGTTAACACAAATCAGGTTAGCTAAGTTATAATTTAAAAAATGTATTACAATCGGGCCCTCCCGGAGCATATAATATGTTCTTAGGAGATAGCCCGATTGTTTTGTAAATCTAGTATCCGGGTTATCGGCGGAGGTTTTTATGAAGGTAATACTGCTTTCAGATGTCAAGAATGTCGGCAAGGCAAATGAGGTTGTTAATGTCAGCGACGGTTATGCGAGGAATTTCCTCTTTAAGAAGGGCCTTGCAAAGGAAGTTAACTCAGCAAATCTTAATGAAGTTAAGCTTCAGACCGGTGCCAAGGCCGAGCATGAGCGCAGGGCATTGATCGCAGCACAGGAAGCCAAGAAGGTCCTTGACGGCAAAGTCTTCAAGGTAGTAGCCAGAGGCGGTGCTGACGGCAGACTTTACGGCGCCGTTACCGCTCAGGATATTTCCGACAGCCTTAAGAAGGAAGGCTTCGATATCGACAAGAAGAAGGTCGTTATCTCCAATCCTATCAAGAATACAGGTCTGTTTAAGACCAGAGTTAAGCTTCACCCTCAGGTATCTGCTGATATCAACGTTGAAGTAGTTACAGGTGCTTAAAGAGGATCAGAGCCTTATATGTCTGATAACATGGACTATCTGAATAATCTCATCGATCAGGGAATCGACTCTAACGCTGAAGTTGACGTCGAGATGGGTCTTCTGGCGCTCTGCATGCGCAAGGACACGGCAATCCTTAAGACCGTTGAGAATAAGATCGAGGAAAATGACTTTACTGATGTGCGCAACCGCACGATCTACGGAGTCATCATCGACATGTTCCTTGATAATGCCCAGATAGACCGTATTACAGTTTTTTCAGAACTTGAGAGAAGGGGACTGGCTGACAAGGCCGGCGGTCAGAGATATGTCTACCGCGTAGGTGATAAGACTGCAGTACAGTCCGCACTTCCCAGTTATATCGATGCGATCAGGGAGAGGAGTGACCGCTCCAAACTCCTGAAGACTGTCGAAGACGTCAGGAAGAAGGCGCTTGACGGCAGCATGCGCGCATCCGAGACGGCAGATTATGCCATCAGCAAGATATCAGAGTTAAGAGGTGCCGGAGAGACCAAGGGCTTCGAAGGCATGGCTGATATCCTTAAGCTCACCATGAGTGAGATCACATCCGAATTAAGGGATGACAATTCCGGCAAGATCAAGCTCGGCTTCCCGAAGCTCGATTCTATGCTCGGCGGCTTAAGACCGGGATCGCTTAATATCCTTGCGGCGCGCCCAAGTATGGGTAAGTCTGCTCTTGCCATCAACATGGCACAGAATGTAGCTGCCAATCAGAAGCCTGTTGCGATATTCTCACTTGAAATGAGTAAGTCCGAGATTGCTACGAGACTTATGTCTTCATTCATGAGCAAGCCGGTAAGTGAGATCATCTACTCACGTAAGATGAGCGACAGTGACCGTAAGCAGATCGACAGAGCTCTCGGTTATCTGACCGAATATCCGATCTATATCGATGACAATTCCGACACCAACCCCGTTACCATGAAGTCTAAGCTCACGCAGCTTTTCGCTGACCCCAAGAAGGCTCCGAAGCTCGTAGTTATCGACTATCTGCAGCTCATGACGATGCCGGGCGGCGGCGGAAAATCACGTAACGAAGAAGTTACCGCCATTTCCAGATCTTTGAAGATCCTGGCAAAGGATTTCAATATTCCGATCATCGCTCTTTCACAGCTCTCCAGAGGCGCTGCACAGAGAGATGACCACACGCCCCAGCTCTCAGACTTGAGAGATTCAGGTGCTATCGAGCAGGATGCCGATACAGTTATGTTCATCGACAGACCTGACTATTACAAGAAGAAGGAAGAGGAAGGCGGAGCACCCGAGGATGGTTCCGAGAAGGTTGATTTCAAGGACAATTCCGAAGTTAAGCCTGCCTTTATATATCTGTCCAAGAACCGTCACGGCAAGACCGGCAGGGATTCCGTGTTCTGGATCCCCAAGAAGACGATGTTCAAGGAATATAACGAGAAAGATCCTGACGAAGATTCCGGCAGTCCCTACACCAGAACGGTTGACGGCGACGCTGCTTCCCAGAACTATAATTTCGAGAGCGTTACTGAGGACGAGGGTCCGATCCCGGAACCCCCTATGCCCGGTAATGAGGACATTCCTCCTGAGAATGATGATTTCTTCGCACAGGCAAATGACAGTTTCCCGGACGGTTTTTAAAGCTTGAAAACAGAAGAGACAGTAGAGATCTTAGACAAGGTCCTTGAATTTTCAAAAAGCAAAGGACTGTTTGACTGTGGCATTATTGTTGTCGGTCTGTCCGGAGGTCCTGATTCTGTAGCTTTGTTCCACATTCTGAAGGGCCTTAGAAACTGCTTTGATATCGACTGCGATATCTACGCTCTCCACTGTAATCACCATTTAAGACCCGGCGTCTGCGACGAGGAAGCAGAGCTCGTAAGACAGCTTTGCGCTGAGAACCATGCTGAACTTAAGGTCCTGGATTTTGACTGCAGGGAATTTGCAAAGCTTAACCATATTTCAGAGGAAACAGCCGGCAGAATATTAAGATATGAAGCTTTCGAGCAGTATGCAAAAGCACTCGAAAAGGCTACGGGCAAGACAGTCCGCATTGCGATCGCCCACCACAAAGACGATGTCGCAGAGACTATGATGATGAATCTCTTCAGAGGTTCAGGCCTGGAAGGTCTTGTTAATCCCAAGCCTCTTACAGGCAGGATCATAAGACCTCTCTTGTGCCTTAAGAAGAGCGAGCTTACAGATTATCTCGATACTCTCGGCGTCAGATATGCGATCGATCAGACGAACCTTACGACCGAAGGTACGCGCAATACCTGGCGCAATGAGATTTTTCCCATGATAGCCGAATCCTATGGCGATCCTGCTGTCCCTCTTGCGAGGACTTATAAGCTCTTGTCTGATGACCTTGATTTCATAAGCTGCTTGGCAGCCAAAGCCTATGATGCAGGCAAGAAGCTGATCTCGGGATATCCGGTCCTTACGGTACCGGGGATCAGGGACATCCACAGGGCCATGAAGTCCAGGGTCATCAGGGCGCTGTGGCTTGAGACATTCGGAGATCTTACGGATTTTGAAGAGAGCAACCTCAATGACTGCTTTGAACTTATGGAAGGCGATATCGGAGGCGAGGTGCTTCTTGATATGCCTTTCGGGCGCAAAGCATACAGATTCGGGGACGTTTTCGCGTTTGGAACAGAAGAAGGCATCAGAGAACTTGCCTGCAAAATAGCTGAAGATATGGGCTTTATTGCAGCTGAAGGGCCGGTTGAACTCGTTATAGAGCTTCCCGGGGCGGCTGAAACGGAAGTCAAAATCCTCAATTCTGCCTATATATTAAAAACAAGAATAATTGAGAACGCGCGCGAATTGGAGTATAATAATCATTCGTGGTTCTGCCCTATTGAAGCGTTTGCCGAAGGTAAGATCACACTGGGCAATTCCGGCGTGGCAGGCAGTGCCTTTCGAATGAAGAGAGCCGGTTCTTCCGGCAGCAAAGAGCTTAACCGCCTTATGACTGACCTGAAGATCCCTGAATCTGCCAGAGCGCAGATCCTCTTTGTAAAGAAGGGCGGCGACATCCTGTGGCTGCCGGGATTCGGACACGGCATAGGTTTTACGAATGCCGTAAGCTTGGATAAATACATCGCGTCAGGACAGAGCGGTGCCGGAGACGGAGCTTTTGTCAGGATCGCGTTAGAAAGGCAGTAGAGAACTATGGCTATCAATACTGATCAGGTGTTAGTTTCTCATAGTGAGATCGAGCAGATGCTTGACCGTCTGAGCAGCGAACTCAACCGTGACTACGGTGATGAACCCCTTGTAGTCGTCGGTATCCTTACCGGAGCTTTTATCTTTACTGCTGACCTTGTAAGAAGACTTAAGATGCCTGTGATCGTTGATTTTATGCAGGTCTCATCTTATGTCGGAGAGTTCTCCACGGGAGAGCTCAAGATCAAGAAAGATATGTCTTATGACATCAGGGATATGAATGTCCTTATCGTCGAAGACATTATCGATACGGGAAGAACTCTTGCGCTCCTTAAGGAGCAGCTTCTTAAGAGACAGCCCAAGTCCCTTAAGATCTGTACGGCTTTTGACAAGCCCAGCAGAAGAGTAAATGACCTTGTGCCTGATTATAACGGGATCACGGTCCCGGATGAATTCATTGTCGGATATGGTCTTGACCTTGACGGCAAATATAGAGATTTCGACGATATTAGGATCGTAAGAAAGGAATAAGAGAAAGTGTCAGATAAGAAAGAGAAAAACACAAGGCCGATAGGCGGAGGATTATTCTTCTACGTTATCATGATAGTTGTGCTCATCGCATTTTCGACTATCGTATTCGGCGGCAATTACGGACAGAAGGAACAGAAGACCCTGTCTGACGTTATGTCCATCATTGAAGATGAAGACAATGAAGTAAGCCTGGTTGAGATCAAGGGAACGACGGTAATCGTTACATATAAGGACGGACAGGGAATAAACCAGCAGGTATCACAGGACGTTCCTTATGAGTTCGTTGACGATCTCGTATTAAAGCTTGATACAGCCAAGTCTCAGGGCAAGATCGAGAATTATAACTACACAGAACCTTTTGACTGGTCGCTGATCGTCAACGTTGTTCTCTTCGCAGTATCCCTGATCGTTGTGGTTGTACTCTTCATGAGCATTACAAGACAGAGCAGGGACGGCAACAGCGTATTCAGCTTCGGCAACAACCGCGCGAGAATATCCGACCCCAACAAGGATAAGGTTAAGTTCTCCGACGTTGCCGGTTCTGTTGAAGAGAAGGAAGAACTCCAGGAGATCGTTGATTTCTTGAAGAATCCTAAGAAGTATCAGCAGCTCGGAGCAAAGATCCCTAAGGGTGTTCTCCTTTACGGTGCACCGGGTACAGGTAAGACATTGCTTGCAAGAGCCGTAGCAGGTGAGGCAGGCGTTAAGTTCTTCTATATCTCAGGTTCCGACTTCGTCGAAATGCTCGTCGGTGTCGGTGCTTCACGTGTAAGATCACTCTTCGCCGATGCCAAGAAGGAAGCTCCTTCGGTAGTATTCATCGACGAGATCGATGCTGTCGGCCGTAAGAGAGGTGCAGGCCTCGGAGGCGGACAGGATGAGCGTGAGCAGACATTGAACCAGATCCTTGTTGAGATGGACGGCTTCGATGTTAACTCCAACGTAATCGTCATGGCAGCTACGAACCGTGTAGACGTTCTTGACCCCGCACTTCTCCGTCCGGGCCGTTTTGACAGACGTATCATGGTCAACATGCCTGACGCTGATGAGCGTGAAGCTATCCTTAAGATCCATGCAAGAAAGAAGCCCCTCGCAAAGGACGTTGATCTCCACGAGGTTGCTCTTTCAACTGTAGGATTTACGGGAGCTGACTTGGAGAACCTTCTTAACGAAGCAGCTCTCATGACAGCACGTCATAATAAAAAAGAGATCACAATGCAGGAGATCACTGATGCTACTTTCAGAGTTCAGATGGGTCCCCAGAAGAATTCCAAGAAGCTCAGCGACAAGGTTAAGCGCCTTACTGCTTACCACGAAGCAGGTCACGCAGTCGTTCTCCGTGCTACATCAGAGTTCGAGAAGGTTGACCGTGTAACGATCATTCCTGCAGGCAGAGCAGGCGGTTTTACTGCTTATAAGCCAATCGAAGATACTGACTTCTACACAGAGAAGATGCTCCTCGATACCATCAAGATGTCTTTGGGCGGCCGTGCCGCAGAAGAAGTATTCCTTGGCGAAGTATCCACAGGTGCTTCATCTGACCTGCAGCAGTGCAACAACATCGCGAAGAACATGATCAAGCGTTACGGTCTTTCCAAGAAGTTCCGCAACATGGTATTCGGCGATGAGAATGAGGAAGTCTTCTTAGGCTACTCAATGGGTCAGGTCCAGAGCTATTCTGACCAGACTGCAGCTGCAATCGACGAAGAGATCAAGTACATCATCGATACATGCTATGCAGAAACAAAGAGGATCCTTATTGAGAAGAGCAACGTTGTTCAGGGTCTTGCTACAAGACTTATAGATAAGCTCACAGTAGACGGTCCTGACTTCGAGAAGATCTACGTAGCTAACGGCGATCTCGCAGCTGTCTATCCTCAGGATTATTCAGGCATCGACACAACACCTGCACCTGTTGCTCCTGTTGTCGAAACTGTAACTGAACCTGAACCTGCTGATCCTGTCCAGCCTTCTTATGCTGATACAAGCATCAAGGATAAGCCGACAGTCGATCACAGCAGTGAAAACGAGATCGATCCCGGCCCGACCGACTGATCGCTTAATCAAAACACAAAAGCAAGAGGTTGTCCATAAGGGCAACCTCTTTTAAATATTTTTAGCACTTGAAAAAATATAATCGAACAATACTTATTAAGTTGTTTTTACTCATGTTATACTAAAGATGTTTAAAAACCGGCTTTGATTGATTTTTCTATAAAAACTTTTTTGCTTAACAGAGGAGACAAATTTATGACCAGGACCGTATCGAGGATTGCGGCAGTTTTACTGTCGCTAGTAATTGTTTTTGCTTTATTTCCGGGTTTGAAGATTAATGCTGCAGAAATAGTAGATCAAGGTGTATGTGGTGACAATGGCAGCAACGTAACTTGGACATTAGATAATCAGGGCACGTTGACTATATCCGGCACAGGAGCTGTGAGAGACTACACAACAGCTAGTACAAGCAAATCACCTTTTTTTTCAACATACCGCTATTTCTAAAGTGGTGATAGAAAATGGGGTTACTCATATTGGCAGTTATTTCTTTTATATGTGTTCAAACATTATCGAAGTTTCAATACCTAACACTGTAACTTCGATAGGCAAAGCTGCTTTTGATAGATGTGCTAAGCTAGCCAGCATAAGTATTCCTGATAGCGTGACATCTATTGGCGAATATGCATTTGAAGGTAATTCAAGCCTTATGAGCGTTAAATTATCTAATAATTTAACATCTATTGCTGCTAATACTTTTGTTAATTGTTCAAAACTTAAGTCCTTAACAATACCTGAGAGTGTAACTTCTATTGGTAGATATGCTTTTTATTGTTGCGGTTTTACCAGCATAATAATACCTGAAAGCGTACAAACATTAGGCGACGGTGTTTTTAGCGGATGTAGTAATCTTACAACCCTTATAGTCAGTCAAGAACTATATGAGAACTACCCGAATGTGATCAATACCGTTGAGCAAAAATCGATCCAAGTCACTTATGATGCCACATACACAACAAGTACCTCTGGAGGATCGATCTCAGGCGATGCAAAAACTAATGGAACGAATGAGATAACTGTTAAACCTGATGAGAATTATGTTGTTGATAAAATTGTTTTTTCTGTCAAGGATAAAAACGGTGCCGATGTAATCCAAACATTAACACCTACCAACGGAAAATACATTATGCCTACTTATGATTTCAAGAATTGGACCGGCGACTGCAAGGTAACCGCATCTTTTAAATTGGCCGAATATACGGTCGTTTTCAAAGACTCAGATGATAAAGAACTACAGTCAACCAATGTGACAGCCGGATCGATGCCTTCCTATACCGGAGCAATTCCTACCCGGAAATCAGATAATCCGAGTTATTACTATGAGTTCAATGGATGGGCGCCTGCCATTACAAAAGTAACAGGACCTCAGACATATACTGCTCAGTTTATAAAGAAAGATGTCGAGTTTAAGGTAACTTTTAATGATCTTGACGGAATTGAGCTCCAGTCAGGAAATGTTAAGTATGGCGGCGTTCCCGTATATTCCGGAAAGACACCTGAAAAGGCAGAATCTGAGACTTCTACATTTGTTTTTGACGGTTGGACTGACGGAGCGAATATTTACACTTTAACCGGCGGCCTTCCTGAAATAACAGCTGCAGTAACATTTACACCTGTCTTTAAAGAAATCATCAAGCCTGTTTATACTGTCGGCGAAGTAAAAGGTGACGGTATAAATTCTGATATCGTTATTGATGTTCACAGAAACGTAGATGATGAGAACTGTATCGACTACTTCAGTAGCGCAACAATCGATGGCACTGAAATGAAGGTCAATGACCAGTACACTGCGACAAAGGGCAGTACGATCATAACGATCAAGAAAGATTATCTGAGCACAATGACTGCAGGTGAACACGAGGTCAAGATCACATTCAGTGACGGCTCGATATCGACCAAAGTAACGGTAGCAGCCAAGGCTAATACAAATGTGCCTGCTACAGGAGAATCAACAGCAGTTTCAACATATACCGGTCTGGCTTTGATCGTTGCTGCATGTGTATGCGGCGCAGGATTTGTATATCTTAAGAAGCGCAAAGAAGCGTAAAGCAGCATAATAAAGCGCAATTATTTTAAATTGTAAGAGGTTGCCCGCATAGGACAACCTCTTTTAGTTTTATGTTCTCACCGAGAAGTAAAGCTTTGCGAAGCTTTACTTCGAATTAATATTTTCGAAACTGAGCTTAAATTTCTCGTTGTGATCTATTGCCCAGTCGACTGCCCATTCGGATTCGAAGAGAACAACCGGCTCGTCGTCTCTGTCAAAAACGAGGAGAACGGGTGTAATTATCAGCCCTAAATAATTCTTTTCAACCTTTTTTGTCCCCTGAAATTTTACTTTATCCCTGGATTTTTTACTTTATCCCTGGATTTATCAAAATTTGTTGACCAGCAAATGCCCCCGTGGTACTTTGTGGTTGATTATTGAATTGTTGGATATATATTATTTTTTCGACATTTGAATATGGAGGTGCAGACCAATGAATTAAATAGTCATATCAGTTTTTTGTTTTAGTAGCATGGGTTCATAATGTTAATAGGAGAATTAAAATGAAAAAAGGTATTAGAAAAAGTATAGTCTCAACTATTGCAATTAGCACTTTGATAGTTGCTACGATGGGAATTGGAATTGCGAGTGCAAAAACGGTGCATCCACATGGTGAAGATTATGATGAATGGACATATTATTCCAGTTTTAATCCTTTTCTATGGAAAAAGAGCAGTCATTCTAATTACTGGTCGATTGAGGATCATACATCTACAGCAGAAGTTGGTAATTATGGTAAAGTCAAAGCCTCTGCTAACGCGAGATGGACTTCCAAAGCTGTTGCTTATGGAGACGATGGCACGGCCAAAGCCTGGTACAATAATACATCGGATTTGGGTTCAGTCTTTGGTTTCTGATACGAATTATTAGCAATTGAGTAATTATGAAAGAAAACATATTACGGGTTTTGCTTTCTATATTCATTGTTTGTACTTTTTTTGCAGTTTATCAGAATAGTGCTCAAAGCTATTCTGATACGATAATTGACGGACTAAGTCAATTCTCTGTAAAAAGTGATCTGACGGCAGATGAGGCTTCAAGACAAATACTGTCTGAAGCTGATTCTGTCTGTTTTGATATACTCGTTGAAGACTATGAGATGATTAATGGCGAAGGTCATTCCGTGTTTTATAAGACGAATAACACAGATGATTTTATCTCAATTGCAACCTCAAAGGGAAGTATTAGATTGGATCAGGATGAAAGCTTCTCGAACGCAATATATGGCAATAGTAATAAACAGTATCAGTTGTTAACTACATCTGATAGCAAGATGATAATTTTCCCCTTTGAAGAATTCTGCAAGAGAGGAAAAAATATTTCCGATTTTACATTGTATTGTAAGACTTCAGATAAGGAGATTGTATTTGCATCACTAAAACAGCTTGGTTTTGAGATAACCGGTTATACTGATATAACCGCTGTCGTCAGTACGAACAGTACGATCCAGATAGTTCCCGGACTGATATATTTGCTGGCTGTTCTTCTTTATACTCTTCATAATGCAAAAATGAGCACATTGATGAGAATGGACGGTTTCTCAATAATAGATATAACCGCAAGAGAGATTGCCGGACTGTTGCCCTGTGGGGTTATAGCTTTTCTGATCAGCTTCCTGTTTTCTGCTCTGTATGTGGGTCTTAAAGTCAGGATTTCAGTGATCGACTATTTCGTAAGCGGGCTGGGGATATTTAAGAATGCGTTATATATTTTTACATTGGCGATAATAATAAGGCTTGTATTCAATTATTTTTTCTGCAAAGAGAAGTATATAAAGGGTGCTTTGCCAAGTAATATTATGTATTTCATGATATCGATTATCAAAACGCTGGCAATTGTTTTGATGATAACGTCTATATCTGCTTTTGTCTCAGGCGTTTTTCTTCACAATATAGGAATATACCTGTCGTTAAAAAAATACTCAAACAAAATGGAAGGACTTGTATATTTCACTCAGATTAAAGGCGGTATTGAGCAATGTAATCTGAGCGAGGCAAGATTTGCCCCCAACCTTATGGATTTCTATTATGATGCTGTGAATAATTATGATGCAATTGTATGTAATACGTATGATTATTGGCTTGATGATAATGAATTGCCCCTTTATATAGATAATGCTAAAGCCGGGTTTGGGCCATCGATTGAAGTGAATAATAATTATCTGAAAGAGAATGAAGTTTACGATCTCGAAGGGAACAGAATCTATGAAGAGTCTCTTGATCCGAATTGTCTGACGATTCTGATTCCTGATGATTATCAGTGGGATGAACAGTTGCTTATAAGGTATAATGGTATAGATTACTATCCTGACCTGAAAGTTGTTTTTAAAGAATATGATTCACAACGGTCTCAATTGTATGTCTATCTGCCAGGAGGAATAGGAAATAATCAGGGAATAATATCACCTGCTCCTGCAATAAAAGTAGTTAATGATTATTCGCTGGAGAAAGATTGGCATTTAAAATATAATTTGCTCCTGAACATTTTATATGGAAGAACCATGTTCAGAACTCATACTGATAATCCTTCAGCAGAAATTGCTCCGTTATTGAAAAAATATGACTGCCAGGACATCATAGACGGCATAGTTCCTCTTGAAACAGAACTTAATAAAAGAATCGAGAATTCCTGGAAAAGCGTATTGTCTTCTCTACTGATCCTTTCAGTATTAGTATTTGTAACAGCAGTTACGACTTCTTTTACATCAGATTTCTATTGCCGGAACCGAAGATATCTGATAGCTGCCAGGGCATTAGGCGGGTATTCATTTATCGGAACGTTCAGATTCCATGTTCTCGTGTTGTGTTTGGAATATTTAATTGTTTTTATTGTATCTGCAGTAACATCATTTAACACCGATACGGTGTGGGTGACATTAACAATCACTCTGATCATTGTTGCGTCAGATCTTATAACTAACATTTTGAGATGCCGGCTTCAGCTTAAGAAAAATGTTTATCAGATATCCAAAGGAGAAATGTGATATGCCAATAGTGTCACTAAAAAATATCTACAAGAGTTTTAAGGATAAAGTGATATTTAAAGACTTTTCGCTTGATGTGGAAGAAGGCGAGTTTCTGTCAATTTCAGGTGCGAGCGGGAAAGGGAAGACAACACTGCTTAATATTATTGGTTTACTTGAGAAACCTGATTCAGGCGATGTGTTTTTGTTTGACACCAGGAACGAGAGTTTTGGAAGCAAGAAAGCAAGAGACATAAGAAGACACCGGTTGTCATACCTGTTTCAGAACTACGGGCTTGTAGATAACGAGACTTGTAAGTTTAATCTTAATCTTGCATTGGAGTTCTCGGACTTGAACCGGGAGCAGAAGAAAAAAGCAATCTCAGAAGCTCTTACAAGTGTTGGGTTGGAAGGGTTTGATAACAGAAAAGTATTCTCCCTGTCAGGAGGAGAGCAACAAAGAATCGCACTTGCAAAAATAATACTTAAATCCCCTGAGCTGATTCTGGCTGATGAACCGACAGGCAGTCTTGATGCAGATAACAGGGATTATGTGTTATCAATCCTTAGGAAACTTAATGATGAGGGGAAGACTATAATAATGGTGACACATGATGTAAAGGTGGATTCATGCGCAAAGAAACATATTTGTTTATAGGCATTATAGTTTTTGCATTTTTAGCTTCGTTAGGATTTGTCTTTAACTATAAAATCATAATTGTCAGCGGAGAATCTATGAGACCAAAGTATAGTGATGGGCAGATTGTTTTGGCAGACAGGTCATTTAACAAAGAAGATATCGAGGTCGGCGATATTGTAGTCTTCAATGATAATGGAAATACCTGTATCAAGCGTGTGCTCGCCAAAGAGGGCGATACTATTAAACAGTGTGGCGGAAAGCTCTACATTAATGATATTGTAGAAGCTCCTTATAACACAAGTTGGGAAACCGAATTTGAACTAATGGAAAATGAGCTGTATGTCTGCGGAGACAATTACAACAATAGTATAGACAGCCGTACGTACGGACCTATTAAACTCGACGATGTTGAATGTATTGTCTGCAAATGAGATATTCGTATAGGAAAGCAAATAAAAGATATTACAGGACTCCTTTTAAACCGTTGATGGCAATGGTTACAGCACTATGTCTTGTTTTGCAGACGGGGTGTTTTGAAAGGAAAAAAACAGATGAAAGCAATTCCGGATTGAAGTCCGGAGATATCATATCTGAAGATACTCCCTGGTTTGATTCCATGGTAATTGAGCTGGACGGCGGATATAAAGACAATGGTGACGTTGAATATCTTGAACTGGAATATGTCGGATGTACTGATAAAGCACTAGTTATTCATTATAGCGGCAACTATGTTAAGAACAATGGTGATTCCAGATATCTGATCGATGATATAGTTTTTGTTGATCCCGATACAGGAGAAGAGATTACTAGAACTGACATTTCCGGATATAGGTTGAATGGCAGTGAAATCAAAAATATCAGTATAGAAAGCGGACTGGTGGTCTGCGAGATGAAAGTCAAAGATGACCTTACAGGCAAAAGGAATGACAAATGTTTGTTGATAGATGATTTCGGTGAAGTAAACCTCAGAGATATGTCTGAATTAGATTTTGATGAGAATAAAACAGGCGAGTACTATATAGACGGATTTACTTATTCTTTATCATATGATTTTGCCGGTGCCGGATATTCTGTTCGTGTAAAAACACCTGAAGGAAATGATAATTCTTTTGAAATTTCCGGGAATGGTACGAAGATTTATGATGTTAAGGCTTTCC
This sequence comes from Clostridiales bacterium Firm_14, assembly GCA_001604135.1. Lineage (GTDB taxonomy): Bacteria > Bacillota > Clostridia > Saccharofermentanales > Saccharofermentanaceae > Saccharofermentans. The sequence goes on from LVAT01000008.1 coordinate 132,411, forward strand.
TGCGTCTTGATGACGGAAAAATCCTTATACCAACATATACAGATAAAGGTTCTATGTATTTTGTATATGACCCACAGAGCAATGATCTTGAAAATGCTACTAAAAAATATAAGTTGCTTGACAAGGACTTCAATAAGATAAAAGGACACTGTATCGACTGTAATGCCGGATATGCCGATGCTGACAGCATATATGTGATAGATACAAGGGATAAGCGCGCAAAAGAAGTGTTTAACAGGAATTTTTGCAATATAATCTGTCCTGACTTAAGAAGTCTTATGGTGATAAGGGCTGATTCTTCCGATATAAAGCTTTTTGATATTAAGGGTAGTAACGATCCAAGGCATATTATTGAGACTGCTTGTATTTATTCTTTCAAGAAGGATGTTATTAATCCTAATGCCGGGAAAACAGTAATTGAATTAGCAACGGGATATGATACGGTTCCTGATGGTATAGCGCAAGCCATTATTGACTATAATGCCAGGAATGATACTAAGTGTTATGTCATAACATCAGGACGATATGTATTAGATTATGAAGATGTGACGGAGTCCGGTAATGATATTGCGTTTCTCAAACAACGGGCGGAAATATCGAATCAGATGGCTATAGATATCTTAAATGGCAATGGTCCGGACATGTATATAAATAACAGTTCAATTCATCAAATCAATAACGGCAACTGTCTCGTTGATATAACAGAAATCGCAAATTCACTTCCGGATGATCAATATTTTACCAATGTTATAAAAACTGCGTCTGTTAATGACGCAAATTACCAGCTTCCACTGTCTTTTTTATTGACAGGAGTGCAAGTGAGTTCCAACAAGAATATTCCAAAAGATGGTGTTACATTGAAGGAGTGGCCGCGTTTTGTTAGTGAATACTGCAATGGGATTGATCCTCTTTATATGAATAGGGATTATTATTTTATGATCCTTTATGCCAATATGAGTGACAAATTTATTGGTGCTGATGTTTTCACACCAGACAATAAGGATTTATATGAACTTGCTGAATACTGTAAATATAATGTTTCTAAGGATGGGACTTCAGCTGATGATTATTTCAGTTCTGAGCAGGAGAACATGATCAACGCGGTTTACTCTGTTATGGGTGGTATATATGATTATTTTGATGCGCTGCCCTCAAATAGCAAATCATCTTTTGTCGGGTTGCCTTCAACTGATGGTAGAGGCGTCGCATATATTCCCTCAGATTGTGTTGCCATATCTGCTGATTCAAAACATATAGATGAATGCAAGGAATTTGTGAAACTCCTGTTTTCTGAGAAATATCAGGAAATGCTTGCAGACTGTGGTGGAAATGTAGTGAACAGAAAAGCGTTTGAGTCAGGCTGTAAAAAATATCAGGAATACTTCAATAATGATAAAGCAAATCGCATGGAGCGTGCTTTGCGTGATAGTGATATTGAAGATTATAAGAAAATTGCCAATAGCGCATCGCATGTGTTTGAAATCGACAGTCAGATGCTATTCATTGTAAGTGAAGAACTGAAGGCTTACTTCAGCGATCAAAAACAATATGACGAAGTTATCAAAATAATAGCTGACAAAGCTAAGAAAATGTCGAGCGAGAACACATAATGGGGTATGCTAACGGTATATTCATCTGCTTGGAAAACAGAGCAGATGAATAAGAATTTACCGAGCATTATTATTTTGAATTTATGTTTTCGAAACTTAGCTTGAACTTCTCGTTGTGATCGATTGCCCAGTCGACTGCCCATTCTGACTCGAAGAGGACAACAGGCTCGTCGTCTCTGTCCAAAACGAGGAGTGAAGTTGAAGTGAGAGTCATTTCCTTGGGATCGAATCCTTCGACATCGGATTTAGCCCAGCGTGCAAGACGGTAGGGAAGTGCTGTTCTTACGATATCAACGTTATATTCAGACTTAAGTCTGTATTCCAAGACGTCGAACTGGAGGATACCGACAACGCCCATGACGTATGTCTCGGTACCGATGTTCGGCTGCTTGTAGAGCTGGACTGCGCCTTCCTGTGAGAGCTGTTCAATACCCTTTAAGAACTGCTTGCGCTTCATTGAATCCTTAGGTTCAACACGCGCGAAGTTCTCCGGTGCGAATACCGGGATAGGGTCGAATTCAAACTTTCTGTTGGTTGAAATGATCGTATCGCCGATCCTGAAGTTGCCGGGATCGAAGATACCGATAATGTCGCCTGCGTAAGCCTCTTCAGTGATGGCTCTGTCCTGTGCCATGAACTGCTGGGGCTGGGCAAGTGTGATCTTCTTGCCTGTGCGCATGAGGTTAACTGTCATGTTCTTCTCATACTGGCCGGAGCAGATGCGGATGAAAGCCATACGGTCTCTGTGTGAAGGATCCATATTAGCCTGGATCTTGAATACGAAGCCGGAGAACATTGTATCTTCAGGCTCGACGGTGCCGTCAGTCGTGTGGTGCGGAGCAGGTCCGGGGCTCATCTTGAGGAAGTGCTGCAGGAAGGGCTCAACACCGAAGTTCGTGATAGCTGAACCGAAGAATACAGGTGTGAGTTCACCCTTTAAGACCTTGTCCATGTCGAGCTCGTCGCCTGCCATGTCAAGGAGTTCAATGTCGTTTCGAAGTGTCTCGAGGTGGCCTGTCATGAGCATCTCGTCGAGCTTCGGATCGTCGATGCCGGAGACGCTCTGTGTAACCATGGATGCACCATGGTCGTTGTTCTCGCGGTCGAAGAGAAGAACGTTTCTTGATTCTCTCTCATAAACGCCTTCGAAGTCGCCGTCTGTGCCGATAGGCCAGTTGATCGGGACTGATCTGATGCCCAATACCTTCTCGAGCTCGTCCATGAGATCGAAAGGATTCTTGGCGGCACGGTCCATCTTGTTGATGAACGTGAAGATCGGGATGCCTCTTCTTCGGCATACCTGGAAAAGCTTGATCGTCTGAGTCTCGACACCCTTCGCGCCGTCAAGGACCATTACTGCAGAGTCAGCTGCACAGAGCGTTCTGTAAGTGTCCTCTGAGAAGTCCTGGTGTCCCGGAGTATCAAGGATATTGATGTGGCAGCCGTCATATTCGAACTGCATTACTGATGAGGTTACTGAGATACCACGCTTTTTCTCGATCTCCATCCAGTCTGAAGTAGCGTGGCGTGCAGCCTTACGCGCTTTGACAGATCCTGCCTGATGGATGGCGCCTCCGTAAAGAAGGAGCTTCTCTGTAATCGTGGTCTTACCTGCGTCCGGGTGCGAGATTATCGCGAAGGTCCGGCGTCTTTTAATTTCGTCAACTGAATTCATTTTGACCTCAAGAAATGTATAATAGCCTAATAGAGACAAGTAATTATATATAAGAAAGAAGGGAATTACAAATAATGAGACGTGGCGGTGGCGTTCTAATGCATATCAGCTCACTTCCCGGTCCTTTTGGTACGGGCGTGATCGGACAGGAGGCAATAGACTTCGCGAAGCAGCTGGCTTCCCAGGGAATGAAGTACTGGCAGGTTCTGCCGTTTTCCTACCCCGGCATGGGCAATTCTCCTTATCAGAGTTTCTCGGCTTTTGCCGGCAACTGGCTCTTTATCGACCCCAGAAGGCTCGAAAAGCGCGGCCTTCTGACACCTGCCGAGGTTCAGCAGGCAGAATATACGCAGAATAAGTGGAGAATAGACTACGATTTCTTAAGGACCAACAGGGATGAGCTCTTGAGGAAGGCTTTCGAGCGTGCCGACAAGGATCTGCTCGCCAAGGCTGACAAGTTCATCAAGGACAACAAGTGGGTCCAGGATGTCGCAGCTTACCAGACCGTCAAGGATGCCGACTTCGGCAAGCCCTGGTGGGAATGGTCTGACGTAAACTTAAGAAACTATGAGAAGTCCGCAGTTGCAGGGCTTAAGAATAATCCCAATTACAGATATCACGGCTTTGTGCAGTACCTGTTCTTCGACGAGTGGGCACAGGTCAAGAAAGAGATCAACGATCTCGGCATCTCAATAATCGGCGACATTCCGTTCTATGTATCGGGAGACTCCGCTGACGTTTGGGCGAGCAGGGATCTCTTCAAGATGGCAACGGCATCAGGCGTCAACAAGGTCTTAAAGGACTACGAGAAGGCACTTGATAAGTATAAGAAAGCGGTAGAGAAGGGCGAGACCACCACTAAGGACGGCGAGCCTTTGAAGGAACCCAGAAAGCCGAAGCCGGAGGCACTTGTTTTCGAGAGCGTCGCAGGCGTTCCTCCGGATTATTTCTGTGCTGACGGACAGCTCTGGGGCAACCCCATCTACGACTGGAAGAAGATGAAAGCTGACCACTATGCATGGTGGATGGAGAGGCTCGAAGATAACTTCAAGCTCTTCGATTACTTAAGGATCGACCATTTCCGCGCATTCTCGTCCTATTGCGAGATCGAAGCTAATGCCGAGACTGCAAGAGACGGCAAGTGGATCCCCGGTCCGGGCCTTGATTTCTTCGAAGAATACGACAGGAAGTTCCATGACAGATCACGCCTTATCGCAGAGGATCTTGGCGAAGCAACGCCTGACCTCATTGAGTTCATGGGCAAGGTCGGAATCCCCGGAATGAGAGTCATGGAATTCGCATTCTATCCCGGCGACAACAGTTCATTCCTGCCTCACAATTTCGACAACAACTGTGTCGCTTACACCGGAACTCACGATAACAACACGCTTTTGGGCTGGCTTTGGGACAGCCCGGAGGAAGTGCGCAAGTGCTGCCTCGAATACTGCGGTTTCACGGGCGATAACTGGGGCGACGGCGGTACGCACAGCGGTTCATGCAGAGCGATAATAAAGACTCTCTGGATGAGCCATGCTGATGTAACGATAATCCCTGTCCAGGACATGTTAGGCTACGGCGGAGATACGAGAATGAATGTCCCCGGAACGCCTACGGGTAACTGGATGGTAAGGTTTACGAAGGAAGACTTTGAATCCATTGATAACGAATGGTACAGGAATCTTAACAGGATCTATTTCAGATAAGGAGATTCGTATGAAGTATATTCTTTGCATCGATCAGGGAACCACTTCCACTAAGGCATTCCTCCTTGATGAGGAGGGAAATCTGTCACAGGGTGCGCACGTGCCCTTCAGGCAGTACTATCCGCAGCCCGGATGGGTAAGCCACGATGCTGAGGAGATATATGTTTCAGTCCTTAAAGCGATCGCCATGATCCTCAAAGAGCACCCTGAGGCCAAGGGCAATATCGCGTGCATGGGAATAACCAACCAGCGCGAGACGACAGTTGCTTTCTCACATACCGGAAAGCCTTTGGACCAGGCCATCGTATGGCAGTGCAGAAGGACTTCGGATATCTGCAGACGTCCTGCGATAAGGGATCAGGGCAGAAGGATCACGGAGATCACGGGCCTTAAGATCGACCCTTATTTCTCTGCTACGAAGATGCTCTGGTTAATGGAGAGCATCAGGAGCTTAAGGGAGCGCTGCGCCACGGGCGAAGCACACCTTTCCACAATAGACGGCTTCCTCGTTTACAGGCTAACTGATGGTGCTTCCTATGCATCAGATTACTCTAACTGCTCGAGGACGATGCTTTTCGATATCGCGAAAAAGGAATACGATCAGGAATTCCTAGAGCTCTTCGGCATCCCTCAAAGAGCGCTTGCAAAGCCCATGGAATCCTGTGCTGATTACGGCGAGATCGAACTTAAGGCTGACTATCTTAAGGACAATGGTTTTGACAGCGATGAGATCGATGATCTGCTCTCGATAAACGGCGTCCACATCACGGGTGTCTTAGGAGACCAGCCCGCGGCACTTCTCGGCCAGAACGCAATAAACAAGGGCGATTCCAAGACCACATACGGTACGGGTAGTTTTACTTTGATGAACCTCGGCACTGAGCCCGTATTCTCCAAGAACGGACTTCTTACATCCTGTGCATGGTCGATCAAGGGAGTTACGAATTATGCGCTCGAAGGAAGCATCTTCCAGGCAGGTTCCGTTATCAGCTGGCTTAAGGACGAGCTTCAGTTTATTAATAACCCGGCTGAGTGCGACGATATCTGCAATTCCATTGAAGATGCCGGCGGAGTTTATCTCGTTCCCGCATTTACGGGCTTGGGCGCACCTTATTGGAAGCCTGATGCAAGAGGCATCTTAACGGGTCTTACCAGAGGTACCGGAAGAGCGCAGATCGTAAGGGCCGGTGTTGAATCGATCGCATATCAGGTTACGGAACTCGTTAACCTCATGACCGATGATACAGGCATAAAGGCAGGCACGATGAAGGTCGATGGCGGCGTCTGCGCAAGCTCGTTCCTCATGCAGCTTCAGTCTGACCTCCTGGGAGTTAAGATCACGAGAGCCTTAAGCGATGAGATGACCGCGATGGGCGCAGGACTTGCAGCAGGCATCGAAGAGGGTATCTTTGATTCGATCGAAGCTACGAGCAAGTTCTATCAGGCAGGAGCATCTTACGATCCGAAGATGTCCGCATTTGAAGTATCCGAGAAGATGGAGGGTTACCGTTCTGCCGTAAGAGCAACGCTTCTTTCCGGCAACGACTGATCTAATGATTCAGGTTTATATTGTTTTCTTCAAGATATTCGTTTTTCTCGCACTGGGCTTTGTCTTAAACAAGACGAAAGTCATTGACGGTTCGGCCGAGAAGGCATTATCGAAGATCCTGCTTACGGCCGTACTGCCGTTCATGATCTTAAATTCGAGCCAGCATACGTATTCCGTTGATGCGGTAAACGGCATGATCACATGCGCTGCTTTCGGAATCGCATACTATGCTCTGACATTGATCGTCATGAGGCTCTCTTTAAAGAAAGCGAAAATGACGGAAGACGAGCGCAGGATAATGGTTACCTGCACGGCCTTTGCAAACACGGGATTCGTAGGTTTCCCTCTGATGGAAGCCTTGTTCGGAAACTACGGACTCCTTCTGGCGGCAGTATATAACCTTTGCTACAACATTTTCTTCTATACTTACGCAGTCTATCTCTTCTCCAGGAAGCCGAAGTTCAAGCTCCTGGAGATCTTTAAGAATCCGGTGTCGGTTGCATCGATCTTTGCGATAGTCCTGTTCATTATCCCGTGGAGGATGCCGGCATTCTTAAGTGAGACCTTTAAGCTCATAGGCGACATGACCGTGCCGATGTCCATGATGGTAATGGGGTCAATGCTTGCGAGCGTTAAGATAAAGAAACTCGTCACGGATAAGAAGGCTTATATCGTATCGGCTTTAAGGCTTCTGATCCTGCCGGCTATAGTAATGGGAATGATCCTTATATTGTCTCCTTTTGTGCCGATGGCATCTGAAACAAAGTGCGTAGTCGTAATGATGTGCGCTTTGCCCTGTGGCTCAATGAATGTAATATATTCGGAGAATCACGACGTGGCACCGCATTTCTGCGCGCGCACGGTATCTTTGTCTATGATATTCATGCTTGTGACCCTCATGTTCTGGGCATGGGCAGTTCAGGCAGTATTCTGATATAAGAGGTATGGGAAATGAGTGAGAATTCAGGAAAGATCGAGAGGATCGAGAACGAGAGATTAGTAGAGCTCTTAGGCTCCATCAGACAGGACAGTTCCGAAGAGAACATGATCGCCGTACTCAAGGAAGCGGCGGGCGCTAAATTCCTGGTTCCTGTCGATGGCACGGAAGGCAGCTACAGCTTCCATGCAGTAAGCGATTCCAAGGGCCTTAAGTATATGGTCGTATATTGCGATTCCGACAGTTTCGAGGTCGCATTCGAGGATAGGAAAGAACCGCAGAACGGCGTAGTTGCAGGCTTTGCGGATCTTATCGATGTCGTTATGGCTCCGAAGATGGGCCTTTCAGGATTTGTCATCAACCCGGGTTCGGAGGAGGTCCTTTTCGGCAAGGACATGCTTAAGATGATCGCTGCCCAAATGGGCATCGGAGGCGACGGTACCGCAAAGGTCGGTGAGCCTGACAAGTATCCGCCGGAACTGAAGAAAGCACTTACCGGCTATCTCCAGATCGAACCCACGGTATCCGACATCTGGGTAAGACTTATGAGGGAAAACGGCACGGACCGCCTCATCTGGCTCATTATCGCCAATGCTGAAGGCGAGGGCGAACCTCTGAAATATACTCTCGAGAACTTAAGAAAATACTGCCTGCCTTATCTCGATAACATGGACGCAATGGTCGTATCCGATAAGGAAGACTTCGCAAAGCAGGTAATAGAAGGCGTGAAGCCCTTCGTTACAAGAAATGACGGCTGAAGATGTATAAAAGCAAGACAGGGCTTATAGTACTGACCGTATTGGCGGCGATGTTTTTCCTGTTTGTCGCCATTCTTTTCGGTTCGAGCACCAAAAGACAGGAGATCATTGACAGGAAAGAAGCAGTCAATGCCAGGTTAAGTGCCGTTGCCCAGGCTGATGTTACTGTCTATTGGATAGGAGAGTTCCCTGCTGAATTGGAGCCTTTGTCAGCTGTCACTAGTGTCATAGCTCCTGAAAAAGCCGGTTCGGAAACGCTTCCGGTTAAGTCTGTTGCCGTTCATTTCACCGAGAATGACCAATTCGGAAACATAATAAAAGAAGATATCCCGAGAGACTATTCTGAGCATATGCTGATCGTGATCACCGGAAATCCGGCGCTCTCAGACGCCGGAAAGGAAGCTCTCCTGGACTCCATAACAAAGAACGGGGTTCCTGTTATTGCCATAGGTGACGAGGCGGCGGATTATCTCGGCAGTCTGTTATTGCACATAAGATCTAAGGATGGTCCCGGAAGCTCTCTGTATTACTGCCTCGGGAAAGGATATAAGGAAAACCCCATACCTGAGGACAAAGTCCTCGCCGGAGGCATGGACTTTGCTGAAGCGGTACCTGACATAATAGCCTTAGGAATAGCCGATTACACTTATCAATAATGTGCAAATAGAACCATTTTCGGTTTGACACCCAATTGTAATAATTATAATATAAGAGAGTGTTTAAAACCTTTTAGGGGGTGGTTCATATCCGCGCGTTAGAACAAAGGATCCTTACCGAAGGCCAGGTACTTCCGGGTGAAGTTCTTAAGGTAGGAAGTTTCCTTAACCAGCAGATCGATACAAAGCTCCTTAAGGATATGGGCGACGAGATCGCCGGGCTTTTTTCGCAGAGTAAAGTAACAAAGGTTCTGACCATTGAGTCTTCAGGCATTGCGCTCGCATATGCCGCAGCAGTCTCATTGGGTGTTCCTATGGTTTTCGCGAAAAAGCACAAGAGCAGCAATCTCGCAGGCAACATCCTCACATCCAAGGTATTCTCTTATACCCACCAGCAGACATACGACATCATGGTATCGGGCGATTACATCAAGTCCGGTGATAACATCCTTATCGTTGATGACTTCCTTGCAATGGGCAATGCACTCAACGGCCTGATTGACATAGTAGGCCAGGGCGGCGCCAAGCTTGCAGGATGCGCCATTGCGATCGAGAAAGGCTTCCAGGGCGGCGGCGACGCTCTGAGGGCGAAGGGTATCAGGGTCGAGTCACTTGCGATAATCGAGAAGATGACTGATGACTCACTGGAGTTCAGGCCGCAGTAAGCCTGGAACACACTTAATTCTGATATGCAATTGTTTGGCATATAACACTTAAAACGGGAGGCAGTTTATGAAAAAACTCATTTCGATGTTAGTAACTGCTGCACTTGCAGTTACTTCAGTCTTTGCACTTGCCGGCTGTAATTCAGCTAACAACGGGGGCAATGGCGGAGACAAGGCATCAAACTTCAAGGTTGGTGCGATCTACATTAACAGCCAGAATGACACATCAGGTTATACCTATGCTCATCATCATGGTATTACCGAAGGTATGAAGAAGATCGGTCTTGATCCTGCCAAGGATCTCTACATCGTAGACAACGTACCTGAGGACGATGAGAAGGTTAAGCAGGCAATCGACCAGCTCGCCGGTAACGGCTGCAACATCATCTTCGGTATCTCTTTCGGTTACATCAACGCTTTCGAAGCTAAGGCTAAGGAATATCCGGACATCGTATTCTCACACGCAACCGGTTATCTCTCTAACGACAAGAACTTCAACAACTATTTCGGAAGAATCTATCAGGCTCGTTACCTCGCTGGTATCGCTGCAGGATATAAGTCTCTCGAATTGAAGAACAACAACATCGGTTATGTATCCGCATGGGGCACAGAGTATGCTGAGACATGCTCAGGTATCAATGCTTTTGCTATGGGATGCATCGCAGTTAACCCTGATGCAAAGATCAGCGTTTATGAGATCTCCACATGGGGTGACCAGCAGCTCGAGAGACAGGCAGCTGAGACATTGATCGACACATACGGATGCTGCGTTATCGCTCAGCACTGCGACTCCGCTCAGCCTCAGATCGTTGCTAACGAGAAGGGCGTATTCGGATGCGGCTACAACTCAGACATGACAAAGGAAGCTCCCAATGCTCACCTCACAGCACCTGTATGGAACTGGGATGTTTACTATGCAACAGCCATGAAGGCTGCTATGGAAGATCCTGCAAGCTTCATGACAAAGGTAGGCAACTACTATGAAGGTCTGAAGGCAGGCTTCGTTGACGTAGCTCCTCTCTCTTCCAACTGCACACCTGAGACAAAGGAAGCAATCGATCTCGCTAAGAACATGATGATCTCCGGCGAGTGGGATGTATTCTCCGGCGTTAAGCTCTCATTCTCCGGCGCAGCAGGTTCTGTCGGAGTAGCTAAGGCAGATGCTGCTCTTAAGACAAATGACGGCACAGAGATCGTAGCTGCAGGCGGCCCTTCTGTTGATGACGGCGTTATCCAGGGCTCAATGAACTACTACGTAGAAGGCGTTACTCAGGTTAACTGATAACAGATTATTTGATTGAAGAGGTGTTTTATGGAATATGCCATAGAGCTAAAGGGAATAACTAAAAGCTTCGGCCCTGTGGCGGCCAATAAAAACATCAATCTGTCTCTGGCCAAGGGTGAGATCCTTGCCCTGTTAGGCGAGAACGGATCAGGCAAAACAACACTTATGAACATGCTGTCGGGCATCTATATGCCCGACAGCGGTTCTATTTTTATCGACGGAAAAAAGGTGTCCATAAATTCACCTGAAGATTCCGGCAAACTGGGAATAGGAATGGTCCACCAGCACTTTAAGCTGGTCGAGCGTTTTACGGCGCTCGAAAATATCCGTATCGGAATGAGGGATGAGGGACGTTTCATGCACGGCGCTGACGTCCGTAAAAAGATAGAAGATACAGCCGAAAAGTTTGGCTTTGACATAGATCTGGACAAGGTGGTCTCCAATATGGCTGTTTCCGAGAAGCAGACACTTGAGATACTTAAGGTCCTCTGCTACGGCGCGAAGATAATCATCCTAGACGAGCCTACGGCAGTACTTACGGTTCAGGAGATAGACAGGCTTTTCGATGTCCTTCGAAAAATGCGAGAAGAAGGACATTCGATAATAATCATTACGCACAAACTCAATGAAGTTATGGCGATATCCGACAGAGTCGCAGTATTAAGACACGGCGAATATATAGACACTGTCGTTACAAAAGAAACAAATGAGAAAGCCCTTACGGAGCTCATGGTAGGACGTAAGATCGAGCTTAACATCGACCGTCCGGTCATGGAGAAGACTCATCCTCTGCTTGAGATCAGAGATCTTACCGTAAAGAACGATGAGGGCGTCATTGCAGTCGATCACATCAATTTCTATATAAGAGGCGGAGAGATGCTGGGCGTCGCAGGCATTGCAGGTTCCGGACAGAAGGAGCTTTGCGAAGCCATCGCGGGACTCAGAAAGATCGAAGACGGACAGATGATCCATGAAGGCGAGAGCATCGTCGGAATGTCTCCTAAGAAGATCTTAGAGCACGGCATCTCCATGAGTTTCATTCCTGAGGACCGTCTCGGCATGGGACTTGCTCCGTCACTTTCCATAACGGATAACATGATCCTCAAGAACTACAATGAATCGAAGGGTATATTCGTTGACCGCAAGACGGCCAGTGAAGAAGCCCAGAAAGTAATAGACAGACTTGAAGTCGTTACGCCTTCCACGGAGACTCCTGTAAGAAGGCTTTCAGGCGGTAATGTTCAGAAGGTATTGCTCGGACGTGAGATCAAATCCGGTCCTAACGTACTTATTACCGCTTATCCCGTAAGAGGTCTTGATATCAATTCTTCTTACACTATCTACAACATCTTGAACGAACAGAAGGAAAAGGGCGTAGGCATTCTTTTCGTCGGTGAGGACTTGGATGTAATGCTCGCTCTCTGCGATAAGATCATGGTCATCTGCCACGGCAAGCTTCAGGGTGTCGTTAACAGCAATCACACGACCAAAGAGGAGCTGGGTCTTATGATGACAGGTACGATCAACATTGTAAACAAGGACGGCAAGACCGACGGTATTGCTAAGGATTCAGCTTTTACAGATGAGGAGGGCAACGCCTAATGAGAAAGTATCATCTGGTCAGAAGAGCTGACTCCAAGATCGGCAGAACGATAATTTTTTACGCTGTCGGGATCCTCGTATCGCTCCTTATCGGTGCGGTGATCCTTATGGCTCTCGGAATCAATCCGTTCGATTACTACGGAAAGATGTTCACAATAGGCCTTGTCGGAAACAGATACGGTTATAAGAGCATCGAAGGCTTCCTTAAGATCTTCGTTCCGCTCCTTATCACATCTCTTGCTTTAGGCCTCTCATTTAAGATGCGTTTCTGGAATATCGGAGGCGAGGGCGAATTCCTGATCGGTGCGATCACCGCATCCGTTATCGCTTTCAACAGCTCCGGAATTCCTAATTTCGTAACTGTCCTTCTCATGTGCCTTGCGGCAATGATATCGAGCGGAATTATCGGTATCGCCATTGCAGCACTGAAGGTTAAGTTCAACACAAACGAGACACTCATGACGCTCATGATCAACTACATCATGCTGTACGTCATCAGATATATCGGTGAGACAAAGGCTGACTGGAACTTCTTCCTGCGGGAAGACTCTGAAAGACCAAAATTTGGCACATTCCCGGATTCTGCAGTCATGACGGGAATCCCGCTCGGACAGTTCAAACTCCTCTGGTCCGTCATCATCGCAATAGTCCTTACAGTAATCGTTTATATCTATCTCAAATACACAAAGCAGGGTTATGAGATCTCGGTAGTAGGTGACAGCAGTGCCACGGCAAAATATGCAGGCATGAGCGTAGGCAAGATCGTCTTAAGAACGATGTTCATCTCATCTGCAATGATCGGCCTTGCAGCAGCACTTACGGTATCCGCTTCAGGGACGATCTCTGATACCGTTACGAACAATGTAGGATGGACGGGCATTATCGTCGCATGGCTTTCCAAGCTCAGCGTTCCTGCGATTTTCGTAACGTCTATCCTCATATCGATCCTGCAGTACGGCTGTCAGGCGGCAGCAACGCAATATCCTGCGATCGACAGCAACTATGCTGACCTCCTGCAGGGACTCATCCTTTTCTCGGTACTTGTCGCAGACTTTGCCGCAAACTTTAAGATCGTTAAGAAGGAGGATGCTAAGAATGCTTGAAGTATTTACGTTGTTCCTCTTTAACATAATCGTTTACAACATCCCGCTTCTTTATGGCACGACGGGTGAGATCATGATCGAGAAATCGGGCTCTCTTAACTTAGGCGTAGAGGGTACGATGGCGATCGGCGCAGTTGCAGGTTACCTCGTAGGCGTCAAGGCTGACAACCTCTTTGTTGCAGTGCTCGTAAGCTTTATCGCATCAGGCCTTGTAGGCTTGCTGTTCTCATTCCTGACGGTTACATTGCAGGCAAACCAGAACGTAACGGGTCTTACGATCACAACGTTCGGTGTTGCTTTCTATTACTTCATCGGTAATGCTCTCGCAAACAGCGAAGGCGGCTGGCCCAGAATGAACGGCACTAAGCTTGCCGAGCAGTCACAGGCTCTTGAGATCCCCGGACTTTCCAAGATCCCGTTCATCGGAGAGGCACTCTTCTCCCACGGTATCCTTGTTTATCTCGGTGTTATCATCGCCATCCTCATGTGGCTTTACTTCAACAAGACCGTACCGGGCTTAAAGCTCAGAGCCATAGGCGAGAACCCGGGCGCTGCAGACTCTCTCGGCGTAAACGTAACATTCTATAAGTATGCCCACATCATCGCCGGCTCAGGCATCATGGGAATCGGCGGACTTTACATGGGACTTAATATGGGCGGTACTTTCGAAGGTTCCAACTGCTGGATCAACGGTTACGGCTGGATCTCGATCGCGCTGGTTATTTTCGCGAACTGGAGCCCTGCTAAAGCACTGCTCGGAACACTTGTATTCGGATTCTTCAACACGCTCCGCGTACAGAATGCCGCACTTGCCTATGCCTTCCCCAATGCGCTTGGCTGGCTCACAAAGATACCATCTCACTTCTTCTCGGCATTGCCGTTCATCATAACGCTCATCGTTCTCATCGCAAGTTCGCTCTCATCCAAGAAAAAGAGCGGAGAACCTCAGGCGATCGGACGCAATTACTACCGTGAAGACAGATAAGGAGAAATAATGTACAACACCAGAAAAATAACAGACAGCCTCACTTGGATCGGTGCGATCGACAGAAAGATATCCAAGTTCGAGAATGTATATAAGCTTAACTCAGGAATGAATTACAATTCATATTTCCTGGACTGCGGAGCAACCGTATTGATCGATACGGTCGAGAAGGATTCTTTAGAACTCTTCGAAGAGAATATCGACCATTGCCTTGCAGGCCGTGCTCTCGATTACGTGATAATCCATCACATGGAGCCTGACCATTCCGCAACGCTTTCTTTCGTATTGGATAAGTATGCCGGTGCGAAGATCATCGTTAATGCAAAGACACTTCAGTTCATCTCCCAGTTCTTCCCGGGCAAGGATTATTCTGCAAGAGCCATCGTTGTTAAAGACGGTGATGAGACAGAACTCGGAACACACAAGTTTAAGTTTGTCTTTGCACCCATGGTCCACTGGCCTGAGGTCATGATGAGCTTTGATGAGACAGACGGAATTCTCTTTTCCGCTGACGCATTCGGCAGCTACGGCGCCATCAACGGCTCTATCTTTGCTGATGACAAGGATTTTGACTCAGAGCTTAAATCCGAAGCACGCCGTTACTATACAAATATCGTAGGCAAATACGGAATGCAGACTGTTGCAGCGATAAATAAAGTATCAGGACTTGATATCAGGATGATCTGCCCCCTGCATTCATATGTATGGCGCAAAGACATTTCGAAGATCATCGGCTGTTACAAGATCTGGGCTTCATATACACCTGAAGAAAAGGGCGTATTCATTCTCGCAGGTTCGATCTACGGACATACTGCAAATGCGGCTGAAGTCCTCATGACCGAGCTCGACAACAGGGGCATAAAGTCATGCATTCTCGATGCTTCTGCCGCTGACATATCGGATATCATCGCCATGGCATTTAAGTACAGCCACATAGCGATAGCATCTCCGACATATAATAATGGTATCTATTCGCCTGTAGAGTATGCGGTCAAGGAGCTCGCTGCCCACGGGTTGACGGGGAGAAGCTTCTCTGTTATAGAAAATGGTACATGGGCTCCTGCGAGCGCAAAGGGACTTCTGGCCATCATCGAAGGCCTCAAGAACTGCAAGGTCGTAGGTCAGACTGTAACATTAAGATCGTCAGGTAACGACGCTTCGATCCGGGCTCTTTCCGAGCTTGCCGAAGCTATCAAGGAAGATATAGAAACAATTAATGGATAAGTGAGGTAGAAAAATGCGTTGTCCGAATTGTGGAAGAGAACTTAACAACAATCAGAAGTTTTGCGGCGGTTGTGGCAGCGATGTCTCAGCACTCTGGCAGCAGCCCGTTCCTGTAGCGGCAGCTCCCGTAGTTGATGCATACGCACCCGTAGAACCTGCAGCACCTGCAGCACCTGCAGCACCTGCACCGGCAGCTCCTGCGCCTGTTGCACCGGCACCCGCGCCCGCTCCGGCACCTGCGCCTGCACCCGTTGCGCCTGTTGCACCCGCTCCTGCGCCGGCTCCGGCTCCCGCACCCGTTGCAACCGCACCGGCTCCGGTACAGACAGAGTCTGCATTTGGTCCCATCGGAACACCTATGCCGGAAGCACCTGCTCCTGCAGCGCAGGCAGCAGGCGGTAATGAGCCTCCGAAGAAAAAGAAGAGCAAGGCCGGTCTTATCATCGGTCTCTCCGTTGCAGGTGTTGTCCTTATCACCGCCATCATCGTAGGTGTTATTTTCGCTGTCAGAAGCGCTATTCCGGAACCTAAGCACACGAAGAAAACAAAGGAAACAGAGACAGAAGTTACTGATGTCGTCAATGACCTGCCCAAGAGAACGATCATGGTCTATGCGATCGGTACGGACCTTGAGTCAAAGGGCGCAAACCTTTCTGCTGACGTAAAGGAGATGCTTGCGGCAACACCCAGCAAGGATGTTAACGTCGTCCTTCAGACCGGCGGATGCAAGGACTTCCAGAATTCATACATGCAGGACGGCGCCTGCCAGCGTTTCATCATCCAGAACGGCAGCATCAACAAGCTTGCCGATCTCGGTGATGTCAGCATGGTAGAGAAGGAGTCTTTGCAGGATTTCATCAAGTTCGCGAAAGAGAAATATCCGGCTGAGAACTATATCCTCGTAATGTGGGATCACGGCGGCGGAGTTCCGCTCGGATTCGGTCAGGACGAGATTCATGAAGGAAAGCTCACTGAGATCGAGATCGCAGAAGCCATTAAGGGTTCTGATATCAAGTTCGAGTCTATCATCTTCAATGCATGCCTTATGGGTTCATTGGAAGTTGCAAAGGCCCTTGATCCTTATACAGATTACATCGTAGCTGCAGAGAGCCCTACATGGGGAAGCGCTTATTATGATGTAGGCATCAACTATACTAACTTCCTTAATCACATCGGCGGCGACGATTACAGCGGTTCTGTCAAAGAATACAGCGAGTTCCTCGTAAGAGATTACATGGACACCATCGAAGCTACACAGAATGCAACAGGTTACTACGAGATCGATACATGCATGTCTGCTATCGATACGAATAATATCAATGAAGTCCTTGAGGCTTATGAGAAGTTCATCGCTGCATTGGACAAGCGAGTATCCGACGGCAATGGTTATGCTGAATATGTACAGCTCAGAGAACAGTGCGGTTCTTTCGAATCCACAGACTCTGTAGACCTTACTACACTTGCAAACAAGTACATAAACTGCGGCGATAAGGATATCGAACAGGCAGCAAGCAAGCTTGTAAACGAAGTCGGTAACTGCGTATTTACTGAGAGCAACAACTCTTATACATACGCTCACGGCATGACAACATATTCGCCTTATCTCTATCCCCAGTATTACGATGAGGCAAGAATCACTTTCAAGACTTTGGGATATCACGAGTCAACGATCCTCTTCTACGATAAGTTCGTAAGTAAGGAACTCTATATCCTTAACATGACGGATGCTGCAGGTGACTGGTATGTAAAGCCGGCTGACGCAGGCAACATCAAGTCCGGTAACGTCTATGATATTTCTAAGAACGTTGTAGACATGGGCGGTTACGAAGCTATCCAGCTCAATGAAGATGACTGGAAGATCATCCGTGAGGTCAAGGTTACTCTTGCTTATGTATTCCCTGAGGATAAGAGCAAGATCTATTACCTCGGTTCTGACAACCAGTACGATGTTGACGAGAATAATTACATCATTCTCGAGAACCCGACGAAGTGGGTATATTTCAACGATTTCGGATTCGTTACATGCGAGTGCCTTAAGTACGAAGAGGCTGAGGATGGTTCATGGAAGAAGTATCTTGGCGCTGAGGCCCTTATCAATAACCAGCCCGGTTATGTTGTAATCGCATCAAGCTCCGAGAAGCCGAACGGCGAGATCATCGGTTATTACCTTGCAGATATCCTTGAAGACAAGTACGACCAGAACCAGGGTCGTCAGTTCACGGATACCGATAAGATCATCTTTGTACGTGAATACTATGACACGGCAACAAAGACAATGAATTACGAGAACCTGGGCAAGGGTAAGTCCGTAACTCTTTCTGAAGCAATAAGCTCTTACAAGTATTCCAACGTCGATTACGCTAACGTAGTCGGTTATGTCGGATTCGACATCTATGATGTTTACAACAACGACTTCAGAGTTCCGTTAAGAGAGGGCAAGCCTGCTTCCGAGATCGACGTTAAGAGAGGCAAGGACAGCCAGTACGACAAGGGCACAACAGACGCAACAACAATGGTAGGCACTGTTGTAACTTACGATTCATCATCCATCTTAAGCGGCACAGAATGTGACTGGGTATCCTCAAATAACAAGATCAAGTCTGATTCCGTTTACTACAAGGAAACCAAGAACATTTCACTGGAGTTTTACTTAAAGGGTGATTCCGATCAGGAATTGTCATTTGCTTATTACTACAGCGACGACAACATGTTCTCGCAGAAAGAACTCACAAATACAGTGAAGACCGGCACGGCCAAGGTAAGAAAAGACGGCGACAAATACGTCATCTCTTTCGAATATGACGGAGAAGTAAAGAGCGGTTACTACATCATCAAGATCACAAACAGTGATGGAAAGACCCAGGCTATCTCCGCATGTCAGGTAGTTTAAGCATAAGACGGAAACGTGTTTGCACGAGGTGATTTAGAATGAAGATGACCGGAGCACAGATATTAGTCGAGACCTTGATAGAACAAGGTGTTGATACCGTGTTCGGTTTTCCGGGCGGAATGGTCGTAGATATCTATGACAAGCTCTATGACAAGCAGGATAAGATAAAGCACATCCTGACCGCTCACGAGGAAGGCGCTGTTCACAGCGCTGACGGCTATGCGAGGGCAACCGGAAAGACAGGTGTCGTAATCGCGACATCAGGCCCCGGTGCGACCAATCTCGTAACCGGCATCGCAACAGCTTACCTCGATTCGATCCCGCTCGTTGCAATTACAGGTAACGTTAGAAACTCAATGATCGGAAGAGACTCGTTCCAGGAGATCGATATCACCGGCATCACGCTTCCCATCACGAAGCATAACTTCTTTGTACACAAGGTCTCCAAGCTCGCTGATGTGGTTCGAAAAGCATTCGAACTCGCACAGTCGGGAAGACCGGGACCTGTCCTTATCGATATTCCGAAGGACGTTCAGGAAGCTGTTTTCGATTTTAAGAAGCAGCCCGTGAAAAAGCCTGATCCGATTCCCTGCTGTGATGATGAGGACATCAATAAGGCAGTTAAGCTCATCAAGGAATCCAAGAGACCTTATATCTATTTCGGAGGCGGCGCCGTAAGGACGTCGATCGGCGAAGACATCATAAAGCTTGCAGATAAGCTCGATGCAGTCATCGGATGCTCCATGATGGGTCTTTCCGAGATCCCTTCTGATTCACCCAGATTCCTTGGTATGCAGGGAATGCACGGCCGTTTTGCTTCGTCTGTTGCTCTAGCTAAGGCAGATCTCATTATCGCGCTTGGCGTCAGATTCTCTGACAGGGCTACGGGAAAGACCGAGAAGTTCTCGCTGTCTGCGACCAAGATCCATGTTGACTGCGACCGCGCCGAGATTGGAAAGAACGTTCCTGTCGATCTCGGTATCTGCTGCGACATCAAGGACTTTGTCGACCGCCTTATCAAGGCAGCTCCGCAGAGAAAGAATACCGAATGGATCAAGAAGGTCGAGCAGCTCAAGCAAAGAGAGGCCGACGCTTATGAAGGTCTTCCTTTCCTGCCCAGAGATACGATCAACATCATCTCGGATAACATTAAGCCTGACACAAGACTCGTTACGGATGTAGGCCAGCACCAGTGCTGGGCAGCCCAGTTCTTCAAGTTCAGGAAAAAGCGCACCTGGATCACATCCGGCGGTCTGGGAACAATGGGATTCGGCTTAGGCGCTGCGATCGGAAGCTCGATTGCCACCAATACCAGAAGTGTGCTTATCACGGGTGACGGCAGCTTTGGCATGTGTCTTAACGAGCTTGCTACGGCAGTAACATACAATGTCCCTGTTACTATCGTAATCTTCAATAACCACGCTCTCGGCATGGTAAGACAGTGGCAGAAGGTCTTTTTCGACGGCAGATATTCAAATACGACATTGGACCGCAAGACTGATTTCGTAAAGCTCGCCCAGGCATTCGGCGCTAAGGGATTTAAGGCAACCGATAAGAAGTCTTTCGAAGAAGCATTCAAGAAAGCTTATAAGGTAAAGGGCCCTGCGATAATTGATCTCACGATCAAGACAGACAGCCTCGTTCTTCCGATGTTAAAGCCGGGCGGAACGTTCAATAACCTTATCTTAAGAAGGGAGGATATCAGCGATGCCGAGAAATAAGATAATCATTGCTATCTACGTTGATAACCAGTATGGTGTCCTCTCGCGTGTAACCGCGATGTTTACGAGAAGAGGTTATAACATCGACTCCCTTACGGTAGGCGAGACTGAATCTCCTGAGTATTCCCGTATCACTATCACGCTGACGGCTGAGAAGAACGATAAGGATCAGGTCGTATCACAGCTTCGAAAACTCTATAACGTTAAGAAGGTCATCGTCCTTTCTACTGAAGACTGTATCAAGCGCGAGCTCCTTCTCATCAAGGTAAGGAACACCGAACAGCAGCACGCGGATATCGTTGAAGCGACAAACATCTTCAGAACGAAGATCATCGATTTTACCGATGAAGCCATCAGTATCGAAGCAACCGGAGACAGCCAGAAGATCGACGCCTTCATCGAATACATGAAGAAATTCGAGATCATCGAGATGTGCCGGACAGGAATCGTCGCGCTCGACAGGGGCGGTACGAATATCTGGTCTGAACACGAAGACTGATAATTTCAAATTAATACAAATTTAATTAAATTCGCTCCCTCAATCGTTTATAATTTAATCAAAGGTCAAAGCCTTTTGAAACTTCAAACGGAAGGGAGTGATTTTATGAAGATCACTACACAGGGAAACGGAATTCGCATCGGTACAAGACTTGAGGAGAAGATCGCTTCTAAGATGTCGAAGTTTGACAAGTACTTCGGCGATGAAGGCACACTCAATGTCCGCATCAGACCTGAAGGATCCGATATGGTTGTCGAGATTACAATGAAGTTCGACGGCAGGATCTTAAGAGCTGAAGCAGTAGATGAGGATATCCTGACAGCCGTTGACAGAACAGTAGACAAGCTCGAATCTCAGATCAGAAGACAAAAGACCAAGTTCCTTAAGAGAAAGAAGGACTTCCCGGGAATCGTAAGTTATCTCGAGAATGACGGTGGAGCTGATTTCGACTTCGTCGACGAGAAGGACGAGAAGATCACAAAGCGCAAGCAGTTCGCATTAAGACCCATGACATCTGAGGATGCTATCCTCCAGCTCGAGATGTTGGGACATGACTTCTTCGTATATCTCGACAGTGATACAAATTCTGTCTGCGTTGTTTATAAGAGATATGACGGCGGCTACGGCCTGCTTGAACCTGAATATTGATCTGTTACAACTGATATAACCGGGGCTGCCTTCGGGCAGCCTCTTTTTTTGCCGCCTAAAATGCTCACGACGCATATTTGCCTATCATTTGACGAGAATTTTTTACACCTTTGCGGCTAAAATGCATCCATAGGATAACAGGCGGTTCATTCTTGGGTTATGGGGATAATTCAGCAAGCAGGTTGCCGTCAGCCGAGGAAAAACAAGCAGATTGACGGGAGCGGATATGCTTTTCAAGATGGATCTTACATGCGATTATTAGTCGACAACAATTAAGGGGAAAGTAAATGGAATATAAGTTTTTGGGATATGAGACAGCAGGAGACGTAAAACCGCTGGAGAACTGCGGTTATAAGCTGGATTCGCTTTTGGATCTTTATAATGTCCTGTCAGAGGGTGTATGGCGTGAAGCGACCTGTGCTCCGAGAATGCAGAGCAAATGGAGTGACGAGAACAAGACTTTGGGTCAGTGCTCCATCACGGCTTTTCTGGTTCAGGACATTTTCGGCGGCGAAGTATACGGAATTAAGAGACCAGACGGTAATTTCCACTGCTACAACGTGATCGGAGGCAAACAGTATGACCTGACGATCGAACAGTTCGGCGATGAGAAGGACGATCTCGTATATGACAACAAGTACCCGCAGCTTCGGGCCGTCCACTTCAAAAAGGAAGAGAAATATAACAGATATCTGCTCTTGAAGAGCCTTCTTAAGGGTGCCCGCGGGGAATAAAGCAGGCATTTCTGTAACGTAATTGTTTTACTAAGATCTTCTTTGCGTGATAAACTGATTTGTGGATTTCAGGTCAGTAAATAAAGGAGTGTTGTATGGGAAAACAGTTTCTGTCTGTTTTTGTAATGGCGATCATTACGGCCGTCTTAAGCTTTACGGCCTCCTTTTGCGATGTCAGGTCGGGAGCGAACAGAGGCTGGGTATATTCCGGTGATGCCGCATATTACTACGATGATCTCGGCGAAGAATACGTCGGATTTAAGGTAATGCCCGAAGACGGAACGACAAGATATTTCGACGAAGGCACTCACATAATGGCTAAGGGCGAGACGGAGATCTCCGGCAACAGGTATCTGTTTGACGGCGAAGGCGTTATGCTCACGGGTTTCCAGGAAGTCGGCGGTGTCACAAGATACTACAGTCCTGAGACAGGAATCATGAAGCTCGGATGGCTCAATGACAAGACGGATCTCTACTATTTTGATGAGACTACCGGCGAGATGGCAAAGAGCTGGAAAGAGATCGAAGGCAAGAAGTTCTATTTCGATCCCGATAGCGGAAAGGCCGCCAAGGGAGTGTTCGAGCTCGAAGAGGGCAGATATTATGCAGATCCCGACACGTCGATAATAGCTTCCGGATTACAGGTGATCGAAGGCAAGCAGTATTTCTTCGATGAAGAAACCGGCCTTATGAAGACAGGCTGGATCGATTATGAGGATGAGAGATATTTCTTCAATGAAGATACCGGTGAAGGTCTTGACGGGATCATCGAAAGGGACGGCGATAAGTACGGCTTCATCGGCGGCATGATGATCAGAAACAAGAGAGCAATGGCTGATAACCATCTCTATTATTTCGGCGATGACGGCAAGGTCATCCGTGATGTTGACGGAAGCAAGCCGATGGTTGCTCTTACTTACGATGACGGTCCGTCCATCTATACAAACACGATCATTGATGTATTCGAACAATACGGCGGCAAGGCTACATTCTTTATCGTCGGCGAAAGAGTCTCATGGAACGAGGACCCGGCAAAGCGCGAAGGTGAACTCAATTATGAACTCGGCAACCATACATACGGACACAATACGCTTACAAAGCTTAATGAGGAAAAGATAAAAGAGACGCTTCAGAAAACAGATGATGAGCTTCTTAAGCTTACCGGAAGGAAGACAACCTGCTTAAGACCGCCGGGAGGAAGCTGTAATGATGCAGTCAAGAAAGCTGTTGACCGGCCGATCATTCTTTGGAGTATTGATACAGAAGACTGGAAGAGCAGAAATGCCAACAAGATATGCAACCGTGTTATCGGCAAGGTAAAAGACGGTGATATCGTGCTCATGCACGACCTCTATGAGTCTACGGCAGAAGCTACTAAGAAGATCGTTCCCGCTCTCGTTAAGGCAGGATTCCAGCTCGTAACCGTTGAGGAGATGGGCCTCCTTAAGCAGGGCGGCCTTGAGCCCGGCGTGGTCTATTACTCCATCTCAAAGAAGACATAAGGTTCGCTTATTATGGATAACATAACTGACTATGTGCGCTGGTACGGCTCGCTGGATTTTGAGGACAGACCCTTTACAAGAGTCGATAATATCGTGCTCAGCCAGTTATCTTATCTCGACCTTAAAGACATACCCGAACTCTACGCCGAAAATGGCGCAATGACGATGAAAGATGCCGTGAATTATCTTACTAATCACGGCATTTCTATTCGTAAAATGGCACCTGACGACAGCGTCAGATTTACAAATCTCGTCAAGGCATGTGCCAACTCAAAAAGATTCGGAAGCCTTTATATATCTTCATTTGAAGATGTTTACGATGAAGAGGATTCCATCCAGTTTGCAGCAATGACATTCTCGCCTGAACCGAAGGGAGGATGGGCTTTTGTCGGCTTCAGAGGCACGGACAGCACGATCGCCGGATGGAAGGAAGACTTCATGATGAGCTTTATGCTCACGTCTTCCCAGAAGATGGCTGAGGCCTATGTGAGAAAGAGCCTCGAGAACTTCGATGTCATCATGACGGGCGGTCATTCAAAGGGCGGTAACCTGGCGATCTACTCGGCCGCGGTCCTGCCTGACGAATTGTTCGACAGGGTAGAACACATCTATACAAATGACGGCCCGGGATTCTGTCCGGAAGTCCTTAAAGAGGATCTCATAAAGAGGGCTAATCCCAAGACGACAAGGATCATTCCGCAGTTCTCGGTCGTAGGCAATGTTTTCGCGCCTCAGGTAGATGACAGCCATGTGATCAAGAGCGACAAGCAGATGGGTGACCAGCACGAACTCTGCTCCTGGCTCATCGATCACGGAGACATAATGCTTGCGCCGGAAGGCCTGGATCCTATTGCCGAGAAGATAAACAGCGGCTTTGACAGGTGGATATATTCCGTTGATATTGAAGAGCGGAAGAGATTCATTAATGCATTGTTCGATGCGATGAGCGATGACGGAACCATCACGGTCGAACAGTTTTCAGCACAGGGAACGAAAGCATGGGAGAGAGTCTTAAACGTTGTAATGGGTGATGACGAGGGCTTCAGGATCGCTGCAGCATCACTGCCTGACCAGTTATTGCTCGACGGCGCAGGCAAGAAGGTAGCAAAATCAGGTCTTGTAAGGCAATTCAGAAAGTCCGATCTCGCTAAGGGCCTCGCCATGATATTATCCGGACTTGTTATATTCCTTATCCCTGAATCATTCCTTTTCCTGTTTGTAACGATACTGCTCTGCGCTGCGACGATAATATCCATCGTTCTCTGCGTAAAGAAGATGAAGAAGGATAACTGGAACTTACAGCCGCACCTGGTCGATGCGACGGTAGCATCGGCGCTCCTTGCCACGACCGTGATCACATTCGTAAAAGAAGGCGCGTTCTTTGTAATGGCGAGCGGCATATTTGCGGCACTTCTTTTCGCCTGCGCATATAACTGTTTTGCGAGAGCGAAAAAGACACACAACAGGCCGTTTGTCGTAATGCTGATAATCATGAGCGCCATATGGGCGGTGAGCGGAATATACATTCTTTTCGCACCCGAAAACACATTAAGCGTGTATATGATAATTGTCGGAATCCTTGCGATAATAGATGGCCTTATCAGAGTTGCAAAGGCATACCGCATAAGACACCGCTGGTACGTCAAATAAATATACGCTTCGCTTCATGAATCACTTATCTCGCAACCCTTGCAAGCAAGTTGCTCGATTGCGTGCTATAATCAATTTATTAAGAACAAGGAGGGGACTTTCACATGGTAGACGATTTAGATAAGAAGATGGAGCCCGAGATCAGCGAAGCAGCTGACAAGGCAGAAGAGATCATTAAGGAAGAGGCTTCCGCTGTTGAAGAGAAGGCAGCAGAGGCAGTGAAGGAAACCGCAGCAGAAACTGCAGCTGCAGCAACCGCTGTAACAGCAGCCGCTACAAAAGAAGCAGAGGCAGCAGCTAAGGCAGCCAAGAAGGCCGAAGAACAGGCAGCAAAGGAAGCTGCAAAGAAACAGGCCCAGGCTGAGAAGGATGCCGAGAAGGCAAGAATAGCAAAGGAAAAAGCTGAGGCCAAGATCGAGAAGAAGAGACAGAAGAAGGCAGCAGAGCAGGCTCTCATCGATGCATGCCCTCCGCAGTACAGACCTGTTTCCACGTCCAAGTATTTCTGGCTCGGATTCTTAAGTTTCTTCCCGTGCATCGGATTCATCGCCACGTTGATCCTTTCCATCGCAGGACGCAACAGGAATGTTAAGAACTTCGAGAAATCTATCCTCGCTTATTACATCATCGCACTCCTGCTCGTTCTCATTGCTCTCATCGTAGTAGGAATCTGCCTCCCTTCAGGTGTCAGGGAAAATATTATCGATGCGATCTGGACCATCATCGGTTCATTCAAGTTCGGCTAAGCTTCAAATGACTTAAAACCAAATGCCCCTGCGGTTATCGCGGGGGCTTTTTGTTGCCTTCTTTTTATCCTGATGTCTTATGGTTGTAACATTGTTATTTTACAATCGAAGTAACAAAGTTATGAAAGAGGGTAATTGGCAATTATGGACGACAAGCTTATCTCAAAAAAAGACCTGCTCACTAAAGAAGGAATCTCTTACGGCACACTCTACCGCTGGAAGCGTCAGGGCCTGATTCCCGAGAGCTGGTTCATTCATAAGGCTACAGAGATCGGTCAGGCAACTTTCTTCCCTGAAGAAAAGATCACTGCAAGGATCGCACGCATCAAGGATCTTAAGAGCGAGCTTTCCGTAGAACAGATGCAGGAGCTCTTCTCAGCTAACGTTGAGAGCTTCAAGATCCCTATGCAGGATTTCAAGGACTTAGAGATCGTCGGAAGAATGTCCATTACCGCTTTCACATCGATCTTCCCGATGAAGGATCTCTTAGACTTCAACGATGTTTTCGGAATGTATGTCGTAGACCACCTGATGAAGCTCTCCGGAATCTATCTCGAAGATGCAAAACAGGTATTAAGACTCCTTTGCAAGTATCTCTCAGCTGAAGCATCCAAGGAGTATCAGCTCATCCTCCTCCGCAAGATGGGAGTTCCGATGACAGTACTCGTAAGAGGCGAAGACGAGATCTTGCTCGAAGACAACGCTGAAGTTATCGCTTGCGCTAACCTGGGCGAATTCGAAGAAGCTCTGAAGGATCAGCTCATTGCATGATAAGAAATAACCATGGCTGCAAAAGAAGAACAATTCATCGAAGTATTAGGCGTTCTTGCTGAAGGCGTCAGATATAAGATCTTGTCTCTTATCTCATCCAGAGGTGAGATGCCCGCGAAGGATATCCTCGCTGAATTCGATTTCACGCAGCCGACATTGTCCCACCACATGGCCTGCCTCGTTGAAGCCCGCCTTGTGAACGTTGAACGGAAAGGAAGATTTGCTTACTATTCGGTCAACAAGGAAACCATAGATCTTATTTCTTCCGGAATCACCGCTCTTAAGACCGGCTCGAAAAAATCCTCCAAGGTAAAAGCCGCTGAAACAGAAGATATCGAGAAGAGCAAAAAGAGCAAGAAAAAGAAGAAAAAAGATAAGAACAAAAAGAAGAAAAAAGACTGATCAGAAAACGGTCCGGAAACATCCGGACCGTTTTCCTATGCAACATTTTGTTCTGACCGCTTGTATTAATGATATAAGGCAAATTTTCGTTTCCACGAAAGCGAGGGAGTCAAATGAAAAGGCTATTGGCAGTAATCCTGTTATTTGCTGTTGCTTTATCTTTTTGCGGATGCAGGAAAACGAAAGTCAAAATGTTCGTGAAGGAATACAGAAGCGGATCTGGAATAGCAGGCCAGGACTTTTCCGGTTACAGGGAATATGAGGTAAAGAACATAAAGGAAGGCGATGTGATCGTCGGCGGATTCTTTGGATCTGACTTAAAGATCGCAGAAAATGAACAAGAAGCGGAAAATGTGTGGATCATTAAGATCGGCGAAATCAGCAGCGACGGCGTATTGGTAACCACCCGGGAAGGAACTCTGACGAGAACATACGGAACACCTATGCCGCTTGATTCATTATCTCAAATGGCTGACGGACCGAATTACGAATACATGATAATATTCCGCTGAGAGTTATGCTTAGCAATACTTTTTTCGTACCTAAAAACATGTTTTTTGGTAAGGAAAAAGTAAATGGGTGCCAATTATACTTTTTTTATACCTGAACCGGTCAAAATGAGCACGAAAAAAGTAAGGCTTGAAGGAGCGGGATCATTTTTATTTAAGCAGCATTACCTATTGCTGAAAAAAAGCCGAAAAAAGGCGGTGCCCTTCAAACAGGACACCGCCTTTCAAATACAATTTAAATTACAGTTACTTACTGTTCTGTGCCTTGAGGAGATCCTTGATCTCTGTGAGGAGTTTAACTTCATCAGAAGGCTCGGGTGCAGGTGCAGGTTCTTCTTCCTTAGCGCCCTTCTTTTTCTTTGCGAGCTTGCCGACGCCACCCTTAAGTGTGTTGATAGCCTTGAGCATGAAGAAGAGGATCAACGCCATGATAAGGAAGTTGATGATAGCTGTGATGAATGCACCGTAGTTGAGTGAAAGAGCTGCGATCTGCTCAGGGTCGAGACCTGTATAGTCTACCCACGGAAGTCTGATCGCGCCTGCGATCTCAGCGCCGCCGACAGAAGCGATCAAAGGATTGATGAAGCTGTCTGTGAAAGACGTAACGATGTCCTTGAACGCAGCACCGATGATGACACCGATTGCCATGTCAACTACATTACCCTTGAGTGCGAATTCCTTGAATTCTGATATTAAACCCATATGTTTCTCCCTCCTGATGTGGATTGTTATTAAAAACCCCGGGCCTGCATATAGGCCCGGGAATTTTACCGGATATTAAATTGTCTCAAGCGAACTTTCTTGCTTCTTCGGGAAGGCTGTCAACATCACCGCTGAAAAGGATAGTAGCAACAACGGGTGTGTCCTTCAGGAATTCATCAAGCTTCAAAAGGAAAGCACCGAGGCCTTCGGGATCGTAGTTATTAGCTACTTTGCAGATTGCGTCAACATAGATATGTGTAAGATCGTAATCTTTGGAGCAGATGCCGCAGATGAATGCAAGAACCTGATCAAAACCTTCGATAGGGTATTCTTTCATATTTACAAGACGAACAGTGGGCTTAAGAAGCTGGTCTAATCTGTTTCCTCTCTCAAGGCATACGACGTTGCTGTCAGTAGCTGCAACTGCGTTAATGTCATCGACGAGCTTAGCTGTCTTGCCCGTGCCCTTAGGTCCTGCAATAAGTTTAATCATAGAATGTCTCCTTTGGGGATCATATTTCCATGTGTATCTGGATAGACTTATTTTACTGTATTTGGCGCGTGAAATGAATATAAAAGTGTAAAAAAATGAGGACATTTTTCGGTTTGCACTAATCTTTTAAATATGATAGAATAACCCAGTTCATAAAAGAGTTTTTATCGAACGGACAGCGTTATGCGTGTCCGTTTTTTGTTGTAGAAGGAGAAAAAAATTGGCTAAAAGATCAAAGGTAGCACAGGAAGCATTCGAACTTGCAGAACCTGTAGTAACCGGACTGGGATTTGACCTGGTCGACTGCTCATATGTCAAAGAGGCCAGAGGCATGGTGCTGACGCTCTATATCGACAAGCGCGGCGGAATCGGCATCGACGACTGTGAGACTGTAAGCCGTGCGGTAGATCCGATCATCGATGAATCATCTTCGATCGATCCCGATTTCTTCGAAGTCTCCTCACCCGGTCTTACAAGACCTCTGGAGACGGAGAAGGATTACATAAGATATGCAGGCGAGAAGGTTGACGTATCGCTTTATCAGCCCCGTGACGGCAAGAAGAGCTTTACTGCTGCAATAAAGGGCGCAGCAGAAGGCAAGGCAACATTCGTATTTGATAACGGCGAAGAGTTAGAGCTCGCTTTAGAGGATATAGCGAAGGCCGTTCGTCATATAGATTTCTAAAAAGTTTATTAATGTTAGGAGGAAATAAAAATGCCCAGAAAGAAGAATGAAGAGGAACCCAAGGATACAATAGTAAGTCTTGTTAAGCTCCTCGCTGAAGAAAGAGACATCGACGAAGAGGAAGTTTTCCAGGCGATCGAGAGCGGTCTTGTTGCAGCATACAGACGTGAGTTCGGCGGCAACAAGCAGGATATCAAGTCCGTAAGCGCTGAGATCGACAGAGAGACGGGCGAGATCTATGTTTATAAGCTCGCTGAGGTTGTCGATGACGTAGTTGACGAGGCTAACGAGATTTCCATTGAAGACGCGAAAGAGCTTGGCTATGAGGATGTTGAAGTCGGAGACGAGATCGAGATCGGTATCGACGTTGAAGACTTGGGCCGCCTTGCTGCAAGCGCTGCAAAGAATGCAATCAACCAGAAGCTCAGAGATGCAGAGAGCCTTAAGATCGAGAAGGAGTTCTCCGGCAAGATCGGTGAGATCACATCCGGTACCATCGTTCGTAAGGATGCAAGAAACGTATACGTAAACATCGGCCGTGCTGAAGCTATCGTTAAGCACGACGGACAGATCAGAAATAACAGAAACGAGCATTACGATCAGGACAGGATCATGAAGTTCCTCGTCATGGGCGTTGAAGAAGCTAACGGCAGACCTTCCGTTGTTCTTTCAAGAACAGACGCAAGACTCGTAACCAAGCTTTTCGAGCTCGAGGTACCTGAGATCAAGGCAGGCGACGTCATCATCAGATCCGTTGCAAGAGAAGCAGGTTCCAGAACTAAGGTTGCTGTTTACTCCAAGGATCCCGATATCGATGCAAAGGGTTCCTGCGTTGGTCAGAGAGGCCAGAGAGTTCAGCAGATCATGAACGAGCTTGCTGAAGAGAAGATCGACATCGTTGACTGGAAGGAAGATCCCGCACTCTTCATCAGCGAGGCTCTGCAGCCTGCAAAGGTCTCCAGAGTTGATACTGAGATCACAACAAACGAGAATGGCGAAGTTGAGAGATATGCAAAGGTAATCGTACCAGACCAGCAGTTCTCACTCGCTATCGGTAAGAGCGGACAGAACGTTCGTCTTGCTGCAAGACTTACAGGTTTTAAGATCGACATCAAGAAGGAATCCGATGAGAGCGTTGAAGCATCGAAGGCACTTATCGATGACTTTACGGTTGTTGATGATGAAGCAGGAAAGAACGAGTAAGAAGCAGAGCGATTTGAAGTTATGAAGAAAAAGCCGCAAAGAAGTTGTGTATCCTGCAGAACGGTTAGAGACAAGAACGAGCTCTTGCGTGTTGTGGTAACACCTGATGGTGACGTTGTATATGACCCGACCGGTAAGCTTGCCGGAAGAGGCGCATATCTCTGCCGCAACGAGGCATGCATAACAGCTGAGCTTAAGAAGGCAGCAAAGCTTTCCAAGGGACTTAAGAAGCCTTTGACGGAAGAAGAGATCAAAGCGCTGGCGCAGTCTCTGTTGGAGAGCATTAAAGGAGAGTAATGACAGATAAAGAAAGAGCATACGGAATGATCGGGCTTGCGGCAAGAGCAGGCAAGGCGGTATCAGGAAGCGATTCCGTGATCGGAGCGATCCGTTCGGGCAACGTAAGACTCCTGATAATCACCAAAGACATTTCGGAAAATTCTTTGGACAAGATCTTGCGGAACATAACCGGTACGGATGAGATCCCCTGTTACAGTTTCGGAAGTTCGGATGAACTGGGAGATGCCTTGGGCAAACCTGCCAGAGCAGTTGCGGCTATTACTGATAAAAGCTTTGCGGATGGTATATCCGCCATAATCGAGAAGATTAGCGAGGAGGACAATAATTGATGAGTGAAGATAACGATATTAAGAAGAAAGACCTGACAGTCGGCGGCGTATCCGGCAGCAAGAAGATGAGGCTCGGACGTGTTCATAAGAAGAA
The DNA here is from genome assembly GCA_001604135.1 of Clostridiales bacterium Firm_14. GTDB lineage: Bacteria > Bacillota > Clostridia > Saccharofermentanales > Saccharofermentanaceae > Saccharofermentans. Next base: position 164,041 of record LVAT01000008.1, read on the forward strand.
GACTGATGACGCTCCCGAGGCGGCAGCTCCCGTTGCTGAGGTAAATGTCCAGACACCTGCACCGGCTCCCGCAGAAGAGGTCAAGCCTGTTAAGAAGCCTGCAGCAAAAAAGCCTGCTGAAGAGAAGGCTGAAGAAAAGCCGGCAGAAGAAAAGAAGCCTGCCAAGAAGCCTGCTGCAAAGGCCGAGAAGGCTGAAAAGACAGAGAAGACAGAGAAGACAGAAAAGGCTGAAGCTCCTGCAAAGAAGCCTTCCGCAAAGAAGACTGAGAAGAAGGAGACTGAGGCTAAGGCTGAGGAAGCTCCCGCAGAAGAAAAGAAGCCTGCAAAGAAGGCAGCTCCGAAGGCCCCCAAGGCTGAGGCAAAGCCCGAGAAGAAGGCAGAAGAGCCTGCTCCCAAGGCGCCTGAAGCTAAGGAAGAAAAGCCTGAAGTTAAACCGGAAGCAAAACCTGAGGCTAAGCCTGAGGTTAAGCCCGCGCCCGTTAAGGAAGAGAAGAAGCCTGAAGCAGCACCGGTACCTCCTAAGCCGAGGCTCTCTTCAGCAGTTATTTCGCTTCCTGACGTACCTGCCAGAGGCGAGACGATCAGAAGCTCTACGGTAATTACATATTCCGGCAGAGACAAGAAGAGCCCGATGAGATCAGGCGGCCAGGGCGGCTACAATAACAACAGAGGCGGTGGCTTCCAGAAGCAGGGCGGCGGTTTCCAGAAACCCGCAGGCGGCGGATTCGATAAGGACAAGGACGATGACAACCAGCGTCCTCAGTTCAAGAGAGCACCCAAGCCGAGAGCTGAAGCTCCCATCGAGGATGCAAAGAAGAGCAGATCTTCTTATGCAGAGAAGAGTGCTTTCGAGAAGAAGCATAACAATAACGACAGAAGAGACGGAGAGAAGAACTCCAACATCGACAAGAGAAAGCAGTCACGTTCATCACAGTTCACGGGACGTGTTAACAGTGACGGCGATTACGATGATTATTCATTCAAGAAGAAGAAAAAGAAGCAGGAGTCCCAGCAGAATGTTGTTGAGCAGGTAATCACCGAGATCAAGATCCCTGCATTCATCACCGTCAAAGAGTTTGCTGAAGGTATCGGCAAGAAGAGCTCTGACATCATCATGGCTCTCATGAAGCTCGGTGTAATGGCAACGATCAACCAGGAACTCGATTTCGATACGGCATGCCTCGTCGCAGACAGCTTCGGTATCAATGCAGAGCTTCTCGAGGAGAAGACAGAAGAAGATATCCTCTTTGTTGATGAGGACAATCCGGAGAACCTCGAGACAAGACCTCCGGTAGTCGTAGTCATGGGTCACGTTGACCATGGTAAGACTTCACTCCTCGATAAGATCAGATCTTCCAACGTTACCGAAGGCGAAGCCGGCGGTATCACACAGAAGATCGGTGCTTACACGGTAAGACTTAAGGGACGTCAGATCACATTCCTCGACACCCCCGGTCACGAAGCGTTCACAACGATGAGAGCAAGAGGTGCTCAGTTCACTGATATCGCCATCCTCGTAGTTGCTGCAGACGACGGTGTAATGCCTCAGACGATCGAAGCTATCAACCACGCAAAGGCTGCTAACACTGAGATCATCGTTGCCATCAACAAGATCGATAAGCCGGGTGCAAATCCTGACAGAGTTAAGCAGGAACTTACGCAGTACGGTCTCGTTTGCGAAGAGTGGGGCGGCCAGACGATCATGGTACCTATCTCCGCTAAGCAGGGAACAGGTATTGATGACCTTCTCGAAAACGTATTGCTCACTGCAGACGTCATGGAGCTTAAGGCCGATCCTAAGGGACAGGCAAAGGGTGCCGTTATCGAAGCTAAGCTCGATAAGAACAGAGGTGCCGTTGCATCAGTTCTCATCCAGCGCGGTACATTGAGACAGGGCGATACAGTCGTATGCGGACCTATCCTCGGTAACGTAAGAGCTATGTACGACGATAAGGGTGCTCCGATCAAGAAGGCAGGTCCTTCCATCCCTGTAGAGATATTAGGTCTTCCTGAGGTTCCTCAGGCAGGTGAGATCCTTTTCGCAGTATCTGACGATAAGACAGCAAGACAGCTCGTTGAAAAGCGTAAGATCAAGCAGAGAGAAGAGCAGCTCCACAGATCATCCAAGATGAGCCTTGATACGCTCGCAGCACAGATGGCAGCAGGCGATGTTAAGGATCTCAATATCATCATCAAGGCTGACGTTCAGGGTTCTGTCGAAGCAGTTCAGCAGTCCCTTGAGAAGCTCACGAATGAAGAAGTTAAGATCAACGTTATCCATGGTGCAGTCGGTGCGATCAACGAATCCGATATCGTACTTGCTGACGTATCCAATGCTATCATCATCGGCTTCAACGTAAGACCTTCACAGATGATCATCGACAAGGCAAAAGAGACCGGCGTTGACATCAGACTTTACAGCGTCATCTATAACGCTATCGAGGATGTCGAGAACGCCATGAAGGGTATGCTCGCTCCGAAGATCGAGGAAGTCGTCTGGGGTCATGCAGAAGTCAGACAGCTCTTCAAGGTCAGCGGTATCGGTACTATCGGAGGCTGCTATGTTACTGACGGTAAGATCCAGAGATCTTCCAATGTCAGAGTCATCAGAGACGACGTCGTTGTTTACACAGGTGTTCTCGGTTCTCTGCAGCACGAGAAGGATTCCGTAAAGGAAGTATTGTCCGGACACGAGTGCGGTCTTACTGTCGAGAAGTATAACGACATTAAGATCGGCGATGTTATCGAAGCTTTCGGCAACATCGAAGTAAAGAGGGACTGATATGAAAAACAGAAGACCTGAGATAGTTGGAGACGAGATCCAGAAGATCGTCTCCACGATTATCTCAACAAAGTTAAAGGACCCCAGGGTTCCTTTGCTGACATCTGTTACGTCCGTTAAGATGAGCAGGGACTTATCGCATGCCACTGTGTTTATCTCGGTCTACGGCGACGAGAAGACACAGAAGGAAGCGATGGAAGCGATTGAGCACGCAAAGGGCTTTATCCGTTATGAGACGGTGCAGGAGATCAACTTAAGAGTTGCTCCCGAGTTCAGCTTCAAGCTTGATAACACACTTAACGACGCGCTCAGGATGGAAGCTTTGATCGATAAAACGATCAAGGAAGATGAAGCAAGACGCATTGCCAGAGAAGAAAGAGAAGGCAAGCGTGACGACAGCCAGGCAGAAGAATGATCTCCTGCCCTTAGGGCTGTCTTAGAACGGAGTAATTAATGAGAGAACGCTATAAGGAAGGCAGCAGAAGAACTGCCAATAACATCTTAAGCGTTATAGAGAAGCTCAAGGCCACAAATGAGATCGTCCTTGTCTTCCCCCATAGAAGCGTTGACGGTGACTGCGTCGGTTCCAGCACCGGCATCGTCAGTATTATCAGGTCTTTGGGAGTAGATGCTTATGTCGCTATTCCTGAAGCATTACCTGAGAATATGGAATTTTTAGGCATCAGCGAATATCTCTTCCGCCCCGACGGCGATACTGATGAAGCAAGAGAATTTGCTGCCTCCGGAACCATACACGGCAGGAAAGTCGGCACAGTAATTGCGACTGATATCTCGGACAGTTCGAGAATGGGGATAAGCGGAGCTATTTTCGATTCGGTAGATGCTAAGCTCGTTATCGACCACCACGCTTCCGTAACGACCAGGTCAGACAATATGTGGATCGATCCGGACAGTTCATCTGCAAGCGAGATGGTCTATTATGTCGCTCTTCAGATAGCCGACATCACAGGCAGGGATATTAAGGATGTCCTTGCACCCAATGCTGCAAAAGCGGTTCTTGCCGGGATCGTTACCGATACCGGAAGATTTACTTTCACAAACACACATCCCGAGACGCTTGAGACAGCAGGCGCGCTCATAGATCTTGGCGGCAATATCTCGCAGGTCTGCTACAACCTTTTCGACCGCAAATCAAAGCCGAAATTTTGCCTGTCCGCTAAGGCCAGATCTGAGGTAAGATTCTTCTGCGACGACAAGTTCGCGCTGACGGTGGTTCCATACTCCCAGTTTGTTGAATGCGGTGCAGGACCTGACGGCGTTGATGATGTGGTATCCGCAATGCGTGATATCGACGGCGTCGAGCTCGCCATCGTTTTAAGAGAACTTGAGAACGGCGAGATCAGAGGAAATGTCAGATCTCAGGAATACTTCGACTGCAGTACGTTTGCTGCGGGCTTCGGCGGCGGCGGACATTTAAGAGCTGCCGGCTTTAACGCTTCAGGCGACATTAACAAGCTCGCGGATGAAGTAATTAAGAGGGTTCAGGCAACCTTATGATTCAAGACGGATTCATCCTTGTAGATAAGCCTGAAGGATGGACGTCCTTTAAGACTGACCGCTTTGTCGGCAAACTCCTCGGCACACGTAAAGTAGGGCACCTGGGAACATTGGATCCGTTTGCGACGGGTCTTCTTCCCGTGTTTGTCGGCAAGGGCTTAAAGTTCTTAAGGTTCTGCGAAGGCTTTGACAAGGGGTATTCGTGCAGATGCATTTTCGGTGCGGAAACGGATACGATGGATAAGACGGGCGAGATCACGTCTGAGAACTATCCTTCTGCCGATGTTTTAGAGCAGCTCGAAAAGTCTGACTACGAACTTATCCGTAATGCAGCATTAAAAGTCAAGGAAACCAAAGAGCAGCTCCCGCCCGCATATTCTGCAAAAAAGATCGACGGTGTAAAGGCTTATGAGCTTGCAAGAAAAGGCGAGATGCCGGATCTCAAGCCTGCTCCAGTTACTATCTATTCGCTTGACATCACGGATATCATTAAGCGCGATAAGGGCTTTGCTATAGACTTCGATTGCATGTGTTCCAAGGGCACATATATCAGAACGATCTGCTCTGATCTTGGCGATATTACGGGCTTTGGCGCTTATGCGGAATCCTTAAGAAGAACAGTCAACGGACAGTTCAATGTTAAGGATGCATATACGCCGGATGAGCTTGAGAAGATGGCAGAAGCTGGTGATTTCTCATTCGTAAGAGATGCATCAGAGACCATAAGCTTCCTGCCTGAGATAAAGCTTGACCCCAAGCAGACAAAAGACATCAAATTCGGCAGGAAGATCGCTTTCCCGTGCGATGTAAAACTTGAAGGAGATGAGCGCATCTACTACAGGGCAACATCTGAAGATAAGCTTATAGCAGTTGTTTTCCCCGCAATGGAAAATGGTGAATTATTAATGAGGATCGAGAGGCTTTACGCACATGATTAAAGTTTGCAATACATACAGCCTTAACGATCTGCCTCTCGGAACAAAGGGAAGAGCAATTGCATTGGGAATGTTCGACGGCCTCCACTCAGGTCACATGGACATAATCAGAAAAGCTGTTTCAGTAGCTGAGAGGGACGGACTTACTTCAACCGTCCAGACATTTAAGAATCTTTTCAAGCAGGACAGCAAGACTCTTTATACTTCGGAAGAAAGATTGAATCTTGTAAACCGGACCGGCGCGGACGAACTGCTGGTACTGGATTTCGATGAAGTGAAGGACATGGAGCCTGAAGATTATCTGCAAAACGTGCTTCTTTACCGTTGTATAGCAGATACGCTCATCATGGGCGAGGATTACAGATTCGGCAAAGACGCCAAGGGCGATGTCGCCATGATAAAAGAGTTCTCGAAGGAGAACGGCATCCGTGTGATCGTTGTTAAGGATCACCTGCTTGAAGGCACTGACAGGAAAATCTCCACGACGTGGCTGAGAGATGCTCTCGCGGAAGGCAATGTTGATCTTGCGAGGAGTCTTTGCGGCGGAAGAAATTATGTGTATTCCGGCAGATGCGTTAAGGGAAAGCAGCTCGGAAGGTCGATGGGATTTCCTACGGCAAACATAATAGTTCCCGAAGAAAAATTCGTTGTCAGGAGAGGCGTATACGTATCCCGCGTCCGTCTGGGACAACGGATCTTATACGGCGTAACCAATATCGGCAGGAGACCTACGCTTGAGGATGCCGTAAATGACGTTGTCGAGACATTTATCTTCGACTTCGACGAAGATATCTACGGAGCAAATCTCGAGATCGAGCTCATGCACTTTTTGAGGCCCGAATCTAAGATGACATCCAAAGAAGAACTCATAAATGCCGTAAATCTCAATAAAGAGCAGGCATTGGAATACATCAAAAACCTCAATTCAGCCGTGAATTGAGACCATAAAAAGCCATATTATTTATTTTGTGGTAATATATCAGGGATTTACTGACCCCGTCAGGGGCTTGGAGGATAAGGACAAATGATGAATTTGGTAGAAGTTAAATTTCCGGGTCTCGGAATCGACCTGAACGTTAGCCCTGTTGCCTTTACCATAGGCAGTATCGAGGTTTACTGGTACGGCATCCTGATCGCGTGCGCGCTGGTGCTCGCCGTACTCCTTGCAGTCAAGCAGGCTAAGGGTCTGAATTTCCCTGAAAGCCTCGTTTACGACACTATCCTCATGATAATCCCCTGTGCAATTATCGGTGCCAGATTATATTTCGTCGCATGCAACCTTGATTACTACAGCAAGAATCCCGGTGAGATATTCAACTTGAGGAACGGCGGACTTGCCATCTACGGCGGCGTTATCCTCGTATTCATCGGCGGACTTGTAATGTGCCGCCTCAGAAAGATCCCGTTCAGGGAGCTTGCAGACTACTGTGTAGTATATCTTCCTTTGGGACAGGCAATCGGCAGATGGGGCAACTTCTTCAATCAGGAGTGCTTCGGCACAAACACAAATCTTCCCTGGGGAATGACAAGCGCAACAATCGAATCATATCTTCGTTCCAGCTGCCCCACACTCGTATCAACGATGCCGGTTCACCCGACATTCCTTTACGAGTCTTTGGCTGACCTTGCGATCTTCTTCATTCTCCTTTACATAAGAAAGCATTCTAAGATTCCTTTCGAGACATCCTGCGCATATTTCGCACTTTACGGAACAGCAAGATTCTTTATCGAAGGAATGAGAACAGATTCACTTTATATCGGAAACACCGGCATCAGAACTTCACAGCTCCTGTCACTCATCCTGGTCATTGTTGCGCTTCTTTACATTGCGTATGCAAGATCCCGGAAGTTTGAGAAGAAGCCGTTCCCTAAGAAGCTCTATGTCGAGATGACTGAGGAAAAGAAGGGCTGATGAGCAGAGCTGGTTCCGGCGTTGTTAAACTTCGCGGGAAAGATGGTCTTAAGGCCGTCGACTATTATCTTGTCGTGCCGGTTCTGACCATGACCATCATCGGACTTTACGTTCTTCAGAAAGTTTTATCCAAAGGCTATGCAGCATATCCGGGCAACTACTACAGACAGATAGTAGCTACGGTGGGCGGTGTTATCGCTGCGCTCATCATCAGTTTGCTCGATGAACATCTCCTTAAGGTCGTAGGACGGATAATCTATGTCGCAGCATTGTTCCTTCTGATACTTGTCCCTATTGACGGTTATTCGCTTGCCGGCACCTGGGGTGCTGACTCATGGCTGAAGCTCCCTGTCATCGGTAACTTCCAACCTTCAGAGCTTGCGAAGATCGGTCTTGTCATGCTCGCAGCCGATATCTTCGAGCAGATGCATAACAAGGAAGTCACCATGCTCAAAGGCTTCGGTAAGATGGCCGCAGTTTACGCGCCGCCGATGCTCCTGATCCTCGCGCAGCCTGACTTCGGTACCGCGATGGTTATCGTATTTACATTTATCTGCATGTTGTTCGCGTGGGGAGTACGATACAGATACTTCCTTCTCGCGTTCTCATCATTCGTAGTTATCGTCGTCCCGCTCGTCTGGTCATTCTATCTGAAGCCTTACCAGAAGGAGAGGATCTTATCCCTCCTGTTCCAGGGTTCGTCACCTCAATCCGAGTACAATCTCCAGCAGTCGCAGCTCGCGATAGCATCAGGCGGTCTTTCCGGAAATCACACAGGCATCTTAACGCCGGTTCCGGTTAAGGAATCTGACTTTATTTTCGCCGCCATCTCGGAACACATGGGATTTATCGGAACCACGACGGTAATAATCCTGGCGTTCTTCTTCCTCTGCAGATGCCTTTACGTCGCAGCAAAGGTCAAGTCCAAATCCTGCTCTTATATGATGACCGGATTTACAGGATATTTCGCATTCCACTTTATCGAGAACATGGGCATGGCAGTAGGCCTTCTCCCGATCACGGGAATCCCGCTTCCTTTCATGAGCTTGGGAGGTACGGCGATGCTCATTAACTTTATGGCATTCGGAGTAATGCTGAACATTTCGATCAACCGAAATATGTAGCGTCGGAGGCACAACATGAAGGGCAAATGGAGACAGAATCTTCATATCGAACCTCCTGAGGGATGGATGAACGACCCTAACGGATTGTGCTTTTTTGACGGCCGTTATCACGTATATTTCCAGTATTCACCCGGCACGCCTGATGGCGCAAGTGTCCGCCGCTGGGGCCACTATGTAAGCTCAGATCTTCTCTCATGGAAATACAAAGGCGTCGTTATTGATGCTGATATCCCGGAAGACCGTGACGGAGTGTTCTCGGGTTCTGCAGTTGCTTTTGACGACCACGTCGATTTCTTCTACACCGGCAATGTCATGGAAGAGGGAGATTACGATTATGTGCTTGAAGGACGCGGCGCGAATGTCATCCATGTCTCGTCGCCCGACGGATCTTCCATGTCCTCGAAAAAAGTTCTCCTCCGGAACAGTGACTATCCTGATTTCTGTTCATGCCACGTAAGAGATCCGAAGGTGTGGATCGAAGACGGTATCTATAAGATGGTATTAGGCGCACGCACAAAAGATGATCACGGATGCGTGCTCCTCTATGAAGGAAAGAACATCGAATCGCTTAAATATATGAAATGCTATTCTGCTCCAGACATGGGTTATATGTGGGAGTGCCCTGACCTCTTTGAGATAGAAGGGAAGAAGTTCATCGCATTTTGTCCGCAGGGAATCCCGCAAGGTGAATTCAAATATCAGAACCTGTTCCAGAGCGGATACTTCACTCTTGAAGGTGATGAACTTTCAGATTTTGAAGAGTTCGATTACGGCTTCGATTTCTATGCGCCGCAGACGTTCGCTATACCTGACGGCAGAAGACTTCTCATAGGATGGATGGGGATCGGCGACGGTTCTTATACCAACCCAACAACAGATCTCGGCTGGCAGCATTGTCTTACTTTGCCGCGCGAACTGACTGTATCAGAAGACGGCAATATCCTGCAAAATCCCATTCGCGAACTTGATTCTCTGAAGAAGAAAACAAAGCCTGTCGAAGGCGAGGCTTGGGAAGGATTGCCTTTCGAAGTCAATGCATCTGAATTTGCAGATAACGTATCGGTAAGTATATCCGGTGCTGAGATAACATGGGATAGTATAAGCGGAGTTTTAAGTCTGCATTTTACAAACGGCGAAGGCTTTGGCAGGAGTGAGAGGAAGATCAGGTTATCTTCGCTTGAATCGCTGCGTATCATTGCTGATGTATCTTCGCTGGAAATATATATCAACGGCGGCCGCTATGTAATGGGTACAAGATTCTATCCGGAGTACCGCCAGGTAAAGGTCGCAGTTAACGGAGCTTGCGCTTCTGTCAGCACATTAAGACTTAACGACACGCTCGTTGCGATTGGTGAAGCTCTGATAGATTTCATTCCTGATAAGAAGGGCTGCGAATTCCACGAAGTGGGTTCTTTCTCTCCTGCAACAGGCGGCGCTCCCGCTAATGTCTGCGGTGCATATTCCAGATTAGGCGGCAAGGCCCGCATGATCACCCAGCTGGGAAAAGATCCTTTCGGCGACGTCATAACCAGAACGCTGAATGAAGCAGGTGTTGATACTTCTTATATCTCATATACGACGGAAGCAAATACCGCGCTCGCATTCGTAAGTCACACGACAGACGGGAAGAGCACTTATTCTTTCTACAGGAATCCTTCGGCGGATATGCTTTTCGAGCCCTCCGAAGTAACAGGCGAAATGCTCGATGACTGCTATGCGCTCCATTTCTGCAGCGTGTCCTTAGGTGATTTCCCGATGAAGGACGCTCACCGTGCAGCGATCACAATTGCGAGAAGACAGGGCTCGATCGTAAGCTTCGACCCTAATCTTCGATTCATGCTCTGGGATGACAGGGATGCTCTTAAGAGAGTTATTTGGGAATTCCTGCCTGACTGTGACATCTTGAAGATCTCAGATGAAGAACTTGAGTTTATTACCGGAACTGCAGATATGGGCGAGGCACTTCCGCTTTTGTTCGTTGGAAGTGTAAAGCTTGTTATCCTGACCAAAGGAAAGGACGGCGCTGACTGCTACAGTGCTTCGGGCTGTGTGTCTTCCGTAAGCCCTTTTGTTACTGCTGTTGATACCACCGGTGCAGGCGACGGCTTCATCGGTTCGTTCCTGTGGAAACTGAGATCATCAGGAATTACAAAAGAATCACTGGGTGACTGTCCGTTTTCCGTTATTAAGGAGTGCCTCGACTTCGCCAACCGTTTCTGCGCGATAAGCGTACAGAGAAAAGGCGCGATCCCGTCTTATCCTGAGCTCGGGGAATTGCAATCTGATGATTACAACGGAAAGCCTGATTTTTTGACCGGTTTCGTTGAAAAATACAGCCTTCCATAATCCCTGTTGTCATATCTGCCTCCCAAAGTTGTCTATAATAAGTGAAGGAGGCAATCAGCATGACTGATGAAGGTATCGTAAATCTATATTGGGACCGCAATGAAGCTGCCATAACTGAGACGGATCTGAAGTATGGCAGGTACTGCTTCTCGATCTCATATAATATTCTCTCCAACAAAGAGGATTCTGATGAGTGTGTTAATGACACTTATAATGCGGCCTGGAATTCAATGCCTCCGCAAAGGCCTGTTATCCTGTCGGCATTCCTGGGGAAGATAGTAAGGAATATCTCGCTTAACAGATATAAGGAAATCACTGCTCAAAAGCGCGGCGGCAATCAGATGGAACTTATACTTGATGAGCTCGGCGAGATAGCTTCAGATATGCCCGGTCCTGATGACAGAGTAATACAGACGCAGCTGGTAAAGGCGATCAACGAATTCCTTGCAGGATTGCCGGCAGAAAAGAGGATCATGTTCGTGCGCCGTTACTGGTATGCGGACGATATAGGAGCGATCGCGAAAAGAATGGGGATGAGCGCGAATAACGCGTCAGTGGAGATCCGCCGCATCAGGCTTAAGCTCCGCGGCTATCTTATCGAAAGGGGGTTCGATGTATGAGAAAAGAAGACTTTTTCAGAACGCTCGAAAATATAGACGATAACTATATCAGCGAGGCGGAAAACTACAAGGCCCCTAAGATCAGCATCAAGTTTATGACGTATATAGGGATTGCGGCTTCGCTCCTTATGGTTGCCGGAGTCATTGGCCTTGCCCTGTATATGAATAACAACAGCGCCGTGATCGAAATGTCTGATGTGGAAACGCAGCTGGTTCCTACCAATGTGGGGATCGATCCGACAGGTGCTGTCTCAACATCTAATGAAACGTTTAAGGATCCGACAGATAAGATGAGCATGATCCACGCCGTGGGAACAGATATACCTGAGGATACTGTTGTCGTATATTTAAGACTTTCAAGCTCTGCTTATCTTAACGGTGAGATGGGCTGGTACGCGCCTGAGAATCAGGATGAATGGAAGAAAGCAATAGACGATGCAGTAAGCCGTGCTCAAGATAAAGAAGGAGCTCTTCCTGCAGCTGATTCGGTGCCTATCAGCGTAAGCTGGTTCCATAAGGGCTATTGGGATAATACCGGCGGTTCCGATTATTGGGAGCTGGCAAAAGACGGATCTCTTTGGGGCTATCGTGAGCCTAATGAAGTGCCGTTTTCCAAACACTATATTGCTCCTGAGGATGCTAAAGAACTTACTGCGCTCCTAAGGCAGGTTTATGACTTCTTCGGGATCAACCCGATCGGGCCTGAGGAGATTACTGATATCACATCTGCGGAATTAACCGTAAAGGGCAAGACCTATACATTAGATGACAAGACAAAACTGGCATATTTGGAAAAGACTTTGAGAAATGCTAAGCCGAACGGTGCTTCAGGATGTCCGTGGGCAACTCTTAAGATGACAAAGAAAGACGGAACCGTTATCACTATCGCGCTTGCCTGCGACGGCTGCGCCGTGTGGAATTCTGACGGAATGCATTATAAATATGGCAATTCGGATACAACTGAAAGTGTATATGCTTTGTTCGGGATCGACCTGTCAAAGCTTCATATGAGTAATTAAGAAAGGAGCTGATGTTATGAGACGTTTAATAACGATTATCACTATTCTTCTGACCGTGTGCCTCATGCTCTGTTCCTGCGGCAAGGTTAACGACTATAACAAAAAGGATCTCGTTCCCGTAAATGATAATGCCGGCAATGACAGCATCCTTGCATATGTTGTCGACTATAACGCGGGTAAGGATATCACCGTAAAGATAAAGAATAATACTGATAAAGTGTTCGCTTACGGCGAGTACTATACGATCCAGGTGTTTATCGAAGGTGTCTGGTATTACGTGCCTTATACTGCCGAGAATGTGGTCCATGATCTTGCGCACGAACTGCAGCCGGGGCAGGCTTACACACAGACATACAGTCTTTATCCTTATGGCGGCAAGCTTAATCCCGGTCATTACAGGATCGCGTGCTGTGATATTGGCGATGGCAGCAACATCTATTATGCGGAATTCAACGTCATGGCGGATATGAGCCTTAAGTGGGAGATCGTTGAGCCGACTGTCGCGGGATAATAAGCAATATATTTAATTATAAAAAGACGGGTTTAGGCCCGTCTTTTTTGTTTTCGAAGGCCTCGAAAATGTAATGTGGCAGGCCTTTGGGAAATTTAAGGCAATTTCGTTTTGAAATGCCCATAAAAGGCATGGTTTTTCAGAGATTAAACCCCGTAAAACGCCTGCCGTTGAGGGATTGTGCATGAGCGGGAAAGGGGTAGAAAAAATATTTAACAAATTTCCAAAAAATTACAAAAACCCCCTTGCGTTAAAAAAAGATTACGAATAGAATACAGATGTGTGGTGATTCGGGGAGATAATTCCCATTCTGGTGGAGGAATGTGGCTCAAATTGAAGCCGCGGCCCCCACTTTAGCACAAAATCAAATAAAAACGAAAGACTCAGAATGAGAGACATTAAGAAAGTAGACGCTAAAGGAAGGTTTTTTATACCTTCAAAGCAAAAAGAATTGCTTGGCGCAGAGGTTGTGGTAACAAACAGCCTCGATGTCGGCTATTTGTGCGTTTACTCGAAGGATCATTTTGAGGCATTGAAGGCTCAGCTCTCAAAGCTCAATTCCATGGATTCCAATGTCCGTAAGATCAAGAGAGCTATCATCGGTGAGGCTTGTGAAGTGAGTGTCGATTCCCAGGGCAGGATCTCTGTAAACAGTGAGCTTTGGGACAGGATCAATGCCAAGCCCGGCGACGAGATCTGTGTTTTTAATGACGACGGCAAGTTAGACATCTGCACTAAGAATTTCTATGACAATGAGGATCACGACCTCAGCGGCATAGAAGGATTGGAGACGAAGTATTATGTTGAAGGTCTCTGATTTTGATCACATTCCTGTTCTTCTTTACCAGACGGTTGACGCGCTTAACGTCAGACCCGGCGGCATCTATGTCGACTGCACGGCAGGCGGCGGATCGCACAGCGCTGAGATCGCAAGAAGAATGAAGGGGCAGGGAATCCTTGTATCCATCGATAAGGACGGTGCTGCTCTTGCAGCGTGCATGGAACGCAAGGATGCTTTTGCAGGTATCGACTGGATGCCTGTTAAGTCTGATTATAAAGATATAGATGACATTATCCGAAGCCTTAAGATCGGCAAGGTCGACGGCATCATGGCGGATCTCGGAGTCTCCTCATATCAGCTCGATACCGCTGAGAGAGGCTTCTCCTATATGAAGAACGGTCCTTTGGACATGAGAATGGATCCTGATGAATGGCTTACGGCCGCAGAAGTCGTAAACAGATATTCGAGAGACGAACTCGAGAGGATCTTCAGGGAATACGGCGAAGAGCATCATGCGGGAAGGATCGCTGACGGCATCGTCGAGAGAAGAAGAACAAAGCCTTTCACAAGAACCACGGAACTTGCACAGGCCATAAAGGACTATATGCCGGGCCACGGCAGAGGCGAAGACCAGCATCCCGCAAAGAGATGCTTCCAGGCAATAAGGATCGAAGTCAATCACGAACTTGACGGTCTGGAGACGCTTCTGAACGACGGTATAAGGAAACTTAAACCGGGCGGAAGATTCGCGGTCATTTCATTCCATTCGCTGGAGGACCGCATCGTAAAAGAATCGTTCAGAAGAGCGGAAAGCCCCTGCACATGTCCCCGTGATTTCCCCGTATGCGTTTGCGGCAAGAAATCACTCGGTACGGTCATAACCAAGAAACCGATCGAACCGACGGAAGAGGAGATCGAGATCAATCCGAGATCAAGAAGCTCGAAGCTCAGGGTATTTGAGAGGAACGATAACGAGCAATACAACTAAGTATTAAGTAAAGGTAAGAATCAGTAATGGCAGTAAAGACAGCATCGAAAAGAAAAATAAAAAGCTTCGATGTAGGCGCGCAGGATGAAGCGCTTAACGAGGTGCTGTCTGCCGGAAAGTCGAACTTCAAGTATTCTGAAGGCTCGATAATCCCTTACGATCCGTACCTTATCGAAGATGAACCCCTTATCATCGAAGAACCCTACAGGGAATCAGGATCTGCCGGCGTCGCTTCTTATGAAGACGTACACGAGAGATCTGTTCAATATGCGAAAGAACATGAAGACCCTCAGGTCAGGCTGGAGAATAAAAAGAAGAGCAGAAGACTTACCAGAAGAAAGCTTTTCGAGACCATCATATCGATAATCCTCGTAATTGCTATCGGTATATTCGTAATGCTGCTCCTCTATCCGCAGACGGAGATCTCCGAGCTTGCAAGAGATAATTCAAATCTCAAGGATCAGATCAATACCGCAAAAAGAGAGATAGTAAATGCTGAAGAGAATGCGAACGGCGTAGCCGACATGGATGTCATCCGCGCACGCGCCATTGCTCTCGGAATGCAGGATCCTAACATGAATCAGGTAATAAGCCTTCCGATCCCTAATACGGATTCGCTTAAGACCAGGATCAACTATAACTCCGATGGAATAAATGAGGATGCGTTACGGGATTCCAAGGACGCATTGGCTGATTACTATGCCGCGCATCCGGATAAGTAATTTCAACGATGCCGTCGCGGGCCTTTCCGATATCAAGAGGGAAGAACGGATAAAGGAACCGGTTAACGGCTCTTCTGAAAACGAGCAGGACAATCAGGAAAAGGCCAAGCCGGTCAACAGACAGATCTATGCAAAGATCTGGATCGCGGTCGTTGCTGTTGTCGTTGTTCTCTATACTTTCTATTTGCTCTTCAACCTCTACCGCACCACCGTAACAGATTACGACAAGTATGCGAGAGCTGCCGCTGACGAACAGTGGACTCTCGTAACATACAGTGCGAGCAGAGGACTCATCTACGATGCGAACATGGTTCCGCTCGCTTCGAATACTTACGACTACACTCTCATCTGTTCACCTAAGATGGTCACTTCAACGCTTATGACTAGAGAGCAGATCATGGACGGTGTCGTTAACATTCTGGGCGTCAACTATGAGAAGCTCGATAAGATGATCCCGGTAGATCCCACCGATAAGACCGATAAGCGTAATGATGTTGCAGGCTGCGATGTCATCAAAAATATCTCTGTGGATAAGAAGGACGAATTCTCGAAGTGGGCGAAAGACAACAAGGTCAAGGGCTTTGCTTTCGTTGCAGTTCCGCAGAGATACTATAACTACGGAAGCCTCGCTTCGCAGGTAGTAGGCTATGCGAAAAATGACGGTGTCAGCCTTAACGGTCTTTACGGACTTGAAGCATATTACAATACTGTCCTGTCAGGTGATGACGGTTACAGATATTCAGAGACGGATGAGATTACGGGCGGCGTTCTGCCTTATTCCGATGCGACTTCAATAGCAGTTTCCGACGGTAACAGCATCGTTACCAACATCGATATCAGTATCCAGAGAATCGCCGAAGAAGCCGCGAAGGAGGCTTATGACAAATTCGACCCGATCGACGGTGTCTGCGCGATCGTAATGAATCCATATACCGGCGCGATCTATGCGATGGTATCGATACCTAACTACGATCTTAACGATCCTTATGCAAGACCATACGGCGTCGGCGAAGAAGCATGGAACTACATGAAAGCCGAGGACAGAGTCCAGTTCGTAATGGCAAATGCATGGCGTAACCGATGCGTTTCAGACACGTACGAGCCGGGTTCGACATTTAAGGCTCTTACGACCTGCATGGCTTTTGAGGAAAACCTTGCAAGGGAAGACCAGACCTTCAACGATGCTCCGTTAAAGCTTTCCGAACAGCACACGATCTCCTGCTGGATGCAGAAGACAGCAGGCTTTAACCATGGTGAAGAGACGCTCACTAAAGCGTTCGAGAACTCATGCAACCCTGTCTTCGCGCAGCTCGCCCAGAAGATCGGAATAACTAAGTATTATTCATATGTCCGTATGCTCGGTTTCTACGATGTAACGGGAATCGATCTTCCTGCCGAAGGTAAGGGTATCTTCCATAAGAATCCGTCAAAGGTCGATATGTCGGTTTTGTCTTACGGCGAGTCTTCAACGGTTACTCCTATCCAGCTTTTAACTTCCTACTGCGCTATCGTTAACGGAGGCGACCTTCTTGTTCCGCACATAGTCAAATACATTACCGATCCTGAAGGAAATATCGTGGATGAGATCGAACCCGAAGTCGTAAGAACGGTGTTCTCCGAAGACACCTGCAAGAGAGTTCGTAAACTGATGGAAGGCGTTGTCTCCGACGGTACCGGTTCAGCAGGTAAAGTCGCAGGATATGCAGTCGCAGGTAAGACGTCAACATCCACTATCGACGTCGGTGAACTTAAAGGTCTCCACGTGCTCTCGTTCTCATGTTATGCACCTGCTTATGACCCTAAGATCGCAGTGCTCGTAGTCATCAACAAGCCTAGAGATAAGGCGGTAGGTTCTTCGTCTGCGGCATCCACTGCGGCAAAGATCGTAGAAGGCACGCTCTCATACATGGGCGTCGAGAGAAAATTCACCGAAGAAGAATACAGCGAGATGCTTAAGGAATGGTACGTTCAGAAGGTAGACGGACTGCCTGCATCACAGGCTGCTTCGAAGATCTCCGTAAACGGTCTTTCGACTCTCTACGGAACGCTCGACATGAATTCCGAGACGATCGTCGCGAGAACATATCCTGACTATTATAAAACGCTTTATAAGACAGGTGTCGTCGTACTCTATCCTGAGAATGTCTCGGAAGAAGAAATGCTTACGACGAGAGTTCCCAACATGGCGGGAATGTCAGCGATCGAATGCGTCGAAGCATGCCTTAAGATGAACCTCAACTGCAAGATCGACAAGGACAGCGACATCAAGGGCGTATGCGTCAGCCAGAGTGTAGCTTCAGGCCAGACCGTAAAAGCAGGTGAGATCATCCGCGTTAAGCTGTCCAGCACAGCTTCTGTGGACTATACCAGACAGACCGATGCAGCTGATTCATCAACTGTTGTTGATACCGCGGGTGAAGACGGCGTAACAGGCTCGAACAACAATAAACGCAGAGATAACTAGTGCTCTCACGCACAAACATGGGAGGCGCGGCTACATTAATTTCATTCTTTTTGCCACATAAGAGTTTGAACTTTTTGTTTTAATATAGTTGTCGGTGATTTATCGCCAAAAACGGGAAGCGACAGAGGTAGTGGAAATGAAGCTCTTGGAAGTTCTTAACAGCATAGATTATGAGCTGGTTTCGGGTGATCTTAACAAGGAGATCACATCTGTCGAATATGATTCCAGAAAAGTAGCGATCGGATCTCTTTTCGTATGCGTTCAGGGCTTTACCGTAGACGGCCATTCTTATGCGGCTATGGCAGCAGAAAAGGGCGCATCTGCGATCGTTGTTGATAAGAACAGAACGTGCCTTTCCGTTGATGAACTTGATGCCCTCGCGAAAGAGAATTATTTAAGTGTTATAGAGATCGCTGACACGCATAAGCATCTGGCTGATCTCTGCGCAAATTTCTATGAGCATCCCGAGAAGAGACTTGCCATCTACGGGATTACCGGAACAAAGGGCAAGACGACTACCGCTTTTATGTTAAGGACGATCCTGGAAAGAAGCGGAAGGGATACGGGCCTTATCGGAACCGTATGCAATATCATCGCCGGGAAAAAGACTCACGCTGCCCATACGACACCTGAAGCAAGAGAGCTCTATGACATGATGGACGTTCTTACCAGGAACAATGCAACAGGCCTCGTAATGGAAGTCTCATCGCAGGCATTAAAACTCGACAGGGTCAGAGGCATCACATACCGTACTGCAGCTTTTACGAATCTTTACGAAGACCATATTGCTCCAAATGAGCATCCTGATATGGAAGACTACTTGTCCTGCAAGCTAAAGATCTTCGATAACTGTGAGACCGGCATCTTAAATCTTGACTGCAGCGTTGCTGACAAAGTAATTGATTACTGCAAGGGCAAGACAGAACTTCTGACTTATTCGATCAACGGAGAAGCCGACTTTGTCGCAAGGAATCTGAGACCTGAGAGAAAAGGCCACGTTACTGGTACTGTTTTCGAGCTCGACTGCAAATACTATAACTGCGACATCTTCGTAGCTCTCCCCGGCAAGTTCAATGTTTATAATGCTCTCTGCGCCATTGCCACGGCAGTGACTGAAGGCGTCGACATCGAAGTTATTAAGGATGCACTCGGCAATATCAGCGTTCCCGGAAGAATGCAGCCGATCGAGAATGATTTCGGCGTAAACATCCTCGTTGATTACGCCCACAATGCAGCAGCATTGGAGAGTGCGCTGAATACGCTTAAGGAATATACCGAAGGCAGGATTATCACCGTGTTCGGATGCGGCGGAAACCGTTCCAGGACAAGGCGTTTTGAGATGGGCGAGGTATCAGGAAAACTCTCTGATTATACTGTCATTACATCTGACAACCCGCGTAATGAAGAGCCTGATGCGATCATTGCGGACATCATTACGGGTATCTCGAAAACAACAGGCAAGTATGAAGTGGAGCCTGACAGGAGCAAAGCGATAAAGCTCTCGATAAACATGGCTCAGAAGGGCGATACCGTCCTCATTGCCGGCAAGGGCCATGAAGACTATCAGATATTTGCAGATAAGACGATACATTTCGATGATTGCGAGCATGCCGGAAATGCTGTGACCGAGCGGGAAGGAAAAACATGATGTTTACGCTTGAAGAAGTAAAGAAAGCAGTCGGCGGCAGATTCGTCTCTAAGACAGAGGGGATCGTTTTCGCGACATCGATCGAGATAAGCGGCGTTTCGACAGATACGAGAACGATAAAGGAAGGCGAGCTCTTCATTGCATTGAAGGGCGAGAATTTCAACGGCAATGACTATCTCGCAAAGGCCGTGGAACTGGGTGCCTGTGCGCTCGTAACAGACGATGAGAGGGCTGTTCCCGAAGGTGCCAATGCGATCGTTGTCGACGATACGGTCAAAGCTCTGGGACTTCTTGCAAATCATTACAGATTTAAGCTCGGCTGCAAGGTCATCGCGGTAACGGGTTCTGTCGGAAAGACATCTACAAGGACCATGATCACCGAAGTCTTAAAGACCGGTCTTAAGGTCCATTCTACAAAAGCAAATAACAACAACGAGATCGGCATGAGCAAGACTATCCTGTCTGCTCCAGAAGACTCTGAAGTGATCGTAGTCGAGATGGGCATGAGAGGCCCCGGACAGATATCTTATCTTACGAAGATAGCAAGACCTGACATTGCGATAATAACGAATATCGGTTATTCGCACATAGGAATACTGGAGAGCAAGGATGCGACCCTTAATGCCAAGATGGAGATCTGCGAAGGTCTTACCGACGGCGGCATCATTGCGATCAACAGTGACGACAGAAAGCTCTTTGACCATTGCGTTAAGGTGCTTACGATAAATAATTTCATCGCAGGCATACAGGTGAGTTCCGATGACGATCTGCCTTGTCCCCTGATCGTTTCCGCTACAGATGTTAAGGAGACTGATGAGGGAATGTCATTTGGCGCGAAGCTAAAGAGAATGGGCGTCGATTCCGAATTTAAGATCCCCTTGAGCGTCGGAATGTATGGCGAGCCCGCGATCAGAAATGCTCTTTTTGCGATCTTCTGTGCATACATGACGGGCTTAACGAAGACAGCGGAAAGCCAGCAGAAGATAGCTGACGTGATCCGTGCCAAGAGCGCAATGGACGGCAGAGGCGCGATCACGGAAACAAAGAAATATTTCATAATGAACGATGCTTATAATGCATCGCCTGAGTCAATGGAAAATGCGTTCCTCAACTTCTCCAAGAAGGCAAAGGGACACCGCAAGGTCCTTGCTCTCGGAGGCATGCTGGAACTTGGAAAATTCGCTCCGGGCCTTCACGAACTGACCGGCAAGTCATGCGCTTCGTATGACTTCGACAGGGTGTTCGTAACGGGCGATAATGCCGACGAATTCATCAAGGGTGCTCATATGGTCAATATGAAGCTCGAAATAGTAAAGTGCAAAGACACCGAAGACGTTAAAAGACGCCTCGAAGATTACGTCAGAGACGATGACGCGATCCTCTTCAAGGCTTCGCACAGCTTCGGTTTTGAGCAGGTGGCAAAGTATTTTATCGAGAAGGGAAATGCCTGATAAATGGCTGAGAAGAAGGTAAAGTCGATCATTCCTGATGTGCCGCTGTACGGTAATCCCGGCAAGGCGGCAGGTACAGGTGCGTCTAAGCCTCAGACAGCTGCGAAAAAGAATCCTTCAAGAACGCAGGCGCCCTTAAAAAAGCAGGTGCAGCGCAAGCCTTTCGCTGATCCCAAGACAGGTAAGATAACCGATATCGAGAGCCTGATCGAACCGCCGCCGAAGCCTGAGAGAGAAGGCATCAGCGCAGCTTCGATCGAACAGGCCGTTAAGTCTTCCAACATCCCGATGATCCTCATGATCTTCGCTCTTATCGTCTTCGGACTTGTTATCCTTTACTCGGTATCCGGTCCGGACGCTTACGGACAATTTAAGGATTCTTCCTGGTTCCTTACGAGACAGATAAGATTCACTGTTGTCGGAATAATAGTAATGTTCATCATCTCGTTTATTCCGATCGACTTCTTCAGACAGAAATGGATCGCTTTCGGCGCTTATGTCTTAAGCCTCGGCCTCGCCCTTGCGACGATCGCGCTCGGCGTAGGACGTGAGCACGGTGCTGCGCGCTGGATCAATATCGGTCCTATCCAGCTCCAGAGTTCGGAGATCATCAAAGTCGCTCTTATCGTTGCTTTTGCAGGATACCGATCGGTAATCGCGTATCTTAGAAAAGAGGGCAGGATAAGAGAACCCAAGACAAAGACAGGAAAGATCATTGCGCATACGATGATCGAATTCATCATACCTATCGGTTTGTGTATCCTTGTCGACGTCGTTATCCTCCTGCAGCCCCACCTGTCATGCTTCATTATCGTTGCTGCAGTCATCTTCATGTGCGCGCTCGTATCTGAGATACCTGCAAGATCATGGCTTTACGGATTGATCGCTCTTCTCGCTGTCGGAATCGTTGGCGGTGCTGTCGCATTTGCGGTAGTACCTGCTGCGAAGCGCGAGAGATTCATGAAGAACTACGCTCACGTTTTCAAGCGAATCGCGATCTTTACCGCTGACGAAGAAGAACTCGACAACGAGGACGAGGGACTTACAAGAGACGATACGCGTCAGGTTGACAACGCGCACAATGCCTTAGGTTCAGGCGGAATGTGGGGTGTCGGCCTCGGCAATTCCAGATCAAAATATAACTACGTATCAGAGGCCCAGAACGACTACATCTTCTCGATCTATATAGAGGAGACCGGCTTTGTCGGAGGAGTCATCCTGATGCTGATGTACCTGGTGATATTCTTTATGTGCCTTGCCGTGTGCTGGCGGGCCAAAGACGTGTTCTCCAGAACAATTGCGACCGGGTGTACGGCTCTGATATTTGTCGAAGTCCTGATGAATATCTCGGTTGAGCTGCAGGTCATTCCTGCTACGGGCGTTACGCTTCCGTTCGTAAGCTACGGCGGTACGGCGCAGGTAACGCTCCTTATCGCATACGGCCTTATCCTCTCTGTCTCCAGAAGCGGAACCGTAAGGCCAGAGAAGAAGAGCCTTAAGTCTCCCAAAAAGATATTTAAGCTGGGAGCGTGAGCCTTATGGAAAGACGCTACATCATTACCGGCGGCGGAACGTCGGGCCATATCAATCCTGCGCTCGCCATTGCGGATCTCCTTAAGGAAGACGCTTCTAAGAACGGTGATACCTGTAAGATCATCTTCACGGGAAGGAAAGAAGGCCTCGAAGGCGAACTTGTGCCAAAGGCCGGTTATGATTTCAAGGATGTCGAATCCCTCCCGATGCCGTATAAACCGAGCCCCAAAGTGCTTAAGGTCATGAAAGCCAATAACCGCGGTAATAAGCAGTGCAGGGAGCTGATAAAAGAATTCAAACCCGACTGCGTCATCAGTACCGGCGGCTTTGTAAGCGCGCCGCTTATCATGGCTGCGAAGAGAGCCGGCATACCAGTAATGATCCACGAAGCAAATGCTTTCCCGGGCAGGGCCAACAAGCTCTTTGCCAGGGGCGCTCTTGTAATGACGGGCTTTCCAAATCAGGAATCCATTTTCCCGAGAGCCCGAAAAGTCGTATACACCGGAAACCCTGTAAGAGGCAACATGTTCGGCAGGACGAAGGAAGGTTCCAGAAAAGAACTGGGCATCGCTCCTGATCAGAAACTGGTATTTGCGATGGGCGGATCTCTGGGTTCGGCAACACTTACGAATTTTGTTTTCGAGACCGCCAAAAAGCCTGAATTCAGTGATGTTCATTTCGTGATCTCTGTTGGCAAACACAACTCGGTTGAGATCACTAAGGAAGTAATGGAGCTTCCGAATCTTGAGATCAGGAATTATATAGACAGGCCTGATCTTTATATGTCTGCGGCCGATTGTTCCATCCTTCGTGCCGGTGCAGTTACCTGTGCGGAGATAACGGCCACGGGCGCCTGCGCCATAATGGTGCCGTATCCTTATGCGGCTCACGACCATCAGACATATAATGCGAGATCCCTTGCGGATAAGGGTGCAGGATTAGTCGTAAGTGACGATGACGTAAAAGCGGGAAAACTGGGAAGCATCCTGAGGGGCCTTCTGGATGATCCGGAGAGGCAGGAGAAGATCAGGAAAGCAAGCCTGGATCTTGCCATCAAGGACACAGGTGAGAGAATAACCGAAGCTATCAAGACAGCGCTTGGGAATAATCCCTAAACTGATAAAATAGCACTATGGATGATAACGAATTAGACAGATTATTCGGTGAGGTATCAGAGTCCGGATCAAAACCGGAGAAAGAAACTTCAAAAGACAAAGAGAAAGAGCCTTCTGACAAGGAGGTTTCTGATTCCGAGCGTGCCGAAGAAGTCTTGAGAAAAAACGGTTTCATCATAAGCAAATACAAAGAATCCTCAGAAGATAAAGAAGGATCAGACGAAGACCCGTCTGACGATGATGATCAGGAAGAATCTGAAGAGCCCGGAGAGTCATCAGATAACGAAGAGCCCGGAGAATCCGAAGAGGAAGGCGAAGATTCCGAGTCAGAAGGATCCGAAGAAGATGATGGTTCCGAAGATGAATCAGATGAAGAGTCCGAAGAAAGATCTGATGAAGATGAAGAGGCTCCCTCTAAGGATAAGTCTTCTGAGAAGGCAAAAAAGAAGCCCAAAAAGCCCCGCCGCCGCTTAAATGCAAGGGGTATTACGATCATAGCACTGCTTGTCCTGATCTTAGGACTTGCGGCACTCATATGGTTCCTTCCTGCATTCCGCGTAAGGAATGTTCACGTTGAGGGCAATGTCTCACAGAGCGACCAGGAGATATTAAGGCAGCTTAAGCTCGAATATAATTCCCACCTGATGGGCGGTGTCAGCGGCAATATCCTTGATGTCATAAGGCTTGATTACGGTAAGACCGAGGAACGCATCAAGAGGGAGAACCCTTATATCGAAGATATCAGAGTATCCGTAAAGCTGCCTTCGACAGTTGACGTTACCGTCAAGGAACGAAGCAAGATCTGCTATATCAGGACGCCTGACGGTTATGCCGCGCTTGATAGGGACGGCATTGTGTTAGAGCTCTCTTCCAAAGATACGACCAAGAACGTAAGACCTGTTATCTGCGGTCTCAACGTTAAGTATGCCGAGCTCGGAAAGCCCGTAACCATAGGCAATTCCAACGATTACAAGAAGGCGATAATCGTATTGGGAGCGATCCTTGCTGCTGATAATGCCAGCATGGGCGATAATTATTCAATGTTCGAAAACACGCTGGAAGTAAGGATGCTGCCCAGCGGATACATATTCCTGACGGTAAAATCCCCCTCCGGAAAGTTCATCCAGATCAAGCTCAACAGCCTTGATAAGATCAGCGATAAGATGGCATGGCTCCTCTATGCCTTTAATTCAGAGGCTTTGGACAAGACAAAGACCAAAGGATTCCTTGATATGACCGGCGATGACCCGACTTTGAGGGAATACTAATTAAATTGATTGCTTTCCGCCATTTAATGTTATTATAAATGTGAAGTTTTCTTTACAATCACACAGTTATTACTATTGTTTGTATTGATTGAAACTTGTGTTTGGGTTAAAATTCTCAATGGTTAATAATATTTATTTAATCAAGAAATCTTTTAATTTATTTTTGGCACTATAAAGAGTACGGAGGAACAAAAGGATGTCTGACAGCAAGCACAGCTATTCAATGGACGAATCTAATGTTGCAAGCATTAAAGTAATCGGCGTAGGCGGCGGCGGAAGCAATGCCGTAAACCGCATGGTCGAGAGTGGTGTCCAGGGCGTCACGTTCATCGCTATCAATACAGACAATCAGGCACTCGCCCGCAATAAGGCAGAGATCAAGATCCAGATCGGTGAGAAGGTTACCAGAGGCTTAGGCTGCGGTGCTGATCCCAGCGTTGGTGAGAAGGCTGCAGAAGAGTCCAGAGACGAGATCGCTGAAGCTATCGCTAATACAGACATGCTCTTCATCACAGCAGGTATGGGCGGCGGAACAGGTACAGGTGCTGCTCCCGTAGTTGCTCAGATCGCAAGAGATCTTGGCATCCTCACAGTTGCTGTTGTTACAAGTCCTTTCACATTTGAAGGCGCTAAGAGAGCTGCTAATGCTGAGCGCGGTATCCGTGAGCTCCAGAAGTCAGTTGACTCGCTCATCATCGTTTCCAACGATAAGCTCCTCGACGTAGTCGATGACAATACAAGCTTCGAAGAAGCATTCAACATGGCTGACCAGGTATTGAAGTTCGGTGTTGCCGGCATTTCAGACCTCGTTGCTATCCCCGGACTCATCAACCTCGACTTGGCAGACGTTACACGTGTCATGAAGGACGCTGGTGTATGCCACATGGGTATCGGCCGTGCTTCCGGTGAGGACAGAGCTTCCGTTGCTATTAAGCAGGCTATCAATTCACCTCTCCTCGATACAACTATCGATGGTGCTACAGGTGTTATCCTTAACTTCACAGGCGGAAGAGGAATGCGTCTTTCCGAGATCGATGCAGCTTCTTCCATCGTTCGTCAGGCAGCTGCTCCCGAAGCAGAGATCATCGTTGGTGCAGTCGTTGATGATTCACTCGAAGATGAGCTCATGATCACAGTCATCGCTTCCGGTTTTGACGGAACAGTCAATGCTTCTGCAGGACACAGAGCAAGCACATCAGTTCTCTCCAGAGAGAATCCTACATTGATTTCAGCTAGACAGCCTGTGGCTCCTCAGCCGAGAACAGACTACACACCCAGACAGCCCGAGCCCGCTCCGGCACCCGTTCCGGTACAGAGAGCACAGCCCGGCTTCAGATTCGGTGATGAGTCCGTTGCACCCGCTCCTCAGGTAGTTCAGCAGGTTCCTATGCAGCAGGCACCCGTTCAGCAGGTTCCTGTTCAGCCCATGCCTCAGCAGGCAGCACCCGCACCTGCACCCGCTCCTTCACAGCAGCCGGTACAGATGGGCGGCAGACCTCAGGCTAACGTAGCTCCTGCAGTTGATGAGAAGGCTCAGAAGTCAGCAAAGCCCTGGTTCATGTTCGGTAAGGACGGACAGTAATTTAGGGAGTCGTTCCGTGATCTGTCCGAAATGCGGCGCGAATGACGACAAGGTCCTGGATTCAAGACCGACCGATGACGGTTTCGCTGTCAGAAGAAGACGAGTATGTCTTGTCTGCGGAGCAAGGTTCTCGACAATCGAGAAGATCGAAGGCTTAAAGCCTATGGTCGTCAAGAAAGACGGAACCAAGCAGCTTTACGAACCCGATAAGATCCTAAGAAGCCTTGACGTTGCCTGCCAGAAGCGCGGAGTATCACAACAGGTCAAAGAGAATATCGTTTCCGATATTACGCATCTCGTAGAAGAGAGATTTAATAAAGAGATAACCTCGTCCGAGATCGGCGAGTTTATCATGTCGAAGCTTATGGATATAGACCGCGTGTCTTATGTCCGCTTCGCATCGGTATATAAGAACTTCACAGATCTGGATTCTTATACGGCCGAGATCAACAATTTTGACGTGGGAAGCACTGCTTCTGGCGAAGAGTAAAGGTTTGTAACATTGTTACAAATAGGGAAAACCTAAGAAAGTTGTAGACCAGGGGTGATCTTATGGCAGCTAACAAGGTTTTGCTCGTGGACGACGATCCGGGCATCATTGAAGTTCTTAAGCTTTACTTTGAGAAAGAGGGATATCAGGTATCCACATGCATGCAGGGCGACAAAGCGATAGCAGCTTTTAATGCCTTTGTTCCTGACATCGTTATCCTGGACCTTATGCTTCCCGGCATGGATGGCAACGACATCTGCCGCGAGATCAGAAAGACATCAGATTGTCCGATCATCATGCTTACTGCAAGAACCGATACTCTCGATAAGATCGTAGGTCTTGAATTAGGCGCAGATGACTACATCCCGAAGCCGTTTGAACCCAAAGAAGTACTTGCCAGAGTTAAGGCAGTATTGAGACGTACAGATAAGCGCGATGCTGCTCCGGCAGCCGCTGAAAAGAGTGAAGGATCTTCTGACATCATTACCTATCCCGGTTTTTCTGTCGACAAGATCCGTTATGTTGTAAGTGTAGACGGTAAAGAGATCTACATGCCGCCTAAAGAGCTTGAGCTCTTATTCTTCCTTGCATCCAATCCCAACAGGGTCTTCACGAGAGAACAGCTCCTGGAGAACGTTTGGGGATATGATTTCTACGGAGAATCCCGTACGGTCGATGTCCACATCAAGCGTATCAGAGAGAAGATCGAGAATCCTGACAGAGAGCAGAACTGGAGTATTAAGACCGTTTGGAGCAAGGGTTATAAATTCGAGACGAGGTAAGTAATAAATGACGCCGAGAGCTGACGGTAAGCGGGTATCGGCGGGATTTGCCGTTTTTCTCATATCTTTCCTTGTATTGGCGACACTGATTGTTTTCGCAGTCTTGTTGTTCCTTTCCTATGAGAATATGTATAACAGCCTTGTTATCGACGTGTCTGCGGGTACGGACGGTGCCTGCAGGGACTTGGCTTCCGACATTACATCCATTACTTCGCTTCAGTCAGAACAGTTCAGATATACGCTGAATGATGACGGTTCGGATAATTTCAAGAATTCCAGGCTGATCGATAAGTTTGTAAACTCGCAGACTTACAGTTCAAGCGGCTCGGTCTATATTACTGACAAAGACGGCAGGATCTACTGCCGTAACAACTTTGTTTTCGATGCGCAGGATAACCTCGCAACGACAGAAGATGTTCCTTTGAGGATCAGCCAGGAAAATGTGCTGGACATGATCGTAACCGCAGATGCAGACGGTTATGCCAAGGATACTGAGTTCAATACAGGAAGAGTAGTTTCTGTCAGCTGCGTAAAAATAGCCGGAACAGATTATTTTGTAATCGTCAGCAACAGCGAAGGAACGGAACAGACAAAGGCAGAGTATGTGAAGATCATACTTATACCTGCAGTCGTAGCGATGATCATCGCAATCGTCCTCTATGCGGTATTCGTGTACTTCAGTCTCATGCCGATCAAGGACATCTCCCATGCGATATCAAGAGTTGCCGAAGGCGACTATTCCGTAAGAGTAAATCCGAAATATTCGGATCCTGATGACTATGCGACGCTTTCAGTCTCTTCGGAGTTCTCGGAGATGGGAAGCACGGTCAATAAGATGATCGAATCGCTCGAAAACCAGGAACACGACAGAGAGATGTTCATCTCATCGATCGCTCACGATATAAGAACTCCTCTTACATCAATAAACGGCTTTGTAACAGCCATGTTGGACGGCACGATCCCGGAAGATAAGCAGGATCATTATCTGGAGCTCATCAAGCAGCAGACCGACAGGATCAGAACTCTCGTAACCCAGATGACAGAAGCATCCTCGCTGTCTCATCCTGATCCTGACATGATGGAAGAATTCAATATCAACGATATGATCAATGACATCGTGGATAACCTCGAAGCGCAGCTTACGGATAAGCAGATCAGGGTAATTAAGTCATTGGATCCGGGTCCGGGCATAATGGCATACGGCGAAGCGCAGCAGCTTTGCAGAGTAATAATAAACATCATCACAAACGCTATTAAGTTCACGCCTCAAAACGGCGAGATCAAGATATCTACTGAAACTAACCCCAAAGCAAGAAAAATATTCATCTCCATTGAGGACTCCGGCGCCGGCGTCGAAGAGTCAAAGAGACAGAGGATCTTCGAGAGTTTCTATCAGGCAGATTCCTCACGTAAGTCAGAAGGATTCGGTCTCGGCCTTTATATCTGTAAGCAGATCCTTGCAGGTCACGGCCAGACAATAATCTGTGACGAAGGAAGGGAATTAGGCGGTGCGAGATTTGTGTTCTCGTTCCCGTATCCGCCTGAGGATCAGGAGCAGTAATCTTGGCCGGCAATATCTCCAGAAACAAAGCTCTAGCTAAAAAGATATATGATGCGCTGTCAACGGAATTTCCTGACAGCACATGTTCATTGGACTACGATTGTCCTCAAAATCTATGCATAAGAGGCATATTGTCCGCACAATGCACTGACAAAAGGGTTAATATAACTGCAGCAGATCTTTTCGCCAGATATCCGGACATGGAATCGATCGCAAATGAAGATCCTGAGGCCATCGCAGCGGTGATCAAGCCATGCGGTCTTACGGCTTCGAAGACAAAGTCCGTAATGGCATTTGCGAAGAAGATGACCGGTGAATGGGGCGGCATAGTTCCTAATGATGTTGACCTTCTTATGGAAGTGCCTGGCATTGGAAGGAAGATTGCAAATCTCATAGTCGGAGAGATTTACAGAACGCCTGCAGTCGTCGTTGACACGCACTGTAAGCGCGTAATGAAGAGAATAGGAATAACCGGGAGCAGCGACCCTGCAAAGGTAGAGAAGGATATTATGAATTCCTTTCCTGAGGAACAGTGGATCAGCATAGGGCATCTGTCAGTGGATCTGGGCAGAAAGTACTGCACTGCCCAGTCACCCAAGTGTACCGATTGTCCATGTGCATCTTTCTGCAAGAGGAGGATATAAGACATGGCAGCAATCCATCTGTCTAATCCCGTAACTGACCTTTACGGTGTCGGTCCTTCTGCGGAAGAAAAGCTCGCAAAGCTCGATATCTACACGATCTACGACCTTATCGCTTTTATCCCGTGGCGTTACGACGACTGGTCCAATGTGGGCACCATCGGTTCTTTCGACATAGGTGAAAGATTCGATGACAACATTGGTTATGACTTATCCTTCAGAGGAACCATAACCACCAATCCTTCAGTCAATATCACGAGCAGGAAAAAGCCCCTGACTTTCTTTGTGTCTGACGGCACGGGCAGGATCAAGCTGACATTTTTCAATTCACCGTATCTGTCCGGAAAATTCTCCGTAGGTGACGAGTGCTTTATCCATGGTTCGGTAACTCTTTTCAACGGCCAGATGCAGATGGTAAATCCATATATCGAGAAGGCTGAGAAGATCGGTGATGACGCGCTCGTAAGGCCCGTATATCACTTAACGGCGGGACTTACATCCAACAACATTTCCAAGTGGGTAAGCACTGCGATCAAGCTCTGCGGTGATGAACTCCTGTCCTGCATTCCTGCAAGCATTGCAGAGCAGAAGGGCTTCGTATCACCCAAGGAAGCGTACATGATGGCGCACTTCCCGGCATCGCTTGAAGACGCAAGAAGAGCCAGGGAGCAGCTCGCTTATGAAGAATTGATCCTTCTCGGAATCGGCATGAAGCTCTACAGCTCCGGACACGGGATCAAGGAAGTTGCAGAGCAGGTAATACCGTCTGGTCCTAACGCCATCAGCCGCGATCTTGCAGCAAGATGGAATCAGATAAAGAGCAATCTCGGATTTGCACTGACAGGTGATCAGACGGCGGCTTTCAGAGACGTGCAGACAGACCTCATGTCCACGACTCCGATGAACAGGCTTATCCAGGGTGACGTAGGTTCCGGCAAGACCATGGTCGCGGCATTATCCATGCTAATTACGGCGCTTATGGGCAAGCAGGCAGTTCTTCTCGCACCTACGTCAGTTCTCGCGACACAGCATTATAAGACCTTATCAAACCTTATGCAGGGAAGCGGCATGGAACCGGTGCTTTTGCTCGGTAAGACAAAGGCATCCGAGAAGACTGAGATAAAGGAAAAGATCGCAAGCGGTGAAGCGAGAGTAATCATCGGAACACATGCGCTTTTGACTGATGACATTAGCTTTAATGATCTTGCACTCGTTATAGCAGATGAGCAGCACCGTTTCGGTGTTAAGCAGAGAGAAAAACTCCTCTTCAAGGATGAGGGAAAAGACGGCACGGTTAAGAGCGTCCATAACCTCGTTATGACCGCTACGCCGATCCCGAGGACTCTTGCAATGGTCATTTACGGAGATATGGCAACTTCCGTAATCAGGGAAAAGCCTAAGGGCCGTCAGGAGATAACGACATGGTTCGTTAATTCCAAGAAGAGCAAGGCGATCGAGGAAATGATGAGCGTCAAGCTCTCGGCAGGTGAGCAGGTATATATCGTTTGCGCGAAGATCGATAAGGATGAGACCGAAGCAGGTTCTGACTATCTTGTCGGTGAACCCGTCGGAGGAGACGAGAGCGTAACCAGTGTTTTCGACATGAAGAAGCAGGTCGATTCAATGAGCAATCTCTCGCAGTATAAGAGCGCAGTCCTTTATGGTTCCATGAAGGAAAAAGACAAGCTCGAGACGATGGAGCGTTTTATCGCAGGCGACATTAAGATACTTATATCCACTACTGTCATTGAAGTCGGCGTCGACAATCCGAATGCCAATGTCATGATAATCATGGATGCTGACAGATTCGGCTTATCGACCCTGCACCAGTTAAGAGGCCGTATCGGAAGAGGCGATAAGAAGTCTTTCTGTCTTTTGGTTTCCGAATCGAGATCGGAACTCGCGCTCTCGAGAATGAAGATGATGTGCGAATCATCGGACGGCTTCGAGCTTGCGGAAAAGGACCTTGAATTAAGAGGCCCGGGTGATTTCTACGGCACAAGACAGCACGGTATCCCTACACTTCGCGCCGCAAACCTTTATACTGATATGAAGATCGCTACAGAGGCAACGGAAGCCGTAAACAAGATAATCGAAGAAGGCGGCGAGGAAGCCGAACGCTTAAATGAAGCTATAAAGAAGATGTTCGAATTAAGATTCGCAAGGAAGATGGAGCAGTTATAATGCCTAGAGTAGTAACGGGAAGATTCAGAGGGGCTGTCTTACAGGCGCCTGAAGGAGATAAGACAAGGCCTACGACCGATAAGGTAAAGGAGGCTTTGTTCTCGATAATACAGGCATATGTTCCTGATTCGGAATTCTTAGACCTTTTCGCCGGCTCCGGACAGATAGGAATAGAGGCGTTAAGCCGCGGTGCAAAGCGCGTAACGCTCGTAGAGAGGAGCGGTCAGGCAGCATCGATCATCGGAAAGAACATCGCCAAGATAAGGATGGACGGGTCTGACGAAATAAGGTTCTACAAGAAGAGCGTCGCCCAGGCACTGGAGACCTTAGGGCAGGAGGGCGAGAAATTTGATATCATATTCATGGACCCTCCCTATAAGGACGTGCCTTTAAGGCTTGATGAGGCCACAAAGCTTATCACTGCTTTCGGTATGCTAAAAGAAGACGGCATGCTGATCGTAGAGCATGATAAAGACTGTGAGATTCCTGAGGAACTTAACAGTTTGAAGCATGTTCGTTCTTGTAGTTACGGGCTTACAGTGTTAACATTTTTTAAGGATATTAATATTGGAGGATAATGGTTTGAAGGTAATGCTCTTTCCCGGGACGTTCGATCCCTTCACAAGAGGACATAGAGACATTGCTAGAAGAGCGAGCAAGCTCTGTGATAAACTTGTCATTGCAGTTATGGAAAATGCTGCGAAGAAACCGATATTTACTCCTGAAGAACGAGTTGAGCTCATCAAGCTGTCGCTTAAGAACGATAACTTGGACAACGTCGAAGTAATGGCGTGGGGAGGCCTTCTGGTCGATCTTTACCAGCAGCTCGGATGCTGTGCTTCCGTAAGGGGCATCAGATCAGAGTCTGACTTCAGATATGAGTCTGAGCACGCACTTGCAAACCGCCTGCTTTATTCAGGCTACGACGCAGTGCTCCTGCCCTGCAGAGACGACTTATCGCTCATCAGTTCTTCGATGGTAAAGGAAGTAGGCTCATACGGCGGAGACCTATCAAAGATGGTTCCGGCCGAGATATTAGATTTAGTTAAGGAAAAACTTTTGAAAGGAAGGAATTAATAATGGAGAACAGCAATTTTAATCAGGGCGGACAGCGCTATGACGCTATCAAGCACATCGACTATCTTATCGACATGGTCAAGGATGCTTCGAGCGTTCCTTTCTCCGATAAGTGCTCTATCGAGAGAACAGAGACGATCAATTCACTCCAGATCCTTAAGAATAATCTTCCTGCTTCAGTTGCACAGTCCAACGATATCGTAGCAAGAGCTCAGGATATAATCAGCACAGCAAGAGAGAAGAATAAGAAGATCATCGACGACGCTAACCGCATGTATGCCATGAAGGTTAATGACCACGAGATCACAAGAGGCGCCCGTGAAGAAGCTGCCCAGATCATCGCTAATGCTGAGGCTCAGGCTGAAGAACTCAGAAGAAATGCTCATATCTACGTTAAGTCCCTCCTCGAGAACGTTAACGAGACATTGACAGACAACATCGCTAAGATCCAGACAAATCTTACTGAGATCAACTCAACTCTCGACGAGACCGAGTAATAGCAAAAGCCTTAAACAACAGGATCAGACGGGATATCTCAAAATGAGGTATCCCTTTTTATTTGCCTTATCATTACGGTACATATATCAGCCAAAAGATTTATAATATCGGTAGAAATGAACCAAAAGGATAATAGGAGGTGACAGCCATGATATTGGGTATTGAGATTGAGAACTTCGATGTTTTCGATAAGGACAGAGCAGGAATACTTATAGATGATTATCTCTCTGACAGGAATAACGGTACTTCACACAATGCTTTCAGAGGCCTTAATGCCCTGATCGGACGTAATAGCACCGGCAAGACTTCCTTCATGGGCTGCATGGCTTTCTTAAGGGATACCATTATCCAGGGCTGCGCTGTGGCTTCCATAAGTTACGGAAGACCGGGCTTTGCCAACATGACACCTGATATTACAAGTCCTTCGGTTTTCAGGATTTTCTTTAAGCTTGAGGACAAGATTACCGGCAAGCCGAAGTTCATCCAATATGAACTTTCCATTGTTACCAGCAGATTCAAGAGCCCCATTATCGACAGCGAGAAGGTAATAATCTTAGCTGATGTCGACGGCACCAAAAAGCCGCTTACGATATTGGATATAGAGCAGGGCAAAGGCACTATCGTAAATCTTGAGGACGGTACATCGGGAAATGCCATAGGCGTTGAAGATGAGCACCTTACTGTATTAAGCCTTTATGGCAAGATCACCGGATACAGGGATTATGTATTGCTCTACAAAGAGATCTATAACTGGTTCTTCTGCAGCTTCTCTTCGGAGGAACACAGCACATATTACTACGACGGCGGCGCGCCGGGCGGACATAAGCATCTTAACAGCACCGGCTCTAACGTCGGAAATGTTCTTGAATATATCAGGATGGAGAACGAAGAAGAATACGAGCGCATCGTAAATGAGATCGAAGAGAAGATCCCCACGATGAAGAAAAAGAAGAATCTTCCGCTGGCGCTTAAAGAGAGCCCCAATAAGCTCTTCTTATATCTGCTCCTGCTGCGCGATTCAAGGCCCCGTTCAACGATCTTTATCGAGACGCCCGACAAGGACCTCTACCACGATATGGTCGACGTATTAAGCGATGAGATGCGCGATTATACGATGAAGAACCACTATTGCCAGATAGTGTTCTCTACGCATAATCCGTACATCATTGAGACACTGTCACCTAAGGAGATCTGGGTCTTCGAGCGTACTTTCGAGAAAGAATCAGGAGATGTCCAGATCCGCTGTGCAGGTGCAGATCCGCTTGTCATGGAATTATTCCACCAGGGTGTGGGAATGGGCTCCATCTGGTATGGCGGACACCTTGATGCAAAAACTGAGGAAGATTGATTTAAGGCTTATTTATGTTGATAGAGATACTTTCAGAAGATAAATCCGGAGCAGTCGTTGTAGAACGTCTGGTCAAACGGATAATCGATAACGAAGGCGTGGACGCAGAAGTAAATGTCCATCCGCACAGGGGCTGCGGGAGCCTTCCGAAGGACATGACCGCAAAGCCTCCGAAGTTTGCAAATTCCCTGCTGGACCTCCTTCCTTCCGAACTCCGTGCTTATAACAAAGTCTATGGCGGAAAGGACCTGATCCTTATAATCGCCATAGATTCCGATGACAAAGATCCGCAGGCATTAAGACAGGAGATATATGCGGTCGCTTCGAAATTTGCTCCTGATATAAGAAGTGTTGTCGGCATAAGCACAGAAGAGATAGAAGCATGGATGCTGGGCGATAAGAATGCGATCTGCGATGCTTATCCGGACTGCAATAAGGAGATCCTCGATTCTTATGAGCAGGATTCTGTCTGCGGCACATGGGAGATCTTATGCAGAGCGATAAGTGAGAATGCAGAAGACCTGATTGAGATCGGGTATCCCGCCATTGGTCACTACAAGGCTTTGTGGGCTGATAATATCTCGAAATACATGCTCCCGCAAAAGAACGTGTCGCCGAGCTTCAACACATTTAAGATGGCGCTTATTACTGCACTTAAGAATCCTGTTCCGATCTACCGCAGGCGTGAGTTCTGATGGCAAGACACATCTACGTCCACAATCCTTTCTGCGCGCGAAAATGTCCTTACTGTGATTTCTATTCGGTCACCGATCTTTCATGTGAAGAGGCGTTCTATAAGGCTGCTTTAAAAGAGGTTGAACTCACAGCTTCGGTCATTGATGAGAACGCCGGAACAAATCCACTTACAGATATCGATAACGTGGATACGGTATATTTCGGAGGCGGCACACCTACTGTTCCTGACAGCAGGTTTATAACAGCTTTATTGAAGGCAATAAGAGAAGCCTTTAACATCGCCCCTGACGCTGAAATAACCATTGAGGCTAATCCGTCTTCAGTGACACCGGAAAAGCTCGCAGAGTACCTTCAGGCGGGTTTTAACCGCATATCTTTAGGCGTGCAGTCTTTGGACGATGAAGTTCTTAAGACTTTGGGAAGACTTCACGATTCAAAAGGTGCTGTCGATGCGCTCGAAAAGATCTCCGGCGCGGGTTTTACGAACATCTCGGCAGACCTTATAACAGGCGTTCCGGGCGAGACTTTGGACGGGATAAAAAGAGACATAGAGACTTTTCGCGCATATGGCGTAAAGCATATAAGCACATATTCTCTGATGCTCGAAGAAGGCACGCCGTTTTACGACAGATATAACAAAACGATAGAGGAATTTATCTCACCTGAATTAGAGCGCGAGATGTACCACGGGACGCGCGAGTTCTTAAATGGATCAGGCTATGAGACTTATGAGATCTCCAACAGCTGCATGTCAGGCTTTAAGAGCATTCATAATTCATCTTACTGGAACTCGTGCGAGTACTTTGCGATAGGCGCGGGAGCACACGGGTATCTTGGCAATCTCAGATACGGCCACAGAGACGATGTGAGAGCTTACATAGAAGAAATGAATACGATTACGCCTGATATGTACAAAGCGTTTCTGGAGGGCAATAAGAGCGGCCTGAAGTCGCTTTATGCCGAAGAGATACTTGGCAGGGAAGATAAGATGCGCGAGGTGGCCTTTTTAAGGCTCAGGACAACAGACGGGATCCTTCTGGATGAGTTCAAAAAAGTATTTGGCACTGAGTTCGAAAATGTTTTTGCTGACGCGGTAAAGACTAACATAGAAAAGGGATTATTGGAGCGCAAAGAAAGAACGCTCCGTTTAACACGGAGCGGCCTTGATCTTGCTAATGTTGTAATCGAAGATTTCCTTTAAAGAATTGCCTTTGCAGCGGCTTCCTGCGCTTCTCTGTACTTGGCTTCGTCAGCCTTTCTGATAGCGGTACGCATGATCTTGCCGCTTGTAGTCTTAGGAAGTTCATCAACGAATTCGATAACTCTCGGATACTTGTAAGGCGCTGTAGCATTCTTTACGTGGTTCTGGAGTTCCTTAACGAGCTCAGGTGACGCCTTCTCCTTGTAAGCCTTGGTAAGGACTATCGTAGCCTTAACTACCTGGCCTCTCATGGGATCCGGAACAGCCGTAACAGCGCACTCCAATACTGCATCGTGTGTCATTAAGGCACTCTCAACTTCGAAAGGTCCGATACGGTAACCGGAGCACTTGATAACGTCGTCGTTTCTTCCAACGAACCAGATATAGCCCTCAGGATCTCTCCATGCTGTATCGCCTGTGCTGTAGTCTGCTCCGGGCCACTGGTCAGCCATTGCTTCAGGGTTCTTGTAGTATTCGCGGAAAAGACCGGTAGGCTTGGAAGAAGCGTTCTTGATAACGATATTTCCTACGATACCGTCTTCTACAGGAACTCCGTTGTCGTCAACCAGCTGGATGTCGTAGATAGGTGTGGGCTTGCCTGTGGAACCGGGCTTAACGTCGAGCCAGGGGAAGTTTGCGAAAAGAACGCTTCCTTCTGTCTGGCCGAATCCTTCTCGGATCTCAAGGCCTGTATACTTCTGCCACTTGTAGAATACTTCAGGATTCAAAGGCTCGCCTGCCATTGAGCAGTGCTTGATGGAAGAGAAGTCATACTTGGTGAGGTCTTCCTGAATGAGATATCTGTAGATCGTGGAAGGGCCGCAGAAAGAATTAAGCTTGAGCTTTTCCATGATCTCGAGCATTCTTGAAGCCTTGAACTTCTGTGTGTCGTAAGTAACGTTGACTGCACCGCAGATCCACTGTCCGTAGATCTTGCCCCATGCGAACTTTGCCCAGCCTGAGTCAGCCTGTGTTAAGTGCCTGCAGCCGTCGTAAACCTGCTGCCAGTACTTGGCTGTTACGATGTGGCCAAGAGGCAATGTGTAATCGTGCAGGATCATCTTAGGCTCACCTGTTGTGCCGGATGAGAAGTAGATCAGCATCGGATCGTATGCATGTGTTGCTTCGTCACCTGTGGGGCGCTCGAAAACAGGGGAGCTGTTATCGATATCATCTGTCAGTGATCTCCAGCCTTCAGGAGCTTCTCCGATAACGCTGCAGTACTGAACTGTCTTGCAGTCGGGACGTGCTTTATTAACGTGCTCGATGATCTGCGGGTCGTCAGCACATACGATCATCTTAACGTCTGCAGCATTGCAGCGGTATACGATGTCGTGATAAAGGAGCTGGAACGTAGCAGGAATAACCAGAGCGCCAAGCTTATGAAGACCTACCATCGTGAACCAAACTTCAGGACGCTGGCGGAGCATCATTAAGACTCTGTCGCCCTTCTTGATTCCTAAGTCCTTGAACATGTTTGCAACACGGTTGCTCTTCTCGCTGATATCCTTAAATGTGAAATGCTTTTCGTTGCCGTCGTCATCACACCAGATAAGAGCTTCCTGATCAGGAACCTCCTTGGCATATACGTCAACAACATCAAAACCGAAGTTGAAATCCTCCGGAACATTTATCTTGAAATTCTGTTTAAAATCCTCGTAACTGTCAAAATCAATTCTGTTTACAAATCTGTTTAATAAATCCATGGGTATTCATTCCTTTTCTACTTCAATTATTTTTGCCTTGGGGTAGAACTGCTAAATCACTCGTTGATAATCGTGAGGAACTTAGCAGTCTCCGTCACGGCGCGCTGTCCGTGAGGCTTCTCAGGATTGAAGTAAATGGAATCTCCTGCCTCAAGAGTAAATTCTCTGTCTCCTACGACTACCTTGATCGCGCCTTCGATGACATAGTTGAACTCCTGGCCGCCATGGCGTACGAGCTCAGCCGTCTCGGACTTCGACAGGGTAACGATCATAGGATCCATCTGTCTGTTCTTGTAATTGAAAGCAAGTGCGCTGAAGGAATAGCCGGGATAACGCTCGACCTTGATTCCGTTGCCGCCTCTTACCACTGTATAATCGTCCATTCTCGGAACGTCACCTGTCATAAGGACAGTCGGGTCGACCTTGAAAACGCTTGCCACCTTGTAAAGAAGGCTGATCGGGATCTCCTTCTCGCCGTTCTCATATGCTAAATACTCTTCCGTGCTCACGCCGATCTGCTGTGCCACTTCTTCGGCTGTTAAGTCAAGGATGTCTCTAAGCTCTCTGATCCTGTCGGATATCTGCTTAATGTATTCGTTCATATTGGCCTCCAGATGATAATTAATCAGCGATTGATTATTGTACAACATTATTTTCGCGCGTGCGAGTTATATAATATTACGCTAAATCAACCCTGTTTGTGAATAAACGATTTGTCCATCTTATAACGCCGCTAAGCCTCTGTTTTTAGTCGGTTTGGGGCCAAAACCCAGTATTTTTGCCTTCGGCCGCCGGGAAATGCCTTGCCTGAGGCAGACGGGAAGAGATATTAAAGTGCTGCATTCACTCAAAAAGTTAGTGTTGACTAACGCACTCTCCCATTGTTAGTATCATCAGCATTGAGGGAGTAGCAGACGCTGACAAGAGCGTTGATTAAGTCAACATACTGGTGATAATACCTGGCTTATTCTTTCGTGTGAGACTCAAGGCGATTATTAGGTAGCCTTGGGTTATTTTTTTGCCCGGGCAGGAAGGAAGATAAATGATTCAACTCATAATTAACAGCTTACTTCTTGGTGTCGGCCTTGCGATGGATGCTTTCTCGGTCTCTATAGCCAACGGCATAGTTGAGTCCGGCATGAGAAAGCGCAGGATGCTTGCAATAGCCGGTGTATATGCTGCATTCCAGTTCCTGATGCCTATGCTCGGCTGGCTCCTGGTAACTACTCTCGAAGAGATCTTCACAAAATTCAGTATCCTTATCCCGTGGATAGCATTGATACTGCTCCTTTTTATCGGCGGCAAGATGATCGTCGAGGCAATTCTCGAAAAGAAGAACGGCAAAAAACCGGAGGCAGAGCAGGTCTCTAAGCTCACATTCAGGACATTGATCATTCAGGGCATAGCAACTTCGATCGACGCGCTATCGGTAGGATTTACCATTGCGGATTATTCACTTAAGAGGGCATTTGCCGCATCTTTTATCATCGGCGCCGTTACGCTTGTGATATGCTTAATAGGGTTGATCTTCGGCAGGAAGATCGGCGAGAAAGTAGCAGGTACTGCCAGCATCATAGGCGGCATCATCCTGATAATCATCGGAATCGAGATATTTGTTAAGGGCATATTCGGCCTGTAAGGAGGACGTTATGGCAAAAGTTGCAGTTTTCATCGCGGACGGCAGTGAAGAGGTAGAGGCTATTACGCCCGTTGACCTGCTTAGAAGAGCTAAGGTAGATGTAGATGTCGTATCTGTTATGGATACACTCGAGATTACCGCATCAAGGAACGTTAAGATCACGGCAGATAAGCTTATAGGTGAAATAAACTTCGACGAATATGATCTTCTGATGCTTCCGGGCGGCGTTAAGGGAACAAATAACCTCAATGCCTGCGAAGTCTTAAAGGAAAATCTCGTGAGATTTAACGAACAGGGCAAAGGAATTGCTGCTATCTGCGCTGCTCCTACCGTTTTTGCGGGGCTCGGACTTCTAAGCGGCAAGGATTCCACATGCAATCCCGGCTTCTGGGAAGTGCTTAAGTCTAATGGTGCTAATGTCATCGAAGATTCCAAAGTTGTGGTCAACGGCAACATAATCACGAGCCAGGCAATGGGCACATCCGTAGATTTCGGTCTGGCATTGGTAGGTTTCCTCTGCGGCGAAGAATCCAGGGAAGAATTGCGTAAAAACATAAGATTTGGTGCATTGTAACATTGTTACATAGCATATTCAGTTGAATAATCAGAGCTAATCTATTACAATAAGGCGCGTTTGGAGACGTATCGAAGTGGTCATAACGGGGCGCACTCGAAATGCGTTTGCCGGGCAACTGGCACGAGGGTTCGAATCCCTCCGTCTCCGCCAGATCAGATGAAGTTACCCCCGTAAGTTGGACAGTGATGTTACAATTTACGGGGGTGCTCTTATGTTTATAACAAGAGAAACGAAACTGGCAATCGTAAAAAAGCACGTTGTAAGTGGTGTACATGTAAATTACCGCGTGTCATATTGATCGTAATATCCACTGCCGTGATTGTAGTGATTCTGTACGGAACAGAAAATCCGACTTACAGCGTGCAGAAGATCCGTACACAAATAAAGTCTTCTTGTTCCTTTTGATCCTTATGCTTGCAGGTCTGGTCATACTGGTACTTTCCAAGTTTAAGATATGGAAAGACGTCGTGATCCATATACTTACAATGGGTTTCATGATGCTGATCGATAACTGCGGACTGGATGTTAAGAAGATGGTCAGGATCGCTCTTGCGGCAGTATTCTTTGTGTCTTTCTTTATGTGCAATTCATTGGCTGATACATTTTCCTGCATTAAGGACGACATCCTCTGGAATTATACTTCAGGTATGGAAATGGCTGAATACATTAATTCAAAACTGCCTGATGAAGACATGATCCTTGTTGACGGAAGCACATACATTAAGAGCATATGAAGAAGTCTACAGGACATCTGGATCCATAATGGGAGAAGATTATGTTCTGTACCGCATCGCTGAATAATTTCTAAGTCCTCAAATAATGGACTTGTTCAGCCTCAATATGGGGCTTTGGAGGCCGTAAGTTACGGACTATTTAGATTTATAATAATTATTTTATTTTTTAAGGTATAATAGTGTCATAATTGCTAAATCTGTCTTTTGGCTAAATCTAAAGGTCAGATTGGCGGGGCGAAGGATGGACACAGGCGAATGAATAAAAAGGAGTTGGAAATCTCATACTCTGTTCTAAGGAGATGTGCACTTGTTTTTATTGCATTGCCGATGCTCTGCTTTTTCATCGGATGGCTTAAATGGTATTGGGCTGTTCCGGCCTGCCTTGCTTTAGTTATCTGCATTCTCTCTTTGGATGACAACAACAAGCTGTTAAGATTGTTTTTCAAGAAGAAAGCTGAAAAGAGCGTATCACCTGATAATGACAGGAAGCTTGTTATCTCCCGGAAAATGCTTATCGCGGTAATACTTGCTGCATTCGCATATCTTTTCTTCTGCGGCGTTGGAAGACTGTGGTCTCAGAGTGATGACTACCTCTGGAGAAATGCGATATTCAGGGATCTTATAGTTAAGAAGTGGCCGGTCTTCTATGATGCATATGACGGCGCACTCTCATATTACATCGGCACATGGCTGCCGGCTGCGATCGTAGGTAAATGCGCTTATCTAATAGGAGCCGGCACGGAACCTTCATTCATGGTTGGTAACGTTACGCTCCTGATCTATTGCACATTCGGAATGAGCGTGCTCTTCCTGCTGCTTCTCATGTATTTCAAGACAACAAAACCCAAGCATGTCGCTTTCATCATCATCGGTTTTGTCTTCTTCTCCGGAATGGATTTTGTAGGAAACGAGTTTAAGATCGACAGCTGGCACATCGAGTGGTGGGCTCTGACTTTTCAGTATTCGTCCCTGACTACATGCCTGTGCTGGGTATTCAATCAGACTATTATCCCATGGGTATGTACGGCACTCCTGCTTCATGAGAAGACAATATCCAACTATGTTCTGATCGGAATGGCATGTTTATTCTGCGGCCCTTTCCCGTTCATCGGTTTCTTTGTTTTCTGTCTGGCAATGGGAATAAAGCGACTGGTGGATATGGTAAAGGAAAAGAAGGGAAAGGACTTTGTAAAAGAGGTCTTCTCGGTTTCCAATGTCTGCTCGGTATTCTTTATATTCCCGATCATCGGATCTTTCCTGACTGCCAATACCCTGATGAGCAATTACAAGTCTGATGTGCCTATCTTTCTGCCGCCGACATGGTGTTTTGAGAATTACATTCTGTACATTCTTTTCCTGCTGTTCGAAGTGCTGATCTTTGCGGTGCTGATCGCAAAGCCGAACAGGAAGAACTACTTGTTCTACGTGATGCTCGCACAGCTTATCATCTACCCGATATTTAATGTCGGCATTAATTCGGATCTTACCATGAGATCTTCCATACCCGCGATCTTCATGCTCTATGTATTCTGCTATCAGTACATGCTGACAAATCCCATGATCAGTCCCAGAAATCCTAAGGCTAAGAGCAAGGAAAACTTTGAGAGTCTGATCTCAAGGATCAATCTGCTTCACATAGTGCTTGTTATCTGTCTTCTTATCGGAGCCATTACTCCCGGAGTCGAACTCGCGAGGGGATTTGGCAGAGTATATTACAGAGGTTTGAATGACCGTGCAACGGATTTCGTCATAACTTTGGAAAGAGACTATAATCCTGTGCCCTATGAGGAGCGGGATGCATGGCCGCCGACGAATTTCGTTGCCCTGAATTATGATGAGACGATCTTCTTCAGATATTTTGCAAGAAAGAAAGGATAAGCGCATGAAGGTAGTAATCTTAGCCGGCGGTTACGGAACCCGTATTACTGAAGAAAGCCAGTTCAGGCCTAAGCCTATGATCGAGATCGGCGGAAAGCCTATCTTGTGGCACATCATGA
The DNA here is from genome assembly GCA_001604135.1 of Clostridiales bacterium Firm_14. Taxonomy (GTDB): domain Bacteria; phylum Bacillota; class Clostridia; order Saccharofermentanales; family Saccharofermentanaceae; genus Saccharofermentans. The sequence continues at coordinate 207,491 of LVAT01000008.1, forward strand.
AGGAATATTCCCATTTCGGGTATAACGATTTTGTTATCTGTGCAGGATACAAGCAGCACATGATAAAGCAGTGGTTTGCGGATTACTTCCTGCGCTGCAGCGATGTCACTTTCGATTACTCCGAAGGCAACAATAATATGATCGTTCATGAGACATCCATCGAACCGTGGAAAGTTACAGTCTGTGATACCGGATACAGCACGATGACCGGTGGCCGTGTCAAGAGAATTGAGAAGTTTATCGGAGACGAACCGTTCATGCTGACCTACGGTGACGGTGTCTGCGATGTAGATATCAATAAGCTCGTTGAATTCCATAAATCACACGGAAAGATCGCTACACTTACTTCAGTAGTTATCGAGCAGCAGAAAGGGATCCTCGACATAGCTGAGAATAATTCAGTCCGTTCGTTCCGTGAAAAAAGCTTATCTGACGGTGCCATGATCAATGCAGGGTATATGGTGCTCCAGCCGGAAATCTTTAAGTATATCGAAGGCGATAACACCGTATTTGAGAAGGAACCTCTGGAAGCTCTCGCATCCGAAGGACAGCTGATGTCATATACACACAGAGGTTTCTGGCAGTGTATGGATAACGCACGTGAGAAAGATATCCTCGAAAAACTCTGGGAATCCGGCAGGGCTCAGTGGAAGAGCTGGGAAGACTGATAGACAAAACAAACGAATGGGAAATTTAAGTATGCGTAATTGGAATAACGAAGCAGATGCAAGAGAAGAGATCCTGAAGCTGGTAGAACAGTACTATCACGATTTCAAGGAACAGAAGAAGGAATTCGTTCCCGGAGACCGAATCAACTACGCTTCGCGTGTTTATGACAGTGAGGAAATGACTAACCTTGTTGATTCCGCACTGGAATTCTGGCTTACAAGCGGCAGATATACTGAGCAGTTCGAGAAGGAATTCGCAAAGTATCTGGGTGTGCGCTTTGTAAATCTTGTTAACTCAGGTTCTTCCGCTAATCTTCTTGCTTTCATGACGCTTACTTCACCGCTCTTGAAGGAGCGACAGGTCCTGCCCGGTGATGAGATGATCACTGTAGCAGCAGGATTCCCGACTACGGTTACACCTGCAATTCAGTATGGTGTTGTTCCTGTGTTCGTAGATGTTACGATCCCTCAGTACAACATTGATGTTACCAAACTTGAAGCAGCACTTTCCGATAAGACCAAAGTGGTCATGATAGCTCATACATTGGGAAATCCGTTTGATCTTAAAGCTGTTAAGGCTTTCTGTGATAAACATAATCTCTGGCTCATTGAAGATAACTGCGACGCATTGGGAAGTGAATATGTTCTTGACGGCAAGAAATATCTTACGGGTACCGTAGGCGATATCGGAACTTCTTCTTTCTATCCGCCTCATCACATGACGATGGGTGAAGGTGGAGCGGTTTACACAAACGATCCGCTGCTCAATAAGATCGTCAGATCATTCAGAGACTGGGGCAGAGACTGCTCTTGTCCTTCAGGAAGAGATAATCTCTGCGGTCACCGTTTTGACGGTCAGTTCGGAGAGCTTCCCAAAGGTTACGATCACAAATATGTTTATTCGCATTTCGGATACAACCTCAAAGCAACTGATATGCAGGCTGCAATAGGCTGTGCTCAGATAAAGAAATTCCCTTCTTTTGTTGAGAGAAGAAAGCATAATTTCAAGAGGCTTTATGAGGGCCTCAAAGGAACTGAAGGAATAATCCTTCCTGAAGCCTGTGAGAATTCAGATCCTTCCTGGTTCGGATTCCTTATCACTTGCAAGGAAGGAATTGATCGTAAAAAGGTCGTACCATTTATTGAATCCAAAGGAATACAGACAAGAATGCTGTTTGCAGGAAATCTCACAAAGCACCCTTGCTTTGATCAGATGAGAGCAAACAAAAAAGGTTACCGTATCGTCGGTGATCTCTCAAATACTGATTACATCATGGAGAATTCTTTCTGGGTCGGTGTATATCCGGGAATGACAGATGAGAAGATTGATTATATGGCTGAGACGATAAAGGAAGCGATTAAGAATTGAATAAGCAGGCGGCTGTTTTGAGGAAAAGAAAATGATCAAAGATTTCTATCGCAACAAAAAAGTTCTCATTACTGGACATACGGGTTTTAAAGGAACCTGGATGTGTGAGGTCTTGATAAATCTTGGTGCGGATGTATACGGTTACGCATTAAATCCACCGACGGAACCGAGTTTGTTTGAAATAAGCAATATGGCAGAGCGGATCCATTCTTATGAAGGTGATGTAAGAGATCTGGGACATTTGAAGGAAGTGTTCTCGGAAGTTCAGCCCGAGATCGTTATTCATATGGCTGCCCAGCCACTTGTACGCGAATCTTACAAGAATCCGGTATATACCTATGACGTCAACGTTATGGGAACGGTTAACATTCTCGAATGTGTACGTATTACCGAATCAGTCAAGTCATTCGTAAACGTAACTACTGATAAGGTTTATCGCAACTTCGAATGGGAAAGAGGTTATAAGGAAGACGATATTCTAAATGGTTTTGACCCTTATTCCAATTCCAAATCGTGTTCGGAATTAGTTACGAGCTGCTACAAGAATTCTTTCTTTGGCGGTGAGACCGGTATTATGAGAGATGGCAGAAAAGTCGCCATATCTACATGCCGTGCCGGAAATGTTTTGGGCGGCGGCGATTTTGCGACAGACAGGATAATTCCTGACTGCATCCGTGCCGTTCAAAAAGGTGAACAGATAATTGTAAGGAATCCTAATTCAACACGCCCTTATCAGCATGTGTTAGAGCCCGTTGTAAGTTATCTCACGGTTGCCGCTGAGCAGTATAACGACATAGCAAAGGCAGACTGTTATAACATAGGTCCTGATGAGGGTGACTGTGTAACAACAGGCATGCTTGTTGATCTATTCTGCAGCAAGTGGAATGAAGTTGCCAAGGCAAACGGACTTCAGGAAGCATCCTGGTTAAATAAGTCTGATGGCGGTCCGCACGAAGCAGGTTTTCTTAAGCTTGACAGTTCAAAGATATATGCCGAACTCAATATCCATAACAGATGGCATATTGATACCGAGATGGATAAGATCACTGAATGGACAGCCGCTTATTTAACTGGTGGCGATACTTTAAAAATTATGGATAAACAGATCCATAGTTATTTGGAGCTTTTGGATCTATGAAAAAGTTTATAACGGTAGTTTTCGAAAAACTCCATATTAAAGTATCGGAAGAAAAGATAGAGACTCTGGCTCAATTCATTAAATTTGGTTTAGTCGGATTAAGTAACACATTGCTTAGCTATGCCATTTACTTGTTGACACTGCTTATATTGAGTCCGTTGAAACTATCCTGGGATTATTTTGTTGCCAGTTTTTTAAGCTTTGTACTTAGCGTATTATGGTCATATTTTTGGAATAACCGTTTTGTATTTAAGCAGGATTCAAAGAAACGCAGTTTTTGGAAAAGTTTATTTAAGACTTATCTTTCATATGCCTTTACGGGTATTATTCTGGGAAATATACTGCTTTATGTTTGGGTAGCTTTATTAGGTATCCCTAAAACGTTAGCACCGCTTCTGAGTCTTGTTATAACTGTTCCTCTGAATTTCCTGTTGAACAAGTACTGGGCTTTCCATTGAGGCATTTGTTGAAGAGAAAGTGATAAAATATTTATGCTTATTGAGTGCTTTGGACATGTTGATAGCGAGCTAAAACAAAAGAGTAAGCTGAAAATCTTTATGATTTCTTACTGAAGTATGAGGAGAATCAGATGAAGAAAATTTCCATAGCGAGTTCTTGTTATAACGAGTCTGCTAATATTGAAACTTTATATGACGAGTTAATTAAACAGATTGATAAGTATCCTGAGTACGAGTGGGAAATAGTTTTAGCGGATAATTGCTCAACAGATAACACTGTCGAATTGCTCCGTTCTTTGGCTGAAAGGGATAAGCGTGTTAAGGTAATATTGAATCAGGCGAACTATGGCCCGGACAATTCCTGCATAAATGCTTTTTTTGCTGCCACGGGAGATGCGGTTATTATTATGGCATCTGATCTTGAAGATCCCCCGGAATTAATCCCCCAGTTTATTGAGGCTTGGGAGAGCGGATATAAAGTTGCAATGGCTCAATATTCTTCTCGAACAGGAAATCCGATAACAGCTTTATTCCGTAAGATCTATTATAAGATAATTGCTTCTTTGACCAGTGTAAATGTCGAGAATAATGTTACCGGATTTGGAATATATGACAAGTCGGTTGTAGATACTATTCGAGGTTTAAATGAATACAGTTTTGTTCTGAGATTTTTATGTCCGGAATTGGGATATAAGATAAAATACATTTCTTTTGTTAAACCAAAACGCAGAGGCGGCCGGTCTTCATATTCGTTTCTTCGTTATTATAACTATGCTGTTGAGACTTTGGTGCTTACATCACATGCCCCTCTTCACATGGCTTGTTTAGTAGGATTTGTAATGTCGTTAATAAGCATTTTGGTAGCGTTGTTTTATTTCGTTATGAAACTGGTTAATTGGTACACTTTTGATTTCGGTTTTGCGCCGATCATGATAGGTTTGTTTTTTCTTGGCGGCGTTCAACTGTTCTTTATCGGAATCATAGGTGAGTATCTTTCAAGCGCGATCAAACGTGTAACCATAAGACCTTTTGTAATCGAAAAAGAACGCATTAATTTTGATGATGAAGAAAACAAATAAATATTCGAAAAGAGAGAGCTATATCAACCATGAAAGTTTCTGATTTCATAATGGATTTTCTTGTTAAGCAAGGCGTCAAGCATCTGTTTTTGTTGTCGGGTGGTGGAATGATGCATCTTTTGGATGCAGCCCAAAGATGCAAAGAACTTGAATTAGTATTCAATCTTAACGAGCAGGCTACCGGAATATGCGGTGATGGTTATGCTCAATATACCGGTAATATAGGAGCATGTATGTTGACGACCGGTCCCGGTGCAACAAATGCAATCACAGGTTGTGCTGGTGCCTGGCTTGACTCGACGCCTGTAATTTACATAAGCGGACAGTGCAGAACCCAACAGATGGGACAGCTTCGTGGGCTTAGAATATACGGAGCACAGGAAGTAGCTATTATTCCGTGTGTGACACCTATAACTAAATATGCTGTTACTATCCTGGATAAGAACCTTATAAGATATCATTTGGAAAAGGCCCTTTATCTAGCGACACATGGAAGAAAAGGTCCTGTTTGGATCGATGTTCCGTTGGACATTCAAGGCGCTGATGTCGATGTGGATTCTCTTGTTGGCTTCAACAATGAATCAGAAGGTCTTGAACTGCCAAACCCGGTGAGTGTAAGTGATATTTCTAAAGTATATGAGTTGCTTAATGCTTCTCTGCGACCGGCTATTTTGTTTGGACATGGAGTAATAGCGGCAAAACGACAGCAATTAATTCGGAATATATCCGAGAAATACTCTATTCCAATGTTGTGTACTTGGCGTGCAAAAGGCGTTTTCGGTGATGATGAAGACCTGTTTATGGGTTGTCCCGGAATTCCGGCAGTGCGTTATTCAAATTATGTCCTTCAGAATACAGACTTCTTATTGATAATAGGAACCCGTTTGAATCCTGCGATTACTGCATATGATGAGCAGAGCTTTGCTCCCAATGCAAAGAAAGTAATGGTCGATATAGAAGCGGCTGAAATAGACAAACTGGATATGCCATTTGCTTTAAAGATAGTGGCTGATGCAGCCGATTTCCTGGACGCCATGGCTGCTAATGAACAATTATATCAGCATAAAGACAGAGACAAATGGTTGAGTTATTGCTCTAGAATGAAGAAAAAATACCCATTAAACAAGGAGATTCAACCAATCGATCAAGAGAATAAGGTCGACGGATATAAATTCGGAGAACACTTGTCGAATTATACAACAGCTGAAGATGTGTTTGTTGGTTCTTCTTCCGGCAGAACATGCGGCATTTCGCATATGGCATATAAGTTGAAAAAAGGCCAGCCTTTCGTTACTTCAATGGGAATTGGGTCCATGGGCTGGGTTTTGCCAAGCGCTATTGCATGCTGTTTTGCTTCCGGAAAGAAGAGAACGGTAATAATGGAAGGAGATGGAAGTCTTCAGCATAATATTCAGGAATTACAGTTGATAAGCACATATAAACTGCCAATGAAAATATTTGTTTTGGTAAATGGCGGATATGCAAGTATTTATGCCATGCAAAGAAATAATTTCGCCAGCAGATTTGCCGGCTGTACTCCGGAGAGCGGACTTACTCTTCCTGCAGTTCGGGATATAGCAGCTTTGTATCACTTGCCATATTATTGTATTCACAACGATAATGAGATTGACGGTGTATTAAGCGAAGTAATGGCAGATGATAAGCCCTGTCTTTGCGAGATTGTTTGTTCCAGGCAATTTGATGAAATTCCAAAATCGGTTACCGTGGCAAATCCTGATGGTACTTTCTCATCTATGAAATTAGAGAATCTGTATCCTTTTGTCGATCCGGAAGAACAGAAAGAAAACATGCCGAACTGGTGATAATAATGACTAAGATCTTACTTACAGGCGGAAGCGGTTTTATCGGCAGAAATCTCTATGAACAACTTAGAGATAAATATGACATTTTTGCTCCGAGACATAAGGAGCTGGATCTTTTGGATTTTTCTTCATTACAGCAATTTGTTAAGAAGAATAATATTGAAGTCATAATCCATTCTGCTGTTCATGTGCCTGCCTTTAACGGTCTTGAAAAGGAATTCTTTAATGACATGCAGATGTTTTGGAATTTAGAGAGGCTTAGTCAGGATCTGGATAAGATCATATATTTTGGTTCCGGCGCAGAATATGATAAGCGCTATGACATTCGTAATGTATCCGAGTCTCAATTTGGTGCAAGCATACCAGTCAGTGAATATGGACTTGCGAAATACACGATGAATCAATTTGCCAGACGGAGCAGTAATATCTATAATCTCAGACTGTTCGGAGTATTTGGAAAATACGAACTTTGGCAGATCAAGTTTCTTTCAAACCTTTGTTGTAAAGCGGTTTATGAATTACCGCTTACGATTAGAAAGGATTGTTACTTTAATTTTTTGTTTATTGATGATTTGGTAAAGATAACCGATTCATTTATTAACATGAAGCCTAGATACCATGACTATAATGCTTGTCATGATAATGAATACCTGCTGAGTGATTTGGCAAAAATGGTTGTTGAGGTGAGCGGGAAAGATCTGGATATAGTTATGCTCTCGGATGAACGCAATTTGGATTATTCGGCCAGCAATAAGCGTCTGCACGGCGAACTTCCGCAATTGGAAATAACTCCTATGAAAAGATCACTTGAAAAGCTTTATCAATATTATATGGATAATCGCGACCAGATAGATTTTGATGTTCTGAAAGAAACTCGATGAGATTAACTGTTTAACGGGGGAGAAATGAAAGTTCTTGCAATAATTCCGGCGTGTGAAGGCTCAACAGAATTGCCTAACAAGAATCTGAGGGTGATCAAAGGGATCCCGATGATTTGTTATACGATTCGCAATGCTTTGTCATCGCGTTATATTACAGATGTAATAGTTTCGAGCAATTCTAAGGAACTGTTATCTCTTGCCAGACAGATGGGCGCTATTACAAGAGAAAGATGTCAAGATCTGTGCAACCCGAAGGTTTCAATCGATAAGGTTGTTTGGGATGTGTTCAATCAGTTGTCCCTTGACGACTACGACTGCGTTGTAACTATGCAGCCGATTTCTCCTACACTGAAGGCGGAAACTTTGGATAAGGCATTTGAGATGCTTTTTTCGCAAGACTTTGACACGGTAATATCGGTCAGGAATCAGGCCCATTTCTATTGGACGATGAAAGATGATGTACCGGTCCCAATGCAAAGCAAAAGGGTAAACAGACATTTATTAGATCCATTTTATAAAGAAACAGGAGCTTTTTTGATTTCCAGGAGTTCTTGTATTAGGGAAGATTCACGCATTGGACAAAAGGTAGGTCTGTATGAGCTGTTTGGAGATGAAGCGATAGATGTCTATAGCTTTGGTGATCTCAAGCAAGTGGAAAATGCTATGAACAGGCAGTTGACCGCTTTTTATGTTAACGGAAATGAGACAATCGGAATAGGCCATATTACCCGTTCATTGCAGATCGCGGATGAGATGTTTTCAAAACCGGACATATATTACGATTACAACAGAACGACGGCCGCCAGCTTCGGCCAGACAACTTATAATTTAGTTCCTGTTGACGGCGATCACGGTTTTGTTGAGAGGATGAGAGACAGCAACTATGACATCATCATCAATGATGTTTTAAGTACGGAGCGTGACTTTATGCGGTCGCTCAAGGATGCTGCACCAATTGCCAAGATTATTAATTTTGAGGACGAAGGTGAGGGTGCGAGTTGTGCGGATTATGTTATAAATGCACTTTATGAGAATTCAAGTGAAAGCAATGCAATTTGTGGCAGCCGATACTTTATTATTCCTAAGCAGTTTTTAATCTATCATGAGATCGATATTGGTGATTGCGTTAAAAATGTAATTGTTACTTTTGGCGGAGCAGATCCTCAAAACTATACGGAAACTGTTTTGAATATAATTTCCCAGCCGCTTTATAAAGATGTCCATTTTTATGTTGTTGTAGGAAAGATCAATAAACGGATCGATGTAATCAAGAAATATGAGAGTTTCACTAATGTTTCAATACTATATGACATTGATAATATGGCAGAAATAATGTGCCGTTGTGATGTCGCAATTAGTTCGAGAGGGCGGACCTGTTTTGAGTTGGCTGCTTTGGGAATCCCTACCCTTTCAATAGCCCAGCACGAAAGAGAAGAAAGACATACATTTGTATGTGAAGCAAACGGTTTTGTGATCTTAGCACCTGAGTCTGATGTTAAAGTAATAGAAAACGCGATACATGACCTTGTTTTTTCTGACAGGGAGAATAGACAGGAATTGCAGAATAAAATGATCATTCATGATTTGAGGAGCGGACGCCGGAATATTGCTAATATATTAAATAATTTGGAGGGATATTCTAATGAGAAACAGTAAACCATATGTTATTGCAGAGATTGGTGTAAATTATTACGACACGGCCAAGATTATGGGAATTACACCGCTTGAAGCGGCAAAACTATATATAGAAAAAGTTGCTGAAGCAGGCATTGACTGTGCGAAATTCCAGTCTTACAAAGCAGGAACGATAGTATCGAAAAACTCTCCCGCGTATTGGGATACAACGAAGGAACCGACTAAGACACAATATGAGTTGTTCTTGAAATACGATCATTTCGGCGCGAATGAATATAGGGAACTTGCCCAGTATGCACATTCAAAGAACATAGATTTTACTTCTACACCATTTGATTATGCATCAGCTGATTATTTGGAGGATTTAGTCGATTTTTATAAGATAAGTTCCTCTGACTTGACTAACCTGCCGTTTATTCGTTATATCGGTCAGAAGAAAAAGCCGGTGGTTATTTCCGTTGGAGCTGCATACTTATCAGAAGTAGATGAAGCTGTTCGCACTTTGAAAGACGCTAATTGTGATGACATCACTATTCTTCATTGTGTCCTTTCATATCCTACAGACCCCAAGAATGCAAATTTGAGAATCATTACAACGTTAAAAAAGGATTTTCCTGATCTTAAAGTTGGTTTCAGTGATCATGTTGCTCCTGACGACACGATGATGACTCTTGCCACGGCGTACCTTTTAGGTGCCGAGGTCATAGAAAAGCACTTTACACTGGATAAGACTTTGCCCGGCAATGATCACTATCATGCCGGTGATCCGGATGACTTCAAAAAAGCAATATCTAACTTTAAGTGGATAGATACTGTTATGGGAACTGAAGAAAAGACAGTACTTGCATGTGAACAAATACCAAGGCGAGAAGCGCGGAGATCGTTAGTTTTAACTCGTGACATGAAGGCCGGCGAGATTATAACCCCAGAGGACTTAATGCCAAAGCGTCCGGGAACCGGCATCTCTCCTAAATATACGGATATAGTTATTGGACGTACAGTAAAAAAGGATCTCAAAGAGGATACTATCCTTACTTGGGATATGGTTTAAATAGCAAACAAAACTGTATCGGTTCCACAATAACCCCAATAATGCCGGAGAAACAATTTGTACTTTGAATCAATACTCAAGATTGTTTGGGGAATGGTAATTAAATCATCGATTTTATGATAAACACTTACTGCTAATTTGGGATGATATTGCCGAATTGAAAAGCTGGCACCAGACAAGGCTGAAAGTTCCATGCCTTCAATATCCATCTTCAGATATGTGTATTCTTCTTTAATAAAATCATCGATTCTAACTATTTGTATTTGGGAAGAGTCTTGTTCCTTTTCTCTCGAAATATGGGCGAAGTCATCTACTCCTTTTGCTCCGGCCAGGAATAACACTTCGTTTTTGTCACCAATTCCATAGGGATAAAACCGCACTCGTTTGTCTTTTATTGTTGAATTGGCTATCTCAATATTTTCCTGTTTTGGCTCGAACCCTATGATTTTTGAAAACTTATTGTTAGTGGCCTTAATAAACTCAAGAGCCGTGTCTCCGTTAAAAGCACCAACATCAAGGAATACTTCGTGGTCAGAAAGATTCGATCTGATTATCTCAGGGAAATATTGACTGCCGGAGGCTATCTCATTGTAACAAAATACGTTGTTAGTTATCGAACCTTCGATTATTTTATTCAGCGTAAGTCTGGATTGATCATCAGACAGAATATCATATAAGGAATTCAATTCATTTATGTGTTTAGAAAAAAAGGCACGCCTATCTTGGTGATTGCAGTTCTGGATAATATCCAGTGAAGGATCAAAGGTAATAATATTATAATCCGTCGAGATTGAATTGAGCTGTTTGGTTATGGCTGCATAATGAGAAGGAGCAGAGATAATAATATAAGCCCCCGTATATTTTTTTAATTCTTCAACATTGCAAATTTTATAGCCATCATAGAATGTTCCGTTTTTTGAAGGATCATTATCAACGATGAAATCAGGCCTGAGTCCATGTTTTGTTAAAAAACCAATATACAAACTGATAGATGCGCCGACACCAAACAATATTATCGGTTGATGTGAGTGATTGTAGCGGCGGAGAAATCCGTCAGCACTGTTATTTAGAGAATTAAAAAAATCAAGTGTAAACATTTATATACTACGTGTTTCTTAACCATTCAGTTTTGAAAATGTGTTTTGTTGATCAGTCGTTGGCTTTGTTAGATCTGATAATGAAAAGCATAACTTACCAAGCAGTTTGTCCGCCGTCAACCATAATATTTATACCGGTTATATATTTGGATGCTTCAGAAGCAAGAAATATCATTACTCCAACAAGGTCTTCAGGATAACCGATGCGACCAAGCATAGTCTTATCCTCTAATCTTTTTTTGAAGAGTGCATTCTCCTGAACGTTGGTATGAGGGTATGATCCCGGACTGACGCTGTTAGCTCGAATTCCATATTTAGCTAGATACGAAGCGCAAAACTTAGTAAGTTCTACGGTTGCTGCTTTTCCGGCTCCATAATTTGGTGTGCTGCTAAAAGGTGTATCAAAATATGTTCTGGGATCAGGAGCTCCTACAGCATATAACGAACCGATATTAATAATGCTTCCGGAAGTGCTGTTTTTCATATACGGGATTGCTTCACGAATTGACCTAAAGGTGTAACCAACAGTTCCGTCAATTCCTTTGGCCCAATATTCATCATCCATAGTCTCAACATCGTTTAAAACGCCAGCACCTAAATTTGCAGCCAACGTAATAAGAACATCTATACATTCGTTTGCTCCGGCTGCCTCTTTCATAACATCTTTGATGTTGCTGGTATTTCCGAGATCGCACTTGATATAGTGTGCATTGGTATCTTCAATTGGAGAAATGTTCCAATCGACAACAACAACTTCAGCACCAAAATCAGAAAGTCCCTTTACTATTTCTCTGCCAAGATAACCACAACCACCGGTAACAACAGCTTTTTTTCCATTAAGTGAAAACAAATCGTTATAACTCATATCTCTAGTCTCCTACTCTCCTTTAGATATTTTTAAATTCTCGAATGCATTGGGTATTGGATTAATATTCAATGCAGAACCAGAACTGTTTATCATTGAAATAAAATAACGCATCTCGTTTTGATAGAATTGATCATCAACGCCATAATCAAAGCTGGTTGATGCTAATTGATGCTCAACAGTATGCTTATTATAGTCAACTACAATAACATCGTCTTTTGTGAAGAATTCCACTCTTCTGTTATTGGTTCTGCCGAAATAGTCCAAGTGAACTTCAATTAATTTGTCATTATATTCAAGAATATAAGTCGCCAAATCCGGTGCATTCATTTCGAGATTTGAATACTTGCCGGCAACTCGATGTGTTTTTTGAGGAAAACCAAACAATGAAGTAACATAGTCGATTTCGTGTAACGAATCAATATCAACACCCCCGCCTCGTTCCTTAAAGCAGCGGAAACTGAGACGATAATCTCTGCCTTTCTGCCAATTTGGCATATAACTGGAGAATATTACACGCGCTGAATATACTTCAGAGTTATTAGCGATATTTTTTAGTTCTTCGTAATACTTCGAAAATCTTATAGGACAAGCAACATAATAAACAGAATCACCAGTAGGAAGAACAGAAGAAATATCATAATTCACATCATCAAAAATGGGTTTTTCAATAAATAAATGGTGACATCTGCTCTTAAGTAACAAAATATTATCATAATGCGTTCTTGTCTCATCAGTTATAAACCCAACATCATAATGATCTGATAAGGATTTATTATCCCGTATTTCAAGATTGATTAAATTCTTAATATCAGGAGGCAAAACACGTTCAGTCTTTCGCATTACATCAATTGTCAAAGGAATCCCTTGTGATTTACATATGTCGGAAAGATTCCGTATATGACGGCTCCCTATAGAACCTGCTGAAGTAAATAATGCTTTCAAAAGCACACCTCCTATACTTGAATTTTACGAATCTTTATATCAATTATAATTTATTTATAACTAAATAATTATATCACAACGGCAATAACGAGGATAATTTGTATCTTTTTAAAACGATGTTGATAAAAAGAGGCTGATTACAATAGAAACATTAATCTTGACTTTTTATCAACTGATTATTGTTTTTCGCGCAATACTAGTATAATCAAACCATGAAGATCAAGACCAAACATCTATCCTATGATGAAGTAATGAGCCTCCCTTCATGGGAGCACAAGAAGCCCAAGAAGCCTTCCAAACTTCTTGCGTTTGTAGCTCGCACCGGACTTAAGGGCGAGCTTAAAAAAGTAGGTTTTACCTGCAGGAAAGTCGATATGGAGAAAGCCGGCGACGGTCCCTGGATGATCCTGATGAACCATTGCAGCTTTACGGATCTTGCCATAGCCTTTGAAGTGCTCAAGGGAAGGCCTTTCAGCATTGTCTGCACATCAGATGCGCTTGTCGGCAAAGAGGGTCTGATGAGATCTTTGGGATGCATCCCGACAAGAAAGTTTGTATCCGATATGTCACTTATCACGGACATGGATTATGCGCTGAGCGTCAACAAGGCGAGCGTCCTTATGTATCCGGAGGCCGGCTATTCATTGGACGGCACCGGCACGAGGATCCCCAGAAGAATGGGCGTGCTCCTCAAGAAACTGAAATACCCGGTCGTCATGATCACTACCTACGGCGCATTTACGAGAGATCCTCTTTATAACAATCTTCAGAAGAGAGATGTTAAGGTGTCCTGTGAGATGAAGTGCCTCTTCACGCCTGAAGAACTTGCTAATACCAAGGTAAGACAGATCGATGAAGTGCTTGATGAGGCGTTCACTTTCGATTACTTCAAGTGGCAGCAGGATAACAATGTAGAGATCGATGAGCCTTTCAGGGCTGACGGTCTTAACAGGATCCTTTATAAGTGCCCTCACTGCATGACTGAAGGTGAGACGGAAGGCAAAGGAATCACACTGAAATGCAAAAAGTGCGGTGCCACTTATGAGCTCGATACATTGGGAAGGCTTAAGGGCATTAATGTCGAACCGAAGTTTACTCATGTACCTGACTGGTTCGCCTGGGAGCGCGAGCAGTTTAAGGAAGAACTGGAAAATGGAACTTATAAGCTCGATGTCCCATGTGACATAGCGATCCTCAAAGATTCCAAGGCACTGTACATGGTAGGAACGGGAACGCTTCACCATGATGCAAACGGTTTTGTGCTGGACGGATGTGACGGCAAACTTCACTACGAGCAGTCACCTAGTGTTTCTTACAGCGTTAACTCCGATTACTTCTGGTATGAGATCGGTGACATAGTATCGATCGGCACTAACGACTGCCTTTATTTCTGCTTCCCTAAGGAAGGTGATATCGTAGCAAAGACCAGGATCGCCGCAGAAGAACTATATAAGCTTTCCAAAGGCAAGGGTTCTTCAGAGAAGGACTGACATATGATCAACTGGATAATGAAAAAGTCCGGAGAGATAGCGCTTAAGACCGATGTCGGTAAGCTTGATCTTGCGCGTCTTCCTGAAGAAGTAACCGAGATAAAAGACATAAGTTATATAGACGATAACGACCCCGGCCATAAAATGGATATCTATGTGCGTAAGGATGGCTCGAAAAAGCCTGTCCTCATTGATATCCACGGCGGCGGTTTTATTTCCGAAGATAAAGCCATGAACAGGCTCTTCGGAAACTACATGGCAAAGCTCGGATTCGTTGTTTTCGAGCTTAACGTCAGACTTGCATATCCCGAGTGGACTGTTTTCGATCAGATAGAAGATATCGATAAAGGCGTCAGATTTGCGCTGGAACGCGCGGAAGAGTATGAAGGCGATACCGACATGCTTTTTGTCGCCGGACACTCCTCAGGCGGCGTTCTCGCGTTTACGGAGTGCATGCTGAATAGCTCGCCCGAGATGCTCTCTGATTTCGGCCTTCAAAAACGCGAATACAAGTATAAAGGCCTGATCACAGACTGCGGCCTCATGCACTTTTACAAGAGCAGCATCGCATACTGGGGCATGCGGAAGATGATCTTCCCCAAAGGTTATAAGGACGACAAGAGATATAAGTATCTGACAGCGGAGAATAATGAGTATATCAGAAAGCTCCCTAAGGCTGCGCTTCTGACTAATTCAAAAGATGTACTGAAGAAGATGACTTATTTCTTCGATGGTGTACTGACTCAGAAGTCAGTTGAACACCGATTATTCGAATATGGCAAAGACGGCCATACAGGCATTATCTTCAAGCCCTATACGGATGAGAACCAGGAGATCCTGAAGAGGGTTAAGGATTATCTTCTGAACGCTTAGCTTCTTTTGCTTTCTTGCGTTCTTTGGCTTTGGCTTTTTTATCCTCAATGAATTCAATGAACTCATCGCCATAATCTTGTTTAAGTGACACGCAGCACCAATATATATAATGGGCGGCCAGTCCTTCGACGAGAATAATCACAAAGATGTAATACCATTCTTCTTCTCCTGATATGATTCGAGGTATCTGATATACCGGCAGCGCGATCATGATAGCGAGGGGCAGCAGTATGTTGAATAACATTACAAGGATCATGCCGTAATATTCGAACATCTCATTTCTTCTGTCATCACGGGTAAAGTATGCAATCAGTGCGAATACTATAGCCCAGCCGATAAAGATCCAGAACATATAGTTGATCTCGCCAAGGTAGATCTGATATCCTGCTCCTGCCACACCCATCAGCGCGCCGAAAACAAAAAGGCCTGTTAAGAAGTTGCGCGAGAAAGGAGTGGCATTTCTTCTGTAACCTTTCCAATACGCGGGCTTATCCTCAAGTTCTTTCTTGTTCAGATATTGGCGCAGGAGCTTTGCAAAAGCATCACAGGCTTCTTTCTGCGTGTTGAATATCTGGGCGTCGGATTTCTTTCCCTGCTCACCGTAGAAGATCTCCCATTTGCCGTTCTTTCTGTGGAGCAGATTAAAGCAGCCGTCATAACGCCCGCGCACACCTATGTTGATGTTGTTCTGATCGATGCCGAGAGACTCGATCTCTTCCTCAAGTTGTTTAATAGTCATATTTCCCATTTCCCCTTAATGGTTTTATGTTAGCATACATTTTTCTTCTTGTGTTCCGTAAGAAACGCTCAAAAACGGGAGCTTTACTTGTGTTAGAATGACGATAAATAACTGATGCTGAGAGGAACGAAGATGGTAATACTGATAACCGGCGCATCCCATACGGGAAAGACAATGCTGGCGCAGAAACTGCTCGAGAAATATCACTATCCGTACATATCGATCGACCATCTGAAGATGGGCCTCATAAGAAGCAGAAATACTGATCTCACACCTGAGGACGATGACAAGCTTACGGACTATCTGTGGCCCATAGCAAGGGAGATGGTAAAGACAGCTGTTGAGAATGATCAGAATCTTATAGTCGAAGGCTGCTATATTCCTTTCGGCTGGAGAAAAGACTTCGATGATGATTATCTGAAGAACATCAGATTTATCTGCCTCGCGATGACTGATGAATATATTGATGCTCATTACGATGACATAAAGGGTCACGCATCGGATATAGAGAACAGATTGGATGAATCGTACTTAAATCCCGAATGGATAAAAGCAGAAAATCAGAAATACATAAGAGGGTTCGAAGCAACCGGTGAAAAGGTTGTCCTGATAGAGGAAGACTACATTTCCGTAATCGATAAGTTGTCCCATTAACGGGATGGCACTTGTGATAGTATTATCCAATAAAGTTTGGAGGATAAGGAAATGAGATTAGACGGATTTGGGTTATTTGTTGAAGATATGGGTTCGATGATCAGGTTCTACAGGGATGTTCTGGGATTTGAGATCAAGGAAACCGAAGATACCGGTAATGTGTATCTTGTTAAGGACGGTACTCTGTTCCTCCTTTACGGCAGGAAAGATTTTGAGAAGATGACCAGCCGCCGGTATGAATATGTTAAGGGCCTTAACGGCCATTTTGAGATCGCGCTTTATGTTGATACTTTTGAAGAAGTCGATGAGGCTTATAAGCGCGCTGTAGAAGGCGGTGCTACATCCGTATTGGAACCAGAGGATGAGCCTTGGGGACAGAGGACTTGTTATATTGCCGATCCTGAAGGAAATCTGATCGAGATCGGTTCATGGAACAAGCCATATGAGGATAAGGATAGATACGTATTGGAGGAGAAGAATGGATAACAGGATAATCGGTTTTCTTATTAAGGCCAAGAAGGCTACATATGCAGGGAAGGGTGCGGAGACAACTTCTTCGAGGCCCAAGTCCCATGATCTGATCTATCGTGAAGATGACCTGATGTATTACGATACCTACTTAGGCGGCAATAAGTTTGCCGGAGAAGAAGCGTTGTGGATATCGGATAAGCCTTACTGGAGCATGAATTACGTTGGCAGGGTAACAGGCGATAACTTCAGCGGTGATTTCCTGAAGGAGGCTTTGCTCAATGTCCCTGCCGATAAGCCCTTCAGAGGACCTGATTTATACACGAACGGCGATTATACCTTTAAGTGTGATGTTACAGGCTCTTTTGAATGGTTTCAGGGTTATGAGACAATAAGCTATAAGGGAGATAAGATCTACGAGTGTTATTTCCATGGCGGGATCATCGAATAAGAGTATAATGTTCGGAAATTCATTTTAGGGGAAACTTGGATGTTAAAGAATCTGAAGAAGCTCTTAAGTTACTATAAACCCTATATTGGAACATTCCTTCTGGATATGTTCTTTGCTGTTGTGGCTTCAGCCATAGCGCTCGTTGTTCCGCTTATAGTCCGATACATTACTTCAGAAGTGATCTATCTTGAAGAAGGTGCAAAGGAGAGGATAATCCAGCTCGGAATCCTCCTTATCATTCTTGTTGTAATCCAGTTCTTATCCAATTTCTACATAACCAATATCGGTCATGTTATGGGTGCAAAGATGGAATATAACATGCGTGCCGAGATCTTCGAGCATTACCAGAAACTGTCCTTCTCGTTCTTCGACGACCAGAAGGTAGGACAGCTCATGAGCAGGATCACTAACGATCTGTTTGACATAACCGAGCTCCTGCATCACGGTCCTGAGAATATTGTTATTTCTCTCATCAAGATCATCGGCGCATTTATCATTCTGTTCGGCATAAGCAAATATCTGACGGCTGCATCGTTTGTTATTCTGCCGTTTATGTTTATCTATGTCTTCTTCCTTAACAAGAAGATGAGAAAGACCTTCAAAGAAAACAGGAAAAAAGTGGCAGATATAAACTCGAGGACTGAAGACAATCTTTCAGGTATCAGAGTTGTTAAGTCATTTGCGAATGAAGAGATCGAGATGGCAAAGTTCAAGGATGGCAATGATGCTTTCTTAAAGACCAAGAAGAAAAGCTATCTCTATCTTGGCCTGTTCCAGTCTGGAATGACGGCTTTTATCCTTCTTGTAAATATCGTTGTCATCATTACCGGCGCTGTTCTTATTTCTGACGGTCTGGTCGAGATACCTGATTTTATTGCATTCCTCTTGTACATCAATACATTCACTGAGCCTATCAGAGTCATTGTTGATTTCACGGAACAGTTCCAGAACGGTTATACGGGATTTGAGAGATTTACCGAGATCCTTAACATTGAACCTGATATCAAGGACAAGGATGGCGCTATAGATCTGAATGACGTAAAGGGCGATATTATATTTGATGATGTATCGTTCAAATATAAGGACGGTGCCCACAGGGTTCTGCGTCACATAAATCTTGAGATCGAAGCAGGTTCTTATGTCGCTCTTGTCGGTTCATCAGGCGGCGGCAAGACAACGCTCTGCAGCCTCATTCCGAGATTCTACGACGTTACTAACGGCTCCATTAAGATCGACGGGAAAGACATCCGCGACATTAAGCTCAAGAGCCTTAGAGACCATATCGGAATCGTACAGCAGGATGTATATCTTTTCGCAGGAACCGTAATCGAGAACATCAGTTACGGAAGGCCCGGAGCAACGAGAGAAGAGATAATCGAAGCGGCTAAGCTTGCTAATGCCCACGACTTCATCATGGAGCTTCCTAACGGCTACGATACTGATATCGGACAGCGCGGAATCAAGCTCTCGGGCGGCCAGAAGCAGAGGCTTTCCATTGCGAGAGTATTCCTTAAGAACCCGCCTATCCTTATCTTCGATGAGGCGACGAGCGCGCTCGATAACGAGAGCGAGAATATCGTTAAGGAATCTTTGGAGAAGCTCGCGAAAAACAGAACTACGATCGTTATCGCTCACCGCTTATCAACGGTAAGAAATGCTGAGCGCATTCTTGTCCTAACAGAGAACGGAATTGAAGAGAGCGGTACCCATGATGAACTCATGGCAAAGAATGGAATATATGCAGGCCTTTATAAGTGGAATGCGTGAGGTGTTAATATGGACACATTTGCTGACGAGAGAGACTATAAGCTGTTAGATCAGGATAAGTACACATTCTCGGTATTGTCGAGGATCATCAGAGGCGAATTGGAACTTTGCCTTACTGATCACGAGAAGCTCATTATCTGCTTTAGCGGCCAACCGTATCCGGTATGGATATGGACTCCTGACGGAGCTTCTGAAGCTGATATGGAGCGCGCATATCAGATCGCCAAAGAGAATTCATTTACGGATGGCGAACACCATTTCAACATTAAGTATGAACTTGCAGAATACTTCATTAAGAGAGCTGCAGAAGACGGTCTGGAACTTAAGATAACGACGAACCTTTTTGCATACGATTGTCCTTCTCCGGTAGCTCCCTCATCCGTCGTTGACGGTGAGCTGCACCTGTGTACGGATGAAGACGCTGATGTTATGGTCGAGTTTTTCGACATGTTCCACACTGAGCTTAATATCGATCAGGAGAGCCTGGAGCAGTACAGACTCTATGTTGAAGACGGCATAAAGACCGGCTCTTTGTATACGTGGAAAAATGGTGACGGCAAGATCATCGCAAGCTGCAACTGGCATCCTGTTCAGGAGATGGCTTCAATAGGTCTTGTGTATACGCTCAAGGAATATAGGAGAAAGCACTATGCTGAGCATCTTGTTTATCAGGTAACAAAGATCGTACAGGACAATGGTTACCTCCCGATGCTTTATACAGATGCTGATTATGTCGCTTCGAATAAATGCTATGAGAAGATCGGCTACATACTCAGAGGAAAACTTTGCACTTTAGGGTGATTTTATGGGCTTTAAATACTGCTTGTTTGATTTGGACGGAACACTTACAGATCCTGCAATCGGAATTACCAATTCCGTTATGCATGCGCTCGAGAAGTACGATATTCATGTAGAGGACAGATCTGTACTCTATCCTTTTATCGGTCCTCCGCTTGATTATTCTTTCAAGACCTTCTACGGCTTTTCTGAAGAACAGGCTGTTCAGGCGATCAAGTACTACAGAGAATATTTCAGCGTCACGGGATTGTTTGAGAACAAGGTCTACGACGGTATTCCTGAGATGCTTGAGGCATTGAAGGATAAGGGCGTCACGATCGCTCTCGCAACTTCCAAGCCGTATGAGTTTTCTGTAAGGATATTAGAGCATTTCGATCTCATGAAATACTTTGACCATGTTGGCGCTGCTACCATGGACGGACGCATCAGCAAGAAAGCTGATGTTATCTCGAATCTCCTAAATGAGATGTGCGCTCCGGGCAAGGATGAGATCCTGATGGTCGGTGACAGATTTCACGATATCGAAGGAGCGAAGGCTAATGGCCTTATGAGTGCCGGTGTTTTATGGGGATACGGCTCAAAAGAAGAGTTGCAAAATGCAGGTGCGGAGTATATACTTTCCGAACCTTCGGAAATCCCGAAGTTGTTTTAAGTATAGGGGGATAATATGAAAAACTTACAACTGATCAATGATGACTATCTCGGATATGTCAACAGGCTTCGGCATGCCTGCAGAGGTATTGTCGTAAAAGACGGCAAAGTGCTCTTAAGCTACGAGAGCAAGAACAACAAGTACATGATTCCCGGCGGCGGTGTTGAAGAGGACGAGAATTACGCTCAATGCTGCGAGAGAGAGCTTCTGGAAGAGACCGGATTTAAGGTCAGGGCAACAGAAGAATATCTGGAGATTGAAGAGCTTTTCTTGGACTGGAGACACATTAATCACTATTTCGTTTGCGAATACGTTGAAGATACCGGCAAACAGAACCTCACCGAAGGTGAGAAGGAAGCAGGCTTTGAAGCTGTGTGGGTGCCGCTTGATGAAGCTGTTGATATGTTTAGTAAGTATGAGGACTTCCATCAGACCGCAATCGAAGATTACGGCCTCTACAAGCGGGAATATATAGCGCTTAAAGAATATGCTGAATGATAACAAGATGTTTGACGGAACACAGACTGTAATAGGACACGGCGCGCAGGCTGATGTCTACAGTTATCGCGGCTATGCATACAAAGTATACAGGCCAACTTATAATCCTGAATGGATAAAGTTTGAGAAAGCGCAGCAATCTGCCGTAAATGAGACCGGACTTTGTGATATCAGATATTACGATACTGATGATCTTTACATTGTTAAGATGGATCTCATTGAAGGCGAGACTCTTGAGAAAAAGATCTTAGCAGGATTTGAAGGCGGCTTTGGTATTCTTGCAGACATGTTCCGCAAGGTTCATGATGCTAAACTTGACGGCGTAAAGATGCCGAGATTAATCGAGACTGCAGGCTTCGGTGTAAGTGATGAAAACAGGCAAAAGATACTTCCTGTAATTGAGAGATTATCAGAGACGATGGACAGCTGTATCTGTCATCTTGATATGCATTTTTTGAATATCATGTTGCCCTTTGACGGATCAGAGCCTGTGATAATCGATTGGATAAATGCGAGGATCGCACCTGCGGTTTTCGATTATGCGCGCACATATGTCATCTTAAGAGAATGTGCACCTGACGTCCTCGGCATGTACGAGGCTGCTGTTGCAGCAGATATGAGATCACTTGGCATTACAGATGAGGACTTTGCAGATGCCGTAATGGTAAGTCAGGTTATCCGCGACAGAGAAAAGAAAGACTGATAAAAATGCATTTCGTTGAGGCAAAGGGAATAATCCATACCAAGAACGGATTAAGCGGTATGAACATCTACCGCGGATGTACGCACGGCTGCATCTATTGTGATGGCCGGAGTCTTTGCTATCAGTTCACTCATAAGTTTGAAGACGTGGAAGTAAAGAAAAATGCACCAGAGCTTTTGGAGCAGGCTCTTAAGTCAAAGCGGACAAAGTGCATGATCGGTACGGGTTATATGTCTGATTCATATAACCATTACGAACCCGAACTCCGTCTTACAAGAAGGTGTCTTGAGATAATACTAAAATATGGTTTTGGTCTTGCTATCCAGACCAAGTCCGACAGGATACTTGAAGATATAGATCTTCTCGATGCGATAAATAAGAAATCAAAATGCGTAGTGCAGACTACACTGACAACATATGACGATGATCTCTGCAGCAAGATCGAACCTAATGTCTGTAATACCAAAAGACGCATCGAAGTGCTGGAGGAAATGCATAAGCGCGGAATCCCTACGGTTGTCTGGCTTACGCCGATCCTTCCGTTCATCAATGACACCGAAGATAATATCACTGCCATTGTCAATGAATGTGCACGTGTGGGAGTAAAAGGAATAATATGTCCCGATATGGGCGTGACCTTAAGGGATGGCGACAGGGAGTATTTCTATGCTGCCCTTGATAAGCATTTCCCCGGTCTTAAGGAAAAATATATACACACGTACGGCAATTCCTATAACATTCCTTCGCCTGACTCTAAGAAACTCATGCGGATTTTCAGGAAGATATGTACTGAGAACGGCATTATCTGGGATACCGATGAGTGCTTCAGATTCATGAATGATCTGCCTGATAAGCAGATTAGTATTTTTGATCTGTAAAACTGCCAAAATCTCTGTGATTTGACGAAAAGAATCAGGATTTATGTTGCTTTTTCTTATGTTATAATTTGCGATAATCGCAGAAATCCGACTGTTGTTATACCTTTTTTACTTAAGTTATTGTAGGTGTCTTTTCGTGTTTGTAATAGGGGGTTAACGCACAATGGTCCTGAATTTTTACGTTGTCATTTGTGTGCTTTCTTTGGCTTGCTGTGTGCTTTTCTTCTGGAACAGGCGCAGCTATTATCCTGTGCTCTATGCGCTGGTCTATCTTCTGGCGTTGCTGTCTCATGTGTGTTACGTTCTTCTGGCGTTATCCAAGGATGTAAGGGAAGCCATTATAATCAATAAGGGCATATATGTCGGCGGGTGCTTTTTCCCGCTCGTCGGCATGATGATCGTATTATCTGTCTGTCAGATAAAGATACCGAGATTTCTCAACTTTATCCTGATCCTTATTGCTTCCGGCGTTTATTGTCTCGCGTTTACGGCAGGATACAGCCCGATTTTTTATAAGAGCGTCTCCATCGAGCAAAGGTACGGGATAACGGTTCTCATCAAAGAATACGGACCTCTGCATATTCTTTTTTATGTCATGATCGGCCTTTTCCTGATCGCTACATTGGTGGTCCTTGCGTACGGCTGGTTCAAAAAGCCCAACATCTCCAAAAGAGATCTTGCGATCGCTGCATTCATGCAGATCTTTTCGATATTCTGTTATTTCATCGGACGCATGGTAATGAAGGAGATCGAGTGGATGGCTTTGGCAGACCTGGTCGATGAGATCGGATTCCTTCTTATCATGAACCATATAGGCCTTTATCAGGTCGACGATCTCGTCTTAAGTTCCATTCAGAATGAAGGCAAGGTCGGATACATTGCTCTGGATTTCAATAAGAATTATCTGAGTTCATCTGATGTTGCCAAGCGCTTCCTTCCTGAGCTCGCGAAAACGCCGGCCGACCATGTCATTACTGACGATACGCTGCGTGAGAATTTCGATAAGTGGATCGAGCAGTACGCAGTCGAAAAGATGTCGATAGACCATACGCTTCATAAGGACAAGTTCATTTACTTAGTCCATGTCGGCGACCTCTATGACGGAACCCAGAAGAGGGGATTCCTTATAGAGATCACGGATGATACTGAGCACCAGGAGCGTGTCGAAGACATTGAACGCTACAACATGACGCTTAACAGGGAACTCATGGCTAAGGCCAAGAAGATCAAGGAACTTGAATCACAAAAAGGATCTTCGGAATCGAATTAAGATTTCCCGTTGACAATCTAACAGTCGTTAGATAAAATCTCTCTAACAATCGTTAGAGAGGTCTTGCTATGAGCACCAGAGATAAGATAATGGATGTCGCTCTCAATATGTTCTCGGAAAGAGGCTATGAGGCCGTATCGATCAGGGATATATGCGGCGAAGTAGGCATCAAGGAAAGCACGCTTTACTATCATTTCAAGAATAAGAAAGATATTCTGGATTCACTTATTGAGAAGTTTAGATCTCATATAGACGGGCTTCTTGCGCATGTCGATGAGATCACGGATAAGCCTGCTCAGAAGAAGGGGAAGAATGTTGACCCCAGTGTTCAAATAGTGGATTCATACATGATCGACAGCTATCTTTTCGATCCGTTCTGCAACCTCATGCTAAGGCTCATGATGATAGAGCAGTTCCATAACGAAGAGATAAGGGCGCTTTATGAGAAGACCCTGTTCACAGATCCGTATGAGATACAGCTGAACATATTTAAAAAGCTTGGCGCGGCAGGAGTTATCCCTGAGAAAGATGTTGAATGGATAGTTAAGGAATACTATTCCTACATGACGATGCTCACATTCAGATATCTGCTTAACGGTGACCTTACGGAAGAGCGCAAGAAGGCATATTACAATGAAGTCCATAACCTCATGACTAGGAGGTTCATGGCATGAAGAAGATCGCGATGTTCACGATGGGCACGCGGGGAGATGTTCAGCCATATATATATCTTTCGAAGGGGCTCATGAAGGCAGGTTATGAAGTTACCTTGGGAACACACCCGTGCTGGAGAGAACTCGTGGAGAGTTTCGGCGTTCATTTCGAGCCTGTCGGACCTGATATTGATATCGAGGAAGAGACGAGTATTATCCGCGGCAGATCAAAGAATGCTGTGATGAGCATCCTTAAGACGATGAACTTCATAATGAAGATAATCGAGGGCTCATCCAAAGAGGTATATGAGATCTGCAAGGGCAAGGATCTTATTATCGTCACCCACAGCCAGATGGGCGCCGTGGAGGCGGGCGTTCTTGGCATTCCGAAGGTAAATGTTACTCTCCAGACTGAGATGATCGGTGAGAAACTCAGAAAGCAGAAATTTTCTGAGAAACTTATTGGTGGCTTCATCTCAAAGCAGGCAGCAAAGCCCCCAAACAAGATCCGCAAGATTTATGGCTTAAAGCCCGTTAAGTCTGCAGATGAAGAGATGTCGGATAAGCTCAATCTCATTCCGATAAGCAAGTATGTGATCGACAGGAATCCTTACTGGGAAGCAAAGAACGTCATTTGCGGATACTGGTACGATGAGAACGAGGAATATACTCCTGATGAGAAGCTCAAGTCGTTTATGGAAAGCGGTGAGAAGCCGATAGTCCTTGCACTAGGCGCGATGTCATTTGAGACCGCTGCTGATAAGGCCAAACTCGATATGTTCGTCAATGCATTTAAGAAAACAGAGCAGAGGGCGGTCATTCAGGGATTTAAAAAATCACTTGAAGATTATGATCTTCCTGATTCCATGATTTCCGTCGGAAGCGTTCCGCACAGCTGGCTTTTCCGTCATGCAAAATGCGTGATCCATCACTGCGGATTCGGTACCACCGCAGCTTCAATGATCTATGGTGTTCCGTCTATTCCGGTGCCGCATGTTCTTGACCAGCTTGGCTTTGCGATGCAGTTAGAGAAGAAGGCTGTTGCGACAAAGCATGTCAAGGCAAAGGACCTTTCCGAACAGACCATCATTGCTGCGATTGAAGAACTTAACAGCACATATGCCGTTAAGAAGAGAAATGCTGAAGCGATCTCTTCTAAGATTGCTTCAGAAAACGGTGTCAATGAGGCTGTAAGACTGATATCATCTGTCATAGAAGAAAAATAGGAAACCACATAAAATGAGAATAATATTTATACGCCATGGCGAGCCGGATTACGAGAATGACACTCTGACAGAGACAGGCTTTAAGCAGGCACAGTTGGTTGCTCAAAGACTTAAGGATGAAAACATAGAGGAGATATGGTCTTCCACTCACGGAAGAGCCCTTAATTCGGCAAAGCCAACTGCTGAATTGTTGGGACTGCCCGTTAAGGCTGTTGACTTCATGCGTGAAGTCACGTGGGGAAGCAAGACCGGAGAAAAGCTTTTTGCAGGCGGACATCCATGGGATATTGCCGATGAGATGGCTAGACTCGGAATGGATCTTAATAGCCCTGACTGGCTTACAAATGCTTTTTTCAAAGATAATAAAGTCGTCGATTATGCTGAAACTGTTGAAAAAGGCATCGATGAGTGGCTTGAAGAACATGGCTACAAGAGAAACGGTCTTTACTACGAACACCTGATCGAAGAAGAATACCACCGCACTGTCGCGTTTTTCTGCCATGGCGGTTCGTCGAGTGTGGCGATCGCACACATCATGAATCTGCCGTTCCCTTATGTCTGTGCATTACTGCACATGGAGTTTACAGGCATTACGATCCTCAGAATGGACAGAAAGAAGGGGCCCTGCACTTTGCCCTGCATGGAGCTTGCCAATGACGGAAGACATATAAAAGAAGGCAGCTATCATCGATTGCTGAATAAGTGACAGATAGCAGAATTTAGCGGTAAACATAATAGAGTTTGTCCCCTGTTGAAGACAGTTCCGGCATGCTACTCTTAAGTGGTAAGCGAAGGTCTTTCAAGTGGCATGGGGTAACTGAAGATGAACAAAAAGATTATGTGTTGTCTGCTGACCGCAGCTTTTGTGTTAGGTGTTTCCGGGTGCTCATCTCAAACAGAAGAAAGCAGTGAAGTTTCAACTGAGATAATTGAAACTACAACAACTGCTACCGTTACGACGACAACTGAGACTACGGAAGAGACCACTGTGGAGACTGAACCGGAATATACCGGCAATAATCCTTATGGGGATCTGAAGATAGGCTATGCGGAAGGTGACGTGGCTCTTTGTGTGAGGCATGATCTGAAGCTCCCGGCAAAAATGGGTTCAACTGACATAACCTGGAAAAGCAGTGACGAGAGTGTCGTAAAGCCGGACGGGACAGTAATAAGACCTGCTGAACGCTCATGCCTTGTAACTCTCACAGCAACATTAACTGTTGACGGTGAAGAGAAGGAGAAGGATTTCGAAGTCAGAGTTATTAAAACCGCTAATGACCATCTCACTCCGGATGACATTTATATCAATGATGAACCCGATCAGATATATTTTTACAATGACATCATTGAAGACTGTAAGATCTATGTGAATAAGAAAGGCTATGTGACCAGGGTCATCGGATCCATCATAGACTTTAAGGTCGATTCTCCTGAAGACGCACTGCTCGCCATACACGGAATTCATAAGCTCATAGGATGCGAAAATGTTTTCGAAGAATTGAAGATCGATCACATCATCAAGGATGATACATGCTACTATTTTGTCTTTAACCAGGTCCATAATTCCGTCCCTGTCAATGGCATTATGCTGACTCTAACAACTGACCTGGAAGGAAACACAAACGGCTTTATAAACTATTATGTTCCGATCGATATTTCTACCGATCCGGCTGTCGATAAGGATGCTGCTATTGCTGCTATCGGCGATTATGAAAAGATCTTCAGTGAAGAGTTAATGATCGACATAGATGGAGAAAAAGCAACGCTTATCTGGAAGATCGAATATTCCAAAGCAGGCGAGGCAATTACATATAGTGCTAAAGTCGATGCACAGACCGGGAAGCTCATATGGAGCGGACAGAATGTGATAGTAGACTGATCACGCTGTCAGCGATTTAAGGATATCTATATATTCCAGCGTCATGTGCGATGGCCTGATGGACATCGGAAGTATATAGCCGATCTCCATGTAATCGTCCACCTTAAGAGGCTTGGCAATGATATTGGGGCCGTTTAATTCTTCGTTGATCACGCCGCTGCAGATCGTATATCCGTTAAGACCTATGAGCATATTAAATAGTGTGGCACGGTCAAGGACTACAAGCTCCTTGTCGCAGTCAACGGTGCTTAAGATCTCCTCTGAGAAATAGAATGAGTTATGGCTGCCCTGTTCGTAAGAGAGCCTGGGATAAGGCTTTAGATCTTCTAAAGTCAGGTATTTCTTCTTCGCCAGAGGGGAATTCTTTCCTATGAAGACGTGAGGCTTGGCTTTGAATAAGGGCGTAAAGGATAAGTTGTTATCTTTAAGCGTCTTCCTTATGACTTCTTCATTGAACTTATTTAAGTAAAGGATCCCTATCTCAGATCTTAAGTGCGCAACATCGTCGATGATGTTGAATGTCTGGGTCTCTCTCATGTGAAATTCGTATTTGTCTGCACCGCTCACCTTAAGGAGTTCCACGAAGGCTTCGACAGCAAAGGAATAGTGCTGTGAAGATACGAAGAACTTGAGCTTGCCGGATCCTTTTCCTGCATAGCGCTCTTCGATGAGTTCTGTCTGGTCCAATACCTGTCTGGCATAGCCTAAGAATTCTTCGCCTTCGGGTGTGAGCTTTATGCCTTTGTTCGATCTTGTGAAGATCGTGATGTTATATTCGTTCTCCAGTTCGCGGATCGCTGATGTGAGGCTCGGCTGGGCGATGAATAGCTTCTTTGCCGCGTTAGTGATATTACCTTCTTCTGCTACGGTAACTATGTATTGGAGCTGCTTAAGTGTCATGAGGAGCCTCCTGTTGTGAATAGGTATTTTCTCGATTTTAACATCAACCATAGATTTTATCTATAGATACACGACAGTTATTTGTATTTTACCTATAGGATTAGTGGGCTTATACTCGCAAGCAATAAATCAGCCGCGAATATGGAGGAAATACAAATGAACACATCAGTAATCGGTTATCCGAGAATCGGTAAAGACAGAGAATTAAAGTTTGCTTCAGAGAAGTTCTTCAAAGGTGAACTTGATGAAGCAGGACTTTTGGAAGCAGCAAAGGCAATCAGAAAGGAAGACCTTCTTAAGCAGAAGGAAGCAGGAATCACATATATCTCCAGCAACGATTTTTCTTTCTACGATAATGTTCTTGATACAGCGTTCCTGTTCAACATCATCCCTCAGAGATATAAGGATCTCGGCCTTTCAGAACTTGAGACTTATTTCGCTCTTGCAAGAGGATATCAGGGAGACAAGGGCAACGTTAAGGCCCTCGCAATGAAGAAGTGGTTCAACACAAACTACCACTATCTCGTACCCGAGATCGACGACGATACGAATATCGCGCTTACAGGTTCCAAGCCCCTCGATGAATTCGTTGAGGCTAAGGAATCCGGCGTTGATACGAAGGTTGCTTTAGTAGGACCTTTCACATTCTTGAAGCTTGCAAAGTTCACAGGCTCAAAGAAGATATCTGATGTTTACGCAGTACTTACAGCTGAATACATCAAGCTCGTATCACTTCTTACATCAGTCGGTGCAAAGACTATCGAGTTCGACGAGCCTTATCTCGTAAGAGACCTTAGTGGAGAAGACATAGATCTTTTTAAGGAGATTTATTCACTTATTCTTGCAAACAAGAACGGCGCAAAGATCCTTCTTCAGACTTATTTTGGCGACATCAGGGATATCTATAATGAATTAGTGTCTCTTGATTTCGATCTCATCGGTCTTGATTTTGTTGAAGGCAGAAAGACATTGGAACTCGTAAAGACCAATGGTTTCCCCGCTGACAAGATCCTCGTTGCAGGGCTTGTAAACGGTAAGAACATCTGGAGAAATGACTACAAGAAGACGTTATCTGTCCTTGCAGAACTCGGTGCTGCAAATGTTGTCTTAGGCACTTCATGCTCACTTCTCCACGTTCCTTATACGCTTGCTAATGAGACAAAGCTCTCAGATGAATATAAGAAGCATTTTGCATTTGCAGAAGAAAAGCTCACAGAGCTTAATGAGATCGCAAAACTCTTCGGAACAGACCTCGAAAACAGCGATGTTTATAAGAAGAACCAGAGCCTTTTCGAGGGCAGAGTAGACAGTGAAGACAAGGAAGTACAGGCTAAGGTTGCAGCTATCACAGACAGCGACTATGTAAGACTTCCTGTTTTCGAAGAGCGCGAAAAGATCCAGAAGCAGATCCTCAATCTGCCTTTGTTCCCGACAACAACTATCGGATCTTTCCCTCAGACTTCTGATGTAAGAAAGAACAGGCAGGAATTCAAGAAGGGCTTAAAGTCCAAGGAAGAATATGTAGAGTTCAACAAGCAGAAGATTGCAGAGTGCATCAAGCTCCAGGAAGAGATCGGTCTTGATGTTCTGGTCCACGGCGAGTTCGAGAGAAACGACATGGTCGAGTACTTCGGTGAGAACTTGAACGGTTATGTGTTCACAGAGAAGGCGTGGGTACAGTCCTATGGTACAAGAAATGTTAAGCCGCCGATCATCTGGGGCGACGTATCAAGAAAAGCACCAATCACGGTATTCTGGTCCAAGTTTGCAAAGTCCTGCACGGATAAGCCGGTAAAGGGCATGCTCACAGGTCCTGTTACTATCCTCAACTGGTCATTCCCGAGAGAAGACATCTCCATCAAGGAGAGCATCCTCCAGATCGCTCTTGCCATAAGAGATGAGGTACTGGATCTTGAAGCTAACGGTATCAATATCATTCAGATCGACGAAGCCGCTCTCCGTGAGAAGCTCCCTTTGAGAAAGTCCGACTGGAACAGCGAATATCTTGATTTTGCCATCCCTGCATTCAGACTCGTTCACAGCAAGGTGAGCCCCAAGACTCAGATCCATACACATATGTGCTACAGCGAGTTCACGGACATCATTCCCGCGATCGACGCAATGGATGCTGACGTCATTACTTTCGAGGCATCAAGATCAGATCTCCAGATCCTTGATTCATTGAAGGAAAACAACTTCAAGACTGAAGTAGGCCCGGGCGTTTACGACATTCACAGCCCCCGCGTCCCTTCAGTAGAAGAGATCGTAACAGCGCTCACAAAGATGAGAGCAAAGATCGAAGATAACAAGCTCTGGGTCAACCCGGACTGCGGCCTTAAGACAAGAGGCAATGAGGAGACTGTAAAGAGCCTTAAGAACCTCGTTGCGGCTGCAAAGCAGATCAGAGGATAAGTCATGAAAGTATCACAGGTTTACAAGAAAAAAAGAAGTCTCTCCTTCGAAATCTTTCCGCCGAAGAAAGACGCTGAACTCGACAATATCGACGAGACGCTCGAAGTCTTAGCTGAACTTAAGCCTGACTTCATAAGCGTTACGTTCGGTGCCGGCGGATCTTCCAACTGTAACCGTACTATTGAGCTTGCCAAGAAGATCAAGTACGACTATAAGATCGAGCCTGTGGTACACCTGACTTGTCTGCATTATGACAGGAATGAGATCGACGAGTTTGCCAGAGTCCTTAAGGGCGAAGGCATCGAGAATATACTTGCCCTAAGGGGTGACCCGAACCCGAATATTCCGGCCAAGAATGATTTCAGGCACTCGTCTGATCTTATTTCATACCTGAAGAATGACGATGACTTCTGCTTCCTCGGTGCATGCTATCCGGAATGTCATCCTGAATCACCCAGCGTAGTCACGGAGATAAAGAGCCTCAAGAAGAAGGTCGACGCAGGAGCAGAAGTATTGCTCTCACAGTTGTTCTTTGATAATGAGATCTTCTACAGATTCCATGAGGAGTGCAGGATCGCTGACATAGACGTTCCAGTCATTCCGGGTGTAATGCCCGTCATCAATGCAGCACAGATAAAGAGAATGGTGTCTTTGTGCCACGCGTCTTTTCCGACGAGGTTCCAGAAGATCATATCGCGCTATGAGGATAACAAAGAGGCGCTTTTCGACGCCGGAATATCTTATTGCTTAAGCCAGATAATCGATCTTCTCGTAAGCGACATCAACGGCATTCATCTATACACGATGAATAATCCCCTTGTCGCCAGAAGGATCTGCGAGGGCATAAAGAACATCGTCTGATCAGATGCAGGGAGTTGATTCGGGCGTCTTGCCGTCACGGAATCTCGAGTCGGTATAAAGGCCTGAGATCTTGCCGTAAGAGATGATGTTTCCCTTGTTGCCGTCTATATCAGTATCAAGCTCGGTTATAAATTCGCCGAGCTTTTTATTTTGTCCGTTGACGGTGCCCTTAAGTCTCGCGACGGGAGCTTTAAGCGCTATTACGTAAATATCGAAATTATGCGTATAACCGTGTCCGATGTGAGGACCGTTATAGTCAAGCGGGGAGGCCCAGCCTTCGGGAAGTGTCGTCTCAGTGATCCCGCCTGATTTCCAGTGGAGATAACCATTGGTATTTGTATCGAACATGTAGACGGCATAGACATTTGCGCCTTCCACAGGCTCCCATTTCAGCTGGGGAGATTTATTGCCTCCGATGTCGGTATTGGAGATGACGTCGTCCCAGACGCCGTCTATAAGATCAGTTGAAGTCACTTCGAAAGTCTCATATCCGTCAAGGTAGCCGCCGCACATGTTGTCAGTCAGCGGATTTACCGTATCTGTTGTTGACTGTAAAGTATCTTGGATAGTGGTCACTTCAGTGTTGTCCTGACAGCCCGTAAAGCTCAAAAGCAAGGCCATTGTTATTACGCAAGCTGTTATCCTGGCATTTTTCATTATTTCTTCAAAACCCTTTTTCACTTGATCCTGAAATTATATCAAAAGATTTCATTTGTGGTCGAAAAGGCGTATATTCATTGATATAAAATGTTTTTTACAAGAGGCGGATGAGGGTTGGAAAAGATAGATAAAGTATTCATGATCTTGCGGAGACGTATCGCAGAGCTGTTCCAGAACTTTGGACAGTTCTTTAAGCGCGTGCTTCTATTGTTTACGCAGGACTATGTCGAGACTGCTCTCTTTATCCTGTTCTGCTCCATCATCACCGCTGCCACGACATCGCTTCTTAAAAAGCTCCTGGTCAAGGCCATGATGCTCGTCAGCGGCGAGACTTACATTGCTCCCGTTAATCTGCAGAAGGTCCTCTTAAACCCGCTGTCGATACTGATGATGCTGATCTTCGCGGTTATTGTGACGCTGATGTCTCTGTTCGAGATAGCAGGACTTCTTCATACATTCTCAGTAGCGCAGGCAGGATGCGAGACAAATCTCACATGTATGTTCATGGCAGGCTTCCGTGCGTGCTGGAAGGCGCTTAACCCCAGAAACTGGCCGATAATGATATTCATTCTGGTGCTTGTTCCTCTTACAAAGCTTTTGCCCTTGTCAGGTTCCACTTTTAAGCTCATCCTGCCGGGATTTGTCAACCAGACGATCGACTATACAAAGTGGCTTAATGTCCTCTATTATGTCTTATACTGGGTGCTTATCCTGTTCCTTGCGGTTTATATCTTCTCGATCAACGGATTTGTGCTTCAGAAAGAATCATTCTTTAAGAGCTGCTCCAAATCCAGAAAACTCTGCAAAGGGCACATCCTCGAAGTCTTATTCAATATGTTCCTTTTGACGGTCATCCTGAATTTTACTATCAATTCGATCTCTTCGATACTCGTTGTAAACGGCGAGGAACTGATGTCCTTCGTGCGCAGAACAGGAAATGTCGTAGCCAAATCCGAAGCTGTCGGAACATATACGTATGCTTTAAGACAGATCCTTAAGAGCTTTCTTTCTCCTGCGATAAATAACGCTGCACTGACGGTGCTGTTCTATAAATTCCTTGACGATAAGACTAAGAAAGAGACAGTGTCCAGTGAAGTCCGTGAGCTCAAGCAGTTCTCGATGAAGAGAACCGTTGCCTTTGTAGTCTCATTGGCAGTTGCCTCGGGTGCCATCATCGGCTTTATGATCTTCAGATATTCTTATCTTTTCGAGAGCGTTGACAGACCGCTGGTATGCGCGCACAGAGGAGATAACGTTAACGCACCCGAGAACACGATGCCTGCCTTCGAGCTTGCCGCAAGCGAGAACCTGAAGTGGATCGAACTTGATGTCCATCAGACCTCCGACGGCGTCATCGTCTGCAATCACGATTCGACGATAAAGAGAGTAACCGGCAGAAACATCGCGATACATGATGCCACTTATGAGGAGCTCTCGAAGATCGAACTCGGTCCCTGGATGCCCGGTGAATATGAGCACGTCCATATCTGCACATTAAGAGAAGCACTGGCGCTCGCGAAAGAAAACGACATAAACGTTCAGGTCGAGCTCAAAGGCCACGCTGCCGACAAGAACTTCGAAGAAAATGTTCTTGCCGTTATCAACGAGACCGGAATGCACGATAATGTCATGATCATCGCGCAGGATGCATCAAGACTTCAGCGCATGATGGAACTCGATCCGACGATAACAAAGGGATACTGCATGGTAATCGCAGTAGGCGATCTCTATGACATCGAATATACCGATAACATTACTATCGAGGAATCCTATGTAACGCCTGAGCTTGTCCGAGCAATGCACGAGAAGGGAATCAAGGTATTCTGCTGGACAGTCGATCTTGATGATACGGTCCAGTATCTCGTAAGCTGTGATGTCGATGTCATCGGAACGGACAACCCGATGCTGATCAATAACGCTTTGGATAAGGCAGACTATTCAGGGGGCCTGTCACGAGCCGCTCATATCCTGATGCACATGATCGCCAACATGGATAAGTAACAGGCGGTCTATCGCGGCGCTGTTATAAGCATCATCATCTTCGCCGTTCAGATCAAACCACCAAAACTCACCGTCACGCCTGATATTCTTCGCGTCCATTATTCCGCGCAAATATACCTGTGCGACGTGGTTAGCGCACACCCTGCAGTCGTAGAGATCCTTGAGCATGCCTGCGCCGCTAATGTCCAGATCAGAAGCTTTCATCGCTTTGAGAAGATACATGTGGCATATCCTGGCAACGTTTTTTCTTGTTATCGGCGTGTCTTTATACACTTCATCTTCTGCGTCGAGCCAGCCTTCTTTACGCCCGCGTTCGAAAACGCCGGCAAAAGGAATACCTGCTTTTTGGCAGAGTTCTCTTATGAAGACTTCTGTGGTCATGAGACAGGCGTGATCCTTATGACTTTGCTGTCGCAAGCTGCAAGCGTTCCTGCGCCAAAGACTCTGCTCTCAGTCTCAGCTGCTTCGCCGGTATAGAGATCTTTGATCCGGTATGTTTTCGCATTGGCGAAAAGATCTTTATTAACAGTCTTACCGCCTGTCTTATTCAAGATCTCATCGGTGCTGACAGACGGGACTTCTTTTTCTTCCTGGCTTAAGTTAAAGAAACCGAGCGCGATGCTGCCGTCATTAAGAGGCTTTGCGAGGATGTCGATCCTGTTGTTGTCTCTTATGTATTCCTTATCGGGCTCGCTGCATTCGTATGTCGTGAAGATGCGCTTTGCCTGTATGCCCAGAGGGTCCCGGTCTAATGCGATCAGATCTTCATTTGCGATGATGTTATAGATCTCATCGCCTTTAGCAACTCTTCTCAAGTCAACGCCGAGCATAAGGGGAGAGTTCATCATGCACCACATTGCCATGTGCGAACGGCACATGATGTTATCTATCCCGTCCATTCCTATGACCAGCATGTCAGGATCGTTCCAGCCTCTGCCAAGTCCCGCGAATTCATCCATTATTACCGCCTTGTTGTACTGCGAAGTAATGGATGTCGTATAGTCGCACTCCCAGGCTGCCGTACCGTGATTGCCGTCTGATCCGACCTGGAAAGTGATGTCATTTAATATGCGCCATGAATCGCCAACTTTGTGCCCCCAGTTCTGCGGCTGCGTCTTCCCCCATTCGCAGATCGAGAAGACGATGTCGCGGCCGCCGGCATTTTCGAGTTCGCGTCTGATCTCGGCATATGAATGAAGAGTATTCTCCTGCCTTCTGTGATTCATTATGCGGATCTTATTTGCGCCCTTCTTGAGCTCCACTTTAATGGCAGGGGATACCGTAAATGTCTCCCTGCTTTGCGTAGGAGCTAAGAGCGCATCAAAACACGTCTTTTCCCCGACAGCCACCTGGAGCCACTGTCCGGCGCCTTCTACGGCGTCTGAGGCGTATGTGACGAACAAATCCCTGATGCCATCTTCAGATGCATTGATCTCGAAAATAATCTCACTGGATCTGAGACCGACAGGGGAGTGGTCAGGAGCCGTTCCGTCAAATGTGCCGATAAACGCTACACAGTCTTCTTTTATCTCTGCTCTGGTACCTGTTATCGCTGCGTTTGCGGCATCATATGTTACGCCGTCAATTCCAATGCTCTTAATGACCGGCGCATATGAATATTTCGCATTCTCCGGATCTGCGAAAGTAGCGTTGTCCCACATGTAATAGCAGTTATCGACTTTTATGAAATCTATGTCCCACTTGAAGTAGTCTTCGCAGTCAGTTTTCTCATATCCGTAAATGCCTACTTCTGCGCCTGAGCAGAGCCTTGTTCCGATGTCGTTATACATTCCGAATTTAAGGCCGCTTCCGTGAACGAAATCTGCCATTGCCTTAAAGCCTGAAGGGAACTTGACCTTGTCTGCCTTAAGATGTCCGTCTATTCTCTCCGGATGGTAGCAGCCGTCATCTAATACGACGTATTCATACCCCAGCTTATCGAGCCCCAATTCCTTGATCTTAAGTACCATTGCTTTTGTGAGCTCTTCGGTGTTGCCGCTTCCGAAAGCGTTCCAGCTGTTCCAGCCCATGGCAGGGAGGCGGGGCTTTTTCGAGAATATATCGGAATTATCGAAATCATCAAATCTGAGTCTGTGATCGTCAATGGGAGAAGGTCCTGACATGAATGCTCTCCTTTAAGTTTTATAGGTCGATTATAACAAAGAGGCTGCCTCAGATGAGACAGCCTCGAAAGATTTAATCCGATTGAACGATTACATTCCGTCAGCTCCGCCGGAAACTGTCTTGGAACCGACATTGCCGCTTGTGCCTGACTGGAGTGTCAGAGTGTATGAGTAGTTCTTCTTAAGCGTGAAGGACTCGCTTGTACCGTTCTTGAGCTGGAGGTAAGCACCCTTGGCGCCGAAGAGATCCTTCTCACCAAACCACTCGGAACCATAAGCAACCTTGATGGTATAAGTGCCTGCACCGAGCTTGATCGTTGCATTCTTGCCTGCTGCGATGAATACCTGGGCTACTACTTCATTGCTGGAGTTATAGACTCTCATGAGAGCGTTGATGCTGGAAGGAGCGTTGATCTTCAGGGAGATGCTGCCGCTGCCTTTCTTCATGGAGCCGTTCTCAGGCATGGGCTGCGGGCATGACTTGGCCTTATCAGCTGAATCTTTCCATTCGGAAATGGCGTTCCAGGCAACCATTGCCTTGTAGTATTCGCCGTTATCGTAGAGCGCCTGGGCTGCTTCATACTTCTTGTTGTATTCGTCGAGCTTGCCCTTTGCTACATCATACTGTGTCTTAGAATCAAGGAAGTCACCGAGCTCTGAGAAGATAGCCATGGCTTCTTCGAACTTCAGTTTTTCCATGAGCTGGAATGCGTTATCGTACTTGAGGCCCTTGATGGCAGCTTCGAGCAGAGCTTTCTGTTCGTCATCCGCAGGCTTAACTACGCTCTTGATCTTGTCGTAGTCTGTTGTGCCTTCGGAATAAACTGTGCTGATGAACTTGTCGTCGTCATTCTTGGGAGATTTGATGAATGCGAGTTCGAGATCATTTGTCTGGATGCCGTAGAGATTGGCGATGATCGTTGACCATGCTTTGTTGGTCTCTGCAAGATGTGCGTCGCAGAGATTAACCTGAACTGCATACTTGTCTTTAAGTGTTGTAAGGGACTTGAACTTGTCCTTAGCTTCGAAATAGTTCTTCGAATTCTTATCAGCGAAAGCGTCCTTTACGGTCTGGCACTCGGTCATGAGAGCGAGTGCTTCATCACTCTTGGGATCAGTTTCATAGAAATCTACGACTTCCTTAAGGATAGTGATGGCGCCGTCAAAATCTTCCTGCTCAATAAGTCCGTCGACCTTCTGGTAGTCGAGCTCGACCTGTGAGCACTCAGCCCAGTATTCGGAATCCTTGAATGTCTTGAGCTGTGTATAGAGTTCCAAAGACTGTTCGTAATCGCCATTCTCGAAAGCATCAGTAGCCTTGTTGTACTTCTGTACGAGCAGGAAATAGAAGATTCCTACGCCGGCACCGGCAAGAATGATAACGGCGCCGATGATGCTCAATACGATGACGAGGGGCTTCTTGGACTTCTTAGGCTTAGCAGCAACGGGAGCAGCTGCA
Organism: Clostridiales bacterium Firm_14; assembly: GCA_001604135.1. GTDB lineage: Bacteria > Bacillota > Clostridia > Saccharofermentanales > Saccharofermentanaceae > Saccharofermentans. The sequence continues at coordinate 245,915 of LVAT01000008.1, forward strand.
ACAGGCGCTGCCTCAGGTGCGGGCTCTGCAACTGAAGGCCCCTCAACGGGTGCAGGTGCCGGAGCCGGAGCGGGTGCTGCTTCGATAGGTGAAGGAACTGTCTCTGCAGGATTCTCGATGGGAGTTGTTTCAGTAACTTCAGATGAGATTGCCTCAACGGGTTCCAGGATGGAAGGCTCTTCGGGAGCAGCTGCGGCTGCGGGTTCCTCGGAAGCGGGTGTTTCTTCGATTACGGGAGCTTCTTCTGCAGCTTTCTCTTCTGCAGCAGGAGCCTCTTCAGCAGGGGTCTCTGCGACAGCTTCTTCTACAGGCTTTTCTTCAGCAGCGGGTGCTTCAGCTGCGGGCGCCTCTGCTGCGGGTGCTTCAACGGCAGTTCCACAGAAAGGACAGAACTTACCGCCTTCGATCTCTTTTCCACAATTGGAGCAAATCATATCTATTCCTCACTTTTGTTATGTTTCCAGGTTGTCTGGTTACGATGGAGAATACTTAAAAACTATCCCCCGTATATATTTGCAAGTATATCGTACTAATAAAAGATAAACAATATTTTACGGATTCGTTCGAAAGCGGTGTTCCGGGGGCAGCCGGCGCGGGTCTGTAATATAATGTGGTTATCTTTTTTCGGAGGGGCATATGAAGAAGATTCTAAGACCCATAGCGTTGGTCCTTGCAGGCGCAATTGCTTTGACTGCATGCAATAAAGGACCTGAGGCAGATTCAGACAACACATCAGAGACAGACATATCAACCGTATCAGAGAGCACTGAGACTTCTGAAAGCGGCGGTTTCAACGGAGTATCCGGCGGCAGCCATTCCATTAAGGATCTGACCTGCACGGGCAAAGGTTATGAGGGCATTGAAGGCACCGGAGATTATAACTACGGTGAGGCGCTCCAGAAGTCACTTCTCTTCTACGAACTGCAGAGAAGCGGCAAGCTCCCTGAAGATACCAGATGCAACTGGAGAGGCGATTCCGCTCTTACCGACGGTGCTGATAACAACCTGGATCTTACGGGCGGCTGGTACGATGCCGGCGATAACGTAAAATTCAATCTTCCTATGGCATATTCCGCTGCAATGCTCGGCTGGTCGGTCATTGAAGACAGGAAAGCATACGAAGAGAGCGGCCAGCTCGAATACGTGCTCGGTGACATAAAGTGGGTCACAGATTACCTCATAAAGTGCCATCCCGAAGATGAAGTCTTCTACTATCAGGTTGGCGACGGAAATGCCGATCACTCATGGTGGGACCCCTGCGAAGTCATGACCATGAACAGGCCTTCATACAAGGTTACGAAAGACAACCCCGGTTCTGCTGTTGTCGGCGAGGCGGCTGCCGCACTGGCTATCGCATCCCTTGTTTTCGAGGATACCGACAAAGACTATTCGAAGCTCTGCCTGGATCACGCAAAGAGCCTTTATGCATTTGCCGATTCGACGAGAAGCGATTCGGGATACACTGCGGCAAACGGTTTCTATAATTCCTGGAGCGGCTTTTACGATGAACTCTCATGGGCAGGATGCTGGCTTTATATCGCTGCTGATGACAGCAAGTATCTGGATAATGCGAAAAGCTGTTTTACCAAGGCAGGTCATGATTTTGACTGGGCACACTGCTGGGACGATGTTCATATCGGAGCAGCGCTCATGCTCGCAAAGATAACCGGCGAGAAGACCTATAAGGATGAGATCCAGAAGCACCTGGATTTCTGGTCCTGCGGCACGTCAGACGGCAAGAAGATCACATACTCTCCCAAAGGCCTTGCATGGCTCGACCAGTGGGGTTCATTAAGATATGCAACAACGACAGCATTTGTAGCAACCGTTTACAGCAGATGGGACGGATGCCCTTCTGACAAGGCATCAGTATATTGGGACTTCGCAGTATCCCAGGCAAACTATGCCTTAGGTTCTTCGGGAAGATCTTATGTCGTAGGTTTTGGAGAGAATCCTCCTTCACATCCCCACCACAGGACATGCCAGGGTTCTTACTGCGACAACATGAATGAGCCTTCTGAGTTCAGACACACCTTATATGGCGCTCTCGTCGGAGGTCCGGATGCTTCCGACAGCTACACAGATACCGTAACCGATTACTGCAAGAATGAGGTGGCATGCGATTATAACGCAGGCTTTACGGGTCTTCTTGCTGCCATGTATTCCAAGTATCACGGCAAGACCCTCATCGATTTCGGTGCGGTAGAAGAGATCCCCGGTGACGAGTATTCTGCAGACTGCAGCCTGAACGTTCAGGGCAATGATTTTGTTGAGATAAAAGCATTCATATATAACAAGACTGCATGGCCTGCAAGAGCAGCAGACAAGCTCGAATTCAGATACTATGTCGACCTTAGCGAGATCTACAAAGCAGGCGGTGACGCATCAGGCGTAAAGATCACCACAAACTATATGCAGTCAGGAAGAGTAGACGGACTTAAGGTCTGGAATGAGGAAAACCACATCTACTATCTTTCCGTGGTTTTCGATGACGGCAGCTTAAGACCCGGCGGCCAGTCCCAATACAAATCTGAGATCCAGGTAAGGATGACCAGCCCCAACGGTGCATGGGATAACAGCAATGATTTCTCATATGGCAAGGGCGCAGTCCTGCTCGATGATGGCAAGCTCGTATTCGGAACTCTGCCCGACGAAGAAGGCACGGGTTCAGGCGAATCGGCAGGCGGCATAGTGCCTTCGCAGCCTTCACAGGGCTCTGATCCTACGGCAGCGCAGACGCAGCCTGCAGGCGGTTCAGGATCGGCATCTGCAGGTGATCTGAGCATCAAGATGAATTACGACAATAACAACTCCAACGCGAATGCTATCGCAGGTACGATAGAGATTACCAACAACGGTAATTCCACAGTCGATCTGTCAAAGCTTAAGATCAATTACTACTTCACAAAAGACGGCGGAGACATGGTTTTCGACTGCTATCACGCAGCAACGAATTCTTCATCAGGCAAATATACTGCCCTGACCGATAAGGTTAAGGGAACATATTCAGCCGCTACGGGTGAAGACCGTGACACGTGCCTGACGATAACTGTAGGAAGCGGCTCGCTTGCAAAGGGCGACACGCTGACAATAAGCTTCAGCGCGCACAGATCCGACTGGCAGAATATGAACCTTGCAAACGACTGGTCGCATAAGAGCGTTGATAATATTGAGATCGTTAAGTAAGCGGTATTGGCAGTGCAAGAATTATTTACTGTAATTGTTGCCTCTAAAAAAGGCCGACAATTATATAAAATCGCGTTTTTATATAATTGTTGATGCCAAAAAAGGGCCAACAATTACAGTAGGAGAGTATTCCGGCTCCGGTTAAGCCTGCCTTCAGGTTTTACGCATCTTCCGGCGCAGCCTTTATGAGAGTTAATGCCGTTGTTGACTTGTCTAGCCAGGTCACAAGGCTCCTGTTCCTCACATAGAGCGTGTTAAGGATCACGCTCTCGGGATGTATTGCTTCGGTAGATCCGGGAGCGGGTGCGACGAATGTGCCGCAGGCGCTTATTACGTAAGGCTTTCCTTCTCTGGTGCCGACGTAGATCGTCATGTGGCCGGGGAATGAGATGAGACTTCCCGGTTTAAGCTCGCTGATCACTGCGAGTTTTTCTTTCTCGTTCATGCCGCTCATGTCGACTTTGTATACGCCCTTGGAGCTCGACTGGCCGACACGCGGGAGGAGTACGCCGAAGCAGCGGTAGATCTCTCTTGTGATTCCGGTGCAGTCATTTGCCTGAAGGTCGCCGCCCCAACCGTATCTGTCGCCTAAGAGCTTAAATGCCTGCCTTACGATATTTGCGGGTGTGAGAGGGAGGAAGCCGGCATTGACATCATCTGATACGGGGATAAGGACGAGCTCATCCTTGATATAGCCGTCAGCGCCTCTCGTGGGAACCTTTACCACGTAGTTGCCGTATGTTGAACGCTGATTGATCGTCTTCGGCGCGTCCTTAGCGGGGACGAGCTCCATCTGTGTGCCCATGGGTAGAACGAGGTCAGTCGTAAGAGGGCTGTAGGGATCGTTGCCTAATCTGATCTCTCTCTCGGTTACGACGAGCCACTGGCCGGGATTCTGTCTTGCTTCCCAATCTTTTCTGTCCTTGCAGAGCGCTATGGCGTCCTTTCTGACCCATGCCGAGAAGCTGTCGAAAACAACGTACAGATATTCGCCGTCCGTACTCTCGTGAAGCACTACAACGGGCATGTAGGGCATGCATTCCGAGTAGAGGATGGAATCGAAGTATTGATCTGTTGCGCTCTCGAAAACCCTGTCTTCCGTAGGGAACATCCTGACGGTCATTCTCTTGGTGGAGAATCCGTACTTTACTGTGATCGTGTCGGGAACGCTCTCGATGTTTGAGCGTGCGATAAGTTCCTGCCAGTATTCTGAGGTCGTGGGTTTGCCGTTAAGATAGTATTTAGAAGGATCCTTAGGTATCGATTTGGCGTTGTCGTTAAGGAAAACCTTCAGGATATTGCCGTCAAATGTATCGCCGAAGTCCTCTAAGTGGGGCATTATGGTCTTGTTGTCGGCAGCCTTGATGATCGCTCTGTTGTTATAGTTGAATTCCAGGATCTCTTCAGGAGTCATGAGAATCTCGTTATCGGCATCGCTTACCCAGTAGTCGGCGGTCATCATCTCGGGTGTTACGTCCGTTATGGTGCGGACATAAGTCGTATCGATCACGGTCCTGCCGTCAGGTGTCTTTATGATGACGCGCTCTTCGGCGGAAGGCTCGGTGGTCTCTATAGTCGTCTCGGATGAGGTCGTGGTGACTTCCGAAGTGCTCTGCTCAGGAACTGTGGGCATGCTCGTCTCAATATTTTGCGGTGTAACAATGTTACAACCGCAGAATATAGGGGCTGCGAGCGTTAATGCCAGTATCGATGCTGCTATCCTGTTTTTGGTATTTATCATAAAAGGCTCCATTATTTATCCGGAATATTCTTTTCCACGATTATAACCCACTTACCAGAGATTCCTATTCTCCGTAATGGTAAAATAAGCCATACAATACTTATTGAATAAGAGGATTCTATGATCAGATTTATTGAAGATCCCAATGAACGCAGACAGATCTCACGTGAGGTCTTAGAAGCCCTTACCGAATGGTTCGAAGTGGAAGAGAGCAGGGAGCAGTATATAAGAGAGTCAGCAGAGCAGCCTTTCTGGGCAGCATTCGAGAATGATGTCCCTGCTGGATTCCTCTGTCTTAAGCAGACCGGTGATGCGACTATGGAACTTGCCGTAATGGGCGTTAAGAAGGATTTCCACAGAAACGGTTATGGCAGAAGGCTTTTCGCCGCTGCGAAGGATTATGCAGTGCAGAAGGGCTTCTCGTTCATGCAGGTCAAGACAGTAAGATCCGGCATGTATGAAGATTACGACATCACCAATGAGTTTTATAAGAGCGTGGGCTTTAAGGAACTGGAAGTCCTTGCGGATTACTGGGATGAGGCAAATCCCTGCCAGATCTACGTTATGAATCTGAAGAGCGCCATAAGCACGATTGCGACAAGGCACAGCTACAGGGGCAAGTTCTCAGATGAACCTGTTCCGAGAGCTGATCTTGAGGCTATCGCGCGCTGCGGCATTGATGCTCCTTCAGGATGCAACAAGCAGACAACTGATCTTATCGTTGTGGATGACAAGGTAACACTGGATAAGATAAAAGGCCTTATCGATCCGCCGGTTGCACAGACCGCACCTGCCATGATCGTTGTCCTCTCAAGAAGGATAAATGCATACCGCGACAGATGCTTTGCGACACAGGACTATTCGGCAGCAATAGAGAACATGCTTCTTGCAATTGTCGAACTCGGTTACCAGAGCTGCTGGTACGAAGGCCACATCACCGATGATGACCGTATCTGCGATAAGATCGCAGCTGTCCTTGACGTTCCTGAAGACTATGATGTTGTCTGCATCCTGCCGGTAGGAAAGGCTTTGGACGATTTCCACGCGCCTTCGAAAAAGGCCTTTGCAGAACGCGTAAGATTCAATCATTTCGAGGGCATATAAGCATGGAAGTATTAAGGGCAGAAGAAGAATGGCAGAGAGCGGGTGCATACTCGGTAAGGATCGAGGGCATGAACCGCCAGCACCACATATCGCTCAGAGACGAATTCGATGAGCACGACTGTGACGGCACGAGATACATCGTTCTGTTAGACGACGGATATCCTGTCGCGACCTGCCGTTTTTATGACTGCGGAGATGGTGCCGTTACACTCGGACGCGTTGTTGTCCTTCCTGAATACAGGGGGCAGAAGCTTGGTTCTCTGGTTGTTACCGAAGCCGAGAAATGGGCAAGTGAACTGGGCTATAAGGAAATAAAGATCGACAGCAGACTTGAAGCGATAGATTTTTATGCCAAGCTCGGGTATAACCATGTTGATGACAGCGTGATCAGGAGCGGAACCTTCGATTGCGTGAAGATGAATAAGGTTTTATAACGGGGATTACATGTATAAGATTTTTATAGTTGAAGATGATAAAGGAATCGCAGAGGGCATAGCATCATGCCTCGGCAACTGGGGGATGGAAGGCCGCGTCGTATCTGATTTCATGAAGGTCATAGAAGAGATGAATGAATATGAGCCTCACCTTATCATCATGGATATCACTCTGCCTTACATGGGCGGATACCACTGGTGCCAGGAGATAAGGAAGACGAGCTCGGTGCCGATCATCTTCATATCTTCTGCCACCGACAACATGAACATCATCATGGCCATTAATATGGGCGCTGATGATTTTATTGCAAAGCCTTTTGACCAGAGCGTGCTTATTGCGAAGGTCACGGCGCTGCTCAGAAGGACATACGATTTCAGCCAGGCATCAGCGACACTGGAAGTGGCCGGCGCAGTCCTTAATACGAACAATAACACGCTCTCATATAACGGTAAGGATATCGATCTTGCGAGGAATGAATACAAGATCCTTTTAACTCTTGTTCAGAACAAGAATAAGGTCGTAAGCCGCGAGAAGCTCATGGAAGCTCTGTGGGAGACCGACTGCTATGTAGATGAGAACACGCTGACGGTTAATGTCGGCCGTCTCAGGAAAACTCTTGAAGGGATCGGCCTTAAAGATCTCATCAAGACCAAGTTCGGTGTGGGATATATTCTGGAGGACTAATGTTCTGGGACTATCTTAAGTCTAGGCTCAAAGTGCTGGTTCTGCTCGTTGTGGTGGAAGGTATTTTCGTATCTTCTTATTTCCTTTTTGATCTTCCTGCACTAACAGTGCTTTATCCTCTGATCCTGAGCTCTGTGGTCATACTGATAGCCGGTGTCATTGATTATCTGATCGTATATAACAAGCACGGAAGAATTAAGAGAAATGATTATCCTCAAGCGTCCGGCCCGCTCGAAAAGGATTATCTGGAGATCATAAACAAGCTCAAGGAAGAGCAGGAATATGCACGCCGGAAAGCGACTTCAGACTACAACGACATGGTCGATTACTATACCGTGTGGGCTCATCAGATAAAGACACCCATAGCTTCGATGCGTCTGCAGATCCAGTCTGTGGATTCGGACCTTGCAAGGCGCCTTGACGGCGACCTTAACAGGATCGAAGCATATGTTGAGATGGTGCTTACATTCTTAAGGCTTGATTCAGGCAGCACGGACTATGTTATCAGGAAAATAGATCTTGATGCTGTCATAAAGCCTGCGATAAGAAAGTTTGCAAGAGACTTTATCTCAAAAAAACTCACTATGGATTTCAAGCCGACGGAGGCCAATGTGCTTTCAGATGAGAAGTGGCTCGCATTCGTAATCGAGCAGGTCATTTCCAATGCCGTAAAGTATACGAATAGCGGCGGGATCAGGATATATATGGATGACCCCGGCATTCTCTGCATCGAAGATACCGGAATCGGAATAAGCGCAGCGGATCTGCCGAGGATCTTCGAGAACGGCTATACAGGATTCAACGGACGTGAAGACAAGCGCGCGAGCGGCATCGGCCTTTATCTCTGCAAGCGTATCTGCGACAATCTGGGACACAGGATTTCTGCAGAATCAGAGCAGGGCGTCGGCACAAAGATAAAGATCGATATGAATATAAAAGAGATCGGAATTGAGTAAGTGGTCCTTGTCAGAGTTAGTTACAGTCTCTGCACATTAAATCCATAAAAGTATTCTATAATCTCAATATGAAAAGAATTTTGATCGTCGAAGATGAACCGGAGATAAGGCAGCTTCTAGCGAGCTACCTTGTCAATGAAGGATATTCCGTCTCGGAAACAGAGGACGGAGTAACTGCCATCGAGCTTTTCTCCAAGGAGAAGTTCGATCTTCTGATCCTGGATATAATGATCCCGAAGATCGACGGCTACGGTGTCTGCGAATTCGTTAAGAAGAAATCCGATGTGCCTGTCATATTCCTTTCTGCCCTGGATGACGAACGGTCTATGGTAAAAGGATATGATTCGCTTGCAGATGATTATGTAACCAAGCCCTTCTCCATGCCTGTTTTCCTGCGCAAGGTAAAGGCAGTCCTAAGGCGTGACAGGCCTTTAACAGGCGAGGAACATCAGCAATTCACATATAAAGATATTGTCATGATCCCTGACATGATGAAGGTCACGGTCAGTGGCAGAGAAGTTGAACTTACTTCCAAAGAGTTTGATATTCTTCTGGTGCTTATTAAAAATCCCGGGCGCGTTTACACAAGAGAACTGCTCCTGGAAATGCTCTGGGATTACGATTCGCTGGTAGATGAGCGTATAGTCGACAGCCATATCAAGAACCTCCGTCATAAGGTTGGCGAGGGTATAATCGAAACTGTAAGAGGCCGCGGATACCGTGTCGCACAAGAGGATAACTGACAGATTATCATTTAAGGTCTTCGTGATCACTTTCACCGTACAGGTCCTGTTCGGTATCCTGATCTATGCCGTGCTTTATAATGCCACTCCGCTCAGCTGGAACATGGTCCAGAGGACCGAGATGGAAAAGAAGTTCGCAGGGCTTGCCGAAGAACTCAATAAGGTCGAATTCAAAGAGTGCGGGCCTCTGGTCGATGATTTTATACTTACCAACGACTGCCATATTGTCTTCTATAAGGGATTAAAGGCTAACTGGAATGCGCTTCCGGCAGTCCTTCCGACTTCGGATTATGCGGTAATGACAAGAACCGATGTAAAAAAGCTCATCAATGACGAAGACGAAGATGAGATGAATCTGTATACTTCGAGAAATGTTTTTTTCAAGACGGGTAAAGTCCGTGAATATACCGTTGTCTGCATATGGTCACAAAAAGGCGAAAATGTTCTTTGGGAAGCCTTGAAGAAGACTCTGCCGGTGATCATTGCCGCAATTGTCTTTGTATCGCTTATCTGTTCCATTATTTATACTCTGCTGTTCGCCAGGCCGGTCCAGAAACTCTCAGCGATATCGAGCAGAATCGCGAATATGGATTTTGCCGTGAAGAGCAGATCCAAAAGACACGATGAGATAGGCGATCTCGGGCGCGATCTTGATGATCTCTCGTCAAGTCTTGATGAGACCATAACGAGCCTCAATAAAAGGACTCAGGAGCTGGAACGGGAGATCGAGCATGTTAACGAATTAGAGAGGCAGAAGGATGTCTTTTTCGCTGCCGCATCGCATGAGCTTAAAACCCCGATAACAATAGCACAGGGCCAGGTGCGCGGCATGATGGACGGCATTGAGCCTTATAACGATCTTGATACGTATCTTCCGAAAACCCTCTCGTCTCTAAAGCGCATGGAATCACTTATCAATGAGATCCTTACGGCGTCAAGGATGCAGGCCGAGAACGAGATCGAATTCATGAAGGTCGATCTCGGATCATTGCTTAGAAAGCGTCTTGATGAGATGAAAGAACTTCTGGAAATAAGGGGGATAACTCTTGAATCGGAGATCGGCAGCGGTCTGTTCTTCGAAGGTAATCAGGAACTTACATCCATGGCTTTGGGATCTTTCCTTTCGAATGCGGTATTCTACAGTTCAGAAGGATCTTCCGTAAAGGTCACTGCCCGGAAGGAAAACGGAAATATCATAACGGAGATACGCAACACGGGTTCACATATCAGCGAAGAGGACCTTCCGCATCTTTTCGAAGCCTTCTACAGGACTGACAGTTCAAGGAGCAGAAGAAACGGCGGCTCCGGTCTGGGATTATATCTCGGAAAACTTATAATCGAGCGCGAGAACGGCACTGTCGCTCTCGGAAATGACGGCGATGATGTCGTTGCCGATATTATTCTTCCTGCCTCCACAGAAAATCCATAAAGCATCCAAAAAGGATTCAATTTGCTTTGTTATATTCAGTTCAGGAAGCCCGCAAAGAGGGCTGCAAGATCATGATGTATCAAGGGGGAAAACGGAATGAAAAAAACTTGTGTTGCTTTGCTCGCGGTCATTATGAGCTGTGTGTTTATGGCGTCGTGTCAGAAACCGGCAGCGAAGGAGACAACAGCATCTTCTGATCCGGATGCTGCTTTGGAAGATGACGGTATTTCTGCCGGCGATAGGATTGTGTTCGGCAATTATCCTCAAAGGAAAGTCCCCGGAACAGATACATACGACACTGAACCTATTGAATGGCGTGTGCTTGAGATACGTGACGGAAATGCGCTTGTTATCTCGGAATACCTGCTTGATGCGACCGTATACTACTATGACATGGCAGATGTTACATGGGAGAAAAGCTCTTTGCGGAAATGGTTAAACAGCACGTTTTACGATAAGGCATTTTCAGATAGCGAGAAGAGCCTGATACTGACTTCGAAGATACAGAATAAGGATAACCCGTTGTACGGGACACCGGGCGGCAATGACACCGAAGATAATGTGTTTTGCCTGAGCCTTGAGGAAGCACAGCAGTATTTCAAAGATGCTGATGACCGCAGGGCTGCACCGACGGATTATGCTCTGAAGAATGGTGCAGCGGTAAGTGATGACTGCAAACTCCCCAATGGTATGAAGACCGGCTGGTGGTGGCTCCGTTCTCCGGCGTCTTCTCCCAACAGAGCAGCGGATGCTGACTGTTACGGCAATATTGATACCCGGAAAAACTCTGACGGAGTAGACGGTGATATTGTTTTCGCAGAGTCCAACTGTGTGCGTCCTGCCATTTGGATCTCGCTCTCGGATAGCATCAAAAAATCAGATAAATAACTAGAGGAGGGAATAATATGAAAGAAAAGGTTCTAAAACGCATAACCAAATTATCCTCGGCGCTTCTTATCATTTCGATTTTCTTATCACTAGCCGGATGCGCTAAAGAGGATGATTCTAAAAATCCGCTTAAGAACATTCAGCTTACGGAAGAAGAGAGAAGATGGACCAATCCTGATAATCAATATGAAGATCTTCTCCTGGTCTACGGTAAAAAGAAATGCAAAGGCACATTTGTTGTTGCAACAGATGATGATATTGTTTGTCTGTACGCCGAGAATGCAACGGAAAAGGACGGAAAGACTCTCGAATCCCAGAATACGGTTTATGATATAGCTTCCTGCAGCAAGGTTTTTACCGCGGTATCGATCCTTCAGCTTCAGGAAAAAGGAAAGCTTGATATCAATGATACGATCGACAAGTATTTTCCTGACTATCCTGAAGGTAAAAGAATAAAGATCTATAATCTCCTTCACATGAACTCCGGAATCCCGGATTATCTTAATGAGCCTGCTCTCTTCTTCGGATTGGAAGGCGATGCCCTGGATGACCGACTTCGCGACCTTTACAGTGACAGGATCTCTGATGAGGAATTGCTGAATACGATGTATAAGGCACCTCTGCTTTATGAACCGGGATCTGCGATGACTTACAGCAATACCAATTACAAGCTGCTTGCCTACATAATCGAAAAAGTATCCAAGATGAAGTATTGTGATTATCTGAAGAAATATATCTTCAAGCCTTGCGGAATGACTAATTCCTATGCCATGAGAGTGGATAAATACACATACGTTCCGATCGATTATAAAGAACAGCTGGAATTCGGAGCGGTTGATGAACACGGCTATTCGATGTCGCCTAACAGCGAACGTGGAGACGGCGGAGTCTGCACTTGTCTTACTGATTTTCTGGCATTTGACCGCGCGCTTTTCAATGGTAAGCTCCTCAATGAGGAATCCATGAAGATATTGCTTCACAACGATAAAGGCTACTGCTGCGGCCTGATGGACGGCAAAGGCCTGGGATACAACCACACAGGCGGAGGGTTTACGGCAACCTCCAGAAACGAGATCTTAAACTCGGATAAATTCGGTCACGTTTACATCATCATGTTAGAACATTACTGATCTATTCCAATTAAGGATTTGTTGCCTTCCGAAGGGACAATAAAAGCAACATTTGAGGCAACATTGCTAATGTTGCCTTATTTGTTGCTTCTCGGCGGACAGAAAGAGCAACATTTGAAGCAACATACTTTTATACAAAGACTTATATATTTGACTTCTTTTCCGGCATATACGAAAATGTGACAGACTTGTTAGATTTGCGTAAGCAGAAGTTAAGGAATGGTTTGGAAGGCAATCATATACTGTGGCCATCAAACCAAGGAAAGGAATTAAGAATAATGAGTCTGCTTGAAGCAAAGAATATCAAAAAGGTATATAAGACAAGATTCGGAGGTGCTTCTGTCGAGGCACTTAAGAATGTCAGTTTTACTGTCGAGAAGGGCGAGTATGTCGCCATCATGGGTGAGTCCGGTTCAGGAAAGACCACACTTCTTAACATCATCGCTGCCCTTGACAGAGCAACTGAAGGAACAGTTATCCTTGATGGCATGGATCTTTCCAAAGTAAAGGACAAGGACGTTGCAAAATTCAGAAGAGATAATTTAGGTTATGTTTTCCAGGAGTTCAATCTCCTTGATACATTCTCTTTGGAAGATAATATCTATCTTCCTTTAGTACTGGCAGGCAAAAAGCATGCCGAGATGAAGCAGAGACTTGACGGTATCGCGGGAACCTTAGGCATTTCCGATCTGTTAAAGAAGTATCCTTATGAGGTATCCGGCGGTCAGAAGCAGAGAGCAGCTGTTGCAAGAGCTCTTATCACAAACCCGAGGATCATCCTCGCAGACGAGCCTACCGGAGCTTTGGATTCCAAGTCATCTGACGAACTTCTTGCACTCTTTAAGAAGGTCAACCAGATGGGACAGACGATCCTCATGGTTACACACTCCACAAAGGCTGCATCCAATGCATCACGCGTCCTCTTCATAAAGGACGGAATGATCTTCCATCAGATCTATAAGGGACAGGCAACAGATCAGCAGATGTATCAGTCAATAAGCGATACACTGACACTTCTCGCTCAGGGAGGTGACAACTGATGAAGGCCGGTTTCTATCCCAAGATGGCCGTCAGCGGAATGCGCAAGAACGGCCGGCTTTATGTGCCGTATATTGCGGCATGCATCCTGATGGTTGCGATGTTTTACATCATGCACCTTTTAGGCTTTTCCGAAATGCTCGAAGGTTTTACGGGTGCAGGAACAGCAAGAGATATATTAAAGCTCGGATCAGCCGTAATAGCGGTATTCGGAACTATTTTCCTGTTCTATACACAGTCCACGCTTATTAAGGGGAGACTTAAGGAATTCGGTCTTTACAGCGTGCTCGGAATGAATAGGAAAAATCTCAGTAAGATCATATTTTTCGAGACCTTGATCACATGGTTCATTTCAATTACCGCAGGTCTTGCAATCGGCATCGGATTGTCCAAGCTTGCTGAGCTGGGCTTCAGAAAGATGTTAGCCCTTGAATCCAGCTATAAGTTTGTTGTCAGCGGAGAGTCAATATACTTCACTCTTCTCTTATACACTTTTATCTTCTTCCTGATCTTCCTCAATGCGGCAAGACTCGTAAGGTTCTCCAGAACTATCAATCTTATCAATTCCGATAAGGCTGGCGAGAAGCCCCCGAAGGCAAACTGGTTCGTAGGTATCTTGGGCCTCTTTATCCTTCTGACAGGTTATGGAATCGTGCTCATGATCAAGACTCCTCTGCAGGCACTTGCGATGTTCTTTGTTGCCGTGATCCTCATCATTATCGGAACATATCTTGTGCTCATCGCAGGCTCTGTTCTGCTCTGCAGGATCCTTCAGAAGAACAAGAGATACTACTACAAGACAAACCACTTCGTATCAGTATCCTCAATGGCATACAGAATGAAGAGAAACGGTGCGGGTCTTGCATCCATCTGCATCCTTCTTACCATGGTCCTCGTAATGATGTCATCTACATCATCCTTGTATCTTAACAGGGAAGATGTTCTTCAGAATCATTACCCGAGACAGCTTAATGCTTCTGCCAGCAATTACGGTTATTCGGAAAGCTATACGGAAACAGCTAAAAGACTTGAGAAAGAGGTCATTGAGAAGGCTCATGAATTCGGCGCAGAGACCACGAATGACATCTCTCTTTCCTGCTGCAGTTTTTCAGGTTATATGGAAAACGGCAGACTCCGTGTCGATATAGATCCGTTTACAATGGGAACAAGCATCAATTTCGATAATGTTGCTACTGTTTATTTCATTGATCTTGAGGATTACAACAGGATAACCGGAAAGAATGTTGTCCTTGGCAAGGATGAAGCGCTCGTTGGCGTCAGCGGCAATATTCCGGTTGAAGACAGCATCTGTATCGGTGATGAGACATTCAAGGTCGCAAAGAGGATCGATGCCAGAGCAGATGAACTGAAGTACATCGGATTAAATGAAGTCGTATCTACGATCACGCTTGTTGTCGATGATCTCGGTGAGACAGCTTCACGCTATTCCGGTCTTAAAGATTCAAGAGGCGATACAATGCTTATGTGGCAGTGGAACTTCGCTTTCGATACCAACCTTGATGAAGATAAACAGGCAGAACTCGGAAAAATCCTCGCAAAACATATCAGAGATGATCTTTATCCGAAGGAGCAGGATTATTTCAGAGTCGTCTGCGAGAGCAGAGTTGAACAGCGCAGCGATTTCGTCAGGACATTCGGAGGACTGTTCTACCTGGGTATTCTGTTAAGCATCATATTCCTTGTATCCTGCGTGCTTATCATCTACTATAAGCAGATCTCTGAAGGATTCGAAGACCAGGGAAGATTCGGCATCATGCAGAAGGTCGGAATGACAAAGGAAAACATCAAGAAGAGCATCAATTCACAGATGCTCACGGTATTCCTTATTCCTATCATATTTGCGTGCGTCCACTTAGCTGCCGTGCTGCCGATCATCCATAAGCTCTTAAAGCTCTTTGGCCACAACAATATGCCTTTGCTCCTTTTAAGTGCAGGAATCTGCGTGCTCGTATGCGGAATCTTCTATGCGGTGATCTATAAGCTCACATCTAACGCATACTACAAGATCGTATCGTAAGCTTACGGAACATATATTATCTGACAGGGCTGTCCCACAAAAGGGGCGGCCCTGTTGCTTATGCAGATAAAATCTGTTTGAGAAATGCCTTCTGTTGCGGTATCCTAACCGTTAAGGGAAAGATTATTTCGGAGGGATCCTCAGATGAAAGAACGCATGGCAGCGAATGCATCAACGGTGTTTTTCAAGGTCATTGTGGCAGTAACGCTATTGTTGGGCGCGGCCGCTGCGATCTTCGGGAACGTATCAGCTATGCCTGCGGGAACATTTCTTGTTCCGTCTTTTCTCGAGTCGTTAAGGAGTTATTATCTCTTTAATACGATCTCTCAGTGTCTGTCGGTCCTGTCAGTGCTTATGATCGTTACCTGTATCCTTACCTTGTTCATCGGAAACAAGATAGTCTCTCTTTCTATCATTGCCGGTGATCTCCTGATCTTCGGGTTCTTATTTACGGCTGCAGTTCCATATTTCAAAAAGCCTGAGGTCATTAAAGCTAAGCTTGCAGATGCAGATTACCGGTACGGCCAGTATGGAACGGATAAATATGACCTGTATTTTGATAACGGTGTGGTGGTCAGTATCCCCGCTGATAAATATGAATATGGTTCCAAAGGCAAATCATACTATGTCGTAATGTGTGGTGACAAAGGGCTCGGAGTATTCGATGCAAGTAAATACCAGTATTCTCCAGAATCATGAATGAAGTAAACAGAACACTATATATACCTTTATACGGAAAATCCTTTGTCAGCAGGCAGGGGATCATTCTCCATGACGCAAAGGCCGAAGAAATATGGGAAAAGGAAGGGTTCGGTCTTAAGGGCCGATCCGCATCCAAATGGCTTGCATATAACATGGCCATGCGCGCACGGGCGTTTGATGACTGGACTGATTCCATGCTCGAAAAGGATCCGGACTCAATCGTTATCCATATCGGATGCGGCCTGGACAGCAGGTGCCTTAGAGTAAAACAGCAGTATAAGAATTGGATCGATTGTGATTTCCCTGATGTCCTTGCTGTACGCAGAATGTACTATGAGGAGACAGAATGCTATCACATGATGGAATTGGATGCTACGGATACTGAAAGGATAAAGGCTCTTCCTGACAGTGATTCTGCAGTCATCGTGCTTGAAGGCATCAGCATGTATCTGACAAATCCTCAGCTGCGTGACCTCTTCTCGGCATTGAAGCAGAAGTACGGCAGGATCAATGTACTCATGGATATCTATACCGTGCGCGGCGCTGAAGCATCAGAGAAAAAGAATCCCATAAACGATGTCGGTGTCACAAAGACATACGGAGTTGATGACATAGACGGCCTGCTTGCCGGTACCGGTGTAAAGAAGCTCTCCGAGCATTCATTTACTCCGGCTTATCTCATTGAAGAGCTCAGACCTATAGAAAAGGGCTTCTTTAAGATACTTTTCACCGGCAAGACTTACGGAAAATATTACCGCCTTTACGAACTTGTTTCCTGACGTTCATATGAACTCTTGCCCAAAAGCATATATTAAGCCTTGTAATTAATAGTTTTCCCTAAAAAAAGTTGATATAATTATTCTTAGTGATAGAATTTCTCAGTTTGGAATAATAAAAGGAAGGGATGTTATATGATTTCTATCAACTTGCCGAAGAATCTGACGTTCGGTATGAAGCTTATTTATGCGCTTCTCGGAGTAAGTATTGTAATCGCTATCGTCTGTGTAATTATCTTCAACCGCAATACATATCTGGCAAAGACCATGAAGCTTGTCAGGGCAGACGGAACCGTCAGGATCGAACGTGATGGCGGAAAGATTAAGCAGATCAAGAAAAATGCCAGATTCCAGTCCGGCGATGCATTGATAACCGGCGCAGGAAGCCTAGCATCCGTAAGTCTCGATGATACCAAGATCGTTACTCTCCAGGCTGAGAGCCGTGCTGAGTTTACTAAGATGAACAAGCAGCTGGAATTAAAGCTTACAAAGGGTTCGCTTTTCTTCGAAGTAACCCAGAAGCTTAATGACGATGAGACATTCGAGATTAAGACATCTACGTTGACTGCCGGCATCAAAGGCACTTCCGGTTATTTCTATGTTGATGAAGAAGGCAGAGAAACATTGACGGTAACGGATGGTAAGGTAATTATCTCCGCAGTTAATCCCGAGACAGGTGAGAGGAAGTATGCTGAAGTAAGCGGCGGTCAGAAATTGGTCGTTTTTCTTTATTCTGAATCTAACAACGAGCACGACACAATTGAATTGGAAGTAATTGATCTGACTGAAGAAGATCTTGAAGAATTCACGCTCAAGATGCTCGGCGAGAATGAGAGACTCCTTACGAGAGTCTGTGAATATACGGGATGGGACAGAATGAAGCTCAAGGAACTCATCAGTGCACTCGTAGCATCGAATAAGATAACTGTCGAGACGACACCTTCTTCTGAAGATACTTCTGAACCTGAAACGTCTCCTGAAGATACTGAGACACAGGGTGATGCCGACAATACTCCTACACCTACACCTACGGAGAAAGAGACAGATAAGCCTGAAGCAACGGCAACTCCTAAGCCGAAGGCAACAACAGCTCCCAAGGCTAAGGCTACGGCTACACCTAAGCCGAAGGCAAAGGCAACAAGCACACCAACTCCTACGCCGGTCGCAAAGCCTACTGAAACTGATCCTCAACCTACTGGCGGAACCGATAACCCGGGCGGTGGCGGAACTGATAACCCCGGCGGTGGCGGTACTGATAACCCCGGCGGTGGCGGTACCGATAACCCCGGCGGCGGCGGAACCGATAATCCCGGTGGCGGTGGAACCGATAATCCCGGTGGCGGTGGAACCGATAACCCGGGCGGCGGTGGAACTGATAACCCCGGCGGTGGCGGCGGATCAAGTTCCGGTGGCGGATCATCTTCCGGCGGAAACGAGAACTCCGGCGGTGGCAGCGAAGGCGCCGGCAATGATGGTAATGGTTAATAACTTTATATAATCCGCGTACATAATAATATTATTTATACCCGCTAAGTATCTGGCTTGGCGGGTATTTTATTGCCTGATCCGATCTGCATGCCTTGTAGCAATATGCACAATAAAATTGATATGGATTTGTGTAGACTGTTTGGGCCTCTTTTGATATTCTACTATGGTATGAATAATACCGCTCCAAAATAACCATTTCGGAAAGGCGGATTCATATGGGTTTAATAAATTCAATTAAATCCTTATCTCCCAAGGTCAAAGTCATAATATCTTGCGCTGCAGTTTTATTGATCGCTGCAATTGTATGCATTACTGTCTTTGCACGTAAAAGATATCTGGCTAATACCATGAGACTTCTCCGCTTTGAAGGCACTGTCAATATAGAAGACGGGAGGGGCGTATCCAAGCCCGTTACGGGGAATATTCGTTTCCAATCAGGTGATTCATTAAATACCGGAGCAGACGGAATTGCGTCTGTCGGTCTTGATGATACAAAAATTATCACACTCCAGAACGATAGTAGAGCTGAGTTCCAGAAAATAGGAAAGCGTCTGGAACTCAAGCTCACTAGGGGTGCGGTTTTCTTTAACGTTACAGAGAAACTCAAGGCAGATGAGACCTTTGAGATAAAGACCTCTACGATGACCGCCGGCATTCGTGGTACATCAGGAATGGTCTACTTCGATACTGCCGACGGCGGTAGGGAATCCATAGTAGTAACTGATGGTGTAGTGGAGATCTCTGCTACAAACCCTGTTACAGGCGAGACAAAGACCGCCAGAGTCGAAGGCGGCAACAAGCTCAAAGTATTTCTTTTCAACGACAGAACAGAAGACAGCGTCCGGTTCGAAACGGATCCTGTCACAGAAGATAATATCGAGAACTTTGTCCTCAAGAATATTGCTGAGAATGATGAGCTCTTGAACAGAGTAGCTGCATATACCGGCTGGGACAAAGACAAGCTAAAAAAAGCCATCAAGGATCTTGAAGATGAGAATATTCAGGGTCCGTCCGAGACACCTACACCGGTGCCGGCCGAGGAGACGACCGAGGAAGTGATTACTCCAATGCCGACACCGGTACCCTCTCAGACAATTACGCCGACTCCGTCACCGGAGCCGTCGCCCACACCACATTATACTCCTACGCCGCCTCCTACGCCGACGGCTGCACCTAAGCCTACGGCTACACCGGTACCGCCGACTCCTACTTCGAGGCCGACTCCTACTTCGGGACCGACATCTACAAGTACGCCTACATCGACGCCTACAAGTACGCCTACTTCGAGGCCGACTGTTACTCCGTCGCCGACTGCTACAAGCACTCCTACTAGCACACCTTCGCCAACGCCTACTTTCAAGCCTTACGGACCGGTATATGAAGGAACTCCTGAGTATACGAACGGATCGTTGACACCTTTCCCGTCGGGCAGCATTGACTATTACGGCAAAGACCGTCAGGGCCGCGAATGCTTATGCGGATTAAACGAAACAACCGACAGAAGCGGAAACACATGCTACAGGCAGTCTGATTATTGGCTGAATGACGGTCAGGGAAATTACACTATTCAGATGGAATGTGATAACGGGTATTTCTATTACAAGGCAGATGAAGGAGCCCTTTACCGCATACCAAGTGATCAGGTACCCTAATGAGATTGTACAGACGGCTGATAGCGATGCTATTCAGCCGTTTATTATCTATCCGTCCGGATGCGTTTTTATCTATGATATAATTAGTTATGACCGCTTTGCGGGGAGGACATGCTTATGAGTATTGTTGATAAGTTTAAGAATCTCACACGCGAAAAGAAGATCATTGTGGCTGCTCTGGCAGCTGTTGTGGTAGCAGCCATAGTTATTGTCTGCGTCATCATCTCGAACAACAAATACCTGGCCAAGACCATGAGGCTCCTTCGTGTAGAAGGAACGGTAAATATCGAAGATGCCAGGGGCGGGACCAAATCCGTAACCAACAATCTGCGTTTCCAGTCCGGAGATGCTCTGAATACAGGTGCTGACGGACTTGCATCAGTAGGTCTTGATGACACGAAGATCGTTACACTGCAGAATGACAGCCGTGCCGAATTCCTTAAGAGCGGCAAGAAATTGGAGCTCAAGCTCACTAAGGGTGCGTTGTTCTTCAATGTCACCGAGAAGCTTAAGGCTGATGAGACTTTTGAGATCAAGACTTCAACAATGACTGCCGGAATCCGCGGCACATCAGGCATCGTTTATTTCGACGAGACTGATGAGAACAGGGAATCCCTGATCGTAACTGACGGAGTTGTTGAAATATCTGCCACGAATAAGAAGACAGGTGTTACAAAGACTGCCAGAGTTGAAGCAGGCGAGAAGTTAAAGGTCTATCTTTTCGACGACGAGACACCTGATAACAGCGTCCAGTTTGAATTAGATAAGGTCCCGCTTGATGAACTCGGCAACTTTAATTTCGCAGGCCTTGCTGATGACGATGCTCTTATGCAGAGGATCAGTGAGCATACAGGCTGGGACAAGGAAAAGCTCAAGAGGGTATTAAGAGACCTTAAGAATGCTGCTGCGGATCCGACAGCAACACCGGAGCCTACACCTACTGAGACGTCTGAGGATCCTACACCGACATTGTCTCCGACACCGGTGCCGACCGATTCGCCTACGCCGAGTCCTCTTCCGACTGCTACACCTAAGCCAAAGCCTACCGCTACACCTAAGCCGAAGTCTAAGGCTACTAGTACGCCGACTCCGACTGTTGAGCCTACAACGGATCCTTCTTCAGATCCGTCAACAGAGGATTCAACCGATCCTTCATCGAATACTTCGTCGCAGTCCGGTGAACCGTCTGTTCCTGAAGGATATGCGAAGGTCGTTTGGGGCGAAACGTATAACAACAGTAAGGTCTATATCGTAGGAATCAATAACGAAGAATTCATGGGCTGGATCAATGGTGACTGGGTAACCCTTGACCAGGCAGTCGAAGAAGGTGCATCTTCATTGACGACAATCTATTACACCGATGATGGAACTGTTTACTTCAAAATAGCAGAAGCATGGCCCGCAAATAACCCGCCTGTAAATGACGGTGACGGTACAGGATATGTAGGCTAAAAGCCGGATGATATGCATTTAAATGACCGTACGAGACATCTTATCTACGGCGTATTGCTGGCAACGGCAATAACCTTGATATGCTTTGGTAAACTCACCAAGATCCCCGATCTGTGGCTTGATGATGCGCTTTATCAGCAGGACAGGGCAGTGCCCGGTGACATCATGATCATCGGCATAGATGACAGGGATATTGACGAATTCGGACCTTACGGCAGCTGGGACAGAACTGTCATGGCAAGAGCCTTGGAAGTCCTGGGATCTGATCCGGAGACTGCTCCTGCCGTTGTCGCGATCGATATCCAGTATTCAAGTCACGTAAATGAAGAAGGAGACTTAAGGCTTGCGAAGGCGGCAGAGAAACTTGGCAATGTCGTTACCGCGACTACTGCTGCCTATGGCTCGAAAACGACATTCGGCAGCGGATCATCGGCCGTGATCGATTACTTTACCGTTCTGTCTTATGAAGAGCCCTATGAGGAACTTAAGAATGTAACTACCCAGGGCAGCATCAACACGATGTACGATGATGACGGTGTCTTAAGACATGCGCTCCTTTATGTTAAGCCTGATGACAGAATAGTGTATTCGATGCAGTATCAGGCAGCAAAGCTCTATGCCGAGAGCAAGGGCTTTACGATTGAAGAGCCTCCGACGGATGCAAGGGGACATTATTATGTCTCCTATTCTGCAAAACCCGGCGGATTCTATGACGGGTTCTCTCTAAGTGATCTTATCAACGGAAGAATAGATCCGGGTTATTATGCCGGCAAGCTCGTGCTGATCGGACCTTACACGCCGGGTCTTCAGGATTCATTTGTTACGCCTATCGAGAAATCCAATATGATGTTCGGCGTCGAGTATCAGGCCAACGTTATCCAGATGATCTTGGACGGCGACTATAAGACCGAAGTATCTGACTATATTCAGCTCGGTGTTTTGTGGATCGTCTGCCTTGCTTATTTTGTATTCCTCAATGCAAAGAAGCTGCGTTATACGATACCGGCGTTCTTTATCGGTGTTCTCCTGTCTTTGGGAATCAGTCTGGGACTTAGCTCTCTTGGATACCTGACACATGCTTTCTGGATACCTTTCGGACTGTTCGTATTGTTCTTGTTCAGCATCGGAGGCCATTACATCCGTGCAGCTTTGGAAAGACAGAACGTAACCAAGACATTCGAGCGTTATGTCGCACCTAATGTCGTAAACGAGATCTTAAAGGAAGGCACGGACAGCTTAAAGCTCGGCGGCAAGACGGTTGATATCGCGGTTCTTTTCGTAGACATCAGAGGCTTTACGACAATGTCTGAGAGATTATCTCCTGAAGAAGTCGTATTCATCTTAAACCAGTATCTTTCAATGACGAGCGCCTGCGTTGACAGATATCAGGGAACATTGGACAAGTTCATCGGTGATGCCACGATGGCATTCTGGGGCGCGCCGATCGCTGATGATGAGGCTGTCTATCACGCATGTATGGCTGCGCTCGATATCGTTAAGGGTGCGGATGAATTATCCGCAAAACTCAAGGCTGAGATCAACGAAGAAATCCATGTCGGTGTCGGAGTCAACTACGGCCCTGCAGTCGTCGGAAACATGGGTTCCGAGAGACGTATGGACTATACGGCAATAGGCGATACCGTAAACACTTCTGCAAGACTTGAAGCAAATGCTCCGGGCGGCATGGTATATGTCAGCCGTTCGGTAATCGATAAACTTAATGGCCGTATGAAGTACGAGCCTTTGGAGAAGCCAATCAAACTTAAGGGTAAGGCGGACGGATTTGAGATCTTGCGTCTTATCGGACCGGAGGAATAAATATGCTTACTTTTTTGGGTAGAGGTTCTGCATTCGCAGATGAGCATAACAGTGCCTTTTTCATCGATAACGGTAATTTGATCCTTATCGATTGTCCGATGAGTTCTTTCGAGAAACTCAACGACATGAACCTGACTTTATTTGACCACATCTATTTGCTGGTCACACATACGCACGGGGATCATGTAAGCGGAATAGGGATGCTTGTTGATCTCCTTCAGTTCTCCGTAAAGACTCCCGTCACCATCGTTGCGCCTTCCAAGGAAGTCGAAGGAGATCTCTTCTATCTTCTCTCCAGGATCGAAGGCTGCAATGCTTCATGGTATGAACTGATCAATTCGGAAGAACTCGATGCGGACTGGTTCGTTTGCCCGATCCAGACAACACATACGGAAGAACTCGCCGGCAAGTGCTTCGGTTACTGTCTTACCGTTGATGGCAACAGAGTAGTTTATACGGGCGATTCGAACACGCTCATTCCTTATGAGAAATATATCTCCGACGGTTCATATCTTTATGTCGAGATGTCTGCTTATAAGTCGCCTGTGCATCTTTACTGCGTCGACATGAAGGATAAGATCAAAGAGCTCGTTGACAGAGGCGTTCATGTCTATCTCATGCATATGGATGATGAGAAGAGGATCGGTGAGGTCATGAAGGATACCGGAGCCGAGTTCGCGCCTCTCGAGAAGAGTGCCTTTACGATCCAGGATACCCCCAGGATGCTCGACGGTATTTTCACGATCACCGACAGTCTCTACAAGGATATGTGCATGAATAACAATACTGATCACCAGCTGTTGTTCTCATATCTGACAGAGCTCGGAAAGACTATCGTCGATGCTGACAGGGCGAGCTTCTGGAAATGGGACAAGAGGAAGAATCAGATATGGACGATGTCTGCCACAGACGTTGACAGGATCATCATTTCCGATGACAAGGGACTTGTCGGAAAGGCTTTGAGAAACAAGCAGACTGTTATTACAAACGATCCTTATAATGACCCTGATTTCAACAGCGATGTTGATATCCAGACAGGATACAAGACCAAGTCGGTTCTTGTGCTTCCTGTAGCTGACGTTAACGGTGATTTCATCGGTGCTTTGCAGCTCATAAACAAGAATGACGAGGCCGGTTTTGATGAAGACATAGATCCTAAGAAACTCTCACTTGCAGCTCTTGTCTGCGGTATAGCATTAGAGTCTGAGACGTTCCTCGAAGATTCCCACCACGACAGGCTTACGGGTCTTAAGAACAGAATGGGCTTCTATTATGATTTCAGCAAGCGCTACAGGGAATATCTCATTGCAGGATCAGGAAAGACAATGTCCGTATTCATCTGCGATATCGACAGGTTCAAGCTCGTCAACGATACATATGGCCACAACGCCGGCGATGATGTCCTCAGATTTACTTCCCAACTTCTGGAATCATTCTGCAGCGATAAGGACAGCGTTTACAGATGGGGCGGTGAAGAGTTCGTCATGGTAATGCGCGATACTGATCTCGAAGGCGCTGTAAAGAAAGCAGAAGAGATCAGGCTTAAGCTTCAGGGCTCCGAGATCGTGGCTGACGGCAATAACATCAAATGCACGTTGAGCTTCGGATGCAGTCTTTTCGAACCGTCCAAGTCGATCGAAGAAAATATCAGCGACGCTGACGAGAGGCTTTATACCGCAAAAGAGACGGGAAGAAATAAGGTCTGTTGGGAATGATTGTTGTAAAACATTTTTTATTCCTTTATAATTAATATGTTAATGAGAACCTGTGCCTGAAAGCACAGGTTTTTTCGAAGAAATAAGGGTAGATCTATAAGGAGGTCATTATGGATACTTGTAAAGCATGTGGAACCATTCTTCCGTTTTCCGGTATGAAATGTCCCAAATGTGGTTTTGCAAAAGATGGTGCCGGCGCACCTGCCGGTTTTGGCGGTCCTGCCGGTGGTTTTGGCGGTACTTCTACGGCAGCGGCTGCCAGAATGTTCAATACGGATAAGCATGTATTGACCATGAACCTTACGAAGTTCAGAGATCTTTTGGCAGAGAACGAAGAGCTTAAGACTATGATCAGGCCGCAGAGCGAATTTCCTTCATCTGACGAGCAAATCTATAAGAAGAGATCGCTCATGAAGTTCTTCTGGCCGTTCCTGGTCGGAGGCATCGGAGCCGGCTTTGTGATCTATTTGATTTCGATATTGATCTCACTTTCTACAGTAACAACTGCCGCTACCCAGCCTTCATTAACTGCGCAGCAGGCTCAGACATACACATCCCATGTTACGGCCGGTGTTTATGGCGGATATATCGTTGCTATGGCAGTAGCACTTGCGATCATCTTCTTGGGATTATGGCTCTCAAGGAAAAAGAGAGATGCCTTTAACGGCAATGCTGACCTGATGAACCGCATGGCTTCCGAGAGATACCAGAAGGGCCTTAAGAACGAGAGAATGATAGATATCTATCAGGACAATCTCGCAAACATGAAGAGATATGAAGATCTCGTTCCTGCAGAGTATCAGACTAGCGAAAAGCTTACCCAGATCATTGAGTGCCTGAAGGAAGAGAAGGCTGAAACGGTTGAAGAAGCAATCGCACTGTTAGGCTGAGCCGGTCTTAATAACTGAAACAATAAGAGGGTTTCCCGTTTCCGGGAGACCCTCTGTTATTTGTAATTGCAAGCCCCCATCATTATAGTTCCGCCACGAAAAAACGGCGCATTTAAAACTGCACAAAAAGAAATTTTGTTATTGTTCAAAAGAATTAGCACTCTCGCGTTGACAGTGCTAATTTACGGGCTATAATCAAAGGCGGAACAAAGGAACGAAGATCAATAGATCAGACCTCCGCTCTAATGCTCGGATAACAACATTCAAAGGAGATGATTATTATGTTGATGTCCGGATTATTTGGAGAAGATTTGTTTGACGATTTCTGGGGTTTCCCGACACACGAGCTGGCCAATATCGATAAGCGCCTTTACGGGAAGCACGCACATTCCATGATGGCAACCGATGTTAACGAGACCGATACCGATTACGAGCTCGAGATGAACCTTCCGGGTTTTAAGAAAGACCAGATCAATGTTAAGCTCGAAGACGGTTACATGACCATCAGTGCTGCCAAAGACCACGAGCAGGAGAAGAAGGATAAGCACGGCAAGGTCATCCGTCAGGAGCGTTATGCAGGTTCAATGCAGCGTAGCTTCTTTGTCGGTGAGGGAGTCAAAGTAGAGGATGTTAAGGCCAAGTTTGAAGACGGCGTTCTGAAGCTCTCCATCCCGAAGAAAGAGCTTAAAGCATTGCCGGGAAATAACACCATAGCCATTGAGGGATAAGGCTATATCGGAACAATTACTTAAATAGTCAAAGAGGCTGCCTTTTCAAAACAGGGCAGCCTCTGTTTTTGCGGGATATTTTTGGAAGTGCAACATTTTTGCGATAACATCTGTATTAATGGCATAAACAAAACAAAAACGGAGATGATTCAAAATGAAGAACATTACAACAAAGATCTTAACTCTTGGAATTACGGCAGTGCTTTTTACAAGCTGCCTTACAGCATGCAAGATCTCTGATAACAGCAAGATCAGTGCTAATGTTAAGATCAATGGCGAAGAAGTTATCAACACTCAGATCGGTCCCGGCGCAGTAGGTTCATGGGAGGTTTCAGATTCAAACGCAATGACAGATGAACTTAAGAAGTATTTCGAAGAAGCTGTAAGCAAGCTTGACGGATATAACCATACACCTGTAGCGCTTCTCGCTACGCAGGTAGTATCAGGAACAAATTACTGCTTCCTCTGCACATCTACCATCCAGGCAAACAACGCAGCAAAAGAAATGAAACTTGCATATATCTACGTTGATCTTTCCGGCAGCGCAACATTCCTGAAGGATGAAGTCCTCATGCTTCCCGGTGTCAACGAGAGCGGCGATAAGTTAGGCGGCTGGTCTTATGCCGAATCCACAGAGATAACAGATGATATCAAGAAGGTTATGGAAAAGGCTACAGAGACTCTTACAGGCGCTGTTTATGAACCTGTCGCTTACATCGGTTCCCAGGTAGTTGCCGGAACAAATCATGCGATCCTCTGCAAGAGCACACCTTCTGTAGCTGACCTTAACGGCGCTTCGACCTACGTCCTCGTATACGTCTATGCTGACCTCCAGGGCAATTGTGAGATCACAGAGACAAAAGATATTGAGATCAAGGCAAGCTGATTGCTCTGCTCATACAGACTCCTGAAAAAAGCCCCTGCTTCCTTTTAGGTGCAGGGGCTTTTAATATGTCAGTTTAGCTTCGGCTTTGTACCGTACTCGGTTACCGATTTGCCTTGGTTAAGCTGAATAAACTGGATACCTACATATTTTTTGTTGCTGCTGTTAGCTTGGGTAATGCAGTAGATGAACAATGAGCTCTTATCGCCGTCTTCATTATACAGAATGTACTTATATTCGACTCCTTTAATGTCATTATGATAAGCAGTACCGGTAATGGTTTTGGAGCTTATCACGTAACCGTCAAGGTAAGTGAAGAGTTGCTCTGCATCTTCAGGTTCGATCTCATCGCCTGAATAGCTTCTTGATGCAAACAGGTCAGCAAGTTCATCCTCATCCCTTTGCTCGATGGCAACGGTAATCTTATACTGCATCTTGGTGGCTTCAGAACTGGTTGCCACAGCGCCTGCATAGCCGCCCAGAAATAACATCATCGCGGAATAAAATGCCATTATCAATCCTGCGAATGTCATTATGCCGCCTGCGACGATTCCGCCGATCTTCTTTTTGCCTTTGACTGTCTTAACGATTGAAACAATAAGAAGGATCATTCCTCCCGTAAGAAGCAGTGAGAAAACGATAAGCCCCGCTATTCCGATACCGACAAAAATGTCAAAACCTTCCATTTGCGATCCTCCATGATTCCGGATGAATGCATTTTATCACAAGTCCTGCAGCTGCCATGGTTGACAAACGGCAGAGTGCCGCATATTATATAAACGCGATTATATAAACAAGTTTATATTATGAGGAGGATATATGGCACGTAAAATTACTATAAGCAGGGAAGTGATCCTCGACGCAGCCTTAAAGATACTGATAAGGGACGGATATGCCGGCGTTAATGTAAAGACGCTCGCAAAAGAGATTGGCTGCTCAACCCAGCCCATTGTCTGGCATTTCGAGAACATGGACGGACTAAGACTTGCCCTCTCTGAGTATGCTCGTGAGTATGCCGCAAAGAAAGCCTTTCTGGACAGCGAGAATAAAGTCGAGAGCTTCGAGTTCCTGGGAAGATCATATGTGAAGATGGCACTTAAGGAACCGAACCTCTTCAGGTTCTTATATCTCGGCGAGAGCCCCATGGGCAAGCCTTACGATCTTAAGGGCATAGCACGAGATAAGAAGAATACGGAAATGATATCGAAGATCGCAGAACAGACCGGTCTTAACGAAGAGCAGGTGATCCGCTTTGTAAGAAATACTCTCATCTACTCACACGGCATCGCCACGATGGTTGCCACAGGAGTATTTAAGGGAACCGAGAAAGAGATGATGGCGATGATAAACGATGCGGCAGACGCATTCATATTGAAGGAGGGCATCGACCCAGAGAAGATACCGGTAAAGGAGAAAAGAAAATGATGGCAATATTGGGAACTGTATTACTTTTTGCTGTAGCGGTAATGGAAGTGCTGTTGATATTTGGACTCCCGTTGGGAGAATTTACGATGGGCGGAAGATATAAAGTATTGCCGCCTGCGCTTCGTATCGCTGCTGCTTCATCGATCCTGCTTCAGATCTTCGGAGCGCTAATCTTGCTGCAGGGCGCAGGCTTCATGAAGATGTGGTTCGGCGAGACGCCGACCAGGATAATCTGTTATGTCTATGGAGGGTTCTTTGCGTTGAATACTGTAATGAATCTGATCTCGCCCAGCAAGAAGGAGAAGCTCGTAATGACGCCTTTGGCGGCGATTGAATCGGCCTGCTTTATTATTACGGCGATAATGATATAATCCTGTAGGTTTCACGAAGGAGAGGCAATTCGTGGAATTAAAAAGGGGTGTCTGTAAAAGACACCCTTTATCTTTAAGTTCTATAACAATTACTCAGTGATGTATTCGCTGTAAGCTTTCTTGATAATGTCCCAGTCGAGATCGAATCTGGACATATGCTTTGCGAAAGCAGCCTCAACTGCATCCTTGTCGTGTGCGGCGATAGCATCAGCGATTGCCTTATGGTCTGATACGAGCTTCTGGTCCTTGATAGTCTTAAGCGAGAGCGATCTTACACGGTCGAAGTGAAGGCTCATGAGAGATACCATGTAGAAGCAGTTGAGCCTGTTGCAGGCAACATAGATATCCTTATGAAATTCGTTATCGAGGTCTAAGAACTTCGGGGGATCGTTCTCGATATAGAACTGCTGAAGCTTGATGTTTGCATAGAGCTTCTGTATGTCTTCCTCAGTTGCGACATCGCATGCTTCCTTAAGAAGTGCGGTCTCAACAGCGATACGGAGAAATCTGGATTCCTTAATGAGTTCATAGTCGATAAGAGATACGCTGCAGCCCTTCTGCGGAAGGATATTTACGATCTTGGACTTGGACAACTCCAAAAATGCTTCGTGAACAGGTGTTCTTGAGATACCGAGCTGGGTTGCGATCTCCTGCTCGCCGATAAGTGAACCGGGCTTGATCTCCATGTTGATGATGTTGTCTTTAACGATGCGGAGGGCATACTCGCGGTTAGGTTCAAAAGTGTTCTTTGGAGTGATGATCATTATAGGAATCCCCTTGAAAATACGAATAACTATAAAGAAACTAACATAAAAATAATTTTATGTCCACTGCTTGCATACTAATTTGCAACAGCTTTGTGCAGTACGTCTCTAACAGCACCGTTTCCTTTTAATAAATCATCCAAATACTTTTCGATTACAGGTGTTAAACCAGTCTTATTTATGTCGACTCCGAAGACAGTCTCATTGGAAAGAATACCGTCAAGTCTGCCCTTAACGCTCTCTGTCATGCCGAAGCTGATGCCCTGTGCGCGGAGTTCATTCTGGAAATGATCTGCCATAGGATCAGAGCTCAGTTCAAAAGCATTTCCGTTATCGTCTATTGCAAGAAGATAGCGGAGCCATCCTGCGATAACGAGAGGGATGAGCTTCAATGAAGGAAGCTTATCGGGCGCATCATTCAGATAAGAATTCAAAGTGATACCAAATCTGATAGGAAGCTTTTGGCTCGTATCCGTTGCGATTCTCTGAGGAGTGTCGGGAAGGAAAGGATTGGGGAATCTCTCCTCAAGAACTTCCTTTAAGAATTCTTCGGGAACTAAGATCTTGGGATTGCAGACGACGGGGAGACATTCGTTGTAACCCATTTTGGTTACAAGCGTCTTCAGATCTTCATCGTTCATCTCATCTGAGATCTTCGTAAAGCCCAAAAGGCATCCGTATATTGCAAGTGCAGTGTGGAGCGGGTTAAGGCATGCCGTAACCTTCATCCTCTCGCACTTATCGACTGTGTCTCTGTCGGTTATTATGACGCCACCTTTCTCAAGTTCGGGCCTGCCGTTAGGAAAGAGATCTTCGACAACCAGGTATTCGGGAACTTCAGCATTTACAAAGGGTGCTGCGAAAACTCCCGTAGTCGTTTTAACGCTCTTAAGATTATCGATGCCAAGGTGAGTAAGTTTGTTCAGGATCTCGTCTGAAGGTCTTGGCGTAATCTTATCGATCATGCTCCAGGGGTATGCTATTCGGGATGGATCATCTACATAATGTCGAAAAGAATTATCCACAAACCCCTTAGCCACCCAGGCATCGATTATCTCCAAAATTGATGACTTGAGTTTATCGCCGTTGTGGCTGCAGTTATCCATGCTGACCAGAGCCAGCGGATAGGCTCCTGCCTTAAATCTCTCGTAGAGGAGTGAAGCGATGAAACCCATACAAGTGAGAGGATGGGAAGGGCCATTCTCCATGTCTTTGGATGCGGAGTCATATAACTTGCCGTCTGCATCTCTTAAAGCGTAGCCCTTCTCAGTGATCGTAAATGAAATTATCTGAAGTGAAGGATTGGATGCGATCTCATTAAGCCTTGCGATGTTTTCTGCAATATCGTAATTTGCGGCGACCGCTTCAGTGATGTTGCCGATGATCTCATAACCGGTGTTGCCGTCGGGCTTAAGGTCGCAGATGATGGAGAGGTTATCAAAGGGCTTATATACGCGCTCGAAATTCTCATAGTCCATCGTTCCGCAGACGATGATGCCGGTATCGGCAAGGCCCTGATTTAAGAGTCTCTGGTTGATCCTCGCAATAAATGCCCTGAAGATATTGCCGCCGCCGACATGAAGCCATGTCGGTGCCTTGGCTGTGGCTTCCTTAACTTTATCGATATCGTATTGTGGAAGAACAACATTGATGCTGTTCCAGAATTCAGTATTCTTGAGATTTTCTTTTGAGAGATTCATAGATCTAAAATTCCTTTCATCTTGTTCCCTCAAACAAAACCGATAACCTTATAAACTGATTATAAGATCATCGGTTTTGCGGGCAAGGGAGGAGGTATTGCCAATGTTAAGATTTAACAAAGTTTGCTTACGGCTTCCCATAAACCGTTGATATATGCAGCACCCAAAGCTCTGTCGTAGAGGCCGTAACCCGGTCTTCCGACTTCGCCCCAGATCATGCGTCCGTGGTCAGGACGGATATAACCGTCGAAGCCGTTCTCATAAAGAGCCTTAACGATCGCGAACATGTCGAGATCGCCGCATGAAGAGAGGTGTGCTGACTCGTGGAAATCAGTCTCAGTCTCGTGCTTAACGTTTCTTAAGTGTACGAAATGAACTTTGCCCATCGGCGTGAATGTCTTGGCAATATCAACGACATCGTTGTGGATGCCTGCGCCAAGGCTGCCGGTGCAGAGTGTTAGACCGTTTCTCTTGGATTCATTGAGATTAAGATATGTGTTGATCGATTCCTTGCTGTTAACGACCTTAGGGAGGTTGAACAAAGGCATCGGAGGATCGTCAGGATGTACTGCGAAATTAATGTCGATCTCCTCTGCAACGGGAACGACCGCGTCGAGGAAATACTTGATGTTCTTGAAATATTCTTCAGAAGACATGCTCTGATAGAACTTGATGTCTTCCGCCATCTGGCCGAATCTCTCAGGCTCCCATCCGGGAAGGCTGAAATTATGTGATCCGTCGATCATGGAAGCTGTGATCTTCTCGAGTGTAAGCTGAACTGCTTCCTTGTGACAGTATGCCATTGCAGTGCTGCCGTCAGAAAGCTCCTTTGCAAGATTGCTCCTGTACCAGTCCATAACAGGCATGAAGTTATAGCAGATGCACTTAACGCCTGCCTTAGCAAGGTTTCTCATGGAAACGATGTAGTTATCGATAAGCTGGTCTCTGGTAGGGAGTCCCTTCTTGATGTCTTCGTGGATATTAAGGCTCTCGATGACTTCCATCTCGAGACCGTAAGAGTTGATCTCATCCTTGACCAGATTGATCTCATCCATAGTCCAGATGTCGCCCACGGGGATCTTAGTAAGATGTGTAGCTACGCCGCTTACGCCCGGAATCTGCTTAATCTGCTTCAGTGATACACTGTCATCACCGTACGGAAACCACCGCAAAACCAATTTCATACGATATTTCACCCCGAATTTGTACTGAAAAGAGAGTCATGTGACAATACTCAAGTCTCATTCTGTCTACTAGCATACTAGTAGTCTTGAGCTTTGTCAATAGAATATGACATATGAAAATACTAACTTAACAGGGGCTTCAGTAATACCCGCCAAAATATAGCAAAATAGGGGATAAGTTATGGTTTTATCAGGATAAAGAAGACTCTTTTATGCATTATTTTTCCGAATTGCGGAAAAATATAAGATCAGTTCTCTTCTTCCTCTTCAGAATACTCATCTTCGGCGGGCTTTTCCTTGCGCGTCCTGGGCTTAAACAGCCTGAAGAGGAGAGGAACAAAGCATATGAACCCGAATACTTTTATTACTTCTTCCAGAGAAGCGAAATAGAGAGCCCAGAGTTCATAGTGTTCCTCGGTCACTATCGTCATGTTCGTACATGTCTTCATAACGGCATAAGAGAGAATGCCGAGGATTATGAGCAAAGTAGAGATTACTGTAGTCTTTACAGGGATAGTCTCGTACTTCTCGGGATTGAGCTTTCTTACACTCATGCCGATGCCGATGAATACTAAAGCGGCGGAAGCCACTCCGGATATTACCTGAATGAGGTTAAAATATTCAGCCATCAGCAGTCACCTCTGATGCGTCAGCTTTCTCTTCGCGCTTTTTCTCTACTGCAAGGGCTCTGGCAAAAGCTTTCTCGGTGATCATCTGAGTAAGATACATTGCACCGGTGGGAATTACGAGCGCTGCAGGCGGGAAGCATACGCTTACTGCCAGAGCTAAGATTAAGATAAGCCAGATAAGTAAGAACTTGGGGAAGTTTATCATGCATAGCGTATAGCTGTTTGTGAGTGTTCCCTTTATGCCGTTGCTGAACCTGGCCATGAGAGGATAAACAAATGGCAGAGTAAAGATTACAGGGAATACCGGGATAAAGGATACGACGACATACCAATCGGGAAGCTTGACACCGCCTAAGCCGTTAAAGGCAAAGTAGATGTTGAATCCTACGATGGCGCTATACAGAAGATAAATAAGATGGATAATGACACCGTTCTTAAGGTTGTCCTTAATGGATCTCATGAAATCTTTGGTTACTTCATCGCTCTTCTTATAGAATTTCCGGTAAACGGTGTAATATAGAGCAGTAACGGAAGCGCCTATGGTAACTACCGGAAGACAAAACAGCAGGAACAGAGCGGAGATTATTACTACATCTCCTATAGCTTTACTTAATCTATAAAGCCAGCTGTTCTGAATGTGATCGAAAGATTTCTTCATCTGTTTACCTTCCTTTGGTGTCAGTATAAAAGTGAATCCGGTAAAAATCAATTGCTTGCAGACTAGAATGGTAGACAAGAAACTGCGTGCAAGTTACAATACCTTCAAAGGATGGTGAATAATATGGAATCAACAAAACTTCTCGGCATCTACTCAAACGGAATGGTCCTTCAAAGAAATAAAAAGATAATCATTGAAGGTTATGAGAGCGCAAGCTCATCCGTAACAGTAACTCTTGCCGGACAGTCAGTTACCGCACCGGTCGTTGAAGGCAGATTCAAAGCAGAATTTGAACCCATGGACGTAGTTTTCGATACCGAACTTAAGGTTGAAGGAACCGACACCATAACACTTAAGGACGTATGCATCGGCGACGTATATCTGCTTGCAGGCCAGTCCAACATGGAGCTGCCGGTTGAAAGAACACTGGAGCTTAACAGGGAAGAGGTCGAAGCTAAGGATTATCCTTATGTAAGACAGTATCTTCTTACGCCTGATCTCGAGATCCCGAATGTCGGTGAGGAGAGTATCTGCACTCTGCCCGAGTCCGACTGGATCAGTGCCGCAGGCGAAAAGAAGAATGCTTTCAGCGCTATCGGATTCTATGCTGCCAAGAGGATATTCGAAGAAAAGAACGTACCGATCGGTCTTATCGCAAGTGCACAGGGCGGATCGACGATCGAAGCATGGATGTGCGAAGAAGATCTCTATGCATCAGGCATAAGCGAAGATGAGATAGCTCCCTTAAGAGGAAAAGGCAGTCTGAAGAAATACGTTGAACGCTGGCAGCAGCTGACGATCGACTGGCGCGCTGAAGCGAACGACAACGATTTTGATATCGAAGAAGGCATTAAGGATGCTAAGCCGGTTACCCTTCCCGGAATCGTTGTTAAGGATTTCTCAGGCGTTGTCTGGTTCATTAAGGAATTTGATTACGACGGAGCCTGCGAAGGTGAATGCTATTTAAGATTAGGCGACCTGATCGATGCAGACATTACATATATTAATGGAATTGAAGTCGGCAGGACCGAATATCAGTATCCGCCGAGAATGTATCATTTCGACGGTTCGATCCTTAATAATGGTAAGAACACATTAATGACAAGGCTCATGGTCGAGCAGGAGTTCGGCGGCTTCGTAGAAGGACACCCGTATTATCTGGAAACGCCTGCCGGAAAGATCGACATAATGGGCGAATGGAAGATGGTAACAGAGAAGAAGATGCCGAAGTTCAATTCCATTCCGATGGCGCAGATGCTTCCCGCGACTCTTTATTACGCGAGCATATTAACTATTAAAAATATCGGCATCTCACAGATCTGGTGGTACCAGGGAGAGTCCAATGCCGGTGATCCTGACGGATTGACCATGGTAAATACGGAATTGGCAAGATCGATCCTTGAGCAGGGCTCCGCTAATCCTTACAGTTACGATCAGAAGATGATAAGGACTTTCAAAAAGATGAGGGAATTCTTCGGTGAGGTTCCGCTGATCCTAGTAAAGATGGCTGATTACATCAATCCGCTCACTTTCGAGAGCGAAGTCCCGGAAGGCTGGAGGAAGATTCAGGAGCTTCAGGAAAGAGCACCGGAATATATCGCCAATGCAAAAGTAGTCAATGCTCCCGCACCTGATCCGGTATACGAGCTCCATCCTCAGAACAAGAGCGGGATCGGCGCAGATATAGCGAAAGCTTCTATAAAATTAAACAAATAAATTAATTTAAAAGTTAAGATCATACGCCCGGGATTAGTACCCGGGCGTTATTCGTGTTGCACAAATCCTAGCATTCTACTCGATTAGAGTATTGACATATCGCCAATACGGTGATAATCTCATACCAAGCTAACCAACTTCCATACAAGCATACAAGAGGACAAAAGAGTTAGCATTTTAACATTAGGCCGACCTAGGGGTTTAACAAAATGAGTAAGAACGAACAGATTCAGCAAGAGCAGCCGGCAGAGTGGACACCGACTAAGTTAACTCTCAGCAGAAGGATGGGAAAGGATTTTCGCATCAATTGGCAGCTTTATGTCATGTTCCTTTTCCCGGTAATCTATTACATCATCTTCAGATATATACCTATGTTTGGTAATATCCTCGCTTTCCGTAAGTATTATGCCGGCGGCAATATCTTCGGCGAGGGTCCTCTTACACTTAAGTATTTCAAACAGTTCATTTCTGCTAAGCCGTTCTGGGATGCATTCAAGAACACGCTCATCCTTAACGGCCTCTATCTGGTTTTCAGATTCCCGTTAACTCTTATCTTCGCTCTGCTCTTAAATGAGATCAGAAATCTTCACTGGAAGAAATTCGTTCAGACAGTATCTTATCTTCCGCACTTCATCTCTATGGTTATCGTCTGCGGCATGATTAAGGAACTCCTTTCCACAAGCGGTCCTGTCAACGACATCATCCAGCAGTTAGGCGGAGAGAAGATCAACTTCATCGCGCTTGCCGAATGGTTCAGAACAATCTTCGTAGCATCAGGTGTATGGCAGAGCTTAGGCTGGGGCACGATACTCTATCTCGCAGCAATGTCAGGCATCAACCCTTCACTTTATGAGGCAGCAACGGTTGACGGCGCAAATCATTTCCAGCAGGTATTGCACGTAACGATTCCCTGTATCCTTCCTACTATCGCAACGCTCCTTATCCTTGATATCGGCGGACTCGTAGGATCAGGCGGAGCCTTCGAGAAGGTATATCTCCTTTACAGCCCTCTGACATATGAGACATCAGATATCGTATCCACTTACGTCTTCCGTATGGGTATCGAATCAGGAAGTATCAACTTCGCAACGGCAGTTGGTCTTTTCGAAGGATTGATCAACCTGGTACTTCTCACAGCCGCGAACTTTGTATCACGCAAAGTCGCAAATACAAGTCTTTGGTAAGGGGGGTAAGAGTATGAGTGATATTACTAACACAGCTCCCGAATTAAGGAAAGAGATACACATTCATAATCCTAAGAATAAGATCAAGGAATCGGCAGCGTATAAGACGTTTACCGCATGCAATTTTATCCTGATGGCAATCATCTCATTGGTAACGCTTTTCCCGTTCCTTTATCTCATCGTCCAGTCATTCACGTCTGACCATGCGATCATCGCAGGAGAGCTCAGCATCCAGTCATTCATCGACGGAAAGCTTACTTTTGAAGATTTCAGCATCAACACATATATCTACGTTATTACAAGAAACAATCACGAGTTCTTAAGATATTACGGAAACACGATCTTATATACGATCATAGGAACCGTATTGTCCTTGTTCTTCTCTTCGATACTGGCTTATCCGTTGTCGAAGCCGAAGCTTAAGGTAAATAAGATCCTGTCACCGTTCATTATCTTTACGATGTATTTCGGCGGCGGACTTATGGCGAACTACGTATTGATGCTGAAACTCGGCCTTAAGAATTCAATGTGGGGATTCATTCTCCCGATGCTCATCAGTACTTATTACGTAATCCTCATGAGATCATTCTTCATGAGTATTCCGAAAGACCTGGAAGAAGCAGGAGAGATCGACGGTCTTAACAAGTTCGGAGTTTTCTGGCACATCGCAAGACCTCTGTCGACACCTATCATTGCGACCATGACTTTGTTCTATGCGGTTATGTACTGGAACAACTGGTTCAATGCAAAGCTCTACCTGCAGGATAAGGCAAAGTGGCCTGTAGCATACTTCCTCCAGACGATCATCAGAGGTGCCGGTGCATCCGATCCTGATGCGCAGAACATGTCAGCGAACATCAAGTCATGCGCGATGGTACTTACGGTTCTTCCTATCATCTGCATCTATCCGTTCATTCAGAAATATTACGTCCAGGGCATGATGCTCGGCGGCGTAAAAGAGTAATCACTTTGTGCTAAATGGGACTCACCCACGGCAATAGAAAAATGTAAAGAAAGGAAACAGTTATGAAGACAACAAAACTTGCAAAAGTAATGTGTGTAGGTCTTGCAGTTTCAATGCTCTCAAGTTTAGCTGCTTGTAACGGCACTAATGAGACTTCTGAGACGACTACAATTCCCAGTCAGATCGAAACTGAGCCTACTGAGACAGAGGAGAATGTTCCCTACACATACGGAGTAGGAAAGACATTCCGTGCAGACCAGCCCGTAACATACACGATGTTCTTCAGTGATGCATCATGGTATCCGATGGTCGATACTTGGAAGACGGAGGGTGTTTTCAAGAAGATCGAGGAACTCACAAATGTTACGCTCGACATCAAGTCTTATGATAGCGGCGACTACATGGATCAGATCACTCTTGACATCCAGGCAGGCAACGCAGCTTACATCATTCCTAAGATCTATGATGATTCAAAGTTCGTAGATGGTGGTGCTATCGTTCCTATTTCTGACTATGTTAAGTACATGCCTTACTACACAGAGTTCTACAACAAGTATGATCTCTCTAAGGACATCCAGACGATCACAAGATCTAATGGTAAGTACTACAAGCTCCCTGGTATGAAGGAATCCAACCTCATCAACTATTCTTTCGTAATCAGAAAGGATATCTGGGACAAGGCAGGCGTTGACGTCGTTGCTCTCCAGAAGGACTGGACATGGGCAGACTTCCTCGAAGCTTTGAAGAAGGTTAAGTCCTACATGGTAGCTCAGGGTATGTGCAAAGAGTCCGACTACATCTGGTCTGACCTCTGGTGCGGTAACGAATCCGGTCAGGGTTCCGGCGGAAACCTCCTCGGTGTTATGGCAGCTACATATGATGTAAATGCTGGTTGGAACATCGGTAACGGTATGAGATACAACAAGGATCAGGATAAGTTCCTCTTCTCACCTGTATCTGATAACTACAAGGAATTCCTTAAGACAGCTAACAGCTTCGTTGAAGCAGGCATCCTCGATCCTGAAACATTCACACAGGACGATGCTACAGCTACAGCTAAGTACTACAACGGCAAGACAGCTATCATGTCTATCAACCAGGGCCAGTGGGCTAACTATGAGCAGAACATGACAGCTCAGCTCGGTGCAGGCAACTATGAGAACTATGTAATCACAATGCCTATCGGTTCTACAAGAAACTCCACAGTATCTCCTGAGAGACTTGAGAACGGCGTTATGATCTCAAAGAAGGCTCTTGATGATCTCGGCGAAGACGGATTCATCCAGATGCTCAGATTCGTTGACTGGCTCTTCTATTCTCACGAGGCATATGACCTTACAAAGTGGGGTGTCGAAGGTGAGCACTACGAAGTAGTTGACGGTCAGAAGAAGCTTAAGGCTGGTTTCTGCTGCTCAGGTCTCGGTTTCGGTAATGATGAAGCAGAGTCCATGACAGACATCAGACTCAAGTGGGGTTATGCAGGCGGTAACTTCTGGTACGGTGGTACTGTTGCAGAAATGTCTGACAACCTTACAGGCGCAGTTGCTGATTACGTAGCACGTGACGCTCAGGACAGAGACGTTCCGCCTCTTGCACCTGGTCTCGCTCCTACACCCGATCAGAACGAAGAGATCAACCTCATCGCTACACCTCTCATCAGTAACGTTAACGCTTGGACACTCAAGTTCGTTACAGGTCAGGAAAAGATCGACGCTAAGTGGGATGAG
Organism: Clostridiales bacterium Firm_14; assembly: GCA_001604135.1. Lineage (GTDB taxonomy): Bacteria > Bacillota > Clostridia > Saccharofermentanales > Saccharofermentanaceae > Saccharofermentans. Next base: position 285,713 of record LVAT01000008.1, read on the forward strand.
TACGTTAAGTCTTGTGAAGCACTTAACTATCAGGGCCTCGTAGACATCTACGCTCAGCTCTACAAATAATCTGAAGCTTAGATCTCATTAAGTTTAATAAGGAGTTGTCTCATCCGAGGCAACTCCTTTTTTATGGTTAAGATATTTAATTACCAAAAAGGCGGGTGAAATGGTTGGTTTCGATAAGGGGGTTGCGGTGTTTTATCGAAAAGCGGAGCGGAAGGCTTGATTTCTATAAATGCCATAAAAAACGCAGAAACCATATCTGACAAGGTTTCTGCGTTCTTGTAACAATGTTACACGCGGTCAAATAAGCATTCAGGCTTCGAACATATTCCTGGAATTCTTGTAGCAGACCCGCTCGATTATGTCCTTAAGGATGCGTTTATCGTTGGGGAACCTGCCGCGCTCGACTTCGGTGCCTAAGTAATTGCAGAAGATCCTTCTGAAGTATTCATGCCTTGTGTATGACAGGAAGCACCTGGAATCCGTGAGCATTCCCATGAAGCAGGGAAGGGAACTCTGAGCGCAGAGTGACTTCAAATGGTCTTCCATGCCTAAGAGATTGTCGTTAAACCACCATGCAGCACCGTGTGATATCTTGCCGGGTACGCTGCCGTCGTTATATGCACCGCACAACGTGTCGATCACGGTATTGTCTGTAGGGTTCAATGAATAGATGATCATCTTCGGAAGGAGCCCATCGCTGTTAAGTTTATCCATGTAACCCGTAAGAGGCGTTACAAAATCGAATGAGCCTGTGATGATGTCACAGCCGCAGTTGATACCGACCTTCTCGAGCATAACCGAATTGACGTTTCTCTTGCATCCGAAATGGAGCTGCATCGTCCATCCGCGCTTTGCGTATTCGCGTGCGAAGAAGAGCATGAGATCAGTCTTGTACACCGTAAGTTCTTCTGCTGAGAGCTTAGTGTCAGGTGCGGACATTTTCTTTGCGAAAACATCGTCTGATGTGACGCCGAGGTCTTTGCCGTACCAGATGTATTCGGTGCCGTGGTCGGAAAGTTTGCATCCTGAAGCCTCGAAATGATCGAGCCTTGAGATCAAGGCTTTTTTGAGGTCATCCATCGAACCGATCTTCATTCCTGATGCGGTTTCCAATTTAGCGAGATAAGAATTGAAAGAGTCTTTCTCGATGTCAACGATGTTGTCAGGTCTGAAAGCAGGGAGAACTCTTGATCCGAAGCCGGATTCCTTGATCTGCTTGTGCCAGTTAAGAGAATCGACAGGATCGTCGGTCGTGCAGATAAGCTCGACATTGGATCTCTGCATTATTTTCTTTGCGGAAAGTTCACCTGAAGCGAGAATCTCGTTTGCCTTATTCCAGACGTTCTCGGCATTTAAGACCGACAGGGGCTCTTCAATGCCGAAATACCTGTTAAGTTCCAGGCAGGTCCAGTGGTATAAGGGATTTCCGAAGGCGGATTCGACGGCCTTCGCCCACATCATGAACTTCTCTTTGTCTGAAGCATCACCTGTGATGAATCTCTCATCGATGCCTGCTGTTCTCATGAGACGCCACTTGTAGTGATCGCCGCCGAGCCAGAGCTTTGTGATGTTCTCATAGTTGATATCTTCTGCGATCTCACGGGATTCGATGTGACAGTGATAGTCAACGATCGGGAGATCTTTTGCATATTCGTTATAAAGTGTGAGGGCGGTATTGTTTTCCAGAAGGAAGTTGTCGCCTGTTAAACTCTTCATATTTCACCTCGGATTGTTGTATAACACCTATAAAATAACTTATTTTTGCTATAATCGCAACCAAAAGTATGGTAGAATACCAGTTGTTTGAGAGGTGATAATTATGACGTTTTTTGAAAAGGTTTACAACACCGGAATCGTACCGGTCGTAGTCTTAAATAATGCCGATGACGCAGTGCCGCTCGCAAAGGCTCTGCTCAAGGGCGGGATCGACTTTATGGAGATAACTTTCAGGACGGAATGCGCCGCTGAATCCATAGCCGTGATCGCGAAAGAAGTACCTGAGATGACTGTAGGCGCAGGCACGGTCATCAGCGTCGAACAGGCGGCTTTGGCTGTAAAGAACGGTGCGAAGTTCATCGTGTCACCGGGTCTTGATGACGGCGTTGTTATCTGGGCAAAGGGAAATAATATCCCTGTTATCCCCGGATGTGTTACTCCGAGTGAGATAATTAAGGCTATAAGCCTCGGACTTAATGTAGTCAAGTTCTTCCCGGCTGATGTTTTCGGAGGCATCAAGGCGATCAAGGCTTTGTCGGCTCCGTTCGGTCAGGTAAAGTTCCTTCCTACGGGCGGCGTATCCGAAGCTAATCTTAAGGATTTTATCAGCAATAAGTCCGTTGCTGCCATTGGCGGAAGCTGGGTATGCAAAAAAGATGACATTGCAAACCACGACTGGGATAAAATAACAGCATTATCGGCAGAGGCCGTCAAGATCATTAAGGAGACAAGATCATGAGCAAATATCTTACTTTCGGTGAATTGATGTTAAGACTTAAGAGCCCCGGCAGGGAGAGATTCCTGCAGTCTCCTTCTCTTGAAGCGACTTTCGGCGGCGGTGAGGCCAATGTAGCTGTATCTCTTGCAAACTACGGGCTTGAAGCGGAGTTCTTGTCTGTTATACCCGATAATGCGATCGGCGATGCTGCCATAGGCGAGCTCAGAAGATTTAATGTCGATACATCCAAGGTCATCCGCACTGCAGGAAGAATGGGTATCTACTATCTTGAGACTGGTGCTAACCAGCGTGCGAGCAAGGTCATCTACGACAGGGCATATTCCTCGATCTCGCTCTTTAAGCCTGAAGGTTATGACTGGGATGCCGTCTATAAGGGCGTAAAGTGGCTTCACATCTCAGGCATTACACCTGCTATCTCTGAAGAGACAAAGGATGCTTCGATCCTTGCTGTTAAGGAAGCGAAAAAGAGAGGCGTTACTGTCTCGATCGATCTTAACTACCGCAAGAACCTCTGGAAATACGGCGTTGACGCTAAGGAAGTCATGACCGAAATGACGAAGTATGCAGACATCATCATTGCAAATGAAGAGGACTGCCAGAAGTCATTGGGACTTAAGTGTGAGAGCAATGTCGAAGGCGGAAAGCTCGATCAGGAAGACTATAAGAAGCTTAGTGATTCACTCCTTGAGAAGTTCCCTAACGTCAAGAAGGTTGCGATCACATTAAGAGAGAGCAAGAGCGCTGATATCAATTTCTGGGCTGCAGCTCTTAACAACGGCACGGAATTCATCGTAAGCCGCAAATATGAGATGTATGACATCGTCGACCGAGTAGGCGGCGGAGATTCTTTCGCCGGCGGACTCATCTACGGCCTTAATGAACTGGCAGATGACAGGGAAGCCCTTGAATTTGCCGTTGCTGCAAGCTGCTTAAAGCACACGATCGACGGCGACTTCAACAGAGTTACGATCGATGAAGTAATGAAGCTTGCAAAAGGTGACGGTTCAGGCAGAGTTCAGAGATAAATACTGTTGATCCCAAACTGTCAAAAAAGCTAGGCAAAATTGTTGCAATAAATTGCTTTGACTATCAAAGCTATTTACAACAATCCTTTGTGAATGCTAATATCCCGGTATCAGAACTTCTTGACAAAGGAGGATGATGAGATGGTTGATTTGTTTGGGTTTAGGAGAGTTTTGGACTCAACACCATTTGCTGTTATGGCAGTTGCTTTTGCCGTGCTTTTTGTTGTTTTTCTGGTCAAATATATACAACGGGGCAGAAGAATAACTGAACTGGAGCGCATGATCAAGGAACGCGATCCGGACTTGTATCAACGGATTTATCCTTTATATCGTGCTCCCGTTCAGCAGCCGGTTCAGACACCGTTACAGCAGCCTGTACAGCAGCCTGTATACCAGCCGGTACAGCAAGTTCAGCAGCAGGTATATCAGCCTGTACAGCAGCCTGTAAAGCAGGCAGCTGCGGCTGAATATGTTCATACACCGGTCTCTCAGACTCCGGTTGTTTCAGCAACTGTATCAGCACCGGTTTCTGCTCCTAAAGCAGCTCCGGCACCTGTTCCGGCAGTTGCGTCTGTTTCTGCGCCTGCATCAACTCCATATCAGCCAACGGCAGTTGCTGCTGCTGATAAGCCTAAACGCGAGAAATTCTTTAGCAGCATCAATATCACATTCGGTATCGGCGTATTGCTCCTTACGATGGTAGGCGCCACGTTCATGACGGGATCATGGGAATGGATGTCTGATGCGGTAAGAGTTATAGGCCTTATCGCAGTAGTTGTCATGATCTACGGAATGTCATTATTTGCAGGAAAGGGATTAAAGCTGCAGCAGACAGGTTTTGCTCTTTACACGCTCGCAAGCCTTTTGGGACCTATAGTTGTTATAGGTATGGGCGTCTATGAATTGTTCGGCCCATCGTTCTCGTTCAGTAACGGAAAAGGCTGGATAGTGGCATCTGTTGCTTCATTTGTTCTTCTCTTATCTTCGATAGCAGGAAGATTCATTTTTAACGAAAAAGGCAAAGTCAATGTTTACCGCACTACAACTTATATAGCGCTTACATGGCTCGTTGTTTTCCTTTCAGCTCTGGCAGGGCAGGCGAGCACTGAAGTCAGCGAATGGACTGCGATCTGTCTGGGTCTTGCGACCCTTGCCCTGATGCTGAGGATTGCTGCCCTTATTCCTTTGTTCAGGGAAGAGATATTCTTCAGGGTCTATTCTGAAATAATGACTTATGTACCTGCGTTATTACTGCTCTTTACGGTAGCTTTTGCTGATATTGCGATCGTTGCAGGTACTGTAGTTGAATTCATAGTTCTTGTTTTGTTTACCAAGTTCTCGAAAAGCAGGGCCTGGGTAAAATTCATAACTCCTGTGATGGGATTCTTGATAGAGATATCCTTGGTTATTTTCCTGGATTCGGACAATATGGTTCTCGTTACTGCTGTCATGATGGCAATCACAGTTCTGCTCTTCGTGATCCACAAGATCCTTAAGATATCTTCATGGGCTTCGGATACGGTTCTTCCCATAGTCTTGAACACGATAACAGCGATCATGTCGATAGAAGACTGCCCTATAATGGGCGTTATATCATGCTTCCTCCTGATTGTTCTCTTCGTGTTCAGGATGACAGCGGAGCCTGTATTTGCAAGGAAAGAGAACAAGTTTGCCGAGTTCTTCAGAAAAGCAGTTCCGGTAGCAGAACAGGTCATAATGGCTGTTCTTACCGCGATCTGTTACTACATCGGAGTGACAATACTCTATTTCGTTCCTGAAGATAATCCATTCTCCGGAAATATCTATTTTCCTGTCTTGGCCCTGATCCCTGCGGTCGTTACTCTGATCTTCAGATTTACCACAAAAGATGATCTGAGGCTCAAGCTTATCGGCATGATAATGGCCGGAATATCTCTTGTGTCGGGCTTTTTCTCGATCTTTGCTTATAGCAGGGGATTTATACTCTGCAAAGACCTTTATGTCTGCGCATGGCTCCTGACTTTTGCGATTATTCTTTTCGCTGTGAACTTTAATGTTAATGCGATCAGGAATAAGAAAATCGGGATCGGCCAGATGGCATGGCTTTCTGCGTGCATTAACGCATTGTCAATAGGCGTATTCCTTATGATCGAGTTCAATGCGCAGCAGGAATGGGGATTGGAGTTTATCCCTGAAGACTATATCAATCTGACAAGACAGATAGCTGCGCTTACATTCCTTGTGATCAATGTGGCAGCAGTGGCAGTGGCATTCTTTAAGAGAAAACTTGAAGATGAGAATATCGCGGCGATAAAGTATTTCTCACTGGCATTTTCAACGATCTGGTTCATCTGCTCAGCAGTCCTTATCGGACCTGATTGGCAGACATTTGCAATAGCGGTTATTTTTGCGGTTATCCTGGCATTGCTTAAGGCTGAATTCTTTACGATAGTTCCTATATTTGCAGCAGAGTTTGCTTTAATAACCGAGGTTACGAAGATAAGCAATGATGCTCTGAACAATATCCTGATGATCGTTCTGGCACTTGCGGTTTCCGGTTTGGGAAGGCTGCTGTTCCGCAAGACCATGTTCTCTGAAAAAGGAGTGGACTATCTAACGCTTACATCATGGTTATTCCTTTTCGGAACGAGATACGAAGATTATCTGCCTATGGCAATCTGCTTTACTATTGCGGTCCTGATAATGAATCTTGCGGGAAGGGTAAAGGTGCCTTTTAGAGTTATCTTAAGCATTTTCTCTGTATTCTGCTGCATAGGTATCCTCGCACAGCCTTATCTTGAATACCCTGAGGTGATTGCTTTCGAGATCAATCTCGCGCTTATGCTCGGAACTCTGTTATTGATCTGTAAGGTGATAAAGCCATTCCCTGAAGCGTCCGCCAAATACATCTGGTTTACGGGAGTATCGCTGGCACTGGTTGCAGAGGGCGTTTCCGCGGCAGTCACCGGTGAGGCTGTTGACCTCATAATCGTTGGAACTGCTGCTGTCGGGATCTTTATTTTCTCATTCATCAGGCGCCTCAGACTGTGGTTTATCCTGGGCATCGTTTCCATGGTATCGATCGCTATATACCTGTCTGTAGTTTTCTGGGCAACACTTGTATGGCTTATCTATCTCCTGGTTTCCGGAAGCATCCTGATCGTTATGGCTTCTGTCAATGAATGGGGCAAGAGACATAACAAGGAAGGGAAAAAGAGAAGGTTTTTCGAAGAGTGGAAATGGTGATAAAGACCATTATTTAGAAATAAGAAAGCCCGCCAAAGCATCAGTATTATGAGCTTGGCGGGCATTTTTTACGCTGTGCGCCCCAAAGGTTTCCGTTATGACTTTGTCACGAAATGGTCTTACATGAAACTTTAAAAATGATTTACATGCTGTTTTTGCCTTGCTAAAATTTACGTGGGGAAAAAAGCGAGGTCTAATGGGCATAATAAACATCAGGAAGATTGCCTTAAAGGCAATTGCTGTAATGGCAGTGACTGCAGTTGTTGCAGGCATAGCAGGCTCATATATAAAGCCCGTTGACGTTGTTGCAGATACCAAATACCAGACTCTCTATGACGTATTCAGGGACAGGAGCCCGGACCCTGACTCTTTCATGACGCAGGAGGAATTCCGCAGCAAGATCCTCGCTAACTGCAAGCTGCTCAACAAAGTTGCATATACTTCAGGCTCTCAGATTCACGAACTTGCCTGTGACGGCTTTGTCAGCATGGTGTTAAGGATCACTTTCGGTACGGTCCATAAGGTAAAAGTCTGTTACGACTATAAGGAGAAGAAGACCCTTATGTCGTATGAATTTAACCGTAATGAGGAACATATTGTCGCCAACAGCTACGTTGACAGGTATGAAGTATACGGCCCGGGCGGCACTTCGGTCACATGGCTGTACAATAATTATGTCGGAAAGCTCGTCAATGCCAGGGGTTCCAACAGGAAAAAGGTAGAGGGCTTCACAAATAAGAACTGGGTCGGCTACATGGAGAGCATCGGTGCTCAGCCCGGTGACATCATTATGTGGGACAACGACTATAACAAGACATATTGGACGCATATCGGCATATACGCAGGCATTGAGAACGGCAAGGCAATGATGTGGCATGCATCTGCGGTAAAGGGGAAAGTCTGCAAGCAGGCCCTCTCCGAGATCACGGAGGAAGTTAAGTACCTTAAGCTTGCCTGTGTAGTCCCAATGACGGATGCACCCGCAAAAGTCGGGCTTTGCGCTGATAACGTAAGCAACATTAAGGATTTCTCATATTCCGTCTACAAGGATGAGGAATGCAGTGAATTCATAGGAAGGATCGCCAGCAACTGTACTCTGAAGGATCAGGCGTCTTTGGAGGATATCGCGATCTACTTTAACAGCGACAAGACTGCCTACGAGAAGACTATTTATGTCAGGCGCGATATGTCGCCGTTTAAGTTTTCCAATGCGGAACTTGCCGGAGCTGACCAGACGGTCTATAAGCTTAAGATCAAGATCACTCCCGGAGAGGAAAACAAGGGAACGCTGACGTATTCGATATACGGTTCGAAAGATATCAGGTATTACGACAGCAGGACTGTCGATGACTATGATTACCGGTCGGGCGGACAGGTCATTCTGATATCGGATTACAGGTAACTTAAAAGAAGCACTCCGGAGGGATATTCCGGGGTGCCTTTCTTTTTTTTCTGGTTTTGACCTTGAGAATTTTTATAATATAATATGCAATGTGTTTAGCTGAATAGTAAAGTCGGCGTTTCTCGGCGGCTTTACGGAAGGGGTGTTATATGGATTTTCTCGCGAAGACTACTGATGCAGTCACCGAATTGGAAATGAGGCATGCGGAAACCGTAAGAGAACTTGCGAGCGAGTGCCTTGTCCTGCTTGAGAACAACGGGGCTTTGCCTATAACAACTCCCGGCAGAATAGCCGTTTACGGAAACGGAGCCAGACATACCGTAAGAGGCGGCGACGGTTCCGGTGAGGTTAACACCAGAAATAACGTATCGATCTGCGATGGCCTTGCCAATGCAGGCTTTGAAATAACATCCAAGGGATGGCTTGACCGATATGACGGGATCTACGATTCTTCCCTCAAGGCTTATATGGACAAGGTTGAGTCGACCGCAAGAGAACGCGGCATTCCCGCTACAACCGTTTATTTCGAGATGGCGTTTGAAGAACCCGTTCAGCCTCAGATCACCGAAGAGGATATTGCTGAAGCTTCATGCGACACAGCGATCTTCGTTATCTCCCGTGATTCCACTGAAGGCAGAGACAGAAAGCCTGAGAAGGGCGATTATTATCTGACTGACGAAGAGGAATACAATCTCAATTACATCACTGACAATTTCGACAAGGTAATCGTTCTCCTTAACATCGGAGGCGTTATCGATATGACACGTCTCAAGCACCGTCCCGGTGTCAGCTCGATCCTCTTTGTAGGACAGGTCGGCAACCAGACCGGCGATATCGTTGCTGATGCCATTACGGGCAAGACAAATCCTTCGGGAAAGCTCGTTGATACATGGGCAAGCCACTATGAGGATTATCCCTGTGCAAATGAGTTCTCCAGCCTTGACGGCGATACTGATGATGAGTTCTACAAGGAAGGCATCTACGTAGGATACAGATACTTCGATTCATTCGGTATCACACCTGCATACTGCTTCGGATTCGGCAGATCCTATACGACATTCTCCACAGAGGTATTGAGCGTAACCCAGGAAGGCAATGACATCAGCATATGGGTCAAGGTCTTTAATACCGGAGATTTCCCGGGCAAGGAAGTCGTACAGGTATATTTCTCTGCACCTGAAGGTCCTGTTGACAGACCTTATCAGGAACTCGCAGGCTTTGCAAAGACAGATCTCATCTATCCCGGTGAGAGCATGAATGTTGAGATCACATTCCCGATCGATAATTTCGCCTGCTTCGACGACAGATATCCCGCAAGAGTCATTCCTGACGGTGACTACATCATCAGAGTCGGCACGAGTTCACGTGAGACAAACATCGAAGCAGTACTTAACATTCCTGAGTTTATTGTCCAGGAGAAGTACGACAGGATATTGGAAGATGACGCAAGATATCTTTTCGAGGATATGAAGAATCCCGGAAAGGGCAAGGAAGCGCATCAGGCTATTGATTATGCACAGCTCTTAACATGCGAGAGGAAGTTCACTCTCAACCTGTTCCGTGTCAGAAGGAGCATCATCAGATACAGAGGTGTCTGTGAGACCCACATGGACGAGAGGAGAGACGAAGTCCTCACATTGGGTTCAGTTATCGGACGTAATGCCGGTGTTGCTGAATTCGTTGCACAGTTCTCACTGGAAGAGCTTTCAGAGCTTATCGTCGGAAACTACATCAAGGACGGATTCGAGGATGTCGTATTCTCATCTGCCATGCATGTACCCGGCGCTGCAGCAGAGACTACAGGACGCTTCGAAGGAAAGAGAAGATTCCCTGTCCTCGTCATGGCTGACGGTCCTGCAGGCTTAAGACTCCAGCCTCATTTCAAGGCAACAAGGAACGGAGACCTCTTACGAGGCGGCGAGATATTCGGTCATATCAATAATCCGTTCCCGGAAGATACACCCGAAGATGCGGTCGATTATTACCAGTACTGCACCATGATCCCTACGGCTCTCTCCCTTGCGTCCACATGGAATCTCGGCCTTATCGAGAAGCTCGGACGCCTTGTCGGTGAGGAGATGGAGGAATTCGGTGTACATCTCTGGCTCGCACCGGGAATGAATATCCACAGAAATCCCTTGTGCGGACGAAACTTCGAGTATTACTCCGAAGATCCGCTCGTTACGGGACTATGTGCAGCTTATGACACATTGGGTGTCCAGTCTGTTGACGGCAAGGGTGTTACCATCAAGCACTTTGCCTGCAACAACCAGGAAAATAACAGAATGTTCAGCAACTCTCACGTATCGGTAAGAGCTCTGCGTGACATATACCTGAGAGGATTTGAGATTGCGGTCAAGCTTGCGCAGCCTTTCTGCGTAATGACTTCGTATAATCTCCTCAACGGAATCCATACAGCAAACAATTACGAGCTGATCCAGAACGTACTCAGAGATGAGTGGGACTATGAAGGCGCTGTCATGACAGACTGGTTCTCCTCATTTGAAGATGTCGAATTCCTGGGCTATGACGAGAAGAAACTCAAGTACCCGCCGGCATTCTCAAGACTCTGCGTTTACGCAGGCTGCGACATGCAGATGCCCGGCTGTGCCAAGAATGCACAGGATATCGTTACGGCAGTTAACCACGGCAGGCTTACGCTTGCAGATGTCCAGTCCGCAGCCATGAATGTGGTGCGTCTCGCGATCAAATGCTTGTAAAACAGGAGTTAAATGAACGAAGTATTTGATTCAGAACAATTCAGTGTAGAGTACAAGAAGGACGATAACATCGTCCTTGTTGTATTGAAGGGCAAAGCTATCAGGGATAATTACAGAACGCCCATGATGCATGCGGCAGACATGGTGCTGCGTCATCAGTGTAAGGTAATGGCGGTGGACTTTAAGGCCAATCCTGAGCTGTCGGAGAAAGACCTTTACTGGAGCAAGAAAGTCCTTTTCACAAATCTCAAGAAGAGCGGCCTCGAGACACTGGCACTCATCGATGACAACGATCTTCAGATCGTCCAGGGCATAAGGGTATTCTGCGGCAATAAATTCAAAACGATCGTCTGCAAGAGTTATGAAGAGGTCAAGGAGAGAACCGCGGACTCCAAGTCTGATGCAGACAGCAAATATGCAGGCATGACCCGTGAGCAGGCGCTCGAGTACATGGGGCTTGGCACGGATGCCGACATCAAGGAGATCGATGACCGTTTCTGGCAGATGTCCAAGAAGTACAGAGGCAAGGAAGACGCGGAATCCAAGGCAATGGAGGACGAGATCTCCGCAGTCTACGACATCGCATCAGGCAGACGTGACGTCAGGGCCAAAGAAGAGCAGATGCGCGAGAACGAACCGAAGTATTTCGGCAGATATAAGAGCGACTGGAAGACAATTATCCACTACAACTGGAAGAACTGGCTTTTAGGCGCCGTAGTCGGAATATCCATTATCGTAATATTGGTCGGGTATTTCCTGAATGCACAGAATGACTGTTCCGTACTTGTTTTTGGACACATGTATCTCGACAACACATATATGAGAGAGGCATTAGAGGGGCAGGGCCTTAAGAACCCTTACGTGGGTCTTGCCGATGTTGTCGTGCCGAACGACGAGAAGATCCCAATGGATGAGATCGGCAATGAGTCGTTCAATGCCCAGTTCTATACGAATCCGGATGTCCTCATATCTGACAACAGGGCATATATGTATTATTTCAATGTTTATAAGGACATAGGTCCCCTTTACGATAAGATCATGGCAGGGCTCTCTGATGAGGCTAAGGCAGGCGTAAAGCCCATATACATGTCAGAGCGCGAATCCGTGAGATATAAGAATGATATGTTAATGGAATACGGTCTCGGCGATGAGGATATCAAAAATCCTGCCGAGTTCCCCGATGATCCGATCCTCATAGGATTTGAGATCACAGATCAGGATGTTGTAACCAATTTCGGTGTTGAAGCAAAGTGGAAGTCACGTCAGACGACGCTTATGCTGGGTCAGTGTAAAAACAGCACCGATGACGTAATGACGGTAAAGATCATCACGTCGATCATTAACGCAGCTTATGCAAAGGAGCTTCCGGAGTCTGCTTAAGTCCGGTTGCTTCGAAAAGAAGATCTAATTCATCTTGGGTAAGAGGCCTGAAGGTTCCGCAGGAATCAAGGCCTTCTTCTATTTTTACTCCTGCAAGCTCAAGCCTTCTGAGCTCCAATACTTCCTTATTAAAGTGTGCGAAGATCCTTCTGACTTCGTGTGTCTTGCCTTCGTGAAGGGTCAGCAGCGCGCGGCTGTTTCCGTCATCTGCAGGCTCAATGACCTTAAGGTCAGCGGGAGCTATCTGCTCGCTGTAGCCCTTGTCACGGATAGTAAAGCCTGAAGCGACTGTCTTTATCTCCTCATCGGTCCATGCAAGGCCCCTGAAGGTTGCCATATAGATCTTCGGAACCTCGTATTTGGGCGACTGGAGGCGGTGTGAGAGCTCTCCGTCGTTGGTGATTATGAGAAGTCCTGACGTGTGGTAATCGAGCCTTCCGACAGGAGAGAGCTTCTTTGACTTAAGTTCTGACGGAATATAGTCCGCAACGCAGGGCAGACGCTTGTCCTCCATGGCCGTAAGGACGCCGTCGGGCTTGTCCAGAAGGAAATAGAGTTTGGTCTGAAGGTTTATCTCCTGTCCGTCTATGGTGATAGAATCGGTCTCTTTTACGTGAAATGATGCGTCAGTAACGACAGCGCCGTTAACCTGTACGCTGCCGTGGGATATTATGTCGCGGACGGCAGATCTTGTGCCTATTCCGCTGTTTGCGATCAATCGGTCCAGTCTCATGAGATTATTATAGCTTATTAGCGTATAATTGTTTTCGAGAGGTTTTCAAATGGAGATAATCAACATCGAACAGGGACACCCGACAGTGCAGCAGGCCATGGTCAAGCTTCAGAACGGGATATACCGCGCCAGGGCATCAGGACAGCCCATGGCAAAGATCGTCCACGGCTACGGGTCTTCGGGCACGGGTGGCGCGATCAAGCAGGCGGTAGGCTTAGAACTCCGTAAATATATCGCGCGCGGCATGATCAAGTCTTATTGTCCCGGTGAGGATTTCGGACCATTCTCTTCTGCAGGGCGCGAGATGAGCGCAAAACACCCTGCGGTATCGCGCGACAGGGACTGGGGATTGCAAAATGACGGTATTACCGTGATCATGTTCAAGTAAGAGGTTTATATGGCAGACGATTTTGATAAGAAGTGGGAGGCGTTCGAAGCCAGATGTAAGGCCTGTCATAACTGCGGCCTTAGGGATGGCTGTACCAACGTCGTAATCTACAGAGGCAGCAGGAAAGCCCCTCTGATGATAATCGGCGAGGCTCCGGGCGAGAACGAGGATATCCAGGGACTTCCCTTCGTCGGCAGATCAGGCCAGCTCCTCCAGAACCTCCTGGGAAGCTACGGCTTTACCAATAATGACTACCATATCTGCAATATCGCGAAATGCAGGCCGCCCCAGAACAGGCGCCCCACGCCGGAAGAGATACACTGCTGTAAGCCGCTCCTGGCTGAACAGTTCATGCTCGTAAGGCCAAAGGTGATCCTCCTTTGCGGTTCGACTGCTTATGAGGGATTCTTCGGCACGAAGCCCGTCATGCACGACGTAAGAGGCCGTTTTATAGAGAAAAACGGATATTTCATCATGACGACCTACCATCCTGCTTATGCCTTAAGAAACCCCGCAAATAAGATGCCTATATACGAAGATATGGGCAAAGTAAGGGACAAATTGACCGAGATCGGAGCGATGCCTCCGCTCGAGTCTGTAAAAGATTAGTTTTTCTGTATTGATTTTCAAAAATGGCTTTGCTATAATCGTCGAGTTGAAAAAAGCATTGCCGAATTGTGTAACGGTAGCACACCGGTCTCTGACACCGTTTGTCAAGGTTCGAATCCTTGTTCGGCAGCCAAACAGATAAGAGGTTGTCTCATGTGAGGCAACCTTTTTTCATTTTTTATGGAGTCGTGACTCCGTCGAGTACGCGAGGGACGAAGCGTGGGAGACAATAAACCACC
>LVAT01000009.1 GCA_001604135.1 Clostridiales bacterium Firm_14
AAAACTGATTTCAGGTAGGTATTACCGTCAAATTTGGCTTTTCTCATGTTTTGGCGGTACGTGTTTTGGTTTGGTTTTCAAAAAAGCCGTCAAAACTGAGATTTTCTGATTTTGGCGGTACATGTTTTTGTGTGGGGTTTTCGAAAATACCGTCAAAACAGCAATTTCCAGATTTTGACGGTAAGAATTCCCCTTCCGGAGAGGCTTTCCAAGCTTCTCAAGCAAGTTATATGGCAAATGCAGGCCTGTTAGAACCGCCAAAAGCACAAAAAGTGTATTTTTGGCGGTTAACTGCAGGGTGCTTCAGTTTTTCCGAACCGCTAATTCATAAAAATATGCAAAATGGCGGTAACTTAAGAGGTTTACATATTAAGATAACCCCTCAGGGCCTGCAAAAGGCCGGGAGGGGTCATCTTAAGGTTATGCCGTGTAAACAATCAACAGAGGGAAAGGAAGTTCTCCAGCATCTTCCTGCCTTCCGGGGTCAGGATCGACTCCGGGTGGAACTGGACGCCGTAGATCGGGTAATCGCGGTGCTTTACCGCCATGACCTCGCCGTCATCGGCAACGGCTGTTATCTGCAGGCAGTCAGGGATGGTGTCGCGGTCTGCCGCGAGGGAGTGATAGCGCGCGACCTTGGTGTGCTCGCCTATTCCCCTGAACAGAGGGCACAATGCGTAGAGGCCTACATCGGACTGCTTGCCGTGCATAAGGTGCTCGGCGTAAGTGATCGTGGCGCCGTAAGCCTTGCAGATGGCCTGGTGGCCCAGGCATACGCCGAGGACCGGAATGTCATGGATCGAAGCTGCCACGTCGCAGATGATGCCGGCATCTTCAGGCCTGCCGGGTCCGGGTGAGATGATGATGTGGTCGGGAGCAAGCGCCCTGATCTCATCTACAGTCATCTCGTCATTTCTGATGACCTTAATGTCGGGATTGATCTCACCTATCATCTGATAGAGGTTATATGAAAAGCTGTCGTAATTATCTATAAGAAGTATCATCTCTTATACCTCCTCTGCGAGCGATAAGGAATTGAGGACGGCCCTTGCCTTGTTGAGGCACTCTTCGTACTCTTTCTCGGGAACTGAATCTGCTACGATGCCGGCGCCGCTCCTGACGAAGACCTTGCCGTTCTTCTTGTAGGCGATGCGGATCGCAATGCAGGTGTCCATGTTGCCTGTAAAGTCGATATAACCGATGGCGCCGCCGTAAATGCCTCGCTTGTTGTTTTCGAGCTCGCCGATGAGCTGGCAGGCACGGATCTTCGGAGCACCGGACAGAGTTCCTGCAGGAAGGACTGCCTCAACTGCGTCCAGTGCGTCGTGCTTCGAATCGATCCTGCCGCGTACGGTGGAGCCGATGTGCATGACGTGGGAATAGCGCTCGATGCTTCTGAGCTTCTCTACTTCAACTGAGCCGAATTCGCTGATCTTGCCCAGGTCGTTACGGCCGAGGTCTACGAGCATGTTGTGCTCGGCCAGCTCTTTCTCGTCAGCCAGGAGCTCTTCTTCGAGTCTCTTGTCCTCTTCTTCCGTCTTGCCTCTCGGCCTTGTGCCGGCGAGAGGGAACGTGTGGAGGATCCCGTCTTCAAGTTTTACCAGTGTCTCAGGGGAAGCGCCAGCGACTTCGACGTCGGTGCCTGCGAAATAGAACATATAAGGAGAAGGATTAATAGTTCTTAATAATCTGTAAGTATTAAGAAGGCTTCCTTCATAAGGTGCGGAGAGGCGGTTCGAGAGGACTATCTGGAAGATGTCGCCTTCGTGGATATAGTTCTTGGCCTTCTCGACCATTGCGCAGTATTCTTCGCGGGAGAACAGGGGCGTAACTTCACCTAAGAGTCTGCCTGCCGGATCGTCAGCCTTTTCGCCGTTCTTAAGAAGGTCTATGAGGGACTCCAGTTCTTCAACAGCTTCCTTGTAGCCGGCATCTACGTCCTCCAGTGACATGTTGGATATGAGGATCAGCTTCTGCTTTACGTGGTCGAATGCTATGACCTTGTCGAAAAGCATGAGGTCGACGTCCTTGAAGTTCTCTTCGTCAATAACGTCGCATTTTGCCGTGGGTTCGGCATAGGTCAGGTAATCGTATGAGAAATAGCCGACCAGACCGCCTGTGAAGGAAGGCAGATAATCAAGTCTGGGGCTTCTGAACTTGGACATGATCTCTCTTATGATCTTCGACGGGTCATCTGTCTTCTCGGTCTTGTCGCCGTATGTGATCTCGCCGTTGATGCAGGTGATCTCGAGCTTGGGATCAAACCCTAAGAAAGTATATCTGCCCCATCGCTCGTTGGCCCAGGCGGACTCGAGCATATAAGCATGTGTGGAAGCATTCTTCAGAATGCGGATCGTTTCGATGGGTGTCGTGAAATCCGAGAGGATCTCGCAGCTTACGGGTACGACATCGTACTTGCCTGTAGCAGCAAATGCTCTGACTTCTTCAATTGACGGCACTACTTTCATTTTAGTCACCTCCGGCTCTTCTCTCCTGCCAGAGGCAATAAAAAACGCCCTCTGACAAAAGACCTTCTGATCTTTTAGTCAAGGACGAATAACAGTTTATCCGCGGTGCCACCTTGATTCACGATCTGACTCGTGCGCTTAGACAAGATACCAACATATCTCCGGCCTCTTACGCGTGCCTCACGTCGCAATATACTTGGGGAGCCTCCCTTTCCTCTGCGCCCTCCGGAGTCCATTCGCTTAAGGTCCTTGCTGTCCGGATCTCACCACCCCGGGCTCTCTTTGAACGGTTTCCTGTAAGTTACTCACTCTCCGTCAACGGTTTGAAACTGACATAAAAATACTATACGACAGGTAGGTTGTCAATCAGGAACAAAAAAGAGGCTGCCTCTTATAAGAGACAGCCCCATAATGTTTAAACTCAATTGCCCGTTTTATCAGGGAATGTAAGTCATGTCGATTTCTTCGAATACGTTGTTCTTGAAGCTGAATTCGATTCTATTGCTGTTATAGAACTTTGTACCCTTCTTTGTCCACTCAAGCTTGTCGTAAACATTCTTCTCTGTCTCGTTGTGGTAAGGCTTCTCTGTAGGCTCACCTGAATTAGCCTTAAGGTCTTCCATTGTGAGAGTGAAAGGGAAATCAAAAGAAACCATTGTCTGCTTTGTGCCTTCTTCAGTCAGGAACTTGAAAAGAATCTGATTTACGTAGCACTCGCTCATGGGCTTGCCTGCATCAGTATCGTTGAATACTTCGATCCAGAAATAGCAGCCCTTGACACCGAGATTGACCTTAATATAACCGGACTGATAGTGAGACTTAACGTTGTTGGAGAAGTTATCAGACTCTCCATCCTCGAAAGGAACGCCGTCATTGATAAGATCCTGGAGTGTTGTCTTTCCGAGTGTGTACTTCTTGCCGTTGATGTAGAAGTTCATCTCGTCGAAGTTTACATACTTAGCACCTGTAGGATTAGGGTTAGGGTTAGAACCGCCGCCGTTCTCTGAAGAATCTGTTGCAGTAGCTTCAGTAGTTGTTGTTGTGGGAGTCTCTGTCTCAGTTGTTGTGGGATCAGTCTCCTCAGTTGTTGTTGTAGTTGTAGGTGCCTCAAGTTCTCTGTCATCGAACTCGAACTCGTCAGGAGTCTTAGCGTTCCATGTAACTGTAACTTCAAGTGTACCGTCCTTGGAGATCAAAACCCATTCAGCGTCCTTCTCATCGTCGGAAATATCCTCTGAATCTACCTTGAAATCCATGTCATACTCTTCTGCTGCAGCTTTCTTTACATCGCTCTTGGAAGGTACTTCAACCTTCTTTGCGCATGAAGCGAATCCGAGCAATACGGAAAGGCAGAGAATAAGAGCCAAAACCTTTTTCATTGTTTAATCCTCCTCATTATCCTTTTATAAAGGCTTTTTAATAATATCCCTATAATCAGAATAAAAAAAGTAGACAAAATAAATAAAAGGCTGCCTCATATGAGACAGCCTCTTGTTAATTGGCGTTAATTGTCCGGCTTATCAGGGAATGTAAGTCATGTAGAAATTTCTGAGCTGTCCGTTATAGAACTCGAAATCATAGTAGTTGTTGTTGTAAAACTTTTTTCCCTGCCTTGTCCACTTGAGGTAATCAGCAATGAATTTAGGATCATCCTCATTGTGGTATGTCTTCTCGTTAGGTTCGCCGGAATTTGCCTTAAGCTCATCGATCGTCAAAGTATCAAACGGGAAGTCGAATGTAAGGATCTTCTGGTCAGCCCTTCTCTGTGAAGTATAAACAGAGATCTCATTTACATAGCACTCGTTCATAGGCTTTCCTTCATCTGTCTCGTTGAAAACGTTGATGGAAACTGTCCAGCCGTCACCGATGTTAAGTCTGATCGCTGCTGACTGATACTTTGCCTTGAGATTGTTCTGGAAGTTATCTGATTCGCCTTCCTTGAAAGGAACACCGTCATCGATAAGTTCCTGGAGTGTAACCTTGCCTAATGTGTACTTCTTGCCGTTGATGTAGAAGTTCATCTCGTCGAAGTTAACATACTTGGCGCCTGTAGGATTAGGGTTAGGGTTAGCACCGCCGCCGTTCTCTGAAGACTCTGTTGAAGTAGCTTCAGTTGTAGTAGTTGTCGGCTCTTCCTCTGTCGTGGTTGTTGTGGGTTCTTCTTCGGTTGTTGTTGTAGTTGTAGGTTCCTCAAGTTGTCTGTCATCGAACTCGAACTCGTCAGGATTCTTCGCATTCCAGGTAACTGTTACCTCAAGTGTTCCATCCTTAGAGATCAAAACCCACTCTGCATCTTTCTCATCATCGGAAACATCCTCAGAATCGACCTTGAAGTCCATGTCATATTCTTCTGCAGCAGCTTTCTTTACGTCGCTCTTGGAAGGTACCTCTACCTTCTTTGCACAAGATGCAAATCCGAGCACCATGGAAAGTGTCAGAAGAAGTGCCAAAATCTTTTTCATTGATCTGTCCTCCTTATTACCGTTTAAAGGCGCCCTAATAATATCGCGAATGCTCGAAAAAGACAAATAAATCAGAAAATATCAAGGGCTGCCTCATTTCGAGACAGCCCTTAAATAATTAATAAATTAGTTAACTATATTAGTAGATAAGGTATCTGCAAAGGCCTGCGTTGATGACATAACCGACGTTGCCTGTATCAAGAGAAGCGTTCCAGTCATTGAAGTTGGAAGCGATCATGTTGTTCCTGATGGATACTTCCCAAGCAGGTCTTGCTGTCTCGAAGTAGAAGACATAAACTGTCTGCTTGTCTTCGGAAGCGATGACGAATACATCACCCTGCTTACGTGCGTCATCGAAGAGCCATGTGCCTGCTTCGACTACTGAAGGATCGACCGGATCCTGCTCTGTGGATACGAAGTAGTCAGCATTCTGTACGTTGTAGCCGCCTTCGAGCTTATCGTTGAGGTTAGTTGTCTTCTCCTTAACGAGCTTATAGAAATCGAGAGGATTCATTCCGCTGGGTG
The DNA here is from genome assembly GCA_001604135.1 of Clostridiales bacterium Firm_14. GTDB lineage: Bacteria > Bacillota > Clostridia > Saccharofermentanales > Saccharofermentanaceae > Saccharofermentans. Next base: position 5,456 of record LVAT01000009.1, read on the forward strand.
CCATTGTCTGTGCATCAGCAATAGTCTTCTGGAGAGCAGCAGCCTTCTCTTCGTCAGTAGCGTCGCTCTTAACGTCTGTTGAGAGTGTGAGCATTCTGTAAGTAACTGTCTTCTCGTCTCCGTTGTCCTTATTTGCGATATAGATTACATATGCGCCGAATTCTGTCTGGATGACCTTCTTGTCGCCAGTCTTGCTGTCGCCGAAGAGGTAGCTCTTAACAGCTTCATCCATGTATGTAGCTACGCTGTATGTGAAATCCTTTGTAAATGTAGGATCTGCACCGTTCTCGAAAGTAGAGATCGCAGCTGCATCGCCTGTGCCCTTAACATACTCTAAAACTGCATCTCTGAAAGAAGTGGAATCAGTAGTAGCATCGGCAACCTTGTTTGCAGCCTTAACTGCGTCATCCATGCCGACCGGCTTTCCGTCCTTGTCTGTTGCAGCCTTTATGAAGTAGAGGTTGTAGTCAAGTGTGCAGTAGATCGTTGTATCTTCGTTGTACTTAGCGAGAACTTCCTCATCAGTAGGGATGATAGAAGTATCGAACTGCTTTAAGTAGCTGCCGTACTCATTTACGAGAACCTCGCGTGCAGCGAAATCAGTATACAGTCTCTTTGTCATGCCTGTTCCGTAGAGAGCCTTAAGATAAGACTGTCCGGACGGATAACCGTATAACTTAGCGTAGAGTTCCAATGTCTCGAGATTCTTAGCAGAAAGCTCACGTGCCTTGGAGATCTCCATGAAGCCTGATTCCTTAGCAGCGCGCTCAACCAATGTGAGTGTCTTCATCTGGTTAGCAGCTTCTCTGAGAAGTATGTCTCTGTAAGTTTCACCGGTCTCCTGGTTGCTGACATTGTCCAATGTGTCTGCAGATACCATTCCGTACTGGGAATAAGAATCGAAAACTTCCTTGAAGTGGAAATTGGACTCGAGAACAGAGTAGTTCTGAAGGTTCTTGCTAGTGCCGTCAGGATTATTCTCCGTAACCGTAATGCCTGTAAGAGTCTGGGGAAGTATTCCGGAAATATACGTGAAGAAGCAAGCGATAATGAGAATGACTGCTACGACTACTACAATCATTCCGCCTGAAACGAGCGACTTGTTTGCCTTTCCGGACTTGGTGGTCTTTGCCATCTTGCCTACCTACCTTATTTTATATTTATAAAAAGCACCAAACATTATAATTCGGTGCCCTTAATAATGCAAGGAAGTCGTTCGGGAACCTCCACTAAATAGTCGGGGTTGTGGCTCATAAGATCCTCTCTTGGCATCTTCGTCCACCCTACCAGAGCAAAATCGCATCCGGCGTCCCTCGCTGAAAGCAAGTCAGGAAGGGCATCTCCGACATATAAGACCCTGCTCATGTCATTTATCCCCAATCTTCTCGCCGCCTCGATGAGCGGGTCACCGTACGGCTTGGCCCTCTCGGTAGCTTCCCTGAAGACCATGTCATCAAAGTACTGCCCGAGCTCCAAAAGGTCTATGGTGATCATGGCAGAATCTTCGAGTTTTGAGGTGACTATGCCCTGCTTAACGCCCAGAGCCCTGATTTTCGCGAGAAAATCATAGACACCGGGAAAGATTGGAATGACATTTTCCTTCATTCTGGCGCAGTTATAGTCGAGATAAGCCCTAATCAGACGCTCCTGAGTCTCTTCGTCATGCATCCGGAATGTATCTGTCAGGGGCTTTCCGATATAGCTCATCAGATCCTCGTCGGTCCTGTCGGTGCCGCCGAGAACGATATCGTAACAGGTTCTAAGGGATTCCATAATGAGAGGGACAGAGTCCTGCAAAGTGCCGTCCAGATCATAGAGGACGAGGTCATACTTACTCATCGGCCTTTGGGTTCTCCTCTTTGCTGCCCTCTTCGGGGTCCTCTACGGGATTAATGTGGATGAGGACCTTCGCGATCGCATTCTCCTCAACCTTAAGTACCTTGATCCTCAGGTTCTTGTAGTTGACGACAGGGTGCTCGGTCTCTTCGGGAACGCGGTCTAACTGCGAGATGATAAGTCCTGCGATCGTGTCATATTCGTCGTCGGTAAGTTCTATATCAAGGACGTCCTCCAAGTCAGAGAGGGTCATGTCGCCTCTGACGATATAGTCGCCGTTGGAGAGCTTTACGAACTCATCGGCCTCATCATCGAACTCATCCGTGATGTTTCCGACCAATTCCTCGAGCATGTCCTCGATCGTGGCAATACCCATGGTTCCGCCGTATTCATCAACGATTACGGCCATCTGCATGCCGCAGTTCTTCATCTCGCCGAAGAGAGAAGAGATCTTGCGCGTCTCATGAACAATGAGCGGCTCTCTTATGAACTTCTCGAGCTTGAAGGGTTTATCCTCCGTGGGAGGCATAATGCCGATGAGGTCTTTTATGTGAAGGATGCCGATGATGTCATCGATCGTATCCTTGTAAACAGGGATCCTCGTAAACTTCTCTTCCCTCGCGACACGCATGACTTCATCGTAATCAGCATCGATCGGAAGCGAGACGATCTTCTTTCTGTGAGTCATGATCTCCGATACTTCGATGTCGTTGAACTCGAAAACGTTCTCGATCATCTCTTTCTCGGTATCTTCGATGTTGCCGGATTCGGATCCGACATCGACCATCATACGGATCTCTTCCTCCGTGACGGGCTTGTCTGTCTGGTTGGGATCGATCCTGAAGAGTCTTAAGATCACGTTCGTGGACTTCGTAAGGAACCATACGAAGGGCTTTAAGATAGCGCCGAAGAACTTAACGACGTTTGCAGCCGCAAAAGCCCATTTCTCGGGCTTATTCTGTGCTATGCGCTTGGGAACGAGCTCGCCAAGAACGAGCGAGAAATAGGACAGGACGACCGTGATCACCACTGTCCACAGTGATTCCATCCATGCATGCTTCGAAGCCGGATCGACCAGAAGCGCGAGCTTGCTGGCAAAGCTGTTGGCGGCAAAAGCGGATGATAAGAATCCGGCCAGAGTAACGCCGACCTGAATGGTCGCCAGGAAGTTTCCGGGATTATCAAGGAACTTGATAACGCGGAGAGCCTTCTTGTCTCCCTCTTCAGCGAGCTTATGCATTTTCGCATCGTTAAGCGAGATGACAGCCATCTCGGTGCCTGAGAAAAAGGCATTAACGAGGACGAAGAATACTACCAGTAAAATGCTTAAGACTGTTTCCATTATTTCATTCCGTTAAGCAGATCGATCAATGTCTGTCTTACAACCTGATGGTCAGCCTTGCCCTTGAGAGCTCTCATGGACTGGCCGATAAGGAACGTCAGGTTCTTCTCTTCGCCTGCGAGATAGCCTGATACGGCCTTCTCGTTGGCAACCAGGATCTCCTTGATGACGGGCTCGATGGCGCTCGTATCGGATACAAGTGCGAGTCCGTTGTCTGCAATATACTTCTCAGGATCAGTGCCGTTGAGGAATGCTTCCTCCAATGCCTTCTGACCTGACTTGCGGTTGATCTTGCCCTCGTTTACGAGGTTTATGATCTTGCCCATGATCTTACCGTCGAAATCGATATCGCCTGCCAGTACCTTGGCATCCTTGGCGAACTTAAGGAGGTCTGTCATGAGCCAGTTAGAGCAGTCCTTGGGGCTGGATGTTACTTCGCAGGCAGCCTCGAAAACCTTGACCAGTGCCGGTGTTCCCGTAATGATCTCAGCGTCGTACTCAGGGAGGCCCAACTCCTTAACATATCTCTCGCGCTTAGCATCAGCGAACTCAGGGAGCTCTGCTCTTACCTTGTCGAGGAACTCCTCGGAAATATTGATCGGCATGAGGTCAGGATCCGGGAAATACTTGTAATCCTGGGCATTTTCTTTTGAACGCATGGAATATGTATACTCCTGCTCGTCGTCCCAGCGTCTTGTCTCCTGGACAACCTTGCCGCCTTCTTCGATGAGGTCGATCTGTCTGTCGCGCTCGTATTCGATGGCGCGCTCTATCGCCTTAAGGCTCGCGATATTCTTCATCTCCGTCCTGGTGCCGAATTCCTTCTGGCCTGCAGGTCTTACGGAGAGGTTAACGTCAGCTCTCATGGAACCTTCCTGCATCTTGCAGTCGGAGATCCCCAAGTACTGCATTGTGTCTCTGAGCTTCTCAAGGTAAGCGATTACCTCTTCGCCGGATCTGAAATCAGGCTCTGATACGATCTCAAGGAGCGGAACGCCGCAGCGGTTGAAGTCGACCATCGTCATGCCCGTAACAGGGTCATGAACGAGCTTGCCGGCATCCTCTTCCATGTGGATCTCGTGAATGCCGATGGACTTCATTCCCTTGGATGTCTTGATGTCTACGTGGCCGTTCCTGCATATCGGGAAATAAAGCTGTGATATCTGATATGCCTTCGGAAGGTCAGGATAGAAATAATTCTTACGGTCAAACTTGTTGTTTCTTGTGATCTCGCAGTTAAGCGCGAGTCCTGCCTTTACGGCATACTCGACTACCTGCTTGTTCAATGTGGGAAGCGTGCCCGGCATACCGGAGCAGACTTCGCAAACGTGTGTATTGGGCTCGCCTCCGAACTTGGCAGAGCATCCGCAGAAGATCTTGGATTCTGTGGAGAGCTCGCAGTGTACTTCGAGGCCTATTACCATCTCATAATCCTGCATGATCTTAGCCCTCCCCTCTCAAAGCATTTTCGGGAATCTTGTTCTCGAATCCGTTATCAGCCGTTGCCTTCTGGTAAGCGGAAGCAACACCGATGATCTTATCTTCCGAGAATCTCTTTCCCATGATCTGAAGTCCTACAGGGAGGCCTTCGGATGTGAAGCCGCAGGGAACGGACATCGCAGGGATACCGACGATGTTGATGAGTACCGTGCAGATGTCGCCTAAGTACATCTTCAGAGGATCTGATAAGCTCTCGCCCTTCTTAAGAGCAGCGGTAGGAGCAACAGGTCCTAAGATGGCGTCATACTTCTCGAACGCCTGGTCGAAAGCCTGCTTGATGAGGTTCTTAACTCTCAATGCCTTGTTGTAGTAAGCATCGTAATAACCGGAGGAGAGTACGAAGTTTCCGAGCATGATCCTTCTCTTGACCTCCAGGCCGAAGCCTTCGCTTCTGGACTTGATGTAGAGCTGGCCAAGGTCTTCAACGCCTTCGGGCCTGTAGCCGTACTTAACGCCGTCATATCTGGAGAGGTTCGAACAAGCCTCTGCCGTGCAGATGATGTAGTAAGTCGGGATAGCATACTTGATGATTGGCATCGGGAATGTCTCGACCGTGGCGCCCTTTGACTTAAGGACTTCTACTGCATCAAGGACTGCCTTCTTGACGTCCTCATCGATGCCTTCGCCGATGTATTCTTCCGGAATGCCGAACTTCTTGCCCTCAAGGCTAAAGTTCCCGATTGCGGAGAGGTCGAGCTTCTCAGACTCCAATGAAGACTGGTCCTTGGGATCCTTGCCGCTGATAACGTTATAAACTGCAGCGATGTCTTCAGCTTTTCTCGCGATCGGTCCGATCTGGTCAAGAGATGATGCGAAAGCAACGAGACCATATCTGGATACTGCGCCGTAAGTAGGCTTGAGGCCCGTAACGCCGCAGAAAGAAGCAGGCTGTCTTATGGATCCGCCCGTATCAGAACCCAGAGCAACAGGAGCTAATGCAGCTGCCACGCATGCGGCAGAACCGCCGGAAGATCCGCCCGGAACCCTGTCTGTGTCCCAGGGATTGGATGTGATCCCGAAATAGCTCGTCTCTGTCGTGGAGCCCATTGCGAACTCGTCCATGTTCGTCTTGCCGAGAATGATCATTCCGGAATCTTCGATCTTTCTGATTACCTCAGCATCGTAAGGAGGAACGAAGTTTCCGAGCATCTTGGATGCACAGGTTGTCTTGATCCCCTTCGTGCAGATATTGTCCTTAATGGCGATCGGAACGCCTGCCAGAGGACCTGTCAGTGTTCCTGCCTTGATAGCCTCATCAGCCTTTGCGGCCTTTGCGAGAGCCTCATCCCTGATAACTGTGATGTAGGACTTGTACTCGCCGTCTTTCTGGTCAATAGCATCGAGGAAAGCCTTTGCAGCTTCAACTGAAGTGATCTTTCCTTCCTTGATCGCTGCGCCTATCTCAAGTGCGCCTAATTTTCTAATCTCGATATCAGTCATATGCACACCCCTTAATCAAAGGTCTTCGGCACGAGGATCGTACCGTCCTTTGTCTCGGGCGCGTTGCTTAAGACCGCATCCCTCATATCTTCATTTGCGATAACATCTTCACGTGTGACATTTGAAACGCCTGCCACATGGCTCAAGGGCTCAACGCCTTCAGTGTCGAGCTCGCTTAACTGGTCGAAATAGCCCAGGATATCGCCTAATGCCTTCTGAGTCTTCTCCTCGTCTTCAGGGCTCAGCTCTAAGCGCCCAAGGCTCTCAAGGTACTGAACCAGATCTTTGGTAATCTCCATGAAATTACACTCCATCCTAAAAAAGTTATAAATCTACAGCCTAAAATTTTAACATGACGCCCTATATTAGTAAATAAACGCGCGACTTAATATGATTTTGCCGATGTCTTGTGTCCGTGCTCGACGGACATACGCGGAATTTCGTATAGAAAGCTTATTTTGTCCGTCAACGTTTTCGAAAACATGAGCCTACGGATAAATCCAAGGAAACATCGAAATTATCCGTAACCCAAAAACAAGGGGCTGACTCTTACGAGGCAACCCCTTGGGAAATCTGATTACAGTTGAAGATTACTCTTCTTCGCCGTCCTCTTCATCGCCGTCTTCGTCTTCTTCATCCTCTTCAGGTTCGGAAGCTTTCTTGGAAGACTTGGACTTAGAAGGCTTTACTTCTTCCTCTTCATCCTCGTCCTCATCATCGTATACGTGCTTTCCGGCGGGCTTGCTGCCGGAAGTGCCGTTCTTGTTATTCTTGATCGCATAGTTGATCAGGATAACGATGACTGCAAGGATAGCAACACCTGCGAGAGTGAAGAATACAACGATCAGAACATCTGTTGTGGACATGTTGCCCTGGCCGTTCTGAGCAGTGCCGGTAGGTACCGTTGCATCAGGATTAAGGCTCTGTACGGGAGCATCTGTAACTTCCGGTGCAGTTGTAGCCGTAGGTGCGGCAGGAGGTGCATCGTATGTACCGTCGCAGTGGAAATCGTGTTTCTTGGCCTTGATCTCTTCAAGGAGACCGTCGCTCAATGCCTTCAAAGCGATGTTGTTAAGCTCGCTCGCTTCAACATCCTTAAGTCCGAGGTAGCCGACTACGAAGTAACCGTACTCCTGGGCATAGATAACATCAAGTTCGCCTTCTTTTCTGTCCTTGCCGTATGACCATTCTTCGAAAGCCTTGACCATCTGGCCCTTAGGAACGGCGATGTCGCCCTGATCCATTACGGAACCGTCAGCCAGAGCAGTCTCTGAAAGACCTGTAAGGTCGTCTATTGTCTTGCATGCGTCCTTCATGGCATTTGCAGAAGCAAGAGCCTTGTCCTTTGTATCCTGATCTGCCGTCTGGGGCGCATAGAAAAGTGCGTATCTTACGTAAGGAACCTTCTTCTCTGCGTCTGTGAACTGATAGTTAGCGCAGTAATCCTTGGAATAAGCATCTGCAAGGAAATATCTCTCAACGACCGTTCTGAAGCTTGCTTCGTCCATTCCGGGACCATACCAGAGCTGCAGATATTCCTCGAAAGACAAGCCGGACTGAGGAGCCTTTTCTGTCTTGAGGCTTACGATCATGTCGTCGATCTGCTTCATTGTCTCGTCATCCAGAGTAACTCCCTCAGCCTTAGCACGTGCGCAGAGAATGCATGTGCTCTCGATGGAATTCTCGGCATAGTAAACGTAATAATCGCCGTAAGTCTTATACTCGTCGCCGTCGTATTCTGCTGCCAGATCGAGGAAGCCGAGAGCCGTAGCCGGGTAATAACCCATGTTCGCATAACCGCTTAAGTCAACGAAAGCATTGATGAAGTAAAAGTTGGTCTCCTGCTTCAAGAGCGCCTCACCTTCGAAATAATACTGGTGATCCATGTATGTCGAGATCTGGTTGCCGTAGAGCTCTTCAAATGTCTTGGGGGACTCATCTGATGTCTCGGCCGTAACATCTGAAGATACGGAAGGCTCAGTCGAAGAAGTTAAACCTGTTGCTGCAGAAGGATCTGTATCAGATAACTTGTTTCCGCAGCCTGCGATCATTGATGCAGCTATTACTGCCGTGAGAATTACTGTTCCGAATTTTTTCATTTTGCACTTATCCTCTTGTAATCTTCCATGCATGCGGCGATCGTATCGTCCATGTCATAGTATTTGTACTTGCCGAGTCTTCCTCCGAATATAACGTTGCCGTCACTTGCGGCAAGCTCTTCATACTTCTTGTAAAGCTCGTTGTTCCTGTCGTTGTTGAGCGGATAATAAGGCTCGTCGCCCGGTTTCCACTCAGCCGGATACTCGTGAGTGATAACGGTACCCTTGCCCTTGCCGAACTCGAAATGCTTGTGCTCCAAAATCCTCGTGAAAGGCGTCTCGGCATCGGTGTAGTTTACTACAGCATTGCCCTGGAAGTCATCAGTATCAGGAAGATATTCCGTCTCAAATCTCAGACTTCTGTACTCGAGTTTGCCCAGGGAGTAATTATAATACTCATCGATCATTCCCGTATAGATGATTTTCGAGGCAATGTTGTCATAGGATTCCCTCTCCTTGAGATAATCCACTCCAAGCCTTACTTCGATGCCTTCGAGCATGTTCTCGATCCACTTGGTATAGCCTCCGACCGGAATGCCCTGATAGTTATCGTTGAAATAGTTGTTGTCGTAAGTAAGTCTTACCGGAAGTCTCTTTATGATGAATGCCGGAAGCTCGGTTGCCTTCCTGCCCCACTGCTTCTCCGTATAACCCTTAACGAGCTTGTTGTAGATGTCAGGTCCTATAAGGGAGATTGCCTGCTCTTCCAGATTCTTAGGCTCGTCCACCTTGCCTAAAGCGATCTGCTCGTCGAGCTTGGCCCTTGCTTCCTGGGGTGTTACAACGCCCCACATCTTATTGAAGGTGTACATGTTGAAAGGCATTGAGTAGAGCTCACCCTTGTAGTTAGCGACTACGCAGTTTGTATAGCGGTTGAATTCAGCGAACTTGTTCGCGAAATCCCAGACTTCCTTGTCACTCGTGTGGAAGATGTGAGCACCGTACTTGTGGACGTTAATGCCGTTAACGTTCTCAGTATAGACATTGCCTGCGACATTAGGCCTTCTGTCGATCACAAGGCACTTATATCCGTCATCTGTTGCAAGACGCGCGAAAGTCGCACCGTATAGTCCCGCACCGACGATCAGGAAATCATATTCACCCATATTCACGCCTCCAATTATCTGAAAGTCTTGATAATAATACACTATTTGCAAAAAATCGCCTAATTTCAGGCGATTTTGAAGCATTATCCGGGTCTGTAATCCTTTGCGGCTTTCTTGAAATTAACAAGCTTGTCCGTCTCCCCGAAGAGCTCTGAAAGCTTCATGGAAGGCACGTACTCGAGATTTACGATAAAGGCCATGAACGGGAATCCTGCTGCTTCGAAGTCCTTCGCGATCGCGTCAGTAAGCTCCTTGCTTTGAGCAAGCCTTGAGATCGCCCAGTCCGGTCCGCACTTCAGTTCGTCAGATCCGTCGACATAGATATCTCCTGCCGGGATCAGGTCATCACAGCCGTTGATGCTGACAAAGAGGTCATACCTGCCTCCCTCTATGAGGAACTTCTTATGTTCCTCATCAAAATACGAGAGCTCGCTCTTATCGAAGGTAACCGTGATCTCCTTTCCGCTCTCTTCCCTGATCAGGGGCTTTGCAAATCCTACAAGGCGGTAAGGCTCCCTGCCTGTAACAGGCTTGCGCTTTGCCGCATAGACCTGGACGACCTTCTTGCCGTCGATCTTACCGGTATTGGTAAGATGGCAGGTAACGCTTACCTTGTTTCCCTTTGACGTGGAAACGATATAATCGACCGTAAACTTTGAATAAGACAGGCCGTAACCGAAGCTGTAAAGCGGCTTGATACCTCTCTTCTGATAGCCTCTGTACCCGACATAGATACCTTCTCCGTATCTGCAGGTAAGGCTGTCCGGATAACAGAGATAAGCCGGCGTGTCCTTGTAGGATACTGGGAAAGTGCACGGCAGGCACCCTGAAGGATTTACCTTGCCCGTAAGAATGTCAGCCATCGCCTTTGCGCCCATCATGCCGGGATAGAAGACCGTGAAGATTGAATCTGCGATGTCTTCGATCCCATCCAGTTCAACTGGGCCGGGAGTGTTAAGGATCAGGCATATCTTACCCTTGCCGCGCTCTTTGGCGAGTTTCTTAATGGTTGAGACAGTCTTCTTAGTGAGCTTCAGATCAGGCCTGTCCGTACCTTCACCCGACTCGATGGTCTCAATGACTATTGCGGCAGCGCCCTTCTTAAAAGCTTCCATGTCATCCCTTAAGACCTTGGTGCTGCCGAGCAGCTTACTTAATTCTTCAAAGAGATCCGTCGTTCTGGAAGTCGTGGCTTTCGCGCTCCCCGAACCATAATCCCTGAAGCGCTCAGGTCCGAAGAATACGGCTTTGGAAGTCTTATTAAGAGGCAGGCTGCCCTTCTTCAGCATTACGATACCTTCAGCAGCTGCATCGTATGCAGCCTTATCGCCCGTCTTCTTATACTTTGCTGCGGTGAGTCCTTCAGGCGCCTTAACACTGCTGAATCTGTCTATCAGTTCAAGGACGCTCTTTGCTGCCGCGTCGAGATCCTTTATGGACAGAATGCCGTCTTCAACGGCCTTAATTATCTCAGCAGGGTCTCTGGGGCCCGGCATGAAAATATCCTGTCCGTTAGCTACGGCATTGCCCATGTTGGTTACTATTGCATCCCAGTCAGTTACTGTCGTGCCCTTGTATCCCCATTCATTTTCCAGGATGTCCTTTAAGAGCCACTTGTTTTCAGAGCAGTAAACTCCATTGATCTGAGGGTAAGCGGTCATTAATGTTGATGCGGCCTTGCTGCATGCTTCAAATGCCGGCAGATAGATCTCTCTGATCGTGCGCTCATCGATAAGTTCATTGATCTTCTGGCGGTTGATCTCCAAGTTGTTGCACGCGAAATGCTTAACGTTCGAAGATACGCCCATGCTCTCGACGCCCTTGCACATCTCGGGTGCCAGGGTTTTCGCGAGGCAGGGATCTTCAGAATATCCTTCGAAGAATCTTCCGTTAACGGGTTCTCTTAATATATTGCAGTTAGGGGTTCCCAGAAGCACTCCCACACGGTAAACTGCTGCTTCCATGCCGAGAGCTTTTCCGTTCTCATAAACAACCTTCGGATTCCATGTTGAAGCGAGCAAAATGCCGGGCGGATAGCATCCGGGAGCTTCATCGATCCCGCAGCGTAGCTCTGTGAGGCTGTCGTTTGCTTCTTTTCTTAATGCCTTCTCATTTTCGGTGAGATTATCCTGGTCATAGAAATTGGTAAGCACGCGGAAGCCCTCTTCCATGCTGTACTTGCTTATCATCTCCATGCTGAATATGCCGCGGCCGAACAGGTGCATGAAGTTAATGCCCGTGCCGCCGTCCTGCAGTGCCAGAACCGGTATGGATCCTGCCTGTGACTCGAATCCTCCGATAGAGTTGGGTGTGGTACCGCAAAGGAGTCTTGCCTTGTCTTCCGTGGTCATCTGCTTAAGTATCTTCCTGGTATTCATGGCTTGGCTCCTTTAGTGTTATATGGATTAACTATAACATTTTTGGGAGACTCAAAGATATGGCAGCCTGATTGTTCATATCCGTAATGCAACATAAACGTCTTCAGGTCTGTATATAGTTCAGAAAGCAATTTAAAGGAGACACAAAAATGAAGACAACAACGAAGCTTTTAACCATATTAATGACTGCTGTGCTCGCCCTTTCCATAGCAGGATGCGGAAGCGCCAGGACCGGCAGGGACCGCAAGAGCAGCATGGGCAACAAGATCGACATCGAAGAACTTCAGAAGAACAGCGGAAACATGCTTGTGATCACCCGCAACCCCCAGGAAGCTATGACGGCAGAACAGTATGAGATGGCAAGGTTCGAGATCACGATCTCTTATGAAGGCGATATCACCATTCCCGGAAATCCGGTCAATCAGACAAGCCTGAAGCTGAAGAACGAAGACTACATCAAGTTCTATAAGATCGGCATCGATAATGCTGAGAAGAGCAAGTTCGCAAATTACAGTGAAGACGTCTGCGACGGCGCTACGTATACATTCACATTTTACGACACGGACGGCAATCCGCATGTCATCTACGACGGTTACTGCTACAACAACAAGGATCTCCAGGACATCCTCCATATTACCGGCAATTACTATCTTGACTGATCTGCAATCTGTCAAAGCATGCCATAGAAAAACGGGGCATCTCTTTTCGAGAACTGCCCCGCTTTTATTGACTGATAAATAAGGTCCGATCAGGAATTCGTAAGGATAGCGAACTTGAGTGTTGCCTGAACTGCAACCTTGCCGTTGACTGTGGCAACAGCTTCGCCGAGGCCGACAGGTCCCTTTACGGCAGTGATCCTTGTCTCAAGTCTTGCTGTGTCGCCGGGAACGATGGGCTGCTTGAACTTGCACTTGTCGATGCCTGCGAAAACAGCGATCTTACCCTTGAACTCTTCCTGTGAGAGGATCGCAACGGCACCTGCCTGTGCAAGAGCTTCAACTGTGAGAACACCGGGAACGATGGGCATCTCAGGGAAATGTCCTCTGAAGAAATACTCATCAAAGGTGAAGTTCTTATAAGCGATGCAGAATTTACCCGGTTCATAATCCTCTACCTTGTCGATGAGAAGGAAAGGATGTCTGTGAGGGATGATCTTCATGATCTCTGTTGTGGTAAGTGCATTTGCCATAATGTGGATCCTCCGTAATTATTCAGCAAACTTCTTGACTATCATGGAAGCGTTGTGACCGCCGAAGCCCAGGTTGTTTGTCATAGCATAAACTATATCGCGATTCTTAGGTTCAATAAAGGTGTAATCGAGATCCATCTCGCCTTCAGCTTCCTTGGAGCCTGCAGTAACGTGTACATAGCCGTCCTGAATAGCCTTAACGCAAGTGATGAGCTCGATTCCGCCTGCACCGCCCAGAGCGTGGCCGATCATGGACTTTGTGGAGTTGATGGAGACATTCTTTATGTCTTCCTTGAACGCATACTTCATCGCGCGTGTCTCGAAAAGGTCGTTGTGGTGAGTAGACGTTCCGTGAGCATTGATGTAGTCCATCTGTGAAGGAGCGATTCCTGCTTCCTTCATCGCAATGATCATTGCCATGCCTGCTCCTGAACCGTCCTCAGCAGGTGATGTGATATGGTATGCGTCACATGTTGCGCCGTAACCTACGATCTCTGCGAGGATGTTGGCGCCTCTTGCCTTAGCGTGATCATAAGATTCGATAACGAGAACGCCTGAACCTTCACCGATTACGAATCCGTCTCTGTCCTTATCGAACGGTCTTGAAGCTGTCTCGGGATCTTCGTTTGTTGAAAGAGCCGTAAGTGCTGCGAATCCCTGGATACCTGTCTTGCAGACTGCTGCTTCGCATCCGCCTGTGATCATGACGTCTGCGTCACCGTACTTGACTGCCTTGAAAGCATCACCGATAGAATGAAGACCTGTAGCGCATGCTGTAACAACGCATGTATTGATGCCCTTCATTCCGTACTGGATAGCGATGTTTGCTGAAGCCATGTTAGCGATCATCAAAGGAATGTACATAGGAGCGATCTTGCCTGATTTCTCGAATCTGATCTGCTCTCTCTCGTGTGCCTGCATCGATCCGATACCGGAGCTTACGATGACGCCTACTCTGTAGGGATCTTCCTTCTCCATATCGAGACCTGCCTGCTCGATAGCTTCCTTTGCTGCTGCCAATGCATAGTGTGCGAAGGGTTCCATACGCTTCATTGTCTTGAAGTCCATATAATCTGTGGCTTCGAAACCCTTGACCTCACAAGCAAGCTTTACCTTGGCGTTGCTCGCATCGAACTTGGTAATGGGAGCTGTTGCTGCCTTACCCTTCTTGAGACCTTCCCAAAAAGCCTCAACACTGTTACCCAGCGGGGTGATCGCACCCATGCCGGTTACTACGACTCTGTTTGCCATTTAAATGTTCTCCGTTAATTCTTTATTTATCGTGGCGCTCCCCAAAAGCACCATTGATTACATATGCATGCCGCCGTCAACGGACAATACCTGACCTGTGATGTAAGAAGCATCATCAGAGCAGAGGAAGTTTACTACGTTGGCAATATCTTCGGGCTGTCCGTATCTCTTGAGCGGGATCATTGCGAAGATAGCTTCCTTCTGCTTGTCTGTAAGAACAGCTGTCATGGGTGTCTCAACATATCCGGGCGCAATAGCATTGAATGTGATGTTCCTTGAAGCGAACTCTCTTGCGCAGGACTTTGTAACGCCGATGATGCCTGCCTTTGAAGCGGAATAGTTGACCTGGCCTGCCTGGCCTTCGATACCTACGATGGAGGAGATGCTTACGACTCTTCCCTCTCTCTTCTTCATCATGAAAGGAGTTGCATGCTTGATGAAGTTGAAAGTACCCTTGAGGTTGACTGCGATAACTGAATCGAAGTTCTCTTCTGTCATCTTGAGGAGCAGGCTGTCTCTTGTGATGCCTGCGTTGTTAACGAGGATGTAGATGCCGCCGAAGTCTTCATTGATCTGTGCCACTGTCTCGCCGACCTTCTCGAAATCAGCAACGTTGCACTGATATGCCTTGGCATCAACGCCCAAAGCCTTTACTTCCTCTTCTGCATCCTTGCTCATCTCGAGGGGGCATGCATCAACGATCGCGATGTTGTAGCCGCTCTTGGCAAGCTTTAATGCGATTGCCTTGCCGATTCCTCTTGAAGCGCCTGTAACGATTGCTGTTTTTCTTGTATTCTCAGACATGATATTTACCTCCTTAAGGTCTTAGCCGAGAGTTTCCAATAACTTATCTACATCTTCGGGTGTTGATACACCGATTACTTTGATCGACGGAACTGTCTTTCTTACGAATCCTGCGATGGTCTTGCCGGGGCCGACTTCGATGATCGTGTCAACGCCCATCTTTTCGAGCTCATAGAGCGTCTGCTCCCACTTAACAGGGCTTGATACCTGAGCTTCGAGAAGGCCCTTGATCTGTGACTTGTCTTCAACAACAGATCCTGTAACGTTCGCAAGATAAGGGATCTTTAAGCTTCCGAGCTCAACGCCTGCAAGCTCTTTTGCAAGCTTCTCGCCTGCGCCCTTGAGAAGAGGTGAATGGAAAGGTCCGGAGACGTTGAGTTCTACGACCTTCTTGGCACCTGCCTCAGAGAGCTTGGGCATAGCTTCGAGGACTGCTTCCTTCTTGCCTGTGATAACGATCTGGCCGGGGCAGTTGAAGTTTGCGCACCAGCAGCCGTCGATGTCCTTGATGACGCTCTCGATTGTCTCAGCGTCAAGGCCGATTACCGCTGCCATTGTGCCTTCGCCTGCGGGAACTTCGGAAGACATGAGCTTTCCTCTGATCCTTGTAAGTCTTACGGCGTCTTCAAAGCTCATAGCGCCTGCAACATAGAGGCTGCAGTATTCGCCAAGTGAGAGGCCTGCCGTAACGTCAGGCTTAACGCCCGCAAGGAGCAGCGCATCCGTGATGATGCAGCATGCCGTAACCAATGCCGGCTGTGTGAATTCTGTGATGTTGATGTCTTCGTTGGGCTCGAAAAGGAGCTTATTCATATCAACTCCGGAAGCCTTAGTAGCTTCGGAGATCATGTCGGCATAGTGCTCGCCAGACTTGACGAATCCCTCTGCCATTCCTACCTGCTGTACGCCCTGACCCGGATAACAAAATGCGATCTTCATTATGCTTCGAGTTTCCTTCCTAAAAGTTTATCTGCCTGCTCGAACATCGATTCGATGATGACCTTGGCAGGTCTTACTTCCTTGACGAGACCTGCGATCTGGCCTGCCATGAATGTGCCTTCCTTGATGTCGCCTTCGACAACAGCCTTACGGAGACTTCCTACTGTGAGTCCCTCGAGCTCTTCGAAAGTAACGCCGCTCTGTTCCATCTCAAGATACTTGTTGGAGAGAGCGTTTCTTATCTGTCTTACAGGGTGGCCGTAAGATCTGCCGGTAACTCTTGTGGAGTTGTCCTTTGCCTTGATGACCATATCCTTGTAGTTCTGGTGAACGTTTACTTCGTCACATGCACAGAAGACTGTTCCGCACTGAACGCCCTCGGCACCGAGCATGAAAGCTGCTGCAACGCCTCTGCCGTCAGCGATACCGCCTGCTGCGATAACGGGGATGGATACTGCGTCAACTACCTGGGGAACCAATGTCATTGTCGTTGCTTCGCCGATGTGTCCGCCGGACTCTGTGCCCTCAGCGATGACTGCGTCAGCACCGCACTGCTCCATTCTCTTTGCAAGAGCAACGCCTGCAGTAACGGGAACAACGATGATGCCTGCTTCCTTCCACATGTCCATGTACTTTTCCGGAGAGCCTGCGCCTGTCGTAACGACCTTTACCTTCTCTTCTGCAATGACCTTAGCGATCTCAGGAGCTCTGGGATTCATGAGCATGAGGTTTACGCCGAAAGGCTTGTCTGTTGCTTCTCTGCACTTCTTGATCTGGTCGCGGAGCCAGTTCTCGTCAGCGCCGCCGACACCGATGATTCCAAGTCCGCCTGCCTCAGATACTGCTGCAGCGATGTGCCAGTCAGCTACCCAGGCCATACCGCCCTGGAAGATAGGATATTTGATTCCGATCAAATCTGTGATTCTTGTCATGTCCTTTTATCTCCTTTGTATATTTCGAAAATGTCGTTTAGTAAACTATGTAATTGGCATCCCATGTAAGTCCGGCGCCGAAGCTTGCGATAACGAGCTTCATTCCGGGCTTAAGTCTGCCGTCCTGCTTCATCTCGTTCAGAAGGATCGGGATGCTCGCAGATGAGATGTTTCCGTAGTTCATGATGTTCATGGGGAAACGGCTTCTCTCGATGCCGAGCTTCTTAGCCGTGGCTTCGATGATGCGCGCGTTTGCCTGGTGAAGGATGTAATAATCAACGTCTTTGTCGAGATCGAAGTTAAACTTCTCGGAAAGATCCTTGATGATCTGGGGAACCTCAGATACTGCGAACTTGAATACTTCCCTGCCCTGCATATAGAAAGATGTGGCTGTCTTGAAGCCCTCCTCTTCCCATCTGTCGGGCTGTCTTGCAGCTTCGCAGTGAAGGCATCCGCCTCTTGCGCCTGATGATCTCATGATGAACTCATTGCGCTTTGCACTCTCGTCAGCCTTAAGTACAGCTGCGCCTGCGCCGTCACCAAAGAGGATGCATGTTCCTCTGTCTTCGTAGTTAGCGAAATTGGAATTGCACTCGGAACCGATGCAGAGTGCAACCTTGGAGTTGCCTGATTCGATAAAGCTCTGGACTGTGTTGAAAGCAGCAACGAATCCGGGGCATGCCGAATTAACATCAAAGCATCCGCAGTTCTCCGAAGCGCCGATCGCCTCATGAACCACGCATGACATGGAAGGTATAACAAGGTCGGGTGTTGTGCATGCGGTTACGATGAGATCGATGTCCTTAGGGTCGATGCCTGCATCTTCGATAGCCTTTTTCGCAGCCTCAACTGCCATTGTCGAAGGCTTCTCGGTGATATGGTCTGCAATATGTCTTTCCTTGATTCCAGTACGCTCGGTGATCCATTCATCGCTTGTGTCCAGGAATTTAGCAAAATCGTCATTGGTGACGACCTTCTTGGGGATGTAGGAACCGAGTCCGATTATTCTGCCTGTCATTACTAAAACCTCTTAAGTTCAGCCTGCCGTGCGGACATAATAATCCCTCAGGCTAAATAGTTTGATTGTCAAAGTATTCCACAGGAAGGGCGTTTTGTCAAGTGCTTTGATTGTCAAAGGAATGGCAAAACTGTCTGATTTATTGCCGCAATTACAGGTATTCAGGGTAACTGCGATTTTCCGTCTTTCTTTCGAAAATTCCGGAAAATTTCCGACTGTATCGGATAAAAATCTGGAATTTTAGGGTGTGAAAGCGAAAAATCCAGATAAAAGTCCGACATGGCCGGAACTATTTCCGGAAAAATAAACTACTTACTTCTCGAATCTTGAAGCAGCCCAGCCGCCCTCGTTCATGTGGGAATTAGTGAGGGTTGCAAAGCCTTCCGGCGACAGGAGAGGTATCTGGAGCTTTCTGATCGTCTCGGGATCGAGCTTAAAATTATTCGCACAGTACTCGGCGCCGGCCTTTTTAAGATCTTCGAGATAGACCCTGATCTGCCTTTTGGCCTTGCCGGTCATGAAGACTTCGCCCATAGGGCACAGGATTGCCGTGTACTTTTCCCTGCCGCCGCAGATCAGATCGTACTGGGCGAGCAAAGCCGGATAGACGGGCTCGAGCTCGACATAGCCGCATGAGCTTATTACAACGAATTTCTTTTTAAATATAGAGGGATCTCTCATCTTATTGAAAGTCTGGCCGTCGTCAGACCTTGTGCCCATGTAGGGTTCGGCAAGAGATAGGCACCTGTCGGTAACTGCCTTAAGCTGTGAAGGCATGCCGTAGAAATAGAGCGGGAAGCTCTCGATGATGACGTCTGCTTCCTTGATGGCAGAAATGATCTCTGCCATGTCATCCTTTATTGCGCAGGTTCCGTCGGGAGATGCCCAGCATGCAAAGCAGCCCAGGCAGGGCTTGATGTTTTTCTCATAAATATTGATCTTCTTAACTTCCGTGCCCTCTGGAAAACCGGATACGAACGCGTTCGTAACCTGGATGGTGTTGCTCCTGTCCTTCTTGGGACTGCCGTTAAGAACGAGAACCTTCATCAGAGACTTAAGCCTCCGTCGAGCACGATGACCTGACCGGTCATGTAAGAGAATGCATCTGATACGAGGCTTGCGACACAGTCAGCGACGTCTTCGGCTGAGCCGAAACGCTTCATGGGGACTGCTTCGAGATATTTCTCAGCGAGGTCGCCGGGGATCGACTTGATCATGTCAGTGCCGATGAAGCCCGGTGCTACAGCATTTACCTGGATGCCGTAGGGAGCGAGCTCTTTGGCCATCGTCTGTGTCATTGAATTGACCGCACCCTTGGTAGCGCTGTAAACGGTCTGGCCGGGAACAGCGAGGATGGAGCTTACGGAAGATACGTTAATGATCTTGCCGCTCTTCTGTGAGCACATCTTAAGGCTTGCCGCCTGTGCGCAGTTGATGTAGCCCTGGATATTGATCGCAAGGCTCCGTGCAAGAGAGTCGGGTCTGATCATGAGAAGATATGCGTCATCGACGACACCGGCGTTGTTTACGAGGACGTCTATCGTCTCAAAGCTCTTCTTGATCGCCTTGAACATGTCCTTAACCTGGGCGATGTCTGATGTGTCAGCCTTATAGATCTCGCAGCGGACGCCTGCAGCAGTGATCTCTTCCTGAGCAGCCTTTGCGGCATCGTCGTTGCTCGCATAGTTGAGCGCTATGTCATAGCCGTCTTTTGCGAGCTTAAGCGCAATGGCTTTGCCGATTCCTCTGGAGCCGCCTGTAACTACCGCTGTCTTGCCCATAATAAAGCCCTCTTTCTTATGCTTTGGTCAGCAATACTGCCGAGTAAAGCGCGCTGGTTCCGTAAGAGACCGCGATACCGTTCTCGAACTTGCCTTCGTAGATATCCTGTGCGAGCTTCGCAAACTGCAGTGATGAGGATGCGGCTCTCGCTTCGCCGAAGTCCTTCTTGACGAGCTTGACTTCGATACCGTCTCCAAAGATCTTCTTATATGCTTCCTTCTCGAAAGAATCGATCTCGGGAATTCCGTTGCCGAAGCCGTAGATGCACTTAACGTCAGATGCCTTCACGCCGCCCTCTTCGAGGACGTTCTCTATTGCCTTTGTAAGGGCTGCTTCGGAAAGTCTCGTGTTATCTGACCTGTCGCCTGCTGTATCTCTCGTGGAAGAGAATCCTGCGATCTTCGCATAGCGCTTAGCGCCGCGCTCTGTTGCCGAAGAATCCTTCTCGATGACGCAGGTTACCGATCCTTCGCCCAATGTCATCTTTCCTTCGCCTGCAAGGCCGAGGTCAGCATACATCTCTTCGTCGATGTCGGTGCATTCGTCTGTTCCTGATGCGAGCATGATGCTCTCATAACCGAACATGATCGCACCTGCTGCGGCGCAGACGCTCTGGAGGCCTGACTGGAAACCGTTCGCGATCGTAACGTTATAGCCCTTGATGCCTGTTGCGATGCTTAAGTATCCGCCTGCTGCGTTATAGACGGTATTCGGGAATGCGAATGCGGATCCCTTGTCTATGCCGTCCTTGATTATGCCCTTCTGGAAGTTGGCGATCTCTGTCATGGGACCGTCGTTGGTTCCGATGCAGATTCCGATGATGCCTTCATTCTCGGATGTGACCGTTACACCGGCATCCTCTAATGCCTTAAGGCCGCTTAAGAGCTGGAGCTGTGACAGTCTGTCGAGCTTTCTTAAGAATGCGGACTTAACTCCGTAGGATTTGAATGTATCAGTATCGAGCTTGGCAACGAAGCTGCCTGACTCTTCATCGAATTCGCCGCTTACGATGCCCACGCCGGTTACATAGAGTTCCTGCTTGGGGCATGTGAGGTTAAGGAGATTCGGATCCTTTGCGAAAACGATGCTCGCGTTGTTGCCGCCGAATGCGAAAGAGTTCGACATCGCGTACTTGATGTCCTTTTCGAGCGGCTTGTTGGCAATGAAATTAATATTGCCGGACTTCTCGGCCAGGACCTTTAAGTCTTCTTCGCTGTAGCCTGTCGTCGGCGGAAGCTTGCCCTCTGTAAGAGCCTTTACCGTGAGGACGGCTTCGATGGCGCCTGCCGCGCCTAAGCAGTGTCCGGTCATGGACTTGGTCGAGCTTACGGACAAGTCCTTGTTGTCTGCGAAAACAGTATTGAGCGAGAGGAATTCCGACTCGTCGTTCTTGGCTGTTCCGGTACCGTGTGCATTGACATATTCGATATCAGTGAACTTAAGTCCGGAATTATTGACGGCACGTGTGATAACGCTCATCTGGCCTTCGCCGTCGGGCCTCGGAGCAGTGATGTGATAAGCATCGGAGCTTACGCCTGAGCCGAGAACATCGCAATAGATCTTGGCGCCGCGCTTAACTGCATGCTCGTAAGATTCGACAACGAGTACGCCTGCGCCTTCGCCCAACGTGATTCCGTCACTGTGGTTGAACGGTGAACAGTCAGAGGGAGCGAGAGCCCTTAACGCGTGGAATCCTGCATATGCGAGCGATGAAAAAGAATCGCAACCGCCTGCAAGGAAGATCTCGCCCTTGCCGCCCCTGATAAGATCGATCGCCATTGCGACACTCAAAGTGCCTGCCGCACAGGCGTTTACGATATTCGCGGTAATGCCGCCGGCATTGTAATAATCGGCAACATTTCCTGCAATGGCAGAAGCCGGCATCGCCTTAAGATCGTCGATGTCGCCCTTCTCGCCTTTAACTTTTGCATTGTAATATTTCTCGACGCAAGCAGCGCCTGCAATACAGGATCCCAGGATGACACCGATGTCTGATGCGTCTTCGGAATCTTTGTCGATTCCTGCATCAGCCAGGGCCTCACCGGCTGCCTTGATTCCGAGGGCAGTCGTCCTGTCGTACTTGCCGTTTGCGAGCTGTTCATTGGTGCTGTCAACTTCTGCGCCCTTGTGTGAATAGCATGCGGAAGTATCGAAGCTCTTAACGTCAGCTATGCCTGACTTGCCCGTGAGTGCTGACTCAAAGCATTCGTCAGTATTATTTCCGATTGCGCAGACGAGGCCTAAGCCCGTGATCACGCAACGCTTCTCATTCATTGGCATTATCAGTCCTCTTTGTGTGCTTCTACGAATGCCGTAAGAGTCTCAATGGAACGGAAGTCCTCTCTTGTGGCACCTGCACCGGAAATGTCTACTCCGAAGAGATTCTCGATACCTACGATGATCTCGATGGAATCGATGGAATCAAGTCCGATATCCTCTCCAAAGAGCTCTGAATCGTATTCGAGCTCATCTTCCGGGATCCTGAGTCTCTCTACCAGCATTCCCTTGATCTTCTCGGCAATCTCATTATTCATTTCCTTAGGTTCCTCCTATATATTAAAAAGTAAAACTTACGGCTATAACCTTACACTATGTCGCTCTGTTTTTCCAATGAAACGGAATAAAAGCGCAAAATGACGCCAAAACTTTTAAGTTCTCTGACAGACATTTTGCACCTGCCGCCCCATGAAGACACCCAGAGATCATCACCGTCTATTTCCGTGACCGTGACCCAGTGAAAATTGCACATGACCTTATATCCGCTCGGTTCCTCGACACAGATCTTCTTGATCGGAGACACGAAGAGCATTATCAGCGGGTCGCCGCCCTCCAGATATTTGGGGATCTTCTCCCACCATTTGAACACGAAGGATCTGAGCTTTATTTTCAGGCCTTCCTTGACGGCAAGCTTCCTGATGCCTCTGCTGAATCTTACCGAGCTGACGCCGAAGCTTCCGTAGAAATCCCTTCCGAAGAGCTTTCTTGCTTGCCTGTTCTTTCCGATCGTAATGGGCCTTATATAATCCTTGGCGTCGAAAAAACGGCTGAAGTATTCATCCCTGGTCATGCCCTTATTCTCCTCGCCCTTAAGGCGCAGGATCGCATCAAGACCTGCGATGATCCCGCATCCGCTGTTCACGAACATCTCGTCAGGAAGCCACATCTGGCTTCCGCCGAACGACTCACGGCCCAAACTGTCAACTATCTTAGGCGGCTGACTCATCTAAGTAACACCTCCGACCAGGCTCCTTCAACAGGCATGCCCGTAAGTTCCATGGCTCCGGCTTCCCTAAGTCTCCTGCGGCTCTCATAGACTCCGCCGTTTAAGGGAATTGGCGCCATAAAGCAATCGATCCCTTTTTCTGTCCAACGCTCTACCATTGGGACAAGCCCTGCAGATGCCGTTCCCGAATGGTTGCAGCAGATAAGGACTCTGTCAAAACCTTCTTCAGGGATCACGCTCCCCGGAACAGAAGGGATCACCAATATCTTCGGGAGTTTCTCTTTGGTAAGGAACTCCGTATGGTCTTTCTTTTCAGGCACGGTGCCCTCGCTGTATTCGGAATAGATACCGTTTATGTCAGGCGACATTATCAGGTGCGCGCCGTAAAGCTGTTCTTCTCCTTCGGCATTTCTGAATACTACGCCGGTCTTCCCTTCTTCAAGGCACCTGACCGCAAAAGCCAGATTCCCGGATGCCTCACCGGGATCCGTATCCGGCGATCTCATGGAGCCTGTAATCACAAACGGAATGTCCAAAATACCGAGAACTCTTGATGCGAGCTGCGCGAAATAAGCACATGTATCGGTTCCGTGAGTAATCAGGATCCCGTCAAAGCCTGGAGCTTCATCAACTGTCTTCTTCAATGCGCTGCGGTAAAGATAAGGCGTCGCATCCTCTGAAGAATAGGTCTCAAATTCAGGAAAGACGAATTCGTGGGACGGATGGTTTTCGAGAAGATAAGAGCGCGCGAAAGAAGGCTCACCGAGCTTAACCGTGCCCGACGAATTATAAGAAGAGATCGTTCCTCCGAGCATCACGCCTAATATCCTCATTTCCCTTTCCTTCCAACGCAATATTAGAGTAAAATCTACGAAGTAATTATAATTCACGAGGTTTTATATGAGAATAGCGAGCTGGAATGTCAACGGAATAAGAGCAGTAGCAACAAAGGGTTTTGCTGAGAGCCTGGAGAAGATCGGCGCCGACATCATAGGCATCCAGGAGATCAAGGCGATGAGAGACCAGTTAGGCCCTGAGATCACTGATATTCCGGGTTACAAGAGCTGGTTCTATTCAGCCGAGCGCAAGGGCTATTCCGGCACGGCACTCTATTCGAAGATCGAGCCTGTAAGCGTCGAATTCGGTTTCGGCGTCGAAGAGTTCGACCATGAAGGCCGCGTTATCAAGGCTGATTTCGGTGACTTTGTACTCTTCAACATCTACTTCCCAAATGGCGGAAGAGGCGACGACTTCGTTAAGTTCAAGCTCAGATTCTACGACTGCTTCCTGGATCAGGTGGATGCCCTTAAGGCACAGGGCAAGGAAGTCATCTGCTGCGGCGACGTAAATACCGCCCACAAGGAGATCGACCTGTCCAACCCTAAGGCAAATTCCAAGATATCAGGCTTCCTTCCCGAAGAGCGCGCATATATGGACAAGTTCATCGAGAGGGGCCTTACAGACACATTCAGAATGCTCCATCCCGACGATAAGGAATGCTATACCTGGTGGTCTTACAAGACCGCCGCAAGAGAGCGTAATGTCGGCTGGAGGATCGACTATTTCTTCACGACTGACGGACTGATTTCACGCGTAAAAGAGTCCAACATGATGACTGACATCATGGGCTCCGATCACTGCCCCATCTATTTGGATATCTGATCTTCGCCTCTGGTATTTTCTTCGAAAAGACTGCCGTTGACGTCAAGCTTTGTAATGGATCCTGTTACCCGGAAATCCATGTTGACTGAATGCCTGGGTATATCAAGGCTGGTAAAGATAGTACCTTCGGTCTTGCAGTTGGATACCCTGACCCTGACCCTGTCATCCATGCCTCTGTAGATTCCGGCCTGCTTGCCGCCGATATCGACTCTTATGGTGACATAATCTATCATGATATTTGAAGGTGCAGCCGTGCCGGATCCGATGACGGTGATGTCATGTGCCTTGGCCTGTGCGATAACCGTCGCGCTGTATATGATTATATGCAGTTTCTCGCTGTGCTTCGAACCGATCATGACGACTTCAGCGCCCTCGAAATCCATATTTACGGAGGAGTGCTCGATCATCATGTCGCATCTGCCCATGAACGAACCGATTCCGACAGCATTCTGCGCCACGCTCTTGATCCCGATAAAGCAATTGCCGATAAGCGGTTCGATATCGCCGGTATTAGAACCGATTCCGACAGCATTCTGGCCCATGAGATTGAGCTTATACATGCCCCTCCGGATATTAAGATGCCCGCCTAAGCCGCTTCCTATTGCGACACTCTTGTTGGCATTGACAGTTATCTCGATAAGGCCATCCTGATCGAAAACAAGGTCTCCGTGATAAGAGTTCATATCGTTTCCGATACCGAATGTTTCCGTCGCCGTCGTACTGATGGAGAGGTTTCCGACTCCTTCGAAAGTCAGGGTCGACGAAGGTGCGACCCTTATTCCGCCGCCTGTAAGCGTATTCTCACCCGTAAGGGCTAATACTACTTCGCAGTCTTCGCCTATACTTATCGCAGGCATAGTTTCCCTGCCGGTAAATGAGCCGTTCTCAAGCGTTATCTTTCCCTTGTAGCCGTTCTCGATCTCAATGTTGATCGAACCTTCATCGCCGGGAACACCAATGATATGCAGGTCTCTGTATGTAACATAGCCTGATGTTATGTGAATGGTCTTGTAGCCCTCATTGCTGAGGATAGGCAGAGAGATCATTTCTTCTCTTCCGGCAATATAGTCTTTCTTCGTGTGGTTATTGCCTCTGCTCATGCAGTATCTGACGATCTCTTCCTTGACTGCTTCAGGGATCTCCTTGATCATCTTAGCCGAAGGCCTTGCAGTGTAGAAACCCTGAATGAGATCGATCCCGAGTTTGATAACAGTCTCGACTTCTTCTGCTGTTTCTACGCCTTCAGCAAGCGCCAGGATATTATTGTCATGCGAGAATTCAATGATATTCCTTACAAAGTGCTGCTTCTGCGGTGAATCCTGAATATTTGCAAGCAGCGCCCTGTCGATCTTTACGTAGTTAGGCATATAACGCAGGAGATTGCTTACATTTGAATATCCGGAGCCATAGTCATCTACAGCTGTCTCAAAGCCTGCTTTAATACAATCATTTTTCAGGAGGGTCAATTCCTTCTCGTCGATCTCGGCCTGCTCCGTTAATTCGACTACAAGTCTGCCGGAAAAGGCCTTGGCCTTTTCGGCGATCTCTTTCATGTCCTTGCTCTTCATACGCTGTCCGGGAATGGAGTTAATGAAGATCTTAGCGTCGCTCTTGATAGAAGCGGCGTGCTTATTCAGATAATCCAAAACATTATTGAATGTTGCGTATTCGATATCGTAAAGCCTGTTAAAGAGTCCTGCATACTTTAAGACAACGAGCGGCTGGATGATCGGGCGGGTGTCAACTCTCATAAGCGCTTCATAGGCATAGATCTCACCGTTCCTGACATCGATGATCGGCTGGAAGTAATAGTTGATCTTGTTCTTGTCCAGGATCTCATTTACTATATTGGCCTCTTCGATCTGGGCATCTGTCAGTCCGTCTGCATTGAGTTTCTGGATATTCATCTTCTGTCCGTTCTTTCGGGACAGTGCAACGGAAATAAGGCTCTCGTAATCGTTTCTGGTTCTTGGAGTTCCTTCTGCGGTTCCAAAGTAAACTTCGATCTTTCTTCTGCCTGCAGGAAGGGTTTTGTTGAAGGCGGCGATCTTTTTGTTAAGCTGCTGCTCTCTTTCTTCCATGACTCTAAGAGGTTCGCTGTCACCGCTGACGACTTCGAGCGCAACCATCTCGCCGTTGCCCATGCTGTAGATCTGACCTTTCGAGAAAACCTCGATAAGCAAACGAGCGACGCTTATGATCGTGTTGTCACCAACGGTCCTGCCGTCGTCATTGTTGATCCTGGAGAGATTCTTGATGTCGATCGCAAGTGCTCCGACCTTCTCATCCTCTTTCAATGGATTAAGGGCGATTATGCCTTCTATCTGTCTTAAGAATCCGTTGTAATTATATATGCCGGTAAGCGGGTCCCTTACGAGGCTTGCCTCAAGCTTCCTGTTGATCGCATTGAGCTCGTCGTATCTTCTGAAGTTTTCGAGTCCCCTCATTATGCTGTGGAGCCAGAAACGGTACGATTTCTTGTAAGATCTGGGATCCGTATAGGACAATACCGCATAACCGAAGACGGATTCTTCAAAATGCATTGGCGTGAAGAAGAAAGCTTCAGGCTTTTCTCTGTCCATGTCGAGTCTCGGGATAAGAATATGCCTGTCGAAGTAAACATCGTTGCTTACTCTGTCGCAGTTAAGGCTTTCCGGACTGCATGCGATCACATGCATCATCTTCCTTGAAAAGAATCTGTCTGTATCTGACAGGCTCGCCACAGAGAGCCTTGAATCATCGATGGCTCCTGCCATGAGTTTTGCCCTCGACTGCCATTTGTCATTAAGGCAGATCGAGAAACTCTCAAAATCCCTGATCTGGAAGACATACGAGAATGCGGTTTTCATGAGGCCGTTAAAATCATTCTGTATTATCAGATCCTCGTCTAAATGGTTAAACGAAGAGAAAACGCTGTTATGTGAAGTGTCCGTATCCCAAACCTTGCGAAGCTTGACTTCATACCGCACCTTATCCTCGCTGCAGCCGCAGGTCCTTCCGCAGAAGAATTCACCGTTATCCTTGAACGGTTCGGTCTTTTGGCCTTCCATGGAATTGAAAAGATAATCGAGCGCATATGAACCCAGGGCCATGGCCGGTATCTTGATGGAAGTGAGCGGTTTGGGAGAATATCTGCCCTCTTCAGTGGAATCGTAACCTGCGATCGCAATATCTTCAGGAACCCTGATCCCGCCCGCTTCCAAAGCTTTTGCAAGACCTATAGCCATGCAGTCATTGGCGCATGCGATGGCCTGCGGAAGCTTTCCGCCCTTCTTGACAAGACGGTCACCTAAGCTCTCACCGCTCGTATACCAGAAATCACCATAGAAGACCCTGTCCCTGCCTACTGACAGGCTGTGTTCGGACATGGCATCGATAAACGCCTGAAGTCTTTGCTTTGAGTAATGATGCCATGCCTTGCCCGTAAGGAAAGCGATATCCGTGTAACCGTGATCGTCGATCAGGTGGTTAACAAGCATCTTGACAGCATCGTAATGATTCGGGAAGACCGACGGAAAATACTTGCTCTCCTTATCGATGAAGATGACCGGGCATTTGCAGCGGTCATGGATCATCTGCTCGATGCTGTCAGACAGGCCGGATGACTGAAGAGTATCGGCCATGACAGCGACAGCATCAAAATCTTCAAAAGGAACAAGAGAAAAAATCGATGTCTCGCCGACTTCTCTTCCGAAATTATTCTGATATTTGAGGTAGCTTCCGAAGACAAGAACGTCAGCATCATGCTTAAATGCATTGTCAATAAAGCCCTGAATAAATTGGGACTGATAATATTCATCAGCCTGGGCAACGATTAAAGCTATTCTTTTACGGTCCGCCATAGAAGAACCTGCCTGATATCCAAAATCTCAAAAAAGCACTTATAGTGACAGTCTAACCACCGTGATTTTTAAAAGCAATAATCTTTGACTTTTGTTTTCACGATTCAGACTGAATATTTACATTTTGTCTATAAAAGATTTCGAAAAAACAATCAGGCAAGAACTCTGTCTACAGGAGCATATCCCGTTGTCTTCTTAAACTTAATGTTGCTCTCGAAGCTCTCCAGGCAGTCAGAAGGATCGATACGCTCAAAGTTCAGGGTAGCAAGAGCATCTCTCTTGATCTTG
Source organism: Clostridiales bacterium Firm_14 (assembly GCA_001604135.1). Classification (GTDB taxonomy): domain Bacteria; phylum Bacillota; class Clostridia; order Saccharofermentanales; family Saccharofermentanaceae; genus Saccharofermentans. The sequence continues at coordinate 34,087 of LVAT01000009.1, forward strand.
ACAGAAGCGATCGTAACTTCCTCGTCGTTGCCGGTAGCCAGATTCAGGATCTTATCTACTGCGTGGACAAGGACTGTCTTGACCGGCAGTAGCGCGAATGTATCTCTTGCAACTCTGAGCATCGTGCTCGAGACATAATCCTGTACGAGCTCATAGTAAGCAGACTTTGTGAAATCCTTCATTACCAGCTCGCCGTTGGCCTTCATGTCAGGATACTGTGTCGGAACGATATCACCTGACTTGACCTGGAATTCGATCTGCATGATCTGCGGATCGTCGGTGCCGACTTCAAAACCGCTGCCGTACTCGAGAAGATCGTCAAAAGGTCCTACTTCAGAGATAACATTGAAATATGCATCGATGTCGCCTGCCAGAACACTCTGTGCGAAAGGCTGGAGTTCCTTGAACTGGCCGACTGCGCCGTTTGCGATAGCTTCCCAGTCGATATATCCGTCAGACTGCTTGTGTACTGACTTAAGAGCTTCGATCCCTGCTGCAAATTCTTCGACTTTTGCCTTTGATGCTGCGATGAGCTCTTCATTGACTGCGGGCTTTGCTGCTGCCTTAGTGCCTGCAGCTGCACCTGCTGCGGCTGCCTTTGTACCCTTCGTTGCCTTGGGCTCAGCTGCGGCCTTGCCGGCAGCCTTCTTATTCTTGGCATCCTGAGCCTTGCCGGTCAGGCTGCTTACAACGTTCTTGACGTTGGTATTCTTCGTATAATAGATACCTGTTCCCGGAATTCCTACCGTGGTCCTCGCCTGGCCCTTGAGGTTTACGGACTGTCTGAATCCGCTCTTACCAAATGAGACACTGGGTCCTGATTTGCTCAAGTTAAGCTTTAAGCCTTTGCCCAAAGAGATCGATTTGCGGAAATTAAGTCCCATATGCAGTTCCTCCGGAAAAATTTGTTAAAGTAATTTTATCACAAATCCTTCTGCGAATATGCGTAAAACCTTTAATTGGCGTATGTATTTTGCGTGATTTTCCGTGTGTGAAGTGTGGGGGCTCAGGACTGGCCGGAGTGGTACATTTTTCCTTTCAGGATGGTCCGCAGTGGTGTAATCTCCCCTTCAGGACGGACCGGAGCGGTGAATTTCCCCTAAAAGTGCATTTTTCCAGGCGGAATTCCAGGCGGCGCCTGAAGTTTTGCCCGGTATTCGAGTTCGGGCGGTAATTTGGGCGGCCTTAGCCGTTCATTTAGCCGGCTTTTTCGCTGTTTTAGACCATTTGGGCGGTAATTTCGCCGGCTATAGCCGTCCATTTAGCCGTTCTTTTCGCTGTTTTAGGCCGTTTGGGCGGTAATTTCGCCGGCTATAGCCGTCCATTTAGCCGTTCTTTTCGCTGTTTTAGGCCGTTTGGGCGGTAATTTCGCCGGCTATAGCCGTTCACTTAACCGGCGTTTTCGCTGATTCAGACCCTTCGGGCGATAAATTAACGTTTCAATACAAAAAAGGCCGCCCCTTTCGAGACGGCCCGCAAAATCAAAATAAAATATTTTATCTCAGGAATCCTTCGATGATCTTCTGCTCTGCTTCCTGCTCGTTAAGGCCGAGCGTCATGAGCTTTGTGATCTGCTCGCCGGCGATCTTGCCGATTGCTGCCTCGTGGATCAGGGAAGCATCGACGCATGTGGCCTTGAGCTTAGGTGTTGCGACGATTACGCCCTTGTCCATGATGATGGAGTCGCACTCTGCATGACCTTTGCATCTGGCGTTGCCGGAGATGTCGATGATGACGTCCTGCTCGGATTCGCCCTTGGCAACGCCACGGCTTACGATGTCGCAGACTGAGCCGTCACCGTTGAGGTCGACAGTGATCTCTGCCTTGGCTGTCTGGTCGAAGTTTGTGAGGATCTTGTCGTGCATGATGAGCGTAGCGTTTGCACCGAGCTCAGCCTTTGTGATCCTGTATGTGTCGTTTATTCCGGCGATCTGGGAGGTATCCATGTCCATCGTGGCACCCTCTTCGAGATATACAACGGTTGTGGGGTTCATGAGCCTCTTGCCCGTGCCTGTTCCCTCGCCGTAGTGCTTCTCGATATACTTGACCTTGGAATTCTTGCCGATGTGGAAGGTGTGGATTCCGTCGTGCTGGCTGTCATGGCCGCCGCAGTTGCTGATGCCGCAGCCTGCAACGATAACGACGTCGCAGTCAGAGCCTACGAAGAAATCGTTATAAACGCACTCCTTGTGGCCTGTCTTGGAAATGATTACCGGGATGTGGCAGGACTCGTTCTTTGTGCCGTCCTTGAAGTAGACGTTGATGCCGTCGCCTGATTCCCTGGATTCGATCTGGATATTTGCAGTGGAGTTTCTGGCTTCACTTGCGCCGTTGCTCCTGATGTTAAACGCACCGACGGGAAGGCTGTCTAACTCTGCAACTTCTTTTAGCATTCTCTTCTCGAGCTCATCCATTGCAGGACACCCCCTTCTGACCGTAAGCGCAATCGCATCCGCCTCTGCGCCTCATATTAAGATCATCCATGATCTTTGCTGACTCGTCGTATCTGTCGACCATACCGTCCTTCAGATAGATGATCTTGTCAGCGATCTCAAGGATCCTCTCCTGATGGCTGATGATAAGGATGTTTCCATTGGTGATATTTCGCAGGTTCTCGAAAACCTCGATAAGGCTCTGGAAGCTCCAGAGGTCGATACCTGCCTCAGGTTCATCGAAAAGGCTGAGCTTACCGCCTCTTGCGGCAGCCATTGCGATCTCGATCCTCTTCATCTCTCCGCCGGAGAGAGTATCGTTGATCTCACGGTTCAGATAATCTCTGGGACAAAGGCCTACGGATCTTAAATATGAGCAGTCCTTGCTGACATCCTTGCCTGCAGCGATGCTTAAGAGGTCCTTGACCTTAAGGCCCTTGAATCTTACGGGCTGCTGGAAGGCAAAGCTCATTCCGAGATTTGCGCGTTCGTTAACGGGAAGATCCGTAATGTCCTGTCCGTCAAAGATGACTTTGCCTGATGTAGGCGTGATGATTCCCATGATGACCTTAAGGAGCGTTGATTTGCCGCTGCCGTTAGGTCCCGTTATTGCGACGAATTTATCGTCGATCTTTAGGCTTATGTCCTTGAGGATGTCTTTGTCATCCGCATGGAAGCTTATGTTTTGCAGTTCGAGCATATACCCTTTACCCTTTCTGAACGGAGCACTTTTGGCACTGTAAAGCACTCCCGCGTATGAAACCAATTTACTTTAAATTGTTTGGGGTCAATTATCAATAGTTATTTTCGACATATGACGAATAATATCTGATAACGTTCATTATACCTATTGTGAATGATTACCATACCCAGAGAGTTCTTAAACCGCCCTATGATACTGTGATAAAATACTTCAATTAAAAATAAGGAGAATTCTTTATGTGCGGAATCGTAGGTTACACAGGTAAGAAGAAGGCTGCTCCTATCCTCTTGGACGGTCTTGCAAAGCTTGAGTACAGAGGTTACGACTCGGCAGGTCTCGCCATAAGAGACGGAGAAGCAAATCCTGTGGTCGTAAAGGCAAAGGGCAGGCTCAAGGTCCTTTCCGAGAAGACAGACGGAGGCGCAGCGCTCAAGGGCACATGCGGCATCGGCCACACAAGATGGGCCACCCACGGCGAACCCACGGAGAATAACGCACACCCCCACATCGTAGATGACTATAACGTTGTCGGCGTTCATAACGGCATCATCGAGAACTATCAGGAACTTCGTGACAAGATGATCCGCAAGGGTTACAAGTTCTATTCCGAGACAGATACCGAAGTCGCCATCAAGACTATCGATTACTACTACAAGAAGTACACACACGATCCGATCGAGGCGCTCGCAAAGACAATGGTCCGTGTAAGGGGCTCATATGCTCTCGCGGTAATGTTCAAGGATCATCCGGGCAAGATCTTCGTAGCACGCAAGGATTCCCCGATGATCATCGGCTGCGACAAGGACGCTTCCTACCTCGCATCAGACGTTCCCGCGATCCTCAAGTACACCAGATCCGTTTACTACATCAACGATCTCGAAATGGCTTGCCTTGAAGCAGGCAACGTTACCTTCTATAACCTGGACGGTGACACGATCGAGAAGACTCCCACGGAGATCGACTGGGATGCAGCTTCCGCTGAAAAGGGCGGCTTCGAGCACTTCATGATGAAGGAGATCCATGAGCAGCCCAAGGCAGTCCAGGACACTCTGAATTCAGTCATCGTACCTGACGGCGACTCCTGCAAGATCGACCTCTCAGCTTCAAACCTCAAGGACGAGGACTTAAAGAGCTTTGACCAGATCTACATCGTCGCATGCGGTTCCGCTTATCACGTAGGCTGCTGCACACAGTACATTATCGAGCAGCTAGCTGGGATCCCCGTAAGATGTGAGCTCGCTTCAGAGTTCAGATACAGAACGATGCCCCTTAACAAGAACGCTCTCTGCATCATCATCAGCCAGTCCGGTGAGACCGCCGACTCCCTTGCAGCATTAAGAGACGCCAAGAAGAACGGCATCAAGACACTTGCGATCGTTAACGTTGTAGGTTCATCGATCGCGCGTGAAGCAGACTACGTCCTCTATACTCTCGCAGGTCCTGAGATCTCAGTAGCAACGACAAAGGCATACTCCGCCCAGCTCGCGATCTGCTACGTTCTCGCGATCAAGTTTGCCCTCGCGAAAGGAACTATCACTCCGGAGCAGGCAACAGAACTTACAAACGAGGTCATGACGATCCCTAACAAGATCAATAAAGTCCTTGAAGACAAGGAGCGTCTCCAGTGGTTTGCAGCAAAGCTCGCAGCACAGAAGGACATCTTCTTCATCGGCCGCGGCATCGACTATGCGATCACATTGGAAGGCAGCCTTAAGATGAAGGAGATCTCCTACATCCACAGCGAAGCTTATGCGGCAGGCGAACTTAAGCATGGCACGATCAGCCTTATCGAGGAAGGCACTTTCGTAATCGGCGTTCTCACACAGAGCGGTCTTTACGAGAAGACACTTTCGAACCTGGTTGAGACAAAGGCCAGAGGCGCTTACCTCATGGCTCTCACATCCTTCGGCAATTACGCGATCGAGGATTCTGCCGACTTCGTAGTCTATGTTCCGAAGATCAACGAGCTCTTCGCTGCATCCCTCGCAGTCGTTCCGCTCCAGCTTCTTGGCTACTACGTTTCCTGCGCAAGAGGTCTCGACGTCGATAAGCCCAGAAACCTCGCAAAGAGCGTTACCGTAGAGTAACCTCTCTGATTTGAATAATTAATAATGCTTTTGACCAACCCCGATACTGTCCTATTATCGGGGTTGTCAAGTCTTTAATACGCCACAACCCGCGTTTATAATGTACATATGAGTAAGCGTAGACCATACATCTTTATGACACAGGACAAGCTGATCGATCTCTGCAGATATGACATCGGCTGGATCGACATCGTAGGCGGTACCGAACTCGATGCATATCCGGATACAGGCTTTGACGTCCAGTGTGAGAATGAATATCCGATGCTCTTATCGGATCTTAAGACTGCGCTCTGCCATTTCGAGGATGAGAAGCTCTCATTCGATGACTTTGCTTTCGACTGGTGGTGCCCCATAACCACATATTTTTTCGAAGACCTCTGTCTGGATGAACTCCTGGGACCTGATCCGGATAATATCTGCGATCTTCCCCTGCCCCCTCTTCCCGAGACAGATGAGGACATGATAGTAACCATCTTTATAAAGATCGCCAAGATAGCAGATACCACCGTAGGAACCGATAAATTCCCCAGAGGCACGGCTTCTGAAGTATTGGGGATCGCAGGCCTCATCAGCATGATCGAGAACTATGAGGAGAATAAGGAACTTCCGCCCGATGAGCGCACATATACCAGGGATCAGATGCTCACATTCCTCAATCACTGGGATAACAGCCTGCTTCTGGCCGATGCCAGGGAAGATGTAATAAATCACTTCGTTGATTTTACGAACATTCTCTGCAAGCAGCACGTTTTCGAAGCCCTTAAGATCAAGGCATTCGCCGTAAACGGCGGCAATGCTGCTTTCGCCTGCGATTACGGCGAAGCTGTAGATCTCCTTACGATCCTTCTTAAGGAATTCGGCTTCGGCTATGCGGCAAACGCACTGGGCTTCATATACTACGACGGCAAGTACACGGGCATTCCGGACTACGACAAGGCCTTTGCCTACTTTGCGATCGCATCCAATTACGGCATCTCAGAGGCCAAGCTCAAGTTTGCCGACATGCTCCTCATGGGCGACGCAGGCAATCCTGACCCGATCCTTGCTTATAACACTTATCTTCAGGTATATCACGATGCCAGGATCAGGTTCGAATCAGGCGACTATAACAGCAATCTCCCTGAGAGTGCTATCAGGATCGCGAGAGCATTGAAGCTCTTCCCTGACCAGAAAGTCAGAAGGCTTAAGCTCCTGCTCGAAGCGACATATTCGTCCTTTGTGCGCTATCAGAATAACAAGGTCTATACCGACCTGGAATTCTCCAAGAGCGTTCAGGCCGAGATCGATAAGGTGATAAATGAATTCACCAAGGATGACCCCGTTAAGATCAATACAGGCTGGCAGCAGCTGGGCCTTGATGATGTTAACGATGTCTTTGACGACTTCTCGGGTCCGCCCTTCCCCGCTTACTATACCGTCGGCGTAAAGAAGCTTAAGAGCAACAGGTATAAGCTGACCATTAAGCGTCATTCGCTCTTCCCGGATGCTTATCCGCCGCTGTCACTTTCCGTCCAGCCGTGGCTCCTGAGCGCAGGCCTTTGCGACAACCTGGTATTTACAGTTCCGGGCGAATGCGGCAACGATGCCCTCGATTATCTCGCAAACAGCGGAGAAGAAGGCACTTTCGATAAGCTCGTGGTAAGGAGCACTGAAGAGAAGAACGCTTCCAGATTCTCGTTCGTAAGGAACGGCGAGGTTGTGCTGGGCTTTGAAGCAGGCAAGATCTTCTTCAACAAGCCTTCTGGAAAGACATTGGGTTGACCTGTTCCTTGTTGCCGTACTGGACTATCAGTAAAGATGGTTTATAATCTCATTGGTTTGGAATAATAAGGAATAGGTATTTTCATATGGCTCGCAGATCCGGTGACCGTCATCTCACACATGCTATTGCCCTGATCATCATATCGGGCATGCTTTGCTGTGCCTGTCAGGCCGAGACATCCTACGTGACCACGGAGAAAACAACGACCGAGTTTACTTACTATTCCGATTCCTCCGGCTGGAGCTTCGAAGCTGAGGGCGCGGAGACCATGCCTATATCCTCCGATAAGAACGTCCCCGACGAGACCGAAGAGGGCGGAAACGTGTCTTCGGAAGGATCAGAAGATACCGGTAATACGGACGGCACGACCGAATCCACAGCTGAGCCCACGTTCAATTCCGGCGTTACATCCGTAGGCGAAGGCCCTTTTACATTCATGATCGGCAGCACCAAGTTCCATTCGAGCACCGATATCTCCATGCTGATAAAGCCCGAAGACGGCTCCGTCTATGACTTTGGCGCGAGGGAGTGTGCCTGCACCTGGATAGATGCTTCCTATGTGCTGGGTACGTACAAGATGAAGACTTTAGATGCATCCTACCGTTATCTCGGTTACTACAACTCCGACATGTCCGTAACCTTCAACCCATATAAAGAGATCGGCGAATGGAAGTCCCCCAAGGGACATGATTTCACGCTCTATCTGACCGAGATCCTTATTATCTCCCACAACCTCGAGATCAGGATCCTCCCCAAGGAAACGAACAGCTACGATATCTACAACGTATCGATCAACGGCAGAGGATATTATGCTTCCAAGGACCAGCTCCAGATGATGGATTTTGTGCTGAGCCTACTTGCCAAAACACCTTACATAGACCCGCTTGAAGGCCTCTACACGGGTACTGATCACAAGTACTATTTCTGATTAGAGGATTACAGATCCTTTTCCCACCAGCTGCGGTTATCAAGATACCATTTTATGGTCTTCCTGATTCCTTCATCGAAGTCCATTTCGGGCTTCCAGCCTAACTGTTCACGGATCTTCGAAGAATCGATCGCATAACGCTTGTCGTGGCCTTTACGGTCTTCGACATAAGTGATGAGAGATTCGGGCTTACCGAGCTCTTTTAAGATGAGCTTTACGATATCTATGTTCCTGATCTCGTTATAAGCACAGATATTATAGATTCCGCCTTCTTTTCCGCTGTGGAGGATCAGGTCGATCGCCCTGCAGTTATCTTCCACATAGAGCCAGTCACGCACATTAAGACCGTCACCGTATACCGGGAGAGGCTTGTCATTTAAGGCATGAACGATCATGCGTGGGATCAGCTTCTCAGGATATGTATATGGGCCGTAGTTATTAGAGCTTCTGGAGATCGTAACGGGGAGATTGAACGTGCGGTGATATGACATTACAAGGAGATCTGCACCGGCCTTGGATGAACTGTAGGGAGAACTCGTATTAAGCGGCGAATCCTCATTGCAGAGAGCGCCATTGCCGTCCAGCGGTACGTCGCCGTAGACTTCATCCGTGGAAACCTGGTGGAATCTCTTTATCCCGTATTTCCTGCATGCGTCCATCAGAACGCTCGTTCCGACAATGTTTGTCTGAAGGAATATGGCAGGATCGTCAATGCTCCTGTCGACATGGCTCTCGGCGGCAAAATTGACCACAATGTCCGGATGCTCTTCTTCAAAGAGCTTATAAACGCCTTCCCTGTCGCATATGTCGAGCTTTACGAACCTGAAATCCGGGTTTTCCATGACGCCCGATAACGTGGACAGGCTGCCTGCATATGTCAGCTTATCGAGACAGACGACCCTGTATCCGGGATGCTTGTCCAGGATATGGAAAATGAAATTTGAACCGATAAAACCGGCTCCGCCCGTGACGATAATGTTCATAGGGTCTTACTTGATGTACTCCATGAAGTTCTCTTTGTTCTCGAGCGCAGTGGTCGTAGGTCTGCCGAGATCGTCTCTCGCGCCGATGGAACACTTGACTTCAATGAGTGAGAGCTCATTTCTCGCTTTTGCAGCTTCGAGTTCCCTGTCTAAGTCCTCGAAAGTATCGACGCATACGGCATTCGGATAGCCGCAGGCCTTTGCGATGGCTACGATGTCGATAGAACCCGCAACAGTCGGCATTCCGCCTACTGTCTCGTGAGCACTGTTATTGATCACAACATGGATGAGATTGGAGGGCTTGTTTGCGCCCAGAACCGCCATGGATCCCATGTGCATGAGGACGGCACCGTCACCGTCTACGCACCAGATGCGCATGTCTGGCTTGTTGATCGCAACGCCCAGTGCGATCGATGAAGAGTGGCCCATAGAGCCTACCGTGAGGAAATCGTACTTGTGGGACTGTCCGTTAGCCACACGTGTCTCGAAGAGCTCTCTTGAAGCCTTGCCCGTTGTGGATACGATCGGATCTTCACCGGATGCCTTGACTATATGCTGGATGATCTCTTCACGGATCATCTTGTTCTCATTCTTATATTCGACTTTGCCGTCGAATGAGAGCGCGCCCTTTCTGATAACGAAAGCAACGTCCTTGCCCTTTGCGAGTATCTCTCTGAATTCAGCCATCTTGGCTTCAACTTCTTCGTCAGTCGTATCCTTTCCGATGGCGAACGTGGCGATGTCCATGTCCTCTAAGAGCTTTACGGTTACTTCGCCCTGGTAGATGTGCTGTGGCTCGTCGTGAATGCCGGGCTCGCCTCTCCAGCCGACGATAAATACCATCGGGATGGCGTAAACCTTATCGTTCAGGAGGGAAGCTACCGGGTTGATGATGTTGCCCTCGCCCGAATTCTGCATGTAAACTACCGGCACCTTGCCTGTTGCCAGATGATAGCCTGCTGCAAGAGCCGTGCAGTTACCCTCATTGGCTGCAATGATGTGATGCTTGGGATCGATCCCGTATGTAGCCATCAGATAATTGCAAAGAGCCTTGAGCTGACTGTCCGGAACACCCGAATAAAAATCGCTGCCGATGATCTCAACCAGTTTTTCTACCTTCATATTCCCTCCGGTATGCGGGCACCATTAACATACGCCCGCGTATTATTCTTTCGGGACACATTATAACACTAATAATAAGCAGGTATTACCGGCTTTACAAATTGCACTTGGAGATCGATGATCCTCCGACATACTTATCGGCAAACTCATTTTCGTCCCAGGTGGTGTAATACTCCATTATTCCGGTATCGTCTTTACTTGTCTTAAAGGTATATTTACCTGTCTTTGCAGACTCAGCCTGGATCAGATAATAGCCTTCGATATTCCTGTCGATACGTGAGATCTTGTCTGAACGGTCATTAACGAACTCGCCTTCATTCATATGTCCGTACTGGATCTCTGTTCTCGTAAACCTGACATAGAACTCCGGTTCAGACTTGCCGTCTTTCTCTGCCACGGAAGCGGACTGCCATGTTCCCGGCACGGCAATGTCGCCATTGGCGGCAACATCAGTGGTCTCAACCGATGATGTCTCCGTGGGCTTTGCTGTAGGCTTAGCCTTATTCTTATCTGCATCTGCAGAAGGTTCTGTCTGGCTTTCTGTCGCGATCTGAATGTCAGCAGCCTGGGTAGCTAATGTAGCCTGCTGATTAGACTGACATCCGGCAATTCCTAATACCAATACCGCTGACAGTGAAAGTATTAGAATCCTTTTCATTTGGTTCTCCTAAAAATTTATTACAGGCAACCCTATCCAAAGGAAGACAACGCGAAAAAACGTTTAAGCCGCGCAAGGCAAAAAACGATCTGGACGAAATATTCCTTTGTATTATCCCCGGTATCCGTGTTCCTCCTTAAATTCCCTTCAGAACACTTCAACTGCATTAATTTTACTCTCTTAAGCTCTGCGCTTCGAGACAATTAAGGGCAAAAATGTATGACTTATCAAAAAAAATGTATTATTTCGTTCGAAAAAAATATCGTTCATTTGCTTTTTAAAGCCTTTACATTCATTCCACGGTGAGTATAATCGGAAACGTCCAAGGCGGAGTGTGATTCTCCGACCGGCGGTGAACGTTAGACGCGTAAGCCCGCAAGCCTCATAAATTCTTATGGTGAGGTTGACTCGGTGTGATTCCAGGGGCCGACGGTAAAGTCCGGAAGAAAGGAAGTGTATTTTCTATGTCTGAAACCAAAGTAACCGTTAAGGCGGATTCTCATGCTGCACGCAAGAGAATGCTGATCAGGCTCGCTGTTTGCGCGATCCTCACATCAATGGCAGTAATGCTCATGTATCTTGAGTTCCCTCTGCCGTTCATGCCTCCGTTTTTGAAGTTCGACTTCTCCGAACTGCCCGTTCTTTTCGGATCATTCGCATTGGGACCGTTGTGGGGAATCGTCATCGAGCTCTTGAAGAACCTCATTCACCTACCTGCCACAGGAACAATGGGTATCGGCGAGTTCTCAAACTTCATTACGGGATCGATCTTCGTCGGCACTGCAGGCCTTGTCTACCGTAAGACGCGCAACAGACCCGGCGTTGCTTTATCCGTAGTTGCCGGCACAATCGCGCTTGCAATAATCGCCGTTCCCGTTAACGCCTTCATCACATTGCCTTTGTACGCTTCGGCAATGGGCTTTTCCACAGAGGCCATAATCGGAATGAGCACTTCGGTAAATCCTCTTGTTAAAGACAAGCTCTCGCTTCTTTTGGCAGTATTCGTACCCTTCAATCTCATCAAGGGCTTCGGTGTAGGCCTCTGGGCTTTCCTGATCTATCTGCCTCTCAAGAACTTCGTTAACAGGATCTACGACAGGACACACAAAAAAGCGTAAAAGATTAATCAGCGTTTGATCTCAAAGAGCGGTCTTCACGGGCCGCTCTTTTTGTTATGTATCTCAAACTTCGAAAAAACAGTATTTGAAGACACAAGTTCGCCTGAAATGTATCTCAAACTGCCTTATTTAACCCAGGTTGAGATACATATTCCCTGCATTTGTATCTTAACCTTCGGGAAATCGCCGGATTGAGATACAATTTGCATTCAAAATGTATCTCAAAATCCCCTAAGACACAGATTAAAGACACATTCGGGGAAAATGCTAATGAAGCTCCTTACCTTCTCCCCACCGCATTCTCAGCCAGAAGCTCGATCGCTTTTACTGACTGGGGCCACTCGGGATGAGCTATCGGATAGACGTGATGGCACTTAAGCTCGCCATCGTTCCTGCCTTCGTAATAGACCGCATTGCTGACGAGGTCTTTGAACTCGCGGTTCTGCGAAAGAAGGAAATCATCCTCTCCGGCGATCACGCAGACTCTTAAGTCCCCGTCGCTTTCTGCGAGGAGCTTTAAGTCATAGGCATAATCGGGGAGGCGCTTTTGTTCTGTCTTGTTGTCGATCTTTTTCTCGAAATAATAACCCGGGAATTCCTTGGCATTATTGACGATTCCGGGGCAGATCATGCCTGCGGATTCTGCGGTCGCGCGGGGTTCCTCGGAAACCCAAAGTCCTTGGCAGATTTGTCTGTTTCTGGTGGCTATGGCAACCAGGAATGCCAGGAACCCGCCGGCCGAATCTCCGACCGTATGGATCTTCTTAAAACCGTATCTGCCGCATACGAAATTGATCGCCGTGAATATCTCGTTGATTACCTGTGACAGATCGGAATCGGGCATGAGCGTATAGTCGACGTTAACGACCGGGATGTTGGCTTTGAGAGCCAAGTGCATGCCGAAGTTCTGGTCGAGCTTTTTAAAGCCGTAAACAAAAGCTCCGCCGTGGATAAGGATGAAGCATTCCTTAGCGTCATAACAGTCAATAGGGGTATAGATGTCCAGCTTAAGCGGCTGCGGGCCGTGCTTGTATTCTATGTCCATCTCCGTCTTGCATCCGTCAGGAAAGACTTCATTCTCGAGTCTGGGCGCGTCAAACCCCTCGCAATTCCTGATGAATGTCAGTCTGTTCTTTTCTGCTTTGTAACGGACGAAAGAATCGAACATAGAAAGTTCCCTCCTCGTTAAGTCACCTCTTCTTGAAAGAGATCGGCTTGGTCCTCGGTGTTAAGAGACCGATGATGATCCAGAAGTAAGGAGCAACGTTCAGGACGCTGCTGTTCAGCATTGCCTGGCATGCATATGCAGCGAACATGACGAGGAAGATCCAGTGGAGACATCTCTTGATGTCACTCTTCTCGTTGACGATCCTCTTAACTGCTTTTACTGCTGCGTAGACGAGTACGGAGAGGTAATTGATAAGAGCAAACACGCCCTGTGTAACGAGAATATGGAGATACTCATTGTGACCCTTGTCCTGGATAAAGTCGCGCTTGCTCCAGCCGGGCATTTCTCTGAAGGCCTGTGCATAGTTATCAAGACCGATACCCGTTACCCAGTGCTTCGGAATGCTGAGGAGTCCTGCTTTCCAGATCTTTCCTCTGCCGTGGCCGAAGCTGTCGTCACCGACCTTGGCAAGCGTATCTTTAGCTGTCTCCTCGACTCTGCTGGTAACGATGTTCGTGGCTAAAGTCGTGATCAGGATAACTGCCAGGAATCCGCCGCACATGATCAGGAAGTCGATTACGATCTTCTTGAGCCTTTTCTTGTACATCTTGTTCCTGCTCATAACGATAAAGGAAACGATATATGTGCCGATCATGCCTGCAAAGCCAAGCCATGCAAGACGTGAATAGCTCGCGAGCATTGTATAGAACACTAAGAGGGCAACACAAAACGAGACCCACTTGATGACCAGTGAAGACTTCTTCTTTTTCCATGATCTGAACAGTACCGAGCTGAATATGAACAGTCCGGAAACCGCTGCTACAAATACAAGAGAGAGAGCTCCGTAGAAATTAGTATTCTGAAGGAGTCCGTAAGCTGCTTTTGTGGATGCTCTGTTGTGAAGGAAGAAGCAGTAATGTATCTCGATCTTGAATGTCTGAAGGAATGCAACAATACCCTGAATGACAGCTACGGTGAAATACGTGAAGAGCATCTTTTTGCGGAGCTTCACATCTTCGATCATGGAGCCTGCGTAATAGAGGCAGTAATAGCAGACGAATATCTCAGGTCTCTCGTGATAGTATTTGGATCCGCCTGAAAAGACTCCGGGATTAACGGAGAATATCATTGAGAGGAGCATGAAGATAAAGAGCGTGACGAAGAAAATATCAGCAACATAGAGCTTGAACTTTCCGTTTACTATCCTGGATATCACATTCAGGATTATGGCAAGTGCCAGGAGCGCACCGAAAAAGCCTACGACATAGGGCTGGAAAAGAGACGGGATCGGCGGTCTGGGACCCGGTATGCAGATCTTAAATCTGCCCATGAGCTCGTTAATTATCTCCGCGATCGGCAGAGCAAAAAACAGCCCCATGGATAAATAGCAAAACACCTTGTCGGAAGACAGTTTGGCAAGGAGCGGTGCTTTGAGCCTTGTATCTTCAGTCATTATTCATATTCCCCTTTGTACAAAATCATTTAATTATTTGGTTTATTATAAAGAACTTGGATATTTATTGAAAGTCTAAGTCCGTTTATAGTGATTCATTGTTATATAATTGACACATCAATGTTTTATGGAGGTTTTCTTATGTCACAAGACATGCCCCGTGAGAAGCTGGCTTCGCTTGTCGCTTCTTTTATGAGCTATTCTGCAGGACACCTTCCGGACGATGTAAAGCTTCGTCTGACGCAGATGAGCGAGGTCGAGAACGAAGGCTTCGCACCCGAGATCTACAAAGTTATGAAAAAGAACATGGAACTCGCGGACTCTCTTAAGAGACCCTCATGTCAGGATACGGGAATCCCCCAGTTTTTCGCGCGCGTCGGCTCCAAGTGGCCTTATATGGACATCGTAGAGGATGCGCTTATAGATGCCGTAAAGGAAGCTACGGCGAAGGCGCCTTTAAGACCTAATGCAGTCGAAGTTTTCGACGAGAAAAACACCGGAAATAACGTCGGAACACACAGCCCCTGGATCGACTGGGAGATCGTAAAGGATTCCGATCAGTTAGAGCTCTATTTCTATATGGCAGGCGGCGGATGCTCCCTCCCCGGCTTTTCCAAGGTCCTCATGCCTTTGGAAGGCTACGAAGGAATCGCAAAGGCTGTTTTCGAGCAGATGACGACATACGGCGTAAATGCCTGCCCACCTTGCCTTGTAGGCATCGGCATCGCAGGTTCTTCCGAAGTTGCTGCCAAGCTCTCGAAAAAGGCGCTTCTCAGGCAGGTCGGTTCCCATAATCCCAACCCCAAAGCTGCTGAGATGGAAAAGCTTTTGGAAGACGGCCTTAACTCAATAGGCTTAGGTCCCGGCGGATTTGGCGGAAAGCTCTCTGTCATGGGCGTCAACATCGAGCAGGCTTCAAGACACCCCGCAACACTTGCGATGGGCATGTCCACTGCATGCTGGGCACACAGGAGAGCCGGCATCAGGATCAATCCTGACTTCACCTACGACTTCTTCACACACAAGGGGGTAGTCTTATGAGCACCTTTGAATTCAAAACACCGGTTACGGACGAAGATATCAGGAAAGTTCACATAGGCGACGTTATCTATCTTACAGGCGATATCGTTACTGGCAGAGATGACGTTCACCACAGGGTAGTCATCGGCGGCAAGGAGCCCCCGGTTGACCTTAAGGGCAAAGCTGTCTTCCACGCAGGCCCCATCATGAAGAAGATCTCCGGAGACGGCGAGCCTGACAAGTACAAGGTCATAAGCGTCGGCCCCACAACTTCCATGCGTATGGAAAAGGCACAGGCAGAGTTTCTCGAGAAGACCGGCGTTAAGATCATCATCGGCAAGGGCGGAATGGGTCCCAAGACGACTAAGGGCTGCGTTGATAACTGCGCCGTTCACACGATCTTCCCCGGCGGATGCGCCGTTGTCGCAGCTGAGGAAGTCATAGACTGCGAAGGCGTCGAGTGGCTTGATCTGGGCATGCCTGAAGCCATGTGGAAGCTTAAGTGCGACAGGTTCGGACCATTGATCGTATCCATCGATTCATACGGCAACAACCTGATCGAGAACAACAAAGTTGATTTCAACATCAAGAGAGAAAAAGCCTTGGAAGACCTTAAGGGCAAACTCTCTTACCTGGAGTAATGATGGGTTCAAAAATGCCCGAGAAATATCCCGATCTTAAAACGCTCTCTACGGAGGGCGTTAAGCTTCTCATATTCGATCTCGACGGCACTCTTCTGGATTCCATGAGCGTCTGGCACGATGTCGACGTCGAATTCCTGGGCAGATACGGATATGAGGTAACTCCCGAATATACTGACATCGTCAAGCGCGCATCTATCGAAGATGCCGCGAGATACACACAGGAAAAATACAGGATCCCCCTCACCTGGCAGGAGATAGTGGATACCTGGGAATCAATGGTCTACGAGTTTTACAGATCTGAAGTAACGCTTAAGGACGGTGCAAGGGAATATCTTGATGAAGCCAAAAAGCACGGCTTCAAATTATGCGTAACGACTGCTCTTTCGAAGAAGAATGCAAATGCTTCGCTTGAAGCGACAGGCATAAAGGATCTTTTCGACTGCGTTATCACGCTGGAAGACTTGGACGGCAACGTCAACAAGGGTTCGCCCGATATCTTCCTCCGCGCGACCGGATATATTTCAGCAAGAGGCAATGTGATCACGCCTGAACAGGCTCTGGTCTATGACGATGTCCTTCAGGCCATATGCGGCGCCAGAGCAGGCGGCTTTAAGACTTGTGCGGTATATGACAACATCGGCTGCGGAGGTCCCGGTAATTGGGAGAGCTTCGCAGCCGGATGTGATTACTCTGTATTCAAATTCTGATAAACTTCTTATTCCGTAATTGTTCCTTTTTATCTTTGATCCACGGTCGATTATTCAGATTCTGACTACAGATTTTATATGTAAAACTTATTCCTGATCTTCTTTTGATCCTTCCTTCTTTACGTCCTTCTTCTCGCTCTGAGCTGCTCTTCTTGCTGCTTCAGCCTTAGCTTCTGCGAGAGCTGCCGCCTCTCTCTTTCTTCTCTTCTTACGAGCTGTGAAGACGATGACGATAACGATCACTGTAACGATTCCACAGAATACTAAGAACGGGATAGCTGCGATGAGGCCCAAGAGGAAATTCTGGAAGAATTCGACTGTACCTTCCCACATGTCCTTAAACTGTTCGCCGACTCTCTCGCCGTATGTGACAACGTGAGGTTCTTCGATCTCTGTCTCTTCGAGGACTTCTCTTATCTGGAGATTTAATGTTCCATACTGTACCTGGTTCTCAAGTACTCTGATGCGGGATTCAGCGCTCTCGATCTGATATCTTACTTCTGTAAGTCTGTTCTGGAGAATGAGGATGTTATCGAGGTCCTTGGCATTTCCAAGGAGCTCCATAAGCTGCTCGTATTCGACTCTTAATGAATCGAGTCTTGACTTTGTGTCAACGTATTCGAGAGTAACGTCTGTTGTATTCTCGCTTGAAGACAAAACCGTGCAGCTGTTGCCTACTGTGGTGATGAGCGAATCGAGCTTGTCTGCAGGAATGCGGATCGTGTAATAGATCGTGCGCAGATCGTGATTCTTGCCTGTTCCGGACATTGAAGAATTCTCGATATATCCGCCAAGCTCCCTGATCTGGTTCTCGACATCTGCCTTAACCTGATCGATGTTCAGTGTTTCTGCGGACATCGATACGGTCCTTATGAGAAGTCTGCCCTTCGCGGGATCGACATTTACATCATTGGAAACGGACACGCCCGGACCGGCATCCATTGGTGCATCAGCAACATATTCTTGATCGCCGTAACCGTAATCGTAATCAGCCGTTGCACCGGCATTTGCCATGGTTGTGCTCTTATATGTGACGCTGTTTCCGCCGGCCATCGCATTGATCGAATCGTTTACGACTTCAACTTTTGCGTTATGTTCACGAACCGGGGCGCTTGCTGCTTTCGCTTTAGTTAAGTAAGCGCCCAGCATGCCGAATGTAAGAAAATTAACGGCGATGATGCCTGCGACTATTCCAATGACCACACCTTTTTTCATATGTAATACCTCCGTTTGCACGTTAGTTGTGCTTCGTTGTTACCATAAATACAGATGTAAATAATAAATTGTTGCAGTCTTCTCGAAAAATTTTATCCTTCGCTTTATACTTTACCCTATGAACGCATCGGAATCAAAACAGGATCTCTGGGAATACCTGTCAGAAGTCCGCCGCCCTATAGCCCTCTACGGTACGGGTGACGGCGCTGACAAGATCATTTCCGTACTCGAAAGATACGGTCTTAAGGACCTTGTCGTTGCTGTCTTTGCAAGCGACGGTTTTGTAAGGGACAGGATGTTCCATGAATATAAAGTCATCTCTTATTCCGAATGCTGCGAGAAGTTCGGCGGCAGGGACTTCATCGTCCTCGTCTGCTTCGGTTCATCAAGGCCCGAAGTGCTTGAGCAGGTGGCAAAGATAAAGTCTGAAAGAGAGCTCTACGTTCCTGATGTCCCTGTATACGGCAACATCTTGTTCACCCGTGAATTCTACGGATCCAACAAGGATGCGGTCGAAGATGTTTATAACCGTATGGAAGATGATGCTTCGCGCAATTGCTATGAGAATTTCATCTCTTACAAGCTTACCGGCGACATCACTTATCTGGAAAGAGCGGAGTCTGATCCTGACGATGAATTTGGACTTCTGAAGGACATTACAGAAGGCTGTTTTGTCGATCTCGGCGCATACTACGGCGATACGCTGATCCGTTATCTTAACAGTTTCCCGTGCCTTAATAAGGCTGTCGCAGTCGAGCCGGAGCGCCACTCATTTAAGAAGCTTACGGCATGTGCGGAGACACTCGGTCCCGGCATCACATGCATCAACGCACTTGTTGGAAGCCATACCGGCACAGAACAGGTGTCAGCCTCCAGAGGCAGGGGCACAAGGGCTCTTGCGGCAAGCAATGTTGAGCTTAAGAAAACAATAGACATAGACATCGTTACCGTTGATTCCCTGGCTCTTGATAACGTAAGCTTCATCAAGTTCGATGTCGAAGGCTCAGAATCAGATGCGATCGAAGGCGCCAAGGAAACAATAAAGAAGTGCCGCCCGTTAATGAAGATCGCCTGCTATCACAGGAGCGAGGATGTTTTCGCGATCGTGCAAAAAGTGCTGGAGATAAGGGACGATTATAAGATCTATATGCGCCACACAAGATGTATCCCGGGCTGGGATACGGACTTCTACTTTATCTGATAAGGAACTCTCATGAAGATACTGATCGTAAGTGACTCACACGGAAATAACGGACCTTTAAGGGCGGCGATAATGAAGGAAGCTCCTGATATGCTGATCCATTTGGGCGATGCCGAGTTCTCGCAATCCGAGATCGCAAGATGGGCCGGAGCTCCGAAGAATCCCTGCATTTTTGTAAAGGGCAACTGCGATACTTACTGCGATCAGGATATCGTAAGAAATACTGCCGTTTTCACGCTTAACGGCCATAAGATATTCTGCTCACACGGCCACCTTCAGAAGGTCAATTACGGGCTTTTGACGATATCGCTCACGGCTCAGGAACAGGGCTGCGACATCTGCATGTTCGGCCACACGCATGTCCCCTATGACAGCTTCGGTGACGCAGTCTCGGAATATAACAGATTTTATGAATCAGGGTTCGGCTCGAGCTTTTCAGGGCCGCGCATACTTAATCCGGGATCGATATCGATCCCCAGAGGCGGTTCTGCGCGCAGTTACATGATCATGGATATGGAAGATGACGGCAGATATGACGTCAGATACTGCCTCTGCGATTAAGCCTTATACTTCTTGACGTATTCCTGATACTTTCTCTCGTCCTTATCCTTGCGCTGCTTGAAGTCGTGCATGTAAGTATCCTGATTCTTGGAATGCTTGGCACCTGCAGACTTGAATCTGTATGCGATCGCAGCGATGTTGAGGCTGTGCTCGGCTATTCTGACGCAGCTGTAAAGGATATCGTTAAATACGAATCCCTGCTCTGTCGTGCAGACGCCTGAAGCAAGTCTGTCGACATGATTGGACTTGAACTTGTCGCACATCTCACTGATGACGATCCTTAAGGGTCCGATATCATCGGCATGCGCGGCATCTTTGGAAAGATAGCATTCCAAAGCCATGGTATATATGTCATGGACTGCGGGAATGACTCTGGAGAGCTCTTCTTTTGCAGTATCGGAGAATTCCATATGCTTGTTGGCGATCTCTTCGGCAGAATCGGAAAGATAGTTCGCGTGGTCGGCAATTCTTTCCACTTCTCCGATCGCCTGAAGGATCATCGAAGACCTGTTCTTGTCATCTTCGCTCAAATGCTGTGTGGTTGTAAGTCTCATTAAGTAAGAACCGAGAAGATCCTCGTAACCGTCAACCTTCTCCTCATTCTTCTTTATGAAATCGAAATCAGTGGTGTTGTAGCCTTTAAGGAGCATGTCCATGGATTTATCAAGACCGTCTTTAGCCTTGTTTACCATGTTGATCATCATCTTGCGGCACTCACCTACAGCGATCGCAGGAGTAAGCATGAGACGCTCGTCAAGCTTGAATTCCTGCTCTTCTTCTGTTTCCTTGACAATAAGATGTGCGATCTTTACGAGGAGCTTGGAGAACGGGAACAGGAGAATCGTATTTGCAATATTGAATACAGAGTGGATAGCAGCAACGCCTACGATATTTACCGGGCTGTTCAGGAAGTCGAAATCGAATATCGCATTTACGCTGTAGAAAACGATAAGCCAGATGACCGTGCCGATGAGCTTAATAGCTACGTGGATGACCGTAACTCTCTTAGCATCCCTGTTAACGCCGATAGATGAGAGAATAGCTGTCATGCATGTACCGATGTTGGCACCCATTACGAGCGGAATAGCCATGCCGTACGTAAGCTGGCCGGTCATGGAGATCGACTGCAGGATACCGATGGCAGCAGCTGAGCTCTGGATGATGCCTGTAACGATTGCGCCTGAGAAAACGCCTAAGAGCGGGTTCTTGAAGGCTGTCATGATGGATACGAAGCTGTCCATCTCCTTTAGAGGTTCCATGGACGAGGACATCATGGTCATGCCCTGCATGAGGATCGAGAAGCCTAAGAGCATCGAACCGACGTCCTTGTGCTTCTGCTTCTTGGCAGCCATGATGAGGATAATGCCGATGAGAGCAAAGACAAGTGAGAAGCAGGAAGGCTTCAGAAGTCTTAATACTATGTTGTCTCCGGAATCGATACCTGCAAGGGATAATATCCACGCTGTAAGCGTCGTGCCGATGTCAGATCCGAAGATTACGCCTACCGTCTGGGGCAGTTCCATAATGCCTGAGTTAACAAAACCTACCAGCATGACTGTCATTGCAGATGAGGACTGGATGGCGATCGTTATGATGGCGCCTATGGTAAGACCTTTGAACTGGTTGTCAGTGGCTTTGTTGAGGAGTTTCTCCAAGCGGCCGCCTGCGGTCTTCTTCAATGAATCAGACAAGAGCTTCATTCCGTAAAGGAAGAATGCCAAGCCTCCGAAAAGGGTTATAAACATGAAAATATCCATAATAACTGCTCCACATCATGTAAAAAAGCAAATTTAACCGGATATATTCTATCGTCAAAAACCGCTATTGTAAAACAAAAAAATATTACAAGATTAAATACATAGATGCCCGTCTATGTATCAACAAAGACGGGCATCTTGAGTGCATTTTTATTGTGCTTTGTTTATTTCCTTCCCAGGACCGCCGGCAGTATGAGCGATACGAGGAATCCTATGAGCGCATTGATGGCTGCTCCGATCAGGATGGCCGGGGTAAGGTGTCCTAAAAGGATTCCCACTATAACTGCAGCTGCTGAAGGTGTAAGTCCGAAATAAAGGAACATCATCTGCACGATAAGTGCTATCGTCTGCGCCTGATCCTTTGGAAGCGAGAGCGAGATGAGGGTTCCTACTACCGTTGCAAAGAAGCTGATCGACAGTATGAAAAGGAACCATGCGATAACGCTCAGGGGATCAGCATTGAGGATCACTGCAGAAACAATGATCGGAAGCAGAAGGTCGATCGCCGTGACGGAAAGGCATCCGAGCAATGAATACAGGAGCTTCTTGTGGGGCTTCTCAGGGATCATGATGAAGAAGTCCTTGGAGGTGTCTTCCCTGATCGGGTCGCCCATGGTTCTGTAGAAGGCCATGACTCCGAGCACTGCTGCGGGGATAAAGAACGCATCGCCGTAAGGATACTGTTTGGAAAGGTACGCGACTACTCCTGCAATGATCGTATAGATGATCATCGTTGTGGAGAATATCTTGAGCTTGGCAAATCTGAATCTGTTGAAGACCGCCTTGTAAAGGAAGACATTTGCGCCGTTTCCGTAACGGAAGCCTTCCCTGTCGACTTTGCCCGTTCTCTCCTTTTCCCTGGTCATGACTCCGCCCTTTACGGCATTTCTGGCGCTCTCGATCTGCTCTGCCTTATGCTCTGCGGCAAACATGGCATCTTCGTAGAAGTCTGCCTTGAGCTTCCAGATAACAAGAACGAGCACGGCGCATGCAGCAACGAAGAGACCGAGGTAGATCAGCGATAAGGTAATATCTCCGGTGCATGCATAATATGAGATTCCTCTGAGCCAGCCCCAGAAAGGTACCCAGTGAGTATTTGAGCCTGCGAAGAATGCGAAGAGAGCAGAAATTACAGGCTGCTTTGTTATAACAGTGAAAGCCAGGAAGCCTAAGGCGATGACGCCGTAAACTCCGGCAAGGAAATTCTTGATGTTTCCGGTTCCGCTCTTCATTTTGGATGTGATCGTATAAAAGACCACCTGAACCAGTGTGCTGAATGCGAGTATCAGCGAATATACGATGATAATGGATACCGCACCCCAGAGGCTTAAGCCCACGCCATGAGTCAGGTTCGGTATCTGGAACAGCATGAACAGCGAGATAAAAAGAGATGAACCGAGCGTGCAAAGAAGCCTGAACATAAGAACAGACTGCGGTCTCATCGGTGTGGAGAACAGCATCGGAACATCCGCCGGCAGGAATATCTTGCTCGAATTCTGTGCGTTTATGATGTTAGTGGCAAGGATCAGAAGGAATACTGCAGAGATGACGAGATCTACGATCTGCTCTTTTGTAATGTTGTATTCCTCCATCATCTGTCCGATCTTGGATTTTGCAAGGTTTCCGGAGACAGCATCTTCTACGGAGATCTCTTCGCCGGGACCTTCGCCGTTATCGACCTGAACGATCGATGTGCCTGAAGGTTCCGTACTGTGCTTCTTCTCCTTCTTATCGAAGAGTCTGGCAACAAGACCTACGACAGTTCCGAAGACCAGTGCTATCACTATGAAAGCGACCCACGTCTTCATCAGCTTTCTAAGCGTGTTAAAAAGCGAGTGGGAAACGTAATAAAGGAAAAGTCTCATGCTTCGGGCTCTCCTTCACCGCTTACAGATGATTTATCAATGCCTTCGGTTACTTCGAAGAACAGGTCTTCCAATGTCTTTCCGCTTGCATCAACCTCGGCTCTTGTAACGTTAGCCTTGATCTGACCGTTCTGCATGATGATGGTCCTGTCCCAAAGCATGTCAACGCTGTCGATGATGTGGGTGCTGATGAACAATGTCTTTCCTGCTTTGCGCATCTCTTCGATGTAGTTCTTTAATTCCTTGATCGCATGAGGATCAAGACCTACCAGAGGCTCATCGAGAAGGATGATGTCAGGATCGGGCAGAAGGCCTAAGCAAAGGTTTAACTTCTGCTGCATACCCTTTGATAATTCATCACCGAACTTCTTGCGCTTGTCATCTAATTCGAAGCGCTCGAGGAGCATGTTGATGCGGTCCTTGTAGTCTGTAAGTTTATATGCTCTTGCAATAAACTCCATGTGCTCGATAACGGTAAGCGTCGGATAGAGAGAAGGCATCTCGGGAATATATCCCAGGACTTTTCTCGCGCCGACAGACTTATTGACCATGCCGTTTACGGTGATGGTTCCGTCATACTTCAAAAATCCGATGATCGATTTGATGATCGTACTCTTACCTGCACCGTTAGGTCCCAAAAGTACCGTAAGCGAGCCCGGTTCGAGCGTAAAAGATACATCATTGCATGCGACATTTTTGCCGTAACGCTTTGTTACGTTTTTAACTTCAAGCATAAGTTATTACCCCCAAATATATTGCGAATAGTTTGCCACCCCAAAAATCGCTTTTCAAGGGAAAAATGAGGAGTTTAAGGTTCTGTTAAGGATAGTTATCAAAAAACCGATATATTTATGCGGAAATAACGATTTTGCGCGACTTTATATACCCGCGCATGTTATTATCTAAAATACTAGTGCTTTTCTTTAAAAGTTTTAGGGGTGTCTTAATTTATGGCAAAATGGATAATCGTCGTCGATGACGACACGGCCAACCTTAAGATGGCTGGCCACATCCTGAGCAAAAACAACATGCGTGTCACGGCCTTTAAATCGGGCAGGTCTTTCCTCGATTACGTCGATGACAACGGAATGCCGGACTTGGTCCTCCTCGATATCAAGATGCCGGTAATGGACGGATTCGAGACCTTGGGCGAACTTCGCAAGCTCGAAGAACAAAAAGGACTCATGAAAACACCTGTTGTTTTTCTCACGGCAGATGAAGATGTTGATACAGAGACGAGAGGCTTTGAGGTCGGAGTATCCGACTTTATCAGAAAGCCCTTCAATCCTGATGTTCTCTTAAGGAGAATTGACAACATCATGTCGAATTCCCAGGAGATGCATGACCTCAAGAGCGAGGCCACGATCGATAAGCTCACGGGATTTCTTAACAAGGGCGCAACCGGTGTCGAACTCTCGAAAATGTGTTCCGAGAAGTCCGGATGCCTTATGATGATCGACTTGGATTCGTTTAAGCTCGTAAACGATATCTACGGCCACGAGATGGGTGACAGGGTCCTCATCGCATGTGCCGAGACGATCAGGAATGCAGTTCCCGAAGGCAGTAAATGCGGCCGTATCGGAGGAGATGAATTTGTTGCCTTCGCAGCAGGCGTTACTTACGAGTCTGACGTGTCTGCCATTTCGAGAGCGATCAATGACGGTATCACAAAGCGTGCTAAAGAACTCATGGGCGACGATATGGGCATTCCGATCGGCGCATCCATCGGCGGTATCTTCGTTCCTAGATACGGCAACGATTACAATTCCCTCTTAAAGCTCGCAGACAAGTCGCTCTACATCGTCAAGAAGAACGGCAAGCACGGCTTCGGACTTTACGATGAAGATGTAGAGGAAGAAAACGACAGTCTTACGCCTGATATACATGCGCTCTCTGAGATCTTAGGCGAGCGTTCGATCCAGGACGTAGCCCTGCAGCTCGACAAGGATTCTTTCTCGCCCGTATACCGCTATGTAATCAGATACATACTGCGTCACCACATAAACGCTTGTAAGGTATTGCTTACTCTGGCGCCTGTGAGCGGAGTCAGGGACTCTGTGTTCTACAGCAGCATCGACGAGTTCGGCAACCACATCAGAAGTTCGCTGCGCAAGTCCGACATTTTTATGAGGAACGGCAAGAACCAGTATTTCGTATTCTTAACTGACATCAGGGCGGATTCGATCGACAAGGTAATCACCCACCTTGTTGAAGACTGGGACCTGGCGGGCGCAGCAAATATCAATATCACCCACGAAAAGGAATTTATCGGCAACAGGCAGGAGCTCGTTTCCGCAAATAAGATCAAGAAAGTCGTTGTCGTAGATGACGATGCCATCAACCTGCAGGTTGCGGGAAAGATCTTAAGCTCGGGAGGCCTCCGCGTCGCAGCGCTTAAGTCGGGAGAGGCTCTTTTCGATTACCTCGCGAAAGAAAGCGAACTTCCAAACCTCATCCTTCTTGACGTTAAGATGCCCGGAATGGGCGGCTTTGACTGCATCAGGAAGCTGCATTCATTAGAAGGCGCGGCATCCAAGATCCCGGTCATATTCCTTACTGCCGACGAGAGCGAAGGAACCGAGAAAGAGGGCTTAAAGCTCGGCGCGATGGACTTCATCAGAAAGCCCTTCGTTCCCGAAGTGCTCCTCTTAAGAGTTAAGAACCTCATAGAACTCGTTACTTTGCAGAACCGGCTTTATTTCGAGGTCGAGCAGAAGACGAGGGAGAACAAGGATCTCTTCATGCAGATCGTCACATCCCTTGCTGCCGCGATCGATACAAAGGATGTATATACCAAGGGCCACTCATCCCGCGTCGCGGAATATGCCAGGATGATCGCCAAGAGAGCCGGCTATACCGATGTCAGGCAGGATGAGATCTATGTGCTTGCACTCCTCCACGACGTAGGCAAGATAGGCATTCCCGACGGCATTCTCAATAAGCCCGGCACACTGACGCCGGAAGAATATGAGTTCATCAAGGCTCATTCCGCAATGGGTGCTTCGATCCTCAAGAACATCGAGAATGATCCGAAGTTCGAGAGCTGCGCCATGTATCACCACGAGAGATACGACGGCACGGGCTATCCTAAGGGCATAAAGGGGACCGAGATACCTGAGGAAGCAAGGATAATCGCTGTTGCCGACGCTTATGACGCGATGTCATCCGACAGGAGCTACAGGGCCCACCTGACACAGGAAGCGATCAAGAGAGAACTTGAGATCGGAATGGGAACCCAATTCGATCCCAAATTTGCGGAAATAATGCTCACGATAGTAGAGGAAGATAAAGAATACAGATTAAGAGGGTGATCACCATGAGTACTAACGACAAGGACCTGTTTCAGTCTTCGCACCTTACCATCCTGATAAGCTACACGATCTTTGCGACGATCCTGGTCGTTGAATCGCTCCTCTTGGACTGGGAGAAATGGGCGCTTATCCTCATAATCGGAGGAATCATTGCCGCCTGGGTCCTTCACATCAGGCACACGACTCCCTCAAATGTCCGTATCTGGCTGTACGCAGTCCTTATGATGGGCTGCTTTTTCTTCTACGGCATACACCAGACAAGCACTTTCGACTTAGCCCTCGTAATGGCAGCGATAATAATGCTCCATACCATGACGGGCAAGAAAGCATTCATTAATCTCTGCCAGTTCACCTTCTGCATAACGATGGTCTATGAGATCGTGATCATGGTCATAAGCAAGGAAGTATTCGATGTCCTCGTGGTCTCACGTCTCGTGCTCCATTTTGTCATGATCTTCTTTGTCGGATGGTTCGCGAAGAGCATCATCGATAAGTGGATGCAGGTACTTAACAAATCCAAGGACGAAGTCGTCCAGCTCACTGAAGCTACAGAACACCTGAATGACTTCCTCGCTAATGTATCACACGAATTAAGAACTCCTGTAAATGCGATCATCGGTCTTACGACACTCTGCATCGACAAGTCGAGACACAGAGAGATCGAAGGCGATCTCATCGCCGTAAGAGATGCCGGACGCAAGGTCGCAGAACAGATCAGCGACATCCTCGACTATTCCGAGATCGACCGTAAGAAAGCAGTCTGCAACAACGAAGACTACATGCTCTCTTCAGTTCTTCACGATCTTGTTACCGACATAAAGCAATATAAGTCCAAGAACGTCGAGCTCATCATCGACGTCGATCCTTCGATCCCCGCCGTCATGAATTCCGACGTCGCCAAGATCAAGAAGATCCTCAAAGCCCTCATCACGAACAGCCTCAAGTACACCCAGAAGGGCGGCGTTTATGTGAGGATCACGACCGTGACCCACGCATACGGCTTAAACCTCTGTATCGAGGTTACGGATACCGGCATGGGCATGTCCGAATATGAACTGGAGAAGGTCTATGACAGCTTCTATCAGGCAGATTCCAGCCGTTCCCGCCAGGGCGGCGGCTTAGGTCTTGGCCTCGCGATCGCATCAGGCTTCGTATCCCTTTTAGGCGGCTTCATGACGATCGAAAGCAAGCCTGACGCAGGCACAACCGTCACTGTCAGTATCCCTCAGAGAGTCGTGGATCCTTTAAGCTGCATGTCCGTCTCAGCGCCTGACAAGCTCTGTCTGGGCGCATTCCTGCATTTCGAGAAATACGATCATCCGGCAGTAAGAGATTACTATAACGCGATGGTACTTAACATCGTAAAGGGCCTGGGCATCCAGATGCACAGAGTTAACAATACCGAGAACTTAAAGCTCCTTCATAGCTCGGTCCATCTGACCCACCTCTTCATCGCCGAAGGCGAATACCAGGACAACGTCGATCTCATCGAAGAGCTTGCCAAGGAAATGGTAGTTGCCGTTGTCGCAAATGAAGACATCGTTCTTCCCAAGAACTCGCGCGTCAAAGTGCTCGAAAAGCCTTTCTACTGCTTCCCTGTCGTATCCATCCTGAATTCCACGGTCGACAGCAAGGAAGAGCGCGTCAAGAAGCTCCGCTGCGAGGGCGTAAGAGCGCTCGTTGTCGACGATGAGTCAATGAATCTCGTAGTAGCAAAGAGCATTTTCTCCAGATACGGAATGAAGGTATCCACCGTTACTTCCGGTCAGGAATCGATCGATATCTGCCGTGAGAAAGTTTTCGACATCATATTCATGGATCACATGATGAGCGGTATGGACGGTGTCGAAGCCATGAAGAGGATCAGGACCGATGTCTCAGGCCTCAACGGCTCGATCCCTGTCGTTGCCCTCACCGCAAATGCGATGAGCTCCGCAAAGCAGATGTTCCTGGCAGAAGGCTTCGACGGCTTCGTAAGCAAGCCTATCGAGATCGAAGAACTAGAACGTGTCTTAAAGCAGGTCCTTCCCAAGTCGGCCATCTCATTCGTAGACGCTGAAGGCATTGCGGAAGAGATCCCCGATGAACCCGAAGAACCTGCAAAGCCCGCTCCCGTTAAAGAGAAGGACTTCATCACGGAGCTTAGAAAGTTCGGCATCGACACCGATGCCGGCCTCAAATACTGCGTTGGTGACAAGGACTTCTATAAGTCCCTGCTCGTCCAGTACTCGACTGAATCCGGCGACAAGATCGCTTCAATGAAGAAATATTACAAGATCAGGGACTGGCACAACTACGAGATACTCGTTCATGCGCTGAAGAGCACTTCGAAGATGATCGGCGTGATCGATCTGTCAGAGAAGGCCAAGGCCCTCGAAAAGGCAGCAAAGGAAAACGAAGGCGACTACATCCTGCAAAACCACGACGCGATGATCAGGGATTACGGACGCATCGCGGGCGAGATCAAAAACCAACTTCTGAAAGGCGATGAGGACAAGCCCGAAGATGATGATGTTTTCGAATTCGAACCTGAG
Organism: Clostridiales bacterium Firm_14; assembly: GCA_001604135.1. GTDB lineage: Bacteria > Bacillota > Clostridia > Saccharofermentanales > Saccharofermentanaceae > Saccharofermentans. The sequence goes on from LVAT01000009.1 coordinate 63,316, forward strand.
AGTGACGGAGGTGACAAGGTATGAGAGACATGTTGAGATATCTGTTCAAACCGTCCAGCAACGACCGCGAAGCGATCAGATCCGCTTATTATGAATCGGTCGGACCTACCCGCGTCACGATGCTGATAACGCTTGTTGCCGCCATTACCTTCCTTGTAATGACATTTGTATATCCGGCCTATTTCGGAGGCACGACGGTCATTTATCACCAGATATGCTATGTCTGGGTAATCGCGATAGCCGTTGCATGGCTTATCGGCGCGGATTATGCGATGAAGGATTATTCGTCCAGATACCGCACGATATTTGTTCTTAACCACTTCATGGGAATTACCCTTTATGCCTGGGTAATCGCTCTCATGATCGTCAACTTCATGGCGCGGAATACAGTAGACACCACGCTCTTCATGACGGTAGCGCTGGTAGTTCCTCTCTGCGTTTATTTCAACCCGCTGGCATATTTCACGGTTGCCCTCTTATCCAATATCGGGGTAATCTCATTTCTCTACTATGCGGTATCCACCGGTTCGATCGAACCTAACCAGATGGCAAACTTCCTGATCTTTGCCGTTTTCCAGCTTGTAATGGGAGTCATCATGTCCTATACGAAGTTCAGGCTTAACGAGCAGCTCGTAACGGCTGAAAAACAGCGTAAAGAGATCTACATGCTCAATAAGTCGCAGAACAGTTTCTTCTCGAACATGAGCCATGAGATCAGAACACCGATCAACACGATCATCGGCTTAAACGAGATGATCCTCCGTGAGGACGTAAGCGACGAAGTAATCGAAGATGCGGTCAACATCAAGGCTGCAGGCAAGCTCCTTCTTAACCTCATCAACGACATTCTCGACATGAGCAAATTCCAGTCAGGCTCCATGCAGCTCCTGATCGAACCTTATCACACGGGCGACATGCTCTCAGACATCGTCGGCATGCTCTGGATCAGGGCAAAGGATAAGAAGCTCGACTTTAACGTCGACGTATCCCCTGATATTCCTGCAGAGCTCATCGGCGATGAAGTGAGGATCAAGCAGGTCCTTATCAACATCATCAACAACGCGATCAAGTACACCAAGGAAGGCTCTGTCTCCCTCACCGTCCAGTGCGAGCGGAAGGACGACAAGACCTGCAACATGATCTACATGGTCTCTGATACCGGTATCGGCATCAAGTCTGAGGATATCCCTTATCTCTTCTCCGCATTTAAGCGAGTAGACGAGACCACGACAAAGCATATCGAAGGAACGGGCCTCGGCCTTTCCATCGTTAAGCAGCTTGTAGACATCATGGGCGGTAAGATCACCGTAAACAGCGTCTATAAGAAGGGCTCCACCTTCATGATCGAGATCCCTCAGAGGATCGAGCGTGAAGATTCCGTAGGCAACTACGACTTTGCCAAGACGGGAAGCACCGGCAGAAAGAAGGAATACCTTCCCAAGTTCGAAGCTCCTGAAGCACGCATCCTTGTAGTTGACGACAATGAAGCAAACCTCATGGTCGTAAGCAAGCTCTTAAGAGATACAAAGATCAGGATCGATACTGCAACCAGCGGTGCCGACGCCCTCAGAAAGACCCTTAACATCAAATACAACGTTATCTTCATGGACCACCTCATGCCTGAGATGGACGGCGTCGAATGCAGAAGACGCATCAAGGACCAGACCGGCGGACGCTGCCGCGAGACGCCCATCATCATCCTCACCGCCAACGCCGATGAAGAGAACAGAGCACTTTATGCCCGCGAGAATTTCGACGGCTATCTCGCAAAGCCCGTAAGCGGCGACGCTCTGGAGAATGAGGTCTATAACCACCTCCCGAAGGAGATCGTCCACATCACCGGCAACAGAAGCGAGATCGCCGAAGAATCCATCTCCTGGATGAGCGGCACCAAGAAGCGTAAGAGCATCGTAATCACTTCCGAGAGTGTCGCCGACCTCACGCCCGAACTTATAGAGAAATACGGCATCGCGATCATTCCTCACAAGGTAAGGACCGAAGAAGGCCTTTTCAAGGACGGCAAGGAGATCGAGACCCAGGGCGTCCTCAAATACATGGAAGATCCCGATCATGTGGTCCTCCCTCAGGGTCCTACCGTAAGAGAAGCCGAAGAGTTCTTCGCCCTGCAGCTTGCCAATGCCAATAATGTCATCCACATCTCGATCTCTTCAAAGATCGAGCACAGCGGATACGGACCTGCTCTCGAAGCATCCAAGTCTTTCGATAACGTATTCGTAATCGACTCGGCCCACCTCTCGAGCGGCCAGGGCCTTATGGCCGTCGTCGCCGCGAAGATGGTCGAATCAGGCCTTAGTGCCGAGCAGATCGTAAAGGAACTCGAAGTCTACAAGAAGAAGATCCACACGAGCTTCATCGTTGATAACCTTGATTTCCTGTCGCGTGCAGGCCAGGTCGGCAACGGTACGGCAAATATCGTTAAGTCCCTCATGGGACGCCCCGTCTTAAAGCTCCGCAAGGGTAAGATGGGCGTCGGCATGACCTATTTCGGCGCCAGGGAGAATGCATGGAAAGCATACATCAACTCCGTTCTCTCCAACCCTGCCGGCATAGACACGAGCATCCTCTTCGTAACCTATGTAGGCCTCACCAAGCGTGACACCGACTGGATCCGCGAACAGGTCGAAAAGCACGTCCAGTTCGACGAGATCTGCTTCAAGCAGGCCTCCCCTGCCGTATCCGTCAACTGCGGTCCCGGCACGTTCGGTCTGCTGTACATGGAGAAGTGATCATTTTCGCAAACTGATTCATACAAGTGCGGGACAGACCTGCAAACCATCTAATCGTACGTTTTTCGCCCTTAAAAACGTACGAAAACAAGGCTTGCAAATTGCAGCCGGGATAAAGTGCTTCCAGGCTCCCCTCCGTGCACAAAAAAGGGCGCCTCACTCTGAGGCGGCCCTTATCATCTGAAGTTGATCAAAGATATCAGTAATTCTCTGCGTTTACTTCGAAATAGCTCTGAGGATGAGCGCATACAGGGCACATTTCAGGTGCCTTTGTGCCGACTACGATGTGACCGCAGTTTCTGCACTCCCAGACCTTAACTTCGCTCTTTGCGAAGACTTCCTGAGCCTCAACGTTCTTAAGCAGTGCTCTGTATCTTTCTTCGTGATGCTTCTCGATGGCGCCTACCATTCTGAACTTAGCTGCGAGTGCCGGGAAGCCCTCTGCCTCAGCGGTCTTAGCGAAATCTTCGTACATGTCTGTCCATTCGTAGTTCTCGCCGTCAGCAGCTGCTGCAAGGTTCTCAGCTGTTGTGCCGATGCCCTCGAGCTCCTTGAACCACATCTTTGCGTGCTCTTTCTCGTTGTCAGCTGTCTTTAAGAAGAGTGCTGCGATCTGCTCGTAGCCTTCCTTCTTAGCCTTGGATGCGAAATAGGTATACTTGTTTCTAGCCTGTGATTCGCCTGCGAAAGCAGCCTGCAGATTCTTCTCTGTCTGTGTACCTGCGTACTTGTTTGCCATTTTTGATTCCTCCTGTTTATTGGTTATTGTTATTTCTTTTGTCTCTTCTTTTACGGGAGCTGCGGGAGCAGCGGGAGCGCCGTTATCCAAGGGGATAAAGTAGCTCGCGTCATGCTTGCACCACGGGCATATGAAGTCCGCAGGGAGAGTATCGCCCTCGTAGATATATCCGCAAACAGTGCAGATAAAGCCCTTCTTGGGAGCCTCGTCGGCTTTGGGTGCACCCGGCTTCTGCTTGATATTCTTCTGGTAGAACGCATATGTGACTGAAGGATCGTCAGATAAGACTTCGCCGTCAGTAACATCTGCCAGGAATAAAGTGTGGGTGCCGAGATCAGTCTCGCTTACGACCTTTGCGGAAAGATAAGCATTCGTCTCTTTTGCAATGTATGCAATGCCGTTTGCCGCACGTAAGAATTCGATCGATTCGAACTTGTCGATATCCTTGCCGCTCTGGAATCCGAAGTGCTTGTAAGTATCGAACTTGGAACCCTCAGTTAAGATCGACACATTGAACTCGCCGGTCTTACGGATCATGTCATGCGTATAGTTCAGTTTGTTAACTGCGACGCAGATCCTGTTCGGTTCTGTTGTGACCTGGATCACGGTGTTGACGATGCAGCCGTTATCTTTAGAGCCGTCTTTGGCAGTCAGGACAAAGAGACCGTATGACAGGTTGTACATGGCTTTACTGTTCATGCTTTTCCCCTTTCTCTTTTTGTAGCGCCTCTTGCCAAAAAGGCATAGTCTTATTATAGGGGATAACACACCGTTTTTGTGTGATTTATTAATGAATTTTTGACACTTTTCGGTGGTGGCGCGAAAACCTTATTCAGTCCTCAAAGCCGTTACAGGATCCTGTCTTGAAGCGGTCTTCGAAGGGATGAGGCCTCCGATCAGAGTAAGCACGACGCTCAGGAGCACAAGTACGATAGCTGCTGCCCAAGGCATGGCCGCACTGACGTCAGTAGATTCGGCGAGCTTGTGGATCAGCGAGTTGATCGGAATGAGCAGGAACAATGATATTCCTACACCGAACAGACCTGCCAGGAAGCCCGTGATCATGGTCTCTGCGTTGAATACGTCTGCAACATTGCGCTTTGATGCGCCCATGGCACGGAGGATACCGATCTCCTTGCGGCGTTCAAGAACGCTGATATATGTGATGACGCCGATCATGATGGATGATACGACGAGGGATATTGCAACGAATGCGATGAGGACGTAAGAGATCGTGTTGATGATCTTCGTTACGGACTTCATAAGGGCGCCTACGATGTCGGTATAATTGATGCTCTTGTCATCTTCGCCCCTGTCTTCGACCATCTTGTTATAGTCCTTGATGATCGTCGTGATCTTGTCCTTGGATTCGAAGTCCTTAGGATAGATCGTGATGGACCTGAGGTCTTCCTTGTCGCAGTATCCGAATGCGGAGAGGTTGCCTTCTGCCGAAGCCGTCTTGCCGCCCATGAGCTCGCTCATGAAGGACTGCATCTCGTCCTCATCCATATTGAACTGGAATGCCTTTGCAAAAGCATCCTGGTCCACGGACAATGCGCTTCCGAAGTCAGAGAAAGTGTCCTGCAAAGCCTTGGTCATGTTGGATGCAAGGCGCTCTACTACCATGCCGATGGCCTTTTCGATGCCCTTGGCAAGCTGGCCGGCCATCTGGGAAGTAAGACCGTTGACATTCTTGGTCAGAGCCTTGGTGATCTCATCGACATTTACGGATGATGTGACCACTTCGGTAATGAGCTTTCTTGCCCTGTCAGAACCCATGTATTCCTTGAGTGAACCTTCAAGCGCTTTGGGGTCAGGGAGATTGTTCTCTGTAGCATATTTGCTGTAGGCATCAAGGAGCGCTTCTGCAACGCCCTGTGCCTGCTTGGGAGTGATCTTGACCTTGTCGGTGATCTCTTTGGAGATCATGGCAGACTGCTCGTTAACGATCGTCTTTCCTTCAGTGCTCTGGAGATATTCGCGGTAATATTCCGGATAGCGGCTCTGATCCGAGAGATCCATTCCGTTCGCCAGAGCATATTCCGCAAAGCCGTCGGTAATAGCGGAAAGCGCTTTGTCTACGACTGCCTGGTCTAAGTCAGCGATGCCACTGTCGTTGATTATCTTTATAAGCTGCTGTCTTAATACGGCGCTTCCTTCAGAAGATGCAATGTAAGCTGCGATCGCATCGGGGAGCTTCGCATAATCGGTCGAAGGATCTGCAGAAGCATAATCCATATAATCCGTGAAGACGCTGCCCATGCCCTTTATCAGAGCCTCTGTATTGATCTTGAGCTCAACGCCCTTGAGGAGATCTTTAAGCTGCTTCTCAGAAAGGTTCGGCATTGCGCTGCCCAATGCACCTGCAAAATCGAGGCCGCTCATGTCACCGAATGCATCCTTATCGAACTTAAGCTTGTCCTCGTCGAACTTGAATGCATCTCTTATTGCATCTTCATCGATCTCGAAAAGGTTATCCATCTTGAAATCGGATTCTTCCTCATCGAATCTCTCTCCGGTGAGGACGTTGACTTCGCGGTCAGCAAGCTGAGCCTTGACGATGGCTGCGGTCTCGGCTTCATCTCTTAATTCTTCAACGAGATCCTTACCGTAATAGATACCGGAACCGAGCATCATGATGTCCTGGTCAGCCTTGGGCTGGACGATGCCGACGACCTTAAGATCCTGGCTGTTCTTCAGGAGATCACGCATATAATCTTTGCTGTTCCTCATGTCGGTATAGACCTTCTGCTTCTCATCGTACTTATAGAACTTATAAGCAGGCGTGACCTTGAATGTCTTGTTCATGAAGTCATCGTAATGCCATGTGAAGTATTCCTGGTCGGCAACGACTTCGATACCGTTGGAGAAATCTCTTACCATCTTGTCAAGTTCTTTGGGGTCTCTTAAACCGAATGCGTAGATGATATAGTCGGAAACTGCGCCGTTCGGTGTGAGGACTAAGACAGCCTCATTTGAATTCTGGGGCCATCTGCCGGTCTTGATGTCATACTGGTTGACGTAGAGCTCCTCGTTCTCAGGGATCTCAAAGAAGATATTCATGCTGTAAGCCGAAGTTAATACCGATGAGGAAGACAGGCCCATCGAAGAGAAATCGTTATTGGGGTTAACCTGTCTGAACTCGCCGTCCTTCTCAAAGCGGAAGATCTGGGGCTCAATGCCGTATGAGTATTCAACGCCGTTTGTGAGATCGTAGATCTCCGGCTTCTCGGTGTCAAAATATGCTTTGAGGGAGATAAGGTCATTTGTCCTTACCGTTGAAAGGATCCTGCTTACCGAAGGAACCTCTGTGACTTCGCCTTCCTGGGCAGGCTCCCAGGTGTCTGTCGATACCATCATCATAGACATGAAGGATACCGAAGACCTCTCGATCGACAGAGGATACTGTGACAGTGTCTGCGCCTCTATCCTGTCGATATAGGTGTTGATGCCGTTAGAAAGCGATAGGATCAGCGCAATGCCGATGATTCCGATGGAGCCGGCAAAAGCAACGAGGATCGTTCTCGTCTTCTTGGTCCAGAGGTTATTGAAGCTCAGTGCGAGCGCCGTGAGGAAGCTCATCGAAGCCTTGCCGAGATTCTTGTGGACGGGAACTAATGCATCTGCCTTCTCTTCAGGATTAAAAGGATCGCTGTCATCAATGATCTTTCCGTCCTTGAGCTTAACTATTCTTGTAGCGTATTCTTCGGCAAGCTCGGGATTGTGCGTAACCATTACTACAAGGCGGTCTTTTGCGACCTCCTTAAGAAGATCCATTACCTGGATGCTGGTCTCAGTATCAAGCGCGCCGGTAGGCTCGTCTGCGAGAAGAATGTCAGGATCGTTAACAAGAGCTCTTGCGATCGCGACTCTCTGCATCTGGCCGCCGGACATCTGATTGGGCTTCTTGTGGGCCTGCTCGCGGAGACCGACCTTCGCCAATGCATCGAGAGCTCTCTGTCTGCGCTCTTTTCCGGAGATGCCGGAGATCGTGAGAGCGAGCTCTACATTCGAGAGAACGGTCTGGTGCGGGATCAGGTTATAGCTCTGGAATACGAAACCGATCGTGTGGTTTCTGTATGAATCCCAGTCCCTGTCCTTATAACGCTTAGTGGAAACGCCGTTGATGATGAGGTCGCCGTTATCGTAGCGGTCCAGGCCTCCGATAATATTCAAAAGCGTCGTTTTTCCTGAGCCTGAAGGTCCTAAAATAGCCACGAATTCATTGTCCCTGAGGTTCAGGGACACGCCGTCCAAAGCCTTCTGAATGAGACTGCCTGTTTTGTACTCTTTATGTATATCCCTTATCTGTAACATGTCGAAATTCTATCACGCGCATAATGAACATTCTTTACAATATCTGTGAATTATGCGGAAATTCCTAGTAAATTCATCAGATTTTGCAACCTGTATCCACGCAGCGCGAAAAACCCCTTATTCCTTTATTTTCGTGTTGCCTTATTTGTTAACAAAACGCCCTTATTGAGGGAGTTTTGAGTATAACCACTGTACCTTTTCCGGGAATCCTTCCTTGTTCATCTTGGAGAACTGCTGGAACTGGATCCTCTTGATGCCCTTGAGGAACGGCTTGATCGCGCCTGCAAGTCCGTTGCAGTTTGCCTCGAAAGAATTGTCCGGACAATCCATGATGCAGAGATATGACTTATCGTTACGGTTGTTCTGAGGCGTTACGACCAGGATCAATACCTTTGCGATGTCAGAATGAGCTCCGCAGTACTTCTTTACCGTATTCTCGATAGCTAAGAACTCAGGTGTGTCAGTAGGATTGTTTATGAACACCGGCTGGACACCCGGAATGTTCGGGCCGCCGTTAGCGATGAAGTTGTCCAGAGCCCTGTTGCCTGAGCCGCCCAATGCAAGTGAAGCATTGTCTCCTGCACCAGCACCGAATCTCTCCTTAAATACCGTGGAATCCACCATCTTGTCGACGAGTTCCTTGGGGATCGAGATCGTAACGGGGCCGCCCGGATTTACGATGAAGCCGTGGTGGTGCGTATCTCTGGAGACTGCTGCGACCTGTGCGAAGCTCAATGAGATGCGCTGGTCAGGTCCGCCCTGCTTGGAGAAGCTGTTTTTCATTGCCTTTATGCAAAGTCTGTTGTCCGTGAATACCGGCAGGAATGACATGTCGGGATGCTGCTTGGGGCTGACTCCGATAAAGTTTACCGAGCTCTTGCCGTTTCTGGCGGGAGAGATCTTCGCGGGAGTAACGAATTCTGATGTCATGAGGCAGTCCATTACCATCGAGAAGTACATCGGCTCGTCGCCGTACTTTCCGTATTCGCAGAGCATTGCGATCGTTCTGGGGTTGCCTGATGCCACCATTCCCTTGCATGCGGGATCCTTGGTATCATCAATGCCTGCTGCGTCAGACAGGACTGCAAATCTCTTTACGGGCTTGGATGCATCCTCGTCAGGATCTGCAGGAAGCGGGATATCGCCTCTCGTGATCTCGATCTCGGCTCTGTCATCAGTAAGCTCGTCAACATATTCTCTTCTGTCGTTTCTGATCTTCTCGATCTTTACGGAATACTTGCAGCCGATATCCTGATAGAGGAAAACCTCTGTATTGTTCTTGATCGTGCCTCTGACGTTACCTTTAATGATTACGTTGCCTTTCGTTGCAGGTTCCGCATCGAAAGGGATCTCGTCACAGAGCATGAAGAATGTCATGCCCTTTGGTGTGCAGTCGCCCTTGATGATCCTGTCGGCTGCTTCCTTGGCCTGCATCTCGATCTGAAGGAACTTCTGATCAGCTTCCCTCTGGGCCTGCTGTCTTTCTTCAGCCCTCTCGATCTTCTCCTGCTTGTCCTCCTCGCGTGCCGCAAGGATTATCTTCATCTCGTCAGAGAGTGTGCTATTTGTTTTATTCTCAACCGGTTCGTTGTTCTGCTCTTTTTTCTTTCCGAAAAGTCCCATGATCAGCGAAAGCTCCCTTATATTAATTTAACTATGGAATTATACCACATCCCGATATACCGTCGGGGATTTGCTTCATGCTATAATGTAAAAGATTTTTATTTTAAGGGGGACCCGGCTATGGCTTATTGTTCTAAATGTGGTGCTGAACTTAGCAGCGGAGATGTTTTTTGCCGTCAATGCGGTTTCAGGAACGAGATTGCAGGCGATGGCGCATCAGAAGCACAGGATGCGGCCGTGGCTCCCGTAATGACCAAGGAAGAAAGCATCGCTTTTGCCGAGAAGCTCGGCGAACAGTATAAGAGCTATGAGAAGATCATGAAGGAGATCGAGGACAATAAAGCCCAGCTCTCAAGGCCTGAACCCGGAATGGTAAAGCAGCACTCTGCTTTCAAGTTCTTCTGGCCGTACCTTATCTATGCTGCTGTCTCCTTAAATGTCTGCTATATTATTGCCAATTTCTTAAGCAGATCCACAGGTCTCGCTTTGTTCTTCCTTTTGTTGGCGCTTGTCCTGCCTGTTGTGTTCCTCATTGTAGGCGGCACATCATCAAGACGCCGGAGAGATGAACTTAATCAGTTGGCCGTATCAGCTGCAAATAACAGAAGAAAGCATCTTGACGAGCTTAAGGGCGAGACCGCCGCACTCGAGAGAAAGGCAGCCAAGAAAGCCTCTGAGCTTAAGGAATATCAGTCCATTATTCCTCTTGCTTACAGAAACAGCGCCAGCATGGCAAAGGCAGTCCTCCTTCTGAAGTCAAACAAGGCGGAGACCTTTACCGATGCCGTAGACTTGTTGAGAAAGGTATAAGTCCCTCAGATGGAATATGACAGACAGGAAATCCTAGATAAAGCCGCGATCGCATACGATCATGCAGAAGCGACCATAAGGGCGATGGACGACGTTTTCCAGAACGTCACAGGCAGCGATTACAGCGCTGAGCTTACGCTCGCCCAGTTCGACATGATCTTACAGGGCGTACTCTTAAGCGTTGCAATGGCAGACGGCGTTTTCGAGCCCGTCGAACAGGATTTCATAAGGCAGTTTGCTATGCACGGCGACCTGCTGGAATACATCAGAAACGATTCAAACGGCGAAGTTGACCTTACCTGGGACGCGATCGCCGGCCTTCCGGAAGACGTAACCGCCGGGCTCCTTCAGGTTCTGCCCCGCGTGCTGGACGACCAGTGCGAGAGCTTCATCTATCCCCTGGCAGCCGTTGATTTCACATACAGCAAGTTCGGAAACGTCATGACAACTCCGGGCGATTTCCTTAAGTCCATCGAAGCCGACATGATCAAGATCGCAGGGCTTCTCGCGTTTGTCGATTCAGACGGCACGGACGACGAGATAAATGCCGCAGTATCAATGATCTACGAACTCGAAGGCAAGCATTGGAGAGATCTGTTATCGGGAAGGGCTCTGGGCCCCGGCCAGGAGATCAACCCCTGATCAGCGTCTGCCAGACGAAAGCGTACTGGGTAAACGGACCGTAGAACAAAACCGCCGTTAAAGCAAATAATACAAATAAAATCTTGAGGCAGACAGAAAGGCTCTTTATACCTGCTCCTGCCTCTTTTTCTTCGGCATTTTTCATTGCCCTGCCGCACCAGAAAGCAACCGGAATAAGAAGCGGCGCGATATATCGGAATGACGCAGAGCAGGTGACAGGGTATTTGAAGCAGAAGATGATCTCCGGGATCACAAATGCAGCTGCAAGCAGCCACATCGCAATTCCTTCGGTGTTATCGAGGAGCTTTCTTCCGGAATCCTTATAGCTTCTTACTGCGCCCTTTACCGCCGCGAAAAGCACCACGGGTATCAGTATGACCGCTAAGGCCACCATTATCCTGGCGATATTTATCATGTAAGGGCTCTCATACTGGCGCTCATCGAAAAGCCCGGTCTTGATTATCGCGAGGAAGATATTAAAATCATTGCCTGCCGCGCCCTCCATTATGAACGGGTTCTTCATAAGCTCCGCCGACGGCAGCAGGAGCCGCTGCAGCGGAGAATACATCCAAACGTCCATATTTGCCGATGAATCTATCGCATATACATATGTCACCGGCACTCCGTAGCCTATGAGGTTCTTTAACGGGAACCACAGTCCCAAAGGGAATACCACGGCTGCAAATGCCAGAAACTGCCTGATGAGATCTTTAGTCTTAAGGGCAGGCTTCTTGGCACCCTTCTCACTCTTTGCCTTGCCCGTTTTTATGAACTTCGCGAGGAAAATCCACGCGACCGGGAATGCGACAAATCCCATCGAGAGCTTTGTCATCATGGCACAGCCGATACAAAGCGCGGTATAAAGGATCTTCTTAAGTTCAGGCTTGTCATACCACTCAAGCGCGAAATATACTGCACCGACAAGCAGCATTAGCGCCAGGGCTTCGTTGTTTACCTGGATTGCAAGGTAGATCAGGTGCGGATTAAGGCTTATGAACAGCATCGAAAATGCCGGCGCCTTTCCGCCGATCTTAAGGCGCTCCAAGATCTTTTTCGCGAATAAGACAAAATAAGAAGTCCAGAGCATCGGAAGCATCTTCAATCCGTCAATGTCGCCCGCGAACTTGAGCGGCAAAACGTTATGGAGCCTTAAGAACAAAGCGCTCAGGATGTAATGAAGCGGCGGGTGGTAGAACTCACCGTAATATCTGACATCCACATCGGGGATCGTAAAATTGTCATAGATATAAAGGATGTAAGAGTCGTGGAAGCCTGCCTGTCTTCCTGAGAAATTCGACACATCGTGCTGATAGAAATTGAGCGGCGTGAAGAGCACCATCACCGCCCTCATGACAAATCCTGCCGCGAGCACTGCTGCTATAAGATCGGCAGCCTTAAGCTTCTTCCCTATAGCGAGTACGGCCACCGAGACGATAATGGTTCCTAAGCCCGCCCAGAGCAGGACTCCCTCCATTATCGTGACGCACGGCATTGTCTTCCTGCCGCAGGCGTCAAAAGAAAGCTTGAATATCAGGTAATAGATGCCGAATGCAGGAACTGCGGATATAAGCGAGAGGAATCTCTTCTTCGTGCCGGTTAATGCCGAAGCAACGTAAAATGCGCAGCACGCCGTAAGTATCGCCATCAGCAGCGACAGGTGCGCTTCTCTCATATTGATGGCATCCATGCCGGAAATAAGATAAAGGATCAGGACCGCCACAGTGCAGACGCCGAAGCCCTGCGCCGCCTCCCTGTAATCCATCTTTCCTGCCTGTTCCAGTCTTACCATGTCACATCAACGACGACGACTTCGCCCTTAACATAAGTCCATAAGATCGTATAAAAAATGACCGCAAATGCCATGAATGCCACGGCAACGGCCCTGGTTATCTTCGTCACGAGATCTTTGTTCTCGCCCTTAAGCTTGATGTCGGCGATCTTCGTGTAGAAAAGCACGCCGCAAAGTATCAGCGGCGTCGAATACCTGAAATTCATCGAGCAGATGTGCGGGTACTTAAGTGAGAACGTGATTATCGATCCGATCTGCGTTACGGCCAGGATGACCATGGCAAGATCTGTCCGGAGATCAGCGCTCTTCTTAGCCTTGACGATCGTGATAACAAAGCCTGCCAAAGCTCCCAGGATCAATATCAGGAGCGCTATAAGCAGCGCATATCCTGCCATGCTCATCGTAAAATCGTCCCTGTAGTTTTCCTCGCCGAACAGCAGGGTCTTAACCTCAGTAATGAAGATGTTGTAATCCTGCTCGCCGTCCGAACCGAGCTTGATGTAATAGTCCTCAATGGGGAACCCGTAAAAGCCGAAGAGCCTTTGCACCGGCGTATATCTGCTGATGTCCTGGTAACGGTTATCAGACCTTAAGACATACGTGAGCGGGACCTTAAAGAGAATGAAATTCCTGATCTGGAACCATAAGCCCAAAGGCACGCTGATAAGGCCGAACACCGCGAGGTTTGCAAGCGTCTTGCCGCCCTCTTTCTTTGCCTTCAGATCCTTAATCAGCTTAACGATGAACAGGAACCCCAGAGGGAATGCGATAAGGCCGGTCGAGAGCTTTGTCATCATGGCAAGACCCGTCGCTACAGCCGAGATGATCATGTTTTTCCAGGCGCCTTCCTTATACCACTTAAGTCCGAAATAAAACGCCGTAAAGAACAGCAGTATGGAGAGGATATCGTTGTTAACAGAGCCTGCGAGGATCGTAAACGTCGGGAATGCCGAGACGATCGCTGCCGCTATCGTGCTGCCCTCATTGCTGACACCCAGGAGCTTCAAGTTCTTATAGATCATTATCACCGCGAACTGCGACCAGAGCAGTGACAACGCCTGAAGCGCCTCATAATTGTGGGTTCCCTTCGGCAGGAAAAGCTCATACGCCTTAAGGAATACCGCACTCACGAAATAGTGGAACGGCGGGTGATAGAACTGCCCCATCTGCCTGATATCGCCGTTCGGAAGCGCAAAATTATCTCTTACATAAAGGATATAACCCGAGTGGAAGAAGTTATACGTTCCCTCTTCAAACACCGCAACGTCATTCTGCCTCGACAGGATATCCGAATAGAGCACGTAGCCGAGCTTTAAGATAAAACCTATAGCGAAGATCAGTACGATCAGGGCCTCCCGGCTCAACTGCTTTTTGTTCTTAAGGAAGATTCCGTATCCGGCGGCAAAGACATAGCCCACCGCCATGATCGCGCATGCCGCGGGCTTGCTGCCAAGCTGCATGCCTGTGGCGATCAGCGCCACCAAGACAAGAAGTGCCGTAATAACAAACGGATGCTTATAGACTACCCCGGTGATCCTGTCCTGTTTAAGACTAGTCGGCATAAGCGTCTTTAGGCGTTAAATAGCTGAGGACATAATATTCGGCATTCATGTAATCGATCTTGTACCAGTCACCGCCCACAGCAACGACCTTCACAACCTCGCCTTCCTTGAGGTTGACCTTGTTACCGCTGCTCTGAACGTCCGGCAGACTGAAAGCGACCGTATTCATCGTGGCCACATAATCTTCACCGTCTCCCTTAACCGGCGCGAAAAACCTGATGCCCTGTGAATCCTCAGGCGCAACATATTCCGGCGCGTCATCGGGCACATCCGTCTTCACGATATCGGAACTCTTCACATAATACCTCGTTCCGCCGAAGACGATTGCCGCCCATCCGTCTCTCGAAAAGCCTAAAACGCGGAAAGCAACCGTATCAACAAGAGCCGGCCTGTCATCGTCCGTCTCCTTGGGTTCCACATAGAGCTTCAGGCTGCCTTCCTTGGATTTATAGAAATCATCGCCCTCCCGGGTCGTGATGAAAACTTCAATGTCATCATGCTCATTGAGCGTCGCCTGCGCATCATCGCTGTCAGAAGCAGAAGGATTCGATACGTCGCCGGTCTGATCCGACTCGGAATCCTTTATCTCTACCTCGATCAGCACCGTGCCTGCAGTCATATCAAGCGTGGCCACGGTATTATCCGCAGCAGCCGCGCCATTCAAATACGTTGTGATCCTGAAAGCCGCAAAAGCGACAATACATAAAACCACGACAACAAGTCCTGCTATCAGGAATTCGTATCTGGTCTTAATATCGGGTCCGTTCCCGTTGTTAATTTCATCTCTATTCTCGGTCATAACAACCCGCCTATCAGGGCCTCCCTCCAGGCCTTTTCACGTGCCTGCCCTTCCGAAGAAAACCCTCAGCTCTATTTATAATAATATTACAAACACTTGTTGGCAAGTTAATTACTTGTGGCAATGCGTCCCGGGGAGCATTTTCAGCCGCCGGACCCTGTTCCCAAAACATATAATCCGTTGTCGGTTTTTTCAGTGCTTTTTGGAGCTTTCTTGCAGGTTCCTTGCAAGGTTTTGTCAGAAAATCGCCCGCTTTGTCGCCTTTTCAGCGGTATCCTGTCGGTTTTTCAGTGTAGATAACGGAACTTTTGCCGGCAGCGGTCAGGAGAGGCTCTTGGCGGCCCAGTTTGATCCGGACCTGCAAAAGTTCTGAAAACTCCATTCAAAAACCTGCACCAAAACCGGCAAAAAGGTGCAAAACCTGCAAATTGTCATCATTTCTGTTTGACAACCGGCAAGCCGGCCTTCAAAACCCTGCAAAAAACCTACAAAGAAATATACTCTCGGAGCATTACTTCCGGGGTCCATTTGGGTGGGACAACAGAGCTGCTGAAGCATGCGGCCGGAAGCAAGGGATGCGTTGCCGCCGCATGCGCCGGCGGGGGGCAACGAGGAGCAACGCAGACCGTAATGTGTTATACTTTTTTTACATTTGGATCAATGGAGGGGTTTTTCCATGGAAAAGAATAAAAAAGCGCTAATCATCGGCGGTTCTGTCGGAGCAGCTGCTCTCCTTGCTTTAATTATTGTTTCCGTAGCACTTGCAAGCACACCGAAGGCTCTGGTCATCAGAGGCATCGCGAACACGCTCTCTGATGCGCAGAGGATCGAGGCTGTGTCTGTGGCTGATGATGTTGTTAACGGCGGTTCGATCGCTGTGTCGGCAAATCTCGACGAGTTTGCGAAGGATGACATTAGGGTTGAGGCAAAGCTTTATAACGATGCCAAGAGACTTAAGGGTGCTTTCGAGCTGACGGCTTCAGAGGATAAGGACAAGGTCCTCCAGGCAAAAGTCGCGTACAACCAGGATAAGGTTGCTTTCAGTGCTCCTCAGATCGTTGAAGGCACTTATGGAATTAACCTTAAGAAGCTCGGCAAGAACCTGCCGGGTTCGATCTTCGATCCTGATGAAGAGACGGATTTCTCGCTTGATGATGACCAGTTCGAGTATTTCCTCAACATGAAGGATACCGTTAAGGGCGACAAGACGCTTACGCGCGATATCGAAGCGATGAGCAATAAGTACAGAAAGTTCTTCATTGAGAAGCTCATCAAGCATTCCGAAGTCAAGAAGTCCGGCAAGACTATCACTGTCGGCGGCGATAAGATCCCATGCACGGTAGTTACTGCGTCGATCGACGAGGACGGCATCGCTGAGCTCACTCAGGATCTGGTCGATTATGCAAATAATGACAAGGATCTCGAGAAGCTCGTCCGCCGCGTTGCTGCTAACGGCGCTTACAGAGACGATCCGGATGAATATGTAGATAAGTTTTTCGACGCGCTGGATGATATTGAGGATTCCATCGACAAGATCGAGGATTCTGACCTCGACCTCCAGATTGACTTCTATATCACGAGATCAGGCAGACGACTTGCGCAACTCGACCTTGATTTTGAGTACGATAAGCATGAGTTGGAAGCTTCCCTCGTTCTCGGCAAGAATGTTGCCAAGGCAAAGGAGATCAGCTTCGAGTACGAAGAGAAGCCCACGGGCAAGGCTTATTCCATCGAATATACGGTTAAGGAAGACAGCAACAAGCTTTTCGACGCTGAGCTAGAGATCACGGAGACACGCGTCAGAAGATCGAAGACAACCGAGAAGAAGAGCGAGTTCAGGATCAAGTGGGACAAGAAGTCCGGCGATCTCGATCTCAAGGCTAATGCATATAACGATCAGTATAGCCTGAAGGGCAACCTTAAGCAGAAGGGCGACAGGTTCATCTTCGTTCTCAATAAGATCTCAAATGACGGCGAGGCTGTTCCTAAGATCAAGGACCTCGAGCTGACGGTCACGATCGACAGGCATGACCCGACACCGAACGTTCCGGGCAGATTTACCGAGATCACGAAGATGGATGAAGACGATTTCGAGGAATTCATAAAGGACTTCGAAGAGAACGCCAAGGAACTCTGGGACGATTATTTCGGCAAATAAATCCGGGATTTAAGCACAAAACATTCAAAAAATAAATTTTTAATTAACTAAAGCCCCTACCTTTAAAACGGCGGGGCTTTGTTTTATACTTTGAAAGTTAGAGTGTTTTTCGAGCTCGAACAATCCAAGTCATTAAGAGGTATGCAAATGAAGAAAGTTCTGGTATGCAAGGAAAGTCTGCCTGCCGAGACACGCGTTGCCGTTATCCCCGATGACATCAAGAAGCTCACCGGTATGGGCTTCGAGTTCACGGTCGTAAGCGGCGCAGGTCTTAAGAGCGGCTTTAAAGATGCGGATTACGAACAAGCCGGCGCCAAGATCATCGCTGATGAGAAAGATGGTCTGAAGGACGCTGAGATTGTTGTCAGGATCCTCAAGCCCGATTCTGCTGACGGAATGAACCCTGATACGGTTCACATCAGCTTCTTAGATCCTTTCAATGAGAAGGAACTTCTCAATGGTTTTGCCAAGAACAACATTCAGGCAGTATCCCTCGAGATGATCCCCAGAACGACCCTCGCTCAGAAGATGGACGTTCAGTCTTCACAGACATCACTCGCAGGCTACGTTGCAGTCCTTAACGCTGCAGCACGTATGCCCAAGATCCTCCCGATGATGGTTACGCCTGCAGGAACTATCAATCCTGCAAGAGTATTCGTTATCGGCGTTGGCGTTGCAGGTCTCCAGGCTATCGCTACTGCGAAAAGACTCGGCGCACGTGTTGACGCTTTCGATACAAGACCGGTAGTTGAAGAGCAGGTTAAGTCCCTTGGCGCCAACTTCGTCAAGATTGACTTGGGCGAGATGGGCCAGACAGCCCAGGGCTATGCCAAGGAGCTCACTCCCGAGCAGATCGCCAAGCAGCAGGAAGCTCAGGCTAAGGTCTGCGAAAAGGCTAATATCGTTATCACGACCGCTAAGGTCTTCGGCCGCAAGGCACCTGTCCTCATCAAGAAGGACGTAATCGACAGAATGCAGCCCGGCGCCATCATCGTTGATATGGCTGTTTCCACAGGCGGTAACGTCGAGGGCTCAGATCCCACTAAGGAAGTCGTCACGGATAATGGCGTAGTCATCCTCCCCGGTGACGAACTCCAGCGTCAGGTACCTTGGGACGCTTCCAAGATGCTCTCAGGCAATATCTCCGCATTCCTTACACACTTCTACAACAAGGAGACAAAGGAATTCGAAGTTAAGTTGTCCGATGAGATCATGAAGGGATGCCTCCTCACACAGGGCGGCGCCATCATCCACGAAAGATTTAAGGAGGCTTAATATATGGAGATTACCACTGATGTAATTATGCTCTTGATCTTCGTATTCATCATCGCCGCTTACTTAGGCGTCGAGCTTATCTCGAAGGTCCCTTCACAGCTTCATACCCCTCTCATGAGCGGTACGAACGCTATCTCCGGTATCACCATCGTTGGTGCCATCGCTGCCTGCGCCATCAATGCTTCAGGCAATCACGTTTTCGGAATCATTCTCGGAACAGTCGCTATATTCTTCGCTACGGTTAACGTTATCGGCGGATATTTCGTAACCGACAGAATGCTCGCGATGTTCAAGAAGAAGGAGGCACCTAAGAAATGAGCGATTATATTTGTATAGTCCTTTACATGATCTCTTGTGTCCTCTTCATTATGGGCATCAAGAAACTCGGAAAAGCTGATACCGCACGTAAGGGTAACCTCTACTCCTCAGTCGGTATGCTCATCGCAGTTGTATCCGTCCTTATCTCACAGGACGTTATCGATGGCGGATGGCTGTCATACCTCCTCATCGTTCTCGCTATCGCAGGCGGAAGCGTTGTAGGCTTCATCTGGGCTAAGAAGGTCGAGATGACCGGCATGCCCCAGCTCGTTGCCCTCTTCAACGGCTTCGGCGGTCTCTCATCAATGCTCGTAGCTGTCTCCCAGTACACGGCAGGTGTTACTGAGGACTGGTTTACGGCTCTCACATTAGGCCTCACGATTCTCATCGGTGCAGTTGCTTTCACAGGTTCACTCATCGCTTGGGGCAAGCTCGCCGGCCTTAAGATGTTCAAGAAGAATATTTCGATCCCCGGCAAGAACTTCATCAACGCAGGAATCCTGGTTATTGCTGCTGTCGGAATCCTTTTCCTTTGCATCTCACCTGACGGAGGCCTTGGCCTTGCAGGTGTCATCATCACAACAGTTGCTTCCTTGATCTTAGGCGTTACGCTCGTTATCACGATCGGCGGCGGCGATATGCCTGTTATCATCTCTTTCCTTAACGCACTCTCAGGTCTTGCTGCTGCATTCGCTGGCTTCCCTATCGGCAACACGGTACTCATCGTATCCGGCTGCTTGGTTGGTGCTTCCGGCGTCATCCTTACACTCATCATGTGCAAGGCTATGAACAAGACATTCGCTTCCCTCCTCTTCAAGACAACAAAGAAGAAGGCTTCTTCAGCTACCGGCGAACACAAGGAACCCAAGTCCATGTCTGTTGAGGACGCATTCCTTATCCTCGAAGCTGCAAAGAGCGTTGTATTCATCCCCGGTTACGGCATGGCTGTCGCTCAGGCTCAGCACGCTGTTAAGGAGCTCTGCGACGTTTTGGAAGAGAACGGCTGCGAAGTCAACTTTGCCATCCACCCCGTTGCAGGACGTATGCCGGGTCACATGAACGTACTCCTCGCTGAGGCTAACGTTCCTTACGAGCAGCTCAAGACAGCTGACGAAATGAACCCTCAGATGCCTAACACAGACATCGCTATCGTCATCGGCGCTAACGACGTTGTTAACCCTGCAGCTATCAACGATGAGTCATCACCTCTCTACGGTATGCCTATCGTTAATGCTTACGAGGCACGCACGGTATTCGTCCTCAAGCGTGGTCAGGGTACAGGCTTCTCCGGCATCGAGAACCCGCTCTTCACGATGGATAACACCGTCATGATCTACGGCGATGCTAAGCAGACAGTTTCCCAGCTCGTTGTCGAGTTCGAGAACTAAAGATTTACAACAGATCAAAAACTAGAAAGGAGCCGCCTCAACAGGGGCGGCTCTTTAATCTTTTTTCACCGGCTTTATGACAAAGCAGATAACGATCAGAACGGGAATAAAGATAACGAATGCAGAGATGACATCTATTATCGAATGCTGCTTGATGAACATCGTCGAGAGAACGATAAGAACGCAGAGGACGTCGCTTGCGATGAGAAGGAGCTTCTTATCCTTGAATGCGAAATGAATGCCTGCAGCAACTGCCAGAGCATCGTAAACATGGAGGCTCGGCAATACGTCCGTGGGGGTGTCGATGGAATGAAGATATAAGATACAGTCCATGAATATGTTTTCGCGTTCGGGAAGCTGCGCTCTGAGCTCCAATGCATTGGGATATGCGAGCGAGATGATGATGAACAAAGTCATGCCCGTCATGAGCATGAATGAAGTCTTGCGGGAGATCCTGCGGCTTCTGATGGCGATGGCGATCATGCCGGCGCAAAGGTAAGGAAGCCAGAGTGCATAAGGGATGATGAAGACTTCGATAACGGGGATCATGTCATCGATTGCCGTGTGGATGATGTGGAAATTACCGCCGTGATCAAGGCCTTCCACCCAGAAGAAGGTGGGCATATAGACGACCATGTATATGGCCATCGGGAGCAGGGTCACGACGACATAAAGGATCTTCTTTATAAGGATCTTATTCTCAGCAGTTTCCAAAACCATTTCCATCCAAAGTGATATGCGGAGCGCTACGGTATGGGATAACCCGTAAACACTCCGCATATTATAACCCGTGGAAGGCTGATTAAAAGACTGATTTTTACTACATTTTTAAGTGCAGCAGCGCTGATCTTACTATGACACCTGCCTCAAACCTGATTGACCGTTCCGATGAAGACCGGAGTCATTGTTTTTACGTCTACGATCGCATAAACGTACGGTCTGTCGCAGAATATCTCTTTGCTTACAGATTCAATGGTCTCGCCCTTGGTACGCACTGTTACTGCCGTTGCGGCAGAAGCCTTTGTGCCGATATTGTCGACTTCGATATGAGTCTTGTGGATTACCCTTGAAACATACAGGTCGCCGGGTTTGCCCGAAATGCCGGAGAGGTCAGCTTTTCCCTCTTCGAAGATATCGGTTACGCCGAGATTCATAAGCGTATCGTTTGCCAGGAAGCTGAAATCAGACTTGAACTCAGGCATTTTTGTGACGGTCAGTCCGCTTTGTACGCCGTCTTCTACAAGCGCTTTGTAATCTTCATATGTGAAGTTCTTTGCGAACTCGTTGGCACTGATGCTCTCATCTTTGGGAAGGATCGCAAGGAAAGCATACTGTCCGCCCGTATACATCTTCTTGAAGGCTGTCGCCTTATCGCTCTCGTAATAGACGTTAAATTTGTCGTTAAGGAAGACAACCTCCTGCGTGCTGCCGTCTGATCTGCGGAATTCACCGTCACGGATCTGGGAGTTGTCATATCTGTCTTCCCACTTCGCATCGAATGAGATTGCATTTACGAGCACCATTACCGTACGGGGCTTTAATTCATCAATGATCTCGGGGATCATGTGGTTGGTCTTCTTGTCGACCCAGGAATTTATCTCAGAAGGCGTCTTCTCGTTAAAATCCGTGACCGTGTACTCAGCAAGGAATGTCTCGCGTATATACTTCACGTAATCCATATTGACGTTGTCGCCCAGCAGCGCACCGTTATTCCAGACAGCATTCGCACAGGAGAAATCAATATCCTTGGCATTGTTGATCTTGTCCATCATCGAAGCTGCATAAGCCTGCTGTGTAAGAGGTCCCTGCCCCTTCGCGAAAAGGTTCGTCAGCTGGTCCAATGTCTCGCCCTTTGCTCCTGCAGCAACCATATCGAGCGCCATCATGATCGATGCCGGCGAGATCATCACGTTGCCGTCGCCGCCGTTGTCCTTAAGCGTCTGGCTGAAGAGCTCGAAGCAGTATCTGTTGTACTCGGAATCCATCAGCGCCTGATCATATCCGGTCTTGCCGACCTCATCAAAAGCGATCTCTGCCTTTATCTGGGGATCACCTACAAGACTGTGCCCGGAAGGCGCAGGAGCAGTATTATTTGATGAGCAGCCTCCGAGAAGCAGCGTTGCAGCCATTATTCCCGTCATAACCTTAATGTCTTTTTTGGAACAGAATTTCATTTTCAAATCCTCCGTCAATGTTTTCGAGATCAGGGGATCAAACCTCGTTGACCGTACCCATGAAGATCGGAGCCATTGTATTTACGTCTACGATAGCATAAACAAAAGGCCTGTCACAGTTTACGACCTTATATTCAGGCTCCTGCATTGCCATTGCATTCTCAACCGTCAGTACCGTTACAGCGGCAGCCTTAGTTCCGTGTCTGTCAACTTCGATGTGAGTCTTGTGAATGGCCTTCGATACGACTAAGTCACCCTGTTTGCCTGCGATGCCGGAGAGGTCAGCCTTGTTGACGTCAAATACATCGCTGACGCCCAATGCCTTAAGGGGTTCGTTGATCATTATCTCAAAATCGGACTTGAACTCAGGCATTCTGGAATGAACGTCGTATTCCGTTGTAACGCTCTTTATGAACTTCTCATAATCTTCGGCAGTAAAGTTCTTCGCAAACTCGTTGGCATTGATGCTCTCATCCGAAGGAAGGATCGCGAGGAATGCATACTCGCCGCCCTTATAAGTCTTCATGAAACCAGTTGCCTTCTCGGTCTCGAAATATCTTCCTGTCGTATCGCTTAAGAATGCCGCATTCAGCTCCTTGCCGTCAGCCATGGTAAATACGCCGTCATTGATCTGGCTGTCTTCGTATTCATCTTCCCACTTGCCGATAAAGGAGATGGCATTAACAAGGACCATGACTGTCTTAGGATCAAGCGACTGTACGGCTTTCCCGATCATCTTGTCAGTATGTTCGTAGATCCAGCTGTTGATCTCATCAGGTGTCTTATCGTCAAAGACAGTGAGCTTATATTCTGCAAGGAATGTTTCCTTAACGTAGTCAACATACTCGACATTGACTTTGTTTCCCAGCATAGTCTCGTTATTCCAGATGGCGTTTGCGCATGTGAAATGAACGTCCCTGCTGTTGTTGATCTTATCCATGAGAGACGCCGCATAAGCCTGCTGTGTAAGAGGTCCCTGTCCTTTTGCGAAAAGGTCCGTCAGCTGCTGTAATGAATCTCCCTTTGCGCCTGCTGCAACCATGTCGAGCGCCATCATGATCGATGCCGGTGAGATCATTACGTTGCCTTCTCCGCCGTATTCCCTTACCGTCTCGCTGAAAATGTTGCAGCAATAATTCCTGTAAAGGGCATTCAGCTCATCTTCATCATATTTTGTATCAGTGACCTTGCTCAAGTTGATCTCGGTCTTTATGTTCGGATCATTTTCGAGCGGCTTCTCCTTAGCCTTGCCGATCGAACATCCTCCGAGAAGCATGGAAGCTGCCAACGCTCCGGTGATGAATTTAATGTCTTTATTTGAGCAGATCTTCATGTTGTATTCCTCCTAATTATCCGTTTGATTTGCTTTATGCCCTGTAAACAGATAAACGCCCGGAAATGTTGCACCTTGCAGCCTAATTAATTCTGCACAACCAAAGATGCCGCAATCTGTCCTCTGACAGATGCTATAATATCCACGCACTAATACACATTTATGGAGATTATTATGAAAAAGATCCTCTCAATATTACTTTGCGCGGTCATGGCTTTATCGGCCGCGTCATGCGGTTCATCCGCCCCTTCGATAGAAACCAAGTCCGGCAAAGACAAGGATAAGACTGAAGAAACCACTGAAGAATTTACCGCCCCGTCTGCAACAGACGGAGACTTCACTCCGGAGTTCACTTTCTCTACCACAGACAGAGACGGAAACACCTGGGACGAGAGCGCTTTTGCTTCCAATAAGATCACCATGATCAACTTCTGGGAACCCTGGTGCGGCCCTTGCTGCGAAGAGATCCCTGCCCTGGAGCGCCTCTACGAGACCTACAAAGATCAGGGCTTCCAGATCCTCGGCGTATATTCCGAGACAACGATGGAAAACGAAGTCGACGGCATCAAGGATGACGGCAAGGTCAGCTACCCCTTCCTTCACTACGATTCTGTTTTCGACCAGTTTCAGACAGGCTACGTGCCCACAACGATCTTCGTTGACAGCTACGGCCATGTCATTACTATAGATGGTGAGAGAGCCGTCATCGGTTCAAGATCATACGAAGACTGGGAAAAGATAATCAAGCCGCTTTTGGGATAACATGCGCAAACGCATCATAACATTTTCGCTTATCGGTATCGGCGTGATCCTCATCATCGTGGGGATCGCTCTTAAGCAGCCCGATTCCGTTTTCGCGAAAGCGGCAAGGATCTGCATGGAGTGTGTCGGCATTGGCTAAGAAATGGGTAAGACATTCCATCCAGGCAGTTGCGACCCTGGTCCAGAACGCAAACTTCAAAGGCTTCTTCGAAGGCAGGATCTACCAGGGCCCCGCCAAATCTATCTGCGTTCCCGGCCTCAACTGCTATTCCTGCCCCGGCGCCATCGGCGCCTGCCCCGTCGGCTCTTTGCAGACCTACTTAAGCGGCCTCAAATTCAAGGTGCCCTACTACGTGGTCGGCATCCTGATCTTCGTCGGCGCCCTTATCGGCCGCGCAGTCTGCGGCTTCCTGTGCCCGTTCGGCTTTTTGCAGGACCTCCTCTACAAGATCCCGTTCTTCAAGAAAAACGAATTCAAGCTCGACAAATATCTTCGCTGCTTCAAGTATGTGGTGCTTGCGGCTTTTGTAGTGCTCCTGCCCTTCTGCTTCAAGCAGACACCCTTCTTCTGCAAATATATCTGCCCGTCAGGAACCGTCGCAGGCATCTGGCTTGCCGCAGCTGACAAACAGGTCGCAGGCCAGCTCGGCCCTTTGTTCTCATTAAAGCTAGTAATCCTCGGCCTGATACTTGTCGCCAGCCTCATCATCTACAGGCCATTCTGCAAATACATCTGCCCGCTTGGAGCGCTCTACGGTTTTTTTAACAAGATCGCTCTCTACCGCATGCATCTGGACACCTCCAAGTGCGTCGGCTGCAGCGCCTGCGCCAAGGCATGCAAAATGAATATCAACCCGTCAGTTACGCCCAACAGCTGCGAGTGCATCCGCTGCGGAGACTGCGTAAATGTATGCCCGCACAAGGCGCTGAAGATGGGCGTCAGAGCGAATGGTTCTGATAAGAAAGCTTGAGATCAGGCTTTTCGAGCTCAAAATGTAAACACAACAGTCAGCCGGGTTCATGTTGCAAAATTGTTGCAACTTTGAATGCCTATATTTGCAACAAAAATAGCAATTTGGGCTCTGTTGCAAGAAATGTTGTAGATTCCCGGGGAGATTATTGCAACATTATTGCAACACCACTTCACAGCGGTGAATTCCTCTTATTCAAAGTTAAAAAGGCTGCCCGTAGCCGGACAGCCTCTTAAAAACACATTCAATTAACAGATCAGAACGGTCTTGCCGTGCCGCAGTCAGGGCAGAATCTTGAAGTGATCCCGGCCTTGCCGCAGTTAGGGCAGTTCCAGGGTGCATCAGCAGCAGGTGCTGCGGGAGCAGGAGCAGCTTCAACCGGTGCCTGAGCGGGAGCAGCGGGTGCAGCCGGAGCAACAGGTGCCGCAGGTGCGCCGCCGGCAACAGGTGCTACCGGTGCGGGAGCGACGGGAACTGAGCCGGGTGCGGGTGCTGTAGCGCCGGAAACGCCGCCTGCGACTACGTTACCAAAGCCTTCGCCGACCTTCTGGGACTCGCCCATGATAGGTGCCATGGCGTCTCTTGTCATGTTGATGACGCCGCCCATTGCGCCCAAAGTGACACCGAGGGAAGCAACATCGCCGATACCGCCGCCTGCGCCGCCACCGTTGCCGGTGATGCCGTTCTGCATTGCTTCGAGGCCGACCTGACGTGCTGTCTCGTCTCTGTATGTGTAGCCCTTCATCTGCATCTCCTGTGCCTCTGCCTGAGCCTGCATTCTGTATGCGTCTGCTTCAGCCTGAGCCTTGATGCGGAGAGCGTCCGCTTCACCCTGTGCGCTTACAGCCTTGAGCTGTGCTTCTGTCTGGGCTTCGACGATCTTTCTCTGCTGTGCAGCTTCTGCCTCAGCCTTTCTGACTTCCTCTTCACGAACCTTCAATGTCTTGTCGGCGAACTGCTGCTTGAGACGTACGAAGTTCGGATCGTTGTCAGGTGTAACGATGGATGTTACGTAGAACTCGGGCATTGTGAGACCGTATTCATCCAGAGTATCGTTGATATCGAGCATGAGCTTTGAAGAAAGAACATCAAGATATGCGTCGATCTCGAGGATGTTGAGATTCTCTTCCTTGATGATACGGGCAAGATTAGCCTTGACCTTGTTGATGATCAGAGCCTTGAACATGCCTGTGCCATAGGACTTGCCTTCGCCTGTAACGTCACTCTGAAGGAGACCGTCAGTGGTACCGACGAGCTTTAAGATCAGCTTGGCCGAATCAGTAACTCTCATGTTAAAGTTGCCGGATGCGCCGATCTCTACGTGGAGTCCGGATGCGGGATCGAAAAGTCTTACCTTGCTGTCTGTACCCCACCTGATACCCATCTGGGTAACCATGTTGATGAAGTAGACTTCGCAGTGGAAAACGTTGATGCCGCCTGTTCCAAGCTTCATGTAGTCACGAACCTTGGGGATGTTGTTCGTAACAAGCGTGTGTCTGCCTGCCTTGAACTGATCGAAGATCTTACCGTCGCGGAAGAATAAAGCTTCCTGGGTCTCATGGACGATCAGCTGTGAGCCGATCGTAAAATCTTCTTTCTCGTGCTTGTGTGCGAGGACTTCATTACTGCCTTCGTACTTGATTACACTAATAGCTTCAACCATTTCTGCAATCTCCCTTTCTTAATTCTTTTTATTCGCAAATATTGATAATTGTTCTGTTGTGAGCGCGAAAAGAATGAACATCGCGATCGGCGCGCCTATTGCGGCTACTATAGAGATCCATGTCGGCACGTGGAATGCATATTCCAGTATAGAAAATACGATGATCGGACCTGCCGCAAGGAACGACAGTATCTTGATTATGATCTCTATCACGCCGCCTCTGTAGAGGACATATCCCAATCCCGCTGAACCTGCGAGGAACAACAGGATGCAAATAGCCCACGGCCAGTGGCAGACTTCGCGGAAGAATAATCCTACGGCTGCCGGAAGCGGCAAGCTGAATACAACGTCCCATGGGATATCCTTTTTGCGCTTTTTCTCGATCTCTTCTTTGCAGATCTCGATCATGGCTTCAGAATCCCTGAAGCCTTTTGCTCTCGATAACGTCGAAAGAGCGCTGTCGTAAGAACCCTTATCGAAATATCCCTTGCCCTTGGCATAGATCGCAAGAAGGTCAGCCTTCTTCTGTCCCTCTTCGCAGATCCTGACGAGGTCGGAAGAGATCGGATCGTTGAACTTCGCGCACTCGATAACGGACGTCTTGTAGAGAAGCTTCGCTTCGTTCGCGGAAGCAGCCTTGTTATCGCTCTCGACAATGTCGTTTGCTTTGGTGATATTCGCGATTATCCTCTGGTACTTTGCATAGTCGGGATAAAGATCTGAGATGGACCACTTGTTCCCGCAGTTTGCGCAATAGGAAGTACCGACGAGATAGTCATTGACTATATCACCGCCGCAGATCGTACACTTTAAAGAAACCGGAGTAATGTTTACGTCTGGCATTCTCTATCCCTACCCTTATTCAAGCGTGCGTGTTCCATGCCCACGCCTGAAAATAATTATATCAAAATTCTTTTCGCACTGCGATATATGGGACCGCAAAATACTGACTGCATTTAAAGATTGAATCCCGGTTTTACACCAAAATGAAAATAAAACGGCGGAAAGCCGTGAAGCCTTCCGCCGCGTAAAACTATCTGATTCTTAAGACTTAGAAGAAGCCTGCCACGTATCCGACTGCGGCTACGCAGATGACGAATGCGAAAGCGAACTTGTTGCCCTTGATCTTTGTCTCTGCGCTCATTCCGTTGTAGAGCATAACGAGATAGAAAGCATAAGCTGCAACTGAGAAGATCCTGCCGAATCCTACATAAGGGATCAAGCCGAAGATCTCGCCGAGAACTTCGCTGACGAGGTATGCGGGAGCAACTGCCAATGAAGCAACAGCAAGAAGTCTGGTGAATGACTGCTTCTGCTTCAGGATCAGGCCTGCAAGAGAAAAGGCGCCTGCCATGCCGAATGTGCGTACGGCATAGTAAATAAACGGGAATGTGCAGTACTTAATGATCTGCCATGCGATCCTGCCGCCGCTGTAAAGTTCTCTGAATGTTCTGCTGCTGAGTTCATTCTTGTATTTTGCGAGACGGATCAGATATTCAGGTACCGAAATGCAGGAGCTGATAACGCTGATAACTACAACTACGATCGCAGCGAGGAGAAGAGCATCTCCGATCCTCTCGTATGTGGGAGCGATCTCAGCGATACCGTCAGTGGGATGAAGAGTAGCCTTGAAGATATTCTTAAAGTGCTGACCGAAAGTAACGCCTGTTGCAGGTTCCTTGGGCTTAGCCTCAGGTGCAGGCTGAGCTGCGGGTGCTACAGGTGCTGCTTCAGGAGCAGCGGGAGCTTCGGGTGCTGCAGGAGCAGCCTCAGCTACGGGTGCTGCAGGTGCTTCAGGTGCCGGTGCTGCTGTTGCAGGAGCAGGCTCGGCGGGAGCTGCCGGAGCAGGTTCAGCGGGTGCTGCTGCAGGTGTTGCTACGGGTGCAGCTTCAGGTGCAGGAGCAGCGGGGGCTGCAGCTGCTGCGAGTGACATACCACATCCACCGCAAAAAGCTACGCCATCGGGATTCTCTTTTCCACAATTAGGACAAAACATTTTCGTATCCTTTCCTCGGGCATAAACCCGATCTGCTTGATATGTTCATTGTAACATACGTGTTCTGATATAAAGTCAAAAAATTAGGCCTTTAAATATGCTTTTTTGCCAAAAGAAAAGGGACTTTAGCGATGCAGTCCCTTTAATGATCTTTAATTGTTTTGAGACTTATAGCACGTCGATCAGTCCGTAGATAACTTCGGGAGCGACGATATCTGAGAATACGACGAGGTATTTATAGCCGTTCTTCTTGAAGACTGCCGCGTTGATCTTGTCCGTAGTCTCATTCTTGCCGAGCTTGGGGACATTGGCGAAAGGCACATAATAGAGCTCAACGCTTATTCCGCCCGGTGTCGTGCCTGCCACTGCAACGCTCTTGTTGGACGGGAAGACCTTCTTCATAACATCAGTATCTTCGTATGTGGTAACGATTATTACCTTCTCGCCGTCCTCACCGAAGAATACTTCCTTAATGCTGCCGTCGGTATAAGTGCCGGAACCCGTGCTCTCGAGATCGAAAGGCAGCTTCCTGCTGATCTTGTCGATACGCTCGTTGCCGATGCCCTGGCTGTAATCAACATCCTCGTTCTCGCCGGGGAGCTTGGTAACATCGGCTGTTATGTTCTTGTTGCCTGTAGCAATGGCATAGTTCTTGTTGTCAGAAGAGAGCGAGAGATCGTTTTTGGATTTGGAATCACCGGATCTTGCATCTTCGTTCTCCAAAGCAACCGTTGTTGCTTCATAGACATCTTCGCCGAGAGCGTCATTTATTGCATTATCGATCTGAACGGCTTCAGCGTTATGAGCAACCACCGTTTCGGCGGCAGTTTTGGATCTGCCAAGATAGGTAACAACGAAGAAGATCACACCGAAGACTACGAGAAGTCCTGCGGCGATCGAAGTAATGAGCGCGATCGGGATCCTGCGCGCCTTCTTCTTGACAGGCTTTTCGGGCGTATCAGCCTCAAAGTCTGTTTCAGGTATTGTTTCTGATTTTATCTCAGTGAGGTCTGTAACTTCAGCGCCTCCATCCTGATCTTTGATCGCTTTGGAGACAGCAATCATGATCCTGGACTTCATCTCAGGATCTACAGTTACATTGCTCATGATTTCGTTATACTTATTCAAAATCATTTGCCTCCTTCAGCATCTCTCTCAGTTTGTCTCTGGCACGCTTAAGATCTGAGCGTACCGTTGCTTCGCGTCGCCCTGTTATATGAGCGATCTCGGCTGTCGAATATCCTTCCTGATAGAAAAGGTGGATCGCTTCACGCTGATGGACCGGCAGACTCCTTACTGCATCCCAGACGGCTTTGTATTCATCGCCCTTATCCAGGTCTTCCTGTACTTCGCCAACGATCTCTTCGTTGAGCTCCATCGTGTCGCGTACACGGTTGTAGTCTATGCGGTTCTTAGCAAGATTCGATGCAACTCTCATGAGCCATGCTTTTCGATGCGACTCGCTCTCGAAAACAGGTCTCACGGTAACGAACTTGATCATCGTCTCCTGTAAGATATCCTCCGCGTCCTCAATGTTGTGAAGGTAAGAGAGTGCAAGACGAAGGATCGAATTACCTATCGTGCTTAAGATCTCTTCCGCTTCCTTTTCTATCTCCTCGTCACTCTTCCTGTTGTTCCCGGTGGCCTCTTTGTCGTAGAGGTCATCTTCGGATGCACTGAGGATCTCGAACTGATCTTCGAGACTGTTCTCATCCGAATCCGAAAACGCCAGCAGCAAAATGGCGAGTTTCCGTAAAAGCGGCAGATTGGCTTCGTAAGTAAATTCCATTTATTCCTTCGGTTCATCTCCGCTTTCACCCTGTATACAGATGAAGCGGAGGAAATGTTGCAGTTAGATTATAACAGTGAAATAAATCAAATCAAATTGCTAATTGACCCCTGCATAATATAAAATATGCGGGGCGTATACCTTTGGGGAGATCTTCAAAACGGATTCCGTTCCTTAACGGAAAACTTTTTATAGGGTTTGGAGAATTAATATTTATTTAAAATGCATGTAACACAATGCACACTATAAACGTAGCATAATAAGGCATATGAGAAAGAATAACGGCAGACTGTTTATCCAGAACGATGCGATCTACGTCGCAGTCGTTTTTGTGAGCGTATTTCTCTTCATAGCTCTCATCGCGCTTCAGATCTTCTCGGGAATCCATGCTACCAGGATCTTTGTCGGCGTCGCACTGATGTTCCTGTCATTCTCGATGAATGTTTTCGAAGGCAAGTTCGGATTCTACATCTCATATGCGCTTAACTTCGTCCAGTTCATGATCTACACATATGAGTACGTCATGATGAAGAACGAATCCGCGCCGATCCTCCTCGCAATGACATTCGTTACCATGGTCATCAACATGATCCTGCAGTACTACGTCATAAAGCTCGCGACCAAGATCAAGGGCATTGAGGACGCCAAGCGTGACGAGCGCGGCAAGGCGATCCGCAAGGAACTCGAAGACCAGATGTTCTCCCGTACGAGCCTCATCGTCAACTACGAAGCAATGGGTAATAACCAGGGCTTAAGCGAAGCGATCGGAAGGAACCTCAATTCATCGATCGACCCGCTCACAACGCTCCCCGGCCGCGATGCCATCACGGAGCGTGCTTATAAGCTCATCAGAGAAGACATCTCCAACATGAAAGAGAGCGACAATCCTGACAAGGTCTGCCGCCCTTTTGCAGTCATCTATCTGGCACTTGATCATTTCGACGTTATAACAAGATCCATCGGACATAAATCTATGGACCTCTTCATACAGAGCATGGCTCACCGTCTCCGCGAAGCTGCCGATCCTACGGATATGGTAGCGAGGATCGATGATGCCGACTTCGTCATACTCTTCAGAAGGAGCCTTACTCCCGAAGCAGAGAAAAGGTATGCCGACAAGCTCGTTAAGGAAGCAGGCAGAGCCTTTGCGGCCGGCCTCGATTCGATGAATGCGTCTATCTTCTACGGCACTGCGCACTACCCTGCGGATTCACGTCACGGCGGCGAGCTTATCGCCATTGCAGAAGAGCGCATGAGCAAGGCATCCGCTGTTGCCGCAGGCAATCCGGAAGAAGCTGACAGGGAGTCTTTGCCGGGCGAAGATATCTTTAAGGGCAAGAGCAAGGATGAGATAATCGCTGTTTTCGAGCGCGCCATAGCAGACGGAAGCCTTCACATGGCATACCAGCCCTGCTTTACCGCAGACAGAAAACTCACGGGGTTTGAGGCCTTCTTAAGATTCGAGAAGAACGGAGTCTCGATCCCGCCCCAGGTATTCCTTGCTGCTTCAGAGAACGCAGGCTACATGCGCCGCGTCGGCGGTTTCTCGCTGGAGAATTCACTCGGAACTCTCGCTTATATCAACAAGATCGATCCTGATCTCACAATGAATATCAACATCTCGAATTACCAGCTGATAGAGCCTGACTTCATCCAGGCGTTCCAGAATATCGTTTCCTACACTGACTGCAACGTTAAGAACCTCATTCTGGACCTTCAGGAAGAGAGCCTCATCTCGAGCCTTGCAGACATCAGGATGACCATAGAAGAGCTCGCTACGACTGGCGTAAAGATGGCCCTGGATAACTTCGGCAGAGGATATTCATCGTTCAACGCTATCCCGCTGCTCCCTGTATCGGTCTTAAAGCTCGACGGCAACTTCACATCCAATCTCGCAACCGATCCCACGGTCCGTATCCTTACGCGTTCCGCGATCACGCTGATGCATGACATCGACATCACCGTTACCGCAACCGGTGTCGGCCAGGAGGACCAGTTCGAGATCCTCGCCGGAAGCGGCTGCGACAGATTCCAGGGACTCTTCCTCGGTCAGGCAATAGCACCCGACGATATCGAAGAGTTCATCTCCACCCACTCCAAGTGACGTTCCTGACCACGTTTCCGCCTCTATGCTATAATCACTCTATCTGATAAGGAGTGCTAGGGATATATGGCTGATTCAATCGTAACTATCGAGAAAGTCTCGCTCAAATACAAGAAGACTGTCCTGACCGACGTCACCATCACAGCGCAGAAGGGCGATGTAATAGGCCTCTTAGGTCTTAACGGTTCAGGCAAATCGACGCTTCTTTCTGCCATCGCCGGCCTTAGAAGGACCCATTCCGGCACCATTAAGGTCGAAGGCAAGGCGGGATTTGTAACCCAGGAAAACGCCCTGATCGACGAGCTCACAGCCATGGATAACCTCAAGATGTGGACACCCCTGAGCAAGGCCGAGATCATGACGGCGTTAACGGACACCGAGCTCTCCATCCTCAAAGTAAACGATTTTATAGACCTTAAGGTAAAGCGCATGTCAGGCGGCATGAAAAAGCGTCTCGCTATCGCTTCGGTGCTTCTCAGCAAGCCCGACATCCTGCTCCTCGACGAGCCACTCGCAGCGCTCGACATTCCTGCCAAGAACGACATCATCAAGTTCATAGATTCATTCAGAGCCAAGGGCGGAACGGTCTTTATCGCGAGCCACAGCGAAGAAATGTTTAAGCATTGCTCGAAGATCTACCTCCTCAAGGACGGCGTATCAACGCTCCTTCCTGCCGGTATCTCTCCCGCGGAGGCCCTTGGATGATCAAGGCATACTGCAAAAGAGTATTGCTTTTCCTTCCCTATGTACTGTGCTATTTCTTAGCACTCAGCATAGCGATGCTCGCGCTGGTCATGTATGCATCGGAGTTCCTTTTCGAGAACAACACGGACAGCATCGTATCGGTCGCATGCTATGTGCCTGACGACGAAGCCTATACACAGCTCGGCATCGCGCTCGTCCAGAAGATGGACAGCGTAAAGCACACGATAGACATCAATCAGGTAAGCTCCGAGAAGAAGGTTCTCAGCCTGGTGGAAGACGGCGACGCGATCGCCGGCATCATCGTTCCCGAAGGCTTCATCGAGACGATGGGAACGCCTGACGCAAAGCACGTTTCCGTAATCTACAGAGACGCAGATACCTTTGAGGAACACATAGTAAATGACCTGCTGTATGCGATGAGCGACCTCCTGGGAACCGCGCAGGCATCGATTGTCACGTCCATAGAATACGCTAAGGAAATGGGGATCGACGATTCCGAGATCTATAATATCAGGAGTGAAGTCCAGTCAAACAACTTCAGTTATGTAATGGACCGCAAATCCCTGTTCCACAAGATCGACGTGAACGACATCGTCGCCAAATATGAGATCAGGGAACGCCTTACCGCATCCTACACTCTCTACATTCTCCTGATGTCGGTATTCGTCATCTCGTTCTTCTACAAGGGCAATAACGACATCTTCAGGGCACGTGCAAAACTCTCCGGCATAAAGACATGGAAGATCTTCCTGATCGAATCCGGATGCGCTGCCGTCATGATCTATCTGCTCTACATCGTGATGTTCATCTGCCTCTGCTTTATCTTCGATACCATGAAGCTCCTCTCGCTCATCACGGTAATCCCCACTATCCTGATAATCGCGCTTATCGGCACGGCGCTCTGCTATATCGTAAAGAGACCTGCCACAGTATCCTATATAACCTTCGGCGCCGGCACCCTGATGATGTACCTGGCAGGAGGCCTGATCCCTATAGACTTCATGTCGCGTTTCTTCCAGAACGCGGCGGTCTATAACCCGTTCTACTATCTGATCCGGTTCTTTATGAGGTCGATGTTCTTATGAGATTATTCTTAAACAGATTATCAGTCCTCGCAAAGCGAAGCCTCATAAACCCCGCGATGTACGTCATGAGCGCAGTCATTATCTTAATGGCGCTCCTCGTCATATTCGTGCCTGAGAAAGAGACCAGCATCTACATTCCCGTAGCTGTCCTCAACGAAGACTCTTCGGAAGATACAGAAGAGATCGTAGACAGTCTCTGCTCCATGAATTCGATCTTCCATTTCTACGAAGTCGATGACGAAGACGATATCTACAAAGACCTGACTTCCGGCAAGGCAAATACCGCCTATATCTTCCCCGAAGGCTTCTCCGAGCACCTCACGGGATCAGGCTCGCGCTACGACATCAAGCAGATATCGACGCCCGCATCGAGCTTCATCTTCTTATCAAGAGAAGAAGTATTCCGTAACTTCTACAGTTACAGCGCCCGTCAGATAATCAAGGAAACCTTCGCAGCACACGGCCATGACATCGACGCTCATGATCCCGAACTCAAGAGACTGTTCGGCAAATACATGGATGACCAATCCCTCTTCGCGCTCGAAAATATCGAAGGCAAGATCTACGACGCCATCACCCGCACCGAGAAGGTCCCGATCCCGCTCTACAAGTTCGCCGGATTCTTCATCTTCACGGCAGCGCTCCTCGGCACTCTCGCATTCTTAAACGACCAGGACAACAGGATCTACCTGCGCTTCGGCCTCATCGAACGCATCTACTTGGGCCTCATCCAGGTAGCGGTATTCACCTTCCCTGCCATGATCGTATCCATCGTATGCTTCCTCGTATCACGCGCGGAATTCAGTCCCCTGCACGTGATCGGCTATACGGTGCTCGTAACGCTCCTGTCCTTTGTGCTCGGCACGGTAATGACGCTCCTGCCCTTCCGCGCGGCACGCTCGAAGATCTTCTCATCGATCCTGCCGGTCTACCTGATCCTTTCATTCTTATTCTCCGGAATCCTTATGGACCTTACCAACTTCGGCACGGCATTAAGAGCGTTGTCGAGACTGTTCCCGCCGTCGATGTTCTAAGGAAGGATTTGGCAACTGCTCAGGCTCCGTGTTTTCGGGCAATCAAAAAAGGCATAAAAAAGGACCGCTTCAGAAGCGGCCCTTTATTAATTCAATTCAGTTTCGATCAGAAATTGAAAGAACCGGAATTCTTGAGCTTTGATACGTATGTATCAGCTGCGTCTTCGATCATCTTTTCAACGAGCTTCTCGTTCATAGGAACGGAGATGGGGTTGGAAGAAGCGCCGAAAGACTTAGCGAAGCTGTTAAGCGTTGTGGGCTTTGAGTTAAGAGCACCGCCAAAGAGGATGAATACGTTCTTGCCGTTAACCTCAACAGTAACAGCAACATCACCCTTGAGGCTTTCGAGAATCTCTTCAAAATCGATATCCTTAGCGTCGCCGTAGAGATCTAATAAGTCAGTGATGTCATCGTTGTCGAGAATGATCTTAGCGAGCTTTGCGATATCAACGTGGAATCTGAAGTAGCCCTCTTTCTTGGAGGAATAGAATTCCTTGTTTGTAAGATCCGTTGAACTTACGTCAACCTGGTCGAGAAGATCTTCGATAGCTTCCATAACGTCTTCAGCATAACCTGCATCCTTAAGTGTCATCTGGAAAGCAACTGCGCCGTCGACCTCAAGATCAGCGATGTCTTCAGGATCGGAAACTACATCCTTGGCATCTTCAAGACCTGTGCACTTAGCTGCAAATGCGAAAGACTCAACGTCATCAACGTCGATTACGTCGTCAAGCTTGATCTCTGCAAGGAAATCCTCGAGCTGATCAGGGTTATCCTCAAGAAAATCCTCATCTGCGACTGCATAGATGCCGTCTTCGAGGTCATCCATATCCGGAGAATCGCCGTCAAGCTCAAATTCTTCGAGCTTAAGCTTCTCACAAATACTGGTAAACTTGTCTGTACCGATCATGGTTGTCTTGCTGCATGCAGCAAAAACGCCTGAGATCATGGCTACTGCCAGCACTAATGCCATAGCCTTAACTTTCTTCATAGTCATTACCCTCCTTTTGGGAATACACGCATTATACTACAAATCATTTTATTTTGACTTATTTATAAACCTAACTGTTCTTGGGTGTAATATCCGGAGTCGATAAGTATCGTCTTGTAATTGTCGAACGTAACGAAGATCGGATCGCAGGCATATGTGGGAACAACTTTCTTTCCGTTGTTATATGTCTGCGTATCGTTAACTTCCACATCCTGACCGCTCAGGATCTGGGAGGCCATTTTTACTGCCTGGGATGCCAGAATGCGGGTATCCTTGAACACGGACATAGCCTGTTTGCCTGCAATTATGAGCTTTACATTCGAAAGGTCGCAGTCCTGGCCCGTTACGACCGGATACGTAGCACCCTTGTAGAACTTATCAAGCGCATTTACGACGCCCAGTGCCGTGGAGTCATTCGAACAGAGCCATGCATTGATCTGGGTTCCGCCCTGATAGTAAGCTGCGATAATATTCTCGGCTCTTGTCTGGGCTTCGCTCGTTTTCCAGGCATCAGTAACCACGTCACTGAAATCTTTCTGTCCTGAAACGGTCCTGAGCTTGCCCGAATCGAAATAAGGCGCAAGCACATCCATCGCTCCCTGATAGAAGAATGCAGAGGCAATGTCAGACGGATCGCCCGCGGTGATCTCAATGTTAAAAGGTCCCTTGGCATTATTAAGATCCAACGCGTTTACGATATACTCCGCCTGAATCTGGCCGACCTTGTAGTTATCGAAAGTAACGTAATAATCTACCGTATCAGTCTCAAATAAGATGCGGTCATAAGCGATAATGGGAATGTCCTTGGATTCGGCCTTTTCGAGCACATCTTTCAGGGAAGAAGCTTCAATGGCCGCGATAATAAGCACCTGGCAGCCCGAATTGATCATGTTCGTGATCTGCGCGACCTGAGTGGCGGTGTCGTTTCCGGCATACTGAAGATCGACCGTGTAGCCGAGCGTTTCGAATTCTTCCTTCATTTTGCTGCCGTCTTCATACCATCTCATCAGGTCCTTGGTAGGCAGCGAGATACCGACCTTGCCTAAGCCGCTGATGCCTGTGTTGGGCGTTTTGCCCGGATCACCGTTCGGATCGCCGTTCGGATCACCGTTCGGGTCGCCTCCCGAAATTCCTCCGATGACGTTCGTAATAGTCCTCTTCGCATCACGAGCCATCGAAAGATATTTGACGTAGGAAACGATCAGCTCTGTCATGTCTTCTGCAACTTCTTCATTCATCGGCAGCTTCATGGGATCGGATGCAAGGCCGAATGCCTTTGCAAAGTCCTTATAGACCTTGCTCTCGGTATTGACCGAGCCGCCTGCAAGGATAAAGACGTTGGAGCCCTTGATCTCGATGGAGAGGGCGATGTCGCCGTTAAGACTCTCCAGAATGTCCTCAATGTCCTCACCATAGCCGTCTTTCAGCGCATCCAGAAGATCATCGTCATCAAGGATCATCTGGCCGAGTTTGGCAAGATCAAAGTGGAGCCTGCAGTAGCCTTCATCCTTGGAAACATAGTATTCCTTGGGCGTAAGCTTCTTCGTCCTGATCTTGACTTTCTTAAGCAGTGACTCGACGCCATCCATGAAGTCCTCGACCTTGTCCTTCTGGCCGAAATTCATCTGGAAAGCAAAAGCACCATCAAGCTCGGCATCTTCGGGATCCTCCAGATCCTTAAGGTCTTCATAGCCTGAGCACTTGGAGGCAAAAGAGATCGACACGATGTCACCGGAGTCGAAAACTTTCGAGAGCTTTGCAAGCTTGAGAAACTTGTCGATGATCTTCGACTTGTCTGCAATGAGGTCTTCGTCGCCTGAGAAATAAAAACCGTCTTCGACGTTCTCCTCGATCTCGTCCATCTCATCGATCTCAAGTTCCGTAAGCTTAAGCTTTTCGCACGCTTTGACGAACTTGTCCTTGGTCATGCCCGTGGTCTTGCTGCATCCCGTAAGGACGCCGAGCAGCATTACAACCGCAAGCAGGACTGAAACGATTTTTCTATTCATAAATCCATACCCCTTCCTTCCGTAATACCCGAATTCTATCACAGATTATTTATCTTTGACTTGTTTCGCACGTGTGAGTATTATTATTTTTAGTGCAGAGGGGGTGTTAACACATGCGCGAAAAGTGGTCATCAAGATCAGCATTTATTCTGGCAGCGATCGGTTCTGCCGTAGGTTTGGGAAATGCCTGGAGATTCCCGGGATTAGCCGCTAAGTACGGCGGCGGCGCTTTCCTTTTTGTTTATCTCATCGCAATGCTCGTCATCGGCATTCCGCTCCTCATGATGGAGATCTCGGTCGCGAGATATACCCGTCAGGGCGCGCCCGGTTCAATGCGTGCGTTAAACAAGAAGACTGAAGGCATCGGCTGGCTCGCAGTATCCAACGGCATCGGCATCTCGATCTACTACGCCGCAGTTTTCGCATGGGTCATCCTCATGTTCGTCATGAGCTTCAAGTTCATGGGCATGACGGGCAACACTGAAGCAGCCAGCAAACTCTGGAGCAAGACGATCCTTACCTCCGGCACGACTACCGACTTTGACACGATCTCATGGCCCGTTGTCGGCTGCCTCATCGCAGCATGGGCTCTCTGCTATCTCTGCATAAGGAACGGCACGACAACAGTAGGAAAAGTAGTTAAATACACAGTATCCCTTCCCGTCATCTGCCTCCTCATCATGGCAATCCGCGGTATCATCATGCCCGGCGCCATGGAAGGCCTCTCAAAGCTCTTCATCCCTGACTGGACAGCGCTCGCTGACTCCAATCTCTGGGTAGATGCCATCGGCCAGGTCTTCTATTCACTCTCAACATCAATGGCGATCATGTTCGCTTACGGCTCATTCCTCGACAAGGAATCCAACATCGTAATCGACACGATCATCATCTCCTTCTCCGACATGTTCATCAGCATCCTCGCAGGCGTCGTTATGTTCACGACAATGGCAGGCGTCGGCATGCTCGACAGCATGTCCGCTTCAGGTATCGCAACGGCATTCATCATCTATCCTCAGGCAATCGTTCAGATCTCGGGAAGCCCCGTCTTCAACATGATCTTCGCGTACATCTTCTACTTCTGCCTGATCACGCTCGCGATCGACTCACTCTTCTCCATCATCGAAGGCATTTCGACTGCCGTATCCGATAAGTTCAAGCTCAACAAAAAGAAGACAACGCTCATCATCTGCATCGTTGAGGGCGTCATCAGCCTCATCTACGTAACAGGCGCAGGCCTCGCGGTCCTCGACATCGTAGACTACTTCATCAACAGCTACGCTCTCATCATCACAGGTATCCTCGAGATGATCGCCGCAGGCTGGTTCTTCAAGACAAGCAAGATCCTGGACGAGCTCAACCGCAACACCGGCAAGTTCAAGATGCCCTTCTGGTGGTTCATCCCCTCCATTAAGTTCATCTCACCTATTGTTCTTGCAGGACTCTTCATCTGGAATATCTACACCCTCTTCACCGGTGAGAACCACGGCATCTACGGCGCCAAGGACAATTATGCGCTTTGGGCAAACATCGTCTTCGGATGGGGCATCCTCGTCCTGATCCTCTGCTCCGGCCTGATCGTAAAGCTTATTGTCAAGTTCAAGTCCAAGCACGGCTACGAGGAAGACTCCAGAACATGGGAAGACTTTGAGGAGTCATGATCGGTTAATTCACTGCTGTTAAGGTAAGGCGCCTCCGCTGCGGAGGCGCTTTTTTGTGGGGGTGGGGTGTGGGATCGTTGCAACGGGCGTCCCGGCGGGCGATTTTCGCGCAGGGGTCATTGCCCGATACCACTTTCAGACGTGCGTATCACTCATAGACGAAATTAGGGACGGAAAAGCCTAAAACCGTCTCATGCACACGCATTCAATAATGGTGTTCAGACGCGGATCATAAAACTGGATAACCATAAAACCTGCCGTTTGATTTAAGGTATGTTACGGCAAAACTCAACGGCATCGTATACGGAAATCTGATCAGCAGCAATGAATGGATCTCCAATATAAGTCTGTGACTATTTTCGCGAAAAAAGTCTCACACGCTCCCGCCGCACCACGCCCCACTCCTCAATATACTTTGATTTTCAAATCTTCTTGGTATAATGAACACCATAGAAGCGATCAACGGACCGAGCGCGCGAGAAACTCCAACTACGAGAAGATCCACTACGTTTACAGGCCGAAGGACGGGGATGCGGAAGCTGATTCCAAAAACGCCGCCTCAAACGGCAAGAAAAATTCCAACACCACGGTCAATTATTAAGGAGCCCGCTTTGAGCAAGACGCCAGCCAAAAGACTTATTCCGTTACTCCTGCTGACATTTACGATGGCAGGCATTACCGGCTTCCTCTATGAGACGGCCTGCGTCATACTCTACGAAGGCGGATTTTATAAGCGCGGCACAACGTTCGGACCGTGGATCCCGATCTACGGCTTCGGCGCGCTCATGATCTACGCACTGACCGTGAAGGTCAGAAAGAAGCCGTTGCTGGTCTTTCTGATCGCCGCGATCTCGTGCGGACTGTTCGAACTTGTCAGCGGCTTCGTGATCGACAAGTACTTTCACATGAGGCTCTGGGATTACACGGGTACCGTCTTAAGCTGGGGCAATCTTAACGGCTATATCTGTGTCAGATCGGTCGTCACCTGGGGCATCTTCGGCATGATCCTGATGCACGTCCTCCTGCCTCTTGAAGAAAAGTTCCAAAAGAGTTTCCCGAAGGCGTTTAACATTGTTACATTCGCTCTATTCGGGCTGTTTGCTCTCGACATAGTGCTAAGTCTTACGATAAAATAAGCCGCCTGAAGATGACATAAAACGACCCATAAGGAGACGCCAGATGAACAAAGAATACCTCAAAGCCAGGTTCCCGCTGCTGATGCTTGTGTTTACTTTCGGCGGCCTCTTCGGCTTCATCTATGAGGAGATCTTCTACCGCTTCGATCTGGGCGAGTGGGTCAAGCGCGGCACGACTTTCGGTCCGTGGATCCCGATCTACGGCTTCGGCGGCCTCATCATTCTGGGCCTCACGTTCAAGTTCAGGAGAAAGCCCCTCTGGGTCTTCCTTTTCGCAACGATCGCATCGGGCGTGCTCGAGCTCGTGACCGGCTGGGTGTGCCTTACTTTCTTCAACGTAAGACTCTGGGACTACAACGAGGAGATCTTAAACTGGGGCAACATCAACGGCTTCGTCTGCGCGAGGTCGGTCCTCTTCTTCGGCATCTCGGGCGTGTTTTTGCAGTTTGTGGTGGTGCCGCTTTTCGAAAAGCTCGAAAAGAAGATGCCCAGAAAACCGTGGCTCATCCTGTGCTACTTGCCGGCAGCCATATTCGCGCTCGATATTATCGTCAGCCTGATATGCAAGGCGCTGGTGCGATAAATTCGTTCACAAGAAAAGTTCATTCACCAAACGATAATTTTTACATAAAATTAATAGAACTTAGCAAATGGATTTGATACTATCCGAGTATCGGCAGGTATTGTGTGCCAGGACGTTTTTGCGTTGATGAACAAGGAGTTACATCATGGCGGCAAACAGCAAATCCAAAATTGATTCAAAGTCCGGATCAGGAGCTGTTTTAAGCCTGGCATCTCAAAAGGAGCACGACGATATCAAGGTATTGGGGCTCGTCATTTTCTGCCTGCTTCTGAATATCGTCTTCAGTCTTACGGCAAAACTCACCGGCATCCCGTTCTATTTCGACTGTATCGGCACAATTCTGGCGGCCATGCTCGGCGGCTTCATGCCGAGCGTCCTGGTCGGCTTCCTGACAAATGTCTTAAGCACGTTCCTCTATAAGTGGATCTTCGGAGAAGATACGAGCAACCTCTATTACTGCATCATCAGCGTCCTGATCGCGCTGGTTGCCACGATCTTCGCGCAGAAGAACTTTTTCAAGAAGATCCGCATCAAGATGGTGCTCCCTCTCATCTGCTTCGTCATCCTGGGCGGCGGCCTGGGCTCAGTTATCACTTGGGGCCTTTACGGAAACACAATGGGCGAAGAGCTCGCTTCGTCCCTCGCCGGCAGGATCTACTCAAACGGCGTGAATAGCGCATTCCTGGCACAGCTCTATGCCGGCCTCATAATGGACGTTCCGGATAAGCTCATAAGCACGGCCCTCGCGTTCGCGATCTATAAG
Organism: Clostridiales bacterium Firm_14; assembly: GCA_001604135.1. Taxonomy (GTDB): domain Bacteria; phylum Bacillota; class Clostridia; order Saccharofermentanales; family Saccharofermentanaceae; genus Saccharofermentans. The sequence goes on from LVAT01000009.1 coordinate 106,239, forward strand.
GCATACCCCAAGAAGTTCAAGCCGACGAAGGACCGCATCGACGTGGCGGCACTTGCGAAGAAGGGCATTTCCTTAAGCGGAAAGATAATCATCGCGGTAACACTGATCTTCGGCGTTGTAGCTGCAGTCGTTACCGGCGTCAGCCTTAATCAGTTCCGCCTCACCATGGTCGAATCTGAAGGCCAGTATGCCATTGATACCGCGAAGTTTGCTGCGACGCTCGTCGACGGCAACATGATCGACGAATACATCGAACGCAGGGATGCCGCTGAGGGTTATTACAGGATCAACAGGTATTTCAACCTCATCCTGAACAGCTCCGACAGGATCAAGTATCTCTACGTTTACCAGATCAAGGAAGACGGCTGCCACGTTGTTTTCGACGTGTCGACACCTGATACGCCGGCTTCTGAGACAGGCACGGTCATCCCGTTCGATGATAGCTTCAACGATCACATCGACGATCTCCTGGCTGGCAAAGAGATCGATCCGATAATTACTGACGATACTTACGGCTGGCTCCTGTCCGCCTATGTTCCGATCCACGACGACCACGGCAAGTGCACCGCTTATGCCTGTGTCGACGTCGCGATGCCTAATGTCGCAGAGCTCGAAAGGACCTTCACCTTCAAGATGACGACTATCCTCATGGGCTTTTTCATCGCCATACTTACGCTTAGCGTCTACTTCGCAAAGCGCTTTATCGTAAGACCTGTTAACAGCCTTGCCAAGCTCGCAGGAGAGTTCGCCTACACCAACGACGAAGCCCGCAAAGAGACTCTGGACAGCATCAGGTTCCTCGAGATCAAGACAGGCGATGAGATCGAGCATCTCTATGACGCGATGGCGAAAACGACCCGCGACACCGTAGATTTCATCAACGAATCGCAGAAAAAACAGGAAGCCATCTCCACCTTCCAGAGCGGCATGATCAACGTCATGGCAGACCTCGTCGAGAGCCGCGACAAGTCTACCGGCACCCACATCAAGAACACTTCTGCCTACGTCGAGATCATCTGCGATGAACTGATCAAGGAAGGCCTCTATCCTGATATCGTCAACGAAGAATACAAGAACAACGTCGTCGCTTCCGCGCCAATGCACGACATCGGCAAGATCAAGATCTCCGACACGATCCTCAATAAGCCCGGCAAGTTCACGGACGAGGAATATAAGATCATGAAGACCCACGCCGAAGAAGGCGCCAAGATAATCAGCACCGTCAAGAAGACCGTCGAGAGCGACGCCCTGAAGGAAGATTATCTGGGCGAAGCCGAGAACATGGCCCACTACCATCACGAGAAGTGGAACGGTGAAGGTTACCCGTGCGGTCTCAAGGGCGAGGAGATCCCCCTGTCAGCCAGGATCATGGCTGTCGCAGACGTTTTCGACGCCCTGGTCGCAGAGCGCGTCTATAAGCCCGGCATGTCCTTCGAGAGTGCCATTTCCATCATCAAGGAAAGCTCCGGCCGGCACTTCGATCCCGTCATCGTGCAGGCCTTCCTCAATGCTGAAGACAAGATCCGCGCCGTCACTGAGCAGCTCCACTGAGTCATTCGTTCCTCCCTCCTCTCCCGCACGCATTCTCAACAAGCTTCTTCAAGGCTATAATTGATTATGTTTTCGAACTCGAAAAGGGGGACTTCACATTATGGAAAAGATCAGCATCTGGCAAAAAGGCGAATATACATACCCGCTGGCATTTGATTTTGAGCCCAACTTAAGGGCATATCTCATCGATGACGATGCCACACATCCCTGCATGCTGGTCCTCCCCGGCGGCGGCTATGCCGTTACAGTCCCGCCCGAAGGCGAACTCGTCGCAAAGCGCTTCAACGAGCTCGGCTACAACTGCTTCGTCATGACCTACACGACCAACCAGCTCTGCCGCGTACCCGTCATGGATCAAGCGATGCGAGACCTCGCAAGAGCGATCAGATTCGTAAGAATGAATGCCTCCGAATACAACATCGACCCCGCAAAGGTATACATCTGCGGCTTCTCCGCTGCAGGTCACGTTTGCGCATCCGTATGCGATTACTGGGATGAGATCGACGATTCAAATCCTGAATACGCCGGCATCTCCTGCCGCCCTGATGCAGCAATACTTTCCTACCCTGTAATCACTTCAGGAGAATATGCTCATCAGGATTCTTTCCGCTTTTTGCTGGGCGGCGACATCTACGACCGCAACGATGAAGAAGCAAAGTATCTGCTCGATAAATACTCACTCGAGAAGCACGTGAAATCCACCAATCCACCCTGTTTCATCTGGCAGACGGAAACTGATGATCTCGTGCCCGTCGAGAACAGCTATCTTTACGCTGAAGCATGCAAAAATGCAGGCGTCAGATATGAGCACATCACCTTCCCGCAAGGCCCTCACGGCTTATCGATCCCTACTGAAGAATGGGCAAAAGGAATGCACGGCGAACCTTACACAGCCGAGCAGAGCTTCGCGCTCGTAAAGGCAATAAAAGAGGGCCGCATCGAATTCGACGGCGACCCTGAAAGCCTGCTTGATTTCTTAAAGCCCTGGCCTTACGACCCTAATGGACCCAAGTTCCCGGAAGTATGCGTGTGGCCGGAGATGGCGGATAAGTTTATTAAGGCGCTGTAAGGGATTTTACATGTGCAAGGTTAATTGAAACGCGATCCAATTTACCAGTACCATAAGAATATCAAAACAGAAGGCAACTATTATCAGCACCTTCACCGCCTTTTCTTTGCGTACAAGAAGCTTGATGAGCCAAACGGCTGCCACCATTACAAAAGCACAGATCGTGCCGATTATACTGCCTTTGATCAAAGTCTGGTTTACTCTCTGATAGTACCTTTCATACGTTTGCTTAAACTCTGAAACTATCTTCTGTGAATCATTGATCTTATTGATGTTTATTACAGGTGTTGCGACTTGAATAGTTTTTCCCTGTTCTTTTTCTTCGTCTAAGACATTTATTGATGCATTGTAGATCTCAACATTTGCATCAGTATCTGCTCCGTCTTCCATCTCATATCCCAAAATGACATTAAGCCTGCCTGAATCAGTAGGAAAGCTTGCCTGGATATGCTTATATTGATGTTTTACTATATACCAATCGAGTATCTCGTAAATCTCACCGGCAGTTCCTGTTTCAAGGGTAACAGGCCCGCCGTATTGATCGACTATATCCTGATCATCAAACACGACTGTTTCTTTCAGTGTGATTCTTGTTTTATATCCTTCCGTTATCCCTTTAGTTTTCCGGTATGCCTTATTAAGCCCATAGGCAGCTACCAAGAGAAACATCAGAATCGTTGTTGTTAAAAGCCATTTATTATGTGGTTTCACTTTCATACAAGCTTCCTAATTCTTTGTCTAGTGCTTCAACCTCAGGGGAATGTCCCAATGGTCTGGCATGTTCATAATCAACGTGAGAATTGTTAAAAACTTCAATGAAGAAAATTCTGACAACAGTCCCTACTTCATAAGCCGCATAACCAGGCAGGTCGTATATTCTATGTCTCTGTTCGACCTGATAAACAATTCCTGCAAAACCGCAATACAAAACAGAACCGCCGTCTTTGATATCAAATCTTCGCGGAAACAAAAGAAATACAAGTAGAACGACCACAAGAATTATGGTCACGATTCTTTTCTTTCTAGGTTTGCTTTTATATTTTGGGGACATTTTTTATGTCTTTGCTCCCGCAATTTATGAAAACCTACTACCCTGCCCTACATAACTAACTATACACGCTGCGATATAATGTATAAATAGTTTTCAAGCTAATTGGAGTAGGAATATGGATATCAAAGACAACAGAATAGATGCCGGCAAGGCTTTTGACTGGGGCAAGACTTCGGAGTTCTATGCAAAATACAGAGACATCTATCCGGATCAGTTCTATCAGAAGGTAGCTGACAGAGGCCTTTGCGTAAAGGGCCAGAAGGTGTTGGATCTCGGTACAGGAACGGGCGTTTTGCCGCGCAACATGTATAAGTTCGGAGCAGAATGGACAGGAACGGACATCTCTCCTGAGCAGATCGAACAGGCGAAAAAACTCTCTGAAGAAGCCGGCATGAACATTGATTATCAGGCTGTTTCAGCCGAGAAGCTCGACTTTCCGGATGAGTCTTTTGACGTGATCACAGCGTGCCAGTGCTTCTGGTATTTCGATCACGAGAAGGTCGCACCTGAATTTAGCCGCATCCTCAAAAAGGACGGAAAGCTCGTGATCCTTTTCATGGCATGGCTGCCGTATGAGGATAAGATCGCGGGAATGAGTGAGGATCTGGTCAGAAAATACAGCCCCACCTGGTCAGGCGGCGGCGAGACAGTGCACCCGATCTTCATTCCTGAAGTAATGTACGATTATTTCGATATGGATTATCACGAAGAGTACAAGCTGAAGGTGCCTTTCACGAAGGAATCCTGGCACGGCCGCATGATCGCATGCAGAGGCGTCGGCGCTTCATTATCGCCTGACGAACTCGCGAAATGGGATGCCGAGCACCGCGAACTATTGAAGAACGTACCCGATGAATTTGATGTATTACACTACGCTGCCACGGCAGTTTTAAAGAGGAAATAAAATGGTTGAGATTAGAATTGCTACAAAAGACGATATCGAGCTCCTCATGAGCAGCAGACTTGAGATGCTGAAGGTCGTAAATAACCTTCCTTCAGATTATGAATACACGGAAGAGATCGTAAGAGAGAGCCGCGATTATTTTCTTAACGGCGATCACATTACAGTGCTCGCGATAGATGACGGTAAAGTTATCGGCTGCGCGTCAATGAGCTTCATGTGGATAATGCCGACCTTTTCGCATCCTACGGGAAAGCGCGCACACTTAATGAACGTCTACACAAGATCTGAATACCGCCGCCAGGGCATCGCTCGCAAGATGGTAAACATGCTGATCGATGAGACCTGGAAAAGAGGCGCGACTGAGATCAGCCTCGACGCGACCACAATGGGCAGGCCCCTTTACGAGAGCCTCGGATTTACTAACTCAACTGAGGGCATGGTTCTGACAAAGATATGAGCGTTACTTTACGACAGGCAAAAAGAGAAGATATTGAGACTATCTGGAAGATGCAGGTAGAGGCTTTTCGCGAGCTCCTCGGAAAGTATCAGGACTACGACTTAAGCCCCGGAGCTGAAGGTGTCGATAGGGTCAATGCAAGGTTCGAACAGCCGTGGACAAAATACTTCTTCATTGAGGCCGAAGGCACTGACGTTGGTGTTATCCGCGTGGTCGATAAGAAGGACGGCTCAAGAAAGCGCATCTCTCCTTTGTGGATCATGAAAGAGTACAGAGGCAAAGGATATGCGCAAGCTGCGATCCTTGCTGTCGAAGAGCTCTATGGCGCTGACTACTGGTGTCTCGACACGATCATGCAGGAGAAGGGCAACTGTTATCTCTACGAGAAGATGGGCTACCATCAGACCGGCAAGATCGAGCATATCAACGACCGCATGGACATTGTTTTTTACGAGAAGGACTGACATATGAATTACAAAGTTATCGATAGAGAAAAATACTACAGAAATGGCGTTTACCGTCATTTCACTGAGGACTGCAAGTGCTCTGTCTCAATGACCGCGCGCGTTGACGTAACTGACCTCGTTAAGCATTCGAAGGAGACCGGCACGAAGTTTTATATCAACTTCTTATATCTCCTCTCGAAGACCCTGAACTCCAGAGACGACTACAGAATGCAGTATCTCTGGCAGTCGGACGAGCTCATCTGCTACGACGTGATCAATCCGACGCAGTATGTTTTCCACGAGGATACTGAGACCTGCACGCCCGTTTACACGACATATTATGAGAACTACAACGAGTTCTATAAGAACGCAGTAGCCGATGTTGAGGCCGCAAAGCAGACGCACGAATATCTGCTCGATGCAGATCACCCGAACTGGTTTGACGCGTCTTATGTATCCTGGCTCTCATACGACTCGCTCAATGTGGAACTCCCGGACGGTTATCTTTACTTCCTCCCTATTGTAAACTGGGGTAAGTACAGAGAAGAAAACGGCCGACTCATGATGCCGCTCACGGTGCGCCTCAATCACGCGATCGCTGACGGGTATCTGGTCGCAATTGTTTACCGCTTGCTTGAGAAAGAAATTGCTGAATTCTGCGGAGGCAACACATGATCTTACGTGCATACACAAGAGAAGATTCACCCATAATCGCGAAATGGCTCCGCACGGAGACTGAGCTCTACCAGTGGTCAGCTGACCGCTACGGTTTCTTCCCTCTCCTGCCCTACAGCATTGACGATAATTATGCGCCGCAGATGAAGACCGGGCGCTTTATTCCGCTCACGGGAATCGACGAAGACGGCAATGTCGTCGCGCACATCATAATCAGATATCCGAAGGAGAACGACGACTCATCAGTACGCCTCGGTTTTGTCATCGTTGACCCTGAGATCCGCGGCAAGGGTTACGGCCGGGAACTTCTTAAACTTACAATCGATTATGTCCGCAATAACCTCACTGCGGCAAGAGTCGACTTAGGCGTTTTCGCGAACAATCCGAAGGCCGCAAAATGCTATGAATCCGCAGGATTTAAAGAATACGGCGAACACACGATCACCACGCCCTATGGCGACTGGCGGTGCGTTGACATGGAGTTATATCTGTAAGATCCGGAAAGAATTACTGCCCGCACCAAGCGCAGCCCTTAATGCGTGCTTCTGTAGAAATCGATACTGCGGTTCCTGATCCTGTATTCCTTGGGCGTCAGGCCGCAGTCTTTTTTAAGCACATTCGTAAAATAGCTCTGGCTCGGGAACGCAAGCGATGCCGATATCTCGGCAATCGAATACTCTGACGACGCGAGCATCGACTTGGCCGTCTCGAGCTTCTTGTTCATGATGTATTCGCTCACGGAACAGCCCGTTTCCTTCTTGAATAATCTCGAGAAATAAGGCGCCGACAGATTCGTCACTGATGCCAGGCCTTCTAAAGTTATGCGCGTGTGCAGATGCTCGTAGATGTAATTGATCGCGGTGCTCACGGCCTTCGAGGAAATAGCGCTCTGATGCAGCGACGACATGAGCCTCGCGTAGTGAAGGCACATCTCATTGTGGATCCCGGAGATCTCATCCGGCGTCGCGGCCACATCGGCAAGCCTTATGTAGTAGTCACTTAAAGAATATGCCTCAGCCTGCGACAGACCGCCCGAAATGCAGTATCGCGCAAGGATCGCCGTCGTGATCGTCATATGGTACTTGAGATTCTGCAAAGGATCGTCAGACAGCACGCCGAAGCCTTTCTTGGCATCGAAAGGCTCATTCAAGAGCGTCTTTACCTTGCGCAGATTCCCGGAGCGGATCGTCTCATAGAAATCCATCTCAGGTGCCAGCGGCGCTCTGAAGAAGCCGTATTCCCTGTGCAGGAACTCCTGGTATGAGATCTTCTTTCTTTTGGCCGGCATGTAAGACTCCTTTTATTGATGTCAAATATGCGTGAGAATCAGTGTTTTCGAGCACCATTATAGCATGAAAACACAAATAAAAGTCATGAAAAAGCAATAACCTGAAGCACAAAGTTGATATTTTGAGGGCAGACGGACAATTAAAGACCAGGAGGCAACTATGAAGAGCAAAAGAATCTTAAGTTCTATCCTCGCCCTCTCAATGCTTCTGCCGATGGCTGCATGCGGTCAGAAGAAGACTGAGACGCCCTCCATCGAAGGCTATAACCTTCTCTGGAGCGACGAGTTCGAAGGCAAAGAACTTGATGAGACTAAGTGGAACAGAGAGACTCATGAACCCGGCTGGACCAACAACGAGCTGCAGGAATACACAAATTCCGATGAGAACATCTTTGTTAAGGACGGCAACCTCGTTCTGAAGGCCATCAAGACCGAGAAGAACGGCAAGCCTTATTACACGTCCGGCAAGGTACAAGGTTGGAACAAGACCCAGTTCCAGTACGGCAAAGTAGTTGTTTCCGCCAAAGTTCCGGAAGGCCAGGGTCTGTGGCCCGCCATCTGGATGATGCCCAACCAGGAATCCAAGTACGGTCAGTGGCCCAAGTGCGGCGAGATCGACATCATGGAATCTTTGGGCAACGACACGACTATCTCTTATTCAACAATTCACTATGGTGAACCTCACGCTGAGCAGCAGGGCACCATTGAGAAAAAGGGCGAAGAGAGTTTCTCTGCCAAGTTCCACGAATATTCAGTTGAGTGGGAACCCGGCGAGATGCGCTTCTACACTGACGGCGAGCTTGTCCTCACATGCAACGACTGGTTCACGGCAGTAGAAGGCGGCGATGATAAGCCTTATCCGGCACCTTTCGACCAGCCCTTCTATGTACAGCTGAACCTCGCAGTAGGCGGCAACTGGCCCGGCAATCCTGATGCAACAACAGATTTCTCGAAGGCTGAATTCCTCATCGATTACGTCCGCGTATATCAGAAGGACGCTTATGATACCAACGTAACAAAGCCCCCTATGACATTCCGTGAAGCCCTTCCTGACGGCAACTTCATCCGCAACGGAGACTTCTCGGTAGCTGAGAACCTTGAGGACGACATCGACTGGAAGTTCCTTCTTTTCAACGGCGGCGAAGGCTCCGCTGAGATCAAGGACGGCGAGATGATCATCTACACACAGAACTATGGTACCGAGGAATACTCTGTGCAGCTCGTTCATCCCGACCTCCCGATGCTGAAGGGGCACAAATACCGTGTCACCTTCGATATCCGTGCCGATGAAGCGCGAAAATGCATTGTCTGCGTTTCCGCGCCGAACGCCGGCTGGATCCGCTACCTGAAAGACACATCAATAGACCTCACGACCGAATGGAACACCTTCGTTTTCGAGTTCGAGATGAAGGACAAGGATGACAACAACGGCCGTCTCGAGTTCAACATGGGTAAGCACAAGGACACCGCGACTATCCATATCAAGAACGTCAGAGTCGAGGAGATCTGATCAAGTCAGTTAAGCGCCGGCCTTTGTCATTCTAAGCCACTTATGATCAGCCGGAGCTTTTCTTGAATATTTAGCCAAATGGCAGGAGACCCCCATTCTCCTGCCATTTTCTTTTTTGAAGAGAGCACCGCCGCCCGGCTTGTCAGCGCAGTTCACTGTAATTCATGGGCTTTTTTTAGGGCAACAATTATATAAAACGGCGTTTTTATATAATTGTTGGGGGTCTAAAAAGGCCAACAATTACAGACGGCACGGAAATCCGCTCCGTGCCGCCCTTGATCGATCGATCTGTGAATTAATCTCAGTTGCTGTTCGCCGATGCTGAGCACATCATGATGACCATGATGGCGGTCTCTTCGGCAACGATCATGGCGATCGCGCTGTTTGTTACGACCGCCTGGCTTATCATGGCATCGGCAGTGTCTGCCTCTGAGCCGTAGACCTCGCCGGCAATGAGCGCAGCGAACATCAGGCGGGTCTTCTTGTCCATGCTGAGGCCTCCGAAGCCCTTGCTCTGCTTAAGGAAATCAGCGGCTTCGATGATCTCGCTTACGATCACGTCCGTTGATACGCTGACGTTAAGGAGCGTGGCGAGAGCCGGGAATTCGAGGTATGTGCCGAACTTGGAGCCGTGCTCTTTGAACGCCTTGAAGATCTCAGCGATCTTGTCGCACTTGGCTCTCATGTCGCCTTCGTTAAGCGCCAGGATCTGCGACAGCGCCTGGATGGAATTGGACTCGGCCTTGAGCTTCAATTCCTTCTTGGTGTAGGTATAGCACTCTTCCATATCGTTTATTATCGAATCGATGTCGCGGTCGGTCATGGCAAGGAGCGCTGCCAGCGCGAGGTCCTCTGATGATGTAAGGATCGGGTGCTTTTTGCTCATGATCTTCAATATCTCATCGGTCCTGTCCTTGATTGCTTCGGCATCAGCCTTGCGGCCGCGGTCGACGATTATCATGGCGGTGAGCACCATGTAGGTGTCTTCGAAGATCTTTCCCTTCATCAGGACATTGAAAACTTCAATTACATCATCGATATACTGCTCAGGATCTGACGCCATCGCCATTCTTGCGAGTATGACGATCTCCGTCGCATCTCTAAAAGCAGAGAAAACGCCGGCCTTCTTCTTCAGGATAGCCCTTGCGTCCTTCATCTTCCCGATGTCGGCTGCCTTGCCGCTGCTTGCGAAAAGAAGGCTTGCTACGACCTGGCTTATTCCCATCTCGAAATAAAACCCCTTGTCGATCGCCTTCTTGTTTGCGGCCAATAATTCTAGTTTGTTCGTAAATTCCGGATTCATCTTTATTCTCCATTCCCCAAATTTCTTGAATATAGATATTTTATCATTTTCTCCCAAGCGGGATGAGAAATTCTATTCAGAGCCGCGAGTTCCGCAGGCGAAGCCGAGGACCTGTCCGAAGCGGCGCTGAATAGAATTTTCCAAATGTACATAAGATTTACACAACCGGGACTTATACTCCAAGTATCCGAAGCGAAACATATGGGAAATGGGTCGCAAATAGGAGGATAATAGGAATGAAGAAGACTTACATCAAGATGACGGCGCTTATCTGTTCATTGATCCTGGTCGTAATGGTGCTGGGGATAGCACTGTTCACACACATTCAGGTAAGCACCGAGAACCAGCGTTGTTTGAACTACATCCTGCTTTCCATGCGTGACCAGATCAAAGAGATTAATCTGTCGTACGATAACTTGGACTCATACATGGCAAGCTACAAAGGCTTTCAGTTTTTCGAGAGAACAGCAGACGAGAACATAGGTTACTACGGCAAGTGCACCTGGACGTGGAACCAGTTACACTTTACCCGGACGTTGGATTCAACTGATTTCCAGCATGGTTCCGCCATCATCAGTTCAAACGGTTCGCATATTCTGGAGGTCGGTTTTACGAAGAACAGTGACGCAAACACTGAGGATTTCATTGTCGTCCTCTACCGCAGTACGGTTGGGGCTTCTGCTGATACAACTGAAGAAGTGATCTTTGAAGACAGTAACCTTCAGGGAGTCACAGGCGTCATGACCCATGTTGATTATGTGCCGTCGGATGAGAATGATATGTACCCGTTAGATGCCGAAGCCAAAGCAAGGTACGATTATCTGTGCTCAACGCCGGGAGCATCGTTTTATGGCGACCAGCTCGGCTGGTTTACATCTTATCTGGCATATGACACGACGCAAGAACTGGACAACGGCAAATTCACCATAAGGAACGAAGACGTGTTCGTATTCCATCCGTTTGCAACGGTCGTCCAAAACTACATGTATGTTTATATCCTGTTCTTCATCGTGCTCGTCATACTTCAGGCTCTCACGATCTTCATGATGCGCAGGATGTACGTTAACAGGGTGAACTACGAGGCGAGGACCAAGAACCTTACGAGGAGCTTTGCGCACGAGCTTAAGACGCCTCTCGCGGTCACCAAGTCTTATGTGGAGAACTGGGACATCATCAGCGAGGACGAACGCCCGGCGGTCACCGGGAAGATCACTTCCGAAGTCGAACACATGACAAAGATGGTAAATACCCTTCTGGACATCTCGAAAATGGATGCCGGCGATTTTAAGCTCAATCTGGAAGACGTCGAACTTTTCGACCTCTCCAGAGTATGCTTCAGACACATGGAAGAACTTGCCAAGGAGCGCGGCATCGAGGTCAGCATCAGTGCGGACAAGGAGGACGGTGAATACACCGTTCAGGCCGATCTCGACATGATGAGAATGGTCATCTCCAATTTCATGTGCAATGCGATAAAATATGGTAAGAGCAAGGTCGAAGTCCTTCTGGTTAACGGCAGCAACAATGTTGCATTCAGGATAACCAACGATGGTGAGCCCATCAGCAAGAAGGATCAGAAGAAGATCTGGGATCTGTTCTACAAGAAGGACAAATCCGGTTCAGACCGCCTCTCCAGCTCCGGTGTCGGCCTCGCTGTCAACAAGAGCATCCTGGAGATCCACAAGGCAAAGTTCGGCGTGGAGAGCAGTGCTGCCGGAACGACATTCTGGTTTGAGATGAAAAAGGCAAAAGAATGACAGACTTGAGAAATTCATATAAACTCCTAATAGCGGAAGATGATGTGTCCCTGAGGCACATCACTTCTGCTTTTTTCGCAAATAACGGTTTTGAAGTAGACCAGGCCTCCGACGGCATAGAAGCCTGCGGTCTTATCAGAGAGAACCGCTACGATGCGATAATCCTGGACATCATGATGCCCGGCAAGGACGGCATTGAGGTCTGCAGATTCATAAGGACTTCCTATGACGTTCCGGTCATCTTCCTCACCGCTTTAGGCACTGAGACCGACATCATCGAAGGCTATTCCGTCGGCGCCGACGAATACGTGACCAAGCCCTTCTCCACGAAGCTCCTCCTCGCGAAGGTAAATGCCCTTATAAAGCGCTACAGGGGCCTTCTTGTGAAGGACGGCCGCATCATAATAGACGATCTCGTAATCGAGCCCTTCAAGCGCGTGGTAAGCGTCGGAGGCAGGCGTCTGGACATATCTCCCAGAGAATATGAGCTCCTGCTGTATTTCGTCGAGAATAAGGAGCAGGTCTTATCCCGCGACCAGATCCTCGATGCCGTATGGGGCCAGGATTTCATCGGCTACGACAGGGCCGTCGATACCTACGTCAAGAAGCTCCGCCAGACCTTAGGTCCTGCAAGTTCCCACATTGAGACCGTGATAAAGAGCGGTTACATGTGGAAGAACTAGATACCCTCACCAATCAAGTTTTTACAAGGCTGTCCCGCTTTGGGGGCAGCTTTTCTGTCTGCTTTATAAACATTTAATCGTTCGTTTTCTTACTGTTTACACTGCGCCGGTTATTTCGAAAAACCTCTTCTGTAATCTGTAATTATCGAAATACGCATCACACAAAAGACCACAGTTTGTCATAAAACAAACAATAAAATGCGGTATTGTGTAAGAAGTATTAAAATTATTTTGAGAAAATGCCTGTATTACTAAGCCGCTTTTTGGAGTAAAGGATTTGGAGGCTAAAGCATGAAGAAGTTATTGATCAGACTTACCGGCTTAATGGTAACCGCTGCAATCGTGATGTCCTGCAGCGGAATCGCATTTGCTGACGAGACCGAAGGCGTAGATAACAGCACCGGTATCACAACAGAAGAACCGGCTGAGATCCCTGACGAAGAAGAACCAGATAAGGCACCTGCCGCAGATGAATCTCCCGCGCCCGCTGAGGAGGATCCTTCTAAGGAAGACTCTCAGACACCCGCCGAGGTTGCTGACGGAAAGTCTGCGGAAGATCCCGTCAAGGATGATAAAGCACCGGCAGAGACCACTATTGAGACCGCGACTATCGACGTTAAGCCGGCTCTTGATAATGAGGCTCTTGCAGAAGGCTATATCAATAAGGTTTTCGGCACCTCTGCGAAGAAGCGCTCCAGATCCGCCTTTGACTATGAGTCCCTGTTTGAAGAAGAGCAGGCCTTGAACGTTTATAAGCTTATGCTCTATCACGTCTCAAATCTTGCTGCCGGCACAGGGGCTCACACTTTGTTAGAGCTGCCTGAGAACACTTTGGTCCTCACTTACAGTGCAAGCGACCTCGGGGTCAGCAACTTCAACAGTCAACAAAATATTAATACCGCAAAAGCAGCCATGGGCGGTTATGTCGGCAATATAATGAACGTACTGCTCCAGTCAAACCCCTATGAACTCTATTGGTACAATACGACAAAGGGTTTAAGCTATTCTTTCAGCACTGTTAACAGTGGAGACACAATAACTTTTAACATTAAGTCTTTTGTTTTCAGTGTCTCGAAAGAATATCAGCTCAATAATGACGAGTATTCCGTTAACCCTGCTTATGGCGCTAATGCATTGGCAGCCCGCGATAATGCGCTGGATATCGTTGCCATCTACTCGGAACTGGACGACTATAATAAGCTCAAGGCTTATAAGAACAAGATCTGTGAACTTACTGACTACAATGAAGACGCCATAGTTCCCTCATATGACATGAACTATATGAATCCCTGGCAGATGGTCTGGGTCTTCGACGGCGATCCGGATACCAAGGTAGTATGCGAAGGTTATTCGAAAGCATTCCAGTTCCTCTGCGACAGATCGCATTTCCGGAGCAATGAAGTATACGCTTTATCGGTCACGGGCTTTAATAATGGCGAACGACATATGTGGAATGTCGTCCATATGGAGGATGGAAATTATTATCTCGTTGACGTAACAAACTGCGATACAGGCTGGAATCTTTTCTTAAGAGGCAAGAACGCCGGCGTGGCAAACGGTTATCATATCAATACCAAATACGGCGAGGTTTTCCAATATGTATACGACGGAGATACCATGATGCCTGATCTGGCTCTGCAGAACTATACATATGTTCCGAATCCCGGTCCTGTAACCGAGCCGGTGATCACCAATCAGCACGCCATGATCCTCGCAGGCAAGCTCGGTCTGAAATTCCTTGTGGATTTCCCCGATAACTATGACGGATCAGATTGCTACATCATCTTCATATCTTCTAACGGAAGGACAAGCAGGGTTAACTACAGCGAATCTGAGACCGGTGAAGACTTTGGAAACAAGAGAGCCTTTATTTTCTACATGAATCCGCTTGAACTGGCAGATACCGTAACGGCTGTTCTGCACTATGGAGAAGATAAGACATGTGTCGATGTATATTCAGTTGTCAGCTATATCAGCGATATCAAGAACAGTTCTTTGAGCAGCGACTTTAACCTTTTGAACCTGGTATATAAGCTTCAGGCATACGGCTACTATCTGCAGAATTCCGGCTGGAGTGATGCCAGGACACATGCTGCCATACCCTATCCGTTTACTGACCTGATAGAAGATTCGCTCCCTAAGACCATAATAACTGACGAAAGCCTGAGTTATACTGTGAACAAGGTCAGCAGCTATAATTACTCGATCAGCGGAAACTCATTGATCGCTGACGTAAGGTTTGCTCTTACCCTTAATTCACAGACTGAACTCAGAGTAGCGGTAAAGCCCGCAGCAGGCGTAACGGTTGCATCTGACACGACCGGGTACAGCATTACGAACATCGGCGGAGACGATTATTACGTATTCACGATAAAAGACATCGGACCTAAGAGGCTTGGCAATAATCAGGTCATAGTGATCAACACAGATCAGGGCGAGGTCAGGATCAACGTTCCGGTAATGTATTATGTAAAGCAGGTGTTGGGAAGCAGTTCTTTCGCGACCGCAGAGAAAAATGCCATGATCGCATATTACAATTACTATGATGCGGCAATGAGATACAAATAAAAAAATGCTGGAGGATAAAGTAATGGAAAGATACGATGAACTGGATCTTGAGATCATTGAATTTAAGTCAGCGGACATTATTATCTGCAGCGATGAAGGCAGTATTAATACTCCTTGGGTCGGATGATCTCAAACAGATAAGTTATCAACAGCTGAAAAGGGGCCTCCTCATATCTTTGAGGAAGCCCCTTTCCGCTTGGAGAAAGTATTTTGGTATTGATCTTATCAATCAATGCCCGAGATTGTTATGATATGGATCTCAGGGACGTGATCTGTTAAAGCGGAGCAGTCCTGCATCCATATCTGACCGGAACCGAAGCAAAGACCATGACTGTTTCCGAACATGTCTTTGCAGGTCTCGGCCTCCATATCCTTACGGTCTTCGGCACATACCTTTTTGCCCTTGACCGCTTTGTCATAAGCTGCTTCGTCCTCAGCAACGACGCCGCCGACGTTAACGGGATACTTTATATATTTCTTAAGTCCTTCCCAGTCTTCGGCAAGATAAAGCTTGCGGACCTCAGAAGCGGTCTTCTCGACGGATTCCTTATCCATATTAGTGAAAACCCTATAGAAGTCCTTGTCGCCTTTATCTGTGTCTTTATCCGCAGCTGTGTTCTTATCTTCGGCGGGCGCATTAGCGCTGTTTGCTGAGTCCTTGTCGAGCTGGAAGATCTTGCCGTTAGCAATGTCTTCCTTCTTGTCGGTCCATGTTACGGAATCGCCCGAAATGCTGAACAGGAAAGTGCCTGTTCCGTCGGAATATACGGTCTCCTCCGTGTCGATCACGTCGACATCCTTGTAGACAACGTTCTTCTTAACGCAGTCGGTATATTCGATGCAGTAGCTGGCGCTGTCGTATGAGCCCGTCATGGTCCATTCTTCAGCCGAATTGTAGCTTCCGGACCACCCTGCCTTGATATTTACTTTGTCTCCCTCGCCCTTCTCGAAAGAAATATAGCATCTGTCACTATAGTATTTGCCGTTGAAATTGAAGGGCTCACCCGGCTGGCTTATGCTCACATCAGGTATGAGATTGTCTTCAGATACAGGCAGTTCGCTCTCCTTTGCATCGGTCTTGTCCTCAACGTCTGAAGCGCCGTTAGCACCGGTCTGAACACTTGCTGCACACGCGGTCATGGAGAGCAGTGTGCATGCTGATAAAACTGCGCAGATCATCTTATTTTTCATTAGTTCACCATTCCTTCCGTCCTTTCAGGACATTACTTTGGCAGCAATTATTATCCCCGCTGCAAGGTTTGTATTGTACCCCGTAAGGTTTTCGAGATTGGGCTAAAACCGTGGCAAAAAAAGGTGAAAATGAAGGCGTAACGGAAAAGACATTTAAGAGATGATATAATCAAATCGTGTTTATCTTTTATGGTTCAAATGTATTCTGCAGCGGCAGGTTGTAGAATAGTAATTTGTAAGGGGGAAGTAACCATGAAGAAGCCTGCATACTTTATCATCCAGTTCCTTTGGGCATTCGTTCTTGCGGCGATCATCTGGTTCGGTTTTATGAATACCGTTTCCGTTGACGGCAACAACCGCACGGCTGCGATTATCTTTATCGGAGGTGCCGTTTTATATCTGGTCCTTACGGCCGCATATATCGTATTGGGATGGAAGAAGGTTGAAGGCTATCGTATCGGCATGACGATCGTCTCCGTTGCTATCAACATAGTAACGGTTGTCATAGGTTTCTTTGTTGCTACCGGGTTGTCTTATGTGCTCTTCCACGCCGGAGGCTGATGTGCCCGCTCCTTACTGATCAAATTTTGGGATAGGTTGTTTCAGATGTTTTTAGATTTCGATAAGATCAAAAAAGAAAACAGAACGCACATTATCTGCGGCCTTGCCACAGGCGTTTCCACAATGTGCTTTATCGGCAATCCGGTAGTCTGTGTTCTGTGGTTTCTGTCAATAGCTCAGAGGATCCCGAGCTACATTTCATTGACATACTTCCTGATCATCTTATGCGCTGTGGGCGCCGTAGGAAGCCTTGCCGCATCGATCGTTGCGAAGGTGCTTGATAAGGAGAGCCGCTGGGCTATCGCAAACATCATTTACATCAGCATCGTAACCGTCATAGGCAGCCTTCTGACCGCAGGATTCATCGCGCTCATCAACGAAGCCGCATCAAGTATCTGACGGTCATGTATCGGCTATGGGATCAGGTGACCAGCGTTCATAGATCTTGATGTCTTTTATCTTGAAGTTCTCGAAATCATAATCAACGACAACGGCCTTATAATCCACCATGTCGCCTTCGGTAGGTCCCGCAGTGACGCTGAGCTTCATCTCGCCGTCAAGATAGATCGGCGCGGGCATTCCGATAAATCCCCACTGCACATCATAGTTGGCAACAACATTCGTGAGATATCCCCATACCTCCAGCACTTCCGCCTGGGAGACTCCTTCGAGCTTGGTATAGAACTTGCTGTAATCTGACGGGATCTTATTAAGGTCGCTGTCATTCATGGAACCCAATATGAGGCAGAATACCTTGTCCTTCTCGTAATCAGGTCCCTTCTTGTTTATGTAGAGCCTTATCAGCACTTCTCTGGGATCTATCAGGGTCTTCGGTTCGCTTAAAGCGTCAGGCGTATTTCTCATCGCCTTTAAGACCTTAATTATCTCTTCATTTGTAAAACCGTTTTCCTTAAGAAGCTCAGCGAACTGATAGTCCGTATCGACGTCGAAAAACATGTCGTCGATCTTCCGGATTCCGAAGATATACTTCATGGCGACAAGGAATCTGACTCTCGGAAGATAGGAATTAGGCGCGTATGTAAAATACTCGGATGTATACATCTCGGCGCCGCCTTCGATAAAATACGAATAGAGATAATCCGTCATCTTTCCTCGCTCGGAATCGCTGAGATCTCCGTATTTTTTATACGTGCCGTCATTTAAGAGGCACAGGTACGCGTCTACGGCGTCTCCGGAGATATTCAGGTCGATAAAATGCATGAGCTCATGGTAGAAGACAGAAGCATAAGCTTCCTTGCCCATCCTTTTTTCGATATCAGGATCTAACTCGATCCTGTTCTGAAGCTGCACATACTGGCCGTCGATTCCGTCAGTGTGCTTCTCGATTATCGTAAGCTCCCTGATCTTGGTAAAGAAGAATTCCTCATTCTCGCTCTTTAAATGGTCTGCTACGATCGGGAAAAGGTGATAGATATATTCGCTTTTTCCCTTGAAATCCTGATTGGAACTGACCGCATCCGCGAATCTTATGAAGAGCGCGTATTCTCCCCTGAGATCTTCCTCTGTAAGGCCTGCCTTATCAGCGATCTCCATCGCATCGTCCTTAGGATCCGGCGTAGGCGTTGCAGTGGGCGTGGGCGATGCTTCCGTAGGCGTGCCGGGCTTTACCTCAGCGCCTGCCTGGCTGTGCGATGTCCTGGGCGAGCGCGTCTGAAAGCATCCGCCGAGTGAGAACGACGCAAACAATACCGCCGCAAGAACGGCACATTTTACTTTAGTAAGATCTCTCCTAAGCCCCATGAAATTCATCCCTGATTTATGCTGTATAGAAAGCTATCCAGAAGTAATCATCCGTTCCGTCGATATAGCTTCCGGATTCGATATGCATTGATCGCTCGAGTTTGCAGACTTGGATCTTCGCATTTCCGTTGCTATCGTCAGTGAGCGTCTTCCCGTATAATGAACTGAGCTTATCAGCAAACGTTTGCTGATAAGAAGCAAGCTTATTTGCGTCATCCTTGTTATTGATGAAGTGTACCTGGTAAACAATACCCGTGTCGTCGTCGACTTTGATCTCAACCTCATTGAATTCGACGCCGTCAACCGTGATCTTGCATTCGTAAATATATGTCGTGAAAGAACTCGAACTCGTCAGCTTTTTAGTGCTTACAGGATCGCCGATAGTTGTTGCGAATGTGGTCTCGATTAATAATTCTGTTGAATTCCGGTTGCAGCCGATATAGACGATCCCTGTAACGAACATATACTCGGCGGTATACGTTCCATCGCTGATGCCGCCTGATACAGGATCCGTAGGCTTTGGCGTTATGTTTCCGGTGTTCTCAACGCCCAATACCAGCTGGTCGTTGCCGTCAACGCCCTGGCATCCCTCGCCCCAGAACATGCTGATGATGAAATCACCGTCTTTCCAGCCCGTGATCCCGCTCTTATTGAAATCGACCCATGTCTCGGTATATCCGTCGATCGGCTGGCCGTATTTTGTTGTGATGACGATTGTAAACATCTTGTTCACACTCTCAGAATCGAGCTCTTCGTTCTGTGTGAAAACGCCCTCGACTCTCATGGAATAGTCAACGCTGAAAACTCTGCCGCCCTTCATGTGAAGGCTGATGCTCTTAAATACAATGTCTTCGCAAACGATATCCTTGTCCAGATATCTCATATAACGGTGCACAGGTCCGCCGCTGTCAGTTTCATCTGAATCAAATGTCGTATAATCATTGATTTCCAACAGTATTGCGAGATTTATTGCTGCATACTCAGGCGTCATTCCGCATACGGATTCGGCGAACGTCAAGAGCTCCTCGACGGTGAAGTTTCTACTACTGCCTTTATTTGTATTTGCCGGTGTGGGCGTAGGTGTTGGTGTAGGAAGATCCGGATCGGTCTGAGTAGGCTCAGTCTCCGTGGGATCCGTCTGATCGGTCTCAAGGCCTGCTTCCTGCTTTGCATATCCGTCGTCCTGAATCCTTTCCGCGCCTTTTCTTCTCTTAGCGCAGGAAACAGTCGCAATAAGCATTGCGGCGATCAAAACCACTGAAATAAGCTTTGCAGACCTCTTCATATTGCCACCTCCGGACACGTTAAATCATAGCAGTAGGATAACAGATTGAGTCATTGTTAATCAATAATCGTTGAGAATATATTATAATGAATGCGTTTGCGGAACTATCGAAAAGCACGGCCCGCAAATTGCCGCAGAACGCACTTTCCGAGCCCATGAAAAGGACTTAAATATGAAGCTTTACACCGAGTGCCACTGGGATGACTGGGACAGAGTAGTCGATATTTATCCGGAGAGATCAGACAAGCTCCCCGAGTATATCAACGACCCTGACAACTATAAGATAATCATCCTTGAGAAGGGCGCGCTCGAGATAAAGAGCGGCGGCAGAACGCGCACCGTTAATGCTCCCGCGCTGATCGGCCTGTCACAAAAAGACGTCCTCGACTACAAGATCTTAAAATCCATAAAGACCTGTATCCTCTTCTTCAAGCCGACCGTCATCCGCGAGGAATTCACTTACGACAGGATCGATTCTGGCGAGTTCAACGAAGCCTGGGGCACGTCCATCTATCAGGACTATCTTCTCATTAAATATGCGACTGTCTCCGATAACGTCTGCGACCACGTGATCGAGCTCCCGCTCAACGGATTAAAGCGTCTGAAGGAACTCTACACGGCTGCGGAGAAACAGCTTCACGGCCAGAGAGACGGTTTCTGGCCATGCCGCAGCAGATCCTATCTGATGGAGCTCCTCTACTGCGTCGTTTACTCATTCATCGAAGTCGCGCCGGGCGAAGAAGACTCGCCGGAACAGGACGAATTCTCTGCGATCACTGAATACCTGAACGAGCACATCGACGAGCAGATCACCGTAGAGACAGTCACCAAAAAGTTTGCGATCAACCGCAACAAGTTAAATGACATCTTCATGAAGCAGGCTTCAATGACCTGCCACGACTATCTCCTGAACCTCAGGATCGATCTTGCGAAGGTCATGCTCACCAACACTGAGCTCCCGATAGGCGAAGTCAGCGCGCGCGTCGGCTATCCCGATGCCAATTATTTCGCTAAGCTCTTCAAGAACGTGACGGGCAGGACACCCTCTCAGTACAGGGGCAAGTAAGACCCAGCTGCCCTCACCTCTTTTATTCGTGCGGATATTCCTATAATCTGTGCCGCTTTTGCTATTGCCTCCAAAATCGCTCCTGTAAAATGACCTTGAACATCAGTATCTCGGGAGGATTGCTTTTATGTTCAGACAAAAGCTTACAAAGCGCGCCGTTGCTGTATTTCTGGTAACCGGAATGCTTCTTACGGGCTGCAGTTCCGGGGAAGGTCCGGTTTTCGATGCAGCACAGATCGCGAAATACGAGAACCTCGGCTCAGTATCTGGAGAATCCCACAACACAGAGAAACTGAAGGACGACAATTATGCCTTCAGCGACACCGTCTCGTATTCTTATGAAGTCAGCATGATCGACGGCCTTCTGACCCAGAAAGTCTCCAAAGAGATCACTGCCCGTCAGAATAAAACAAGCGGCGAATGGGAGGTCTTTTCTGATAAGCTCACCGCCTGCGAAGTCGATGCGACAAAGCTCCCCGGCTCAAGCTGGAAATGCGGTTCTGCTAGTTCTGAAGACCTTGCTTTGCTCTTCGGAGACAAGTTCACTTCCGGCGATACGGGCGCTCTTTATATCCGTTTCCTGAAGAAAATGGGCCTCTTTTCATTTAATCTTACGAATGCGAAGAACACTTCAGATGAGCGCTTTTTCGAGACCGTCGGAACGAACGTAAAGTTAGTATTCGCAGGCGCTTCCGGCAACGTCGAAGGCAAGGCTTCCGTTATCGGCGGATCAGTCACGAACTCAGGCGAATTAAAGCTCGACCTGGAGACTGATTCGGGCACCGTGAACCTTAACTTCGGAGCCGATGTTCTCCCCATCCAGGAGCGCGAATACGATGAGGCAACAGGCAACGAAGTAGCCGCTGCCAAGGTCTATATGGACACGCTCCCGGTCTTTGATCTGAAGACAACGAGCCTTAAGAGCGACGGCGAATGGAAGACCGAATGCGGCCTTAAAGAAGGCAACCTCTCCCCTTCACTTAAGTGGGATCCCGTCGACGGCGCGACCAAATATGCAGTCGTCATGATCGACATCACCACAACGCGCTGGCTCTATTGGTATACCGTAGTCGACAAGACCGACCTCGCCGAAGGCGAATTCACCGACCCTGCCGTCTACTCCGGACCTTATCCTGCCGGCACCCACACCTATGAGATCCACGTCATCGCGTTAAAGTCCGAACCCAAGGCAGGCACCTTCAAGGTCGACGCGAGATCCGGCGACATCCAGTCCTTCTTCGACTATGTAAACACGGCATCTGACGGCTCCGTCGGAAACGTCCTCGCATACGGCACGATCAAGGCACCTTACACATCACCTGAGTTATACTATGGGTACAGGTAATCCTTAATGGGGGTATTTACTATGAGAGAATTCACTTCATTTCTGCTCTGCGGCGCGGTCACATTGGCACTCGCTCTGCCTCTTTCAGGCTGCGGCGGCTCCGAACCGACAGCGGCCCCGACAGTTACTAATGCTTCTACTGAGGCTGCTTCGTCAGCGCCTGCTGCATCGGCAGCACCTGACAACAGCGGCGACGAATTCGTAGGCGCTTATGCTGCATTCGCAGTCACGACAAACAGCCTTAAGGACGGCTACTGGGACGAGATAACAGCTAACACGGTCGCCGGCCAGAACCTCTCGCCCGACCTTTCCTGGGAGCCCGTCGAAGGCGCTTCCTGCTACGCGGTCTACATGGTCGACATTAACACCCACTACTTCCTTCACTGGGTACAGGGCGACATCACCGAGACATCCCTCCCTCAGGGCTTCGCCGGCTCCAAGTACTACATCGGCATGTATCCTCCGCCGGGCGACACGCACGTCTATAACATCTACGTCATCGCGCTGAAGAACCCCGTCGAGAGAGTCAAGGGGAGCGTCAACGGAATCTCGCCTAAGTTCCCCGACTTCATCAACGCGCTCGACACCGACAAGGACGGCAACACCGGCAACATCATCTCCGTCGGCAAGGTCAGCGGCAAGTTCATAGGCAAATAAGCAAGCAATTGCTCCCGGGTACAGCCCGCCGGCGTAAAGACACGCGCCGGTGGGCTTTATCATTTGTGGGGGTGCTTCTGTAGGCGGTGAATGTCAGGCGGAATTCCAGGCGGCGCCTGGATTTTTGCCTGGATTTTCCGGTTTGGAGAGCAAAAAGCAATCGCGGCCAGACTTTTCGACACCTTCTCAAAAAAACTCCTCCCCTTGACAACCCCGTCCGGCCACTCTAAAATGAAACTACTTTCATTTTTCGAACACACCGGGGAGCTTTTCTACCCGCTCAATAGAGGAAAGGAGCGCGAGCCATGCCCAAAGTCACACAGGAATACTTTGATAACAAGCGCAGGAAGATAGTCGAATCGTGCTATCAGGTGTGCCTCAGAAAGCCCGTCGAGATGGTCACGATATCGGATGTCATCGCGGAGACGGGGCTGTCGCAGGGCGGCATTTACAGGTTCTATAAGGACTTGGACGAGATCCTGACCGACATGATCTCCAACATGCGCCGCGACTACGACATTACAGGTGCGCTTGATGCAATCGTCAAAGACAAAGAAGCTTCGTTCGAAGATATAACCCGAGGGATCTGCGGAGTGCTCGGAGAGGCTATGGAAGCGCATCTGATGGATATCCAGAAGATCAATTTCGACCTGACCGTGCTGGCGATAAACGAGCCTGAACGCGCGGACAAGATAATCAGAAACGTTAAGGGCAATGGCAACATGGATCATTTGGCAAGGGTCATCTTCCCTTACCTTTTCGAAGCGTGCTCGGCAAACAAGCTTACGCCCAGGCATAACCCCATAGAGCTTTATCAGTTCATTTCCTCAGCGTATGTAGGCATCGAGGCGAACTGCATACTCACCGCATGCTACGGCAAAGCGCCCATGCAGACGGAAACAAGGCCCAAGGAGATGTTCGATATTCTGGCAACGACGATAATACTTCTCTTCGGCGGGGACGCGGACAAAGTAGAACAAGAAGAAGAGAACAAACCAACTGAGCCCGGCAAGCCAGGCAACAATTACCATATTTACCCCAGCGGGAAAAGAAGATAAGGGAGAGGGAGAGAATGAGCAGCAAAAAGGAATTTCCGATGCCCACAGGCGAATATGCTGTAGGCACGAAGACTTTCACGATCTATAACACGCGAAAAGAAGATCTCGATCCGAGCGGCAAGACGATGCGTCATGTGCCGGCGAGGCTCTACTACCCTGTTGATAAGACCAGGACTGAGGGATTGGAGCACGGCAGATCCATGACGCGCAGCGAGGCGGCGGGCATCAAGAAGGCTTTCATGATCCCCGTCAATTACGACAAGATGGAAGCGTCCGGCGAGAACGTGTCGCAGTGCTTTGTTGATGCTCCGTTTATTGCAGATAAGAAGTTCCCGCTGATAGTTTTCAACCACGGTTATTTCAGCTATGTGGAGGGCAACTCTTTCCTGCTGATCGATCTCGCGTCGCACGGATATTTCGTAATGTCGGTCGGGCACCCTTACGAGGGCGCGGGCACGGATTTTGACGATGGCACTTCACAACTTCTGGACAAGAAGCTTGCCAAGAAGATGTACGACCCTTACTTGGGCGGCATTCTCGCGGCGTTAAAGCTCACCAGGTGCAAGGGCACGCTCGAGGAGCAGGACAAGCTCTTCGATAAGCTCCAGGACAATTACTGCAGCTTCATAAAGACACGCATAGAGGCGTGGATCACGGACACCGACATCGCCGTCAAACACGTGCGTGAGAACTTCGCAGACCAGATCGACCTTGCTGACGGCATCGGCATTGCCGGCCATTCGCACGGCGGCGCGGTCGCTTATAAGTACCTGCTAACCAATGACAACTATACCTGCGGAATCAACATTGACGGCGGACTGTTCGGTGATCACGACGGCAGGCCCAACCGCAAGCCGTTCCTGCAGATATCGTGCAAGGACAATGAGAAGGTCGTCGCCAAGGGCTACCTCAACCACACGGCGCCCGCGTACAAGGTGCTGTTCCGCGACATGAAGCACATTGCTTTCTCGGACATGAAGCACAGCCTCCCGCCGTCTGCAATGCTCGGCGGCAAGCTCGACGCGGACGTTGCCCATGAGCACATGTGCAAGACCTTCCTGGAGTTCTTCGACTGCTACCTTAAGAAGATCAAGGACAAACCGGAACTGAAAAGTGATAATGTAATTACGGTCACAGAGTTCGCGCCGGACGTGTGACTTAAGGGAGCTCAGCATGACGAAGAAGATCTTCACATACGGATTTGACATACAAAATTACATGGATGAGGCGCTCAAACGGCTTAAAGTCTGCCACTCGTGGGTGACTTTCGAGGATTTTCATAAGAACTGGAAGTTCGCGATCGAGAAGGAAGGCAGAAAGCACGTCTTCGTCCGGTACTATGATTACGAGAACGGCAAAATCGAGCGCGAGATCTTCGAGGGCGACGGCGAAGCATTTGTCAAAAATATCGTCTGGCTGAACGAATCATATATCGAAATGAATAACGAACCTGCTTCGGAGTTCAGATTAGAGATGCCCGGCGGGATCGAGGATTGCGGCTGGTATCTGGAGGGTTATGAGATCCGGAAACACAAGCGTGGCGGCGTCTCTGCCACGATCACGGCCGGCAACCGCAGCGCCGGCGGCAGCAAAACGTATTTCCTGCCGGATGACTTTTTCGATGGCACCTTCGCAGAATTTCTCGAAAAATATAACGACCTCTTACCTGGCCGCTACATCATTGACGAAGAAATGCTCAAAATGAATCCCGGCCTCAAAAAGTTCCTGGGCTTTAAGAAATAATCAGATTCCCTTGGCGCAGTACCGGCTATGGTACAATTACTCCTGTGCGCGGATCACCGCCGCGTGAAGGAACAAGGGAGGAACACTCATGAAATCCAAAAAGATCGTAAGCCTGATCCTGACAAGCGCAATGGTATTGGGCTTTTGCTCATGCAGCCTGTCAGGCGGCGCCAAGGAAACCGAGACCGAAGAAGAGACCGTGACAGAAGAAGTCACGACAACAACGACTGAGGAGACCACGGAAACGACAGCCGAAGCGACAACTGAAGCCACAGAGGCATCCACCGAAGCTTCCACAGAGAAGACAGCTGCAGCCACAACGATCGCCGTATCTAAGGACAATGCGGAAGGCACGATCTTCGTATCTTTCCAGGGCAAGACCGCCGAAGAGGTCAAGGAAAACATCATCAGGATGAGCAAGATCACCCGCGATACCACGATGGACAGCTATCCGGATGCATTCACCGTCTACCCTAACGACACCGTTTACAAGGAAAACGACGACAGGTACTGCACTTATTACTGGGATCCGGTCGCAAGGAACAGCCCGGAAGGCGTCGACCACATCATGGTCCATATCGTCCGTGAGACCGACGGCTCACTTAATCGCGGCAGCCGCGTCCAGATCTCGATAATCAGCGAAGACAAGGACAGATGGTTAGAGCTCTATGGCGCCGCATGCGAAACGCTTAAGACCGTCTGCGAATGCAGTTCGCTGCTCGTCACGGGCGATGACCAGCAGGAATCATCGATCCACAGCACATACTTCGTAACAAAAGAGACGCTGTCTGACGGCAGATTCAGCCTCCTCATTGAGCTCCCGCTCTCGGAAGCTGCAGATGCGGATGAGGCTCCGGCTGTGCCGTAAATAACGCAAAAACACCGTCTGGAGCGCGCCTTTGGAAGTAACACAGAGCACCAAACCGATATTAGAGAATTCGCCTGAAGCAATACGCTACAGGCGCAACCTCAACACACTCTCGATACTTGGTGTCGGCGTCATTGTTTTCGGCTTCTGGGGGATCATAAAGATCGCGGCTGAGCTCTTCCTTGGAATAGATCTCTACAGTTCGGTCGACATGGAAGGCTTCAGCGAATTCGAGATAACTATAGTCAACATAACCGTTTTCATCGTCTTGACGGTTGACATAATCCTGAGGATCATCGTGGGGCTTAAGGCCAAGCGCGAGGAGCACGGCAAGAAGACCGGCAGAGGATATCTAATAATCATACTGATGCTCGTCATAAGTTCAGCCATCAACGTGACCGCGGTGGCGTGGGAGATCCTGAACATGAACGGGGCATTCGGCGGGAACTTCGTGGCCATTTTCATGGAACTGTCGTCGCTCGTCGTATCGCTCGAAGTCTTCATCGCGGCGGTCAGCGTAAGGCGGTACAGAAGAAAATATCTGGTGGGGAGACGCACATAATGCAGGCTGATTTCCACTACTATGCAACATATTGCGCGGCTATCCTGGCAGGCTACAGCCATGAGGAAGCGATCGACATCTGCTACAGTGCGCAGTTTGTCGACTGCTGCACGAAGACTTACCTTAAGTCCGTCGGAGCGAGCATACATGCGGCCACTTCGCAGTCGCAGGCTGAGCTCGTCGATACGAGGGCCGACTTCATCGGTCTGCAGGACATCACCAGGATCTGGGCGTCCTTCCATTTCCTGCCGCAGGACCTTAATGCAGTTACTCCGCGCGCCACGAAGTCCTACAAGAACAAGTACCGCCTGATCTGCGGTCCTAACGGCGATCTCGTCAAGAATACCGTGGAGCTCGCGAAAAGCAGCTCCCTTCAGGCTTCCGGCATCGCCATGCATGTCCTGGCGGACACCTGGGCGCATATGTATTTCGCCGGCACGCCGTCGCTTGTCATCAACAATACTACCAACGATTTCTACGAAGTGATGTTCGACGGAACGCTCGAGAAGATAAGCTTCAAGCATGCGCCGGGAGCTTCTGACGACATTGAGAACTTTACTTACAACAGCACAGTCTTCAACCCGAGTGAGACAAACATCCTGAACCTGGGCCACGGCCACGCGGGACACCTGCCCGACTACAGCTTCATCAGGTATAAATATCTCCCCGCCTGGGGCGGCTACCGTGAGTGCCTGAAGGACAATCCCTCCGACTATCGAAAAGCTTTCGGCCAGATGATATATGCAATGAAGTATCTGCGCGGCGAAGAGGCTGTTTTCGAGACAGACACATACGACGAAGAAGCCATAAAGCCTTACGAAGAGCGGATCATGGAGATCCTCACCAAGCGCAGGCCCGACGCCTCCGAAGACTGGAAGGCCTTCGGCGAGGAGCTGTCAGGTGGGATCATCCCTGATTTCAACGTCGATAAATATTCCGATGAATATAAAGCTGCGGAAGATAAGGACAGCACGTTCTTAGGCAGGTTCATCATCGCAGCGCTCTCGCAAAAGAGCATGGTCACCAACAAGATCTTCAACTCCGGGAACAACCTTGCAGGGTTCTCCATTGACTTCAGGAAGAAGGGCTTCGGCGGCATCAAGGACTACATGAAGCTCGTCAGGGAAAAGAGGAAAACCACATGAGCAAGTTCAGACGCGTGTTAAATGTAGTCTTCGCGCTGTTTGGTATCCTTGGCGCCGTAATGCTCATGCTGATCCCCGACAACGCTTACGAAGTCCTGGCGCTCGGCATCAGCATTACGCTCGTCTACTATGGCGTCAAATACATCATCTATTACCTCACCAACGCGCAGCATATGGTCGGCGGCAAATGGTTCCTCCTGATCGGCATCATAATGTTCGACATGGGCGTTTTCGTTACCGCGGTCTACGACCGTGCCCAAAAGCTCACGCTGATCTACATAATCTCCTCGCATTTCATCGCCGCAATGCTCGGCCTGATCCGCACCGTCGGCGACAAGAAAGACTGCAATCCCGCCTGGAAGATCCATCTGGCACAGTGTATCGGCAGCTTCATCCAGGTCATCCTCTGTGTGATATTCATCAATTCCGGCATGATCCCCCTTTACCTCTACTGCATCTACGCGATCTACAACGCCGTCCTCATGATCATCTCGGCGTTCAGGAAAACTGCCATCGTTTACGTGCAATAAGGCAAAAAGCCGCAAAATAAAACCGCCTCATATCAATACAAAGTCAAACTCATTACAAATCGCCAAAATCCTTTATTTGTTATTTTCACCAGCATAATATGAGCGCAGAAGAGCCCCCTGAAGAGGGGGTATTGGGCGTCATTTTTATATATTCAGAGGTTTTCACTATGAATAAGAAGATCTGCAGCATTCTACTCTCACTAGCTATGACAGTTAGTGTTTTGAGTACGTTCTATGGAACAGTGGCAGCTGATACGGTTGATAACCAGGAGCCCGGTACTGTTGAGACAACGGCACCGGAAACAGAACAGAAACCTGACGAGCAGAAAGATCCGGAGCAGAAACCTGATGAACAGGGAGAGCCGGAGCAGAAGTCAGATGAGCAGGCTGATCCGAACCAGAAAGCTGATCCGGAAGCTGAACAACAGCCTGAGACCCAGCAGGACACGGCTCCTAAGAAGAAAGCTGATGTCCGTGGTGTGTCCGGTACGCGCGGTGCTAATTCCGGCGAGTTCGGAAATGGTCTGACCTGGCAATTCACGCAATCTACAGGTGAACTCTGCATCTCAGGCACCGGTGCGATGCCTGATTATGATCCGTCCTCATCACAGCTCACTCTGTCAGACAGACCTTGGAATGATCTGATAGACAGTATCACACTCATTACCATCGAGAACGGTATCACATCAGTAGGAAGTTATGCATTCTCCGGCTGTACTAATGCAACGGAAGTAATCTTCAACGAAGATATTAAAAACATAGGAAAAAGAGCTTTTGAGAACTGCGGCTTCACATCTATGTATCTTCCTGATTATTTGGATACCATCGGTGAAGGAGCTTTCAACGGCTGTAGCAGTCTCAAAGGTGCGCTGGTAATTCCTTATACCGTATCTGAGATAGGTGACGCTGCCTTTGGCAATTGTTCCTCTATCACTTATGCATATTTACCTGATTATATAACCTCTATTAATGAGAATCTGTTCATAGACTGCACCAAACTCAAAGAAGTCTCTATCTCTTATGGTGTTGAGGAAATCAAGGATGGCGCTTTCTGCGGCTGTACAGCCTTGAAGGAAATCTACATGCCGAGAACTGTAACAAGTATTGAGCGCTGCGCATTTATGAACAGCGGACTTACAGAAGTCGTCATTCCTGATCAGGTTACAAAGATCAGCAGTCAGACATTCTCCGGCTGCAGTAATCTCAGAACCGTAACGATCCCCGATAGTGTAACCACCATCGAAGCAGATGCATTCAGCAGCTGCAATAGTCTTCAGACAATAACGATCCCCTCCAGTGTCACAACCATCAGTGCCGGAGCATTCCGTTATTGCATCGGCCTGAGCACGATCTATTGCCAGATCAATCCCGGCAATCTCACCTGGGGTGCATCCTCCAGTGATTTTATGGAAAACAAAGGCACAAAATGCTATGTTTCCAACAGATATTTATCTGACTATGAAGAAAATTTCAGCGATATAAATGTTACTTTCGAGGCAAAAGTTTACGGCAGCGGCAGCTGCGGCGATAACGCTTCCTGGGTACTCGACATCGACGGAACAATGACTATTTCCGGAACAGGCCCCATGGAATCTTATGCTGACGAGTACAGCGTACCGTGGCAGGACTACAAATCAAAGATCACTAATCTTATTATCGAAGACGGAATAACAACTATCGGAGACTGGTCATTCAATGACTGTGAGTACCTGTCAAGCGTCACTTTGCCTGACAGCATTACGATTATCGGCGCGCGTGCTTTCAGTGATACTGACCGTCTCAGATCCATTGTTCTTCCTTCTAATCTTGATACGATCGGCGAGTATGCTTTCAGAGGAAGCAAGATAGAATCCATCGTTATTCCTGACAGTGTAACCACTATTGGAAGAGGAGCTTTCTTAGACGCCTCCGAGATGACGTCCCTGACCATCGGAGCCAACGTAAGAAACATTGACCAGGAAGCTTTCGCAAGCTCGGCAATCGAATCAGTTGTAATACCTGATGGCGTTACGAGTATTGGCGAAAGTGTATTCCAAAGCTGCTCACAGCTTGCTTCAGTAACTATCCCGAATAGCGTAACTGTTATAGATAAACAAGCCTTCTTTAACTGCGGGATGCTCAAAAACATTACTCTTCCGCAGAATCTGGAAACCATTGGAGAGAATGCCTTTAACAGTTGCTATGGACTCGAGTCAATAACCATTCCCGGAAGTGTTAAGAATTTTGGCATAG
Organism: Clostridiales bacterium Firm_14; assembly: GCA_001604135.1. Lineage (GTDB taxonomy): Bacteria > Bacillota > Clostridia > Saccharofermentanales > Saccharofermentanaceae > Saccharofermentans. The sequence goes on from LVAT01000009.1 coordinate 137,505, forward strand.
GCGCATTCAGAGATTGTGAAGCACTTACCTCGGTTACTATTGGCAAGGGAATAAAAACAATACCTGAAGAAGCCTTCAGGGACTGCCCCAAGCTTAAGAACGTTACAATACCTAATACAGTTACTCTTATCGAGAGTTTGGCATTCTGTGTCTATTCCTATCCCGGATACGGTTCTATCGAAGAACTCACGCTTCCGGACAGTGTATACAGGATAGGTGCTAATGCATTCCACGGTCAGAGCATTCGCTCCATAACTATTCCCGGAAGCATAGGATATATAGATGGGGAAACTTTCAGCAGTTGCAATAATCTTGAGACGGTTATAATCCTTAATGGTGTAACTACGATCTACCGTGATGCTTTCAAAGACTGCAATAATATAAAAACGGTTTCTGTCCCGAGCAGTGTTACCGAGATCGAAGACACAGCACCGTTCGGTGAGGGTCAGAATCTGAAGGACATTTACAGCTTTACCGGTCCTGATGCTTGGATCAATTTCTCATACGGTTCCAGTTATAATGACTCCACAAAGCTCCATGTACCTGAAGATATGGTTGATTCCTACCGCTCAACTTTGAATCCGGATTCCACATTAATATCCGCAAACAACCTTATCGGAGATGCTGTGGGTGAGGCTGCGATCAATACAGGAGCAGGCGTCCACCTTTATGGTTACACGTTAAGTCTTGCAGGCGATATCGGCGTCAATTTCTGGTTCAAGCTCGATGAGGCCAACAACGGAGATGATAACTATATCAAGTTTACTGTTAATGATAAGGAACAGATCGTTAAGGTAAGCGAAGCCGCAAACGGCACTAACGGTTATAAGATCTTCCGCTGCGGTGTCGCAGCGAAAGAAATGACTGATACGATCACTGCCCAGTTCTATCTCTCTAACGGAATGCCGGTAGGAATTCCATATACCTACTCAGTCCGGGAATATGCAGAATACATCAGGAACCACGGCGAATATTCGCGTACTACAAGGGACTTGATAACAGCAATGTTGAATTACGGTGCATACTCGCAGATCTATTTCAACTACAAGACAGATTCACTTGCAAATTCATCGCTTGAAGATTTTGAAATTTACGTTGGCATTTCGACACCGAACCAAATCGATTTCACTACTGAAGGCCCGGGTTATATGAAGCCTGCAAGAGTAAGCCTCTTATTGAAATCAACTGTAACTTTGAAGCTGTACTTTGATGCTTCGGAAGCTGCAGGCAAGGTCTTCAAGTTCGGAAACGAGGTCCTCCCTGCCGTCAAGTCCGGCCAGTATATCGTTGTTTCCGTTGAGGGCATTACGGCGTTACAACTCTGTTCTGATGTCAGCGTTGGTGTCTATGAGAACGATACGCTTTTGGGCAACGTTAAGTACTGCCCGGCAAAGTATATCAAGATAGTTCTCAGCCAGGAAAGCGACGGTGATGTTATCACAGACGACCTTAAGCGAGTTGTCAGCGCCCTCTACGACTTCAGCTGGTGCGCAGAAGCTTACAGAATCGACAACGGCAATTAAGGAGGGTGATACATATGGAAACTAAATCAATTTACGAAGAACTGGAAATGCTGACAATTGTCTTTGATGCTGAGGATGTCATCGTCACAAGCGAAGACGCCTTACCGCCCATGGACGATATCGATGTCTGACGATCCATAATCAACTTAAGACCAAAACCCTGCGTCCCAAACGCAGGGTTTTTTATTGGCGTTATGCAGTCCGAGGCCCGCGAAAAGCACATTCCGCCACTCCCTTGTGTTACCGCAAGTGCTGTTGCATAAATGCTGTAAAAAAGAAGACACGGGGCTTAAACCTCGTGTCTTCACTAATTCATTTAATTGCTGTCTGCCGGCACCTCAAGTACGCATGCCCGGCAGACCCGGTTAAGCGGGTTGAACCCGGCGCATTAAGGTACGATCGGACCGCCTTCGTCGTCACTGGTAACGATCACGTCAATCGTATCGAATGCGTGGATCTCAATGTATAAATCCTGATATTCTTCCTTGATCATATTAGTATTCTCCTGTTTTATATGCTTTTGCGAAATGCGAGAATGCGAATGCATACTTAGCTGTTTCGGTGAATCTGGAATCGACACTGTCAACTCTTACAATGTAATCCTTAAAGTCGTATCTGTAAACATTTCCGCCGACGGAAAGCTCAAATACGTTCTCGAGATCGCCGGGAGCCAAGCCCTGAGTCTCAATGTAGACGAGATCCTGACCGCTTACTTTGGTATTAACGAACTTGAGGCTGACACCTTTGTAGGATGCGGTGCCGCTGATTGCATTGAATGCAGCCTGATCAGTAACCTCAAAATAGAATCTCATCTTCATCTGCGAAGCACACTGAATAGAAGCGCCATAATACTTGAGGCCCAAGCTGTCAGAAGCAATATTCCTGATGGTCATATTAGCGGCATCAGCTGTAATGCCTTCAATATAGCTCTCTCTGTAATTCTCTACGGGATTAAACCACAGAGTGCCGGTATCCAGCAGGTCGTACGGATTGTTGTAAGTCCTGTATCTGAAATACTCCTGGGAACTTGTACCATAATAAGCCATGGCCAAAAGCAGAGACTGGAGCCTGGAATCATTGGTTGCTGCCCAAAGTTTGTTCATGTAAGTAATGATGGCATATTCATCTGTGAGCAGTACTGTATTGCCGCTCTTTACCACCATCGTGATCTTATCGCACATCGAACGTGCTGCAACACCGCATGTAACGATATAGTTTGCACCATGCTGGTCGATCGGTGCGAGCGTACCCTGTACGTTGTGTACATAGGACTTCTGCGTGTTGTAATCAACACCTTCGCCCCATGTAAACTCAACTGTAGTGTTGCTTGCGGTGTACTCTGCAGGAAGTCTGATGAAGAAGTTCATTCCGATATCAGCAGAGAGCGTTATCGAGTGACCGACAATGTGAGGCGTGTTAAGCTCACTGATGCTGTTGATGATAATAAACTCAAGGTTGTCATTATTCTGGGTGCAGTAAGATTCAATTGCTTCTTTCTGAGCCTGAGAGCAATAGATCGTCCTGATATTGTTGCTGTATCTGAAAGAATCTGCCGCAATATCAGTTACAGTGCCCGAGATTATTACTGTCTCGAGAACTCCGCATCGGCTGAATGCCAATGCTGAAATTGTTTCCACGCCATCCAGGATCTCAACGCTTGAAAGGGCACCGCTCTCACTGAATGCCTCCACACCAACAAACTTGACTGTGCCCGGAATGGTTACTGATGTAAGACTGCAGTTTTGGAAAGCATAATCTCCAATAACAGTGATGTTTGCCGGAATGGTAAATGTCTTAAGTCCGGTACAACCCGAGAAGAAATAGCTGGGAATGACGCTCATGTTTGAAGGGAGCGTAACAGAGGTGAGGGCTCCGCAGTCTAAGAACATATAACCGCCTAATGATGTTACGTTGTCCGGAATAACTATGGATGTAAGTCCGGTTTGCTTGAAGGCACTTTCGCCTATACTCTCTACCTTGGAAGGGATCGTTAATGAAGTAATCGATTTGCATCCTTCGAAAGCGTAGTTGCCGATCTTGGTAACGCCGGCCGGTATGGTAAAGCTTGTAAGACTCTTGCAGCCCAGAAATGCATATGAACCAATCTCCGTGATCGTATCCGGCAGGGTCAAGCTTTTAAGCTGGCCGCAGCTGTAAAACATTCCATAAGGAATCTTGGTCATGTTTCCTTTGATCGTAATTGATTCCAGTTGGTTGCAGCCGGAGAACAACTCCGTCGGAATAAGATTCTCATCATCATTGATCGTCAAAGTGACAGACTTTATTGCTGTGCAGGCCAGTACCCTGTTTCCAACAGCTGTACAACTTGAAGGGATTTCAATTGCCGGAAGTATTTCACACCATTCGAAAGCATAGTCTTCAAGTCTCTCGAGTCCTTCAGGGAGCGTTACGCTCTCGAGCTCATGACAGTCACTAAATGCTCTGGAGGAAATGACCTTAACACCGGCAGGAATAACGATAGATGTGAGTCCTGAACGCTTGAACGCACCGAAGGAGATTTCCGTAAGCGTATCCGGAAGCGTGACTGTCTTAAGGGAAGAGCAATAGTTGAACATCTCTCTCGGAATGACAGTAACACCGTCTTCGATAGTTACCTGTGTAAGGCTATAGCATTCCGTAAATACACTTTCGTTAAATGTTACGTTCTCAGGAATCGTTACAGATTCTAATCCGGAATTGCCGAAAGCATAGGAGCCGACACTTGTTAAGCTGGCAGGCCATGTAAAAGACTTCAGAGCCTGGCATCCGCCAAAAGCACCTTCACCGATAGTTGTTACACTGTCAGGAATGGATACGGAAGAGAGCTTGGGATTATTGCCGAAAACGTAGTTGCTGAGAGCAGTAAGATTTCCGGTTATTGTTACGGATTCAATATTTTCACAATTGTTGAAAGCAGATGTTCCGATCGCAATATCCCCACTGCAAGCCAGGTTGACAGAAGTAAGCCCGTTACACTGATTAAAAGCATATTCTCCAATGCTCGTTAATCCGGAAGGCAAAGACAGCTCGGTAATGGCGGTCTCACGGAAAGCCCAATAATTGATTGTTTTTAATGTATCAGGGAAAGTAACAGTTTCAAGATTCGTACATTTAAAGAATGCGCTTCCGCCAATGGTCACAAGTTTGTCGCCAAGGTCAAGAGTCGTCAGTGATGAGCAGTGAGAAAATGCAGAAGCACCTACGGTTTTAAGATTTGCAGGAAGTGCTGTAATTGCCAAAGCTATGTCTTCTTCAAAAGCTTCATCATCTATGAGGGTGATCGAGTCAGGCAAGCTGATCGAAGATAACTTTCCGCAATAACTGAATGCTCCCACCGGAATCGCAGTTAACTTGCTATTCGAAGGAATGTTTACGGTTACTAATTCAGAACAGCCGTTGAATGTATACTGTCCTAACGTTTCCAAGCCCGCAGGAAGCGTCACTTCCGTAATAGCAGTATTGGAGAACGAGAAATTACCGACAGATTTAAGCGTTGACGGCAATGTAACCGATGTAACTTCGCTCAGATCGCGGAATGCCAAATTGCCTACTCTCGTAATGCCTTCACCGATTACGACCTTAGTAATGTATTCTCTATTCCATAGAGGCATACTACTCCAATCGTAATCTTGCATCGCACCCTCACCGGTAAGCGTCAGAGTGCTGCCTTCAATAGTCCATGTTATGTCACCGCCGCAGACGCCTTCCGTATCAGCCGATACCGCAATGCCTCCGAAAAACAGAGCCATGGTCAATACCACTATAAGCGCTAACGGAGCGCTCCATAATTTCTTCTTGTCCATTGTGATTCTCCCAAACAAATGCACGCAGTTCCCATTGATCCTCAAATGAGGTCACCTTCTAAAGCAATATTATTATAAAAAGTCTACTAAAAACAAACTTCTCAAAAAAATGTAACTTTATTGTATAAATTACCCAATAAAACCGTCAAACAAGGTGATCACCAACCATCCTGCACTATGAGAAATTATGCGCAGTGCGCGAAAAGACTGACACTTGCGCGCATATTTTTACACCAAAATCAAATAATACAAAAACGGTGTAAAATTCACCGGTTATAAAGCCGCCTCGCATTGAGACGGCCTTAATAAATCAGTTTTAATTGCCTTAAGCCTTAAGCTTCAACACTTAATCCAGCGGATTCCTCGGATTATTCTTGCCTTCCTGTGACTGCGGCAGGAAGACGCCGGCCATTCTGGCTTCGGGATCGAGGCTCTTCTCCCACTCCTCGAATTCGGCCTCAGTATCCTTGATCGCCGTGTTGATCTGGCTTCTCTCAGATACGTAAGCACCGCGCGGCGGATTCTGGGCGGCAGACTTCTTGTACTCGTCGCGCTCTTCGTCGGTAAGTCTTCTGACGAGGTCGGTACCCTTCGGTTCGCTTGCGTCATCGAAGAATACGGCGTGGTAGTGGATGTAAGAATCACTCTCGGATTTCGACATCTGGTCGATACGGGAAGTGAAGTTGACGTTCGTGTTGTATTCGTACTTAGCGCCCTTGCTGTCGCCGATGTTGTTGGACTTGTCGAGCATTGTGCCGAAGATCCAGAATGAGAGGCCGAAGCCGACGCCTATTGCAAACAGGAAAGACATTATCTCTATCATGATCATTCCCCCTGTCTCTTCTTCATGAAGTTAAACATTGCTTTGTCCTGCGTCAGGTTGATGCTCTTAATAACCTTGATGAACTTGCGGATACCGGTCGTGAACAACGCGATGATGCCTGCGACGAGAAGTGCTATGATCCTTCCTTCGCTTCTGCTCGAAGATGATGAGCGGCGGCCTGTGAAGAATAGCGGCAGCGTCGCCTTAAAGACATAGTACGCAGCGACAGATACGGCAATTCCCACGCCGATCAGCAGGCAGTAGAACAATATCTTGCGCCACGGCAGGCCGCACACGACTTTGCCCGAGTCGCCGTTGACAAGGATCGTGTTATGCTTGCCCTTGTATTTGAACGTGATGAACCACGCAGGGAGCATCGCATATACCATGTCGGGATCGACCCTTATAGAAGGACACGAAGCGACGACCTCCGTTGAAGATGCACCCTTAACGTCAGCCAGAGCCTCCTCGTTGAAGAATTCCTGAGCCCTTAAGAGTGCTGCGCTTCTGACGTCACTGTATGTAACGTCTGAGACGTTCGAATAAAAGCCTGCGAGATAGTCTTCATCGAACTGCTTGAGGTTGTGGAGATTGAACGGCTCTAATTTCGCGCTGCTCTCATCAGAGAGAGCTCTGGACGCGTCGAGCGGGAGGCTGTCGAAATCAAGCCTTCCCGAGCGTCCGAAATATTTGGTGACTGAATTCTTGCCCTGCTTTACCTGTCCCTTGATGACGACCGCATCGGCGTACTTTGCCTTGACGATCCAGTAAGGCAGATAGATCCCCCTGCAGCAGTCTACTGAGAAATTCTTTATCTCTTTAGGTACGAAAATACCCTTCTTTATCGCCTTCTTCGCGAGCACTATTGCCTGCTCCTTGCTGATCGAGAACGGCATGATGAACTCCGGTCTCTTCTGCTTCGAGATCCTGCTGAAAACGACGTTTGGATTGCCGCAGTAAACGCATGTCGTCGACGCCTCGGTGCCGTTTACGATGATCTCGCCGCCGCACTCGCTGCACGTATAGACGTAGCAGTCCATGAGGCTCTTGTCATCGACGGTGCCATAGACCTCGCTTGCCGCCTCGGCCTTCAAGTCTTCTCTGTACTCTTTGGCCTGGGACTCGATTTCTTCCGGCTTGAATGTGCTTCCGCACGAACTGCATGTAAGCAGCTGCGTTCTAGGATCGAACACCAGCGCATGGCTGCAGTTCTTACATAGTGTTGCCATGATCTACCCCCTAAATAACCCTAAAAATCCATTGCGTATATATTAAAGATTTTTGCGGGGCAAATCAATAAAAATCGGACGGCCTGATAAGCACCCCTTAGAACAGATTTACCGACTTGCCGTCCTTGTTGTAGATCTTCTTCTCGTTGACTACTACGTAGCAATCGCCGCCGAGCTTATTGGCCTTGCTCTCGATGGTCTTGAAATCGATCTGCCTGCCTGATATCTCCAGATAGATCTTGCCGGCCTTCTTGGCCGTTGTCTTCTTGGCAGTCGTGGATTTCTTAGCCGTTGTGGACTTCTTTGCAGTGGAAGATTTAGCTGTCGTGCTCTTCTTCGTCGTGGCCGGTTTCTTGGCTGTGGAAGACTTCGCAGTCGTGGATTTCTTCGCGGTCGTGGACTTCTTTGTGTTAGAGAGGTTCTTTACAGTCGACTTGCTTGCAGAGACACTCTTCTTCGTCGTCTTCTTCGTGGGCGATAAGGCCTCTGTGACCTGATTTATAACGTCGCCGAATACTGATGAAATGTCCAATCCCTTATCGTCTGCCATTTTGATTTCCTCCGTGAATTATCGTCTAAATGATCTTTAACTGCATGTCTTGATTCTATAAATCTTCGAAAACAACGTCAACAGACGAACAGGCTTGCTGTTTTAGATTGTTTGGGCGGTATTTTGGACGGCTATAGCCGTTCATTTAGCCGGCGTTTTCGCTGATATGTTGCCTTCCACACACCCGGTATGGAACAATCTCACTCACCCTTCTTCTTCCGCACCACCGTAAACACCACGAACCCTGTCAGAGCCACGCAGCTTACGGCAATGCCTGCCATTTGGCCTGGCCTACTGTACCTGAGCTCAATGTGGTGTTCGCCGGGCGCGAGTTCCAATGCCATGAAGCCGATGTCGCCGTGGCGGATGTCGATCTTCGCGCCGTTATCGTATGCGGTCCAGCCCTCCGAATAAGGGATCGTCATGAGCAGATACTTGGTCTTGTCGGTAGTGCAGTTGAAGCTGACATTATCTGTCGCCAGAACGAGATCTGTCACGCCGTGGTCGAGGCCTGAGATATTAGCTTCGATCGAAGCGACGTCCCTCTTATAAAGCTTCAGGCTCTCGAAACTGTAGTTGCCGACAGCGTCGAAAGTGACATAGAGCTGGTTTACTGATGACGATGTCTTGCCCGCGTTGATCATCCAGTCGTGCTTGCCGCCGTACATGTGGTTCGCGTAGGTTGCGCCGATCAGATAGTTGGAGAGCTCGGGCACCGCCTCACCGTCATGAAGTCCGTTTACGCGGACGTAGTAATTGATCGGATTGATCTCGTTCTTGTCCAAATTCCGGATGTAGAAATATATCTCAGCTTCGCTTGTCTCATCGAAGGTCAGGACGAAGCCGGTCTTCTCTTTCGAGATCTTGATAAGACCGTCAGAGATCTCGTTGCCGTCGTCACAGGTTACTGTGTAAGGGATCTCCTTACCGTCTAATCCTTCGGCAGCACCGGCCGCAGAACCGTCGGTGACGCAGGCCTTCATGAGGATCTCCTGCCTCTCAGCGGGATTAAGCTTGTAGAACTCTTCTTCGGAAATGGAGTTATCGAAGAGCGTGAAGAGCGAGTTCTTATACTGAGAAGTTAAGAGCTTGAATTCCTGATATTCACTGCCGCCTTCAGCACTGTAACCGACCGGGAGCGTCAGCGTGTCGCCATTGATGAGATAGTAGTTGACGCCCATCAGCGCCATGAGCTCGCTCCTGTTATCCAGACCGTCGTAATTGAAGTTGCAGGGATTGGTGTTAAGGCCGATGCTCTGATGGAACTTGTCGACGTAATCGTTATACATGTTGTAGTAGAAATTGACGCCGCTCTTGCCCGTGAGCATGCTCGTGTTGCGGTACTGCTTGACGGTCTTCGCGTGGTTATAGCGGGTGCCGTCCGTGACTTCCAGCTGGTTTAAGAGCACCATGCCGTTGTCTTCCGTCAGCAGCCTGTAGCCTTCGCCGTTGGGGACCAGATACATCATGGCAAGGCCCGTCATGCTCGAATATTTGAAGAACGCGGGGAACACGACCGACACGCACGTGATGGCCACTGCGATGTATTTGTAGGTCTTTTCCCTGCACTTATCCGAGAAGAACATCAGCACGGAGAGCACGAGCGCCAGGCCGCCTATGACGGCAAATCCGCTTATGCCGGCGTCGAAAACAGTGATTCCCAAGGTAACGTACATGGCTGTCACCAGCATCACTATGAGCTTTTTGTTTCTTCCAAGCTTCGGGATCTCAGGAAGGATCACGGTGGTCATGTAAGAGAGCACCAGGATGTAGAAGAACGACCATCGGTTTGCAGGATAGTTCCTGCCGTTGAAGATGTAGCCCACAAAGGGGATCAGGAGGCCTAAGGTCATAAGGATTATCTCGATCTTCAAGCGGCGCAGCTCTTTGCTGCTTATAAGGAAAAGAACTATCAGTGACAGGAAGACGACAACTGACATGCCGATCATGCCGTCACGTTCGAGCATGTTATAGGACGTGATATAGCCCTGATAGAAGTTCTTGTAGAAAGTGAAGTCGTAGAGAGCCGGCACGTAGCGCCTTAATTCAAGGCGTCCCATGTTCTTCATGATGAACGCCGTCGGGAGCAGCGTAAATGCCGCGATGAGCGCCGACCATACTGAATAGAGGAAGAACCTGATGACCTTAAGTATGAGGTCTTTTATAGTGCGCTCGTTCTTCGGCGTCAGGATCCACTTAAGGAGGCAGTAGCAGACGAGCATGATCGCAAACATATAAACGAAATAGAACGATGCGACTGCAAAATAAGCCAGTAAGATCACATAGAGCGTAGGCTTTTTCTTCTCATAAAGTTCGTCCGCGCCCAGCACCAGGAGCGGGAGAATGTACATAGGAGCTATGAAGCTCGACTGGTTAAGTCCGATGTAAGCGCACGATGAGAACGTATAAACGATCGCGCCGCAGAATGTCGAATAGTACCGATGGCCGCGCTTAAGCGCCAAGACCGAGAAGGATAGGCCGGCCAGATAGAGCCTGAACACAACGATCGAATTGAAGACCGGTTCAGAGAACTTCTCCGGTATCCAAAAGGTTACGAGAGTAAGAGGATCAAAGAAAAATCCGCCCAGACAGTCGAAGACATCCGCGCCGTAACCGATATTGGGCTCCCAGTATTGGGCACCGTTCCTGAAGAACGCCCTGAAGAGCCTGCCGGCCTCAATGTAGCTGTTATAGTGCATGTTGAACGAGTCAACGTAATTTAGCAGCGACTTGTCATTGGCCAGGAGATGTATCCCGAAGCAAAGGAAGAACAGCACTGCAAAAGCAAGCGTATAGGCCGCGAAATACATGACCGTGCGTCTTCTGTTGTCCTTGGTCTTCAGCGCCGTTTCCATCGTAACGTTCCGTTCCCCCATAATTGATACTATCTTTTATATCAGATTCCCGCCCGCGCCGCTATGGTATCGGCCTTCTGGACGAACGCGATGTTCGGATCTTGCGCCATGGCTTCTGCCATCTGCAGTTTGTAATCCTCACCGCCGCCGTACTCGCCCATGTGATAGAGAATGCACTCCCTCTCCTGCTTTGTCAGCTTTATTATGTTTGCCTCAATAAGGTCGATCGATTTCTCGCTGTGCCTGTCGTCAGAAGGCTTGAGCGACACGATCTTAAGGCCGCCCGAACTCTTCTCCTTAAACCCGCGCTGGTCGCTCTTACAGAGGTCGTGAAAGAGCCCAATAATGTAAAGCGACTCCTCCCTGTCCCATTTGAGTCCTTCTGTCTTCGTGAATTCTAACAGGTGCTCCATGACCTTCACGGAGTGGTCGAAATTGCCGCCCACCCAGGCCCCGTGGACCTTGAAAGAAGACGGCGCAGTAAAGTAATTGACCGCACGCAAATAATCAAGCACCGCCTCGCTTGTGAGCTGCGGAAAACGCCCCGCAATCAGGCAGTACTTATCGATCCTCTCTTCAGCCGCTTTGTTAACAGATTCGTCCATAGGGGAAGTATAGCATAGATGCGCTTTTCGCCCTTCTAGTGCGATAATGAGAGCAACGCGTTAAGTATAAGAGGATCTAACCATGAGCATCAGACCTTTGGATATAAAAAGAGTTACCATCACCGACGGTTTCTGGAGCGCGAAGAGAGCGCTTGTGAGGAAAGAAGTTATCCCCTATCAGTGGGAGATCCTGAACGACCGCATTCCGGAGGCGGAGGCAAGCTACTGCATGCATAATTTCAAGGCAGCGGCGGCGCTTAATAAGAGAGCCGTGGAACAGGGCAGCGCTTACGAGGCGCCGAAGTTTACTTACAGGGGCTTTGCGGTCTTTCCTGAAACCAGAGAAGATGCCAAGGACGATGAATTCTACGGCTTTGTTTTCCAGGACAGCGACTTCTATAAATGGATAGAAGCGGTCGGATATACTCTCGCAACGAACCCGGATTCCCTACTTGAAGAGACCGCTGACAAGGCCATAGACATCGTCTGCGCCGCGCAGCTGCCGAACGGGTATCTCGATACGTATTACATAATCAACGGCATGGACAGGAGCTTTACGGACCTTCGTGACCACCATGAGCTTTACTGCCTGGGGCACCTGATCGAAGGCGCCGTCGCTTACTATGAAGCGACCGGCAAGGACAAGCTCCTTAATGCGGCGAAAAGATATGCCGATTATGTGAGCGATAAGTTCGGTACGGAAGAGGGCAAGATCCACGGTTATCCCGGTCACGAGATCACGGAGATGGCGCTGTTCCGCCTGTATGATCTGACGCATGAGGAAAGATACAGGAAGCTTGCCGAATACTTTATCGACGAGCGCGGCAAGAGCCCCAACTATTTCGAAGGCGAGCATCCTGACATGAAGGGCAAGCCCGACTACTACCATCAGGCGCACATGCCGGTAAGGCAACAGACTGAGGCTGTGGGACACGCTGTCAGGGCCGTTTATCTTTACTCGGGAATGGCTGACATGGCGCTTAAATCAGGCGATGCTTCACTTAAGAGTGCGTGCCAAAAGCTTTGGAATAGCATTGTAAATACCAAGCTCTATATCACCGGCGGTATCGGCGCGACGCACCTGGGCGAGAGCTTCTCTTTTCCCTACGACCTGCCTAACGACACCGCTTATTCGGAGACGTGCGCTGCGATCGGGCTCGTGTTCTTCGCAAGGAGGATGCTGTGCCTTGATCCTGACAGCAAATACGCGGACATAATGGAGCTCGCGCTCTATAACACCGTGCTCGCCGGCATGGCCTTGGACGGCAAGAGTTTCTTCTATGTAAACCCTCTCGAAGTAATCCCTGAAGCTTGCGAAAAAGACGAGCGCAAGATGCACATCAAGCCCGTCCGCCAGAAATGGTTCGGGTGCGCTTGCTGCCCTCCGAACATCACGCGCCTCATATCTTCGCTCGGCCAGTACATCTTCGCCGAAGATCAGAACACGCTTTACACAAATCTCTATATTGGTTCTGAGACCGTAAAGAACGTCGGCGGAAAGAACGTAAAAGTGTCTGTAATGTCTGGTCTTCCAAATAGCGGAAATGTCAGCATATCTGTTACGGGCGCTGCCGGTACGGACTTCGTGCTGGCACTTAGGCTCCCCGCCTGGACTGCCGGTAACTATAAGGTTACGGGCGCCGACGATCTAATAACTGAGATCAGGAACGGCTATATCTTCTGCTCAGGATTTGCGGCTGACACCTGTATCTGTCTTGAGTTCGACATGACAGCGAAAGTAATAGCCGCCGACGAAAAGGTCTCTGAAGATGCCGGCAAAGTCGCGATAATGAGAGGCCCTGTCGTCTATTGCGCCGAAGAAGCAGACAACGGTCCCGCTTTAAGAGAGATCAGGATCAAGACTCCGGTAAATATCACGGAGAATGTCACGGATGAATTCGGTGCTGAGGCAATCAAGCTTGTTGTCAAAGCATCGCGCGTTAAAATGGAGGGCTCGAAAATCCCATCTACTTCGCTGTACAAGACATTTGAAGGCTTCAGTTCAGAAGACGTATATCTCACCCTTATCCCCTACCATTTATGGGCAAACAGAGGCGAAGGAGAGATGAGTGTGTATGTAGGGGTAGAGTGGTGAGAGTGGTCTCGATTCGAGAGACTCGGCCGCACTACGAAGAACGGTGGGCATATTACCTCTTCATAAAATACTAAGATCACCTTGTGACTACATTTTTATTTGCAAATGGGTCATTAGGTACTTTTATTGGGATTGCTTATATAAATTAGGGTAAGTTTTCTTTGCTAAGTCTTTAGCTTTTGTATTCTCGTTTTTATAACCACACCAATATTTAGCTTGGGGAACATATATATTGGATAAAATAGCTCTGTAATCAGAAGAGTAATCCGTTTTGCAATTATCAGGAGAGACAAGCATAATATATATAGTCTCATTTTTTATTTGCAACTTTGATAAACAAACTGAATATACCTTGTCATTTTTCTTTCCTAATATTTCGATTTCTTTCTCGACAATATCAGACGAAGAATAATCTCTAGAATCAACCAGATAATATGTATCAAATGTTTCTATCTCTTTTATTACCTGCTCATCACTATTAAATAATAGTAACTTGGTTTCTTCATCATGACAACTATGTCAATTTGTTATGCCTTAATTGTATCAGCAAAAATCGAGTTGAATGTAAAACTAAATTAGAGTCTGGATATGTTTGAATTAAGATAGAGCATACCAGGGGTGTTTCTGAGCGAAATTCTGATGTAAAATCTGACTAATCAGCTGGATATTCTCTTGATTTGGCCATGGCAAGCCAGCGTAAAATGAAAAACTAAATTATTGTTTGAGGCGAAATTTACCCTTACAAATCCACCGAAAACATTAAATTCCTTTGAACGATACACAGATGGTACACAATCTATGCTGGCTTATTTGCTTGACAAAAGATCATTTAAATCAGGATACTTATCAACGAATATTTCATGTATCAAAACATGAGACAGGATATCCATTATCTCCTCATCACTATAACCTAACTTTCTAAGAACTATTGAGTAATTAAGATGCTCTATCAGCCTTACTGCTCTAATAGTATTGGCGCTCGGTTTGTATTTTCTTTTTGAATGCGCCAAATCATTGCGCCATTCATTCATTTCGCTACCCAATTTTCTTATCTCGTTCTCATTAAACCACACTTCAGAAATACAAGGCTTTACTGGTTTCCATTTGCCATAGCCGTTATATACTTTCCAGATTTTATCTTCTAAAGCAGGTTCAATCACGACATGATCAATTAAATCTTTGACTAGTTTCTTCTTCTTTTTCCCTTTTGAAGTTTCATAAATTTGCTCAAGAGCTTGCTTAACTTCTTTATGATATTTCTTCTCTTCAATCATATTTGGAAGATACTTACGAACATAAAACTCAAATGCACTAGCAATTTGCAAACTCAATTGCAAATCGATTTTTCTTCTTCTTTTTAATGAAGGATGAATACTATCTATAGAAATAGTACCACGACCATTCTCATCTTCTATTCCAGAAAGATCTTTAGCTACTAAATCAAATAACGCATCAATGTGCGAAAAAAATCCACTCGCCCACCATGTATTCTTTATAACTTCATTGTTTTCAGGTTCTTCTCGATAATAATCAAAATAAAATATTTCGAATGAAAACGGGAACATTCTTTTTACATTTTTTCCATCACTATAATCTATGCATTTATACTTTCCATTTACTATCATAGATAGACATGTTGTGTTACATCTATTGCATATGAAGGCAAATACCTTATCTACAACTAAATATATCTTTTTCAGAAATTCGTAATCATTTGTTTTTGGAAATGAAATCGCAATGTCTGTTATTGCTGTCATATAAGATTTCGCAAATCCAGTATTGCCTTCATTTCGCAACCTAAAACAAACATGACACGGTTTACTATCAACAGTAATATCAAAAGATTTCAATTCTTTGCGTTCATTTAGAAATGTAACATTGCCCGTTGAATCCTCTTGTACCACAGAAGCAGATGGACAAAAGTATTGCAATTCATCAAAAGAAATAACAGCTTGATTACAAATTGCATCATTCTCGAAATTTTTAACTACATAATCAATTCTGATTCTTTTAGGATACTTATCAGACCAATCATCAGTGATTTCAGTAGAAGCTACAAATAAATAATTAACTCGGTCAAAACCAGTCCCCAAAACTTCTCTTATACCACTGATTTCAGGAACTTTTTCGAAAGCATAAATATATAGTAATCCGTCCTTAAATTCATATTCATAACGGCAATTAATCGTTTTCCTTTTTCCAACTTGACGTTTAATGACTATATAACCAGAATGATTAAGTTCTTCTAACATAGAATCCCCTTATATTTCAAAAACCATAATCAACATTCCAAACAATCCGCTGAACTTCATATAATTATCTTACTCAAAGCCCTGCTTGAATAATGTCATTATATCATTCTATCTCCCCTACCCCTCTCCCCCTTAAATGTTATAATTACCCTATCAAATCTCTTTGTTTATTTGATTATGTAGTCCTTGAGGGGTGTACGGCATGCCACAGACTGATCTTACCAAAGCATTATCGGAATGCTATGAGGCAGCGAAGAGCGGGTATGAGCTCGCGGCGGATGAGCGTGCCGTGCTGGATAAGATCCTGGAGTCTGCTGAGGACAATATAAGGGAGACTGCTATTGAATATAAGGCTTCGCCTTGCGAGGTCATAGGTCTGGGCGAGGCTCTTGAGGGGCAGCTTGTTGACATACAGCAGTCCGTGGACTCCCTGCGCATTTCATTTACAGAAGACTTAAACGCGCTGAAAGAGGACCTGGAGAAGTTCTCGGTCACGCTTTTCGGGCGCACCATGGCGGGCAAATCGACGCTGATGGAGGTCCTGACTGAGGGCGACGGTTCTGCGATCGGTATGGGCGCGCAGCGCACGACCAGAGATATCAGACGTTACGAGTGGAATGGTCTGGCAGTTACGGACGTGCCCGGAATTGGCGCGTTTGAGGGCGAGGAGGATACCAGACTGGCCTTTGATGCCGCAAAGACCGCTGACCTCATTGTATTCCTGCTGACGGACGATGCACCGCAGGCAGTTGAGGCTGACTGTTTCAGGCAGGTCAAGGACCTGGGCAAGCCCGTGATAATCATAATGAACGTTAAGGTGTCGGTAGATTCCGGCAAGAGCATGAAGCTCGTTGAGCGCGACATGAACCGTGCCTTTGATGAGGAGCGCATAGAGGAGATCAGGAAGCAGTTCTGCAAGTTTGGTGATGCTTTCGGGCAGGATTGGAACAATGTTCCATTCGTCGCAACGCACCTGAAGGCTGCTTATGAGGCCGTCAAATGCGAGAAGGCGCTGGACGTGGAGACACAAAACAAAGCAGCATTTTGGCGTGAAGTAAGCCGCATAGACATCCTGAAGGAGCTCCTTTGCGAGCAGGTACTGGTCAGAGGCAAATACATCAGAGTCAAGACTTTCGCGGACATCATCGCAAATCCCATGAGTGAGGCTCTCTCAGAGCTCGATCTGCAGAGCCGCATGAACGAGTCGCAGGGCAAGATCGTCTCGGACAAGAAGCGCGCGCTGGAGAAGCGCAAGTCAGTCTTCGTTAAGGACGGCAGGAAGCGCATCGAGTCCTTCATGATGCGCCTCAAGACCGAACTTAGAACCGACATCGCGGTATTCGCGGAAGACCACTATAACGACAAGCTCGCGGACATCGCCTGGGGCGAGATAATCGAGAGCAAGAATATCGAAGGCAGATGCAAGGAGCTCTTGGACGACATGGAGTCCGAAGTTGACGGCATCATCGCTGAGACCATCCGTGAGATGGAGAGCGAGCTCCGTTATGTCTCCATAGATTCCGTCCAGAGGACCTTCCTCACCCCTGCCCTGATCGACGCCAAGAGGATCGTCGGCTGGTCGAGCCTCCTTCTGGGTGGCGGCGGTACGGTCGCGGCTGCAATCCTTACGTTATCAGGCGTGGAGATGGCTGCAGGTCCTGTAGGCTGGGTAGCAGCAGGAATAGGCCTTGCAGGCGGCATCGCGCTCCTCTTCTTGGAGTCCAGCGGCGACAAGCTCGCAAAGGCACGTGCGAGGCTCGAGAAGGAGCTCACGGAATCCGTCAATGCCACATGCGACAGCATCTGGACGCAGCTCGAGAAGAATCTCGACAGGCTCATTAAGGGCAAGATCGACCTGGTCATAGATGAGCTCACGAAGATCGAGAACGTTATCGAAGCCCTTGCCACAACGCAGAACGACCTGGCCGACTCGCTAAGAGTAGAGCTGAGATCGCTTAACATGACCTTCACCGCCAAGATCGCATCTGCGGTATTCGGCGACGATCAAGCAACCACATACATGTCCAACATCGACACCGCTGCACGCATACCGGGTGTATGCACTCTGCTCTCAGAGAAGTCGACGAACGCGACTCCAAAGGAATTCACACAGCAGCTCTCCGACCTCATCGCTGAGGATGTCACGACAGTCACAACGACTGAAGACAAGCCCAGATACGTGTCAGACATCTTGGGCGGCATCGTGGCGCAGGAGAACATAGAGTGCGACAATGAATCCAATACGGTCCTCATCAGGACGGATAAAGAAGACATCAGGTTACTTAACAGGCTGAGGCTCCTAGAGCAGTTCTTGCCTTACAGAATAGGAGGATAGTTATGTTCCAGATAGCTGAGTTGTCCCGCTCCAAAGAAGCACTGAAGGAGAAAGCTCTCCGCGCGCTTTCAGACGCAGGCATAGATCAGAAGGAAGCATCTGATAAGTCCGATAAGGTCAAGATCGTTTTTGCCGGTCAGTATTCTGCGGGCAAGTCCTCAATAATCAAGATGCTCACGGGCAACGACACTATCGCCACGGGCGCGAAAATCACGACCCAGGAGACCCACACATACGAGTGGAACGGCCTTGAGATCGTTGACACTCCAGGCGTTCATACGTCCCTTCGCCCTGACCATGACGAGATATCCTATAAGGCTATTGCGGCTGCTGACATACTTGTTTTCGTGATCACGAATGAACTGTTCGATTCATACATGGCTGACCATTTCAGGCGCCTTGCGATCGATAAGGACAAGGCCGGCGAGATGATCCTCGTCGTCAATAAGATGGAGCGCGCCGCCAAGGGCAACACCGAAGAGCAGCAGAACATTATAAGAGAAGATCTGCGCACGGTATTGGCTCCCTACACTCCTGAACAGCTCCACCTCTCATTCTTGGATGCCCAGTCCTATCTGGACAGCCTGGAAGAGCGTGAAGGCGATCCAGAGCTTGCTGACGAGCTCCTTGCGAGATCCGGATATGCGCAGTTCATCGACACACTTAACGCTTACGTCGCAGAGAAGACTCTCACATCGAAACTCACTACAGACCTCTATGTATTGGATAACGAATTAGATAAGGCGATATCAGACCTCACACCGGGTTCTGAGGACGCTGATATCGATGCTTTGGAAGAGAACTTAAAGCAGCAGCGCCACATGCTGATCGACGCAAGAACCCGCATGCAGCGAGAAGTCACTGACATCTTCGCTGATTCCGCTGCAAAGATCAGAGAATACGGCCTCGATGCAGCAGCGCTAGTCGATTCGGGCATCCCCATGGAAGAACTCGAAGAAAAGATCTCTCAGTACGGCAAGACCGCTGAAGAGCTCATCAATAAGACCAGGACTGACGCTGACGACCACGTTCATTCATGCTTCCTTGAGCTCGGTCAGAACTTTACCGATATGGAAGCTACGGAGTTTACACAGAACCTCAAGATCAGGCTCGTCGACAAATACGACAACCTTCCTGACGCGGTAAAGAAAGTATTCGTCACCGCGACAGACTTGGAGAAGAAAGGCGACATCTTAGTAGGCACTCTCGTTAAGTCCGGCATTCCTGAGATGCTTTCGCTTGCTGATTCTTCCTACAAGGCGATCAGGCTCACTGACAACACACAGAACTTCCTGCGTACATCACTTCATTCCATGAACACCGGCACCAAGCTCATAAGCAAAGCCGGCAAGGCAGGAACCGTCGCATCGAAGGTAGCCAACAGGTCATCTTCGATCTTCGGCGTTGTTGGCGTCGGATTGGAATTAGCTCTCCAGTTCAAGGAAGACTACGACGAGCAGCTTAAGCTCGAAGCCATGAAGAACAACCGCCAGAACATAAGGTCCGAATTCAACACCGCTGCGACGTCACTCGAAGACTACGCTGCCGAATACGTTAAGCAGAGCGTCGTCTCCCCTATGGAGCAGTCCATAAAATCCGTCGAAGACAACATCGCCGAACTAAGGACCACCAGAGCCGACAGATCTGAACAGTGCCAGAAGCTCGAGAAAATCCAGAAGGAAGTCCAGTCACTGATCGCAAGAATCCACGACATTACGTGATCAGCATAGAAGCGCTTAAAGGAGTACCAAATGTCAGACACTAAACTGATCCTTGTATGCAAAGATAAACCGATGTTAGATGACGTAGTTAAGATCCTGGTCGCTTCCGGCAACATTGCCGAAGACGAGATCGAAGCCTGGGAAGAAAAGACCTGGGACGTCAAACGCAAGACCGGTCCCATCCACACCCGGATGCTCTTCGTCGGCGACATCAAGGACACCACGTCCTTGGGCTGCTTCATCGACATCAAATACGAGCGCTGGGGCATCTGCTACGGCCTCAATTCGCGCTATGCTTTGATCACGACTGACACGATGTACATCAAGGACAACTCGCGCTACAAAGCGTTCCTGGACAGCTACGAAGATGCAGTTGGAAAGATCTTCGAAGCTGCGCCCGAAGACGATGCTGCAACCAAATTCACAAAGACATTCGGAACAGTCGGCCTCGCAGTAGCTACCGGCGGCGCCAGCCTCGCTGCACAAAAGCTCATAGATGACAACAAGGTACAGCTCGAAAAGACCAACAAGCTCTGCCTCTACGGTGCGTGGCACTTTGCGGAGAATCAGTTGGGGGAGTTTGTGGGGAGTAAAACAGAATTATAAACTCAAGCAATAGAAAAGGTCGTCAGATGACGACCTTTTGGGCTAATTGTTTGCATAGTTTTACTCTTAAACTCTCGTTTATTCATCATAATCTTGGATAGTTTTATCGTCATAATTCTTTTTAAAACCGTCATTCTCATCGTGCATTTTATTGTGAATAACACTTGTTAAGTTTATTCTTGCAAGCGATTCAATAACACTAGTTTTATTAGAATCTGTATCTTGAGAAAACAATTCTTCATAATCGTTAACGCTTAGTTGCAAATCCTCAAAAGCTGCCATAATCCCATCTAACAAATAGCTTTGAATGTAATTGCCTATATAACTCATCCATTCTAAGCAATCTGAGTTAACTACACTAATTCCATGTCTGGTAGTATTTTACGTCATGCGAGCACCAGCACTAAATTGCACGTTATTCTTAGCAAACCAAGGGAAAAGAGATTTAACATATTTGAAGACACTTTAATCCCATCTTAGAAATAGGAATATGCCTCCAAATCTAATGCCTTTGAGATGCGCTAATTAATCCATTTGTCTACATATTGATACCCATCAAAATATCCATCAATAACCTTAAAAAAAGCAGTAAATGCTTTCCTCCCGAAATTAGATTTCCTAATAATTGGGGACACAACCGTTAAACAATCATCAATCTGTAATCCCAATTCTTCAAGCGAATTTGTTAATCCTTGAAATAACCCATATTGAATATTAAAACCTGTTTTACTAAGCCACATGTCAACATCGTCTCTCAACTCGCTTATGTTATGCCTTGTAATATTCAGTTTCATTCGCGCTCCTGCTGTAAGATTACAATGTATCAAGCAGTAGCCTATCGGGAACAATGTGCTTATATCGCTCGGAACTAAAATGCCGTCTTGATAAAAACCGTTTTCTTGGTTAACACTAAAACTTCGAAGCTGTTCAGGAATATATTCCACAGCAATATTTCTTTTCAGATTTGTATAAACCTTCCGCTCTTTGCTCCCTCGAGCATAATGCTTTTGGGGAGAGATAATACAATTATTTACAAAGAAAATATCTTCGTATTCAGGCTCAATCGTCATTTCAGGAGTATAGTACCCCCCATTCTGATGAAGTTCTTGCGGATTATACTTAATATATTCAATGGCTTCATCAATAATATCTTCATTCCAACTTGAAATGGGTATTGAAATATTGATTCGCCTATATTCCAACTGATCAAAAAATTTACAAATCCCTGTTAATCTAGCTATACGATTACATACTTTTCCTTTATGTAATAAAAATGCATGTATAGTGTTGCATTCGATTCCCAAATCATAATTCTGAATCTGTTGACAAATATATACTATGCCTTGCTTATTAGATAATAATTTTTTGTCAGGATTTTTTGTGCATTTCTTTGGCAGAAGGTCTGTCCCGATTTCAACAAAATAAGAATTGCAATCACCAAAAGAAACAAAATCAGAATTAGTTATCCTTTCCATGCGGATTGTGTATTTTGATATTTCACTATTGAGTTCTGCAAGGCAATCATCCACATTTTCTTCGCACTCATCAAACAGCATTATTATTTTTTCAATTCTCGATTCTAGCTCTGCAAAACCAAATGTACCATTATGAATTACTAATTCATTCGAAAAACCTTTGATTCCATTTTTATTCAAAATGTCTCGTAAACTCAACACTTGTTCATTGTAATAATTGATGTCTATGGAATTCATCTCGCGAAGCAAATATTTGCCGTCAACTTGAATCGATTCTCTTAATTTAATCACAAGGAGCTTTGCCTTCTCAACTAAGTCCTTCTTTTCAGTTGGGGAAGCAAGTCGATTAGCGATAACATCAGATGCGCCGTCTAAACTTTTTTCAAACCTATATGGTTCTTTTTGACATAAATCAACCAACTCCATACAATCAATATTAGAAAATACATAGTTTACTGAGTCCATATCATAAATGCATATTCCAACCGATGGATATTTTATTGTTGTTTTTATATACTCGCTGATTTCAGAATAATTAAACTTATTCTTAAGCTTAAGAACTATAGTCGTTCCCTTATATGAGCAGTCGTTTTCCGTGTTTTCAATAAAAGCAATATTACTATTGGATTCAAGCGAAACAACATACATATCACGCTTATTATCGCTTGTATAGATATATATTTCATCAGCATTAACTAAGCAAGAAACAAAACCTATTCCATATTTAGCTATTCCCGGGAAAGCAAACGATCTTGTATCATTAACTATTGTTCCAGTACTACTAACTTTAAATAAATAATTCCTTATATCACTCAGATTCATTCCAATGCCATAATCTGTTATGGTCAAGGTGTTCTTTTTTTCTGAATATAGAACTACAATATTATTAATGTCGGTGTTCCATGCTCTAGGTGACGGGTGTTCAAGTTTAACCCTTTTATTGGAATAAACACGCTTTAAAGATGCATCTATTGCATTCTGAATTAATTCACGAAGAAAATCTAAGTCATTTGTATAAACTGATTTTGAAATAATNNACATTATATTTCGCTCCATCTGGGCGCTTGATATTTGTGGTTGGATTTGGCAAATAAAAACCTTCAGAAGCAAAAAGAGTATTAAACTTTTCAATTTCAGCACGCAAAAACGAAAACCAATCTGACCATATCTTGTATTGATTTTTATTAGCTGCATTAACACGAATATTAATCACATCAAAATTATAATAACATCTAACTGTGTTCTTATAGCGTTCATTATGAGTAAAGCAATACTTGTTAAATGTTGAACTAAACAACATCATTCTACAATTATTCGTTCGCTTGGATTCAAGATCCAAGAAATCTCCGATTCTTAACAACAGCGATAACAGGTTATATCGAACTTTGAAAGTGTCAATTCGATCTGTCGTTGCAAAATCTTCTCTGTTAACAATTTCATCAAGCAAATAGTCATTTGCTTCACAAATATATTCAACTGCAAGCTTGATTCTATCTTTACATCTAAGCTCGCCTATTACATTATCAAAGAATATATTAACAACGTTTTTTGTAACTCGGATATGCTCTTCTTGAAGTTTCTTCTTTTCAATTTCATCGGAAGTAAACACCACACTGCCGGAGTCATGAAGAAGAGCACCATAAAATAGAATAAGTATTTCTAACGAAGAGAGGTTTTTCTTAAAATTCTCGTTCATCAACAGACTGATATTTTCCAATATCTTAATTGTATGATTTGCACTGAGTTCAATATATTCTGATTGCGCTTCTTTAATTTTCTCTAATAAGAGATTAATGTTATTCTCAATTTGATTGATATAGGCAACATAATACTTTGATTTTTCATCTGCTCTCGAAGTCAACTCATTATATAATTCAATACCGCTAAACATAATTAATGCCCTCACAATATAACTGCACTTTAAATCATTTTATCTCGTTTATGCCTCAAACAAAACTTTCACATAGACCAACAGCGGTCTATAGTACTGCAGAATAAGCCAACACTACGCATTGGTTATTAGCCGCAGAGAAACCAACTGCTGTATTTAGTTTTGCGTCTAGATATTTGTCTAAAACTTGCTGTTGAGAAATTTCCAACGCAACAGCTTATTCGTCCCATGCCTTCTCGATAATTGTTTCAGGTATAGGAAGAAATAACCCATTTCTAGCATAAAGGGCATTGAATTTTTCTATATCAGCACTTAGGTAACCAAACCAATCAGACCAAATACCATATTGGCATTCATTATCTGCACTAACCCGTACAATTAATCTATCAGGATCATAATAATACTGTAGCACTCTTTGATGTCTCAAATTATGATCATAAGATAATGGATCTTTTTTGAAATTTTCACTATACATCATCATTCTAAAGTTATTAGCTCGTTCTGACTCAAGATCCATTAGATCACCAATTCTTAATAGAAATGCTAACAAACCATACCGAACAGTGAAAGTATCTATTTTATCTATATTGTGAAATCGTCTATCTTTTACAAGATCTTCTAATAATAATCCATGGGCTTCACACACAAAAGTTACTGCGCCCTTAATTCTTTCTTTTTCTCGCAACCCACCGATTCCACTATCGAAAAACATATCGATGACCTTTTTAGCGGCGAGATGGTGTTCGCTTCGTAACTCTTCCTCGTCCTTATCAGTAGATTCAAGCAAACACATTCCAGAATCATGGAAAAATGCTGCAAAAAAAAGAATAACTATTTCAAGAGACGAAAGTTCTTTTCTAAATTCGTTGCTTAAAATCAAACTGATTCGTTCCATTATCCTATAAGAATGGTTAATCCCATGATCCGGATACTTAGGATACTCTGCCTTTATATATTCTAATATGGGTGCAAAATTTTTCTCTATCTGTATTATATAAGTAGAATAATATTTTGTTTTCTCATCCTGTCTTGAAACTAGTTCCTTATACAACACAATATCACCTAACATATGCAAAAGCCCCCAAATCATTGATTTTTAGTGCTTTCAGTTTACATATAAATGCATCTTATATCAAGAGAAATAGCAATCAATTATAACTATCTCAGGAGTTTTTAACCTGTACGTGTTTAAGCAAGAGAAACTGAACTATTATTGAGGTTCGTTTGGAATGGAAATGGGGGAAACCTTGATAGTCAATTGGGATCGAATCAAATGATTGTACATGCCTAAAACTATAAGATGCTATATTTCAGATCGTTGTAATTCTAATAGCTGTATAGGTGAAAATAGTATATTTAAGATTACTTCTATTCCTAACTCACATTCAGAAAACGCATACTATTTTAGAATTGGTTTGGGCAAAAAAGATCCCGATGATAATCAACTTCCTAATAGTTTGCCTTTCAATAATATCTGAAATTATACTTATTAAAATGGTGGGGCTTCTCACACAAACCCTTCCGGAAACCCTTCATTTGCATCAGCGAAGAATCCATTACCCTCCTGCTCACTGTCATCAACACCAACAGCGACCTCGTCTTCAGCCAACGGAGGATCCATTTCAGGAGCGTCGTCCCCTTCGTCCTCAAACTCATACTTCTGCGCAGCCGCGTTGCCGGAAACATCGACGCCTGCACTTCTGATGTAAGCGTTGTTGGGGTCTTGCGGATCTCTATCGTTATATTCGTAGAACAGTGTCTTGCTTGGGATCCACCACACCTGGTCTTTGCCGACTTGGCCGTGACGATTTTTGGCCAGATAAATATAGGCGGGCTCGACCACAATGCTGCCGCTTGTATTTGCCGGTTTAGCATTGGCGGGGGCATCGGGCGTCTTGGCGTCCTCATCGCCGTGATAATCGGGTCTGTCGACAAACATTACAGTATCGGCATCCTGTTCAATCGCGCCGGAATCTCTCAGATCAGAGAGACGTGGCGTATGGTCTTTCCGGCCCTTTTCTTCAGTCTTTCTGGACAACTGGGACAGTGCAATGATCGGGATGCGGAATTCCTTTGCCAGAAGCTTAAGGTTACGCGAGATGTTTGCTACTTCGTCGTTACGTGACCTGCCGGACATGCTCTTCACATTCATAAGCTGAAGGTAGTCGACGAAGATCAGCTTCGGCATAATCCCGGCCGAAACGAGCTGCTGAACCTTAGCCTTCATTGTGTATGGATTAATGTCGGGGCCATCATCAAAATAAATAGGATAATCCCTTAGCTTAACCAGAGCATTGTCTATCTGTTGTCTGTCGGCATCCGAGAGCTGGCACGAATTCACAATCTCGATTACAGGTTTTGTCATGGCTGAAGACATAATTCTCTTACCGATTTCTTCATTTGTCATTTCCAAAGAGAAGATAACTACCGGATTCTGATTGGCAGCTACATTCACGGCCATATTAACGGCTAAAGCGGTTTTACCCATACCAGGACGTGCGGCAAGAACATGGAGCGTACCGGGTCCCAAACCGCCCATCATCGCATCAAGCTTCGGGAATCCCAACTTGATCCTGTTACCGGCTTTTTCATCTCTGATTTCCTCATACACTTGAGTGAGAGTGGATTTAAGGACATCGGCCAAGACGACCAAACCCTTAGACTCACCAGGACCTCTCAGTTGGGACAATGACATAATCGCATCTTCCAGGATATTCTCTGAACTGGATTTGCCGCTCTGTGCCTGATATTTGATCTTATCAGCAGCCAAAACGATTTTCTGTCTGCTGCTCCTATCTTTGACCTCAGCAATATAACTGTCCAAAGCGGACATGACCGCCATCGTGTCACCGACGCGGTAAACGTATCTCTGGCCGCCGGCCTTATCAGCAAAGCCTCTTTTTTCCAGTTCTGCGAAAACCGTGATCCGGTCGATCACGGTATTTTCGTAATACATATCAAGTATCACGCCGAAAATAAGACCGTTGCGCGCATCTGTAAAGTCTTCTTCCGTGACTTTATTCTGAACAGCTTCAAGCACGGCCTTATTCTTGCGCATGCAAAGAGCGAGAATAGCCATCTCAACGTCTACTTCATTCCGGTCTGTCATCTGATCAATAAGATTATCCATATCTGCCCTGCCCGTCCTTCGCATGTATTGGTGAAATCAATTATAGAAAAACCGATGGTCCGATAATGGGACACAAATTCGCTTTTGCGGACAATTTCGAAAGGCCTCGCAAATCTTATCGTTGGCCTATCGTCCCATAAATCTTTCCAACTCCGCTCTATACAAAAGCAGCTGATTTGCTTCCTCTTCGGTTATTCGGCCAAACCTCTCAGCAGCCTTTACGCAGAGCAGTCTTTCTTCGATGTCGGTGTCCTTGTCAGCCAGAATCAGGGCAAGCTTTGCGACCTTAACGATCTTGGGATCTTCGATGTAATTCCAGTCGGGCTTATTTGCCGTGTGAATTCTCTTTACTTCTGTGATAGCCATGGTGCACCTCCTTATCGTTATCAGGTTTTCTTTTCACACTTATAATAACGATTGGGATGTACTGGAAATGACGCATCAGTTCCGACCTGCACTATCGCCCGAACACAATTCCACTCTTCTCCGCCCACTCATGAAGCTTAGCCTTGAGTTTTGCTTCGTCTTCTTCATATTCTTCAGGATCAAAACGCACACGAAGGGCAGCCTTATTCTTAGCAATAACAGTCCATGTCTGGCCTATCTCAGGAAAAGTTAAATCAGCACCAATCGGAAGATCAGGACCTGTGAATGTCATAACAGCAACAACAAAGAAACCTCTGTAAGGTCCTTTCGAAACAAGCGATCTATGCCGAATACGTGATCTCGCTCTTAGACCAGAAATCGATAATTGAGCCTCTTCTTCAGTAGCGGCATCTACATCGACTATCTTTATATCGGATTCATCTCCGGTTCGTTCAGTAACATTTGCTTTCATGCTCGTTCGCCTCCTCAGAGATCAAGTAATGGTCCATGCTATGTCATAATCCTTTTTGTATTTGGAGCCTTTCAAGATGTATGAATCCTCATCGAACTTCTTGTTCCTTCTGAACTTTCTGGCTGCGATCTGCTTGCAATACCTTGCAGTTATTGAGCAGTGTCTGACCTGAAAGATCTCTCCTCCGACCTTTATAATCTTGGGAATATAAATGATCCTTCCGCCCTGATCCTTTACAGGAATATGTACTATCCGTTCTCTTTGCCGCTCAACGAAATATCCGCAAAAGCCGTAGAAGTGGCTGTACTCCCCTCTCTCGCTCTTGCGGGCCCTGTAAAGCTTCTTGTGCGCAGTATAATATCGACGCTGTCTGTGACGCGCTTTCTGCTTTGAATCAAAATAGCAATTGACCTTAGACATAGCCTTTTCCTCACCCTAATGTTAACAACCCTAATGTCCTGAAAATGTCCCATCAGCTCTTGCGCTTGAACTTCTCGCCCTCGTAAACCCTTACAGGATTGCCTCTCACGATCTCCGTATGTTTCTGCCACGCGCTGTTCAAAGCTTCAGCATTGTTGTCTTCCTGCTTTGCTGCGAGAATGCTTTCCAATCTCTTCATTGCTTTCTGCTTGTTCTGCACCTGGCTTCTTTCTTCAGTGCAGGTAACAACAATGCCTGTCGGCTTATGGCTAACACGTACGCCTGTCTCAACCTTGTTGACATGCTGGCCGCCCTTGCCGCCGCAGTGCATTGTCGTTATCTCGCAGTCAGACAGATTCAACTCGCCAACAACATCTGCTTCCTTGATCACATGAAGATCCATATACCAGTTCTTGCGCTGATGACCCGGTCTTATGGTGCTCTTCCACACCCATAAGACCGTGCCTTCGATCGAAGATACATCTTCATCAAATTCCATAACACAAGACTTATAGCCGTTACCCGAATAGTCCTCATTTACTGATACGATCCTTGATCCTGTAAACTCTTTAAGCAAAGACTTAGCGAGCTTTTCTACTCCGACAGAGCACTCAGCAGGGCCCTGTCCTGAACTTATCTGTAATAACATTCTTACCTCTCTTTTCCTGCCTTAAAGTTATAGACGGGCTTTATGATTTCCTTAACTTCTACGATGTCCGAAATCACGTCAACGATCTCTTCGATTCCTCTGTAAGCAACTGGTGCTTCATCCAAAGTTCCTGCGCATATGGAAGACGAATAAATTCCCTTCATGTCGTTCTTGAATGACGATACCGTGTAGTGGTTCTTTACTTCATCGCGGCGCAGTACACGGCCTGATCCGTGCGGCGCGGAATAATTCCACGAAGCATTGCCTTTACCGACGCCCAGGATCACTCCGTCACGCATGTTGATGGGGATAATTACCATCTCGCCTTCACAAGCTGATGCAGCGCCCTTGCGAAGGATTCTGGTACCGTCAGGAAGCGTACCAATGTAGTTGTGGATTGACTCGTAGCGCTCCACTTCCTTCCACTTCATACCCTTCAGGATCTCGCCAAGAATGATCTCCCTGTTAAGCGATGCGTACCTGGTAGCGATCTCAACATCGTGAAGATAGTCATCCATCAGAGTACCTTCTACATAAGACATCTCATACGGCACGTCCATTCCCATGTTGGTAAGCCTTCTTCTCGCAGCTTCGGTGTAGTAATCTGCAACGTCATAACCTAGATGACGGCTGCCTGAGTGAATAATGATGTAGTATCCGTCCTCACCCTTATCAACTTCGATAAAGTGGTTGCCGCCGCCCAGTGTTCCAAGGCTCTTCAGTGCCTTATCGCTGTTAACCGCACGCGGGCATCTCAGATCAGAGATCACCTCAAACAGTGCCTTGCTATGCGGTGCTTTGCGAATCCCAAAGCCTGACGGAACGTTCTCAGCTATCACCCTGTCGAGCTTAGGAAATTCAAAACGTCCTTCTACCTTGGCAACGAGCATTCCGCAACCGATGTCAACACCCATGAGCTGAGGGATTATCTTGTCGGTAACGGTCATGGTAAGGCCGATGGGGCCAACCTTGCCGGGATGACAGTCCGGCATTATGCAAACTTTTGAATTAATAGATACCTGGTTATTAAGTATCATCTGGATCTGCGATCTGGCATAGTCTTCGATAGCAGTAGCAAAGACCGTAGCCGACGCAAATCGACCTGTAATATTGTCCATAAAAATATTCCTTTCGTTATGAAAGGGCATTCATGGGATTACTTCAATTGGGATTTATTATGCAGCCTCGAAAAGAAGGTCCCATGCACCCTTAGTATTTGATTGATTTAAAGTTGTAGATAATCGTCTTGTCATCGCTAGGACCTCCTTTCAAATTAGTATTGTCGCAGATTATATGAGATAAATTTCCAAAATGCAATACTATCCTTTAACGTGCTTTGCGTGAAATTCGAGCCAGTCCTTTTTATTATTTAAAACTTCGAAAGCAGCCTTATCCTGAATCAATTTATATATCGCCACAGACCTCGCCTGGCAGTTGATCGACTTGCCGGGATTAAACTCGATATCCGTGAACCACTGATATTCAGACAGATCAAGTATATAGCCGAAGTTCTCAACCAAAGCCGAGACATAGATGTAATCGTAGAACGCAGTCTTAGGCTCTAACGGCCATTCCTCGCCATTTCTGACTAACGCGACCAACCTGCCTGAACCATGATGCCTCTCATCCCTTTTAGCTTCCTTAGGAGATACATCAATCAGATCAAGATATGGTCCGCCGTTCTCATACTTCTTCGAAGACTGAAAGATGTTCTCAATAAACACCCCATTAGTCTTCATGTTGAACGCACTGAGCTGATTTCCCAGTTCAACCTCGCCTTTGGACGAAACCTCCAAAGCACGCTGACCGGTAGCAATCTCAATAGACTGATGCAGTGCATTGATATTCTTTCTCTTCTGGATTACAGCAAAACCGCCGTTCCATACGAATTCGAACTCTCTGCAAACAACCTTTCCGTTCTCAATTGTCCACGCGGGTCTCTTAGCCATGATGCGCCTCCACCCACGTCATCAGATCTTCCTCATTCTTCACGCTAGCGGCAACACCCATAATGATGTCCGCAAACTCAGCATTTGTGGCCTTCACAGGGTATCCGTTAAGCTCGAGCAAGGTAAGCAGAACAAGCGCTCCGATACGCTTGTTTCCGTCACGGAACGCATGATTCTTTATAAGTCCAAATGCCAGGCGCACGATCTTTTCCTTGGTATCTGGAATCAGTTCTTCGCCTCCGAAAGTCTGGAACGGTGCCTGCAAAGCTGAATCAAGCATGCCTTCATTAAGCACGCCATGGTCACCGCCGTAGCGCTCATATATAGCCATGTGAAGCTCAACGATTTGAGCCTTAGTTAAACCGATCATTTTGCAAGCTCCTTAAATGCTTCATCAAATTCATCCATCAGCTTAGTAGCTGCTTCAATTACTTCGCTGTCAGAGACAGTATCAAACTGCTTATATTCTTCGTTCATAAGCTGACATCTCCATCGTTTTCTATATTTTACTCGCACACATGTGGCATTAATGGGACATTCTTTGTATTAGACTCATGTCATGATCACAAAGGGCAAAAAATGGACGCAAAAGTGAAGAAATACACGATCCACATCCTCGCCATCACGGCATTTAATCCGAAGCTTTACGAGCTTCCTTTTGACCTGCCCCTGGAAAGAAATGCGGTCATAATCTGCACTGACAGGAAAAACGAATATCTCCAAAACTATACTGGCAACAAACTGGATATCGCTTTCTACGACGTTGAAGATCCGAGCGTTATTGGTGCTTTCGAGACCGCTCATGCCATGGCAATAATCAAGTTCATTAACAGGCTCCCTGACGAAGTTTCCGATCTTTATATCTGCTGCTCGAAAGGCCAATCCAGAAGTGCCGCAGTCGCCGCAGCACTCCTCCGAATGTCCGGCCGAAGCGATGATCCCGTCTGGCTAAACCCCTTCTACAACCCCAACATTCTCGTCTATTACAGGCTGTGCAAACAGGCAGGAATTCCCATAACTCCTGAAGAAGTCCAGCTCAGGAAAGAACAAAACGAAAAGGCTTACCTTGAACTTCAGGAAGGAAAGCCTACTAAGTACGAGCGGTGGCAGATAATCGAATAATTACCTGTCTAAATAGCACTTGTAATGTTCGCTTCCATCGTATTTAACGATCGGCTCTTCCGTCAGTTCAAACGCCTTTGCAATCTGCTCCACATATTCATCGCCGATGTTCGGATTTATGTAGATAACAGGACGTCCCTTGCCGTTGTAATCAACGCGTCCTCTGGGGTAGTAATCGAACTCTTTCTTGCACTTGGCAGGCCTTACATGCGGCCACAGGAGCCTGTGGTTAAACGTCTCACCGGATTTCGCCACGCCATATTCAGCGCCAGGCTCAAATGCATATGCCTTCAGTTCACCTTCAACTATCCAAAAAACACCTCTCATATTATTCCTTTCGTCACGCCGCCGCGCCCTTATCAGGAACATACTTCTCCCTGATTGGTGCGATGTCCTTGTAAGACAGCGTCTTCTTCTCTATGAGCAATTCGATAAGTTCTTCCAAGAAGGCACGGTTCTTGCTCAACAACTGCTTAGTTTTAAAGTAATAGCGTGACAACTCTGCACCTTTGATCGTATCGAGATGGTCAAAGACAAGCTGCGATGTCTCGTCTCCGTGGCACCACGCCTGGAAATCGTATGCTGCAACATCATCCAAAAGTCTCGTCATACGGTCATGCGCTCCGCGAAGATCCGCATTAACTCCCATATCAATCTCGTTCAGGATCAGTTCCGTAGCGGCTTTCCCGGCAAGGTTAATCATAATCTCGATCTCATGGTTACCGTAAACTTCAAAACGGTGCTCTTCCCTGCTCCTGTGAACAAGGCCTTTGACTCCACGGTTGGATTTTGTTTCTATTGATACAAAAGCAACCTGACTGGGATAGAAAAGCTCTGAAATAACCGTATGTCCTGCCTCATGAACTGCCAGTCTCCTGTCACTTTCAGGATCACTCTCCTCTGACTCACAAGCGTTGAAGATCTTCCTGATTACAGCCTTCTTGATGTCATCCTGACTGATGTGCTTCTTGTTCTCATAGCCGGCATAGATACCAGCCTCGTTAATAACCGTCTCCAGATCAGCGCAAGAATATCCCTCGCTGAACCTAGCAATCTCCTCAACGTCAACATCTTTTCCGACCTTCTTGTCCTTGAGGTAGAACTCAATGATCTTCTTTGAGTCTTCTAAACCAGGAAAATGCATGAAGAATTCCTTGTCGAAGCGGCCGCTCCTGACAAGTGATTCAGGAAGCTTTCCGTAATCATTGCATGTAGCAAGTACAAAGACCTCCAGATCCTTTACGTCATCGATGCACGTCTGAACGGTCACATACTCTTCAGCATCACGGTGATAGCGGTCTTCATTCGCGAACTTATCAAGGTCATCAAGAAGGACGATAGATGGAGCTTCAGATGCAGCCTGTTCAAATGTTTCACGTATAAAGTCAATGAACTCTCCGTCAGGTTTATCCTTTCTAATTACAAAAGTCTTTAAACCAGTCTCCTTAATAAAGCACTTAGCCATAAGTGTCTTTCCGATTCCTGGTTCACCGCTAAGCAAGATCCCCTTCGGAACCGATACGCCGAGCTTCTTATACTTATCGGGATTCTTAACAATATCTATGATCCTGTAAAGTTCTGTCTTAATGCTTTCATAACCGATTACTCTATCCAATTCTCTCATGATAATTAACCTCGTTTCTTCTAGTTTATGGTTTGATTATAGAAGGCTCGATGTCCTTTTTTAGTCTCATCACTCAAACGTGATCTTCTTGTTACCAAATACAAAATACTTTGCATACTTCCTCGGGTGAACGATCTTATCGATCACATACCAATTCGTTCTGATCTCATTCCATGGGATCTCTGTTTCCCCGTAACCAACTGGTCTGAAGTCTGCGATTGCACGAACATCATGCTTTATGATCTTCCAGCTTTTCCCGTGTTTAACTGCTCTTTCCACTGAACAAAATACTTCATGATTAAGATTCTGTTTTGTTAACAGAAGCGTAAGAAGCTCCAGCTTTTTCTCAAGTGCAATATCCGCCTGATTGATGCAATCCAGAAGCATCTGATACACATATTCATCATCTTCTTTAACGACACTCCGCATCGTTTCATTTGGCACTTTGCAGCATGTCATCACGTCGAAAATCTCATCTTCGCTCAACTCTTCATTTGGACCTTTGAACTCGCTTAAATCCTCTATTGAATTCACATCGATCCATCTGCCCTCATTGATCAGATACAGTTTGACGGGTTTACGGAGCACGCAAATGCACAACATATTCGCATATGTGTTGAAGTCTTTACCATCCCAAATCGCAAGGCAGGTATCAGCATTCTCGATCATGCTGAAGTCACGTTCGATTCCGTGGGAATAAACAGTGCTGCCCCAGCCATGAACACAGGAATGATTCTCGTCCCATTTTCCAAGATTGAGCTTCGTCCAGTTCTTTCCTCCGGCAACACAAACCGTAACCTTCTTATATTTGGAAGATTTCAGATAATCCTGTACCAAAGCTGCAACGATTGACTGGTCGTCCACAAGGAACTCAGCTTCATCAGCCATAAGCTCATCTAGATAAGCACAGACACAATCAGGAAGTGCCCATTTGCCGCCATCCTTCTCTATGCGTTTAATTCCACTAACAAATACTTTCATCCAATCACTATCCTCTCTACTAACTAATAACGATTAACCTCACCGAACTAAATATGAGCGAGAACTTATCCCAATCAATATCCCTGTGATAGTGCCCGAAATACCAATGTTTGAACTTCAGTCCGTAATCAACGATCAGCGAATCCAGAAACCTAGTCAGCCTGTTTCCTGACCTGTCCACGACACCTGCCATGTTTGCTGCAAGCAGTCTGTTGATATCACTGTTATAAACAGGACTCATGTTCTTCCCGATATATCCTTCCGGTGCACAGTGAGTCAGCACAACATCAACATCAAAATTGACCTTCCTAAGATTCTCCAGCGCTTCCTCGTATTCCTCGTCAGAAGGCATCTCGCGGGCCCACCAGGACTCGCCTTCCTTGCGGAATTGCTTATCAGTAGATTCAGCTCCACCCATCGCGAAAAACCTGATTCCGTCGATCGTATACACCTGACCTCTCATAAGATGGATTATGTGATCACTTATCTTATGAACCTTGCCGCCGTGCCATTCTTCAACAGGATACTTATCCAGGAGGTCATAATTCTCATGATTTCCGTCTATAAACAGCGTCGTAAAGTTGCGCTTGTTGTATGCCTTCTGAACATAGGCATCGTAATCAGCGCCGTCCCATATACCGCCGAAATCACCTGCAATGATCACATAATCGTTATCCGGATGCATGAACTGCTGTTCCGGGAAATTCCTCGTATTGAGCTTCTCCCAATCCTCCGATCCGTGTGTATCACCGGTTATGTAAATCATGACAATGCATCCTCACGCCGTTTTCCCTACACCAGCTGCCTCATAACGGAATTTCCGTTCTGCCACACCGTCGTCGAAAACACGATAATCTCCGCCTCTGAAACCCAGCTTCTCCATTAACTTCATGCTGGAATTATTATTCCAGACTACCCATGCGAGGATCTCGTCTGTGGGCCTGCCCAAGAGCGTACCATCCAACAGTTTCTCAATAAGTGCGCTGACTGCCTCATAAGCGTATCCCTGTCGGCGGTAGGCCTCGAAAATATAGTATGCGATGCTGTTGTAATCCATGTGCTTCTCAGACGTGCAGAAACTCATAAAACCGATCATGCGGTCTTCGTCAGGTAGATATATCGAGTAATTGAGGCCATTGTTGAATATGGGCTCTCTTATTGCATCGAGCAGTTTCTCACACTTCTCGTGAGCAAACATAAATAAACACTCATCGGCAAAAACAACATTATCTACAAAGAGCTCCCACTCATTACAAGTCATCTTCCTGATCTCAAGTCTCTCTGTTGTAAATGCAACTGTATTAGGTATTTCACGTATAACTGTCATATCAAATCCCTCGCTTTCTACGGTTTTCTTACTGTAATTGTAGAATGAGCGATGGGAGAAAAAGCGTACATAAGAAAGCCCGGCACAATGCCGGGCAAAATCCCTAAAATCGTACTACCAGTTCGATTTTAGGGACTCAGGGATTAACCTCAAACCTCAGACTTCACCCTCCATTCGCCTTCTTAACCAAGTCTAAAAATACCTGCTTCTATTGTAGAGGCTAGCATGAGATTAAATTGGTGCATAATTACTTATTACTGGTTCGTTGTCTCTGTTTTTTGATTAATATGGCTTATTACGTCAAAAACCATATCTCCGCTTGCTGCAAGAATCTTTCCGTACATCCATAAGAAAGTATCCGTGCGTTTATAGTCGTTTTTATCTAAGTCGTA
Organism: Clostridiales bacterium Firm_14; assembly: GCA_001604135.1. Classification (GTDB taxonomy): domain Bacteria; phylum Bacillota; class Clostridia; order Saccharofermentanales; family Saccharofermentanaceae; genus Saccharofermentans. Next base: position 173,700 of record LVAT01000009.1, read on the forward strand.
TTTATTTAGGAATGTCTCATATTTCTGGCAAAATATTTTGTAATTTCCTAAATCATTTAAAGGAAATTTATCATCATTGCGATTAAGAATCATATACAAAAGATTAGAAGAAAACCTGTCAAAAATAGGATAGGAAGGATCTATAAAACTACAAAACTTGGTAGCAAACGAGTATATCTTGTTATTGTATTGGGCATCGTTGCCTTGCTTATTAATGGTAGTAATAACGTCTACAACTGAATAATCTTTAGCACTAATTCTCTTTAGAATATTCGGAAATTGATCTTTTATATTTCTTGAAGTTGTTATTACATTCTGAAGATTCGTGTTGTACAAAGAATTCAAAACAATAACTGCTTCTTGAACTTGTTTTAAGGTTGGCTCCTTTTCATTACAAATCTCAGAGAATATTTCTCTTAAGAGCTCATCACCAGGGTTGCATGTCTCAAATGCCATCCGGAATTTTCGCATTTTATTATCATCCAATTCCTTGTGCTTGATTAACTGAAATGTATTTAACCTGACAATGTTTTCTTCTGTTGGATTATTCCATGTTTCAACACATAGTTCTATACATTCTCTCAGTTTTTCTGAACTGAAATCAGTCCATCTCTCAGGATCATTAACTATAGATTCAACAGACTTCTTTTTCTTCTTAATATCTTTCATCCTCTTCACCCTCCATACGCCTTCTTAACCTTCTTAGCCCAATCCTTCATCTCATCAACGAGCCTTTGGGGTTCCAAGATCACTACATCCGGGGCATAGTTTCTGGCGAACTGCAGCATGGCGGCTTCGGTTACCAGGGCGCTCGCTGTCAGGCAATCGTCTGTCACTTCTTCAATGCGGACATCCTTGCCGAATATGTCAACAACATCGGTAAGCATACGGCGGACGCACTTGAATCGGACTCTGGTGTCTTCACTCGCATACATATAGATGTGTTCTTTCATGTATTCGCCGAGGTTTAAGTCCTGGCCGTTGGCACCTTTTAATTCCTTGAAGGGCCTTATCTTCTTGTCTTCCTGTAAAACAATGTTGCTGATACGATCGATCCTGTAATTGGAGATGGCCTCGTAGTGATCACGGTTGCAGATGAGATAGTATTTGCCGTCCTTTGCAGCCATCTGGTACGGACTGACGGTATATTTAACGGGCTTGCCATTCTTGTCTGTCTTTGGGCGCATTTTCTTATCAGGTTCCATATCGAGATAGTTGAAAGACACCATTCTCTTCTTGTCGATCGCTTCATCCAGCATGGCTATGTTATTGAAGATCTGTTTATTGGAATCGCCGGCATCAGGAAGAGTAGCTATGTGGCGGACATGAGCCTTAAAATACTTGCTCGAAAGGCCTTCGATCTTCTTAACCAGATCCAGGCGCTGCTTGTGCGGGATGTGGTTTGAGAACAACAATCCGTCGATAATGAGGCGAAGCTCTGCATCTGTAAAATCTCTTTCCAGCCAGTAGTCCGACCAGATCGTATTGCCTTCTTTTCCGGCATCTTTAGATTCTCTCTCGGTCTCTTTATACGAGATTGGTAAACCCATTTCCTTCAGCTTAACGATATTACTCCTGATGGCTTTTCGCTCCACTACCAGGTTATATTCTTTTTCCAGCAGGTCGATAATGTTTTTCTGATCGAGTGTGTGTTCCTCATCAGTATGCTTGCGCAGAATATCCAGTATGCATAAGGGGATCATCTTCTTGGAAGTAGCAGTCATATTTTCGTCCTGCCTTTCTGTTGTATTATCCATAGTCTACCTCTTATCACATAATATGGGATTTATTTGGTGCATATTTTCTGGAAACAAAATGTGAACCATCAAAGAGAAACCCTCCCATAACCATCGCATCTTATGCTCAGATTATAGGAGGGCCAATGTCCGTTTAATGTCCCATCGTTTTCAATTTGCGAATTGTCGCAATTTGGCAGTGAATTTGCGAGTATTTGCAATTTGGTCTTGAATTTGCGAATAGTCGCAAATTCGTCAACTCCAAATCCTTTCTCACTCCCCCGCCTTGAAGTTGTACACGGGCTTAATTACTTCGACCACATCAACGGATTCCGTGATCACATCGATGATGTCTTCCAATGACTTGTACGCCATGGGTGCTTCGTCGAGAGTTTCTTCAGACACGGATGTGGTGAAGATTCCTTCCATGGCTTTCTTATACTCGTCCATGGAGAGAGTGCCCTTTGCCTTTGTTCTGGACATGATTCTGCCGGCACCGTGAGGCGCGGAGTAGTTCCATTCGGGGTTGCCCTTACCGATGGCAATGACGGAACCGTCCCTCATGTTGATGGGGATGAACACCTTCTCACCCTTGTGGGCGGCGATGGAACCCTTTCTTAATATCATCTCAGAAGTATCGATGTAGTTGTGGATCGTGTGGAAGGATTCTCCCGCCACAAGTCCGGCTCTTTCGCAGATGATCTCTGCCATGAGCTCTCTGCTTCTCTTGGCGAATGCCTGGCAGATCTCCACGTCGTGGAGGTAGTCTTCCAAGTATTTTCCGGTAAGGTAGCAGAGGTCGTCGGGCATGGGATTCTCGCCCTTGAAAGCCACCCAGCGGAGTGCCTTTATTGCTGCCTGGATCTCAGTCTCACGTCCCTGTTCCTTGTATGTACGGATTATCTCGTCACGCTGTGCTAAGTAAACATCGTAGCCCTTGTCGAGCTTGATCGCGAGCTTCTGGTAGAACTCTGCGACCTGCTTACCGAGGTTTCTGGAACCGGAGTGGATGACAAGATACTTTGTGCCGTCAGATGATTCATCGATCTCGATGAAGTGGTTTCCGCCGCCTAACGTACCGAGAGATCTGACGAGTCTTCCCGCATCCTTAAGCTCCCTGTAGCACTTGAGGCCGGTCAAGTCAAACTTCTCTTTGCGGCCTTCCCATACTTTTCTGCCGGAAGGAATATAGTGAGCTGCAACATCGACCATCATGTAGTCGATATCAACCTTGCCGAGTTCCACCGTGTACATTCCACAGCCGATGTCGACACCGACAACGTTCGGAACGACCTTGTCCACAACAGTCATTGTGGTACCGATCGTGCAGCCCTTACCGGAATGAACGTCGGGCATGATGCGGATCTTGGATCCTGCAGTCATCTCATAATCGCACATACGTCTGATCTGCTCGATCGCTTCGTCTTCCACGACCTTTGCGTAACAGATCGCTGTGTTTACTTTTCCTTTGATTTCTATAGCTTCCATAGTTTTATCCTTTCTTTTAGTGAGGCTCTGACCCTCTCTAAAAGAAGGTCAGGCCGCTATCTGCTTGTATCTCTCGGCGCCGATGATGCTCATCATGTATGTGTACGGGTCGAAGCTGTCATCCTTCAGCATCGCGAAGATCTGAGGAGACATGCCGGAGACCAGTACGACGCCTCTGTCGTTCTTTCTGACAGGCTGCTGTCTTGTCCAGCTGTTGACGTTCCAGAAGACCACCTTAGGCAGAGCGTAGCCCGCATTAGCGAACTTTCTTCTTGCTGCTTCGAAGTTCGTCATGTCCGAATTTGCAGTGCCCATATCGAACTCCATGTCGGAGATTATGATGATCCTCGAAGGCATGTCGGACTGCTTCAGTCTGTTCTTTAATGCAGTGTTCAATATCAAGTCGAATGTCTTCTCAATATTTGTGTTGCTGCACTCGTTGAAGCTCATGCAGTATCTGACCTTCTCGACAATGTCATCACCCTTGATCTCTACAAGTCTCGGGTTAGCCGAGAAAGTAATGAAGTGGTTCTTGAACATCCCCTTGTTTCTCTCTGCAAAGTAGATGCCCAAAGACTCTGCGACTGCCGCAGGCATTACGCCCAGGCCGCCGTACATGGAGCCGGAACCGTCGACAACTGCCAATGTGTTATCGGAGTTTACGTAGTTCTCCAATGCATTCCATGTAGCATCCAGGACCTTTCTCTCGTCCTGGGAGATCTCAGGGAACTGCTCTCTGTAGCCGTATCTGCCGGCCTTTATGATCCTGCTTACGATGTCGTAAGGAGTCAATGTGCTTGTCTTCTATACTGAAGGATCGCTTATTGCCCTCTCGATGAAGGCGCCGTATCTTTCCTTATCGTTTCTTATGAAGGCCTTTCTGTACTTGAACAATGCCTTTGAAGGCTGATCCTCGTACTCGAAAGAATAATCCTTCAATCTCAGGTTGTTCTCTAAGATCTTTATGTAAGCTCTTAAAGAAGACAGCATCTTTCTGTAGGACGCATCAGACATGTTCATCGCCTTGGCGATCTTCTTTGCGATCCTTACAGTCTCCTTTGAGCTTGCGTTTACAGAAGGCAGCCACTTTGCCATTAATGATACGTTCTTTTGTGCCTGCATATATTCCATATCATCAGTTAAGACAGCCTTGATATAGGCGACTGCCTCCTGCTCGCATGCTGTATCCATCAATTCCAGGATATCGTCATATCTGCCGTATTCGGCGATATTATCGATGTTCTTAATGACTACGTCAGGATAGTTCTGGGCAAGGAACTTCATTATTACTCTGAAGAATCTCCTCTCGCCCAAACCGCCTCTGATATCTCTTGAATAGAAGAGGATCTTCATGGCAGTTTCCTTATCTTCTGCAAAGGCTCTGACAAATCTGTTTACGATCTCTTCGTCATCTGCATTTCTCAATGCGCCTGCCGTTGCGAATAAGTCTAAGCAATCTGACATTGTAGACGCGTAAGTTGCTGCACCGTTTGCTGTGTAAGCCTTGTTTGCTTCTCTCTTCAAAAAATTCAACATTTTCTTTTCCTCCTTTACAAGGTGCCGGGGGGGTTGCTTTCCCCCAAACGATTAACAGTCGTGGAGCAATTATTTGCTGTATGCACCTTTATTCAACGTTCTTACAAGACACTTGGCCTTCACCTCGGCCGCTAAGGCAGGATTCGAACCTGCAAACCAACCATTTTTGATTGCTGAGCGTGTCTTCCGCGTTGCACCCATATGTTAACCCGCCTGTTGGGGTTTTGATAGATGCAGATTGACTTAGGTACACAACCCCAATATAATTGGAATATTAAGGCAATTACTGGGAATTTTATAGAATTTTACAACCCCAAACAGGAGTTATACTATGACCGAGAAATATAAGATCTACCTCTCCGAAGACACAAAAGCAAGGCTCATTAACGATGCCGAACTCTTTGAATTCACAAGAAATGACGGCACGGTTAACCTCAATGGGTTCCTTAAGGAACTCATTGTCAACTATTTCGAGCAATACAGGAAAGATAACGACGAGCTCTTAAACAGCGTCGTTAACGAGCTGACTTCAGTCAAGTCTATGAAGTCCAAAGAAGCTTCCGCACTGGCAGATAAGATAATCAGGACTTATATAACTAATAAGGAGACCGGCACAGGCAAGAGCACGGTAATAACGCTCACCGTCAGCGGCGAGTCTTATAACATCATTCAGATAATAGAGAACAATCTCCTGCAGGATAACTCCATGTCAGGCTACATCAAGGACATGTTCTTGTCCTATCTCTCGATCCCCAGAAATAAACGCGAAGAGATAATCTTCAAAGAGACTTATGAGACGATCTATAGGGCCATCGCGGAATCAAAAGTCCTCACATTCACATCAGCCTTCTCCGGCAAAAAGGGACCCGTCCGTGTCGAACCCTATCTGATCGCGACTTCAAAGGAAGAGCAGTTCAGCTACCTCCTCTGCCACGGCCACAATTACAACAATGACCACACATTCAGGATCTCCAGAATGCGTAACGTCTTTATTACAACAGACACGTTCGTAAGGAAAAAGACGGTTGCAGACAGGCTCACCGGTATCGGCATGAAGCATCCCCACTCCGCAGCACCTGAAGTCCATGCGGTGATAGAGATGTCTGCAAGAGGCAAACAGATGTACCGCATGATCGTCAAGAACCGTCCCGCCGTATCAGAGATCGACGGTGACAAATACTACTTCGACTGGCCTGAGATGCAGCTCGAAGATTACTTCAGACGCTTCGGCAAAGAAGCCGTGGTGCTTCGCCCGCGCCGTCTTAAAGAGAAACTTCAGAAATACTACTCTGAAGCCATAGAAGCTTACGTAAATTAAACTTAATGATTATTCCGGATCGTCGATCCCCGGATAAGGGAGATCGTCGTCATCGTCGTCGTAGTCTATCGTACCGATCTTGATGCCAAACTCGCATTCGACAAAATCAAAAAGATTCTTAACGGCTTCCTTCTTGTCCAGGTTCTCGTTCTCTGCATCCATGTCCAGGAGCGCGGGATTGGACGTTGCGATCTTCTCGATCAGGGCCTCGCCCTCATCTTCTCCCAAACGGTCCAGAATGGCATTCTCGTAACCCGTAGACGCGATCAGCTCATAAAGAAAACGCTCGGTCATATCAAGGAAAGCGCTATGGTAATCTTCCTTTGACCATGCGTCGGGTTCGTCGATCATGCTCAAAAGTTTCTCTCTGAAATTACCTTCGTTCAACATGGCATAAGTCCCCCGTTCATCAGTATATATATTAATTTATCACGGTTTAACGGCAATTGCGAAAAGCCGGAGAGCAAATAAATAGCGACCCGGATCAAGAGGGATTCCGGGTCGCAACTACTGTATCATTTTAGCGTGAAAGGAAAATAGTATCCTATACATTTATATTTTACAGCCCCGGAGAGAAGATTGCCACTTAAATTATTATGATATTTTCCGTGCTCTCATACATGTCTATGAAGATCGATGCCGGGAAGACTCTGCCTAAAGATGCAGCAGCTCCGGCACAGGTAACGGTATGCAGGTGTCCGTACAATTTGCGTTCGGAATCGACCAGTATCGGGAACTTGGATTCTATCGTGCTTTCCCTTGTTGTATCATCGCACATGTTGCACTTAAATCCGTTCTTCTCCAGGAATTCTACAAACTCCTGCCTTTTCTTCTTTCCTCTCAGTCTCACATAATATATTCCCAAATGACGCTTCTCTTCGACCGGCCACTTACGCGCCTTAAAATCAGGTGCGCCGACAGGAACGACCGGGCCGTAGCATTCAGGTGTCTTTATAAAGGGCTTGTCGAGCATGCCCAGGTATAAGGTCAGCTCTCCATAGAAGAACTCATTGCCGTCCTCATCGCAGCATGAACCGAACGAAGGATAGTTGACATCAAATTCTCCTTCAGCCATCGGCTTGTTGCTCTTATAAGCGCCTTCAAACCTAACATTGCCGTTATGGTAATACTCACGGCCATAGACTAAGCCCTTCTCATCGAAAACACCCTCCTGGCACTTGCTGCCGGACTCATAGTAGGACGTTCCGGCGCCGTGAGGCTTTCCTCTGTATGTGAAGCCTTCATACATCAGTTTTCCATCCTTCGAGAGGATCTTCTTCCAAACTTCTCTCATCTTAAATCCCTCCTCCATCAGGTTAATAAAGCCTGTCGCAGACGACAGGCTTAGTTCTTATTCCGTTCCCATCGTTCAAGCATTAGCACCTTACTAAAAAAGCAGGTTGCTGTGCGGTCACAGGGCTTGTCCCTCGCGCACTCTTTATGGTTTTTAATCAAGCAGCTTTACTTCAATATGTCTCTTACCAACACTTCTTCTCCATCTACATAAGCTATTACTCCGTCAGGAAGCACATACATGATCGTTGCTTCAGTTTCATCACCGAACTTGTCGTAGAGTCTTCCGGCACTTACGCATTCGCCTATTACGGTCTTAACGCTGTTGGCCACATATCCGACTGTGCCGATCGGTGTAAGGGTAACCTTGATGGCTTCCTTGTCGTATTCGTTATCAGGCTCCTTGACGAGCTTTACCTTCATTCCTTCATGAATTCGGACCCGTGCCTGAATTCAGTTCCGGTTATTGTTAAGTAATATCTCTTCATGACTCTGGTCCTCCGTTGATTTCTTGACTATAGGATATCAGGCCGGAAGAAACTCGTACTGACATTAATTGGACTGATTCGCGTGCCACCTGTCGGTTCCTTCCTGTAATCTCTTAACAATCTCTTCAACAATCTGTGCTGACAATTTGTCCTTATCAAAAGCAAGAAAACCAAGCTTTTTATTATGTAAATAACGATTGCGGGTATGCATTCCATACCCAAAGTGGTGGTCTATCGGATCTGGATTATCCAGTAATGCTTTCTTATCTTCATCGGTAAGTTCTGACGAGCAAGCTTCTGCAATCTCATTTGTGAACTTCTTCTGCTCTTCCTCAAAAACTGGTATTCCCTTCTCAGGATTAAAGTCAAACATATTACACCTCTCTTATCTCTTGGATTACTTCCGTGTTGTCTTAATACTAACAACATGGAAGCATAGAGCGGTCGCATGGAGGGCTACAATTAATCCTAAACAATATAATCTTTCATAGAACTAATAAATCTACTTGCATTGATTCTTTACAAAAGATTATCCATTATAAAAATTATTCACCATAAAAAACTCGGTTGGTGGTTCTGGGTATACATTATGTTTCATAATGTGTAGTTATGGTAATAATGCTATTATATAAATAGCATTCGTAGTTTTGGAGAGGCATATAAATGATTCAGATCAATGTTGGAAAAACTATAAGAAAAATACGAAAAGAGAAGAACCTTACTCAGGAAGATCTTGCTTCTATGGCTGATTTAGATAGGACTTATATAGCTGGTGTCGAAGTTGGAACACGCAATATTTCCATCAGGAATTTGGAAAAAATCATGGAGGCTTTAAACATCTCATTCTCCGTGTTTTTTAAAGAAAGCGAGGTAGACATGAACAAGTATTGTTTGGGAACTATTGAAGCATCTGAGCAATTAATTAAAGACCTTTATATATCTCTTCGTCACGAAATTAATGAATGGTCAAAAATAACATGTCAAACCCCTCAAGCTCGCATGGGATACATCGGTCAACACTTGGTGAGCGTCGTTACAGGTTATCCCGGAGGAAAATCAGGGGCGAGAGGCTATGATTTGATAATGGGTAACGATGAATATGGCGAAATCAAAACGTGTTATCGTGTTGATCAGTTAGGCGAATGTGCAGATTGTGGAGCGGTTGTTTCAAGTTTAGAAAAAGAATGTTCCGTTTGTAAATCTCAGAACATTATTCGAAAAGATGATTCTAAATGGCTTATTGGTATACGACACGAACAAGAGTTTTCAGAAATACTTGATCCAAAACGCTATTATTTCGTTTTGTTTGAATTCGAAGACATAAATGATATTAACAATGACAATATTGTGGCTTCAATATGGGAAGTAGACCCCAAAACCAGAGGGTTTGCCTTGTGCATGATAGATTATTACTTGAATATTCGAGAAAAATCAAAATCAAAAGCTCCCTTTAACATGTGGCCTCATAGTCTCAAATTTGCTCTTACAAATCCAAAGCTGATTTATAAGTCAATTATCAAAGGTGACGGAACAATAGATACCGTTGTTTTCCCTACAAAAAATAACGAATATGTTGATAACCTTCTATCCTTACCTTCTTATTCTAGCGCCACAACATTAACTGTTAATTGCTTGTGTGATGCCATAAAACAAGTATCTCCAGATTATAAAATTAAGAAAAACAAGAAGCAGCTACTTCTATCTTTCGAGGAAATAAGAAAAGATAAAGGTATTTCAAATCCAGTTTTATGTGATTTGCTGGCAAATGCTATCTATCTACCTACCATAAAGGATAAAACAGATAAATTGCCACCTCGACTTTTAGAGTACTATAATAACTTAAAGGTTTGACAATCCTGGTATAGTGATCTGCGTACGCCTGATTCGTTCTAAGGATTCGTTATAATACTTCTCGTCTATTTCAAATCCGATATATTCTCGGTTGTAATTTTGACAGGCCTCAGCTGTGGTACCACTACCCATAAATGGATCCAAAACAATATCGCCCTCATTGCTACTTGCCAATACCAGTCGTTCTATTAGCTTGAGGGGTTTTTGTGTTGGATGGAATCTACCCCTTTCACCATAGAAATTTATATCATCCCAAACATCAGTTAATCCTATCTGAGCATTGAAAGTCTGAGCAATGTTGTCATAAGGAATATTAAAATCCAATATCTTTTCCAATTTGTGCCATACCTCTTCTGTGGGAAGCTGTTTGCACACATTTCTACCAGTATAGATGCTCCACATTCCGCCGCCATTAGATTTTACACCCAATGCATCATTTATCTGCTTTGAAGTTAATCCTAATTCGATTTGTCGATTCTTAAGAAACTGTTTAACAAAAGGTTTACTATCTTTATATAGCAACAATATGCTTTCTGTAACATTAGGAAATTGCTTGTAACCTTTTGTTGCTCTTCCAGAAACAGCTTGCATTCCCTTGTTAATAATGATTTGTTGCCTCAGTTCCAAGCCAAATTCTTCAAGAATAGGCAATAAACGGCTTAACATTCTAAAATAGCCAAACAAGTAAAAACTACCACCTTTTCGCAAAACTCTGGCAGCTTCTTGAATCCAACTTTTTGACCAGTCTATATAGTCCTCTTCCGTCCTCCACAAATAGTCCCATTTTTCACCAACAACTTTGAAATACGGGGGATCAGCAATAATCAAATCTATTGATTCATTTTCAACGCGATTTTTCATGCGAAGTATACAATCTTCGTTATATATGATATTAGTTTTCATCTCATCACCTTTATGTAGACTATAAGTAACATTTTACTATTGTATCTATGTTTGTCAATAAAACAAGCTCACATGTACTAAACTAAAGAAGACACAAAAACTCTAGCCACTCACAAACTTTGTTATAAATTCTATCATAGCGATAAACCTGGTTTGTGACATTAATAGTACTATTTCGAAAAATGTGTTTATTGGTATGCTTGTTTACTATAACTGCCGCGAATTAATAACCTATTTAAACTAATATGTTGTGTCGTTTATTTTATCCAATTCATTCTTAATAATGTCCATATATATGTAATTGCTAAATATTGCTTTGGTCATATCGTCCGCTAAAGTTAAGTCAAGTCCTTCAATAAATCTGTAGTTTGCTTTCTTGAGATAATCATCAGAAAGAATTTCAATAATCTGAGCTTCTTCAAAATGACATTCACACAATTCGTGAGCAAGCCGATTTCTCATTTTTATTAGCTTCAAAATGCTATCCTTAAAACTAAAAGTAATTTTTCGTTGAAGCGACGCAATATTTTCAGGGAAATTAGTTAGCAGCACTCTCTTCCGGTCAATTCTAATTATCTCATTAATTGTGTAATCCTTAAAAAGTTCGTTTTCCTTAAAAGCAACTTCACGCAGCTTTATAGTTTCGTCCATGTATTCATATCTAGTCCCTATTCTTCCACCATAATAAAAGTACAGCAAATATTTGCTGTTTATATCCACACGAGGAACTGACTTGGAAAATATGTCTTTGACAACTTTCTCAAGATCAGTATATAAGACCAGAAAGTTATATATGACCACAGCCTTAATTCGAAGCTGAATGTCTGTTACTTTTTCACTTTCCAATGTTATTCTCCAAGAATATCAATCACTCTTACCAATCTATCATTAACATTGCTAGTAGTTGCAGCAGATTTTGCAAAGGTAGAATCAATAGTATCATCAGTCATTATCGTATCTTTCTGAGATTCTATTGCATTCCATTTATCAAATATAAAAGGAATGCAGGCATCAACTAAATACTCCTTAAATTGATGCTTTTCAAACAATACCATCAAGTCTAGCGTGCGCTGAAGAATTCCTTCCACCTCTTCACAAGAAAGAGTAAGTTTTTTTTCTTGAAGTTTCTGAAGAACATCATTTATCATATCTCTTGGACGAGAATTGTAATTTTCTACTATTTTCTTCTCTCGATTAGTTCTCAAATAGAACGCTATACTTCTATAAAACCTTCCATAATCATTGAAATGTTTGATATCATTTTTTGAAAAAATAGACTTATATCGTTGTTTCTCCGTTTTTTCTATCTCACCGTTAACTCTTTTTTCGACAAATTCTCTAATTAATTCTGTAACGTCAGAACGATAAATGGCCCTTCTGATTTCATTAACTTTTAATGGCTCTGCACCTTTGTTTAATCGCGCAAAAATATCATATTTAGTAAATTCAGGGGATTTTGCTGTTACAACATATACGTCAAGAATTGAAGACAACATTTCAACTGTCTTCTCCCTATAGCTTTCCTGTAACTCAGCAAAAATTTTCCCATCAAAGATATCGCCATAGTATTCTAATGACTTTTTGTTTAGTTGATATTTATTTTCGATAAAATCAATAATTGCGGTAAGTCTTTGTTTACCATCAACCACCTCATATTTATTGACTTCTAACATGTCTGAACCTGTTACTTCTACTACATATATAGGCGGAATAAGTATTCCCATATAAAGCGACTCAATAAACGCCGTTTTTTTGTCTTGTTTCCAAACATCTGATCGCTGATAATCTGGATTCAATATCAACTTTTTATCCTTTATTTTCTGTATTATTTCCAGTATTGACCATGTTTGCTTTACTAATTTGGTTTTTTCTAATAGTTCTCTTTTTCTTTCGTATTCGTTATGGCTTTCTTCACCAGTAACACCCTCGTTCTCAGCAAACTGAGGATCATATGAATAGTTTTCCTCAGAATTACTTAATTCATCATAAAGCTTGTCCATTCGTTTCTCCTTTTACTAAACACATTATTATTTCTGTTATAGTACTAGTATGAATAATCTACCTAATATATGATTTAGCTAAACAAATGCATGCCTGTTCATTTCCAAAAATAATATAGATATTTTTGATTATAACAATCTTTGGGGTTCGTATCTTCTTTTGCTTGTAATTTTCCACTACCTCTAATTCAATTCTTTGAGCAAGTTCACTATCACAACATCCGCCGGCAACCACTCAACTTCATCAAAATTATGCAAAGATAACCAAATGGCAGCCTCATGCTCTAATAGCTTCATTTCGGTTCCCTCAGCGAGCTTGGCCCAAAAGCAATCCATGGATAAATGGAATGTAGGATAATCGTATTCGACAGTGGTTAAAAGATCTCCAACAATAATATCAGCATCAAGCTCTTCCTTAATCTCACGAACAAGAGCTTCTTGAGAAGTTTCTCCTGGTTCGACCTTGCCTCCCGGGAACTCCCAACCATCCTTGAAATCACCATATCCACGCTGTGTCGCAAAGATCTTGTTATCTTTGGTGATAACTGCTGCTACTACTTTTACTGTTTTCAAATCTCTTCCAGTCCTAAACTCTTTAGATAGTTATAAGTTCCGTTGTAGTACTCTGGAAGTCGTGTCTCGTCTTCCCAAAAACCGTTCTCGGATTTATGGGGATTGCCTTCGGGAACACATATAATCATTCCTGATCTGGCACGTGTCATGAGCACTCTGTATGCATTAAGCATATATTTCATGCGGTCTTGCTTGCTCTCAGTTACAGCTTCCAGCTTGTTCCATTTGCGGTTAAATGTATAAAACTTCCATTCGCCGTTTTCATAACGCATATCTGCATCCCAAAGAACACAAGTGTATTCCAACTCCAATCCTTGAACCTGAATCTCAGTTGCTGCATCTTCAAGATAATTCGAAGATCTGGTGTCTGTGATATCCTCCAGAAACCAATGAACCGCATTATCGTCATCAGAAGGCAAGACGTGAATTCCTAAGGGTTTATACCTTGCCGATTCCTTTGTAATAAGGACTCCTGTCCTTTCATTGCCTCTGGCCTTCTCATGGATCCATCTCTTGGCCTTTTCCATATCTCTAGTAAGAACGATCGGATAGTTTGCTTTTATCTCTTCGTAGATCGATACTGCACTACCATCTATAGCAAGCAAAGAGTGCACAAAGGCCGATAACTTCTCAGCTCTAAAAGATCTTAAGGAAACGCCAAGATGGAGCTTCTCGTTATAAGTAACGTTAGGATTGTCCTTAAGCAATTCATTGACTTTACCTTCTGCATATTCAGGTTCAGTCAGTTTAGGCGAGATATAAATCTTCCAGTGTGGGAACATTTTGTTCAGCGAGCTGATCCACTCGGAAATTCCCGCTTCTCCGGTATTGATCTCCTGGCCGCCTCCGACAAGACAGACTATTGTGGCCCAGTCCTCTCTCTGGTCCAGCGACCAGATAAGGAACGAAGCTTCCGACATCGGGAAGTTGTCTACTTTCTTCTTATTTCCGTAGGTACCGCCTCGCTTCAGGTAATCGGCGATTCTCTTATGTGTCCATGAACGCTGAGCTTCATCAAAGATAGCAACATGCTCAACTTCACCATAGCCTGATCCTTGCATTTTTACAGCCTTGTCAGGATCAATCTCAAGAACACCATTCTCTACTGGGGTCTTGATCTTCTCTAGCATGTTGTCGCGGTAACGGTGAATGATCTGAATAAACTTGCTTACTTCTCTTCTGGAATCAGAAAGCTTCTTGCCTTCTTTTCTTTCCTTGCATTTCTTGTAGTTATCCTGAGCCAAAGCTTCGTTTAATACTGCTACCAAAGGTCCGTTTCCCGAAAGATATACAGCTCCTTCGTCTTCAATTGGCTTATCTGAATCCTGATAAGTCTGCTTTACTGCAACTTCCAAACCGACCAGAGTCTTTCCGGCGCCTGGAACACCAGTAACAAAACAAATGCTTTTTTCGCCGTTCTTTTTGCTCTTGTGGATAACATCCAGTATGTACGCAATCGTAGTATCAGTTGTTACTTGATCAGCTTCATGCCTCGTTATGTCTTTTACCGAGTGACTCTCATAAAGCGTCCTGGCTGCTTCAATAATAGTAGGTGTAGGTGCATAAGGGCTTATAATCCAATTTTCATTAACCGGGCTCTCGTTAGGGAATCTTTCCAAAACATCTACAATCAGCTTTGTGATTTCAAGTTCACCGGTCATTAAAGGATTAAGCACCCTGTCATCGTATATTGAAGACTGTATTACCGAAGAAGCGCCTGGATAACGTGTGGCAACAAGGATCGGTACTATTACTTTGTCTTCACTGTACTTATGGAAGTTCTTCAAATCTAAGGCATAATCTAACACCTGATCCACATCACCAACCAAAATATCTGATTGGCCTACTTTAAACTCAATACAAAAGATTATTCCTTTCAGAATCAATACAACGTCTATCCGTTTGCCAAGACGTGGGATGTCGTATTCAAAAACTATCTTTCCGTCGGTTTCGTCCCAGGGAAACAGTGCTTTTTGCAGGATATCGATCTCACATGACCATGCATCGCTCTGCGTTGTCTGCAGCATGCCGTGATAACCGTTACAAAGTATTCCTAATACTTCGTTGCTGTTCGTCATCAAAAACGTTTTTATATCACTGCTGTATAAACAACGCGGACTATCCGGCATGAAACTAACTCCACTAACCTTTATGACGCCATTATAGCTTAGTCTTCACCTATAGGATATGTTTTTCCTCACATCAACCTCTTATACACATCCAGCAGACTCTCCATCTGATATTTCAGGAGCCAGGCCGCATTGCTGTATTCGACCTCTTCCTTGAGGACTTCTATGAGTCTGGGGTAGTATTCCTCAGTTTCCTTGATCATGCGGTAGATTCGTTCTCTTGAGAGGCCTCCGGACATGGTCGTTATGTTGTTTGTGCGGTCGATGCACTTGATCAGAGCTGCTTTAGGGTTTGTAGCGATCTCGTCGTAGTATTCCCTTAAGACTTCACTTCTATTCTCTGGTGTGGTCATCTGGCATG
The DNA here is from genome assembly GCA_001604135.1 of Clostridiales bacterium Firm_14. GTDB lineage: Bacteria > Bacillota > Clostridia > Saccharofermentanales > Saccharofermentanaceae > Saccharofermentans. The sequence goes on from LVAT01000009.1 coordinate 189,376, forward strand.
TCAGAAGGCGTACCAGTTCTTTTGTTTCTTCATTTACGGGAAGTTGGTCATAAGTAACGCCGCAGTCTTCTACAACATCGTGTAAAAGGCATGCGGCGATAATTGCATCATCTGTAATGTTCATGGATAAGGCATGACAGGCTAAGTTTAAAGGGTGATAGATGTAAGGTGTGGTTGAGCGCTTTCGCATCTGGCCTTTGTGGGCCTCTGTGGCAAAGTTAACTGCCTTAAGGGTATTTGTGAGACCCAGGTTCTTGGCTGTGGTCTTCACATAGGTCTTCATGTGTTCCCAGTTATAGATGGCATCCTTGGTCTTAAAGACACCTTGTCGTTCTTCAACTAAAGCTGAAACAGACACATCGAACACTTCTGCGAGCTTGATGATCTTATCGATATCAGGCTTGTATTCATCTCTTTCCCAGGAAGATACAGCTTGGAATGTAACACCCATGCTGTCAGCTACTTGCTCTTGGGTAAAGCCACGCTCTTCTCTTAATGATCTGATATTAGTTCCTATGCTCATAAGTGCCCCTCCTACTTATGCCTCCTGATTCATAAAGGCTATTGCCTGCTCTTCCGTGAGCTCTTCCATCTCATCCATTATCTGAGCATTACCGAAACCATAAAAGCTGTCATCGCTAGGATCAAAACCCATGAGGTGGTCGAGTATTACGTTTCTCTCGTCCGGGCTCCACTCTCCGTTATCAAAGAGGAAGTATCCGTCTTCTTGGGCCTTGCCAAGCCTTCTTTCACGTATCAGATAGTATGTAATGCCTACCATGCGAAATCCCTCCCTTCAGCCATAGAATAGAGGAATTCACACCAATATTTTAGCGAGCGGGAGTTGAAGATTCAATGAGGAATTCAAGTGGGACTTGAGCTTAATCGCTAAAAATACTTTTTCAGTCTTTAAGATTTGCAATTTGCCTTTAAAGATTACAAACCGTTGTCATTGATAAATCCGATTTCAACTAATCGATTTATCAACTCTATAATTCCTTCAGAAGTAACCTTATCATTATCAAATTCAACGGATACAACACAACCTGGAAGACCTAACGCCCGCTTGTGGCTTTTGTCTTCTTCGACACTAAATCTTAGCGCCTGTTTAGTGTATATATAAGAATCCACCTTTGAGCCATCTAAGCTGAAATCTTCATTGCTGCAAATAATAGCAGACGCTTCTTCCGTTGAATGAATATAATCAAAATAAGATTTCAAATGAATATCAATACGATTCTTTTCGGTTATATTGTTGAGTCGTAATAACTCAAAAAGCAATGAAAGCGAGTCCTTAAAACCAAGAGCGGCAACAGACACTTTTAATGCAGTAACAATCTTTTCTATTTTGTGGTTATTAATTACACGTACGGATTTACAATATGAAAATTTTAACCCTTTGGTTACCAAGTAAGAATGCTCATCACTTTTTTCATTGCCCTCCTTTGAAAACTCCATTCCTTTTTCTTTTAAGTATTCTGGAATTGACAGAAATAACTTGCCAATTCTACTATCGCACTTTCCATAAGAATCTAAGGAATCACCGACTAACGCAAGTTCTGCATTTTGAAAGAAGTTATCAATATTAATTTTACAAGGCTCACCTTTTTTACTAAACAATTCTTGGGCATTCTCTTTTTCTATTTCAGAATAACGAACCCAACCAGAATCTTCAGAGAAGTATTCTGATGCCTTACTGAGCGCTTGTCCTACTCTATACTTGAGATCATCTGTACTTTTAAAGAAATCCACAGTATTACCATCATTCATCACTTTTGCAATGAATTTTTCCAGCATTTCCTGTTTTGGATACTTTGGATCGGGTTTATCCATTTTGTCTGCGGTTATAGCGCTTTTTTCGCGGATCAGCACCCAAATAGGCATGTTCTTACTTTTAGCATAGTTATACTCTTTTTCTGTGTAACTTATTCCTTCAGTAGCATCAATAGAACCATATTTCCCAGCAACAATGAGCATATAACCATCACATTCATCAATCATTTTAGTAATTACATCCCACTGACTAGCTGGGGCAGAATGAAACTGTTCCATGCCAACAGGAATAATGCTGTTTTCAAGTGCTACTCCTAGAACAGCTTGACGTTCTACAATTAAGTCTTCGTATGTTGAACTTATAAACATTGAGTACTTCTTTTTAAATGCCATTATATTTCTCCCAAAAATGACTAAACGCAGTTTAAAGAATAATTAAATCGTTCGTTAATGAGTTTTACGAATTACCATCGGTCTTGCTATCCTTCACTTCGCCATCCTTCTTTAATGATTTGTCTATATTCTCAAACACATTAATCAGTGTTAGTCTTAGTACTTTCTTTGGCTCATCGTTCAAATGTTTAACAGCTTCAATATCCGGTCTGATATCCTCTAATATTTTCTTTCTTTTAGAATTATCCTCTTCAATTAATCCAGAATATATTTGACTCATTAAATATAAATAATTAAATAATGATTCTCCAGGAAACAATTGTCGCCATCTGTTTGATTGTATTTGCAGTTTCTTACAAATATTCCTATAAATCCTTTCATTTTCACCGTTAACGTTACCGTCTTTCCATAATGATTTATTGCATTCACTCGTAATAAAATCTGTTTCTTGGGGACTGATCAGTTTTCTTAAATACTTGTTATATGCTGAACAAAGAACATACCCAGATGTTCTTTGTTTGCCAAACTTCGCTGCTTTTTCATAGAATTTAATAGCTTTTTGCAAACTTTGAATAGAATTGTCATGAGTCGCAGACATTCTTTCGATAATGACTCCACAATTCTTGTTAAACAGTTCTTCTAAGTACGGATATCCAGGTAAAGACAAATTTTCGGATAATCTATCTGTATAGTACTTGGCTTTCGCTCTAGCCTCTTCTAAAGTAATTATTTTTCGGATTTCTGCAGTAGCGTTTTTGTTGCCCTTTGACGCTTGATAACAGCCAAGTATTTCACCGTAACACTGGGCTATAATATCATCATAATAACTTTCAATCATTCTCGGAGCTCCATCTGTAAAGAAGACTCTTTTTCTTATATATCCATCAACAGCATCCTTAAAAATCTTGGCAGTATCTATATATCTGCTTTCTTTATCGCCATACTCGTATCGTGAAAATCCCCTGTAATAACCAGCTTCGCTCTGCATAAAAATTAACACATTTTTAGAAAGAGTAGATTTAACTTTAGGTAAAAGCTTATCGATGCTTTTAATTAAATCTCCCGAATAATTGTAAATATGTTCTAGGTTGTCTTTATTCTTCATTAAGTGCAGTGTGCGTATATGAAGAATAGCCTTAATTATTCTTAATATCTCAGCACTAATTTCTAGAGAATCCTTATCCTTCTTTTCCTTATCATTCTCTTCCTTATCACTCTCTTCTTTTTCTTTCTTATAAAGATTACTAATGTATCTAAAAAAAATGTCATCAGCAGATTCCAAAACTGATATAAAATCTCTTTCATCAATTAAATCATGGAGCAGCGCATTTGTTTCTACAAGCTCTACTCTTTTTGAAGATGATTCTATTTTTTCCTCTAATTGTTTTATGCTTTCCTCAGCAGATTCCAATTCTTGTTTGAGTTTTTCTACTTCAGATTTTTCTATCGCGTTAGCAATATTAATTCCTGTCCAAACTGAAACTGCTAATGCTATGATCGCTATAGATCCTTCCGCAACCTGTTCAGAAGAGTTTTTATCGGTTGATGATTTAAAAGAGGAAAATGCAAATGATATGGTAAGTATCGAACTAGCCACAACAGGAATGGAAATTATTAATAACTTAATTATATACATGTATTTTGGTGAATGATTTTTTTTGTTGCGGTCTTGCTTGTCCATTATATTTCTCTCCCCTCATTAACTAAAAATGGAAACCCTATCACTATGGTTATTCACTACATTATCAAGCAAAAACAATCTATTAAGTCAACAATTGATTTTGTCTTGCTTACAATGATATGGCTCCTTACATTTGCATAAGTACATTATATTCGTTTCTACCGTAAAAAATACCGAATCATCCATTTATTATTCCTTATCCCCCATTCCCCTATGCTCCACAGCATGTTTCGCATGCATCTATGAGGATAGCTGCTCAAATAGATCTATGCAAAAGAGACCGGGACTACTGTTTTACGATAGGCATATTTGGGGTTTAAGCATTCTCCTAAGAATGTTTGTTGATTTCTGTGATAACATAACTCTAAAGCCACTTTAAGGATGGATAATATGGATATTGTTTTCGAAACAAAAAGAGCTTTAAACGCACTAAAGTCAAATTCTATAAAAGCGTTATCAGAACCATTATGGTCTGAAAGACAAGTTAAAGAACTTCTTGATTCCCCCTTTTTTGTTAAGCGTATTATTGATGAAGAAGGCACGGGAAAACTAAGGAAAATCCTTAAGCCGTTCATCTTTGATAGCGGTAGAATTGCTGATCAGGCAATAAAAAAGATATACTGCAAATTCGTAGGCAGTTCAAAAAACGATAACGAAGAACAGTGGCTGTTCTCTGCATTAACACAAGAGATGACAGATGCTGACAACGCATTCTTTAACGATGATAAACAGGACTATTCTGTTTTAGATATTATTTATAAACCGTATATTTATTTGCTTAGTGTTAAATTCAAAAATAACGATAAAAAGCCTGATATCAAGGAAGATTGTTGGTACATTGTAGAATTAAACAAGCCCGCGCTTGATAGCAGTTCTGACAACTCTACCACCAAAGATAAGCGAGCAAAGAAGAGGAAAAGCTCTTTTAGTGGTTTTCTTTCATTTTCAGCTAGTCCATTCGTATATGAAGAAGTCTATGCTACATTCAAAGGAACCACTAAAACGCTCCTTCCCAGATTCGATAATAAATACCCTGTTGTTCCTTCAAGTCAAAAGGACATTTCTAAACAATTCAAAAAGCTTTTCAAATCTGTTGATAAAAGCGAGTTAAGGATCTATCAGGTCGGGCAAGCCGAAGCAGTAAGCGGATGGAATCTGATAAATGGCAAATATCATGAATTCGCCTTTGATCTGGGTTATCCGGTTCCATATAATCTTGTTTTCGAGTCCGGCAAATCCGTTGTAGATAAAGATAAGTCTGGCACTTGGGAAATAGATAACGTCCGCAAACTTAATCCGGAATTAATAATGATTTCGCACTGGCATATGGATCATTACCTGGCATCGGGATCCCTTAACCTGAGTGTGTTTAACGGCCCCGACGCCGCTGTTTGGATTGCTCCTGAATATGATTATTCAAAAATGAAGGATTACTGCACAGATAGATTGGTCGCCTTCTTAATTAAGAAAAAACAAATCTTATTCTTCCCCAAGAGTGCTCTATGTGTAGTTGATAAATACATGCTATGCCGGGGCACGGGAGACAATAAGAATGCAAATGGGTTAATCTTATCACTCAACAAAGTATTGTTGACCGCAGACTGTGATTGCCAATTCTGGCCTGACACCTTACTGAATCATGCTCGGGATCTTCAGTATCTTACGGTCCCTCATCACGGATCTGGTGTTAAATTCGATGAGAAAGTGGCAGATGCAAATATCGATAAGATCTTTATAGACAAGCTCTATCGCGCAAATGCATACATTTGTGTAGGCCACAATAACTGGGGGCATCCTTATTCCAACGTTGTTGATTACTATCGCGACAAAAAGAAATTCAATGTATTGATTACAAATGATTCCAAGTTAGATACAAACGAGTTGATGATAGCGGATAAATAGTTATCAGCCTTCCCCCTCACTTCAACGCCACCCAAATAACGGGTCGTACGCCGATGTAGGTGTAGCGGTTCATAATGCCGCCGTCCTTGACTCTGCCCAAGTGGTCGACATAGCAGGAGGCATAGCCCACTGCGCCGGGCGTTCTGAGCCACCAGAGGCTGCAGCCGTTTGAATCGACATAAAGGCCCTGTCTTACGGCGGAGTATGCGCCGACGGCCTTTCTCGAATCGTCGCCCCTAAAGTACTGATTGGCTTCGTCGAGGCTTAAGATGAACACGTTATCCTGAGTGTTGTTGCCGCCATGTGTGCCTTTATCGGCATTGCCTTTATTAACGACATCCGTGGTGATTATCATGTTCCTCTCGTCTTCGATAAATGCGTCATTGTAGAATTCTTCATTCAGCCATTTTCTCAATGAGCACTTCTCCCATGTGGTGTCGGATTCAGACTCCATGTATGGGCGGCAGTAGACGATGTTTTTGGTGATAAGGAGCACCTTGTCATCCTGCTTATCCAGGACTATCCAGTCGAGGCTGCCGGAATTGTAATTGCCGAATCTGGCATATCCCTCGTACGGGAACTTTATCAGGGCCGGATTCACCTTGATAGTTTTGGCAGTTGTCTCAGAAGTAGCTGCTGCTTCGCTTTCTTTCCGGCTGGACTCTACAGATTCCGCGTATCCAATGCTTTCGAAGTTCACCCATAATGCCGGACGGACACCGAGAATGTTAGAGTTGTTGGAGTCGCCCCTGAGATAGACATAGCCGGAACTTCTGACATTTGCCGACCTGGTATTATCACAGCCGGGCGAACGGAGCCACCAGTTGCAGTAACCGTCCTCATCGACCCAGAGTTCCGATTCGGTATTTTCCACGGGTTTTGCCCTGAGATCTTCTTCTGTGGCAAAATATGCTTTGGCTTCGTCTATGCTGAGTAGGAATACCTGATCGTATGTCTCGCCCCCGCCTTTTACATGGTATTTGGTGTTGCCCCTGTTCATTCGGGAGGTAATCCCGATACCGTAGATTTCCGCCTCAGTAAATGTTTCGTTGAGGAAGTCTGAATTAAGCCAGTTCCTTATGCCTGATTTTTCCCAGGACTGGGAATCGTAACCGGCGGAATCAGATCCGATATCGTTGAAGCACTTAGCTTCGATCACATATTTCGATAGGAGAAGTTTGGATCCGCTTTGATTGGTATCAAGGACAAGCCATTCTATGTCTTCGTCGTGGTACTTGCCGAAAACAATCGTCTCGGCGCTGCTTAAGCTGATCTGATTGACATTGGTCGAATCGAGCGAACAGCCCGTACAAGCTGCTGATGACATCAGCATTATGAACCCCATCACACCTGCAATAAATTTCTTCATGATCAGATTCTCCCCTTATTCCGGATCAGGTCTCAATGCTGACCCACATAGCAGGTCTGACACCATGGTATTTCTCATTTACTTTCGCACTTGTTGTTGTGGAATCATCGGCCGTTAAGGCGTAATTTCCCTGGCTTCCCGACGTGCGGAGCCACCATCCGCATGAGCCGTCGGTCAGGAGCTCTACGCCCTGGTCCATGGCATATCTGGTAGGAAAAGCCCTCGGTTCAGGCTTTGTCTCAGGGAAGTATCTGCTTAACTCCGCTTCGCTTAAGAGGAATATCCTGTCCTCGGTATCGTCTTCTGCCAGAGTGGTCTTAAGGATTATCTTCTTCTCTCCTGAAGTAAACGCCTTCTTATAGAAATCCGTGTTAAGCCATGTCCTGAGCATGCAGAGCTTCCAGTTTATCTTTCGGTTTGATGTATTAAACGCCCTTGAATCGATGACATACTTGGACAGCAGCAGCGCCTTGCCATCCTGAACATCCAATACCATCCATTCGATATCCTGATCACCGAATCTGCCCATGACGACATCTTCATTAACATCGATCTTCGGTATCACGTCCGAATCCGGTCTGTCACCCGAACCAGAACACCCGCACCAGAGCACGCTCGAAATGATCACCGAGACCAATACCAATACCGCTGCTAATCTATCCCTCATCTGCACTGTTCCTCACTCTCTGTCCCTTAATAGCTGATCTGACAGCAAAGCAAATCCCAAAAACCTAAATGAATATTCCAATTCAAAAAGATTATACCATTTTACCAGGGCGGGCGGTCGTGTTTACCTGTCCGGTTACTGTTCTGGACGGGCTTGTCTCCCACCTCGCTTTACGTTTCCTGCCGGGCTTGTCTCCACAGCAAAACAAGCCCCTTTGCGTGGAGCGCCGGAGCTTGTTTCGCGTGCATCTATGAGGATTGATACTTAAATGGGGCCTTAGTTAATTTACCCTCTCTCACCCAGCACTTTCTGGACTCTGTCCTGGGCGATCTTCACGACTTCGTCTAATGACTTCTGGCCGGTGAAGTAGGCGGGCATTTCTTCGACCAGGATCTTGCTGACGTCAGGGTCATAACGGGTAATGCTGTCAGCTGAGGAGATGGCGTTCTCCAGCATGTCGATCTGATCTCTGGTGAAGGTCTTGCGGTTCTTGGCGGTAGCACCGCTCTGTTCGATGTATATGTTGACGCTTACGGTGTTGAAGTAATCTACTGCTTCGTAGCCTGCCTTGCGGAAGGCCTCGCGGTTTAGCGGGAAATAGTCATTTAAAGCAAGCTGGTACTGGACATCGTCAGTAAGGAGGCTCTTTATGAAATTGCCGCAGGCATCGATATCAAGGGCATGCGCGGATACCGCGATGGTTATGAGCGGGTTGGCCGCAGGACCGCAGCCGTCAGGTGACGGGAGGCCTAACATGGCCGGGTCGCCGATGAGCCTCTCGGCATTCTCGAAAAACAGATTGTAGTTGCCGGCCGTGGTGCACAGGGCAGGCGTTAAGCTGTACCACTCGTCATAGAAACCGGCCTCTTCAGGGTCTCCGGGAACAGGCTGCGGGAGGGCTCTCTCGGGCACGTTGTTCTTTACAAACTCTGCGAGCTTTCTAAAGTCTTCGCCGGTAAAATCCGCCTTGCCGTCTTTTATGAACCTTCCGCCCATGGCGTTGAAGAGCTCTGCGAAATAGTAAGGCTGGCTGCCCTTAATTACGTCTTTGCCGTTAAGGGTCTCACGTAAGAACTTCTCATATTCTTCAGTAGTAAAGCCCTTTCCTGAGCTGCCTTTATATTTGGCATCAGTTAATATGCCGTATACGCCGACACTTAAGGGGACCTCGTAGAGCTTGCCGTCTCTTTTCGCGAGGTCAACGACGTTGGTGAAATACTTGTCCTTTTCGAGCGCTCCGACATAGGGAGTAAGGTCAGCCAAGTGCTCTTTGTAATTAAGCGAACCGAAATAATCCGGGTTATAGAACAGGTCCGGACCATTGCCGTTCATTATGTCCATCGCAAGCTTATTGGCCATCTTCGATGAGGAGACGAGCACTTCCATCGACGATTCGTCTTCGTCTTCGCTCGTCGGCACTTCGTATTCCTTGGTATACCTGTCGGTGATCTCGATGAAATACTTGCCGTTCGTGTTATTGAACTCCACGATCTTATCGTAGACCGCATCGTTCACCAACCCGTACGGCGCATACATCTCCAGTATCTGCTTGCCCGCATGCGGATTGCTCCCTGCCTTTTTGAGACTGATAAATGAATACCCGGAAGCGTTATTGGAACCGTAGAATCCGAACTTGCCCTTCTCGTAATTCTGATAGCCAAGAAGGATCGAATCGTCGGAAATATCGTGCAGCGTAAGGCCTGTGAGCTTGCTCCTCTTAACGTCGCACCAGCTGTAGTTCAGGACTTCTTCTAAGCACTTCTTATTAACGTTTATCTTCCAGATGCCGGTCTCTTTTGTCGTATATAGATTCCCGTCAGAACCCATGACCGGATTATTCAGGGCGCTCATGCCGAGCCACTCGTAATCCTTGGCATTCTGCTTCGTGAGCCCGCCTGTTGTGAGGTCTAACTTATAGAAATAGTCCCCGCCTTCTCCCATCGTGTATGCCAGCGCCTCAGTCTTGCTGACCGGGATAAAGCGCGGCTGGAAATAAAGGCCCTTTCCTTCTTCCTTAAGCTCCACCCTTTTAACCGTTCCGTCAGGCGCCTTTATGTCCAACAGATAGTAAGATTCGTTCTGATTCTCGCCCCACTGCGGAAAGGAATCTATGCTGTAATCGCCCAGATCCGTCGTCTCTTTATCGAAGTATTCATCTTCATATTTTGTGTCTTCTACTATCTTCCCCGTTGCCGGATCTATCTTTATCTCTCTGGTCTCAGATATCTGCGTATCCTCGTTCCAATAGCTTGCCGTGATATTGAGCGTGCCATTTCTGTATTGGGCATCACTGGGCCAGCAGTTTTCCGGAAGGACCTTAAAAAGGTCTATTACTTTAATTGTCTCACCGGTATTCCTGTCAGCCACCGAGACCGTCTCGATCTGGTCTTCCGGCGCGGCATAGTCTCTGCCCGGGTGTACATATTCTCCCATCGTTCTGACAAAGACATACTTATCGTCCCCGCCTATATATTCTGAATAACAATAGCTGCCGATCTGCCTGTCCTTATCAAGTCCGAAATCCACCGTGTAGTCCTTGGCCTCATACCACGGGCTGTCGTTGCTGATCTTCATTCCGCTATGGGACTTATCAGGATCCATCTTGTCCGCATCCTTGCTGCACGATGCGGCCGACAGCACCATTGATGCCGAAAGTGCCGCCGTCAGCAGCTTCATGTAGTAGCTCTTCATGTGAGTTGTACCTTCCTATTAGTACGGTGGTTTAAATGCCGTGGTTTTTGTTCTGTGGTTTGTGTTCCGTGACTTATGTTCCGTGGTTTGTGTTCCGTGTTCCCCATTGGCGGCGCCCCCAATCGCGTCGTCCGTCATGGCTTCATTATAGGAAGGCGATGTGTAATCTTTATGAATGTTTTGAGTCAGTAGGAAACGAGTTGCTTGAATTACTGCATGAGATGTTGCTTGAATTAATGCATGAGATGTTGCCAAATACTGCCCTGAACTTGCAACAATTTTGGCAACAGAGCCCAAAGTGTATTATTTGTTGCAAAAATCAGCTTCTGAATTGGCAACGTTTTTGCAACAGCACCTCTCGGGTAGGGAACCACACACATTTATGCAACACAAAAACACAAGCGTCTATGCGTCTATATTTCCAATCCAATCGTTACTGCATACCAGTGATCCGAAGATTGAAGTGTTAACCTTGGCTGCCAAATACCTCGTATCAAGGGTTTGATCTTCATTACTGTATGTGAAGAAAACATCCTGGTCAATGAGCAGTCCTGCATCTGTGTAGGTACTGCATTTGAGCTTTAAATCAAGAGCATAGTTTGAGTAGTTCATTAATCCAAGATGTTCATGTATCTTGCATGTATCAAGCTCCGGAAAGTATAAAACAAAATCCGGGTATTGAGGTTTTTTCGCACCAAACAAATGCAACTCCGGTTCGTACTTGAACAGAATGCCATTCTCGGTATAATACATTGCTGCTTCCTTTTCATATGCGGAACGGTACTGAATCCCGTTAAACGAATAAACCATTGGCTTGGGATACTTTGTGTTGGCATCGTTTTTTAGGCTGTCAAAAAACGCCTTGTCCATCACGACATTTCCATTATTATTGGTTCTCAGAGTCCGCACAACTTTGGGAGGATCATATTCCGGAGGTGGTGTTCTGTAATAGTAGTCCCAGATAGCCTCATATACCTTGAGCTGTTGTTCTAAGTTTTCTCGTTCGAGCATGGCTTCGTAGAGTTCTTGTCCTTTAGAGGAATCCTTTTTAAATCTATGGTTCTCACTCCTTAACCTGATGACTTGAATTCCTCTGACTTTGTCTTTGCACACACTAACTTTAGGCAACTCACGGAGCCGCTTTTTACAGTAGTTGATCTTAAGAGCAAGGAGCTCTTTAGGTATGTATTTATCTAAGTATTCCATGACTGGATTATAAACAGGAAGCTTGTCGGATTTATCCGACAAATTATTACAAAACACGACAAAACACGACAAGCAAAAAAGCGCGAAAATCGGCTTTTCGAGCACAAAAGATAAAATAAATATAATTATTACAATCTATCAGAATTAGTGCTTCTGAAGACTTCAACTCCCATCGGAATCCGTGTTTCTAAAATGTTGCCATTTGGATGGGTGATTTGGGCAACAATTTTGGCAACAGAGCCCAAAGTGTACTATTTGTTGCAAAAACCAGCTTCTGAATTGGCAACATTTTTGCAACAGCACCTCTCGGGTGGAAAACCACATTTTACATCACCGAAAATACACCGTTTTGCGTCAAATTCTTTTGATAAATTTTACTTTATCCCTGGATTTTTTACTTTATCCCTGAGTTTGCCGTTTTTTATTGTTTTTCTCGTGGTCTGCATGTTATTCATATAATGGCTTATTAGAACAGGCTTGAAAGCTCGTGATAATAGGCATTTTGGGGAAATGGGGGTGCAGACCAATGGGTTACTGATTTTTTGCACTGTGTTTGGCATGCATAGAATTCTGATGCCGGCACAGAAAAGCACGTTAAGGACAAGGTGAGCAATTAACTCAATCAATTTTCAAAGGGGATTATAATATGAATAAAATCACAAAAAGGCTTCTCGCATTAGGTCTTGCGTTAAGTATCGTTGTTGGTGCCGGCGGAGTATCGGTATTCGCCAAAACAGGATCAGGTCCGGCACAAGGATTCCTTAATGGGTATCGTATTTATTGTTTTTCAGATATTGGGCCAAATTCTGGCCGCGCAAAAACAACGGTTTTTTGTAACGGTGGTATGACACGAGTATCTTCCGATTATACCTATATAAATAATAAGACTCTCCGTCAAACCACTATTAACAGGCAAAACAGGGCTATTCAAACCACAGAAGTGGCTTTTTCAGCCCCGGGAGGTTGTCGCAGTGTAATGGTACGTTCCAAACACACGGTTGAATTTAGCAGTAAATGGACGGGGACTACATACGTTAAACTTTGATCTGCTATAAGAGCTTTATTGCCTATGTCTACTTATCACTAAAGCTTTGGTGGTAAGTAGACGCAATGGCAGTTTAAAACAATTATCCAGGAGATTTCCTTGAATAAACAGATAGAGGTGTTACGATGAAGACGAGAAAAAATATATTGTTTTTGATTCTCGGAATATCAGTGATAGCGATTGCTCTGATCGTATTTTTAATTCTCAGAAATAAACCGGATATAGGAAACGGGACAGGTGCAGTATCTCTGCAGAAAAATCAGACTGCAGCAAACGATGGCATAACGACAATAACCTATGCCATCCCGGATTTTTGCGTAATAAATCTTAATAATGTGAAGTTTTTGAATGAAGAGCTTCAGAAAAACGGTCATGATTATCAGCTTGAGCTGAAATATCTCCCGTATGATACTTATTCCCAGGACGTTATCAGCGAACTCGAAAACGGCACTGTAGACGTTGCATTCTTAGGTCTGAGTGACGGGGATAATTGTGTATACAGCCTTATCAATTCAGGCTTGGTCATTAATCTTGATGAGGCGCTTTCATCAGGAAAAGGAAAAGTGGTTTACGACGAGATTCCCGGTGCTTTATGGGAGTCAGTTAAGTGTAACGGGCATATCTATTCCATACCGCAGACACTTGCGCAGGATCAGGCTATATATGCTGTTTTTAACAAAGATTATGTCAGACAAGAAGCCATAGACAACTGGGACGGAAGCCTTGACGGAATCTATAAGATCATAAAGGATGTCAAGTGGAATGATGAAGAAACTCCCCGCTTCCAGTACCTCTTAAGCGACTTTGGATTTGAGAGCATGATAGGGTGTGAGATCAGATATGGTCTGGTCTACGATTACGACACCATGAAGATAGAAAAACCTTTAGAGTCGGAAAAGTTCATGCACTATATTTCGACACTGGAGAAGATGAAGAAAGAAGGTTTTATCGGCGAGTCCGTATCTTATTTTCAAAACGCAGCGTATGCCGATGAAGACGCTAAATTGAGAGCCGGAAAATTCGTTGCGGTATTAACGTCAGAATACGCCGATAACATGTATATAAAGGATAACCTCTGCATAAAAGAGATCGCGCCGGTTCTTTCTTCAAGGATCAACGGCTCAATAGGCATCTCGAGCAAGACCGGAAAAGCTGATGCCGCATTGGATCTTCTCGGGATCTTATATGGCGAAGGTAATTATGGAAATATCCTGTTATATGGCAGACAGGATGTGGATTATAAGCTTGTTGACGGATATGTGGTAAATACGGACGGCTCAGAGTACAGGTATGATTTTCTGAACAAATTGGCGCTTAATCTGTTTATGAATGTATATCCCGTTGAGGGTGAGATATTCCCTGAAAACCGCAAGGAGGAATATTTCGATTTCTATAGCAAGATCAAGCTGTCGCCATTCATCGGATTTGAAGCAGATACAGCAGGAAATAAGACGATTCCACTCGATGTCGAGGATTTCCTGGCCAGTCTCAACACATTTACTTTAGAAGAATCTGTCGCAGCGTTTGCCAAAAAGTATCAAACAGACGGTATTGATGAATACTATGCCTCAGTGAAAAAACAATGGGAAACATTTAAGCAATGATTCTTAGGCTTGGACAGTCATACGGAAAAGCCATAAGGAAAAAGAATATGAAAAGCACTTTTTTTAGCAGAATATTATCTCTGACTTTAATATCAGCATTGCTGTTATCGACTGCAGCGTGCGGCAAGAAAAACTCCGGAAAATCGGTAAAAAAGATCTCTCCGGATGATCCCTGGTTCGATGCAAAAGTATATAGCGTCGAACCGGGTCTTGATACGCATGGAAAAGGGATCGATTTCAAAGGCCTGCATAAACTGGCCGGTGCAGATGACAAGTATATAGTTGTCTTCTCAAGCGGCAACTATATCAAACCCAGCCGTTTTGAGGAGTACAGTGAGAGTGATTACAGATACTTTCTTGCCACTGTAATCGACAGGAATACTTATGAACTTGTCAATACTATCGATTATGCTCAATACATTTCAGGTAACGGATATATTCAGGATGTAAATTATTTCAATGGCAAGATAACTTCGTCAGTCTATATGGAAGATGAGAACGGCGGCAAAGTTGTCGAGATGGATAACGATGTCCTGACAGGGAAAAAGCTCGCTGAGCGCAAGCCCTCCAATTCATATGACAGTTTTGGCGAGAAAGACCTGTTCCGGATCGGCAGGTACACGATCCTGGCAGAGGGCGCATTTGATATGGGATCTTCAACATCAGACTACTATTATGTGCTTAATATCTATACACCTGAAGGCGAAGAATACCATATTGAATTAAAAAAGGACCGGACAAATCTTGACTACGTCCCGGCTATTCTGCCCTTGGGCGAAGACAGGCTTCTGGTACCGTTTACTTTGACATCAAAAGGTGTTCCGGTGTTTTTCGAGGTTGACATAAAGGAATCTAAAGCCGTCGAAGTAGACAGCAAAGATTACGACTGGATCGATATCGAGAACATCTCGAATGTATTCACAGGTAATGACGGTCAGGCTTATTTCTCTGACAGTGTGGGCATCTCGAAGATCGATATGCAGAATAAAAAGATCGAAGAGGTCTTCCGCTACAGTGCATGTCCGATGAACAAAACGTTTCTTAATGATACCCAGATCATTGACTGCTCTGATGACAGAATAGTGCTTCTTGGCAGGAGTGACAGTCATGATTCAAACAGTTTTGAAACATCTTCTGAGGTCGGCATTAACGTCTGCGTCATAACCAAAGCATCTGCAAATCCCCACGCCGGGAAAACCATTCTCGAACTTTATGCCACTTACGGATATATAGATCCGACTGTTGCCGAAGCGATAATCAGGTTTAATGAGACCAACGAGAACTACTTCATAGAGGTCACAAACCGTTATAAAACTGATTCGGTCAAGTCTTACTCGTCGAATGACAGCCGGGATGACATGGCTAGTGAAGAACTTCAGTCAAATCTGTCACTAAATGATAATCTTGCCATGGATATCATGAACGGTGTCGGTCCCGATATCCTGATCATCAGGGGTGACATGGGCAGACTCTATAATCCCAATTACCTTGTTGACTTAAGCAATTACTTCGGAGATCTTGATTCAAAAAAGTATTTTAAGAATATAATCGATGCGGCAAAAACCGACGGCAAGCTCTACCAGCTGCCGGTATGTTTTGATATCGAAGGCATCCATACCGACTCCAAGTATGCGGGAGCTTCAGGCCAGGGCTTTACGCCCAAGGAATATGAAGATTTCCTGTACGGACCGCTGAACGGTTATGATCTTAATCAGGCCGGGCAGGCTTATTATTTCACATCACTCTTTACTGCTATGAGCGACAAATTCTATGTTAACGGCAAGGTGGATTTCTCCGTTCCTGAATTTGCCGAGCTCGCTGACTTTGTAAAGAATAACGTCAAGGAGAAAGCGCCTACTTTCGAAGCTGAATATTCTGATGAGAGAAGCGCACAGAATGAGAAAATAGCGCGTCTTACGACTTACAGCCTGATCACCCTCTATCTCGCCGGTGTCAATGAGCTCCAAGGCGCCAATGCCATTCTGGGCATTCCTTCTGCCGACGGAAGAGGTCCCATGGCCCGTTCCAGCCTCTCTGTAGCAGTATCCGCTCAGTCCGTAAATATTGATGCCTGCGCCGAATTCGCGAAAATGCTGCTTTCTGACGAGATTCAGTATGAGCTGGCTTCAAATGATCGCTTCACCCTAAGTCGCGAAGCCTTCACGAAGGCCGGCAGCATTATCCTGGATTACTGTAATGGTCCCAGAGGCAATTCGCTCTTTGAAGGCTTCACCAGTACCGGCGAGCCGGTCAAGAGAACGATCAAATTCACGGAAGCTGATATAACGAATCTGGAAAAGATCATCTCCAGCTGCTCTCATTTCGATTCAGCTGATGCTTCGATCAACATGATACTGATCGAAGAGATGCCGGCATATTTCTTAGGCCAGAAGGATCTGGATTCGGTAATCAAGATCGCACAGGACCGCGCTCAGAAAGTATTAGACGAGAGATGATAACGTAAAACAGGTTTTCCATCAAACGACTTTGATTTTGTTTTACTTTGTCCCTTGATTTTTTACTTTATCCCCGGATTTCAAAAATATGGTTGATTATCAAACGGGTTCCGTGGTATTACTAAGGTGGTTTTATCATCACACGCTAAAAGAGCTGATTCGGGTGAGTTTGCACGATCCGGGCTCAGATCGTTCTGGACTAGAGATGGTAAGGCCAATGAACTCGATTAACTATTTCGAGGCTTTCCAACAATAGGGGCTGTCTTAGCAACACTAAGACAGCCCTGTGTTTTTTAATCACGGCGTTGGTGGGAGGACGGCTGGTGTTCCGTGGCTGCCACAACGGCCGGCTCCTTTCATGGTCCTTTCCAGGCTTCTTAAACACAAAAAGCTTAATGTATCTCAAATGGTCATGAACAGGCTGTTTAAGATACAATTACCAATGATCATGTATCTCAAATCCCCATTAATCGCCTGGTTTGAGATACAAATGCCTCATGTTTGTATCTTAAATCTTGAAAAATCCGGCTCTTAAGACACAAATCTAGCTTAAAAGGTATCTCTGATACGCAGTTTTCGAGAGTTTGAGATACATCGTCCTCAGACTTGAGATACATCGACCTCAGACTCAGGCGTGCTAAATAAAGTAAGGCACCTAATAATAATCAAAAATAGGGGCTGCCCTATCACTAAGGCAGCCCCCGGGCTATTATTCAGATGTCGGATGTTTCAATTGTCTTTATAGTCACCTCGTCAGTTTGATTTCGTGATGGAGCCGCTTGCGGAGTACTTCTCGGAGTATTCGGATTCGGTCCAGGTCTCATAGTATTCCATTGTGTTGACGTCGCTTGCGCTGGTCTTGTAAGTGTACTTGATACCGTTCGAAGATTCTGCCTGGACGATGAAGCCGTCGCCTTCGGTCTTGTCGAACTTGGTGATCTTGTCGGTATATTCCTCGACAAATGCGCCATCCTTCATCTGGCCGTATTTGATGCCTGTTTCAGTGAACTTAATGTAGTGCGAGGGCACTACCGTTCCGTCGGGATTGCTTATCATGGAGGCGGTCTGCCATGTGCCCGGGATCATTTCGAAGTCGGAAGATGCGGCGTTCTTATTGGCATCAGGGTTCTCGGATGCGACCAGATCGGTCTGGCCCTGGTTGTCGCCCTGGCCTCCTAAGTTGTCGCCTGCGCCGTTTCCTAAGCCGTCACCGAGAGAATCCTGGCCGCCGCCAAGGGGCTTGTCGACCTGCTCTTCAGTAAGCACGACCGATGTGTCAGGGCTATTGCTGAGTGCTGCGCCTCCTTCCGGTGAGGTTGCGCAGCCGGCCATGCCGAGTGCCATAACCGCAGACAATGTTGCTATTAAAACTTTTTTCATTTTGTTCTCCTTTTAAGGTTTTACAGGAGACACTACTACGGAAAAATCCAATACGGAATACACCGTCCTAATAGTCTTAAAGAACGACAAAAACCAAGATTATTCCATTGTATTATCCCCCAGTTTCCGCGTTACGGTTTTCGCTGATGTGCGAGAAGCCAAAACACTTCCACTGGTCAGATGATACCCTCTCAGGAACGCAACATGGGGGCAAAACGGGTGCAAAACTGTGTGACTTGCACGGAAATTGGATTTGTTTTTGTGATATTTGACTAGATTCCAGATGTGGGAAGTGAATCTTGGTAAGGTTCCTTACCTGCCATCTTCGTCCCACTTTGTCATGCATTCGACGGCGATGTCGACGGCCTGGTCGCCGTATTCGCCCTTGAAGGTGTGGGTGGCGCCGTCGATGACGTAGTATTCACTGTAAGGGAGCGAGGCCCTAGCCTGGTCGAACTGCTTGGCCGGGTCGCACGCGAATGCCTTGGTTCCGGAAATAATTACCACCGGCGCGTAGCATCTGGAGATCAAGGGATAGATGTCCGTTCTGATGGTCTTCTCGCCTTCGAATTTCATGATCTTGCAGGCATAGTAGCTGGGGTCTAAAAGGAGCAGACCCTTGATCTCGGTCTGGCGCATCGTGCCGACATAAGACGTGACGAGGCCGCCCATGCTGTGACCGAAGAGATAGATGTTATCGGGATCGACTTCCGGGATCAGCTTCGTGCCGTCCAGCACGGCATAGAGGTCCAAGACCTGCTCGTAGATGAAGTCGCCAAGCCAGTCCGGATCGTGGTACGGTGAAGGTGCAGTTCCGTTTTGGTACTGATACTCGACCACGGCATAACCATATGTCGTAAATCTCTGCGCGAAAGCAGCATACCGGCCAAACCCGGCATAAAGTCCGTTCGAGATGATTATCGTCTTAAAAGGACCTTCGCCCTCAGGATATGTGATCCTCGCCTGGATCGAATTGCCGTCGCGGAAGAAAGTAAGACTCCTCATCTTGTAGCCCAACGCGGGCGCTATTGACGTGTAATCCGGATCGAATTCGGGGAACTTCGGAACCGGCCTTGTCGTAGGCGTAGGGATCGGCGTAGCAGTAGCAGGCAACTCAGCTGCAGCCGTTGTTTCCGGCATTGGATCAGGCGCAGTCGTAGCAGACTCCAGTCCGCTGGGCCAATCGCTGCAGGACGCCAGGAGTATCGTCGACATTACCAGTGCAATTACTTTTTTGAATCTTCCGCTCATGACCCAATTATAGCATTGAGCGGTGAATTGATAAAAATATTTAAGAACTCAGGGATAAAGTAAGATTTTTTGGCCTTTAGTACGTCTTTCCAATCCAAATTATCGCGAGCATGAATCCCGGAAAAGCGATGATCATTATTGCGCCACAGGAAAGCAGGATACCTGTTAAGACTTTGCCCTTTCGATCACCTGAAAAGGCAGCGGAGCCGTATTCTGCTGAGGATTAAATGTATTCATGTTATCCATAGTCTGTCACTACTGACGATCTCAATATTCAATACCATCGTCTTCGTCATCGTGAATTCCGGTATTGATGCCTTCGGCCTGGTCCAAGAATCTCGCGAACCTCTTGGTCGTTAATCTGATGTCGCGCTCGTTGCCGTTGGCAAGGCACGCTTTGTAATCCATGAGGGCTTCCGTGATGATCTTTCTCTCGAAGCTCAATGTCTCTTCGATGATGCGTTCTGCACGCGCAATGAGAAGCTTGTATTTCTCGTCGTCAGGCGCAGCTAATCTGAGCCGGTTCAGCTGCTCTTTGCACTTGGCGAGCTCTTCTTCGCTCATGGTGTTGCTCTCGCTTAAGATCACCTTGGTATAGGTCTTCTTGTCGTTAGCCGTAACATCTACGACCAGGATGCCGTTGATATCGTATGTAAGCCTTAATGACGCAATATACTCATGGAGGGGCGTGGGCGGGCATTCGATGACCAGTTCGCCCAGCTTGATGTTGTTTGCCGGGATGATACTCTCGCCCTGATATACCGTTACACGGACTCTGGTCTGGTTATCGGAGGCTGCATAATAATCGTGCATCTTGCTCGTAGGCAGCATCGAGTTGCGCTGGATAATGAAGTCCATGATCGTCTCCATCGTGCGGCTGTCCTGAACGGCCGTTCCGAGCGAGAACGGGCAAATGTCAGTAAGGATCACATCTTTGAAATCCTCATTGCGGTCCTTCATCCCCGCGAAAATACCGGCGCCTACGGCAATGGCCGTATCGGGATTAATGTCGGTGCAGGGCTTTCTGCCGGTAAGCCTCTCGATATAAGCGGCAACGGTTGGCATCTTGCAGGAACCTCCGACCAGGATGATGTCCTTGACCTCGTTTATGTTCATGTGGCTGTCGCGGAGAACCCGCTTTACCGGTTCTCCGATCTTCTCGAAAACTTCATGTGCGATCTTAATGAGCGAATTGTTATCAAGGTTCAATGTATAGCTCTTATCGGCGATGTTGACCGACATGATGCTCATGGGGACTTCGCTCAATGCGATCTTACAGGCCTCTGCGGACTTGTAGATCGACGCCTTCTGCTCTGCTGTAAGCGAATCTTCGTCAAGGCCGTTCTCCTTCATGAAATGCGTGTAAATCGCCGTGTTGAAATCCTTGCCGCCAAGCTGGTTGTTGCCTGCAACTGCGAGAATCTCCATGACGCTGTCGAAAGAATCGATCATGGAGACATCGAGCGTTCCGCCTCCGAAATCGATCACCATATACGTTCCGTCTTCAAATCCATGCTTCTGCATATAAGCGAGCGCCGCAGCAGAAGGCTCATTTATGAGTCTCTCGACCTTAAGGCCCGACATTTCCGCAGCCTGCTTTGTAGCATTGCGCCTGCAGTCATCAAAATAAGCAGGCACGCTTATAACTGCTTCAGTAATTTCATCGCCCAGGAAAGCTTCCGCATCTTCCTTTATCTTGTTCAAAACAAGCGAAGACAGCTGCTCCGGCGTGAAGCTGTTATCACCCACACTGAATGTCTTTTTGGTGCCCATGGAACGCTTGAATTCGGAAGCGGTCTTATCAGGATGCGAGATAAGTCTTTCTCTCGCTACCTCACCTACAACTACATTATTATCCTCATCAACGCCGACAACAGACGGCGTGAGTATCGATCCCAGAGAATTCCGGATTATCACCGGACGGCTGTCTTTCCATACACTTGCAAGACTGTTAGTCGTGCCGAGATCTATTCCTATTACTGCCATTTATGTTTACTCCTTAATGCTGCTATTGATTGCTGAACATGGCGATCGTGTATACCGTTATAGCCAGAAACCCCACAACCATTAAAACCCCTAGGATCGTCGGAACAAGCGGCACATCGATGAGAAGCATAATAAGGAACAGCGAGAATATCAGTTGTGCCAGCCATGCTAAGATCATGATGACCAATCCTTTTTTCCTCTTTTCGAGACTATAAGTAAAACCTTTTTCCTTAACGGTTATAAAGCTGGAACTTGGAACTTCTTCGTGCTCTGACATTAACTTCTTTGCAGCTTCCAGATGAGCCGGATTCTCTCCCAGCTCCTGCAAAACCGTATCTCTGAATTCCTTATAATCCAGACAGTACCTGATCAGGGGCTCATTGAAAAAAGAATCCCAGACAGTAATGTCGTCTGTCGTATATGCCAGGAACCTGTACATGGCAAGCATCTGCATCGACAGGGCTTCCTTCATGGGATGCGATAACATCTTAAGTTCTCCTCTGGAACTCAGATTATTGCTTTCCCTGAATGAGATAATATCTTCGATGATCTCCTCGGCAATGTTATTGTCCGGGAGATAATCCTGATCGACCGTGCTGAAATCGAAGGCGTCTTTTTCTTTGTCTTCGGAAGGGCCGGTCTGATTAATATCTTCAGCATCTTCATTAACAATGCCTGCATTATCTGCCAGAAACAGCGCCTGCTTATATGCTTCATGTAATTCCTGGAATTTCCCGGGTTCTTCTTCGGGATTATATTTCCGCGCAAGCAAAGCATAGGCACGCTTGATCGCTGCTTTATCATTCGTAGGTTCAATATTCAGTATTTCCCATATCTTATTCATCCTGATCCCCCTGTGAAACAATTATATCATCGCACAAAATCTCCTTAAATTTATATGCTAAAATCATTTATTAATGGGGGTTAGCAAACTGTTACAGATATGTGGTTTTGGGAAGTCCTTGGAATCGAACCTACAGATGATAAGACCGCGATAAAACGGGCTTACACCAAGCTTGCCCATGAGACCAATCCCGAAGACGATCCCGACGGCTACGCCAGACTTCACGAGGCATATAGAAACGCGCTGGATTATGCATCAGGAAAGTACATCTTCATCGAAAATGATGAAATTATCGAGCAGCCCGCCGCCTCCGGAAAACAGGCATTCGACTTTTCTTCGGTAAGAGACCCGAATGATCCTTATACGCTTGATGTTCCTGAGATCGAGAACGCCATCGAAGATTACAAGAAGACCAGCAATGTGGGTTCTTTTGCGGATTTATTCGACCGGGAACAGAAAGAACTTCTTGAGATTTCAGCCTTTCTTTTTAAGCTTTATTCCGCACTTGCAGTAAAGACAGACGATCCCCGTGTCTGGAACGGTTTCTTCAATGAGCCGATCCTGAATTATGTCATCTATGATGAGGATTTCAGGGCCTTCATGACCGACTCGTTCCCTGAAGATGACAAGAACAGATCTGCGATCACAGAACATATCGGGATCTACAAGCAGGATGTGGCTGACAGACGTCTGGCTGAAGAAAAGAAAAAAGCGAGAGCAAGGCTTATCAAGAAAAAGGCCAACATATGGCTGTATCTCGCGGCCGGGACCGGCACAGCCGGCTTCATATTATTCTTCACAGACTATTACTTAAATCTAAGCGGAAGTCTTCTTTTATCAACAGCGTGTGCTATTATAGCCTTTGCTGCCTATTGTCCGTCCAGATACAACATCATAATGACGGAGATCAATAATGAACCGGAAAAACCGGCAGTGCCTTCCTTTATGTATATCGCGCTGTCATTATTATTCATAGGCATCGGCATCGCTTCCATTTTCGAATATGACAGCTTTACAAATATCAGCGGCATGTGCTCTTTGGCGATCGTCCTCGTCACCGCAATCGCTGAGATCCTTCTCATGACAGTTTTTAAACCGTCTCTCAAGCATTATTCATAAAAGCGTAAACCTTAGTCGTCTATATACACATCCTCATAAGGCTCGTTCCAGCCGTCTGAAAAATCATCACTATTCGGATCGCCTGCAGGGCCTATCGGGAAATCGTAGACATCGCCGGAGTAGTCATCACCTGAGTAGTCATCGCCTGAATAGACATCGCCGGAATAGAAATCCTGATTGTAATTAGATCTTGAAGCGCGCGCCGGGTAGAGCGAGCTGTCGAACTCGTGATGGCTGTCGGCGATCTCCTCATCCGTCAGCATGAAGTAGAGGTCCGGATGATCCTTAAATACCGTTGCGTCGCAGTGATACCACTCGCCGTTCAGCTGAACGAGGTTCCAGTAGTGGCCGTTCTTTACGACAGGATATCTCTTGACCATGAGGTTAGGGATCCTGGCGCGGTCGAGGAGCATTTTCGCGCACGAGAAATAAACGTAGCAGTCGCCGGTCTTCCTCGTGAAGCCCATGTAAGCGGCTTCCTCATAGGTCGGGTTGCCGTGAACCGTCTGATAGTAAATGTGCGAGTGAACCCAGTTGAAGATCGCTCTGGCGGTATCGACATCGTTGTCGCACTGGAGATCTGCGAGGATATTGTCCGCTATATCGTAGACGGTCTTGGTCTCGCTGTTTTCTTCCTCTTTGCTGACTTCCTTGGACTTTGTAGTGTTCTCCGGGAAGTCCTCGTGTCCTAACGGGATCACCTTCGCGCCTGCTTTGTTATTAGGGTCTTTGGAGCCCGAATTAACAAAAAGGTTCTGGAAGAAATTGCCGCCGTCGCTGTTGTCGTCAGCCATATAATACTTGGCACCCAGCGCACCGGCCAGAAGGACCGCGATGACCGTGAATGAGCAAGCCAGGACCTTGCCGGCGCCGCTCTTCTTGCCGCTGCCCTTAAAGTTTCTGACCTTCGCCTTCCTTACAGTCCTGTTCCAGGCAGGCTGTGCAGGGGCTGCCACCGTAAAATCCGTATATCCGCTGCCGCTTGCTGCTGCCGCGAAATCATTGTAGCTGCTGCCTCCGAAGCCTGCATAATCGTTGTAGCCGCTTCTGAAGCTCTCGCTGTTCCTGTTTGCATAGCTGCTGCCGTATCCCGTGAAATCGGTGTAGCTGCTGACAGGTTCATTATTCATAGAAGTGAAATCTGTGTAACTACTGTCAGCTTTGTTGCCCTCAGTAAAATACCAAAATTTCATACTTAAAGTCTCCTTTATACTTTTGTTTCCGGCACATGCGTGCCTTAGGTTTCTGTATAAAGGTTAGACTTCCAGGTTTTCAAATAGTCTTCGTTTTGGCATCAAAACGCCAACGATAATGAGAGAAAAGCTAGGCACGCCGGCCCCTTCAAATGGTTCAAAACCTTTATCCTGCCTTACTTTCCACGCTCGTCCAGCACCTTCTGCGCCCTGTTCTGGGCAATCTTGATGACGGCATCCAAAGATTTCTGGCCAAGGAAGTAGGCGGGCATTTCTTCGATCAGGATTATGCTGATGTCGGAATCTTCGCGTTCTATTTTCGAGCAGGTGAAAATAATCCTCTCGATATTGTCGATGTCGGCTTCGGTAAACTTCGTCTCGTGAAAAAGGCCGGAGCCGGAGGCAGTCTCGTTACCGCCGTTGTTGTAGTATTCATTTGCAGCTGTGCCGGCTTTCCTGAATGCACTGCGGTTAAGGACGAAATAATCGTTCATGGCAATGTTCAGCTGAACCTCGTCCGAGAGCAGGATCTTTACGAACTCGCCGCATGCGTCGGGGTCTGCAGAGTTAGCGGAGATAGCGACGGAGAAATTGCAGAAGAACATCGGTCCTCTGCCGTCGACCGAAGGGGTTCCGAGAACGGTGGCGCTCTTGACGGGACCGCTCAACATCTGGTAGAAACTGCCGACTCCCCTGACCGGAAAGATTTGGGCTCTTTCGCTGATGTTGTAATTGTTATCGTTGATCTCATCCCATGACATGGCCTTCTCGGGGACGTTGTCTTTCACGTAGTCGGCGAGCTCTTTGAATTCGGGACCTGAAAAATCGGCCTTGCCGTCTGCTATGAATTTCTCGTTCATGGTGCTGAACAGCTGCGAAAAATAAACTGCCTGGCCTGTCATCATGGGATCAAAGCCGTTAAGATCATTTTTCACGAACGACTTATATTCATCGAACGTAAAACCTACGCCGGAACTGCCGGCATATTTGATGTCAGTACATAGCCCATGGATCGAAAAGCTTACCGGCAGCTGGTAAATGGCGTCGCCGGTCTTGGAGCCTTCTATTATGTTCGTGAAATACTTATCCGGACCCAAGTCCTTTACATAGGGCGTGAGATCGACCAGATAGCTGGATTTATTGAGCCTGCTGTAGCTGTCGGTGTTAAGAAGTATATCCGGCCCTTCGCCGTTGATTATGTCCATGGCTAGCTGGTTGCTCTCACCCGCAGCGGACTTGAGCTTTACCTGGTTCCAGTCATCTTCGTTGTCAATATCATTGTAGAGCGACGTGTCAACGAAATCACCGGCATCATAAGTATCGGCAAGCACGATGTAGTACTTTTGATTTTGCTCGTTAAACTTCTGGATCGCAGCGCCGATTACGTCATCTATTTCAGTCGAATAGAGTTCCAAGATGGTCTTGCCTGCGTTGGGATTTTTGGAAGCCCTTGTGAATTCAATGATCTGGAAATCTTTCGGTACGCTCCCGTATTTTGTTGCGGATTTTGTCCGGCCGATAAAGACCATCTTGTCAGCGGAGCATTCGGCCAGCTTTAGATTTTGAAAGTACATTACGCCCTTGTTCATTCCGCACCAGCTGTAATCGAGAACTGTCTCTACGCTTTTCTTGACCGCATCAATCCTGAAAACGCCCTCAGATGAGCAGTTGTATACCTGTCCGTCTGTACCTGTAGTGACCTCGCCGAGATCATTTGCGTTTAGCCATTGATAGTCTTTTTCTTTTCCCTGAGAGAGCTTGTTTGCGGCCAGATCCAGCTCATAGTATCTGTAACCTTTTGTTGTGTAGACCGGGATCAGGACCTTGGTGTCGCTTAAGGCCAGAACTGCCTGAACATAGAGGTCTTCGCCGGCTTCATTGAAATCGAAAGAATTGACATTCCCGTCAGGCGCCGTGACCCTTACAGTAGCACTGGTCCTGGAGTAGTCGTCCCAGATCTGCTCAGTCTCGATAAGATAATCTCCGGCCTTATAAAAATGTGATGAGGGGACGGTATCTTTGGCATTGCTCGGCCGCTCGTCCAAAACTTTTCCGGTCAGGGGATCGTAATCTCTTATCTTGCGGTTGGTCTTGACCGTGACCTTGCCGTCTATATATGCGGCCGTATCGACA
Source organism: Clostridiales bacterium Firm_14 (assembly GCA_001604135.1). Taxonomy (GTDB): domain Bacteria; phylum Bacillota; class Clostridia; order Saccharofermentanales; family Saccharofermentanaceae; genus Saccharofermentans. The sequence goes on from LVAT01000009.1 coordinate 216,069, forward strand.
TGTTCATATGTCAGAAGATCAGTATCCAGGCCTTTGTTAAGGTCCAAGTAATTAACGGCCTTTTTGGTATTCCTGTCGACCACTGCCACGATATTGAAGTTATAACTGTTATAGTCGAAGTTGCTATAGTCGATCTCGTTCTCGGGCGGCGTCTGATACCTGCCGTTGGAGTGGATGACATAGTACTTATCGTCCGCTCCCGCAAGATTCTGATTCAGGTACTCAACATCTTTTTCAGGATCTGCGCCGGAATCGACATCGATCGTCGTGTAATCAAACCACGGCGTATCTTCAGCGATTATCTTGGACTTTTTGGCCTTGTCTTTTTTCGCGCACGACGCAATGGCCGCCACAAATGAAAATGCCAATACCAAAGAAACTGCCTTAACGATAGTTCTCTTCATAGAATATTCCTTTTCCCCAAATGCTTTTCCAGACCGGCAGGCCCGGAAACTTTCTTCCCATACGGAATCATTCTACTTCAAAGAAGCTGTTTTTTCATCACTTTCTGCTTTCATCTTCTTGATCGAAAAGCAGTTAATGATATTGGCTATTGCTGCCAAAGCTAAAATGATCCTTGCTGCAGTAATTTCAACTAAGACGTCGTATCCGTCTCTCGAAAATAGAAAACCCGCCTGGTAACAGCGGGTCTAATGTGTTGATTTGTTGTGCCTTAAGATCAGGCTGACTTATTGCCCGCGAGCTCGCGGACTTTCTCGACGGAGAGACCGGAAAATTCTGCTATCTCGTCCAAGGACAGCTTTCCGCTTTTGATCATCTTTCTTGCATTCTCTATTCTTGTCTCTGTTCTTACATCATTCTTCATCTCATCTAATATGTCGCACATAGTATCTACTCCTTCCTCAGTTTCCTTATACTGTCTGACTCGCTTCGATAGCTCTTCGTAACACATGTCATCTGCTTTAGTGCAGTACAGGTCACTCATGAGTTTCCCCAGAGCCGTGTCTTTAGCTTTCATCGATCCGTTTACGTATATTATATGCTCGCCGTCTTCAAATTGCACATTATCCTCGCTGATAACGCGATCTATGTGATAGATAGGTCTGCCGGAACCCAGCACGGCATTCTCGGTAATGAATATAACGTAGTTCTCGCAAAGCTCGGTAAAATCCTCACCGGCTTTGAGCATGTCTGAATCGATCAGGCTGGAGTGATAACGGGCACGCTTTCTGTGTGCACCTTTATCCGCACGTTGAATCTCAATTATGTGAACTGCCGAAGAAGGATTTTCCTTACTTTCCTCTCTCATCCAGCACTTTCTGCACATGGTTCATATAATCACGGATTCTTCTGCTCTTCCTCTTTCATCTTCTTGATCGAAAAGCAATTAATAACATTAGCTATTGCTGTCAGAAACAATCCGATTCCCAAATACGGAGTGACCTTATCCGTAACCATCGATATGATTATGCAGGTAATTGCTGCCAAAGCTAAAATGATCCTTGCTGCCATCATGAATGTCTTCTTTGTGTTCTTCATTTTCTTAAGTCTCCTTTATTGATTCTGCCGGCTTGAAACTGCGGTTGGCGGGTCTTATTTTTCGCCGCCCAGAAACCGTATTCCGCGGCCTTGATTCTTGAGCTCATGGTAGAAAACCGGTGTCCGGTTTTAAAGGACACAAAGCGGGCAAAAGCCCGAATTTACTGAATGAGACATATGGTGTCCCATTCAGTAAGGGTGTGAAAATGGTTGGAAAGGAGAGATTCGAACTCTCGACCACCGCTTTATAAGAACGGCACTCTGACCGGCTGAGTTACTTTCCAATATCTGGTGCCGCCTGAGGGTATCGAACCCACTCGAAGTCTCTGACTGACGGATTTACAGTCCGTCCCGCCTCCTTAACGGATTACGACGGCATATTGGTGTCCCTACTCGGATTCGAACCGAGAGAAAAACGGCTCTGGACCGCTTGCGTATGCCATTCCGCCATAAGGACATGCTGGTCGGAGTAGAAGGAGTCGAACCTTCGCCACGTGGTCCCAGGCCACGGATACTGCCGTTATACGACACCCCGATGATGAAACAGGCCGTATTCCTATTATCAGGAGGACTCTTTAAAAACAGCCTGTTTCAAATGCGGATCTTAAGACTGAATAGAACAGTCTTTGGCGACCTCAAGGGGAGTTGAACCCCTGTCTCCGGCGTGACAAGCCGGCATAATGGCCGTTATACCATGAGGCCGTATGATGCGGCTTAAAGGAGTTGCTGACTTCAAGCCGCCCGGGCAACCGCGAAAAGAGTGCCTGTTTCTTTGCGCGGATCACCTTGTTGGCACCCACGGAAGGACTTGAACCTTCAAATCACCCGGTTAACAGCCGGGCGCTCTACCAATTAAGCTACGTGGGTGTATTGGAAATTTAAGTTGTCAAAGATCGCGAAGAATAAAAAGGATCGCTCGAATTCTTCTCATCCGGGCGATCCTGATATCAGTCATCAATTGTTTGTGCCTAAACAAAAGTCAGATTAACATCGTAATCGTCCACAGATCTTGCTGAGGTTATTCTCATAGAGGTAATCGTTATCCGGGAGGGATATCGGAGCATAGGAGCATATTGACCCAAACGCCATATTTCCATGCGTTCTGAGGCTCTGCAATAGATTCAGTCTCATAGTTACTGTCTGCATTGTTCCTATCCTTTCGTTCTAATCAAATCTCAGCAATAAAAAAAGAAGTGCAGTACGATCCGGGCTCTGTTTTACGAGCCGGATGTCGGACAGGCACTTCCTTCATCGCCGATAAGATAACACATCAAAAAACGATGTGCAACCCCTTTTTTCGGATTTTTCAAAATCTGCAAAGCCTTGTATTCACAAGGTTTGCGGGCACTATATTAATAATATTTTGAAGATGCTTATGCCTTCAGATTTCCTTTTCGAATATTCTCCTGAACGATCTGATCCGTGATCTCATAGATCTTCTCAGAGCCGAGCCTTGTCTTGGACTGGCGGCCGTAGACCTGCTTCGAAGTCACGCCGTGCTCTTTCCAATCGCCGCCTTCATTGCTGTTGTTCAGAATGAGCGGCTGGAAATTATCCATTGAGTGAGCAAACTTCGCTTCGGGTGTCTCGTATTTCTCGAATTCGTCGAAAAGGCTGATCAGTTCGTTCTTCTGATCTTCGGGAAGCAGTGAGAATATCCTCTCCTTGGCCTGATCCTCGCGCTCTTTCTGCGTCGCAAGGCCTTCGCTGTCGTAAGCATATGTGTCGCCGGCATCTATCTCAACGATATCGTGGATGAGGCACATCAGCATGACCTTTGTAATGTCGACTTCCTCATTGGCATACTCGCGGAGCAGGTAAGCCATTATGGCCATGTGCCATGCGTGCTCTGCGTCATTCTCATTCCTGCCGTGTCCCGACAGATGCGTCTGACGCATGATGTTCTTCTCTTTATCTATCTCAAGTGAGAAAGCTATCTGCTTTGCAAGTCTCTCGTCCATACTGCGTCCTCTCCGATCTTAATCTTTAATGTCCGGTATCGTGAACCTTACCGTTGTGCCTTCGTTGAGCCTGCTCCGGATATCCAGCTGCGAATCATGGAGCTTAACGATCCTGTCGCATAAAGCGAGGCCGATGCCGGCGCCGTGGGCTTTTCTGGATCTCGATTTATCAACCATATAAAAGGCTTCAGTGACTTTCTTTAAGTCCTCTTCAGGGATCCCGATTCCGTAATCTCTGACGCTGAATGTGTAGCCCTCGCCGGTAACTTTGCCGGACACCTCTATGCGGTCCGTATTCGATTTTAACGCATTGTCTATAAGGTTCGTCAGAACGGTCTTTATCAGATCGTATTCTACTGTGATGTATGCGTTGTCGCAGTCGTATGTGATGGTGACATCTTGACCTGTCTTCTTATAAACATGCTTCAGGTCATCGAAAAGCTCCTCCGACGGAACGCTCTCCCTGGTGATCTTGGTGCTGTCTGCAGCGATCAGGTTCAGAAGATTGAATGAAAGCTTCTCAAGCCTTAAGCCTTCGTTCAGGATGTAGCCCGCAGCTTCCCTGATCTCTTCATCGCCTTTGCTGCTGTGGGAGATCATGTCCGCATAACCAACGATGCTGGTCATGGGAGTCTTCATCTCATGAGAGAAAGCCGCGATGAAATCGTCCCTCTTCCTTACCGAATCTTCAAGTTCGGAGATCTTCTCTTCTATGGTATCGGCCATCTTGTTGTAAGACGCTGCCATGTCGCCAAACTCGTCGTGCGAATTAATCACAATTCGCTTTTTATAGTCGCCTGCTGCCATGTCTTCGCTTGTTTTCCTTACGTGCTCTGCTTTGGCAGAAACGGTTTTGGAGAACACATATGCTATGACCATGCTTAACGCCAGTGAGAATATAAGGATGATGATAAAGCTGTTCCTCAAGCTCTCGGAACTTCTGTATACATCGGTCACGTCTTTTACGGTCTGAAGGATATACCGTCTGCCGCCTGCATCGATCATGCCGGTATAGACAATGATCCTTTTGCCGTCTGATTTCAAACTCTTATACTGGCTGCTCTGAGCGCCGTCCAGGAAGTCCTCAGGTATTGCATAAGGGACCCCTTCGAATACAGGTTCGCGGCCGGATGTATAAAGATTGATGTGGTCCGGCTCCGTTCTGTCGGCATACTGCGCCGCAAGGATAATGGCGCTTTTCTGATCGAGATTTGCACTGAGGAGATCGTAGTTTTGCGAGATTGTGAGACTGACCGCCTGAAAATCTTCCGCACCGCTGTCTATCCGGAGATCCAGATTCTTCTTGAACCCGGCAAACAGGATGAAATATCCGAAGACAAGAAGCGTCGCTGCGATGACGCCGGATATTCCCAGGAAGAGCTTTGCGGACAGTCTCATCAGCTTATTACATCCAATCTGTAGCCGATGCCGTGGACAGTCCGGATGAGGCCGTCGTAACCGAGCTTTTTCCGAAGGCTGCTGACATGATTATCGATGGTCCTGGTGTCGCCCATCACGGGTTCATTCCAGACCATCTCGTAAAGATTGCTCCTTGAGATCGCAATGTTCTTGTTCCTGATGAAGGTCTCTAGCAGGTCGAATTCCTTGGTGGTCAGCGTAATCTGCTCACCTGCTTTTGTCACCGTTCTCGAATCAAGATTAACTTCGATATCAAGGTAATTGAAGATGTTCTCTGCATGTGAAGTTCTTCTTAAGAGGGCTTCGACTCTTGCAAGGAGTTCGCCTATCTGGAAGGGCTTTCCGATATAGTCGTCAGCGCCCATCTTAAGGCCGCGGATCTTATCGCCGGTCTGGTTCATTGCGGAAATAACGATCACCGGTGTTTTTGAAGGCTTGATATACTCGATGAGCTCAAAACCGCTCGTGCCGGGAAGCATGAGATCAAGGAGCACAAGATCCCAACTCCCGGAGTCGAACATCTGCTCCCCGATAAGGCCGTCTGAAGCGATCTCACAGGAATAACCTTCCCTCGTGAGGGCTGACTTTATCAGGTTGGAAATAGCAGCGTCGTCTTCGATTATCAGGATCTTGTGCATTTCTATTCCTTTATCTCCTTAAGAAAATCAGCCAACTGTATCAGATGGATCTATCTTGATGATATAAGCCATTATACCTGTAGAAGGGTCATATTCAATCTCGATATCGCTCATTTCCCTGCATGTGATATTGACCTGATAGATGCCGTCTTTTTTGGTAACCGTATAATCGTAATTCTTCGAAGATTCAAGAATTGCTCTTCTGCTCAATGAATACATATACGCCTGGAAAAGCTCATCCGTAATCTTGACCACAAAGCCTGTGGTGGCCAGGTTCTCGCTGTAGCTGTCAATATGGTATCCGTTGTTAAAGAAGATATTTCCGACAAGACGCTCGCCATTATAGGTAATAGAATTCTCGCCGACAGTGCTTGTTATGGTGTATCCGTTCTTAACATAAGAGGCCAGAGTTTTTTGAAGGACCGGATCTTTAACATCAGCAATATTGATCTCGGTCACGCTGTAATTGGATGACTTGTCGTCCCTTATATCTTTAAATCCTGCAAGTTTCTTACTCTCAGACGAGAGACTGTCGTAAAACTCCTTCTCATTGTTCCATATGATAGTATCGTTTCCGCCGATCTGCGGTTCGCAGAGCGTATCCAGCATAACCAATTGTTCACGGGTCAAAGCCTCGTAACTGTTAAAGAGCGATGCCTTGTCGCGGCTGACCTTAAAGCTGCTGTCGTCATCGTTTTTGCTCTGATCTGCTGATGTTCCTTCGACTGTTCCGACGAAGCTTTCCTTCGTCGTCTCGGTACTGCCGAATGTCCCGGATACTTCATTGTCACATGCGGTCACGATAAAGCCTGTAAAAAGCATCGCTGCCGCCGTAAATCCTGCTGCAAGTTTCTTTGTAAGTGCCATACTATTCCTCCATATCGCCATATTGATTGCACCCTGATGTTACTACCGCGTTGTAATGCAAACCTACGGTAAATGTACAGGAATTGTAAAATCTTTCGAGCGTTGTAAATCTTTCGCGTGCGGGTGGCAAATGTTATTTGCTGATCTGCGGTATGCAATATGCGCACGAAAAACTGTCTCAGTGATACGGCTGCGAAAATCTCCAGTTAAGGATTTGTTGCCTTCCAGGCGGACAAAAAGAGCAACATTTAGAGCAACAATTCTTAACTGACAGAACTAGCTGGGACTAACAGTCCAAGAACTCGAAAAAACACAGTAAAACAGAGGCTGCCCTATTAGAGCAGCCCCGTTATTTTCAGCTTTTGATTTAGTCAGAACCTGACTATGAGAGTATCAGACAAGCTTGTTTCCGCAGTTCGTACAGATGCCGGCATTGCCGATAGTTACTGTCGCTCCGCACATCTGGCAAACAACCTGTGTTCCGACAGGAGGCACCGGAGCAGCCTGAGGCATCTGCTGGAATCCCGGCTGCATTGGCATCTGCTGGATTGGAATAGCACCGCCGCCGCTCGGGTCATTCGGATCTAAAGGCCTTGCAGCTCCCATTGCTCTTGCGCCCATGGTTCCATAAGGACCTGCGCCCATTGCGCCCGCACCCATGGCACCCATGGCACCCATTCTAAGTGCACCCATCTGTATAGCGACTCCTTCCGCGGTGATCCGCTGCGTCAGCATTTGATACCGCTGTTCATCTTGAGGAACTGGCGTTCCGGCCTGCCGCTGGGCATCTATCTTAAGTGCCAGACTTTGTGCTTCATCAATCAGTGCATTGATCGGGTGATTATCCGGCTGACGGATTGCTTCCATTGCGATACTCTGCTGAAGCGTCATATAGCGTGACATTTCAGTCGGATCAATATTTCCTGTAGCCCTCGCCGCATCTATCTTCTCACGCAATTTTTCGGTTTCAGCTTTAATAGTGTCAAGCACTCTCGTATCCGGCTGAGCCGCTGCCTGTGCAGCGCTTGAGCGCATCGCATCCACAGCCGCCTTTATCTCGTTGCCGCAGTCAACACACTTATAGTATTCATCGATCTTGTTTCCGAAGAGATTAAAGCCCGAACGCGAGACGCTCCATCCGCCGCTCTGGCCGGGGTTCATGGGCTGCTCGCCAACCTCGATGTATCCGTTCGAAAGAGCAAATTTCATGTCATCGAAATAAGGATGGTCGACGCGGATGATCGCATGGAATTCATACGAATACTTGTAGCGCGGCGGGTTGTAGCTGACAGACTTTCCGCTGCTGTCCGTTGTTCTGATCTCATGTCTGTTCTCCTTAACATCAAGATCACAGCCTACAGCCTGTGAGAAATCCAGAACGTCAGGATTTGCCGCGTTGAGATCCTTTGCAGAAGTAACCATAAACTTCTTTGCGTTGTCGTCGATCAGGAGCTTCGTGCTTGCCGTTCCCAAAGTTCTCGTTGCAGAGAAGGATGCTACCGCAGACTTATTCTGCTCACGGTATTCAAGCTGCTTCTCAATGTCTGCCTTCGTGCTGTGACGGCGCTCGGAAAACCATGGTGAGAGCTTAGCAGCGCAGTCCTTACACATGTTCGCATCCTCAAGTTTTTTGTTGCCCAAAAGGCTGATCTTGTTTCCGCAAAAATCGCAGTATTTCTTATCAAAAAGTCCCATATCTTACCTCCCTTATTCTTTTATGCCATCAGGTGATATTCCTGCATTTGGCCAGATAATTTTACCATATAAATGCAATTTGATGTTCAAGGGATGTATGTAACTGCAATGTGCTGACTTAAAAAGGGCTCTTATTTTTCGAAACAATTCCGGAAAGCAGTTATATTCTTTCCGTTCTCACTGCCATATATTGCAAAACATATCTCATCGAAAGCACGTCCGAGTTCTTCATCGACTATGACCTTCTTAAAGTAATACGCTACATCTTCAGGACGGTTGCCGAAAGCGCCGCAGCCCCATGCACCGAGCACAAGATTTCTGTATCCGTTTACCGCGGCAGCGCGGAGCAATATCCTGATGCGGCGAATGAACGTCTCTTCGATTATCTTCGCGGTTGCAAACATTGCTGCACCGCGGCGGTTAGGCGCCGGCACAGTCACAACGCCCATAACAATCGGAGCACCAAGCAGCGACAGGTTCTTATCGCGGAACACGACAACATTGGGAGATATCAGCATGTAATCCGATTCCACACTGCTCACATGAGTATTGTTATATCTGTACATTACGTCGGCTTCTTTGGAATTTATCGAAGCATAAAGGGTGCTGCATCTGCAGAGCGCTTCCTCCTGAGCATTCGCTCCGAGCTTAAATCCGCCACCCGGATTATGCGCATTTGCAAAGTTCATTACGAGAGGATTCTCATATGCCCTGCCAGCCTCGAAAGAGTCCTTATTATTGATGGTTATGCGGCACAACCTGTCTGTCATGTAAGACGACATGTCCGCATCAAGCAGGCGCTGTCCTTCTTCCGGCGAAATGACCTGTACCTTTGCAAGATCTATATCCGGAAGCGCAATAACCTTGCCGCCCAGAACGTATTGCCGTTCAGCTGTTATCTTTATTGTCTCCTGTGCTGCCGTGATATTGTTCATAGTTCAAGTACCTCAATATGCTGATCCTGATAACCCGTATCCCTTAAACCAAACCGACAATCTTATTATACCAAGTATTGCTTATCGCAATTAAGCAGAGAGATAACTATCAGTGCTCTTTTTCCTTCGGCTTAAGATAAAATATCCGATCACAGGCGCGATAAACATTGCCAGATACACAAGCGTGATCCAAGGCCGGTAATCGACGTAGAATTGCTTGAAAGTAAGAGTCCACGGGTGAGGGATAAGTACCCAGCCGACAAGGTCGATCACGATGCTGATGCCTGCCCAGAGAGCGCCTGTTACCATAGCCTTCTTAAGCGTGAGACCGTTCACTTTTCGAAGATACAAAAGCCCGAAGATCGTGAAAAGAATGATGTTATAAAGCGGGTGCCATGGTTTTGTCATCTCATAGCCCTGCCCCAAGCCGGGGCCTTCTGACATGGAGCTCATGCCCAGAACGAGGATATTAAAGATCGTGTGGCCGATCCCCACCCAGGTGACCACAACATAGCTTATCGCGTACCACAAAAGCGACATTCCGATATCTTTTCCGGTGCCGAATTCTCTTAATGACTGCTTATTCATAAATCTTCTCCTTTGGCCTTGATCCAGGCATCGTTTCGTTATGCCTGTATTCTAAGATCGGTCAGGCGGAAAAGATTTATATAAGGCTTATATAGTTCTTAATTCTGTCTTAAATATGAGAAGTGCGGCTTTGAATTGACTGACAAAACCCGACTTATAGATCGCGGTGGTGAGTTTAAACAGTTGATGTATGAGAGAAAATGACAGAAGATAATGAGGTGTTTAGTGTGATTAAGGTTCATAGCGGTATTTTATATTTTATAAACAGAACATTAGATAGTTGTTCGTATCGACGGTCATCGGGCACTAAAACCAAGTATCAACTAACGAGCTTGGTATATTAAAGATATATACGATCTAATCAAGACTTAGCGTAATAGTTACATCACCATTGCCTAAGAGATCTTTTAATTCCTTTTCAGTCAGGTTGATCTTACCGAGTCTTGTATAGCTCCAGGAATTGGATCCATAGAACATCACTATCTGATCACCGGAATAAAGAACAATATCGCCCGGCTTTGTTGTTGTCTGTTTATCGTCTCTTGTGATGCTCTGGCCAATGGGACCTACCTGCTCAAAGCCGCCGTACATCGACATCTTTATGGTCAGATCTGATGCAGCGAGTTTCTTCAGGTCTTCCACTGAAGCATTATCTTCCCAGGTGACCTGAACTTCCTTTTCTCCGATCTTTAATGTCATTGATCTTTCTGTCTCCGTGACGGTAGTCGTCTCTTCTGTCTGAATGGTCATTTCAGAAGTTGCAGACGTTTCCGTTGATGTGGTCTTCTCTGTCGTCATTTCGGATATTTCTTCAGCCGAAGTCGTAATCTGCGTTTCAGAAGTTGGTGTAGATTCAGGAGCCGCAGAACAACCTGCCAGACTTACCAGAATCGTGCCTGCGGTCAAAGCGGCTGCAATGTTCATTCTCATAGATATTTCCTCATGAATTCTTCGATATGATCGAAAGGAATAACATCAAGATTGTCGTACAGATCCGTATGAACTGCGCCGGGAATTATCATGAGTTCCTTGTTATCTTTATACTTGCTGTCCTTTGTCATATTCGCATATGCATCCTTTGAGAAATAGCAGGAATGAGCTTTCTCTCCGTGAATGATCAGGACTGCATTTCTTATCTCATTCGAGTACTTAAGGATCGGCTGATTCATAAAAGACTCACAGCCTATAACATTCCATCCTTCGTTGGAATTAAGGGACCTCGCATGATATGCCCTTCCCTTATAGTATTCACTGTAATCCTTCACGAAGAACGGAGCATCTTCCGGAACCGGAAGTGGCAGGCATCCTCCTGCGCGCTTATAAGTACCGTTCTTTAAGTCTTCAAGGCGCTGTGCAGCCATTGCTTTCTTTTTCTCATAGCGCTGCTCTTCGGAGTCCTCAGAATCGAAATATCCGTTGGCATTAACTCTGGTCATGTCATACATGGTCGAAGCAACCGTAGCTTTAATGCGCGGATCTAATGCAGCCGTATTAAGTGCCATGCCGCCCCAGCCGCAGATGCCGATGATACCGATCCTGTCAGGATCGACTTTCTCATTGAGAGAAAGGAAATCTACTGCAGCCATGAAATCTTCTGTATTGATGTCGGGAGATGCCATATATCGGGGCTCACCGCTGCTCTCTCCGGTATAAGAAGGATCAAAAGCGATTGTGATAAATCCCCTCTCTGCCATGGTCTGGGCATAAAGGCCTGAGCACTGTTCTTTGACCGCACCAAAAGGTCCGCTTACCGCGATCGCAGGAAGTCTTCCTTCTGCTCCCTTCGGCACATATATATCTGCAGCCAATGTTATTCCATAACGGTTCACAAAGGTTACTTTGCTGTGATCAACCTTCCCGCTCTTTGGAAATGTCTTATCCCACTCTGTTACAAGTCTCAGATCTTCTGCTTTCATCGTTATAAACCTCCGTGGCTTTTATACTGTTTCCTTCTCTGCTTTCCGGATCAGATAATCCATCCGGTCAACTTTTCTCTGGCTCTCATGCATCTCATCGATCAGGCCGCACCGGCACTTCTTCAGATATCTGATCAGTTCCGCATTCTGACCCAGGTCATAGAGCTTTCTTGCCGTACGTTTCTGTTCATCGGTCAAGCCTATGTCAGACAGGCTGTCGATCATCATTTTCAAGTCCATAACCGGATCTCCGCTAAAACTGTTTTTGTCCTTACAAGATCAGTATAAGGGGTTGCCGTGAAGTGCGCTAATGAATAAAATGAATATGTGATATGCCGTATTGGAATATCATAGAAAGGGGTGCCCGATGGAGATAAAGAACCTTCGCTACTTCCTTGCAGTTGCCAGAGAAGAGAACATGTCCCATGCTGCAGAGCTCATGCATGTGACGCAGCCTACCTTATCAAAGGCGCTTAAAGCTCTTGAAGACGAACTGGGCAAAAAGCTCTTTACCCGTCACAGCTTCTCCATCAAGCTGACTGATGAAGGCATGCTGCTCCGCGACCGTGCCGAAGACCTTGTCGCAATGGCAGATAAGATCGAGCAGGAATTCATCTCCCTTGATGACATTACAGGTGGCGATATTTATTTCGGGCTTGGAGAATCGTATCAGATAGCCCTGCTTGCACGCGAGATAAAGAAGCTAAAAGACAGATACCCGTCCTTTACCTACCACATAACAAGCGGTGATACGGAGCAGGTAACCGAGAAGCTGGACAAAGGCATACTCGATTTCGGTGTGATATGCGAGCTTCCCAATAAGGAAAAGTATGAATATCTCCCGTTCCCGGCATCGGACCGCTGGGGTGCGGTCATGTTAAAGAGCCACCCTTTGGCAAAGAAAAAGAATATAAAGGTCTCAGACCTTATCGGCCAGCCGCTCTTCTGCTCAGAACAAAGCTGGAATATCGAGATACCTGAATGGGCCGGCGAACGCTTCTCTGAGCTTCATCTGGAAGGCTCATTCCGCCTTTCTTATAATGCTTCCATGTTTGCGAAAGAAGGTCTGGGAATCCTTCTTACATTCGAACATCTGATAAACTGTTCCGAAGAAAGCGACCTTGTATTCCGTCCGCTGTCTCCGAAGCAGGAAACAAAGCTGTATCTGATCTGGAACAAATACCAGACATTTACGCCTATAGCCGAGAAATTCCTTGCACAGGTAAAGGAGTCGTTCTAGTTAATTCCCTTATTTCAACACTATATCCTGACACACACGCGATGCAGCGAGTTCTCTTGTCAGGCCTTCTTCATGGTAGGCATCCATCAATTCCTGTAAATTCACTTACAGTACCTCCTCATCGAGAGCCTTTGATATCATTTTGCTTTTTGGAAAAACAGAGGCATATTCTTGTATCCGCCATATCTCGAGTTCGTATATTATCTCTCTGTAGTGAATCAATATTTCCTTGTAGAGATCGTACGGCATGCTGTTCTTCGCTCGGAGAAGTTCAATGAGCATACGCTCTTTGTCATAAATCCTTAAAAGTACTCCGTTTTTTTCTTTTTCCTCAATCCCAAGATTGAATATGTCTTCTCTGACATATATTTGTCTAACTCTTTTGTCTGTAAGCTTTGCGGCCTTTGACGTTGTTGCCAAATCGTATTTTTCAGGAATCAGATTGGTCAGTCCATGAGCATAAAATGCATATTCTCCGGCCAGAACGGCTTTCGGATACTTCTTCATGATTATCCCCAGCTCCGGCTCCTGTTTGTTAGTAGAGTATATGCCGTCTTCTAACTTAAAAACTAACCCGCCAGAAACCGCTTGAGAAAGTTTATATGCATTGCCAAATTGAGTAATTGCCTCTTTATAATTCAATACCATTTGTGTAATCCTCGGTGTTTTTTCAAATTTTGCCTATCTTTACTTAAAGATACATTGCGTTTGGTCATTTGTCAATGTAATCCTCGGTAATTTTTCGATTTTTACCGATATATGCAAAAAAAACGCTATCAAATCAAAAAGAAACATGCTCTTTGATGTGATATAGTTCAAATGCACTTCGACAAGTTTTTGTCTGAGTGCTAAACCAGAAGGAGGAGCAGCGGTCCTATTTGCTGCTTAATCATGATCAGAGTACTATTCGTATGTCACGGCAACATCTGCCGCTCGACAATGGCGCAGTCCATGTTCCAGGACATGGTAAATAAAATGGGGCTCGCGGACCGCTTTGAGATCGACTCTGCTGCGACGAGCCGCGAGGAGATCGGCAACGGGCCGCACTACGGCACCGTCAGTAAGCTGAGGCAGGTCGGCATCCCCGTCGTTCCGCACCGCGCGCGCCAGATGACACGTGCCGATTATGAGCATTACGATTACCTGATCGGCATGGATTCATATAACATTTCGAACATGACGAGACTTGCAGGGGGCGACCCGGGCGGCAAGATCTACCAGTTGCTGACCTTTGCGGGATCAAGCCGCAGCATCGCAGATCCGTGGTATACCGACAATTTCGATGAGACATACGACGACCTGACAGAGGGCCTTAACGCCTTTATGAAGTTCCTGCAGAAGAAGGGCATCTGAAGCGGTTTGGTATAATTCATAGTTGAGGTGTCTTAACATGAAGATCGCGCGAAAGACAATCAGCATGGTTCTGGTCCTGGCAATGTCTGCCGGGCTGACGGGCTGCGGTCAGAAAACTTTTCGCACAAGACGCTCATTAACGCTGCCACATACGCCGGCGAAGGCAATGCCGTCTGCGAAGCATATAAAAAATCTCACCAACGGAAGACTGACCTATGTTACTAGTTTACTGGCTCGTTTTAGTTAATCTCGCTGCATTTATCCTTTACGGCTACGACAAATCGTGCGCGAAAAAGAACAAGCGCCGCGTACCCGAGAAGACCCTCCTCTTCTGGGCCTGGATCGGCGGCTCTGTTGGCGCTTTTCTCGGCATGAGATTTTTCCACCACAAGACATTAAAGCCCAAGTTCTTCGTGGTTCCTGTGCTTATGGTTCTGGAGATCATTATCTGCTGCTTGTGCCTCTATCAGAACTACCACCTCGTCACGACAGATTACGAAGTCGACCTGGGCCTTTCTTCCGAAGTCACCATCGTCCAGATCTCCGACCTTCACAACCAGTTCTTCGGCATCAAACAGTCCACGCTTCTTAAGCAGATCGAAAAAGCTGACCCTGACATAATAGTCGTCACGGGCGATATCGTCGACAAGTCGCACACGAATTTCGCGATCTCCGAAGACTTCATCGAAGGCGCCGTCAAGATCGCGCCTGTCTACTATATCACCGGCAATCACGAGATCTGGATCGGCGACGATAAGATGGCTCCTTTCTACGAGAAGATGCGCTCTCTGGGCGTCATATTCCTGAACGACACTTACGTTGACATGGGTTCATATATTTTGGCCGGCATCGACGACAGGTCTCTCGATTCATTCGTCGCTTATCCGCCTTTCGATGACAGCAAGCCCGTCGTAATGCTCGCTCACGAACCGCAGTATTCCGGACTCTATAAGAACCTCGGCGCCGACCTCGTCTTCACGGGCCACTACCACGGCGGACAGATAATAATCCCGGGCCTTGGCGGCTTTGTCTCACCCGAGTACGAATTCTTTCCCAAGATGTATCAGGGCGTAAACGACATCGGCGGCATGCAGCAGGTCGTCTCAAGGGGTTTGGGCAACAGTATCCTGCCGGTCAGGATCAATAACTTCCCGGAGATCGTAGTCGTTAAGGTGCGCTGACGTTAGTCATTTAGTGCTCCATCACTTGTCTGTAATAAGTCTAGCAAAGTTACCGACTTGCTAGACTTTTTTGTAGGATTTTCGCCGGTTCTGATCCCTAAAATCCACGACCTTCAGGCGCGCTCCCGGATAACAGAAAATTCCGGAAAAAAGTCCGACTATGTAGGACAAATATCTGGAATTTCCGGTTGCGTGGCTTAAATTCCGGAAAAAAGTCCGACCCGGTCGGAACTATTTCCGGAATTTTCCTAATCTGACATCTCCAGGCAGTCAGAGCCTTCTGCCCGTTGCGCCCCCTGTCCTCAACATGCTAAAATTTCTTTATGAATTACGCCAGAACAGTCGCAACCGAATATGGTCTTGTCAGAGGCATCGTCAGAGACGGGTGTCACGAATATCTTGGCATCCCCTACGCTGCGCCTCCGGTAGGCGACCTCGCGTTCAAGCACCCTGTCCCGCCTGAACCCTGGAGCGGCATCCTCGACGCCGTCAAAGGTCCGATCAGCCCCGTTCAGGGCATCGGCCGTTCCACGATCGCTTTGGACGGCAGGGACTGCCTGTATCTGAACGTCTTCGTGCCTGAAGATGTTGAGCCCGGCGCGCCCGTAATGGTCTGGGTCTACGGCGGCTCTTATGCCAACGGCGGTGTCGGCCGTCTGAACGAAGACACCTACGAGCTCTCCTACGACATGGCAAGGTTCGCGCGTGAGACAAAGACCGTCTGCGTAAACTTCAACTACCGCCTAAATCTCGAAGGCTTCCTGAACCTGCATTTCCTAGACAAGAATTTTGACCAGAACAACGGCATTTACGACCAGATCCTGGCCCTGAAATTCGTCCGCAACAACATACACCGCTTCGGCGGAAATGCCGACAACATAACGGTTTTCGGCCAGAGCGCCGGTGCCGCGTGCCTCCTGGTCCTCATGGGAAGGAAAGATACGGCCGGGCTTTTTGACAAGGCGATAATCCAGTCCGCCTGCGTCGGTTCTTTCTGGACCGAGAAACAGAGCCAGCGCCTCACTTACAAGTATCTTAAGATGCTTGGCGTCAGCCCCACTCACTCCGATCTTGCCCGCCTTAAAGACTTGCCTCTCGATCAGATCCACGAGGCAAACCGCCGGCTTAGAAAGCTCGTGCTCCACGAGGGCAACTCCAACTGCTGCTTCTCGCCCACCATCGACGGCGTCACGATTCCTGACAAGCCCGGAGAGATGGCCAAGAGCTTCTCAAAGCCCATCCTGATCGGCACGACCAGCCAGGAAGGCGACCTCTTCATCATGAACATTCCCAACATAGCGCTCCCTCTTGCCGCCTACTGGTTCAAGTTCAAGTTCCGCCCCGGAAAAGGAGCCCACCGCTTCATGTCAGACGACTTCACCGCAGCTTTCTACAGGAATCCCGCCTACGACATCGCACGCAACATGGCAGGCGATGCCTGGGTCTACGAATACCGTTACCAGACGCCCAACATGCTCAAAGCTCATTCCGGGTGCTGTCATGCATGCGAGCTTCCGCTGCTGTTCGGCAAGTCCAACGCCTACATCAGCATCGACGACCCTGTCTCCCAGCGCGTCGGCGAGAAGCTCCGCGAGATCTGGGGCGAATTCGCCCATAACGGCTCGCTCTCATGGAAGAAATTTAAGGTCGACGGCGAAGTTAAAGGGATCGAGTAAGTTAAGCACCTGTCCCTGGAAAACGCATCTGTTGAGCGGTTTAACAATGTTAAACCGCTTTTTTATTGCAACATTTTTGGCAACAGAGCCCTCAAACCACGCTTTTTCGACACTTACGCCCTAAAGTGTAGGTTACAACCCTATTCCCCTCTAGTATAATGGGTTAATAGGAAGCTCCGCACGGAGCCCCATATGGAGGTAAGTATGGTTGTATCAACAAAAGGACGCTACGCGCTGCGCGTAATGATCGATATCGCTAAATACGGCAATGACGCTTATGTCACACTGAGCGGGATCGCTGAGAGGCAGCACCTCTCGGAGAAGTACCTGGAGTCGATAATCAAGATGCTCGTGCAGAACGGCCTGGTTAAGGGCCTCCGCGGCAAGAATGGCGGCTACAAGCTCTCCCGTGACGCTAAGGACATCACCGCGTGGGACGTTATCTCAGTTACCGAGAACGACTTCTACGTTGTAGCATGCATGGATCCGAAGGCGCCGAAGTGCGACCGCATCAATTCCTGCGTGACTCTTCCGATGTGGAAAGACTTTTCCGAGACGATGGAGAAGTTCTTCAATAAGTACACGATCGCCGAGCTGGCTGAGAAGGAATCTTAAGCCGCTAATAACAGCAAATTTACCCGGTCGATAAAGATATGAAAAAAGGCGCTTCACTTCATGTGACAGGCGCCTATATTATTGCATTATTCAGTCCCTTGTAATTGTACGCGGGCTTTGTGTGATCCTTCTTACAAGCCTCTATCCTTCAATCCCTTTACGACATTTACGTAAAACTCGCGGATGTCGAATCCGTCTATGTTCTCGCGGTTTAAGTCGATCATATCAGCGTGGGAGATGCCGCGGAGGCCGCGGTTTGTGAGGAACTGATAGTTAGGGCCCCACTGGAAGGATTCCTCGCCGACAAGTCCGTCGTTATATCCGTCGAAATGCTTTACGAAGTGGTAGCTCATGTTAAGAGGGAACCTGCCGTTTACGGCGTGGTTGAGCTTAGAACCGAAGCTCTGGGTGAAGATGTTGTCGAACTGGTATGCCATCGGCTCCATCTCTTTGTTGAGCTGCTCTACGCCCGCCTTGGTGAGGTCGGTAACGGCCTTGATGAAGTCGGGATTGGTGTCGCCTGCGAGCTTGGCGCCCTTGTTATAGGCGGCCGCAACGGTATCGCGGAGCTTCTCGGGAGCCTTGTTCATGAGGTATTCCGCAAATTCGCAGCCGTGGTGCGGAGTGTTGATCGTAGTAAGTGATGCGACGTAAGGCGCCATGCCGAGCATCGATACGCAGTAGCGTGAATCGAGGCCGCCCTTACTGTGGGCGATGATGTTGACCTTCTCGGCACCGGTCTCCTCAAGACACTTGACGATGGCTTTCTTAAGCTGCAGTGCGCAGGTGTGGACGTCGCCGGCGGATTCCTGGCCGCCGTAGTAGATCGTCGCGCCGTTCTTGATGAGCTCGGCCGGGACGCGTCCCCAGTAATTCAAGTGCTCAGAGTCGCGGAAGAAAACGCCGTGGACCATGAGGATCGGATACTTTGTCTTGCAGATCTGGAGAGCCTTTCTCTCTTCATTGCGCCAATAGCGCTGGCTCTCTTCGCGTACTTCGCGTCCCGCGATCTTGAATATTATCGAGAGCGCGAAAAGATTGGCGATGGGGATCATGCCGCAGAATATTCCGATGAGCCTCATCCTGATGCCGATCTGCTTTGATGTCAGATAGACGAGGATGATGCCGACCCAGAAATACAGGTTAAGAAGACCGAGCGTTACGCACGCATATGTGATTATCGCGGGCCACCCTAACTGCTCGTGGAAGAATAATGACACGATAAATACCGGAACGACTACGAGAAGCGTGAACGGGAACACGGACAATATCGTGTTTCCGTAAGAGCATGTCTTCAGTCTGAAGCCGGCGATTCCCTTGGCATAGAAACCCGGTAAAAGGAAAGCCAGAACAGCCAGCACTACGGTCAGTATGATGAACCAGTAGCTGAACTGATACAGGAACGTGGACAGGCATGATGCGGTAATGAAGATGCCGTCTAATACTTTTATTGCAGGTCTCTCTTTAAACATTCAAGAGTCACCTCTTTTTCGAGATATAAAAATTACCAGCTTGCAGAATTGCCGTAGTTGTATTCTGCGTCACCCTGGCCCTGACCGCCGCCGCCTGTACGCTCCTGGTTGCCGCGGTTCTGGATGTCGCGGATCCTTTCGGCAGGAGTCTTGGTAGGTTCCGGCTGACCCTGGCCCTGACCGCCTCCTTCACCCTGAGTAGGCGTAGGTGTTCCCTGTCCCTGGCCGCCCGGAGTAGGCGTGGGCGTGCCTGTTCCCTCACCACCGGGTGTAGGTGTCGGCGTGCCAGTTCCTTCGCCGCCGGGTGTAGGTGTCGGGGTGCCTGTTCCTTCACCGCCGGGTGTAGGTGTAGGAGTGGGAGTGCCTTCTCCGCCCGGTGTGGGCGTAGGTGATCCGGGAGCGCCGGGTGTAGCTGTCGGCGTAGGTGTATTACCGCCCGGCGTAGGAGTGGGCGTAGCTGTTCCGCCACCCGGAGTAGGTGTAGGTGTTGGCGACTGTCCACCCTCAGGAGTCGGAGTAGGTGTAGGCGTCTCAGTTGCATCGGCATCCGGCTTCGATGTCGGAGTCGGTGTAGGTGTAGAACCGTCTTCATTAGATTCCGGAGTAGGTGTCGGCGAAGGCGTCGGTGACGGATCCGGATTCTCGTACTGGTTCTTGAGCTCCTCTATGAAGTTGTTGATCTCGTTATAGAGTTTCTGTGCAGCGTAATAGTGACCGTCGTTATTCTCGGTCGCGCAGCCCTTCTCGGAGAGAATGGACTTGGCTGTCTCACAGATCTCGATCGTTTCCTTGTAGTTATCGGCCGTGATCTTACTTGTGTCGATCGGCTTTACGTATGAGAGTGCGTAGTTTACTCTGACCTTGCAGTCGTAGGGATCGCCGGGCTTTAAGTTCAGCGCGGACTGGTATTCCTGCTTGGCCTTCGTGTAATCGCCTAACTGGTAGAAGACATTACCTCTGTTGAAGTGGTTTATGTAAGGCTGCGTGAAGCCTAAGAAACCTAATTCATTCTGCTGGAAAACGCCTGAGCCGTAACGCTCGATAAGCCTTCTGTTGCCATAGTAATTCAGCACTAAGATTCCGAGGAAAAGTGCAGTGACGATCCAGACAGCGATAGCGATCTTCTTTAACAATCCGTTGCGCATACCGTTATGTCCTCCTCTTCACGCTTATGAATTCATAAGCAACAAGAGCTGCGAGCGGGATTACGAACCAGTAGTAAACGTCTGCATAGCCGTACTCCTTGGATTCTTCCGTCTCCGCATCAAGAAGCGTCATTATCTTATCTAATGTCTCGTCGAGGTCCTCTGACTCGTCCATGTGAATGTATTCGATGCCGAGATCGAATGACAATGACTTGAGGTTCTTCTCGTCGATCTTTGAAATAGCCGGCTGATAAGGATAGTCTCTCTTATCTTCTACGAGGACCTCCTCATTGTGGAGCTCGTCAAAGTAGTGCATCTGGCCGCCCTTTGCAGTGCCGTAGCCCATGATGGCACCGCCTTCGATTCCGTCTGCGATGTCGGAGAAATTATCGAGTCTGTGATCATCGGTATTCTCGCCGTCTGAGAGGAAGAATACGACAACGTGGCCGTCATTAAGCATCTTTGCGTCGTTGATCATCTGGCCGAGCAGCTTCTTGCAGACGTTGATGTTGGTGCCTGTTGCGTGATAGTCAACCAGGGGCTTGATCGCGTCGACTGAATCCTTGAGGTACTTGTTGTCGTCCGTGAACGGGCAGATAAGGTTAACGTCATTATTGAAATCGATGATGCAGAACTTGGCACCGACCAGGTTCTTTGTGATGTAGTCGATGTCTTCTTTTGCCCTGTCCATACGTGTGCGGGGCCTGTCTTCTTCAAAGCCTTCGACGTCTTCTGCCATCATGGAGAGTGTGTCGTCAAGAACGATGATGCAGTAACAGTTGAGCTTCTGTCTTATGACCTTGATCTCACTGGATATGTACATCGGTCTTAAGTTGATCGCGAAAAGAATGATTACCATAAGTACCTGGCGGACATAAGGCATTACACCCTTCCTCTTGATGCAGAGGAGTCCTGCACAGATTATTGTCATCAGCCAGATGGGGATTATAGGGAAAAACGCAACATTGCTCATCTGATCACACTTTCAGGATGAATGCACACAAGAGCATGAGGGAGAGCGTGAGCAGAAGCCACCTGAAAGTTGTCTCAGGGAGCTCATTCTCGATGATCTCATACTGGGTGTCATCCAATGTTGCCATTTGTTTTTTCAAGTTCTCGACAATGTCGTCAACGACGTCACTGTCCTCGCCATACCAGAAAGCGCCTCCTGTCTTCTCGACAGTATCCTTCATCATCTGGCGGTCGGAATCTCTCATCATCTCGGTACCGATACCGAAGATCGTGATTCCTCTCTCGACTGCCCAGTCGCCGGCTTCGGGAAGCGTTACGATCTCTTCCTCGCCGTCCCTGATGGCGTTGTCGTTATCGCTCGTAAAGATAATGATCCTGGTACGGTCAGGCTTCTCCTCGACGTCATAGAAGTCAAGGACTGCGCCTGCCAGACCCTCGCCGATGATGGAAGAGCCTCTGTCGGGCCAGCCTACGAGCGTGCCGTTCTCAAGGTATGCTGCTGCCTCCTCATAGTTCGGAGGTATGATGAGTCGTCCGTTCGTGACGTCCAATCTTATCGAGAGGTATTCCTTAAGCTTTTCGAGCTCACGGATAATGTACTGATAGTCATTTGTGAGGGGGCAGAGAAGGCACGGAGACGTGTTGAAGATGACGATTCCGAATCTCTCGCCGTTCAATTCCTGGACGATCTTCTCGAGCTTGTCGATGAGCGTCGCATTGAGGTTATCTACAGAGCTCGAAATGTCCAGGCAGAGGATGATATCCCTGTTGTAGTTTGCGAGCTGCTTTGATTCTGTCTTGTACGGGCGCGCCATCAGGAAGCCTGAGAGGACGATGCTCGTGATGATGAGGAAGATCAGGACATACTTTAAGATGTTGTACCAGACGAGTCTTGTTCTGAATACAGCTTCTTTTCTGAGATATTCAGGCAGAAAGGCCTTCTTACCGCCCTTGTACTTTCTCTTCATTCCGAAAGTAATGAAGACGGCGATAATGCAGACCAGTGCAACACCTGCGCAGATATATAAAGCTATCGGACTCTTTAATTCCATTCAGCTACCAGTCTCCTTGTTTTCTCCAAAGACGCCTTAACGTCACCTTCGGATATCTTGTCGAACTCCGGCTGATAGTATTCGCCGACGAGCTTCGTGAGGCCCGCAAATTCGGTCCTGCTGATCTCGGCTAAAGTAAACTTATCAACTTCGGTTCCTGTTGCCTTATAAACAAATTCTCTTACCACTTTACTCATGCCCTCATAAGCAGGCCTGATCTTCGTGGTATCTTCGTTGTATTTGATCTCGATCTTATTGAGCTTGTCGATGTATTCGGCCTTGAGCTTCGATAAGTCGGGCTTTACGAATACCGGCTTCGGAGCTTCTTCCACAGGCTTCTCCTTCTTCTGAATATCCTTTACGAGGTTGTATAAGATATAGAGAACTATCGCTACCGTGAGCGCAGCAAGAAAGGCCGCCGTAATGATTATCGGAAGCTGCGAGAAATCAAATAATCTTCTAAAATTTACCGTCGTAGGCATATCTTAGTTCACCGTCTTATTCTTCTCTAAGAGTTCTGCGATCTTACCGTCGACCCTGTTCTCGGTATCGACTTCGACCCACGGAATTCCGTATCTGTTAAGCTTTACTGTCGCGAGCTTTTCCCTGTCTTCCTGGATCCTCTTCTGCTCTCTCTGGATGGCCTTGCTCTGCGAAATGAACGGCGGGATGTACCCGTCATCGTCGACATTATAGACTTTCTTGCCGAAAATATCCGCATCGCTGACATTTATGAGGAGCACGTCATGGACCATCGTGATCTGGCCCAGGAGATTGTCCTGAAGGCTTAAGATTCCCTCAGTATCCGTTACCATGACGACGATCATGCGCCTCTTGATGTTGTGCATGATGTACTTAAGGATCCCGTTAAGGTCGGACTTGTTGGTGGGCGTAAGGCACTTGGCATAGCCCTCGAGCAGGAATTCCAGATTAAGGAAACCCGTCTTAAAGGGCGATCTCTCCATCTTCTCATCGTGATAGTAGAGGCCTGATACATAGTCGCCGTTGTCGGTAACCATATATGCGAGCGTGCCGCCCGCCATAAGGGCAACCGTGCCCTTCTCTTCGCCTGCCTTGGTCTCTGCGAGCATTCTCTTGTTCGCATCCATGACAAGCATGATGTTATGTCTCTTCTCGGCTATGTACTGCCTGATAAGGACCTTCTGCGACCTGGATGTCGCCTTCCAGTCGATATCCTTGATATCATCACCGGGCACGTACTCACGGAGCTCATCGAAATTCATACTTCTACCCTTATAGATAGAGTTGTATGAACCGTCGAGAACCCTGCTCGTAGCCTTGTCCGTGGCTATCGTCTTGTAACGCTTAAGCCCGAACTTAATTTTCGAGACGTAGTCTAGATTCATGGAGTAACGATTGCTCCGACAATGGCATCGATGATCTGCTCTTCCTTAACGCCGTCTGCGATCGCAGCGAAGTTAAGCATGATCCTGTGACGCATTACTTCGTGGCGCATTGCCTTAACGTCATCAGGTGTAACATATGCTCTGCCCTGAATGAGAGCTACTGCCTTGGAAACTTCCATGAACGCGATGGCTGCACGTGTGGAAGAACCCATAGCAACATAGTCAGCGAGGTTAGCGGAGATATATCTCTTCGGCTCTCTCGTTGCCTGAACGATGTCAACGATATACTTCTTGATCGCAGGTGAGATGTAGACTCTCTTGCAGAGGTCCTGCAGGAACTCGATGTCTTCGATCGTAACAACGGAACCTGAAGCCGTAAATACGTCGCCCTCGATCCTGTTAAGGATCTCGACTTCCTCATTAACGTTAGGATATGTGATTACTTCCTTTAAGAGGAATCTGTCCTGCTGAGCCTCGGAAAGCTCATAAGTACCTTCCTGCTCGATAGGGTTCTGCGTAGCGATAACGATGAATACCGGCGGGAGCTTATATGTCTGGCCGCCGATGCTGATGGATCTCTCCTGCATCGCTTCGAGCATCGCGGACTGTGTCTTCGCGGACGAACGGTTGATCTCGTCGAGCAACAGGAAGTTCGCATAAACAGGTCCGATCTTCGTCTCGAAAGTATTATTTGTCATGTTGAATGTCTGCGTACCGATGATGTCGGAAGGCAGGAGGTCCGGTGTACACTGAACTCTCGAAAAAGATCCGCCTACAGCTTCAGTCATGACCTTCGCTGCAGTAGTCTTAGCAAGACCCGGCACGGACTCCAAAAGGATATGACCGTTTGCGATCATGGAAACGAGGAGCGATACTCCGAGCTGTGACTGACCTACGATCTTGGAATTGTAGTAAGTCCTGATTTTGTTGATGATGGCACCTGATCTGGCCAGCTCATCAACATTGATGTTCATTACGAGTTGTTCAGCCATAAAAACCTCTCATTTTCTTGTACGGTGGAACCCAAACCTGCCATCCGCCCTGACACAGCGGTTGCAGCAACTTCCGGCATTTTGTGTCCCTTACGCACGATACCGTAAAAATATTTTGACTTGCTTATTATACTATCTAAAAACCGTTTTTCTATAAATTTTCTATGAATACTACATTTTTGCGCCTTTTTGGAGAGTGGAACGGCCGCAGAGCAGGCTCTGATCCGGTCCCGTCATGGTCGGCTACGGGAGTTGCAAAACTATAATTCCTTCCCGCCACAGCAGTTGCCGAAACTATAATTCCTTCCCGCCACAGTTGTTGCTGTAACTATAATTCCGTATGGAATATATTCCATGAGGAAATATAGTTTTCCGGAACATGCAGCCGGCGGCCCTTTTACTTCCACGGCGAGCCGTTCTCGTTGACGAAGTCGAACTTTTCGAGCTGGTCGCATCTGCAGATCGCAACCGTGACCTTGCCGTCAAAGTCCGGATTGTATTCGTAATCTGCCAGAGAAGGCAGAAACCTGAACTCCTTGTTGTCCGTATTCAGGTAACCGTCAACAAGCAGGTTCGTATCGTAAACCTGAAGAATAATGTACTTAGCCTCCTGGTAAGACTTCTTTACTTGTTCAGTCAGGTATTTTTCGACATCGATGCCGTTTTTGCTGCAAAACTCAAGGAGCTTGTCGTAACTGTCGAAAGACATGTTCTTTCCGATCAGGTCCTTGCCGCCGTAAGGCACGTTTGTGATGGACGAAGACAGCGACAGATAAAGATCCTTATTGATCATGCCCTGTCTGCCCAGGATGCTTTCTGCCTTTTCCCTGGCCTTAATAAGAGTTTTGTCGTCAGTAGTCATGGTCATGTCGCCGGTCTTGATGATAGTGACTTCGCGGGCGGTCTCCGGATCGTAGAACTTGAACACGTAAGAGCCACTGTCTTTTGCGGTGTCCTTTTCTCCGGTCTTCACATCAGGATCTATCTTTTTGCAGATGTCGTAAAGCTCTCTCAATTGTGTTGTGCTCATGTGATATGACGGTTCCGAATACTGCTTTAAATAAGCGACCGCGAGATCCCTGCCGTTTTGGTCACCTGCCGTTCCGGGCGCGTTCTCGAAAACATATGCATCGCCGTTATTCAAAATAAGCATCTTCTCTGACTGATATCCCCATGCCATATTGCCGTGTTCGTATGAGAACAGGATAAAATCTTCAGAAACATCCGGTGTGATAAGATCCTTGCCGTTCCGGCCCGCACCGGTATCATCCTCAGTGGTCGTTTCAGAATCTGTGGTCGTATTGGAGACGGTATAGCCGGTGTCGGGATCTTCATGGCTCTCTGCGGTTTCTTCACCATTCTCGGGCTTATGGTCTTCAGTTACCGTTTCTTTCCGGCCGTCATTGCCGTTATCCTTGCCCGCATCCATGCTGCAGGCAGTCGTGCCCGCTATGAGCGATACGATCAGCAGCGCCGATATCAGTCTGTTTTTGAGCATAGTTATCCTCCCCCATATTTGCGGTCTATATCTTAATTACAGTTATGGGTTTGAAAATGTTGCAGAAAAGTACGGCGCCGTCACCGCCACAAAAAACCGCCGCATGGGTGTGCGGCGGCTGGAGGTAAAGTGCATTCCGGATATTCGGGTGACCGGAAAACATTGTTATGAAAGAACGGGTTATTTAAGATTCTGTTGTAACTACGCTCTCTGCTGAAGGTTCGGCAGTCTCGTCCAAGGCGTCTTTGATGGCCTTTTCGATCTCTGCCTGTGCCTTAGCGATCTCGTCTTCTGCGGAAGAGCTCTTCTTTGTCTGGATCTTGGAAGACTTTTCCTTGGACTTCTTGGAAACGATCTCGAATACTACGGCTGCGAGGAGAACCAAGCCCTTAACGATCTTGATCCAGTTCTGGTCGACACCGACGAGGGACATGCCCTGGTTGATGACGCCGATCAGGGTAGCACCGACAACCATTCCGATTACGGTACCTGCACCGCCGTAAGCGGAAACACCGCCGACGATACAAGCTGCGATGGCGTCAAGCTCGTATTCCTGGCCTGCAAAGGAGTTTGCGGCACCGGTTCTTACTGTAACGATCAATGCAGCGATAACTGTGAGGATCGCCATGTTGAAGTATGCGAAGAACATTACGCGCTTGTTGTTGATACCTGAGAGTCTTGCTGCTTCTGCGTTGCCGCCGACAGTCATGAAGTGACGGCCGATCGTTGTCTTCTCGGTAACGATACCGTAGAGAAGGAGAACGCCGAGGATCCAGAGGACTACTGTAGGCATACCGCCGTCGAATGAGAATTCGATCGTGAAGAACATGATGACTGCGCTGATCAGGGAGAGCTTTACGGCTACATACCAGACGGGATCAGCCTGATAGCCTTTTCTGATCTTCTTATTACGTGCTGAGAGCGTGATGAATACGAAGACCATTACGCCTACTACGCCCATGATCACGCAGGGAATGTTCATTACGCCCCAGTCTGTCTCGAAAAGTCTTCCACTGAAGATATCTGAGAGCTCGCCTGAAGCTACCGTATTAGGAAGCGAGAGAGCGTTTGTCTCAGAAGCCTTTGTGAGGATCTGTGTACCGAGACCGCGGAATGCAAGGTAACCTGCGAGTGTTGCGATCCACGGAGGTATTCTTACGTAAGCGATGAGGAAGCCTAAGAGTGCACCGTAAGCAACACCTACGCCTAAAGCGATAAGGAGAACTACGGGTACGCTGAGGGGCATCTGGATGATTCTGTTCTCTACTGAGAAGAGACCAACGATGGCGCCTACGAAGCAAACAACTGAACCTACTGAAAGGTCGATGTTACCACCGGTGAGCATACACATGAGCATACCGGCACCTAATACGAATACGTATGCGTTCTGCTCGATGAGCGAAGATACGATCGAGGGCTCGAGCATGTTTGTGCTCTTGAAAACGAGTGCTAAAACTACGAATAAAACATAAATACCGAAAAGTGCTATCGTCATTACGTTCTTTTTAAGAACACTCTTTACACTGAAGTCATTCATGCTTTAGCACCTCCCTTCTCTGAAGCTGCAACACTTGAGGCCTTTTTCTTGGCACCCTTTCTTCTCATCTGCATGATTACGTCGAAGAGGACTGCGACGATAAGAACGATACCCTTAACAACCTTCTGATAGTTGACAGGTGTGTCTGCGATGGACATGCCCTGGTTGATGATACCCATGAGGGCAGCACCGATGATTACACCACCTACGGAACCTGTTCCGCCGTATGCGGAAGCGCCGCCGATGAAGCATGCTGCGATAGCGTCCATCTCGAAGCCTGTACCGATCGTAGGGCCGGCCTTCTGGCCTCTTGCGATTACGAGGATGCCTGCAAGACCTGCGAGGACACCCATGAGTGTGTAAGCGCTGAACATAACTTTTCTTGTGTCGATACCGGAAAGTCTTGTAGCCTTCTCGTTACCGCCGACAGCATAGAGGTTTCTGCCCAATGTTGTCTTTGTTGTGATGTAAGCAAATATTCCGAGAACGAGGGCGATCCAGACAAATGCTGTAGGAATACCCTTGTAGGAAGCGAGCTTATAACCGAACCATACGATGACTGCTGCGATGATGACTGTCTTAACGATGACTGAGATGATGCCGTCAACCTTATAGCCTTTTCTGATGAGTCTTGCACGGTTGATGAATGTGAAAAGAACGATTCCGATTGCAAGAAGGATTGCAAATACCATACAAGTCTTATTAAGAGTTGTATCTCCGATTACGATCGGGCCGCCGACCTTTTCGAGGAAATCAGGGATGTAGCAGGAATCGCTGCCGCCGAATAAGTTCATGAATGCCTTGTTCTCAACAGGAACGTCCTTACCCTTCAGGATGATGTTTGCGAGACCTCTGAATGCGAGCATGCCTACGAGTGTGGCAATGAAAGGAGGAACCTTTACATATGCGATCCAGAAACCGTGCCAGATACCGACTACGAGACCGATGAAGAGCATTACTGCTACTGCAACGGGCCACGGTATTCTCTTGTCCATAATGATGGCACCGATACTGCCTGCGAGACAGATTACGGAACCTACTGAAAGATCGATGTTACCGCCGGTAAGGATGCAGAGGAGCATACCTGTTCCGAGAATGAAAACGTATGCGTTCTGCGAGATCAAACTGTCGATGTTTACCGGATATAATGTCTTACCGTTTGTGATGACGTAGAAAGCGATGACTACGAGAACAGTAGCGATAAGCATCATGTATTTACGCAAGAAATTTAAAACGTTATTTCCGCCCATTTTTATGCCTCACTTCCTTCGCCGTCAGCGTAATTCTTCTCACCGCTTACACCGACGATGCAAGCCATGATGTTTTCCTGTGTTGCTTCGGAAGCCTTCATCTCTCCTACGATCTTAGCCTGGTTCATTATGTAGATCCTGTCACTCATGCCGATGACTTCGGGGAGTTCTGAAGAGATCATGACGACCGATTTGCCGGCCTTTGCGAGATCGTTGATGATGCAGTAGATCTCATACTTGGCACCTACGTCGATACCTCTTGTAGGTTCGTCCAGGATGAGGACGTCCGGGTTAGCGAACATCCACTTTGCTAGGAGGACCTTCTGCTGGTTACCGCCGGAGAGATTGCCTACGAGCTGGTCAACGGAAGGTGTCTTCGTTCTGAGCTTTTCAACGTATTCCTGTGCGACTTCGTACTCTTTATCCTTGTCGATAAAGGTTCCGTTGCTGACGCCCTTAAGGTTTGCGAGTGTCGTATTCCTTAAGATGGAGTTGGACAGTACAAGTCCGTTGCCCTTACGGTCTTCGGTAACATATGCAAGACCGGCTTCAATAGCCTGCTTAGGGCTCTTTAATGTAACGGGGTTTCCGCGGAGCCATAACTCGCCGGAAATTCCGATACCGTAGGATCTGCCGAAGATACTCATCGCAAGCTCTGTTCTGCCTGCGCCCATGAGTCCGTAGATACCTACTACTTCGCCTGCACGTACGTCGATCGAGACGCCGTCGCAGACTTTTCTCTCTGAGAACTCAGGATGGTAAACAGTCCAGTCCTTGACTTCCATCATGACGTCGCCGATCTCAACACCGTGACGCTTCGGGAAACGGTCTGTGATCTCACGGCCTACCATGCCCTTGATGATCCTTGTCTCGGAGATATCATCTATAGCAGCATCGAGTGTCTCGATCGTGGAACCGTCTCTTACAACTGTGATCTTGTCTGCTACATATGAGACTTCGTTGAGCTTGTGGGAGATGATGATCATCGTCATTCCCTCGCCCTTGAGCTTCTTCATGAGATCGAGGAGTGCTCTGGAATCCGTCTCGTTAAGTGATGATGTAGGCTCGTCCAGAATGAGGAGCTTAGCGTGCTTAGCCAAAGCCTTTGCGATCTCAACGAGCTGCTGCTTACCTGTACCAATATCTTTAATAAGTGTTTTCGAGGAATCTGTAAGACCTACCATCTCGAGATACTTATCAGCCTCTGCGTAAGTCTTGTTCCAGTCGATACACCATTTGCTTCCCTGTTCATTTCCGAGGAACATATTCTCACCGATCGTCATGTAAGGGATCAATGCGAGTTCCTGATGGATGATAACGATTCCTTTTTTCTCGGAATCCTTGATGTTATGAAAATTGCATACTTCGCCGTCGTATATGATGTCGCCTGTGTAGGAACCATACGGATAAATACCACTGAGTACGTTCATCAGTGTTGATTTACCGGCACCATTCTCACCGACCAGCGCATGAATCTCCCCCTCTTCAACCTTAAGGTTGACATTGTCGAGAGCCTTAACGCCCGGAAAAGTTTTGGTTATGCTATTCATTTCAAGCAAAACTTTTGCCATGTGTCGCCTCTTTCGTTAGTAATAGATTTTTTGTTTCTTATATTTCTTGAGTTTGTTTGTAGAAAAGAGTCTTGTTCAAAGAAAGGTCAACCCCCAATATACAGGCGGGGTTTCCCCCGCCTGCAAAGGGCTGATTAGCTATTAATTACAGACCGAGTTCAGCTGCTGTGTAGTAGCCGGAATCGATGAGGATCTCCTGGATCTTATCCTTGTCAGCGAATACAGGATCGCAGAGGAAAGAAGCAACATCCTTAACGTTGTTGTTATATGTGTTGTTTGTCTCTACTTCCTTACCTTCGAGGATCTGGTTAACCATTGTAACTGTTCTAGCTGCAAGAGTACGTGTATCCTTGAATACGGACATTGTCTGCTTGCCAGCGATCATGTTCTTAACAGAAACGATGTCGCAGTCCTGACCTGTGATGACAGGCCACTGACCATCTCTGCCTGCGCTGTTGTAACGAGCGTCGAGAGCTGTAACAACACCCTGTGCTGTAGAGTCATTGGAGCAAACCCATGCGTCGATGTTCTTGTCTGCATAGTTAGAACCGATGATGTTCTCTGCTCTAGCCTGTGCTGTAGCGGAAGCCCACTCAGGTGTAGCAACAGAGTCAAAATCTGTCTGACCGGAAACTACAACGATCTTGCCTGCGTCGATGTAAGGCTTAAGAACGTCCATAGCGCCGTTGAAGAAGAACTTAGCGTTGTTGTCACCAGGGTCACCTGCTGTGAACTCAACGTTGAAAGGACCAGCTGCGTTATCAAGATCGAGCTTTTCCTTAACGAAGTTACCCTGAATCTGACCAACCTTGTAGTTGTCGAATGTAGCATAGTAATCTACGTTCGCATTGTCCATGATGAGACGGTCATAAGCGATAACCGGGATCTTCTTCTTAGCTGCCTTATCAAGAGCCTGGCTGAGTGAAGAAGACTCGATAGCTGCGATAACGAGAACCTTACAACCGGAGTTGATCATGTTCTCAACCTGTGAGAGCTGTGTATCAGGCTTGTTTCCTGCATACTGAAGGTCAACTTCGTAGCCAGCTGCTTCGAACTTCTCCTTCATGTAAGCACCGTCCTGATTCCATCTCTGAAGGTCCTGTGTAGGCATTGAAACGCCAACCTTCTTCTTTCCGGAACCAGCGCATCCTGTCAATGCAGCACATGCGATTGCAGCGCAAAGAATTGTTCCAAGAATTTTCTTAAACATTGAGAAATTCCTCCTATTAGTAATAATCGGCATCTATTGCCACATACAAATTAACACTGGGTATATAGGAGTTGCATATCGATTTTCTTGAAATTTTTGGCAAGTTGTCATAAGGTTCGGACGCTTTTTAGCACAATTATGTGGTCGCTTTGTCCAAATTATCAAGATTGTGCTAAATACTACAAATATGCCACAAAGCTGATATTTGTATGGAAGTTTGATTATAAATAGACGCGCGCGCGTGTGAGCGGGGGCAGGATTTTTCGCGCCTGTGACGGAAACGGTGGCTATATCAGGTCAAAATAGTCTCATTTTGAGTCACTCGAAAAAAGGTGGATATAATGCTGCCGTCTTACTTGTAGATCTCGCTCTTCAAATGGAAGCCGCCGTCGATGATGACCTTGTCCAGATTCTCTCTGGTAACGCCTGAGGGTTCGATGGCGATGTAAGGAACATCATAAGTGCCGTCGAAAAAGGTCTCGGTCGCTTCGATCGTGTTGCCGCTGGCGAGCTGGACGGCATACTCGGCAGCGAGTTTGGCAAGCGATTCAACGGGCTTGAAGACAGTGACGAGCTGTGTGCCTTCGACAACTCTCTGGCAGGCTTCGAGATCGGCGTCCTGGCCGGTTACGTAGATCTTGTCAGCATAGCCGCGCTCGGCAAGGGCGTGGATTACTTCGCCGGCAAGCGCATCGTTGCCGCACATGATGGCATCGGCCTGGCTTATCTCGTCGAAATGTGCATTTACGAAGTCATAAGCGAGCTCAGGTTTCCAGTTCTCGCAGTTATATTTCAGGGTGATGTTCATGTTGTGCTCGGCGCAGACGGAGTCAAAGCCGGACATAACCTGAGGAACGTTGTAGTCGGATTCGGGGCCCATGATCTCGACGATCGTGCCGCCCTCAGGGACCTTGCTGCAGATGGCGTTGGCCATTTCTTTTCCTACGGTCTCATTGTTGAAGGAGATGTAGAGATCGGCGTTGCAGTTCATTACGAGACGGTCGTAACAGATGATCGGAATGTTCTTGTTTTTGGCCTCTTTGAGGACATCAGCAAGGGCTACGGCGTCAGCAGTGATTATGACGATCGCGTCAACACCGATCTCGATGAAGTACTTGATCTGGGAGATCTGGGTGGTAACGTCACCGCCTGCTGACTGGACGTTAACTTCGGCGTCAAGGCTGTTTGCGGTCGATACGAAAACGTCACGGTCTCTTGTCCAGCGCTCGATTACGAAGGAATCGAAAGAGAGCCCTATCAGGAGCTTATCAGTGTCGGTGGTCTCAGGGACCTCCTTCTTCTCGGGAGTCTTGCATCCTGTAAAGAGAAGGAGCGAGAAGATCATCAGCAGAGACAGGATCTTAACTATGGCTTTGCGCATTATCTTTTGCCCTCCTTGTACTCGGTCGGAGTAACACCCGTGTGCTTTTTGAATATACGGGAGAAATAGTTCGGATCTGAGTAGCCGACCTCCGAACAGATCTCCTTCATGGACTTGTTTGTGCCTTCCAGGAGCTCTCTTGCCCTGGCGACCCTGACACCTGTCAGATAGTCGGTAAAAGTAACGCCCGTCTGGTTCTTGAAGACCTTGCTGAAATAGAACGGGCTGATGTCGTACATGCCGGACAGGTCGTCGAGCGAGATGTCTTCCCTGTAGTTCAGGTCGATGTATTTCTTTGCCTTCTCGGCGACGTCTTCGGTCTTTGCCGCGTTGGCGGTATTGATCATGTTGACGGCGCGCTCGATGTGCGAGAGGAACCACAGACGGAGTTCGTCGTAGCTCTTCATCGAATTGATCTCAGGCAGGTATTCGCTTCTGGACATGAAGTGGTAGACGTGACCGCCGTTGCCGTACGCGAGTCTCTCGCCCCAGAGCACGAATTCCAGTACCTTAAGGCAGATGTCGGACATCGCGCCGCCGGAAGATCTCACCATCCAGTCGAAGAAGATGTTTGCCTGCTCCTGAGCTCTTATTACGTCGCCCTGTGCGATCGCGTCAAAGAGGTCCTTCTCCGTTTTGAGCGGGTAGTCAGTATCGTATTCGCAGCCTTCGGGAAGGTCTACGGATTCGGCGACTGTCTGGTTGGTCTTAACGAGGATCGAGAGAGCTTCGCTGTAGGAATCCGCCATGTTTTCGAGAGGCTTGACGGGACCTATGCCGATACGGAAATCGATGCCCAGAGCTTCGGACAATTCCTTCTGCGCATTGTTCGCGGAATCAACGATCTTCTGGTATTCCTCGGGTGTGAGGGAGCTCTTCGCACAGGGGATCAGGACGGGGATCTTGTTGCCCATGACTGAGCCCGTGATGCACTTGAAATTGTCGGAAATGACAAGAAGGACAGTCTCATAATTCTTCTGCGTCTTGACGCTCGCAGGGACCGCTCCGCGCATATAGCCGCCGGGTTCCCTGTCGCCGCCTACGATGGCGAGCATGAGGCCGTACTTCTCGTCGATCTCAAGAAGCTTTTTGTATTCTTCGATATTTTCCTTGAAGTGTTCGTGTGACAGGAGGTCCTGAATTAGGCCGTTCTCGATGATCGGGACGATCGAATCAAGCTTCTCCTTGATCTCAAGTTCCCTTTTTCTCTGCTCACGGACGCGGTCGACTTCCCCCATTGCTTTCTTGAGGACTGTGACGATCTGGCCCTTATCGAAGGGCTTGTTGATGTAGTCGATAACGCCCAGGTTCAATGCCTGCTTGGCGTAGTCGAATTTGTCGTATGCGGAGATGACGACGAAGACGATGTTGGGGTTGGTCCTTCTGATCTCCTTCATCGCGTCGATGCCGTTGATGCCGGGCATTCTGATGTCCATGAATGCGATGTCAGGGCGCACCTCGTCGGCAAGCTCTATGACTCGTCTTCCGGTCTTGGCTTCGAGAGTCTCGAACGTCCCCGGAAATTCTTTATCTACTATGAACTTGAGCGATTCTCTTACGATGCCCTCGTCATCTGCGAGCATGAGCTTATACATTTGTGTCCTCCAGCGGTATCTTTATCGTTACGTGTGTTCCTTCATTCTTGCGGCTCTTCATCTCGAAAACTTCCTTGTTGTTGTAGTACAGATCGAGCCTCGACATAACATTCGTTATTCCTACGCCTCTTGTCTCAGAGGGCTTTTTCTCGTGATTCATGATCTTCTCGATGATCTCTTCGTCAGTGCCGATGCCGTTATCGCTGACCCTGATGCAGCACATGTTGCCCTCACGGTAAACGGAGAGCGTGACCTTGCCCTCGCCGGGCTCCAAGTCCTTGATGCCGTATTTTATTGAGTTCTCGACCAGCGGCTGGATGATCATGGACGGTACCATTACGTTCAGAAGGCTCTCGTCGATGTTCTTCTCGAAAAGTATCTCTCCGGCATATCTTACGTTCAGGATATACATGTACGAGTCGACGAGTTCGATCTCCTCCGACAGCTTTACGGTCTCGGAACTCTTCTTAACGTTATATCTGAAGAAGTCTGCCATGTTCCTTATGTATTCGACGGTCCTGTCGGCGCCCTCCATCATGGCGAGCTGCGCGCCGGCATTCAGAGTGTTAAAGAGGAAGTGCGGGTTGATCTGCGACTGCAGATACTTAAGCTGCGCGTCCTTAAGGTGCGTCTCCATGAGGAGGTTCTTTTCCTTCATCTCACTTTCCGTGATGAGCTGCGTCCTTATCCTGGCGATGTAGTCCTTGATCGAGGCAAGCATCTCGTTAAATGCCCTCGTAACCTTACCTACTTCATCTTCGGAATAAACTGCAAGGGGCGCAACGTTCTCAGGCGAACCTTGAGAGATCTCATCGGCCTTGGCAGAGAGCCTCGTAAGAGGTCTCGTGATCGTGCTCGTGAGGATAATGATGAGGAGTACGTTCATGACCGATGCGACCGCGAAAATAAGCACGCTCATGACTTCCGTATATCTCAGTGAATTTACGAGCGCGGTATATGTCTCGGAGTTCGTTTTGAACTGATCGTTGTTGACCGAGTAGATATATGTGTTTAAGTAATCTTTGATCCTGGTGCACTCGTTGTACTTAGCCGTGTACTCATCGATGTTCCTTCCTCGCTTCGCCTGGACTGCCTGATCGGCAAGCGAGAGATATGTGTCGAGCATATTCCTGATGTCACGTTCCGAGAGCTTAATGTTGTTGTCGGTAACGTTTGAATTCAGTTTGCGGCTCATGTTCTTTATGTCGAGCGAGGACGCATAGAAAAGCTCGAAGTCATCAGTACCCTTCGTCTCCAAAAATCCCGTAAGGCCCTGGTGCGTCTTGTTCAGGCTGTCGGAGAGCTCGTTTAAGCTGATGTTGCTCGCGAATACCGAGTTGATCTTCTCGAGCGCCTGGTTCAGGTTTAAGTAGATGAAAACATTGACGCCCATCGCAATGACCGACGTCGCAAGGAATACCGCAACGAGCTTACGGGAGATCTTCATGTTGGCAAAGAAATTAGCCCTCATTCTTATCTTCCTCCGAACTGTAATCCGCAAGGTTCAGACGCGTGATCTTAATGACCTGTACCGTGCTGTAGTCGCTGGTAAATCCCGTCTCGTTCAACTCGTTAAGAGCATTTACGCTCTGCATCGCAAGGGTCTTCGTATCGATCGTAAAGCTCGCATAGACAGAGCCTTTCTCGATTGCTTTTCTGATCGTCTCAGAGTCGTAATAACCAAGGATCCTGGTCTTTCCTACGAGGTTCTTTTCGACGATACACTGGATAGCACTCTCGGTGATCTTATCGTTCAGGCATATGATGACATCGGGCATCTTGTTAAGTTCGTCCAATGTCTTCATGATGTTCTCTTCCGATGTGAACTGTGATGAAGTATCGACTTCCTTGGATGATATAGAAACAAATCTTCCCGTAAGGGGCTTTTGTATGGCCTGAATGATGAAGTCGTCGGAACTGCCGTTCTTCAGAATGAGCACCGACAACGGATAGTTTGTCGTCGAGATCTCAGTCAGCGCGTTACCGTATTCGGTACCCAAAGTATACTGGTTAAGACCAATGAAGCTCTTACGCACCGAACCCTCGCAGTCAGACAATACTGTTACGACCGGAATGCCGGCATCCGTTGCTTTCTTAATGAGCTCTATCGTCTCTTCGGAGTTATCGCCCTCCAGAATGATTCCGTCCACTTTGGAGCTAATCGCAATATTAATTCTGTCCGCCTTGGAATATGTTGTCGACAGGTTCAGTCCCGTCATCTCGACATAACAGTTATTCTCCTTCGCATACTCGGAGATCTCTTTGTGGATGCGGTTCGACAGCTGGCTGTCCGGATCGTCGGCAATATAAGCATAGAGTCTGGAATATTCGGCATGGGCCTCTTCCTGAACTTCGCCCAGACGCCTGATCATGTCCCTGTAGTAGATCAGTCCTGCGATCGTCGCGAAAAAAAGAACGAGCACAATGCCCGCCAGTATCGTGACTGCCAACCGGTTTTTTGAGACTCTGATCCTCTTCATGCCGTTAATTATACTCTATAGATTTCTTGTGCGCATTATAAAAGGCGGGAGCATTGACACCGCCCCCGCCCTATTTGTCCATATGCGTTCAGATTAATTACTCTTCTGCGTCACCCGGATCAAGCGGTATCCCGTTGTTCAGATCATCGAACATCTGCTTTACAGAAGGTGCGTTCTTGGTGAGCTTCTTGATGCTGAGATCCTCAGCCTTATTGTTGGCAAGCCTCAAGTTGTTCTCGGACGATACCAGCGCGTCCTTGACCTTCTGAAGGTGAGTGATGGTCTTGTCGATCTCGTCGATCGCTGTCTGGAATTTCTCTGATGCTATCCTGTAATTGCGTCCGAAAGCATCCTTAAATTCCTGCATGTTCGTCTCAAAATTCATCAGATCGAGCTGCTGGTTCTTGACGATTGCAAGTTCTCTCTGATACTGCAGGGAATTATGCGCAGCGTTCCTTAAAAGAGTGATCATGGGAATGAAAAACTGCGGCCTTATGACATACATCTTCGGATACTTGTAAGAGACATCCACGATGCCGTTGTTATAGAGCTCGTTGTCAGATTCAAGGAGCGATACGAGAACCGCATATTCACAACCCTTCTCGGTCCTGTCCTTATCGAGTTCCTTGAAGAAATCCTCGTTCTTATGCTTGGTGGCGGTGGTGTCCATCTCGTTCTTCATCTCGAACATGATGGAGATGAATTCCTGGCCGTCTTCAAAATCCCTGAAGATGAAATCGCCCTTACTGCCGGTGCCGCTGACTGCGTTGTCCTTCTCAAAATAAGCATTCGGGAAGGCAGTCATGCGGATACTGTTGAACTGGATCTGGCAGTGCTGCTCTAAGCTCTCGCCGACCATCTTCGTGGACTGGCGGGCCTTAAATTCCTTCAACTGAGCAATCTGATCGTCCTTAAACTTAAGCTGAGCCTGGAAAGCCTCTTCCTGACTTTTCTCCTTAAGAGCACTCTCATTCTTCTGGTTGGCGAGCCGGCTCTTAAGATCTATGACAGCAGCATTGATATCAGCTATCTCCTTGTCCTTATCGCGGATCGCCTCGCTAATGGCAAGCTTCTTCTCGGAATCGCCCATGGAAAGCTGGTTCTTAAGCTTCTGGATCTCCATCTCCTTATTCGCAAGTTCACGGTCCTTATCGCTGATGATTTGAGCAAAACTCTTCTCCTGCTGCATCTGCGCCATCTTGATATCGCTCTTGTTCTTATCCTCTAATTCCTTGGCGCGTTTATGGAGCTCCTCTTCAAAAGCCTCATTCCTTACCTGGCTCAGGAGCTCGGCATAACCGGACTCGTCCACCTGGAAAACCTCGCCGCACTTGGGGCACTTGATCTCATGCATACTGATAATCCTCCCTGTTCAACTTTATGGATTTATTATATACAATCCGGCTCCTTTTAGACGGACAATAAACGGACTTATCTGCGTTTTAACTTCGGTTTTAACTTCGGTTTTGCGGCCAATTTCGGACAGTCATACATCATCCGGCTTCAGCTTGTTGACGCCTTTTTTCCGTGACGATATAATGAACTTACAAATGAGGTGTTACCGGTCGACGGTTGCCCTCTTGGGTTTAGAAAATTCCGCCCAAGTTCGTTAGGCTACGGGCGGTTTTTTAATGCCTGGTTTTCACACACAGAGCAATGATCGCAACTTATACACGGCAAAATGCATCTTGTACGAATCTGCCGTCACGGCCTTTTTCTTTTTGATAATGTGTGCTCATCAAACACAGACGGATAAGGAGTTCACGGAAATGAAAAAGAACAAGATCATAAAGGCATCAGCGATTACTTTGGGCGTTATAGCTTTTCTCGGAGCAGCAGGGTCTTTTGCATTTGGCGGCTTTATTGCAGATAAGATCCTTCACCAGAATGCAGGAAAAGATACGCATAACAACAGCATTAAGCAGCTTGAGATCTGGGGATATGACACGGCAGATTTTGAATCAAGATATAACGGCACTGAAGTAAAAGCTGAAGCAGCTGACGGGAATAAGGTTCCGGGAACGCTTTTCGACATGGGATCAGACACGTGCGTCATACTGGTGCATGGTGCAGGCGGAGACCGCGTCTGCACATATCCTCTTGCAGAGGAGTATCTCAAAAGAGGTTATGACGTAATCGCGATCGACCAGAGGGGAAGCGGCAATAATCCTGATGACAGGGTTACCTTCGGGATCTGCGAGAAGCTCGACGTTGAGGCTATGGTCGCATACGCTAGAGTCACATTAGGAAACAGCAAGGTCATCGTTCACGGCCAGTCCATGGGCGCCCAGACAACGGTGCTTTATGCGGCAAATGTTACTCCCGGCACAGCAGGCGCGGCTGATGCTGTCATCTGTGACAGCCCCGTTCCGGGCATGGAGCTTATCCTCAAGGAAATGTTCGGTGACGGCGATACGGATTCATTCATGGCTGTCTATCTCACCGGCACGAGCAAGATCTTCATGAGACTGGCTTACGGCATCGATTTTGCTGACGGCGACACTATTGCAAAAGCATCCGGTATCAGGATCCCCACACTTGTCATCTGCAGCGACAAAGACGAGGTCTGCCTTCCTGAACAGGTCTGCGCGGTTTATGATAATATTGCTTGCGAAGATAAGGCTATCATCCATTTTGACAGCGCACATATAGAAGGGGTCATCGACGATCCGGAAGGCTATATGAACGGTGTTGAAAACTTTCTTAAAAATGCCGGAATGTGATCGAAAATGAAACTGAACCTGTACAAAGAAAACGATATTCAGAATGAGCATGTGGATGTTTATTATTCCAATATGCGTCCTCTCATAAGACAGCTGGTCGATACGGTCAATTCAGACAGGCCGTCGTTATCAGGACGCCCTGCTGATGAGGATCTTGACGATGGGGAAGAGATCTTGCTTGACCCTAAAGACATCTATTATCTGGACCACATAGACAGAAAACTTTTCGCATATACGAAGAACGGAGTATACAGGCTCATGAATACATTGTCCGCATGCGAAGAGATGCTCTGGAACTACGGTTTTGTACGGGTCTCCAAATCAAATCTCATAAACATCTACAGGATAAAGCAATTAAAGCCTGACCTTAACATGAAGGTGTTTGCATCCTTTGATAACGGCGAGAGGATATGCATCAACAGAAGCTACAAGAAGAGCTTCAACGAATATCTTTTGAAGATGAGGGGGATAAACTGATGCGCGAAAAGATAGGCAGCTTCCTGATCGAACTATGCTGCGTATATACGATAATCTCAGTGGCCGGAGCAATAGTAAACATCATCTGCAAAACAGAAACGAACAACCTTAATGTCATTGTCATGTTCATAACATGCCTTGCTGCGACATTTGTCCTGTTCCTTCACAAGCTCTTTGACAACGTCAGCCCCCTGGTCATGATCATCGCCCAGTTCCTCATCGCGTGCGCTGTTGTGGGACTGATACTTCTGATAATAAGCGTCACGATATCGCCCATATCTCCAAAAGGATGGTTCGAATTCTACAGATCGTTCGTGATACCTTATATCGTCTTTGCAGCATTCTATTATTACCGTATTTTCTCTGAGACCAAAAAGCAGGATGAGCTGATCCGCCAGATCCAGGAGAAGGCCGGAGAAAAAGCAGAATAAAAGACTCATACCGCCTATTTCCACAACCGGAAAGGGCGGTACGGATCATCTTTGCAGGATATTAAGGCAGGCGTTATTTGTGTCTCTTTCCGTAGTCATCCCTGATCTCGGCAAGCATTTCTTCGGAGTCGAAGGCAGCGCCCATGGCCTTTGCGGATTCGGCTTTTCTCGCGCGGGAGACCATCTTGGACATGATCTTGTAGTTAAGGGCCGTTCCGGCACCGTCGCACTCGTAGGTAACCGCATGGTTCCTATCTACGCCGAAGTTATTCGCAACGCTTACTGCATCCATGTTGGCACCTAAGAAGATGAACTCCCAGTGATACTTTTCCTTCTGCCTTTCGACCATCTTCTTGACCTTGTCATAAGTGTACTGTCTGCTGGAATTCTCCATGCCGTCTGTCGTTATGATGAACAGGGTCTTCTCCGGAACGTCCTCTTCCCTTGCGTATTTGTGGACGTTGCCGATGTGATGGATAGCACCGCCTACAGCATCAAGGAGCGCTGTGGAGCCTCTAACGAAATACTCCTTTTCAGTGATGGGTTCGATCTTAGAAAGGGGCACTCTGTCGTGCAGAACTTCAGTCTCATTGTCGAAAAGAATGGTCGAGATAAGTGCCTCACCTTCTTCAGTCTTCTGCTTTGCGATCATGGAGTTGTAGCCTCCGATCGTGTCCTTCTCCAAGCCTCCCATTGAACCGCTTCTGTCCAGGATAAATACGATCTCTGTTAATCCCTTTTTCATTTTGTTTTCCTCGCTTTCTTCCCGCTGTTATTCCGTCAGCGGATGTTTTATTGTGGCTTCAGTATAGGAGGATTTAAGGGACGTGAGGTCGCATGGGAAGCGACATTTTCGGGGCCAAAAAGCCCCGCGAACTTAAGTGTTCACGGGGCCATTTCTATTCCGTCACCCGAAGGATATCAATGCGTGATGTCAGAGCTTGGAAAATCAGAGCTTGGTAAAATCGATGCTGTCTACAAGAGCCTGGATGTCTTCTTTCGAATAGTCATGTTCGTTCAGATCATAATCGAAGGAATTGATGTTTATGGTTACGAAGCTGTTTTCGAGGTTGGCCGTAACGATCCATTTCTTCATGCCGAGACTGTTTTTGCCTATGGCGATGGTAACTGTAACGCCGCTCTTTGTCGTATATTCATACTCCTCGTAGTTGGCCTTGTTTCCGATATTGAGGTATGTGGTGTCGAAATAACCTCTCATGCATCTTCTGATCTGGAAATTCATGCCGCTGCAAGTTGCATCCAGCTGGAATGTTCCGTCGTCGTACATGTAGCCGCCGCCTTCAAAGTCGCCGGAGAATATATCGCCGTACTTTTCCTTAACGATCTTCTCATCACAGTCGGTCATGTTTTCATGAAGCTTGAGATTATATTTAGACGTAATCTCGTTCATCTTATCGACCATCTCCTGTGACCAGACGAGATAGCAGCTGTACTCTTCAAACGGATCTACGCCTGTGCGCTTGATCTCCGCGTCGTGTGCTTCCAGGATCTTCCTGTCGCGGTCGTAACTGTCTTCGAATTTTATCCACTCCGCGGTAGCCTTGTATTCGGGCGAATCTGCATATCCCACTACGGAAATGAACTCGCGTTCGGGCAGTGAATACTTAATGTCTTCTTCGATCGAAGGGCTCCAGGAACTCTTGCCGAAGGATAAGCCTCCGAGACCGCCGGCAAGCGCTGCATAAGCGGTAGCTCCGAGTGCTGCAACGACTGCGACGGCAATGCCGAGGGTTACAAAACCCTTCTTGGAGCTCTTCTTCTCCGTATAGCCATATTGATTTATCTTCATCTTAGTCAACTCCTTTATCCTTTCAGAGGAGACGACGTTCTGTTCTTCAAGTTCTACTGAAGAATCTTCGATGTTGTTCATTAATTCACGAATATGTACTTTCATTCAGATCGTCTCCTTTCGAATTATTGCTGAGGATCACCCGGAGTCTCTCGCGTCCGCGCCTTAGTTTGGTCTTGACCGTGGACTGGTTCATCTGCATTTGTTCTGCGATCAGCGACACGCTTTGACAGTAGTAATAAAACCTTAAGAAGATCTCTTTGTCCGGCTGGGGCATCGCGTAGACGGCTTTGCGCACGGTCTCGTCCTGCTCTTCCTGGGCCAGTCTGTCAAATTCAGAATCGTCATCTAAGATAAGAATGTCCTCGTCCAAAGGTAGGTCTGAAGCTTTGTCCCGCAATTTCTGCATGGAAAGGCTCCTCGCCACGCGGCTCAAGTAACCTTTAAGGTTTAAGGGATAGAGTTTTTCCGCAGACTGCCACAAAGTCACGAACACATCAGACGTTACTTCTTCAACGTCCTCATGGCTCATTGAACCCTGCAGTATGTTATTTACTACGGTTCCCACGTAAGCACTGTACTTGTCGATAAACCATTCCAGTGCTTCCCCGTCGCCTTTTTTAAGTAAAGCCAGCGCCTTTGCGTCGTTCACCCGTTTCACCTCAAATTTGTATTCTGAACGGCCGTTCGCCTATATAAGTGCATTTTGGTGTCAGATGGTTTCAGATTTTTCGAATATTTTTTCAAATCCTTTCGAAATGATATCACAGCAAGAGGACCCCAACGCCGCCCCCACGCCCCCGAAATGCAGGCAAATACGGGCTCTCACGCTCTTTTGCCGTAACAAAACCTCACATAAGGCAAGATTGTGTATAATAATTAAGCATATTACTCAAGGGATGGTAATTAAGGGTGAGATACGCAAAGAAGGCCGCAGCGCTGCTTCTGGCGTTTGCTTTTACGCTTGGCATGGCCGGTTGTAAGAAGAAAGAAGATCCGGGCAAGGAAGAGATTGCCTGGTTCGATTCCAAGACCGTAGATATTGCGCTCCCCTACAACGAATCCGAATATAACTCGCTCGTTTCCCAATTAGCCGGCATCGTTAAGGACAAGGCCGTTGTCCATGTCAATTACGCAAAGCCCTATCCCAATGATTTCGATTATGAACATGATGACCCGACACCTTATCAGGGCGACACGCTTGAGATCTACGATCTCGACGGAAAGCACTTAAGCACCTACAACTTAAGGAATCTGGGTTTTTCCGGCAACAGCCAGGTCAGCTTCTCGGCTGAGCCTAAAGTCTCAGGCGATACCGTCATTCTCCCGATGGATGTCTTTGACGGCAAAGGCGGCAGCAAGAGCGTGATCGGATTTTTCGATCCCGAATTCGGAAAACTCGTTAGTAAATACGAGAGACCGATGTCGTCAGAATTTCTGGCAAACTTCATCTGTTCCGGCGGATACGGCGCTTTTGCTTACGGCAAATACGACATCAACTGCCTTGATATCGACATCGTATACGACGGCAAGAGCTCTAAGTCGATCTCGTTTACGAGCGCCGACATCAACTGGCAGCAGACATTCCCGATGATCGATCTGGGCGACGCGAAGGTCCTTCTGCCCTACATGAAGTCAAACTCAACAAATTGGGGGATCGACGGGTATTTCGTCATTGACTTAAGGACCGCAACCTATGAGAAGTTCGAAGAAGACTTAAGCTGGCTCTGCAACACAAACACGATCTATTTTAATTCCTATGTCGCAAGCCTCGGCATGACCATAGCTGATGAAGACGGCTTAAGCACCGTTGATTTTGCAGGCAAGAAGACCGAGAGGCTCATCGACTACGACAAGTGCGGCGCGAACCTCTATCTTCTGAGCAGATTAAAGCTCTACAGCAGCGAGAATGACAGATATGTTTTCGGCGGCAGCATTTACAGGGAAAATTATGTAGGCAACGAACTGATATCGAAGATCATAATCCTTGAGAAGGCAGCTGAAGATCCGAACAAAGGAAAGACCGTACTTAAGCTCGCTTCATTTGATACGCTCGACTACACCACAGCAGAAGCCGTCTGCAGTTTTAACGCTGAGAGCACCGAATACCGCGTGGTATTTGATTCCAGATACTATCTGTCGAACTTTAAGGATGACGGCAAGGATCCTGACCGGATGGCAATAAGCTTAAAGGGTCAGCAGTCGCTCTTCGATCAGCTCAAGGTGGACATACAGGCCGGCGACGGTCCTGACCTCATCATGAACGGCTCTAATTTTACGTCATC
Organism: Clostridiales bacterium Firm_14; assembly: GCA_001604135.1. GTDB lineage: Bacteria > Bacillota > Clostridia > Saccharofermentanales > Saccharofermentanaceae > Saccharofermentans. Next base: position 260,901 of record LVAT01000009.1, read on the forward strand.
TTTCGAAGGCATTCTTTTTGCGAACCTGACAGAAGACATAAGCTATGACGGAGCCTTCGGAAATATCTTCGAAGCATCGAAAACGGCAGGCAGCCTCTATACCGTACCGCTGACGTTCCGCGTATCGGGAATCGTCTGCGACTCCGCGTTTATAAGAGAGAGGCAGAAGGGCTTTACTTACGCGGAATACGCAAAGTTCGTATCGTCGGTATGTAACGGAAAAGATCCCATCGGAAGCAATCCCATCAACTACTTCCTCCTGTGCTACAGCCTGAAGGCAAACAATTATGTTTACGCAGGCTATGTGCCGGATTTCAACGAGCCGGAGTTCAAGGATCTCGCGACATTCGTCAACGGCCAGGTCCATTATTCGACGCCTGTCGAGATACCTCCTGATATCGTTAATCCGATAGGTGACGACATTCATGCGGTCATTAACACATTCAGCAGCATGACTTCGTTCTTCGCATACGCAAATACAGAAAATATCGACACCGTCGTTCTCGGCCTTCCCGCCGAAGATGCAACGGGTCCTTATATCGACGTGATCAATTCTGTCGCCGTATCTTCCGCAACGAAGAACAAAGAAGGCTGCGTCGAATTCATTAAGCTCCTTCTGTCAGAAGAGATGCAGAAGAGTTATGCGAAGACAGGCTTCTCCATCCCCGTAAACGTTAATGCTTTTAACGAATCTTCGATGGAACAGTTAAGGCTCTATAACGCCGAGAGAAATCAGTACATCAACATGGGCTTCACCGATGCCGACCTGCGCAACATGGGCATGGCGCTGACAGCAAGACAGAAGGATATCACGACCTTCGAGAACGTCATCCGTTCCGCAGAAGTCTCTTACAGATACGATCCTACAGTCGCTTTGATCCTTCGCGAGGAAATGGCGGCATATTTCGCAGGACAGAAATCACTGGCACAGTCGATCCCTGTTGTCAACGACAGAGTCCGCACATATCTGGCTGAGCAGACCGGCTGATGTTACCCCAAAAGAGGTTCGTCGTGCTCGTACAAAGCGAGATTGATCGTCATGATCTCGTATACTTCATTCTCGATGAAATACTGCACGATTAGGTCGGTCTTGCTTGACGGCGAGAACGCATATCCGGCGCGGCCCAGGAAATCCTTTGCCTCATCGATATTGAGCTTTAATGCGAGAACGAATCCGAGCGCCGTGCTCTTCTTCGGCTGATAGTATTTGTCGGTCCTGATCTTCGAGAAAAGCTTCCTGTCGACATTTGCGCGTTTATACACTTCGACATCCGTAAAACCCTTCTCGTCAATAAGGCGCAGCAGGCTCTCAGACCATGTCTCAGTGAGATTCTTCATTACGTCATCAAGAGATCTCTTCTTCGCAGGTGCCGCTCCCATTGCTGCCACGGGCTCTGCTTCAGCCGGTATTTCCATCGCGTTCCGCTCTTCAGCGCGCGAGTAATTTTTCCGGTTTGTAAGGCCTCTTAAATGGCTTCTTAAGCGCGGCTTTTCTACAGGCGCTTCTTCTGCTTCTACAGCATCTTCTGCCGCTTCTTCCGGGACATCAAAAGATTCGTCCCTGCAGGCTCTATACGCTTCCGCATTAAGCGCAGCGCCGGATACAGAAGCTCCCGCGAATCCGTACTCTTCATCTGTCTTATTCTCAACATAATGCTCATCGATGTATTCGTTGATCCCGGCAAATATCCTGCCTGATAATTCGAACGATTCGTTGTCGAAAACAGCGAGCGTAATATCCATCTCGTGGTCTGCAAGAAATTCACTGAAAACCGTTGTTGCGATGATCAATGCATCTGCTTTGGGAAAGCCGTAAACACCGGTGGAAATAAGCGGAAATGCGATGCTCCCGATGTTTAATTCAACGGCTTTTTTAAGGCAGTTCTCATAGCAGCTTTTGACCGTGTCTTTCTCGCCTTTATCGCCTCCCTGCCATACGGGTCCCACGGTGTGGAAAATGTATTTCGCATTAAGGCCGAAAGCGGGCGTTACCGCAACTTCGCCTTCTTCTATCGGGCCTATCTTCCTGCGCTCTTCGAGGAGCTTTTCCGCGCCAGCAGCCCGGTATACCGCAGCATCAGTTCCGGCCATGAAAACAGGCTCGGGATTAGCCGTGTTTACTATGGCGTCTGCCGATATTTTCGTGATGTCATTCCGTACGATCTGAAAAGCCATGAGTCACCTTTTCCATATTTATTCAACGTGACGTTAGTCACTTAAATTTCCTTGACGCATATATTATATCGCTTGCCTGATACTGCGTACAAAATACTGTTATTTTCAAAAGTGACAAACTTGTAAGAAATTAGTAAGCAGAATGAATGGAGCGGTTTCTTAACTAAATCTAAACTATTGCCATGAAGGAAAGAACCGGAAACAGCAAACGCAATAAAGACGGGCTTTTCGCGCATTTTGAGATCGGCTGACCCAATGTTACGCCTCATTCTGCACGAAAAATTGCCTCAATCTTAAGGAAATCTTAAGGTTTTCGACACTTCAATTTAATGAAGTCTGTGCAATAATGTGACGCGGGGAGAACAAGACTATGGAAACTATCAGAATCATTAATTTCATCATCACAGCGATCTTTGCGGTCTGCTATTCGTACCAGTTTTTGTACGTGCCGGTCTCACTCTGGTTCCAGAACAGAGACAAGCGCAGAATGAAGAACGCAAGATCAGAAGCTGACAACGAGCTTTGCGAGAGACATCTCAAGCGTTACGCTGTCCTCATCAGTGCACGTAACGAAGAGAACGTAATCGGACAGCTCATCGACTCGATCAACAACCAGACATATAAGGGTGAGATCACGACGTTCGTAATGGCGGACAACTGCACCGATAACACATACGGTGTCGCTGTCGACCACGGCGCAGTCGCATACACAAGAAGATCCTCAAAGTACATCGGCAAGGGTTATGCCATCGAGATGCTCTTAAAGCACATCAAGTACGATTACCCGCTCGGTTTTGACGGATACTTTGTTTTCGATGCGGACAACATCTTATCACCTACTTATATCGAGGAAATGCACAAGTGCCATCTCGCCGGAAACGACGCGATCACATCATACCGTGCAACAAAGAATTACGGTGATAACTGGATCAGCTCAGGCTACGGCCTCTGGTTCCTCCGTGAGTCAATGTATCTTAATTATTCGCGCTACAGACTCGGAGCTTCTGCCGCTATCTCCGGCACAGGTTTCTTCTTCTCTGACAGCGTTCTCAATGATATCGGCGGCTGGCCTTTCCACCTCCTTACAGAGGACATCGAGTTCACGATCAACCGCGTATGCAAGGGCAGAAAGATCGCCTTCTGCAGAAGCGCAGTCTTCTACGACGAGCAGCCTACATCACTTAAGCAGTCCGTAACTCAGCGTATGCGCTGGGCAAGAGGTTATCTCCAGGTCTTCCAGAAGTATGGAAAGGATTTGATCTATGAGATGTTCCACGGTAACTTCTCCGCATTCGACATGACGATGAACATCATGCCTGCATTCATCCTTACCGCCCTCTCGATCTTATGCAACCTCGCTTACGGCATCATCGGCGCAGTCACGGGAAATGACATCATGATCGCGATCTGGTCAATGGGCGAGACAGTATTCAACGCATGCGCCATGCTCTTCGGCCTCGGCGTCATCACGCTCATCACGGAATGGAAGAACATTCACGCGGGCACAGCCAGAAAGCTCTTCTCAGTATTCTCCTTCCCGCTCTTTATGCTCACATATATTCCAATCGCATTTGCAGCCCTCTTCGTTAACCCCGGTTGGAAACCGATTCAGCACAAAGCCACCACATCTTCTCTCAGTGCTGAATTCGCGCAAAGACAAACGAGCAGGAAGATATCTTGATATTAGGAAACGCGGTACCGTAGGGTGCCGCGTTTTTTTTGCCACAATGAGGCAGCCCTTGTTTTACACTGTGGCGTGAAGTTTTAGTCACTGTGGAGTGAGCTTTTCGAGTTCCCGGGGCTGTTTATAGTTCTTTTTCCGTCAATTAAGAATTGTTGCTTCAAATGTTGCTTCTTCTGTCCGCTTAGAAGGCAACAAATCCTTAACTGAGGATTCAGGCAGCCGCCTCTGGAAGCGGCAACAGAGTATAATCCGCACTTGAAATCTGTAAGGTAAGCCCAATTTCTCGAAAACTGAGAAAATCAGCTACTAAGATCTTACTACGGGCATCTGCTCCTGCATTTCGCGCAGTCGCCGCAGCAGGATGAACCCTTCTTCTTACGGCGCACCGCAAGGATGACGGCACCTGCAACAGCAGCAGCTATGACTGCGACCAGAATGATGTCAACAGGTCTCCACGTTATAGCAGCAAGCGTGATCATAAGAGACCTCCCGTGCAAAGCAATACGATGATCCTGAACAGGAAGCAGACGATCCATGCGAGGATGCACTGCCAGAGAACTACTGCCACTGCCCACTTCCAGCCGAGCTCACGCTTGACCGATGCGATAGCAGCGACGCAGGGCGTGTAAAGAAGGCTGAAGATAAGGAGCGTGCCGGCTTCAAGAACACCTAAGACTGCAGTAATGCCGCCTTCGGCGCCGAAGAGGACTTCGAGCACGGAGACGACGCTCTCCTTGGCCATGAAGCCGCTGATAAGTGAAGTTACGATACGCCAGTCGCCGAGGCCAAGAGGCTTCATGATAGGCGCTATGAATCCCGCGATGAGGGCCATTATGCTCGTTGAGGAATCGTCGACCAGGTTAAGCCTTAAGTCGAAGCTCTGGAGGAACCAGACGACGACGGTCGCGATGAGGATTACTGAGAAAGCTTTCTGGAGGAAGTCCTTGGCCTTTTCCCACATGAGCTGCAATGTGCTGCGGAGTGAAGGGAGCCTGTAGTTAGGAAGCTCCATTACGAACGGCGCAGCTTCGCCCTTGAAGAGGACTTTCTTATACAGGAATGCGACGAGGATTCCTATTACGATGCTGAGCAGATAAAGGCCCGTCATGATGAGTCCGCCTTTGCCCGGGAAGAACGCGTTTACAAAGAATGCGTAGATCGGGAGCTTTGCGGTGCAGCTCATGAACGGCGTAAGAATTACCGTCATCTTACGGTCTCTGTCAGAAGGCAGCGTTCTTGTCGACATGACAGCAGGAACCGTGCATCCGAAGCCGATCAGGAGCGGCACGATCGAGCGCCCGGAAAGGCCTATCTTACGAAGGATCTTGTCCATGAAGAATGCGATCCTCGCGATGTATCCGCTGTCTTCCAAAAGCGAGAGGAAGAAGAACATTACGACGACGATCGGCAGGAAGCTCAATACGCTTCCGACGCCCTCGAAAATACCGTCTATTATCAGGCTGTGAATGACATCATTTACACCTGCTTTGGTAAGTGCGGTCTCAGTAAGTCCTGTCAGGATCCCGATACCCTGTTCCAGGAGCCACTGAAGGCCTGCGCCGATTACGTTAAACGTAAGGAAGAATACCAGTCCCATGATGATGATAAAAAGCGGAATGGCCGTGAATTTTCCTGTCAGGATGCGGTCGATCCTCTCGGATCTTGCGCGCTCTTTGGATTCCTTGGGCTTAATTACCGCCTGTTTGCAGAGTGACATGATGTAAGAGAACCTCATGTCTGCAACTGCTGCGGAAGGATCAAGGCCTGACTGCTGCTCGAGCTTTACTCTGATGTGCTCAAGGAGATCTTTCTCATTGTCGTCGAGCTTAAGTTTCTCAAGGATAAGAGGGTCGCCTTCCAATGCCTTGCATGCTGCAAATCTTAAAGGAAGTCCGCATCTTTCAGCATTGTCGTCGACAATGTGCTCGACGGCGTGGATCGAAGAGTGTATGGGGCTCCCTTCAGGGCAGAAGTCCTGCTCTAATGGAGTCTCGCGATATTTCGCGATGTGGAGTGCGTGGGTTATAAGCTCATCGATACCCTGGTTCTTCGCAGCAGAGATCGGAACGACAGGAGCGCCCAGAATGTGCTCCATAAGGTTGATATCGACAGAACCGCCATTGCCGGTCAATTCGTCCATCATATTGAGGGCGACAACGACAGGGCGTCCGGTCTCTAAAAGCTGCATTGTCAAATATAGATTGCGCTCTATATTTGTGGAGTCAACGATATTGATAATGGCATCGGGCTTGTTGTCGAGCACGAAGTCACGTGAAACTATCTCTTCCTTGGAATAAGGTGACATCGAATAGATGCCCGGAAGGTCCGTAATTACTGTATTCGGGTGGCCGATTATCGCGCCGTCCTTGCGGTCGACCGTAACGCCCGGGAAGTTTCCGACGTGCTGGTTGGAGCCCGTCAGGCGGTTAAATAAAGTGGTCTTGCCGCTGTTCTGGTTGCCGACGAGCGCGAAGCTCAGGACGTGATCGTCCGGCAGAGGATTTTCTGTCTTCTTGTCGTGGTGAACGCCCGGCTCACCGAGGTTAGGGTGCGCGACCTTTGATTTGCGCTTCTTGGAATCAGGAGCTGTATTCTGCTCTGCGGCCTTGTTTTCGAGCTTTGTGACGGCGATCTTGTGCGCGTCATCAAGCCTTAAGGTAAGTTCATAGCCGTGAATGCTGACTTCAACGGGATCACCCATTGGAGCGAACTTTACGATGGTTATCTCGGCACCCGGGATGATGCCCATGTCGAGAAAATGCTGACGAAGTGCGCCTTCGCCGCCGACCTTGTCAACTATGCAGCTCTCTCCTGCCTTGAGGTGACCTAAATTCATGCCTGTTTCCTTAGCTTCGCTCACGTGAATTCCCTCTTTTCGCGCACCATTATAGTTAGCCGTTGCTAACAAGTCAACAAGATTATAGTTAGCAGCTGCTAACTTGTCAATATACTATAGTTTGTCGCCTATCTAATTAAATTATTTAGGGATATACTAATGACCATGATTATCAAGTTCTTGAAAAAGTATTTCTTCATAATTCTCGCCATCTTGATCGTTGTCGGCAGTTATTTCTACATAGTCGCCACCGGTAACGTATATACGCATGTGCGTAATGATATCAGCTCCAAAAACACCATCCACAAGGTCTATGTCGAAGAAGACAGCAAGGGTTTTGTCGAGCTTCTTGACTGGAAAACGACTGAAGACAGCATAGTTATTACCGTTAAGGGCGTAAAGCCGGGCAGGTCCTACGTCATTATCGAGTACGACGATCTCACTTCTCTTTGCGTTTTTATGGTACACAAGAACGGCGTTGTGTCTTATGAGAAATACTTCGGCAACACGACCGGGTCAAACGCAGTTATCGCCTGCATCGGAGTCTATCTTATCCTTCTGGCGTGCTTCTTCATCATGAAATACAGAAAGTCGGTTAAGGAGAGCCTTTACCGTTACGACAATATCCTTTATCTGGGTCTTATCATCTTCATCTTCTATCTGGTCTATTCGCAGGTAACCGCGCTCATATACAAAAACGGCATTGGCGGCGCACTTTCGAGTGCTGCTGGCTGCACGCAGTCGTTCGTGCTCTTTACCTGGCCTGTAGTCGTTATTACCACCGTCGTCGTTACAATAAGCAACATCCAGCTCATCCGCAAGGAAGGCAAGTCCTGGAAGAATCTTCTGGGCCTCTTCCTGGGCCTTGTTCTGGGAATCGGCTCGCTTCTTCCTATTGTCATCGGCGAGATCCTTTTCTACTCCAAGACCATCGACGTGCACTACGAGCGAGGCTTCGGGCGCTTCCTCGAGCTGTTCCTCGAGAATACGGTCTCCGCTTATGTCGCATACCTTGAATGTATCCTCATAGGTACGATAATCGTCGCCATAAAAGCTGCGCGCCGCATCCCTGCGTTCGACAAGGATTACATCATCATCCATGGCTGCCAGATCAGAAAGGACGGCACTCTTACCAAGCTCTTGCAGTCACGTGCTGACCGCGCCGTCGAGTTCGCGAAAATGCAGAAGGATAAGACCGGCAAAGACATTATTTTCGTGCCCTCAGGCGGAAAAGGCTCTGACGAGGTGATCTCCGAAGGCGAAGCTATCGCACGCTACCTCAAGGAGCAGGGTATCAGCGAAGATAAGATCCTTCTTGAGAATGAATCAACGAGCACTGAAGAGAACATCAAGTTCGCAAAGAAAAAGATGGAGGAGCACTCCGGATCTGCTGAATATAAAGCAGTGTTTGCAACAACGAATTACCACGTCTTCAGGACCGGAATGCTCGCTGAGCAAAGCGGTCTTAAGGCCGAAGGAATAGGCAGCAAGACGAAGGTATATTTCTGGGTCAACGCTTTTGTCAGAGAGTTCATAGCAACCATCGTAAATGAGAAGAAGACTCACGCAAGAGTCGCGCTGATCCTCTTACTCGTCCAGGTCGCGAGCATCCTGATGATGTATGTTTCGGAAGCAATTCTTTCATAAATAATTAAAGTGAGGTAACGGAAATGGAAGCAAAAAAGATCGTAACCGGCGCAAATCCTTATATGCCTTTGTGGGAACATGTTCCTGACGGTGAGCCCAGAGTATTTACATACAACGGTGAGACAAGGATCTATCTTTACGGTTCTCACGACACCAAGAAGACCGACTACTGCGGCCCTGATTATGTCGTATGGTCCGCACCCGTTGACGACCCCACGAACTGGACATGCCACGGCGTCTGCTACACGGCATCTGACGGCGGCGATCTCTATGCACCCGACGTCGTTCAAAAGGGCGATACTTTCTACATGTATGCAGCAGAGAACAGAGGTTCTTCTATCATGCTCGTTACTTCAAAATGCCCTTGGGGACCTTTTGAAAATCCCGTCAAGACAGAACTCGGATTCGACCCCGGAATCCTCGTTGATGACGATGGCAGAGTTTATGCATTCTGGGGCTTCTGCGAATCACACGCAGGCGAGCTCAATGACGATATGGCAACTCTCAAGAAAGAGACAATAAGACATCACATCATGGGACATTCAAAGCCCTTCTGGATCAAGGAAGACGACGGTCACGTAGATCCTGTTGACGGATTCTTCGAAGCGTCCAGCCCCAGAAAGATCAACGGCAAATATGTCCTCATCTATTCCAAGCGTTACGAATATCCGAAGCCTGAGAACGGCGTATTCGGAAGCTGCAACGGATTCCTCTCATACAAGTGGTGCGACACGCCTCTCGGCGACTACCAGCCGGGCGGCGACATCAGCTTCAACGGCGGTGAAGTCATCACGGGACCTGACGGCAACGGCATCATGACATACCAGTGGGGCAACAACCACGGCTCACTCATGAAGGTAAAGGACCGGTGGTTTGTCTTCTATCACAGACAGACCGGCTGCAACGAATATTCACGCCAGGCAATGGTCGAACCCGTCGATATCGCAATGGGCAAGGACGGCAAGATCTACATCGGCAAGATCACATATGAGAACGGCGAGCCCGTTAAGTCCGACGTTGTCGAAGCAACATCACAGGGCTTCTACTTAGACGGTCTTGATGCATATTCGATTATCTCCGCAGGCTACACATGCCACATGTACGACGGCCTCGGAAAGCCCATGTATCAGGACAACGCAGAGGGTACGAACAAGGATAAAAGAGTCGCTCACATCCAGCCTGTTTACGAAGGCGATTCATCACCTGTCGTAGACATCCAGAGCGGCGCTACGATCGGATTCAAGTATCTTAACTTCGGCACTGAAGGCGCATCCAAAGCTGAGCTTACGGGCGACATTCCTGCAGGCTTTAAGGTATCGGTCCGCATCGATTCTTATGACGGAAAAGTTGTTGCTGCAACTGAAGTTTCTGAGGATTCGAAGGTTGTTTCTTTCGAGCTTTCCGAGAAGATCACAGGAAAGCACGCGGCATATTTTGAGTTTATTACCGAAAATGCCGAAGATAGAGCGATTTTTGATACTTTTAGATTTCAAAAATAAAAATAATATGATATTCTGTCTTTATCGCGTTAAATGGGGAGGCAGATTATGGGGACAAGGATCGCCAAGATTATCAGTGTAATTACAATACTGTCCGTTCTTTGCATGCTCTTAACCTCCTGCGGCGAAAAGAAGATGCCTGCCTATGTGCTTCTGGCAAGCGAACAATCCGGCCTCGTTCAGGCTTACGATGCTTATTTCGAACTCGACGGAAATTCTCTTAAAGAAGTCAGAGAGGTCCGCTTTGAGAACCTGGTCGAGAGGACTGACAATTACAAGGCGATCAAGTTCCTTAGCTATAATTTCAAGGCCTATTCCACGAACGGAAATCCTTCGGATTACTCCTATGAACAGAGCAGCCTTGACACAATGCCTTTCGAAAAGGCAACGCTTATAAAGTACCTGCGCAAGATGGGCGTTTTCTGGACCGGCGAGATCGAGATCCAGATAACCGAATTCAACGACTATGTCATTCTCGAAGCAGCGCACACTGACACCGACAATATAACTGAAGTCAAGACAGGTCTGTTCCGCGGCAGCAAGTACATCGAACTTCCGAAGGGTTCATCGCTCAGGTCAATAAATACGGTCTACAAAAAGTTTTAATCGAAAAGCTCCCCGGCAACGGAGAGCTTTTTGTTTTACTTAATTAACCTTCTCGATCCAGGTCAGGAATCTGTCTAATGTCCTGTTCTCGCCGCGCCCGAAAAGAAAACATCCTGCCGTATACCACGAGTGCGTATTCTTCTTATCTTCTACTTCATAGATCTCGCACTTGTTGCCGACCGTCTTTGCCTTATCCGCGAAATCCTCAGCGCATGCGAATTCTACCAGGCCGTCGTGCCTGCTCTGGATCAGGAGCATCGGAATGTCACTCTTATCCATGAGCGTCCACGGCTCAGCTTCCGTGCGGTCGTATCCCTTTGCAAAGAGCATTCCCAGGAGCATCTTAAGCGTCATCGACATGCTCTTCCTGAAGCTGTACGGACCTCCGAAACCGACATACCCGATAACATTTGAGACATCTGCTCCGTACTTCTTCTGCATGGCTTTGCTGTAGCACAGGATCGATGACAGATGCGCGCCCGCAGAAGGCCCGCTGACCACTGTCTTTGAGGTGTCGACGCCCTTCTCCTTCATGTATTTTATTGCAGCATTGTACGCCGCACAGACATCCTCTATCTGCGCCGGATATTTATTCTTCGGCGACAGTCTGTAGCCTATCGAGATGAAGCGGTATCCCTGCCTTGCCATATTCTGTCCGACATAGTCAAAGAACTTGGGATTGCCTGCATTCCAGCCGCCCCCGTGGACCCAGATCACAAGTTTGTCGCTTACTGTTTTCGCGGGCTCGTAGTACAGGAAATACTGCTCTTTGTCGCTGCCGTAATCGACACGTTCCGGAATGAATTCCTTCTTCGTCTTGAAAAGATACTTCCAGAATATCGGGTAATAACTTAAATTCTCTCTTATGTAATCGATCATGACAGGAACTCCTTTAATTCATTGAGCCACTGATCTTGCCTGAAGCAAAAAAGCTCACCGTGCGCGAGGCCCTCAAAGCACCTTATCTCCATCTTAGGATTAAACTCTTTCATCTTAAGCGCGCCCTTCTTCGATACCGACTCATTGCCCTTCGTGCCGTGCATAAAAAGGATCTTCATGTCATCCCTATACTTAATGAATTCAAACGGCATAAAGACCGTGCCTATGATGTTATCTACAGACTGACCGCTCATGTTGTCAGCGATCTTAAGGAACGTCTCCCAGTATTCGCCCGGAAGGAAATTCTTCCCGAATGAGGCTTTAACTTTCGGATCGCGTGCTCTCGCACTTTTTAAGATACTCTTGTAGTTATTCTTCATTATGCCCTTGAACAGGCCGTTTACCTTCATCAGCGGCGCACCGTCTACAACGAGGTTCTCTATCTTAAGGCTCGTGTTTTTCGCGACCTCTGAAGCGATCCTTCCGCCCATTGAGAGCCCTGCCAGCAAGTACACTTCGCCGTTAAGCTCATTTGTAATGTATTCTGTTATTTTCCGCGCTTCGTCTCTGATGCTTATGAACTCGCTCGTCTCATCTTCAGTGTGCGCGTCCAACTCCGGCACGATCACGTAGTAACCGCCCGCGAACTCTTGGACCACCCTTTTCCAGATCTGATACGGCATGAGCATTCCGTGCAGAAGCACGACCGCTTTGTTTTCCTTATTCCCGTATGTGTGAAATACCATTTTCTTATGCCTTTCCGCCCATCATGAGTATCACGGACATTGCAAGATTCCTGAACATGTCTTCGGGCTTGTACTTGCCTTCGACGTGAGGAACCTTGAAGCACTCCGAGAGCACGTAGCCGGTCTGGATGCCGTGGTAATTTACGATCATGAACTGGATGATCTCATCCACGCTTGTTGCCGGCTTTAACCTGTTCTTTTTGATAACTTCTTTTATGAATTTCTCCGTCGCCACCGTCGCATAAAGCAGCGGGCTCTGCTCATCTTTCCCGAGCCTTTGCGCGATATTCATCGCCCTCTCCGGATCAGTCATCGCGAGCATGTCGCTGTATATCGACACCTTAAGAAGGTCCGTACCGACTTCCTTCATGTAGTCAGCCTGCATCGCGCAGATGTCGTAAATGGTCTGCTCCCACTTATCCATTTCCGCCCTCTCCAAGATCGCATCGAGCCTGTCGTCGATCTTGTTATTCTCATTGATCGTTATGACCAGGTCCTTCAATACCTCATCGAGATCCTTGTAATATCTGTAAATGACCCCGTGCGAAAAGCCCGTCTCCTCAATGATGTCCTTCATCTCGACCGACGAGATCGGCTTCCTGGTGCACACGCGGTACGCCGCATCAACGATCTCTTTGCGCTTTTTCTTATAGTATTCTTCACTGACTTTAGGCATGGTCTTGCGCCCGCTTTCGTAAAAATGACTTGGTGTCATTTTAATTTGCTGCGGGGAAGTTGTCAAGAGAGGTTGCCTATATCGCCCGGCATATACCCCTAGGGGGGTATGGAGGTGTTTTCACAAATAAAAAGACATACGAAAACTCGAAAATCGCGTTTTTCGTATGTCGTTTTTACTTCGTTTTCAACTTTGAAGAGCACTTTTGGGGTTAAGGAATCCTTTTTCGCCGTCGAACAGCTCGAAAAACCTTATAAGCCGGCCTGCAAGGCAGACTTTTGCTACGTAAAACGCTCAATATACCCCCCTCACCGACATACGAAAATCGAAAAAATCGCGATTTCGTATGTCATCCCTGCCCGGGCATGGTCAAAGACTCAATATGTCATCCCTGCCGGGCGTGGTCAAAGACTCAATAGCGTGCTCAAAACTTCAGATCTTCGTCTGTCCCCCTCTGTAACGGCCGAAGAATACACCGTCATCGATATACTTATCGGCGTCGGATACCCACATGGGGAATTCGCCTGTGGCGACAGCGACCTGGCCGTTTAGCATGCCCGTGTGGAAGGACAGGTGGCGGTACTGGCGCAGAACGAGCTCCATGCGCGTAAAGCGGCAGCCTTCAGGACACTCATAGAGCATGTCATCAGACAGAGAATCCAGAAAGTCCAGAGTCTTCTTCTCAACCGAATCCAAGTACTCAAGGAGCTGCTCATCGGAGAGCACGAAGGACGTCGGATTATCCGGATTGTCCATGCCCTCTTCGTGGAACGAAGGCTCCTCATAAACGTTGGGGTTGATGAACCATTTGTCCGCCGAGTGGAGCGCGTGGTAGGCCCAGCGCCAGCAGGGTGCGCCGCAGCAGAGGGCGTCCCTGTCGTAGGCCTTGATCGATGTCCTGATATTGAGAAAATTCGGGACGACCGTGCGTTTGATTATCATTACTAAGTCATTCATTTCTAATTACCTCCATACAAAACACATTATGAACCTGTGAAGTCGTATTTGCGAACGCCGAGCATCCAGAACTTGTAGCTCAAGTAGACGAAGACCAGGCCGTAGAGGGGCGAGATCCACGACAGCAGCGGGACGTTGTCCGGCGTTAAGATCACGAGGCTCGGATAGTAGGCGATGAACGCGATCGGAATGATGAACGTAAAGATGATCTTGAAGATTCCTTCGAAGATCGACGACGGGTATTTCGCGAAATCCTTGAAGCGGAACATGATTACCATTACGTAGCCGGAACCCTTTATCCAGAAGCATGTTGCGGCAGCAAAGTTCATGAGGGCGATCATGAAAAGCGACGCGGTCAGCAGGAACACCAGCAATTTAAGGATGACCAGAGGCGTTACCGGGATCCCTATCTTGATCCAGGCATAGACGATGGTGCCGATGCCGAAAGCGAGCTGGCCTAAGCCCTTCACGTCGAAGACCTCCGATATGAAGTAGAAGAACACGTTGACCGGCCTGAAGCAGTACTTGATGAAGTCGCCGCTCTGGACCATAAAACGAAGGTTCCAGTTGTTGTCGAAAAAGCACTGCACCGGTGTCAGCGCGACAAGCGAGAAACCATACAGGAACAGCATGTGGTGGTAGTCCCAGCCGTTGATCTCCGGGAAGTTGTGGAACAGGATCATGAAGGTGACAAAGCCAGACAGGTTCGTCATTATCATTCCGAATGTGGAGATGATAAAGTCTGCACGATAGCTCATCTTGCTCTTAAGGTCCTGTACGAGAATCTTGCGGTACATTCCCGCATAGAATTTCAGTCCTCTTTTGCGCATGTCAGCCTCCATTCACGGTGACTTTCTTCACCGCACAATTCCAGAATAAATTTCCGCAAACCGTCAGCACGACGAGCCATATCAGCTGCAGTCCAAACAAGCTTACAAGGCCCTGCCAGGTGTCAGATCCGCTCTTGCCGAGTAAGATCGACAAAGGTATGTCGTACACGGCTCTGAAAGGCAGATACTGAACGATCATCCTTGCCTTCTCAGGGAAGAACGCCAAAGGGATCGAAGCGCCCGATAACAAAAGCACGATCGTCTCTTTTACGATGTTGATGCCCCAGGTCGATTCAGTGAATAAACAGATCGGAGCGACCATCATCTCGATGTTGTAGTTGATAATGAGCGCGAGCACCGTGGCGATCAGGAACCATACAAGATTCAAGCCCAGCGGAATTGCCCCGCGGGTGACGATCATGACGACGATGAATGTCGGTATGAATGTCAGCACGAACTGGACGACGTGGTTGCCGGTGTAAGACCAGAACGTGTATTTTCTGAACCTCATCGGCTTCAAAAGATCCAAAACGATCTTGCCCGACTGGATCGACCTGCTCATATCCCAGACGACGAACATCTCCAGGAAGTTGAACAAAGCAGTCGCGAGGATCAGGTAGATCATAGTGTCGGAGAACGTCATGCCGTTTACGACATCCGTGCCGGACGAATCGTAGATTGCTTTCCAGAGATAGTAGACCAGGACCAGATAGATCAGGTTCGCAAAGAGAGTAACAAAGATGCCGAGCCTGAAATGCAGGGACTCCATTATCCCGGCCCTTGTTATTGATAACAGCCTTTTGGGATTCATTTTGCGCTCCCTTCGTAGATCTTCTTAATAACTTCTTCGGTCGAGATCTCTAAGATCTTGACATCCTTTATCTTCTTTTCCTTCTGCTTTTCCATGATGACGTCCATTACATCCGTGGTCTTCTCGTCGATCAGGTATTCTTCCCACGTATCGTCAGCGAGCTTGAGCTTTAACGTACGGTAAGAACCGAAATAGTTTTTCAGGTGCTCTATGTCGTTGTCGTAGATCTTCGTGCCCTTGTCGATGATGACGATCCTCTTGCAGAGTGCGTCAACGTCGCCCATGTCGTGGGTCGTAAGGATTACGGTCGTGTTCTTCTCCTTATTAAGGCCAAGGATGAGCTCACGGATCTTTGCCTTCATCGATACGTCCAAGCCGATCGTGGGTTCGTCCAGGAATACGATCGGAGGGTTATGCAGGAACGCGGCGAGGATGTCGCTCAATGTCCTCTGGCCCAGAGACATCTGTCTTACGGGCTTATGGAGGATAGGATCGATGTCGACCAGAGAGCGGTAGAGCTCGATCATGGCCTCATAGTCCTTCTGCGGAACCATATAGAGATCGCGTAAGAGCTTGAATGATTCGATCAGAGGCAGCGACCACCAGAGCTGGCTTCGCTGTCCGAAAACGACGCCGATGTTCTCGCAGTTTTCGGTCCTGTTCTTATAAGGCACCTTGCCGTTTACCAGGATCTCGCCGCTCGTGGGCTCTAAGACACCTGTCATCATCTTGATGGTGGTGGACTTGCCCGCGCCGTTAGGGCCAAGGTATCCGATGATCTCGCCCTTATGAACCGTGAGGGTCACGTCCTTAACTGCCGATACTGTATTGTAGTCTCTCGAAAAAAGATCGCGGATCGATCCCTTCAGGCCTTCGTGGCGGTTTAAGACCTTGAAATCTTTGCAGACATTTCTCATTACTACTGCTTCGTTTACTGAAAGATCACTCATAACAATTTCCCTCTTTCTTTTCTGTTCGATTGCAAGTATATTGTAGATATAAGCGCAAAAACAGTTTAAAAATGCCTGATTTTTATAACTATCTTCCAAGCGCGTGGAATATTGTTATAGATTTTGAGAAACCGGAGAAATTTAGTTATGAAGATAGAACAGATGGGTCTCATCGTAAAAAGAGATGACGGTTCCGAGATAGTAAATTACGACGATCCCAATTTCCCGTCCTATATCTACGACGGATGGATCGCTCCGAAGGTCACATGGGAGGGCGTTCCGCACTTCCACGAAGACATCGAGATCATGACCATAAAGGAAGGCCGTCTTGCTTATTTTGTCAACGGCAAAGAGCTCTTATTAAGGGCGGGCGATACGATCGTCGTTAATTCCAACCAGATCCATTACAACATGACAATAAACGGAGAGATCGCAAAATACGTTATCTGCGTGCTCCACCCGAGCATTCTCGCGAATTCGGTAGCGGTCGAGATGCAGGCAATAAGGCCGATCATCGACAATCAGGATCTCCCCTACTTAAGATTCCGTTATATAAATGAGCGCACGGATTCGATAAGAGATCTCATCCTGGGACTCCCTGACATCAGGCATGATCCCTTTGCGATCACGAAACAGTTCTACCAGATCTGGGACATCATAAGAAAGCAGGCGGAGACATTGGGCGCCACCGAAGAAGTCGTATCTGATCCCAGGATGCAGTCATTTAAGTCCATGATGCATTTCATCTCGAATAACTACAGCAAGCAGATCACTTTGGGCGACATCGCTGCGAGCGGCAACGTCAGCAAATCGCTGTGCAACACGCTTTTCCACCAGTATGTGGGCGAGTCGCCGATCAATTACCTGATGCACTTAAGGAGCCGCAAAGTGGCTGAACTGCTGCGTTCCGGCAAGATGCCGATGACCGAGATCGCAGCGCTTACGGGCTTTGGCGGCGTGAGTTACATGTCTGAGACGTTCCGCAAATTTTTCGAGGAATCACCGCGCGAATACAGAAAAAAATGGGAAAACCGTTAAAAAAATCTTTACAGTTTGTATTTTGTCTTGTTACTCTAGTAACAAATTAGTGCAAGTTTTCGCGGTTTTGAATTGTTACAATGGCAGTATCATGATCAAGAACTATCGGCAAGGGTGAGATTTGTATGGCAAAGCAACCGGAAAATAACAGAGTCGATAAGACCCTGCGAAAGCTGTCTCTGGAAAAAGAGGCTCCTAAGGGTGTGTTCGTCCTGCTTGCAGTGCTTTTCGTATTCTCGATATTCTTAACATCAAGCATATCCCGATCCGAAGCCACGGCAGTTATATTCGGGATCCCCTTTGAGATCAAGTCATTTACGGGCATCTCTTCGATGCTCGGCAACATCTGCCTTATCTGCCTCGCGATGCTCTACAGAAAAACCGGCTACTTAACCGCGCTGGCACTCATCCTGCTGCAGTTCCCCCTGATGTTCATCAACATCTTCATCCGCAGTAACTACGGAAACATTCCGGGCTTGTTCAATAACATCCTGATAATCCTGGCCATCACGTTCATCTACTTCGGAAACAGGAAGATCCAGGCTTATCAGAATCACATCCGCGAACAGGCCGTAACGGACAGGCTCACGGGGCTTCCCAACCGCTTCGCATGCAGCGAGCTTATGCAGGATCTCTTAAAGCGTTCGGAGAGATTCGCGATCGTATCAGTCGACCTCAATGACTTCAAGAGCATCAACGATACCATGGGTCATGAGACGGGCGACCATGTGCTCAAGGCTGTTGCCGACAGATGGATGTCCCTGGCTAATTCGCTTAAGACCGGCACCGTCGATTTCGTGGCAAGATCCACCGGCGACGAATTCCTTATCATAATCTCCGGTTACGGTTCCTTAGATGATATCGAGAGGACCATTACCGACTATAAGACTGATCTAGAAAGAAAGATCACCATTGATGACTGCGATTACTATCTGTCCGCATGCTTCGGCTATGCCGTCTGTCCGGAAGACAGCGACGTCATTGACAATCTCTTTACGTTCTCCGATGCAGCTCTGCACGAGACAAAGAAGAAGGGCAGCGGCAGCAGGGTCATGAGATTTACGCCCGACGTATTCAGCACGGAGGTCTCTTTGGAGATCGAGCGTAAGATCCGCTCCGCACTGACTGATAACAAGATCCTCTGCCATCTCCAGCCGCAGTACGACATGGATCATCATTTAAGAGGCTTTGAAGCTCTGGCGCGCCTGAAGGATGATAACGGCAAATTCATAAGCCCTGCAGACTTCATTCCGGTAGCCGAGAAAACGGGCCTGGTCGACAGGATCGACATGCGTGTTTTCGAGCTGGCCGTACAGTTCATCGGCAACGTAACAGCTGAGACAGGTGCTGACATCACCATGAGCGTCAACGTATCCGTAAGGCATCTCATGAAGAATAACTTCATCGATGACATCAGGAGAGTCCTCAGAAACTACAACGTCTCACCTTCCATAATCGAGATCGAGATCACTGAATCCATCATGATCGATTCCGCGGATAATGCGCTGCAGAGAATAGACGAGCTCAAGCAGCTCGGCTTTAAGGTCGCAATTGACGATTTCGGCACCGGCTATTCGTCCTTGAGCTACCTCAACAGCTTCCCGACGGACATGCTTAAGATCGACAAGTCATTTATCGACAACATGAGCCTCAACGAATCGTCCAAGCAGTATGTTGCCATGATCATCTCGATCGGCCATACGCTTGACCTCAAGGTCATTTCGGAGGGTGTCGAATCTGATGATCAGGTAAATGTCCTGAAGTCCATCGGATGCGATTACATTCAGGGTTACGTATGGGGCAAGCCGATGCCTCTTGAAGAAGCAAACAGACTTGTGGCTTCCCGCAAGTAATTCGATTAGAGTATTCAGCACACATTGGAAAAGGGTCCTGCGGAATAAGGATTTGTGTATTTAAGGAGAAAGATCAATGAAAAGAAAAGCAAGGAAACTAACCTCGCTGCTATTGGCAACCCTTTGTGCCGGCAGCATGCTCTTATGCGCATGCGATAAAGCTGATCAGACTTCAGACCAGTCAGGAGATCCGGGCTTTGCACCTCCGTCAGCTGACGCAACGGAAACCTCAGATTCCGCCGAGGCAACGACCGGCAAGAAGGATACCAACTCTTACGAGAAGGTCACGCTTGACGGGGTTAATGAGCACCACTACATATCGACGGATTTCTGCTATCTGGAATCCGAGAAGTACGTTCTCCTGATCGACAAGGACATCGATCTTCCCGGCGATTTTGCCGTTGTTCTGGATGCGATAATCGACGAGATCGAGAATCAGCTCGGCATATCTGCCATGCCCGGAGACAGGGAATACTACAATGTCACTGATAACAGCGTATATTTCGACGGATTCAATCCCTGGAAGGACTGGAATGTCGGCACCAAGATCCCGATCTTCATCCTTTGCGACAGGCAGCCAAAGGGCTGGATCTCATGTGCAACTGCTAACGATGTCACTATCGTTTCCTATGACCTGTTCAGCGATGAGATCTGGAATTCCATTCCGGAATTCAGGGATAATCCCTGGCGCAGAGACGAATATCTCGACTATACGGAAATAATCCACGAGGTAACGCATGCCATAACCAGGAGGAACTGCAACACGTCGAAGATCATGACAGAAGGCATCGCAAATTACATGGAGGTTGCCGTCGTTAATTCTCTTGCTGACAAATATCCTTCCATTGCCGAGATAAAGGCAAAGAAGGACTTTTACGATTACGACGTTCCGGAAGCAGTTAATGCTTCAAATGCAGAGAATATATTCTTAAGTGATTACAGTGACGTCGAACACGCTGACCGCGGCGCGGAATATACCTTCGGAAAGTACCTTTTCGAGTACCTGCATGAACAGAAAGGCAATGATTTCTACAAAGATATCAACGGGAAGATCAAAGCCGATAACATCGACTACCGTTATGACGAATATGATGAAGCCGCGATGCAGAAGATCGCCGGCGTCATCAAGGAATTATATGGTGACGATGTGTTCACTAAGTTCGGCGACTGGTGCGTGAAGAATAAATATCTTCAGACAGCCAACGGCTGATACGGATAAACATCTGACAAAAAGAACGCCTCCCTAAAACAGAGGCGTTTTTGCGAATGATATAATGAGCACAACCGGAATAAAGGATATTTTGGGGGTAAATATGAAAGCAAAAAGATTAATATCAGGTCTTCTTATCCTGTCGCTTACATTTGCAACGGCGTGCATAGATCAGGGCAGCGTCTTCGCGCCCATCCCCACACCGGACAGCAATGCGATGGCAGCTGCTCCTTCAGACTACTCTAATATGACTCCTGAAGAGATCTGCAAGACTCTGACATTGGAGCAGAAGGCCGCTCAGATGATGCAGCCGACGATATATAACACGCTGCCCGGCGAAATGGAAATGACGGACTACGGCTCGATCCTCTCGAGAGTTGATAACTATCCGATGCCCACCGCGGAGGAGTGGAAAAAGACCGTCACGGAATATCAGACTTACGCTCTCCTGAACGCCGCTCCTATTCCGTTTATCTACGGCAACGACAGCGTCCACGGCGTTAACTTCGCAAACGGCTGCGTTATGTTCCCCCACAACATCAATATCGGCGCGGCTAACGATCCCAAGCTTACTGAAGAATACGGAAAGCTCGCAGGAAGCGATGTCGCAAATACGCGCATGATGCTTAATTTCGCACCCTGTGTAGCTACCGCGAACGATCCCAGATGGGGAAGGACTTATGAATCCTATTCCTCCGACAGCAAGATCGTAAAAGAACTTGCCGTAGCTTATACAAAGGGCCTTATGTCTGAAGGCGTCCTCGCCTGCCCCAAGCACTTCTTCGGAGACGGCATGACAGCTTTCGGAACCGGCGAGAGCACACCGCTCGACAGGGGCGATTCCAAGCTTACCGAAGAACAGATCAAGGATCAGCTCTCGATCTATCAGGCGCTTATAGATGAAGGCGTTATGGTCATCATGCTCTCGCACTCTTCACTTAACGGAACGAAGATGCACGAGAATGAGAAATACATAAGCTATCTCAAAAAAGACATGGGATTTAAGGGCATCGTCCTCACGGACTGGGATTCGGTAATGAACTGTTCCGGTGCTGATTACAAGGAGAACGTTATCATCTGCGTAAATGCCGGAGTCGACATGCTCATGACCGAGACCGACCATCCGGCTGCGATGAAATACATTATAGAGGGCGTAAATGAAGGCCGTATCTCCGAAGACCGCATTAACGACGCGGTTACAAGGATCTTAAGAGTTAAGAAGGAAACGGGGCTTTTCGATGACCCGTATCTCGAGAAAATAAAGCCTTCATACGAATTCGGAAGCAAGGAGTCTCATGAGGTTGCAAGAAAGCTTGCAGCTGAATCATTCGTGCCCCTTAAAGCCGGCAAGAACATGTATATAAAGCCCGGCATGAAGGTGCTCGTCACGGGTCCTGCAGCAGACAATGTTGGTGCTCTCTGCGGCGGCTGGACGAACTGGTGGCAGGGCGAATCAGACGTTAACTTCAGGAATCTGGGCTTTGAGGATAAGCACTTCAGAATGGAAGGCAGTTCCATCGTTGAAGCGCTCAGCGAAGCAGCAAAAGAGATCGGCTTCGAGATCACAACGGATAAGACTCAGGTCGATTCCTGCGACATGATCCTTCTCTGCGTCGGCGAGAAGCCTTATGCGGAATGGTATGGAGATACAAATGACCTGTCACTTACAGGTTCTCTGGGCCTTCCCGGAAACAGCGATGCGATCCAGTTTGCAGCACAGTCAGGCAAGCCTGTCGTTACGCTTATCGTGGCAGGCAGAAACGTGATAATTGACCAGTATCTTGACGAATGGGATTCCTGCATCATGCTGTATCTTCCCGGCACAGAAGGAGGAAACGCAGTATCAGACGTTCTGACAGGAAAAACAGGACTTACGGGAACGCTTCCCATGCCCTATTATTCCTCAACAGAACAGATCGGTACCGGCAAATGCTGGCACGATGTAGGATGGAATGCTCTGAAGGGATAATAGCAGCCGTCTGTGATAAGGGTTCGGATCGCAGACGGCGCTTTTTATATGGTCGGATCGAATTGGCGTTCTGATCTTTCCTATCCTATTATCCCCATATTTATACAGAACAGACTCTTACTTCTTAGGTCTCTTAGGCTGATGAAAGAAATACGGACACCTGGGATAATCCGGATCAGTATTGGAACCTACCGCATTTTTCCTGGTTGCTCTTTCGACCTTTTCGAGAATCAATTTCTCAAGTTTTTTCATTTGCTGACACCTCGCCTTTAATGATTTTTACTGCTAACAGACTCAAGGCATTATAGATAATTCCGAGAGCTGAATAGTAGACAAAACGGTTACTCGAAAATATGAATAGAAGACATATAACTGCCGGTCCGATGACCAGGATCAACATGCGGGTTATCCTCTTATGGCGGATAAACACATCCTCAGGCAGATCCAGATTCGGGTCATGGATTGCTCCGATCACGAGAATTACAGCCATAGAGATAAACACGGCAATAAAGCAGACCGGAGGGTATTTGATAAGCCACCTTGTAGTCGGTATGGTGGACAGCGCTGACAATACAGATGCGATAAAGCATCCTATGCTTGTTTTACAGTGAATTCCGTCAGAAAAGCGCCTGATGACAACAAATACAACAGTGAATACCGCTATCTCGAAAAAAGCTTTAAAGACCAGCGCAAATATGCCGATAAGGATCATCCCTATCGTTTTCTCCAACAATAATTGGATAGAGTATGCGTAAAATCTGAGATCATCTTTCTTGATGATCTCATTTTTACACATTCGGTCTGCTATTAATGCAGATAAATATTCCATCTCTTATTGTTCCCCTCATTGCGACCATTGTGTATTGATAATATAAAATGGCCGTTCAACAGGCAATAAAAAATCGAAAACTCAGGGATAAAGTAAAAAATCCAGGGATAAAGTAAAATTATCAGGCCAGAGGAAGGGTAATCGATATGTGGAAAATGCCTCCCTCAGTATCGATGAAACAGTTGCCTTTATTGGCTTCTACGGTGTTTTTGATGTTCGCGAGACCAAAACCGTGGTTTTTCTTGTCAGATTTTGTCGTTCCGAAGTCATAATCGGCCGGAATGTGACCCTTGTAGGTGTTCGTCGAGTCGATTATGAGAGTGTCAGAATCCTTGATGATCTTAAATACGATGCGCTTCTCATCACACTTCTGAACAGCTTCGATCGCATTGTCGAGAATGTTCGTAATTATCGTTACGAGATCGCTGTCGCTTATCTTAATATCCTTCAGATTGTCAGCGATAAAGGGAATGATTATGCCCTTCTCTTTTGCTTCGAGATACTTGATGTTCAATACGGCATTGATAAGCGCGTTGCCGGTATCGATAATGTCAACGCTCTGAACCTCTTTTCCCAGCTGCTCTTCAATATACCGTATCTGCTCGTCGGTCTTGCCTTCGCGGGCAAGCATGAGCATAACGTTAAGGTGATTAATATAGTCATGTGAGCGGGCCTTCTGCTTTTCGCGCTCATCTGAAAGCGAACGGTACATCTGATTAAGGTGCTCTGTCTGCCCGAGCATTATTTCTTTCTCGTGGATCATATTCTCGCGCCTTACGACATTATCTATAAGCAGGAAAATAACAATGCTCATGATAAGCATTCCCGAAGCGAGGATAACCATGCCGGTGTATACATCATCAACCGCTTTTTTCCCGACAGAGAATGCAAGAACGAGAATGGCAATTATCGTAAACAGCGGATACAGCGCAAAGGTGAGCCAGCCCTTGATATCAAGATTGGTTAAAACGCCTTTTCTGAAGACAGTATTTATAACCATCACAATCAAGAACATCACTATCTGGCATGAGAGATCTCCTATAAAAGATTCGTTGTTAGAGATTTGAAGCCAATCTTTTCCGGTCACACGCATCACGACCAGTAAACCTATCATTTGAAGAGACATCATTATTGCATTATATAAAAGGTTTGCGAGCAGACTCTTCTTAAATGAAACCTTGAAGATCAGCATCGTAAAGCCGATAGATAAAGCAATGAGAATACAGAATTTGGGTAACGGATTCACAAAGAAAACTGTCAGTACATTCAAGACATAAAGAAACACTATCAGAATGTAATCTAAGGGCTTTTCCGCTTTGCGCTTCAAGACGCTTTTTATGAACGCATAATATAATAATATGCTGGAAAGATTGGTTAAGACTGCCAGTTCTAAATTTGTCATGCGTTCCTTCCCCTGTAAAGCGTATGCGCACGGCAAACGTCACTGTATTTCTTCTGCGATACGGTGATCTGCTCGCCATTATCGAGAGTAACCAGATATCTGGTGACAGATGTGATGTGGCGCAGATTTACCGTCTCGTTGGAGCTGACGGCTATAAAATCAAAAGGCTTCATCACTTCCGTAAGTTTCTTAAGTGTCTGCCGCATAATGTATGTTTCTTTCGAATCATTCGAAAGAACAAATGTCGTATAGTTACCGGTGGTCTTAAGATAAACAATGTCCTTTATCTTAAGCGTGCGTTTTCCGATCGAGAAATCCATAGTGATCTCTTTGTCGAACAGATCCATGTTGGTCATGACGCAGTCGAGGCATTCGAAAAGATAATCCTTCAGATCATCCATGGTCTTCAGAATGAATCTTACGGCACGTACATGATACCCGTCCGTGGAGTAATTCATGTGTGCAGACAGGAAAGCTATGTTGACCTTGTCGTTTTGCTGACGAATGCTTTTCGCTACCGAAATTCCGTCAATCCCCTTCATCTCAACATCCAGAATGATCAGATCCGCCATCTCGATCAATACTTTATTCTCAAGCAGCTCCTCTCCCGAAGAAAAGCATTCAACACTGTAAGACATGCCCTTATTGGTGAAGTATTCTTCAAGATACTTCATCTCTAATTTCAGGAATCTGGCTTCGTCATCACAAAGAGCAATCTTGATCATTAACTGCTAAACGGAAACGAATTACTGCTTACCGGGATAACACTATAGATTTGTTCTCAACAGTAACCCTACTCTCTCCCCATCATGAATCATACCTTAATAATTCTTTGGTTAAAAGACTTGGCTTTTTATATCAAAGCTTTTTGAGCTTTCGAAGTGCACCGCGAATGGCATCCGGACCCTGTCTGTCTTGCAGCTGTGATACTATGCGCAAATATCACAGCTGCAAGCTAACGATAGAAGGTGTAGTAAGACGTTAAGTCTTAATTTTTTGCGAATGCATCTATGCTTGTTCGCTCCTTGAATGAATGGGGATTCAAGGTAAAGTATTTTGTTGAGCTGGCGGTCCTCCTCTCTATGGTTGGGATACCTGCACTATACAAAGAGAAGACGAAAAAAATCAACCATAAACGCAAAACTCAGGGATAAAGTAAAAAATCCAGGGATAAAGTAAAAAAATCGGCCGTTTAACCCCGTTCTGCGAGCATCAGATTCACCCTGTTCTCGATCACCGCGCAAACCTCGTCGAGTGATTTCTGCCCTTCGAAATAGGCCGGCATCTCCTCGTTCATTATGACCAATACCGCTGAATCGATATCCGGAACAACGACGGCATCTGAGATCTGCTCTATGTAATAATCAACTACTCCATCCGGGATGGGGGCAAGGAGCGGATCACGGTAATCGCTTATATTATTTATATATTTGCTGAAAGCATCCTTCTGCGCGCTCTTTAAGACCGGGTCATATGAGTTATGCATCAGGCCCTGGAACTCAGGAGACATCAGAGTCATTGCGAATTCCCAGGCAGCATCCTGCAGGGGACAACAAGCGGTGATCCCTATGCCTCTTCCTATTACTGCTTCAGGATGTCCGTCAGCTGAAGGCAATCCTACAATGGAAAAATCCTTGAACAGATTGGAATGCTCGAAAGTGTATACATACGTTTCGAATGTAAAATCGTTTAAGATCTGCAGTTTTCCTGAATAAGATTCGTAATCATGGTCATAGACCATTCCGTCAGGAATGGAGGCTATATAATCGCTCATTCCTTTGAACACTTCACTCCCGAGCATAAACTTGCCGTCCTTGCCGTATGTGAAGCAATCTGAGCTGTTTACAAACAAGCCCATTAACGGGAGATCGCCTTCCGGAAGAATGCTCTTGCCTTCATTTCTCTCTTCGATTATGCGGTCATACTGATCGAATGTAAGGCCCGCGGTCTTATCATCAATAAGAGAATTGTTGACCAGGCAGACAGTAGACCTGAATCCGTAATCGAGCCTGTAGTGCTTACCGTCACGGCCGTTGGGCGAGGTCACAAAATCCATATAATCCCCGCTCTTAAGGCTCTTCCCGGAATTGATCCTGCCTGTAAGATCGATCAGATATTCTGTACTGTTAAGCTGAGCTGCATTGGTCCCGTATAGTAAGATGTCCGGACCTTTTCCTTCTCTTATGTCAGCCTTAAGAATGTCTATGGCATTTGTTTCAGAGGATATGACATCCGAATATGCCCATCCTTCCTGATCATAGTAACCGTTCGCGATACCGTAATACTTATTATCTGTTTCAATGAAATACTTATCCGATTTCCTGTTGAATTCATTTATTGCACGGAATTCATACAGCTCATCCAGATATGCCAGACTAAGGATCTTCTTGCCGGCATTGGGATTGCCTGAAGATCTGGTCAGCTTGATCAGGTTGGCGGCAGCATCACCATATTCAACATTATTAAAGAGCACGACCGTGTCATCAGCAGCCCACAAGATCTCACCATACCAGTTGTCCAAAACATAGGTTGCTGACAGATCAACCAGTTTATTCGCATCTGCTGAGACAGGATCGACCTTCGATATAACATGATCGTCCATTTGAAGAGCAACTGCGCCGCTCTCCGGAACAACATTTATCATCCAATTATTCTTCGGTTTTAATTCGACAGGATTAACCGTAAAGCTGCCGAGATCCAGTGTACAGTACACCTCCTTGGATCTTCCGTGTTCTTCCGCATTCGCGATAAAAGAGATTCCGTTCCCATACCTGTTGATCCTGTCGACAGACTCGATCTGCAATTCTTTTCCCAGATCGATATCATATGTGCCCGGATTCTTTCCGTCATCGACATAGAATTTATATCTTGACTGTGAATTCACAAGATAGACCAATTTACCGTCAACATCAACGGCGTCAACAATGAATCCGTTACCTGGGATCTTGATCTCCGTCCGGTCCTTCAGCGTCCCGCCCTCGAAATCGATCTCATAACGGAACCTGACATATGAATCCCGGTCTTCCGAAAACTTTTCTATGAAGGCATAGTATTTATCATTGTGTTTGTATATCGGATACGGAATTCCGGAATCTTCTCCTCCAAAGCAATCCTTAGTATTGACCTGCCCGAGGATCTCCCCGTCGTAGGAACAATGCATTAACAGATGTGTGGTGTTATCCTTCTTGTCAAAAATGTCAATGCTTAATACTACTGAGTCTTCATCAGCAGCATAACATTTGCTGAACATATGATACGGATCCGTTCCTGTCGCTTTTAAGACATCATCACGGGATATAGCCGACGTTTTATCATCCCACCATTCACTGTCAGCAGATACTGTCCTTACCTCCGACAGATTACCTTTGGACTTCCCGCACGATGAGACGGATAACAGCATCGCAAAAACGGCCGCTGCAGATACAGTCTTGATTACTACTTTATTCATATTTACCCCCAAATGAATATAGTAATACTTCTCTATCGAAATGAAATCAATAGTTTTCACCATTCCGGGGATAAAGTTAAAGAGTTACTGTTCGAAGACTGCCGGCTCCTTTGTTGCAAGGTTAAAGCACCTTGTGCTGTTGCCGCCGCCGAACTGGGAATCAGCGGGATAAGCGATGCTTGCTGCAACACCAACGGTTCCGTCAGGCATTACGAAAGGCTTGCATTTATCGAAGTTCACAGCCTGGAGACTCTTCTCAAGATCATAACCGTAATCTGTGCAGTAACTGTTTACGATCTCCGAAGTCTTGCTGAAGAATTCTTCCTCTGTCATGCCCAGACTCTTTACGGCTTCGCTGTTATCAATGCCCTTCAGAGTATCAATATCGTAATTGAATACATCATAGGTATAGTAGTCAGTAAACGTCTCGGATGCAAAGATGACGATGGATAAGACATTATCCTTAACGCCCCAGTACAGACGTGTTGCCATGCCATCAGCATGATCATCAAAGATATCCAGCGGATATTCCTTCTGGATATAGTTGCTGAGTACGTTATTGATATCCATTGCTTCCTTGCCGTCTACGATGACATTGGGAACGACCTGTTTATACTCGCCGTCTTTGGAACTCAGAAGCGTAACGATCTCAACCGTGACCTGATGTGTGGCATTAGAGGGTTCCACAGTTGTCTCTTCGCTTGTCTCCGTCGTCTCAGTTGGAGCGGCCGTGGCAGATGTTGCCGTGGGCTCGCTTGAAGGATTCGGACCATTGTGGGTGCATCCCGCTGCCATAAGCGACAGGCAGAGCACTGCTGATACTATTGCTGTTTTTTTCATATTATTTCTCTCCCCATTATTTCTTTTTCCCCGGTCAAAAGGTGCCCGTGGGCAATGACATTATAACATTTTTGAAAAAACGGCCTCTGCATGGAATTGCCTTTTGGAGCAACCCTTAAGTATTACTTCATAACCGCCATTATGAATCCCACTACAGAGAACAAATTGCACATGCAGTGAAAACACATGCTTATGTATATGTTCTTCTTTTTATATGCAACGAACGCGGCAGGGCCGAATGCCAGTATTCTGAATACATTATTGAATGGCAGCCAAAAATGATAGAGAGAAAACAGGATCACAATAAGGACCGGCGTGAAAGCTGTTTGCTTCTTGTAATGTGATGTCAGATATCCTCTGAAAAACAGCTCCTCTGTTACAGGTCCGATGATCACGTTGAATATCCCGTAATATATGCAGGTGACTATTATGACCGGCTTGGAAAAAGTCTTAACATACTCTGTGTTCTGCCAGTCAAATCCAACAGGAAGTCTGCTCAATACAGCTTCTCTGACCGGCGCTAAAAGACTGTTTTCGAGCGGTGCTGCAGTTATCGAAAACAACCCGGCCAGACTGAAGAAAAGAAATGCGGTCAATATAATCTGCCAGACCGGCATTTTTTCCTGACCGGCAAGTGCGCTCTTCAATGAGAACGAACCGTATTCTTTTTTGCTTGCGGAAAAGATAATGCCCAGCTCGATAGGAACGAGAGTAACTGTTCCCAAAATACAGAACAGCAAAAGATGCGGCAGCGGACAGAAATGCCCGAGTATCAGATAACTCAAGCTCACTGCAGTGGTCGGAAGCAATATGTTCAATAGCAGACGCTTTGTACTTACCGGGTTCATAACATTATCCGAATTTTTATCCCTCATCAAGATCCCAAAAACCAACAGACTGATTATATCAAAATGCCGCTTTTCAAGGCAAAATTGAGGCATACTGCCGTTACAGTTGACAGTTGTAGCCTGCTCATGCTAAATTGAACTTGCTTAAGCTACAATTGTAAACTTAATTGGGGGTAATTTTATGTCGGATAATCTTGCAAGTAAGATCACTGATTCCGAACTGGAGGTCATGAAGCTGCTGTGGCGCGCAAAGGACGCTCTGCCCGTGACAGCGATTCGTGAACAGCTTCAGGAATCAAAAGGATGGGAGCCTGCGACGATCAAGACGTTGATCTCAAGACTCGTATCAAAAGGCGCCGTGCATCAGGAAAAACGGAATGTTTACTACTATTCTCCGGTCATCACGCAGAAGGAATACAGCTCATGGGCCACTAAGGATCTCATTACCCGGATCTATAACGGAAAGGCCCGCGATCTGATAGCTTCTCTCGTCGATTCGGACGGTCTTTCAGAGGACGATATTGCCGAACTGAGGGATATGTTCAAGGTGGAGGAGTAAAAATGTACTCATTGCTTGTTATGACCATCAGCGGCAGTATTATCGCGCTGCTTCTTATGTGTCTGCGTTATACCGTTTTGCGGAAAATACCCAGCACGGTTTATTACTATGCATGGCTCCTGGTACTATTGCGTTTTGCACTGCCCCTTCCGGGACTTATTCCGACAATGGGAGGCTCTGCAAATGTCACGCCTGCGCCTTCTGCTCCTGCTGTTTACAGCGAAATGAATGCTCAGGATAACGTTAAGGAGACTATTCAGGAGATCGTTCACGAGACCGTTCAGGATAATTTTCAGGTGAACGCTCATGAGAACATTCAGCAGGTTTCTGAATTCGATTACAGTGATGTCGCGAAAAATGATACAACCGTATCAGACATCGCCCCTAAAGCAGCAGAAACACAGGAGATGACAGTTTCTGAACCTGCTCCGGAGGCTGCGATTTCAATTGATTGGAGATCACCCAAGCTATGGCTCTCGATCTGGGCCATTGGAGCATTCGTAAGTATGGGGATTACGGTGTTCTCTTATCTTCATTTCAACTTCAAGCTGAAGAAGAAACTCATGGAACCCGACAGCTTTACCAAAGCGGTATATGCTTCGATCCCGGGCAGAAAGCCTGCTCTCTATTTCTCAGATTCAGCCCGTACACCCTTGCTGTTAGGCGTTATCAAGCCGAAGATCATTCTGCCTTACCGCGGTTACAATGAAGAGCTGCTGAATAACATTCTCCGTCACGAGCTTACACATTACAGACGCTTTGATACGCTCTACAAATGGGTCACGTCAGCGATCCTTGCTCTGCACTGGTTCAATCCCATCACATGGGTTATCCGCAGTGAGTTTAACCGTGCATGCGAGTTGAGCTGCGACGAGATGCTTCTGCGTTCCATGGACAGAGACGAAAAGCAGTCTTACGGCAATTCACTCCTCCTGATGGCAGCACAATCACCTCTGCCTTCAGCAGTTGTTGCAACGAGTTTTGCAACAGAAAAAAGAAATCTCAAAGAAAGGCTTGTACAAATTATGAACTATAAGAAAAGCGGATCCCGCTTGCTTTCAACTATCATTGCTGTAGCTCTCCTTACAGGCTGCGCAGTGAGTGTAGGTCCCAAAACCGGAAATGCTCCGGAAGATACGGATTCCGCAGATGTCTCGGAAGTGGAGACTTCCGGTTCTGAATCCGAGAATGATCCGGAAATGCCGGTTGCTCCGCCCAAGTCAGCAGACGGTGTTGTTAAGGTAAATACCATTGACGAGTTCCTCGTCTCGATCGCTCCTCACACCACGATCGAGCTTTCCGAAGGTGATTACGATCTTAGCAAGGCATCGAATTATGGGAAAAATTCCAAGAGCGATTATTATTCATGGCACGGCTTAGGCAGTGAAGACGGAGACGGCTTCGAGCTCGTCATCAAGGATGTTAAGGATCTTACGATACGTGGCGCAGGAATGGGAAAGACATCTATTTTGGCAGTTGAAAGAAGTGCTTCTGTCATCTATTTCTCCGGATGCAAGCAGCTCAATATTTCAAACCTGACAGCCGGTCATACGGTTGAACCGGAGCCCTGTAACGGTTCTGTGCTGCTCTTGGAGAATTGCCCTGATTCCACTGTCGACTCATGCGGCATTTTCGGTTGCGGTACGATCGGCGTTGATATAAGAGCCGGCGAAAGAATCAATGTCACGAACTGCGATATCTACGAATGCAGCAACAGTGCAGTTAGAGCTTTGGATAGTGAAGACACTTTTATCAGCAGCTGTGATATCCGCAATCACGGAACACGCACGCCAAATAGTCTTGCATACGATCTTTTCGACGTTTACAGGTGCACCGGCTTCACGGTCTATAACTGCAAGATCCACGACAACAGGATCGAAGAACTGCTTTACACGAGCGAAGCGAAAAGAGTATTCTTCCTCTCCAACGAGGTAACGAAAAACTTGTTTAACGACAGCACTTTCGATTTCGATCAGTACGAAGTGGTGGTTGACGGCTGCAGCTTTGAGAACAACGATGTCAATGGCTGGTACAAGGAAGACTCAAAAATCCAGGCAATCGATCTTAGTGGCAATAAGATTACAGCCGAACAGTTCAAAGCCATGAAGTTCCGTGACATCAAGCCTGAGACAGTAATTCAAAAGACTGATGTCATCCCCACCTTGGAGGCAAAGGATGTCGCTCCCGGAGCTGAGGTCATCGTTAAGACGGTCGATGAGTTCCTTGAAAACATCGGACCTGACCGAACCATCGTTCTCGACGGAACAAACTTCGATCTGTCCAAGGCAAAGAATTACGGCGATTTAGGCACCAAATTCTACCATTGGGAAGAAGTACCGGACGGTTTTGCACTCGTTATCAGCGATGTAGAAAAACTGACCATCAAGGCCAAAAATCCCGATCCTGCTGCAACGACACTTGAAGCCCTCCCGCGCTATGCAAATGTACTCACTTTCGAGAACTGCTATAAAGTGACTGTTGAAGGCTTCACGGCAGGCCATACCAAAGAAAAAGGTACATGCGCCGGCGGAGTTCTTTATTTCAATGACTGTGAGACGATCAAGGTTGAAAAGATGCGCCTTTACGGATGCGGAGACATGGGCATCGATACTTTTATGTGTAACGGCATTGACGTCATAAATACCGAGATCTATGAATGCACCAGCGGAGCAGTGTACTTCTGCGATACCAAAGGAATCAACTTCAAGGACTGCAACATACACGATGTCCCGTCGCCGGCCCTGTGGTTCACCGAATGTAAGAACATTACATGGAACGGCAAGAAAATCGAAGGCAATGATTTGAGATACGACATTAAACCCGACGGATCTTTCGTAGACGTACCATATACTTAACAGAACATCTGCCATTCAGGCATAAAGAAGGGGTTTTCGGAAATTCCGAAAGCCCCTTATTATTTGGACTGTATTACTATTCAGATGCGGTATTATTCTCTTTCCATTACCATTCTGACTAATGAAACCGGTCCGCCAAGATTCCATTCCCTTTTGCTTCCGTCAAATTCAAAACCGTATTTGTGATAAAAGTCAATGGCTCTCTCATTCTTCTCGAATACCCACAAAAATATAGTTTTGTATTCGCTAAGCCTGGAAATCGCTTCATTCATCAGTCTGTATCCGACTTTCCGGCCATAGTATTCCGAGAGGACATAGATTGCATCAATCTCTCCCGCATCCTTCAAGTCTTCATCTCTCGACGGACCATATACTGCAAATCCTACGACTTTATCTTTATCCTTAGCTACAAGAGTATTGTCCGGAAAATTCCTGGCTCGTGCTGTTGTAGCTTCTACGGTCATAGTATCGAGATATCTGTCGCTTACAATGCCTCTATAAGCTTCCTGCCATGAAGTACAGTGCACGTATCCCCTTCCACATAATTCCTCATCAGTTTCAGCTGTTTTAATGCAAATCGAATCATTAAGAGCTTCCATATTATTCATCCTCTATGCTGTTGATTAAACCTTCCAAGGATTCCCCTGAATACGGCCATTATAGCATGATTATTCAACCAGACCTGACCTTCCCGCCATCGCATCAAAATAGCTTTTGATCGTCTTTCTGAATATGACAGCGAAAACAACACCGCAAGTTATGCCTATGAGATGCAGGAGCATTGACCAGACATCAGTTGTACCGGCTATGCTCGGGCTGCACGCGAACACAAGAGTTGTAATGGCGATAGGCATGAGCAGATAGAACGACACTTGCTTAAATAAACTTCCGAATCCGAACCGCTTTCCCAAAACAAAAAAGATATACAGCCCGACGGGAACAAACGCGAATGCCAGGCCGGAAGCTCCCTTGACCACACATTCTTTACCTTCGGGAATCAAAACGGAACAAACTATATAAATAGTTGTGACATCAGCCAGCCATGCCGCTACGGACAGTATCAGGAACCTTTTTGCTCCGAGTACCTTTTCGACCATAATGCCGAATGGAAGGACAAGCAGAAGATTGAAGCCCAAATGTCCTATGGAAAGTCTCGTTGAGCTATAACCCAATTCCGGCGGGATCTGCTCCTGAGGTGTATAGTGCTCAAACATGTATGTGATCAGCTGCCAAGGATTTCTTAACGGATATACAAAGGCAAATGACCTGAGCAAAGACGGTATCAGAAAAGAGATCAATGTAATACCGATGCACAGCATTGCGATGATCACTGAAACTGCCGGAAAAGGTTTTCTAAGATAAATGTCCCTGATCTTCATAATGTTTTTCCTCCTGATAAAAAATTGGTGCAAGTTTATATATGGAACCGTACTCTCAGTTCCACATTCCGTTTATTCTTTTGTTTTGGATCGTTTTATCCGTTAAGCTTTTCCCATAAAGACTTGAACTTCGGGTCCTTTATAAAATCAAGTGCTGTCCCGATCGATTCATTGGCAGTCTTTCCGAACGAGTCATATGAGCTTGCTTTTTCTTTTGAATCGTAGAATTTAGTGTAGATACTAAAGTCCGGTGAGGCATCGAATTTCCTGGCCAGGGTTCTTGCCTTGACGAGCTGCTTTTCTCCTTTTTCCTCACCTTCCAGACGGAAAACCGCATAACCGTAACAAGTTAAAAATGCGCATTTCACCTTGTCCAGATAATTGATCTCATTGCCGGCGTTCAGGCTCTCAAGATAATCGATGCTCCACTTTGAGACTGATCTCACCTTCCCGAGATCACCGCAGTTGATATAGAAAACGATGAAGCCGATGGACATGTTGAGCATATTAGATATCGACTGGATACAACTGTCCATAAGATATTTCCTGCACTCATCACTTTTATCACCGTTCAATGCCATCATAAGACCGATCTCAGCATTGAAGATACCCGCTTCATTATGCTCTTTAAGGATCTGGCCGGCCTGTTCTTTCTCATCGATGGAATGGTACATAAAAGCAATGTATTTTCGGATCATCAGTTCTCCGTATCTCGGATCGATCCCGGAAGGAATTACATCAAGAGCCTTCTTGTAAAGTTCTATTGCCCTTTGCTTATACTCTCTGTTCTTTTCTTCAGTGCCAAAGCAGGCATATATCGAAGCCGCGACCATTAAGATCCCATAGTCATTGGGGTATTTCAGAAGTGCCCTGTCGGCATCTTCGAGGCCGGTTATGTCTTTGGTGTTTATCTTCATATATATGTTTTGTATAAGCACATCTTTACGCTTATTGATCTTCTCATAACCCAACAGAACATCCAGCGAAACATCGAAAAGATCTGCAAGCTTAACTATCATCTCCAGTTCCGGAACTGACTGGTTTGATTCCCACTTGTATACTGCGCCGTTCGTAACTCCGAGTGTATCAGCCAGGCTCTCCTGGGTAAGCCCTCTTTCTTTTCTCATCTTCCTGATATTATTCCCTAAGCTAAGTTCCATAACGGCCGCACCTCTCGTATTTCTGCCCTAATAATATGCGAAAAGCAGCCGGTTTTGAACCGACTGCTAATACTAATTGTGCATTTTTTATTCTACTGTCAGTATGAATTCAGAAATCCTTCATCATGGCTCTGAGGTCATCATCTGATTTGCCCTCGATCGAACCCTCTTTGACAAAAAGAGCTTTGATGACCGCAACGGCTTTGCCGTCCTTAACGAATACGATATCGTAGACGCCGGGATCAGCATAATCAGGATTCAGATAGAAAGCACCCCACTGGGCTTCTTCCTCCTCGGGTTTAGTTAATGTGCATGTCGCAGCCACTTTGGTATCTTCTTCGGTATAAGCCATATCCATATAGACTTTTGCATCATCCGCATGCTTATAAACGTAGACCCACAGACCTTCAGCGACAGCCGAATCGAGATAGATCTCGGCCCACTCGTTCATCTGGAAAATGCATCTTATGCCCTTTACGTCCGGATCCTTCGCATTGAATTCAGACGTGCCGCACTGGTTGCCTTTCAAGGTCAGACCCTTTATCACAGGGCCGTCAGCAGCGTCTTTATCAAACTGATAGAGCTCACCGGGGAGCAGCACAATGGCTCCTGTATCCGGTTTTGTATTATTGGTTGCATCTGTATTACCGCCGCCGCCGTTATCTTCACCGGCAACGGTATTTTTTGTGGTTTCCTTGTCAGAAGTTGATGTCCCGTTTGACTTACCGCATCCGAACAATGCCAGAGACATGGCGCATGCAATAACCAAAGCTGCTACTCTTTTCATAAAAATGCCTCCTGCAACTTTACTCGAATCCCTCAAGAACAAGGGATTTAATAACAAGATACTCAAAGAAATTTTAACATATGCCCGGCTGTAAAGCGACAAAGCGGCGAATAATACTGCTGATCTTCCCGACAAAGGGACCTGCAATGATAAATCAGTCTTTTATTCCGCCGACCGTTATCCAATTGCCGGTATCAGGATCTTTCATGGTAAAAACGGTCAGTCCCACAGAATCAGGATCGTCCCTGCTGACCTTCACGTGATAGTACCCGAACTCCTCATATACAGTCCCGTTATCTGTTTTGGCTCCGGCATAATTGACCGATATATGCGAGTCATAGACTTCGCCGTCCTTATCTTTTCCAAGTCCTTCGCCAGGATATTTAAGACCGTTGTAAGAGACGATCTTTCCGTCCATTTGATCGAAAAAGATCTTCCACTCGCTCTCGAGATCGTGCTTGGCGCGCACATCCGGAGCGAACAGTTCACACAGACTGCCGATATCCTCATTCTTCAGATATTCGAAGACCTGTTCCGCATATTCTTTCTCGCCATTCTTCGGATCGTCGTTAATGCTCTTAACTGCATTATCCACTATCTGACATCCTGCCAGGGAAAACAGTATTATGAGGCTCATCAAAAGAGCCTTGATACGTCTATTATTCATTCCACTCATTTATACTGTGTTTCCTATCCAAACAGCTTATCAACATCCCTCTCCCCATATAATTTCGAGGGCAATACCGTGCATCGGTCCCAAAACAGTTCTTCACATATCCTAAGCTCAAGGTCCTGCCTGTGAGTCCAGTGCCGGACTAAGCCGTCTTCGCCTTCAAGGCCAGTTCTGACTGCATGAGGACTGTTGTTAAAATATTCACAGAGCATCGAAAACCAGACCTCATTGCCTTTATCATCGACTCGGGTCTGCCGTGCTGTCTCAAGATTCCTTCTGATATCATCCGTTTCTGCCTTAAGATAAGCTATTTGGATCTGCTTA